>NZ_QJQX01000042.1:0-135000 GCF_013393185.1 Sphingobium lactosutens | reverse complement strand
TCTCCATCCGCCGGCGCGACCTCGATCACATCGGCAGGGGTCAGACGCGTCGCCCCCTTCGCCTGCACCGAAAATATCAACTGGCCATTATCGGGCAGCAACTCATCGCCATTCAGCGTCAGTGCCTTCGCGGCCGAGGCGCCGGACGTGATGCTCTTGCTCAGCAGGGCGATCTGCGGCCGGGGCGCCGCAACCGTCACCGCCAGGCTGACCGTCCGCCCGTCGCGCAGCTTCACCCGCGCATATGCGTCGCGGCCTTGTTCGAGCACGGGTCCATCGCCCTGCGCCGTCAGCCGCAACCGATCCACCGCACCATCGCGCGTCAGTCCATCAGGCCGCAGCACAAGTCCGGCGAGATCGATACTCTCGACCTGGTCGAGTCTTTGCCCCGACAGCAGCGCATCCCTGTCGCCCGCATGGATCACCACGCCATCCAGTCGACTCGCCTGCGCATAGCTCCGCAGGGCGATGGCCGAAGGCTGGACGACGCCCCGATATTTCACAGCGATATCGAGCATACCGGGCTTCCGGTCCGCCAGCGGCAAGGTGAGCGCCAGTCCATCATGGCCCTGCACTTTCCACCCGATCGACTGGGCCGGTCCCTCCCCCTGACGGATCGTCACGCTTTCGACGCAAGCCGGCGCGCTGCCTTTCAACAACAGGGCATTGTCGCGTCCCACGACCAGGGCGGGCGCTTCCCCCTCGACTTTCCAGCCGCCGCCGTCGGGCAATTGAAGCGTGAAGTCCGGGCCTTCGAACCGGTCGAATCCCCAATAGCCATACAGATGCCCCTGGACCGCCCCCTTGAAGGCCGGCGGCAAGCCGGCGCCATCCGGCAGGACATAGCCACCCCGGTCGGCCCGCGCGGTCACGGGCAGTTCCACCGTCTCGCCTGACGGTGCTTTCAACGACAATTTCATGTCACGCGCATAGGTCGTGGAATAGATGAGCGGCGCGCCTTCGACCGGCAGCAGCGTGCCCGCTCCGACGGCGCAGATCGGCGCTTCGGCCGCGTTGCGCAGACGTGGCGGGCTGTCCGCCTCGATCGCGGGCATGGCAATGACCATCACCGACTTGGGCTTCTGGAAGGAAGGCGCCGCATTCAGCAGCAATCCGATGCCGTCTTCCTTGCGCACGCTCAGCGTCGGCAAATAGTCGAATTCCGGGTTGCTGAATGCGCCGAAAATCTTCGCCACGTCACGGACAACACCGATGTAGGCACTATAATAGCCATAGCCGGCTTCGCGCGTGGCGCTCAATTGCAGCGCCAGATCGGTCGGTGCGCCGGTCAGCGTTTCGGCCATCGAACTGCTGTGCACGTCGGCCAGCACCAGCGATTCCCGATTGTCGAGCAGGCAGGAAACCTGCAATTCGACCACCTTGGACAGGCATTCCTCGTTGAGCTTCATTGACAGGCTGCGCGCCAGTGTCGGTGCAACGCCACGCAGAAATTCAGGATGTGTATTTTCCTGCGCGTGGATCGCCGCCATGAAGGCGTCGAGCCGCGACCGGTCGAGCGAAGCCTGGGTGAGATCCTGCGTCGCCCGCACGAACTCTCCGGGCTTGCCGCGCACTGCGTCGGTCAGCGTGCCTTCCGCTCCACCCGTGTCGGGCACCAGGAACAGCGCCATCTGTCGCGCGCCCTTGGGCACCGTCAGGGTCAGCGCCTTGTCCTTGTCCTTCTTCTTCCAGGTTTCAGCGAAACGCACCCAATCCTTGGGCGGCGGATTGGTCGCACCGCGCAGAAAGGCCGACACCAGGATGAAACGGGCGCCCTGATCGGCGGGCAGGTCTGCCTCGATCGACAGCTTGTCCCCTTCGGACAGGCTGGGCACCTGCGCGATGGGCAGGCTCTGCGTGCCGCGCATCACCATGACACGCAGCGACGGGCCGGACAGTTCGAACGGCGCCGGATCGGCCGCGCAGAGCGAGGCGGGCGCCAGCGATGCCAGCAGCATGGCCAGTCCCCATCGGGCAGCGCGGTGCGGCATCCTGTTGATCGGCAAGCGCATATCTCTGTCTTCCGGCATTTCTCTTCAGCGACCCTGATCGCCTGTCCCACATCGGCGCTGGCAAGCCAAGAGCGGAAGGGCCAGGTTGCGGCAGACCGACGGCTTCACCGACGGACCCGATGACGGAATACCGTCGGCAGCCGGGTCGCGTGCGATCATGAAATAGCCTGGTCGATCGACGTCCCTGCCACCCCGCCGGCCCCCGCCATCATTCGCCCGGTCGATAGGTCCGCTCGACATGACCGGCCAGTTCGTCGGGATGGAAATAGACGGGACGGAGCCTGCCATCGATATAGGCCTGCGCCTGGTCGCTGAAATGGCGAGAGGCCGGGTCGCCGCTTTCGCCGCCGACGCTCACGGCCCTGGCCCTTACGCGCTTGCCGAACTCGACCGCCGCCAGAAAACTGTTGCCGCTGCTGCCATACCATTTGCGCGTTCGCGGATAGGGGCGCGCGCCGAAGGAAGCGAGCGAACCCCAGCGTGCCGAACCGAAGGGGACCGGCAGGCTGGGCTGCGCATCAGAAAAATCTTGGACTATGGCACCGCTTAGCCGCTGGTAACGGTTGATGTCCCCCCAGGCGGTGCGCCAGCTACCGAAATTCTTGTCCAGCCGATCGACCACGTCCGTCAGCAGCTTCAGATGCACGTCCGCCGGCGCCACCGCCATATGGTCGTATAAAGTGCGCGCATCGGCCTGGGTTTCGGCCAGCGCCCATTGCCGCAAATCTTCCGCCCAAAGGCAGGCCAGGCTGTTCGCGACGGACTGCGCGCTCCACCGATAGTCCCAGTTCCGCAGGGCCGCGATCGGGCCGGCCAGCGTCGCCTTGCGCGCATCGCCTTGCGGCAACCCGTCCCACGCCTTGGCCAGCAGCGGGATCAGCCGCGCGAACGCGGGCTGGTAGCGATCGAACGCGGCGGCGGTCAGCGTGTCGAGCGTGAAATCCCGTCCTGCCCCCAACACCATGACGGCATGTTCCCCGCGTGGATTTTCGCCGACCATGTCCATATAATGAGGGAAATCCGATGCGCTCTGGCTATCCTTGCCCGCCGCCGACCAAGGACCGTTATTGGTATTCTGGATCCACCCGCTCGCCGGATTGAGCAGGCGCGGCAGCCTGTTGAGCGGGGTCAGCCCCTTCCAATCGGTCGCCGGATCGCTGCCGTCGACCGGCTTCATATAATCGAACCGGTCGTCGCGCAGCGGTACGAATTGCGGATGGAGATAGGCGATCGTCCCCTTCGCATCGGCGAAGATGGTGTTGTTGGACGAATTGGCCCTGCGCTCCGCCACCTTGACGAACTGGGCGTAATCGCGCGCCTTGGTCCGCAGGAAGCTTTGCTCCAGCGCCGGCACCGGCTTGTCCATCATCGCAAAGGAAATCCATTTGCCGTCCGCTTCACCGATCACCGGGCCATGATGGGTGCGATAGATGGTGAAGCTGCGCTGCGCCTGCCCGCCATCGACTGTGCGATAGGACAGGGTGATGGTCGACGCCTTGACCGGCCTCACCTCCCGCCCGTAACGATAGGTCATCGACCCGTCCGGCTTGCGCGTCACCATCTCCAGAAATTCATCGACCGCATCGACCGTGCTCGACGTATGCATCCAGCCGGCGGTCGGATTGAACCCCTGATAGACGAAGAACTGCCCCCAGGTCGCCGCGCCATAGGCATTTAGTCCCTCGTCGCTCGTCATCTGCAATTCGGAGCGGAAGAAGAAGCTGGTATGCGGGTTGATCCATAGCAATGCATGCCCGCTGGCACTCTTGCCCGGCGCGATGGCGAAGCCGTTGGAGCCGCGCGGTTCGGGGTCGGGATCGGCCATAGCGACGGCCTTCCCGTCGGGCTTGCCATAGAAGGCCTTCAGTCGGTCGAGCGGTATGCGCTCGATATCGCCGCCGATACTCCCCTCGGTGAAGCTCAGCGCCATCCATGGCTCGAACCGGGTAATGACGCGGGGCTTCACCTGCGGATGCGTGGCGAGATAATAGTTGAGGCCATCGGCCCAGGCGCTCATCAGTTTTTTGAGCCAGGCCGGACTGGCCGCATAATCGGCCTTCAGCTTCGCCGGGTCCATATAAAGGCGCGCGCGCAGATCCTGCCAGATCGCGTCCTCGCCCTCCGCCTCGGCCGTTCGGCCAAGCGCGGTCAGATAATTGCTCTCGATCCGGTTGAAGTCATCCTCGGCCTGCGCGTAGATCATGCCGAACACGGCATCGGCATCGCTGCGTCCATGGACATGGGCGATGCCCCAATCATCCCGCTGGATCGTCACCCGCGCCGCCTGCGCGCGCCACACCGCAATTTCGGACTGAGCCAAAACAGGCTGGGCGACGAGGAGGAGAGCGACGAAGGAGGAAAGTGCGGAGAAATATTTCATGCCGCCCAGCTAAACGGCGGCAGTCGGAAAAGCCACGCCCTTCGTATGACGCGGCACTAGCGGACGGCCTCCCGATCGGATGATGCGGGAGGCCTCTCGCCTCAGCGCTGGGCAAGCTGGACAGCCGGCTTGTGCGTGATCGTCACCCCGACATCCGCCCATTCGCTGGCGGTCCGGCAGCGGATCGAAGGAACGATCGAGCTGGGCAGCACCTGCTTCACACAATATTTCTGGGTCTTGGCATCATAGCTCACCTTGACCTTACCCTGGTCCTGCGCGGCAGCGGGAGCGGCAACGCCGGTGATGGCGGCGGCGACGGCGATGATGGCGGCAACGGTCTTCATGATGATTTCCTTCCCTGAACTTGCTTCGAGCGATCCGTTGTGGATCGTGCCCTAAGCTTTGCAGGGAGCGTGCCAACTTGCAGAAACCCACGAGATGCAGCGATTTTTCGATTTCAGGCACAATATGCGCGTGCGTTATTTCCCAATATGCAGTGATAATTGCATTCATTTAGGATATATTCCGCAAGACCTGAAAATCTGGCCGGGACTGCCTTTTATCTTTCCCGGCCAGAGCCGTAACCGATTAGCTTGCGACCTTCTCGCGCTTCTCTCCACCCGGCACGCCATGGGCGGCGCGCTTTTCATAGTCGGGATCATCCTCCGGCCGGGCGAGCGCGGCCATCACCCGCTCATGTATCTCCTCCAGCGTCCGGCGAAATTCGGGATAGGGCAGGATATAGAGCTGGTCCGCCTCTACCCCCTTCAGCACATAGCGGGCCAGCACCTCCGGCTCCATCCCGACCGCGATCACCTGCTTCAGATGGGCCATGACATTGGGGTCCGCGCCATAATAGCCGGTCTGCTGGAGATGCGCCGGGCGCGTCAGCACCGCTTCATGGATATTGGTGTTGACCGCGCCGGGGCAGAGCATCGACACGCCGATGCCATGATCGGCAAGGTCCAGCGCCAGACATTCCGACAGCCCCCGGATCGCCATTTTCGACGTGCAGTAGATGCCCGTCCCCTTGAGCGCCACGAAGGCGGACATGGAGGCCGTATTGACGATATGCCCGCCATTGCCGCGCTCGATCATGCGCGGCACGAAGGTCTGGATGCCGTTGATGACGCCGCGCAGATTGACGTCCAGCTGCCAGTCCCAATCGTCATAGGTGGCGTTCTGCAACGGCCCGAAAATCGATACTCCCGCCGTGTTGAACAGCAATTCGACCGGCCCCAGCCGCGCTTCCACATCGTCGGCCGCGCGCGCATAGGCGTCGCGGTCGGTGATATCCAGCTTCACCGCCATCACCTCATGCCCGCGTCCGTCGAACCAGGCCATCGCCTCGTCCAGATGGTCCTGCCTGATGTCGGCGATCGCGACCTTGCATCCAGCCTGCGCAAACACCTTAGCCTGCCCCAGCGCCACGCCAGATCCGCCTCCGGTGATGAAGGCGGTGCGTCCTACGACTTTCGTCATGCCGCCATCTCCCTTGCGTTGCGCCGCGCCAGTTGATCGTCGAACGCCGGGTTGGACAGCAGGAAGCCGATCTCCTTCGCCCGCTCCTGATTGATCGCTTCATCGGGCATCGACGCCAGGATCGCATCGAAGCGCGTCCGCATGCCGTCGGCAAATTCGGGATGCGTCAATATGTACAGGTCGTTGTCGCATATTCCGGCCAGCACCCGCTCGCCAACCTCGTCCGCGCTCATCCAGAGCGGCGACACCGGCCGCTTCTCCAGATCCTCCTCGCGCTGCCGATAGCCGCTGTCGCTGCGATATTCGGCCGGACGCAATTCGCCGCTATGGGCGATATTGCTCTGCACCGGACCGGGCATGAAGGCCGACACGCCGATATTCTCCGCTGCCAACTCGCCCCGGATCGCTTCCGAAATCCCCAGCACCGCCGCCTTGGCCGCGGTATAGATGGCCGAATAGCTGATCGGGAGCAGCGCCGACTGGGACGATGTAGTGACGACCTGCCCCCCTTCGCCATGCGCCTTGATCCGCGGCAGGATGGTGACGAGGCCATTGATGACCCCGCCCAGATTGACCCCCAACCCCCAGTCCCAATCGTCATAGCGCGCATCGAGCACCGGTCCCATCACGCCGACGCCGGCATTGCCGATCAGCATGTGGATCTTACCGAAGCGCGCTTCCGCCGCATCCGCCGCCCGCGCGAAGCCGGCGCGGTCGGTGACGTCCAGTTGCACCGTCTCCACCTGCGCATCGGCGCCCAGATCGGCTTTCGCCTGCGCCAGAGCCTCCTCGCGAATATCGGCGATCACCACATTGGCCCCGGCCCGCACCAGCGCGCGCGCAATCCCCAGCCCGATCCCGTTCGCACCCCCGGTGATGAAGGCGGTCCTGCCCCGCACATCGGCCATGGGCGCTTTTGCTGCCTGTGTCATTCTGTCCTCTCCCTTGGAGCGTTTTCGAAGCAGGTGGCATCATCTGCTGAATCGGAAAACGCGTTAAATCAAAAGCCTATTGCCTGAGGCCGAGCATGGCCCGTGCCTCTCCGGCGCTCGCCACGTCGCCGCCGATCCGCTCGATCAGTTCGACACCCCATCGCACCATCTCCGCATTGTCCGCCGCCATCCGGCCGCGCCGCAAATAGATCGTATCCTCGAACCCGACGCGGATATTCCCGCCCAGCAGCGCCGACTGCGCCGCCATGGGAAAGCTGTGCCTGCTGACACCGAAGCCGGTGAACTGCGCGCCGCGCGGTATCTGGTTCTTCGCATAGAGCATCGCCTCGGGCGTCGCGGGCAGGCCATATTTGGTGCCCAGCACGAAGGTGAAGGGCACGTTCTTCGGAATCGCGCCCTTGGCCATCAGATCGTCGGCGAAGACGAAGTCGCCCGCCTCGAAACATTCGATCTCCGGCAGCACACCGGCGTCCTGGATCATGTGCCCCATCCTGGTGATCATCGGATCGAGGTTGATCGCCACCCCGCCCCATAGCTGCATCGTGCAGATGTCAAGCGTACACATGTCGGGCTTGAGGTCGAGAATATGCTCCAGCCGCCGCTCGGCCGTGAACATCAGCGTGCCCGGCCCGCACAAAGCCGGATCATCCTCCCCCTGCATCCAGGTACAACCCGGCCCGGTGGTGACGTTCAGGATGACCTCGTTGTTTTTAGCCCGGATCAGGCCGACCACCTCGCGATAATCCTCCAGCGCCTGTGACGGGTCGCCCGTCTCGCGATCGCGCACATGGACATGGATGATCGACGCGCCGGCATCCGCCGCGGCCAGCGCCTCGGCCGCGACATGGTCCGGGCGGAAGGGAAAATCGGGATGCGCCGGCATCGGTGAACTTCCCGTCACCGCGCAGGTCACAAATAGCTTGCCAGCCAATATCGCTCTCCTGTGTAGTCTCGGCTATGCTGCCGACCGCAGGACGCAAGGTCTTGCAGAGGAGAAGGCCCGCAAGAAGGCCGGTGGATGTCCCATTATTGCGAGTAACTGGATAAGGCATGGCACAAAGGGAAGAGTTGTCGCGGTTCCTGAAAGCCGCTCGCGCCAAGCTGGCGCCGTCCGAAGTCGGCCTGCCGGCGGGTGAACGCCGCCGCACGCGCGGGCTGCGGCGCGAGGAGGTGGCGACCCTCGCGGGAATGAGCGTCACCTGGTACACCTGGTTCGAACAGGGACGGGAGGTCCAGCTATCCGCGCCGATGCTGGAACGGCTGAGCCGCACCCTGCGCCTCAGCCCCAATGAGCGCGAATTTCTCTTCGCCCTTGCCCAGCATCGCCCACCGCCGCTCGCCCGCCGCGCCGACGAGACGATCCATGCCGGCACCCAGCATCTGATGGACAGTCTGTCCATTCCGGCGCTGGTGATGGTGGAGGACTGGACGGTGATCGGCTGGAACCGGCTCGTCGCCCATGCCTTTCGGGATTACAGTCAGTTGCCACGCGAGGAGCGCAACCTGTTCCGCATCCTGATGCTGAACCCCCGCTACCGCGCCGACCCGGACAAGTTCCAGGACATGTGCCGGCGTCTGATCGCCCGCTTCAAATGGGACTATAGCCGCACTGCCCAGCCCGAAGTCTTCGACGGCATCATCGCCGACATGATGGAGCAGTCCGAATTTTTCCGCCGCTATTGGCAGGAATCGGAGATCATGGCCCATTTCGAGGACACGAATATCGCCGACATGCCCGGTGTGGGCGAAATCATGTTCCGCCACACCAGCTATGCGATCGAGGAAGCGCCTGGCCAGCGACTCCTGCTGTTCGCCCCGCTGGACGATGTCAGCGCCGCGCGACTCGCGAAGCTGGTCGCGGAAACGGAGGCACCGACGCTCGCCTGAGCACCGGCGCCTGCCTGTGTCAGTTCGTCTCGCGCTTCAAGCGTTCGGCCAGCGCTTCGATCTCTTCCGGGTCCAGCAGCCAGGTACGCGTCTTGCGTCCTTCCCGATGAACCGGCTGGGTGAGCAGGACACGCGCCTGCGCCCTGGCATGGGGTTTGTAGAGGCCGAAATGGACGGCGCAGTCGCGAATCGTACCGATCAGCGGCGGCTTGCCGTCCAGGTCGATCATGGTTGCGGGCTGATCCCAGGGGATGCCGGCGACACCGGGATATTTCTGTTCCATGGCGCGGGGACACCACGGCCCGGCAAGGAAATCAAGAGCTATCGCAGCAGCGTCATCAGGATCGGATCGCCGGTCGCGCGCGGATCGCGGCGGATTTCCGCCTCCTCGCGCCCGATCGCGCGGAAGATGGCGTCGCCGATCTGGCCCGACACATTGTTAGCCATCGCCGCATAATCCTTGCCCCCGGCGGCGGAGAGCGCAACAGACAGCATTTCGAACATGTCCGAATGGAGCGCCCGCGACGCGCCGGGCAGCAGCGCTTCGACCACCGATCCACGCGCTTCCCGCGCCAGCAGGTCGGTCGCCGCCGTCGGCCCGCCACGCAGCACCGACACAGCGTCAGCTAGCGTCATGCGATGAACCGCGTCCATCACGATTGGCGCGGCATTGTCGGCCAGATCGACAGCGACATCATTCAGCCCCATCGCCACCCGATCGCGCACCGCATTCGTGCGAAGCAAGGCGCCCAGCACCGCGCCGCCCTTCCCACCGCCCAGATCCGGGGGCACGATCCGCGTCAACTGGTCATCATAGAATCCACCCGGTTCCGTGAGCCGGGCAAAGGCGCGCTGGCTCGACAGTTCCAGCAACCGCCGCACTGCGTCCTCGACCGTATAGCGCCCCATCGGCGTAGCGCAGGCGGCCAGCGGCAGCAGCGCCAGCGTCGCGATCAGGCTGCGCCTGTCGGAAAGGCCGAATGATTGCTCCATGACGCATCTCCCTTGTCGTGGCGGACGCTATGGCGTCGCCAGCCTTGCCGGGCGCTGAACGTAATGAAACCTATAATATCTCCGTTCGCTTCGAGCGAAGTCGAGAAGCCGTAAGCGCTGCACAAGCGTTTCTCGACACGCTCGAAACGAACGGTGGTTGTTATTTGACGAACAAGACCCGCACCGAATCCGGCACCCTCTCTGCCCGCAATCCGCCCGGCCGGCTGGCATCCGGCACGGTCCAGACGCGCTTTTCGGTGCATTCCACGCACAGCCTGCCGTCCAGCGACAGCCGGTGCGCCACGGTAAAGCTGCTATTGCCAAATACCGGGGCGTCGGCCTCTACCAGCGCATCGTCGCCATAGGCGGTGGGCACGAAGAAGCGCGCCGACACATCGACCATCGGAAATCCGGCAAAGGGCATGGTCGCCAGCATCTCCCGCTTCTTGGGCAGGCCGGCGCGCTCGAACAGCAGCATCGTGCTTTCGCCGAAAATGTCGAAATAGCGGGGCGCATGGACGATCCCTGCAGGGTCACAATGTCCCCATTCGATGCGGACGATCCGCTGGAGGAAAGCCGTCACGCGAGAATCGTCTTTCCCTGCCGGGTGGTCTTTTCCGCCATCTCCTCGGGCGTGGGCGGCGTGGGGACAAGAAGCCCGCGCTGCACCGCGGGCCGCGCTGAAATCCTGTCGAACCAGCGCTGAAGGTTAGGGAAGCCGCTCATGTCTACCCCGGCCCAGTCATGGCCGCGAACCCAGGGAAAGCAGGCGATATCGGCGATCGAATAGTCGCCGACTAGATAGTCGGCCTCTGCCAGGCGCGCATCCATCACGCCGAACAGACGCTGGCTTTCGCGCACATAGCGGTCGATCACCGACGGCAGTTTCTCGTCGAAATAGCGGTTGAAGACGGTCGCCTGCCCCATCATCGGTCCCAGCCCCGACATCTGCCACATCACCCACTGGATGACGCGGCTGCGATCCTGCGTATCCGACGGAATGAAGCGTCCGAACTTTTCCGCCAGATAGAGCAGGATCGCCCCGGATTCGAAGATGGCGAAATCCCCCGCATCATGATCCACCAAAGTCGGGATGCGGCCATTGGGGTTGAGCGCGACATACCAGTCCTGCTTCTGCACCCGGTCGGTCAGGGATATCGGCGTCACCTTATAGGGCACGCCCAGTTCCTCCAGCAGGATAGAGACTTTCCAGCCATTGGGCGTTTCCGATGTCAGCAGTTCCAGCATCATCCTCTCCGACTTTTCTTTCCCCATCCAAAGCAAAGCCTTGCCGCCGCCGCAAGACGAGTGGCGGCGCTATCATTGAAACTGACAGGTTCAGCCGCACCGGCGTGCCGGGTAGTCTTACTGATAGTATCGACACAGGACTTGCGACCCGCCGGAACGCCAGCCACGTTCGGTCCCGAAGGCGCATCAGACGCCATAACCACAAGGTGAGGATGCACAGCGCATGTTGACGCTCTACAGCTTCGGTCCAGCAGCCAATTCGTTGAAACCGCTGCTCGCCCTTTATGAAAAGGGGCTGGAATTCACACCCCGCTTCGTCGACCCGACCCGGTTCGAACATCATGAAGACTGGTTCAAGGCGATCAATCCGCGCGGTCAGGTGCCCGCGCTCAACCATGACGGCCATATCATTACCGAATCGACCGTCATCTGCGAATATCTGGAGGACGCCTTTCCGGACGCGCCGCGCCTGCGCCCGACCGATCCGGTGCAGATCGCCGAAATGCGCGTCTGGACGAAATGGGTGGACGAATATTTCTGCTGGTGCGTGTCGACCATCGGCTGGGAACGGATGATCGGCCCGATGGCGCGCAAACTGACCGACGCGGAATTCGAGGAGAAGCTGAAGCATATCCCGGTCCCGGAGCAGCAGGCCAAATGGCGCAGCGCCCGCGCCGGTTTCCCACAGGCGGTGCTGGACGAGGAAATGCGCAAGATTCGCGTATCGATCGACCGGCTGGAGAAGCGGCTGTCGGAAAGCCCCTGGCTGGCTGGCGAAGATTACACCTTGGCCGACATCTGCAACTTCGCGATCGCGAACGGGATGCAGTTTGGTTACGCCGACATCGTCAACAAGGAGGCGACGCCGCATCTGGTCGCCTGGATCGATCGTATCAACGCCCGCCCCGCTGCGCAGGCAATGTTCGCCAAATCGCAAAGCGAAATGCCGCCCCGCGCTGCGGCAACGGCGGCCTGATCCATGGGCTGGCAAGACGAACCGCCCGCCGGGTGGCTGCGCATGTATCATATCCCCGGCTGCCCCTTTTCCGAGCGGATCGAGCTGCTGCTCGACCTCAAGGGGCTGCATGGCATCATGGCCGATCATGAGATCGACATATCGCAACCCCGGCCAGACTGGCTGCTCGCAAAGACGCGCGGCACCACCGCGCTCCCTGCGCTGGAGCTGGAAAATGGCGAGACGCTGAAGGAAAGCATGGTCATCATGCGCTATGTCGAGGATCGCTTTCCCGATCCGCCGGTGGCGCGGCAAGACCCGTTCGAACATGCGGTCGAGGCGATGCTATGCGCCACCGACGGCCAGTTCACCGGCGCGGGATACCGCATGATCCTCAACCGCGACCCCGCCAAGCGTGACGAGCATAAGGCCGAGGTCGATGCCCAATATGCGCGGCTGGACGAGTTTCTACGCCACTACGCTCCCGACGGCGATTTCCTCTTCGACCGGTTCGGATGGGCGGAGGTCGCCTTCACGCCGATGTTCAAGCGGCTCTGGTTCCTCGACTATTATGAAAGCTATCAGATCCCGCAGCATCTGACCCGGCTGTTGCGCTGGCGGGAGGCCTGCCTGTCGCACCCCGTCGCACAGCGCCATCACGGCCATCGCGAGCTGATGACGCTCTATTATGATTATAGCCAGGGTGGCGGCAACGGCCGGCTGCCCGATGGGCGCAGCATCTCCAGTTTCACGCTTGATCCCCCCTGGGACAGCCGGCCCCTACCGCCTAGCGACAAATGGGGCACGCCCGCCACCGACGCCGATCTCGGCCTCCTTCCCGCATAAGGACATTATCATGCCCAACACGCTGCAACACTATATCGACGGCCGGTGGGTCGACAGCCAGGGCGGCCGCACCATCGCCGTCATCAACCCCGCTACCGATCAAAGCGCCGCCGACCTGATCCTCGGCACGGCCCCCGATGTCGATGCGGCCGTGATCGCTGCGCGTCGCGCCTTCGAAACTTTCTCGCTGACCAGCCGCGAAGAGCGCATCGCCCTGCTTGAACGCATCATCGGCGAATATCAGAAGCGTGTCCCCGACATCGCCCACGCCATCGCCACAGAAATGGGCTGCCCCATCTCTATCGCCCAGACCGCGCAGGCTGGATCGGGCCTCGGCCATCTGGGCCAGGCGCTGGCGGCACTCAAGGAGTATGAATTCAGCGAGAAGATCGGCGGCAACCGCGTCGTGCGCGAGCCAATCGGCGTCGTCGCGCTCATCACGCCGTGGAACTGGCCGATGAACCAGATCGTCGCCAAGGTCGGGCCGGCGCTGGCGGCGGGCTGCACCATGATCCTCAAGCCCTCCGAAGAGGCGCCAAGCTGCGCCGCTATCTTCGCCGAAGTGCTGGAGGCGGCGGGCGTGCCGGCCGGCGTCTTCAATCTGGTGCAGGGCGATGGTGAAGGTGTCGGCACCGCGCTCGCGAAACATCCTGATATCGACATGGTGAGCTTCACCGGCTCGACCCGCGCCGGGATCATGGTGGCGAAGAATGCCGCCGATACGGTCAAGCGCGTCGCGCAGGAACTGGGCGGCAAGTCGCCCAACATCATATTGGAAGGCACGCCGCTGGACGTGGCGCTGCCCGGCGGCGTGGGTGGCGTGCTGCTCAACAGCGGCCAGAGCTGCGTCGCGCCGACGCGGATGCTGGTCCACCGCTCGCAACATGACGAGGCGGCGCAGAAGGTTGGCGCGCTCTTCGCCGCCAAGAAGGTCGGCGATCCGCAGGTCGAGGGCGACCATATCGGCCCGGTCGTCAGCCAGCGCCAGTGGGATCGCATCCAGAGCCTGATCCGGACCGGCATCGACGAAGGCGCCACGCTCGTCACAGGCGGCACCGGACGCCCCGAAGGGCTGGACGCCGGCAGCTATGTCCGCCCCACCGTCTTCGCCAATGTGACGCCCGACATGACGATTGCGAAGGAAGAGATTTTCGGTCCTGTCCTGGTCCTCATGCCCTATGAGGATGACGAGGACGCCATCCGCATCGCCAACGACACGCCCTATGGCCTGGGCGCCTATGTCGCGGGCGACCCGGCCCATGCCCGGAAATTCGTCAGCCGCCTGCGCGCGGGCGCAGTCTTCGTCAACGCGGGCGGCCTCGCCTTCGACATGCCCTTTGGCGGCTACAAGCAGTCGGGCAACGGCCGGGAGTTCGGCAAATATGGGCTGGAGGAATTTCTGGAGGTGAAGTCAGTCATCGGTGCGCTGCCCGAAGAGGTAGACTGACTGCACGCCCTGCCGGCGTCACGCCGACGAGAAACGGTTTCGGGTCAAGCTTTCCTCCCGGCATAGCGACGTGCGGCAATTTCAGCCCCTTCGCGCAGCAACGGACCTAGCCGCCAGAAGTCGCTGAGGTGCCCCTCATCGCCCCCCGCCTCGCGGCCCCAGCCATAGTCATGGCGCAAGCGGCCCAGATGCCCCGATTCCAGAATGGCCTGCGGATCGACGACATGCAAATGATGCTGGTCGGGATCGACATAGATGGCGTCGGATGTGCAATAAAGTTCGCACATGTAGCAGGTCTGGCACTGGTCGATCCGGGCGACGACGGGGGCGCCGTCCTTTCCCGCGTCCAATACGTGGGTTGGGCAGATCGCGACGCAATTGTTGCAGCCGTCGCATCGATCCTCGAAAATATGGGCGATCATGCGACGGCCTCGATCCTTTGGGAAACGATGTCCGTCTCGAGACGGGTCCAGACATTATCCAGCCCGCCCGTCAGCAGGCGCGCGCCAAGCGCGGGATCAAGGCCTGGCTTGTCCGTTCGCATGTGCATGCCCCGGCTTTCGGTTCGCGCCAAGGCGCTTGCGCAAACCCAGCGGGCCGCCGCGACCATTGCCGCCTGCTCGCGCAACGCGATCCGGGCGATGCCGGTCGCATAGGCATGATCGGCAATATCCCGCCACAAAAGGTCCAGGCGCGCCTTCGCGCTGCTCAGCTTGGCTTCGCTGCGCCAGAGCGCGCCATCGAAATCGATGGTGCTGGCCTGGACCGCCGGAATGACCGGCGAAAGGTCGATGGGACGGGCATCGGCGGCAGGACGCAATCCGGCGCCGCCTACTGGCCTGCCTCTGGCCGTCGCACGACTTTTCCGCTGCGATGCCGCCCTTGCCGCCGCCTGCCCAGCGATCCGTCCCGACGTCAGCGCCCACGCCGCATTTTGCGCGCCGCCGCCGCTGGTGGCTCCGGCGATCAGTTCACGCGTCGCCGCATCGCCAGCGGCATATAGCCCCTCGACACTGGTCCTGCATTTTTCGTCCACGATTTGCAGGCCGCCGGTGCCACGCACCGTACCTTCACCGAACAGGCGGATCGGAAAGCGGTTTTCGAACAGGTCGACGCCGCGCCGCTCGAAGGGCGGCATGGATGCGGGCTGTATACGGCGCAGCAATTGCTTGAGCAGAGCGGGCGCGTCGCTCAGATCGGCCAATACCGGCCCCTCGATCATCGCTGTGGCCAGAGCCTTCAAATGCGCGGCTTCACCGCTCATGGGTGGCGGCACATCCAGTTCCCGCCCCTCCTGGTCGAAGAAGCGGGCGGCAAAATAGGGAAGCGTCCGGGTCGAATTCCAGGCGGGCGAAAGGGAATAGGAAACGGAAAATTCCATGCCCGACAATGCGGCGCCGGCTTCGGCCGCCATGAGCAACCCGTCACCCGTATTGCCATGGCTCCCGATCAGGCCGGACCGGAAAGCACATCCGCCCGTCGCAAGAACCACCGATGAAGCCTGGATCGCCCAGAGCCGGTCGTCCAGCCGCGCATGCCCCGCCGCGCCCACCACGACGCCATCATGATCTACCAGCAATTCCAGCGCCGGATGATGATCGAGGATAGAGACGCCCAGATCGGCCGCAAACCGGCGCAGCGCCCGCATATATTCCGGACCGCGCACGCCCGAATAGAATGTCCCGCCGCGTCCATCGCTATCGAATGGATAATAGCCGGCCAGTTCAGGCAAGGCGCGCCATGTCTCATCGATGATGCGTGCCATCCAATCCCGCTCGGCAAGGTCGAAGGCACGGGCAAGCCGATCTTCCACGGCTTGCGCACGCTTGGCGGGATCGGGCGGCACCCACCAATGATTGGGGCCGCCAGTCGCCGTGACGCCGCTGGTGCCGACAAACCCCTTGTCCACCAGCACGACGCGTGCACCTGCGCGTGCTGCCGCCGTCGCTGCCCAGCAGGCCGCCATGCCGCCGCCGACGATCAGCACGTCGGTGGTCAGCGCCAGGACGTCATGGCCACTCATTCGGCGGCGATCGCCTGCGCGTCCTGCGATGCACGGGCATAGCGGTTTTCCGGCACTGGCAGGCCAAGATGGCCACGCAGCGTGTCGTGAGCATATTCCTTCCGAAACAATCCCCGTGCCTGCAGGATCGGGACTACCCGTTCGCGGAACAGGGCGAAGTCGCGAGGACGGGTAACGCGCAGATTGAAGCCGTCCGCCGCGCGCCCCACGAACCAGCGTTCGATCTCGCTTGCGATGGTCTCCGGCGATCCGACGAAATCCGACTTCCATTGCCCGAAGCGATAGGCGGCCTGACGCAGGGTCAGCCTTTCCTCCGTCGATATGCGGATGATCCGTTCAGCCTGCCCCTTGTAGCTGTTGAGCGTCACGCCCGACAGGTCGGGGAAGGGAGCATCCAGATCATAGGACGAGAAATCATGATAGTTGAAGGCACGGCCGACCTGGGTAAGCAGCTTGCCGATGTCGAGCGCGCCTTGGGCCGCCGTCGCGATCGACTGCGCCTCCTCGTCGGTTTCGGCGATGGTGGGGACAAGGCCCGGAAGCACCTTGATGAGGTCGGGGTTGCGGCCCAGCGCAGCGGCCCGCGCCTTCACGTCGGCATAATAGGCCCGCCCGCTTTCGAAATCCTGCGCCGCAGCGAAGGTGCCCTCGGCGATCGCCGCGCCCAGGGCACGGCCTTCGCCGCTGTCGCCTGCCTGGAAGATCACCGGCTGGCCCTGGCGCGAGCGGCTGAGCGCCAGCGGTCCGGCAACCGAAAAATGCGCGCCCTGGTGATCCAGGCGATGCTGCTTGTCCTTGTCGAGGAACCTGCCCGTCGCCCTGTCGCGCGGAAAGGCATCGTCCTCATAGCTGTCCCAGAGGCCCTGCACGATCTCCACGAACTCGCGGGCGCGGGCATAGCGCAGCTTATGGTCGAAATGCTCCTCGCGCCCATAGTTGCGCGCGGCGCCTTCCAGGCCGGTGGTCACGACATTCCATCCCGCGCGGCCCCTGCTGATATGGTCGAGCGACCCGAACTGGCGCGCGACATTATAGGGTTCCCAATAGGATGTGGTCAGCGTGCCGACCAGACCGATATGCGATGTCGATGCCGCCACCGCAGACAGCAGGGTGAGCGGCTCCAGCCGATTGAGGAAATGCGGCGCCGTGTCGGGCGTGATATAGGGAGAGTCGACGATGAAGACGAGGTCGAACTTCGCCGCTTCGGCCAGCCGCGCCTGTTCGATATACCAGCCGATATCGATGCTGGCATCGCCGGGCAGGTCGGGGTCCAGCCAACTGCTATGATCGGCTCCGACACCTTCCAATATTGCGCCGAGATGCAATTGTCTTTCTGTCTGCTCCACCACTGCCGTTCCTCGCTCAACAAGTCGGGAGTAGAATAGGGCCAGAGCGGACCGGCGAATAACGAGTGCTGCTCAAGCGCTGGTGATTTCGGCCAATGGGACCGCCATGCGCGATTGGGGCGCTCCGGATATGGCCGCGGCTGGCTGCCGCATGGCTGCAACCCCGCCCGCAAAGCCGATCGCGCGGCATCGGGCAATGACAGTTTGACTTCAACCGTGCGCGATCAGAATCCTGAATCCCGCAACGCCCTTTCTATCGTTTCCCGCACGCTCGTCGGCGCGAAAGGAAAGGACCGGAGAAAATCCCGGCCGCTGAAATCTGGCTCCATCTGCCGGATAAACAGAAGCCAGCGACGGGCGCTTTCGGCCTGGCCGGCCATGAAGGTGGATATGGCGGCGATGACGGCAATATGCTTGTGAGCGCCCGGCGAGCGCGCGGCGCGCTCGGCCAGCGATGCCGCCTGTTCATAATCTCCCTGTATCAACCTGCTGAGCGCACAGGTTGCGATCATCGCATATCGCAGCGGATCAAGAGGACTGAGCGCCAGGGCGAGCAGGGCATTTTCTTCCCCCTCGACGGCCGCCCCGGCAAGCGTCTTCGCCCATGCCTTGCTGTATACGGCCTGCGCATAGCTCGGACTGATCCTCGTGGCCTGCTCCAGCCAATCGATGCTGCTGTCCAGATCGCCGTTCAGCCATTGGGATCGGCCCATGTTGAAGTGGCAGAAAGGGTCCAGCCGATCCAGTTGCACGGCCCTTTCCGCCAGCCTTTGGGCGACTTCCGCTTCCGATGCATGATCGGCGCGATAGCGCAGAAAGGCGTTCTGGAAATGGGTGAAGGACTTGCCCGCACAGGCACGCGCGAAATCCGGGTTCACCCCCAGAGCCAGGTCGAACATGCGGCCAGCCATGTCATTGTCGGCCCGATTGAACCGGAACATATGGTCCAGCCCGACATGATAGGCCGACCATGCGCTCATCTGTCCCATGTCCTGGCAGCGGACGCGCTGGGCCTCGTTCTGCGCGATGCCGATCTCCAGCGCGGCGATCATATTGGCCAGAATTTCGCGCCGGATCGCGTGGATATTGGCGACGTCATCTTCATATCGCCCCGCCCAGACGATGCCCCCACTCTCGGTTTCGACAAGGTCCGCCAGGCATGAGATGCCATTGCCCGAAAAGGTGACGCTTCCGGTCAGGCAATAGCGCACGCCAAGGGCTCTTCCCAGTTGAGGGAAATCCGTCTGGTCATGACGAAAGCGGAAGGATGATCCGCGCGCTATGACGAAGAGCCATCTAAGGCGCGCAAGGTCGGCAATGAGTTCGTCGGCGAGTGCGTCGGCGAGGAAGGCCGCGTCGCTGGATGCACCGATCTGGCGAAATGGCAGGACGGCGATGGACGGGCGATCCCCCATCATGTGCGGGGGTCCAGCCGTCCGCCCTGCCGGGATGGGCGAAACGGTGGCCGGCGGACCAGCAAAGCCCACCTCCCCGACAAATCGGAAACCCTTGCCATGGATGGTGCGGACCAGTTGCTGCCGTTGCCCGTCATCACCGATGGCCTTGCGCGCGGATTTGATCCGGGCCGCGACTGCCGCTTCGGAGATGATGCGGTTATTCCATATCTTCTCGACAATCTCGTCCTTGCTCACCATCCGGTCCGCATTCGCAACCAGCAGCGCGAGCAGGGACAGAACCTGCGGTTCCATGTGAACGACAGCGCCGCTGTCCCGGAGTTCGAAGCGCGCCGTGTCGAGTTCGAAGCGGTCGAACAGATAGATCATGCGCCATCAGCCGATGGAATCCAGGGAATCTTCATGATTTCTCTATCCGGCCTTCAAGCGTCGCATCGCCATGCGGACTATCGTGCCTGCATCGGGGCCAACGCGGCCTCATCCATAGCATGAAGGAGAGACAAATGCCCTTGGTTACTATCGACATCATCCGGGATGTCTTCACGCCCGAAGAAAAGCGGCGGCTTATTTCCGGCGTCACCGAAGCGGTGGTCGCAGTGGAAGGAGAAGCGATGCGCCAGGTGACATGGGTCCGCATCCACGAGGTCGAACAGGGTGACTGGGGCATTGGCGGCCAGTTGCTGCACGCGGCCGACGTCCACGCACTGGCGGGCAGGATCGCCGCCTGAACCATCCCCCGGACCGGACTCCCAGCCGCGCAATGCGGTGCGGAGTCCACTGGTCGCGGACAATGAGGACGAGGAGAGGAAAGATGATGGCTTCGAAACTGATCCTGCCGCTTGCAATGGGCCTGGCGGTACCGGCGGCCGGTGGCGCGCAAGGCACGTCCCGCGTCGTGGTCAGGGCCGACGATCTCGATCTGTCACGCACTGCTGATGCCCGCAGGCTGGGCAGGCGCATCAAAATCGCGATCCGCAAAATTTGCGATCAACCTGGGACTGACCCTCTCGCGCTTTATTCGGAACGGCTTTGTCGTCGGTCCGCCATGATCGCCATCGAACCGCCCTATCGCAGGATGTAGGTTTCGCAGTTCGCGCCATGTCCTCCGTTACCGGTCCAGCTGTCAGCGAGCATTCCGATCATCAATCCAGGAAGGATCGGATGGCATTTTCCGGCGAGGCGGACAGGCGCTGGAGATCGTTGAACCATTCCACCTCGGCCGGCAACGCGGCAGGGAAGAAGAGGGACGAGAAAAGCTGACGAAAGGCAGGATTATTCCGGCCCCAGCCGGTCCGCGTCAGGGTTATCATGGCCAAGCATATTCACCTGTTCCGCCGGTTCCGTACCGCATTCCTGCGCGGTTTCGGGCAGGAATGCGCGGTGATCGGGCCGGCGGACGCGATCGGGGCCACTGTGCTGGCGCATGATCCGCTGGCGGTGGCGCTGCTCATTCTGCAGCTCGAATGGATGACCCAGGCGCATTATCTCGACTCGGTTCGCGACGATGGCGAGCTGGAGCCGCTGTTCAAGAGCCTGCTGCGCCACCACTGGATGGAAGAGGCGCAGCATGCCAGGCTCGACGCGCTGATGGTGGAAGCGCTCGGCGAAGGGCGGTCCGAAGCCCAAATTCATGCGGCCTTCGACGGCTATTGCGCGATCGGCGCCTTTCTCGATGATGGGCTGCGCGCGCAGACCGAGATGAATATCGTCGCGCTGGAGCAGCGGACCGGACGCGCCGTGCCCTCCCACATCCGTGCAGCTCTGGTCGCCCAGCAGCATCAGGCCGCACGCTGGACCTTCATCGGCTCGGGCATGGCGCATCGCAGCTTCCGTGCGAGCCTCGCGCGGCTCTCCCCCACATTGATCGGCCGGCTGGACGCCATCGCGCCGATCTATTCCTGAACCGGATTATCAAGGAGAATGACGATGAACGAGACCATCCAGATATCCGCCTCGTCCCTCAACGGTATCGATCTGTCGGCGCTTGCCGCATTTGTCGATCAGGTGAAGGCGGATCCGGCGAAAGCTGCCGTTCGCTTTCGTGTCACGACGCGCTGGTCCGGCCAGACGCGGAGCGAAACGACCGTGGAAGGCTACGAGCTTGGCGGTCAATTTATCGAGCGGCGCTTCAAGATGACCGCCGACGAGCCTTTGGACCTGCTGGGCACCGACAGCGCCCCCAATCCGCAGGAACTGCTGATGACGGCGCTGAACGCCTGCATGGCGGTGGGCTATGTGGCTCAGGCTGCAGTCCACGGCATCCAGCTCGAACGGCTGGAGATTGAAACGAGCGGCCGGCTCGATCTGCGCGGCTTCCTCGGTGTGGATGACACCGTGGCGCCCGGCTATCGCCAGCTCGACTATACGGTGCGGATCGGCGGCAACGGCACGGCGGAGCAGTTTCACGACATCCACCAGGCCGTGATGAATACCTTGCCCAATTTCTTCAACCTGAACCAACCGATCTGCATGAACGGCAGGCTGGAATTGGTCTGAGCAAATTCCGTTCGCTCCCGCCCGTTCCCAGGTGCGGGAGCGAATATGAAGCCATGGCTTCAGCACATGCACATTCTCAAATGATTATGCGATGTCCGACTGAACGGACGACGAACCGGCTTGGGCGCGTTCAGACCGTGCCTGCTCGATCCGCTCATAGGCGCCGCCCATGAGGCGCGTCACTTCCTCCTCGCTCAGCACATATTGCGGCTCATAGCTCAGACCGCGCTGGCGACTTTTCTGCCATTGGTCGACATAAAGAGCCTTGTTCGGTCCGAACACCAGATCAATATGGCGACTGAGGCTGGCTGGCCCGAACCGGGAATAGGCGGTCCGAAAGATCGAGATGTCGGCGATATGGGGACCGATCATCACCCAGACATGCCCGTGCCAGTCGGGGTTGGGCGAGCCGAAAATAACGTGGCCGTCAAAGGGCATCCGGTCGCCGAAAACCGGTTCGCCCTCGACGCACAACGTCCCGGCAACAACCTGGACGGGCGCCGTCAGCACGCGTTCGAGTTGTACGGCAAACGCTGCGCTCATCAGCGCACTGGCGTTCGGCACCAGGGGAAAGACATCCAGAAGGCGGACCGCGCATGCGGCAATCCCGGCGCGATCCGTGTCGCTCATCCCGTAGGATTTGAACGCTTTGGCGGCGGCCCAGCCATGGGTAGCGGCAACGAGTCTGCCGAGATGTACGAGGTCTTTTGCTGTCGACATTCCGCCTCCTAGCGTCGCCCCGTTGACGAAGCCAGCCCATCGCTTTCCCAAAATCGACTTGCGCGGGGGGCAATGGACGCGGAGCCTGCTCGACAGTCGCGCGACGCGCACCGGTAAGTTACACCCCTTCCAACGGGTGTCTATTACAGACGCCGATCCCAGCACAGCGCTGGTCAGCATATGCTGCGCATATTGAGCAGCCCTGGAACAACCATGCCTACCCGCCCAGCAGCAGATGCATCCGTCCGGTGGCCATTGGCCGATTCCTGTCCGCCTGCCAACAGATGGCGTCGGCATGGACGATGCGACGACCGACACGGCTGAGCCGCGCCTCCGCAAAACTGTCGATCATCAGCCCTCCGCGCAGGAAGTCGAAGCTCATGTTGATCGGCTTGGGCCGTCCGGCGGCGTCACCCCGGTCCTGCGCGATCGCGTCCAGACAGGCAAGTTCCAGCAGGCTGGCGATGACACCACCATAGAGGAAGCCCGGCCGTCCCTCCAGTTGCGCGGTCGCGGGCATCCGAAGCGCGACCATGCCTGGTTCGGCGGCCATGCTCTCGATGCCCAACATCTGCGCATAGGGCGTCCGGGCGATCATGACGTGCCGGTAAAGAAGAAACGCGCCGTCGCAAAGGCGATCCGGCTTGCCGCATCGCCATCATGCACGTCACAGCGGATGAAGGCGACCTTGTGTGTCACATGATGGCAGGTGGCGCGCGCATGCAACGCCTGCCCGGCGCGAGCCGGTCGAAGATAGTCGACATGCAGATCCAGCGTGGCCATTGGCCGCCACTGCCGCGTCCGCGCAATGATCGCCGCGCCTGCGGCCGCATCGATCAGCGAGACGATCGGTCCCGACGCTACCAGCCCAGCCTCGGGGTCCATTAGGAAGCCGGGCGCGAAAGGACAGGCCAGTTCCGCCCAGTCCGATCCCCTGTCCACCGTATATATGCCAAGCAGGGCATGATGCCCGCGCGGCGGCAGGTGTTTCAGCCGTTCGAAGGGATCTTCATCCTCCTCCATCACGCCTCGGACTTTCAGACCGACCCGCGCGGTTCGCGCGGCATGCCCAGGCCCCGTTCCGCGATCAGGTTACGCTGGATCTGATTGGTACCGCCATAGATGGTGTCGGATCGCGAGAAGAGGAACAGATTGGGCAACGTGTCCCATTCATAATCCCGATGGTCGCTTATCTCACCCTCCTGCCCCAACACGTCCATCGCCAGTTCGCCAAGGTTCCGACGCCAGCTCGCCCACTGTATCTTGTAAGTCAGCGCTGCGCCATCGATCCTTGCATGGTCCGTCTGCGACAGCATCCGCAGTGCGCCATAGCGCATCAATCGCAGGCCGATCTCGGCCTTCGCCAGGCGCTGGCGGATCAGCGGATCCCTGGCCGCGCCATTGCTCCGGGCCGCCGCGATGATCTCGTCCAGCTCGTTGCGGAACCCCATTTGCTGACCCAGCGTCGAAACGCCGCGCTCGAACGCCAACAGGCCCATGGCGATGCGCCAGCCGTCACCGACCGCACCGATCAGGCTGTCCGCAGGGCAGCGCGCGTCGGTAAAGAATGTTTCGTTGAACTCCGCATCGCCGTTGATCTGGCGAATGCCCCGAATGTCGATGCCGGGCTGATCGATCGGCATCATCAGGAAGGTCAGCCCCCTTGGTCCCTGCGATCCTTCTTCCGTGCGGGTAACAACGAAAATCCAGTCGGAAATATGGGCCAGGCTGGTCCAGATCTTCTGGCCGTTGACGATCCACTGATCGCCCTCCAGGCGCGCTTTCGTGCGCACGCTCGCCAGATCCGACCCGGCATTGGGTTCGGAAAAGCCCTGACAGAAGATGGTCTTGCCCGCCGCGATGCCGGGCAAAAAGCGCTGCTTCTGTTCTCGCGTGCCGAATGTCAGGATGGTCGGCCCTGCCAGTTCGATGCCGATATGATTAACCCGCCCCGGTACGCCTGCGCGCGCATATTCCTCGGCAAAGATCACCTGCTGCGCCAGCGTTGCATCGCGTCCACCCCATTGGCTGGGCCAGCCGATGCAGGACCAGCCATGCGCGGCGAGCTGCTGTTCCCATTCCTTGCGCCGTTCCGGGCTGCCGGTCAGCTTGGTGACACCCCTGATGTCGCGAAATTCGCCTGCCATCTGGCCGCCCAACCAGTCCGCGCATTCCTGCCGGAACAGTTCATCCTCGGGAGAAAAACCGAGTTTCATGCTGCTTCTCCCAAAATCATCGCGGCAATTTTCTCACGGTGCCAGTTGCCGCTGCCCAACATGGTCTGGAGCGATCGCGCACGCTTGAAAAAGAGGTGCGCGTCATGCTCCCAGGTGAAGCCGATGCCTCCGTGCAGCTGGATCATGTCCCCGGCGCAGCGGAAGAAGGTGTCGGCGGCGAAGCTCTTGGCGGCGTGGACTGCCATGTCCGCCTCGCCCGCTCCCTCGTCCACTGCGCAGGCAGCCCAATAAACCGCCGAGCGTGCCTGTTCGATCTCGATCATCATGTCGGCCAGCCGATGCTTATAAGCCTGGAAGGAGCCGATCGGGCGACCGAACTGAATCCGCTCCTTGGCATAGGCGACGGTGCGGTCGAGGCAGGCCTGCGCACCGCCCAGTGCTTCGGCTGCCACCACGATGAAGGCCGCACGCTGTGCCGCACCCAGCGCCGCGCCCGGATCGGGCAAGATCTCGCCCGGCGCGTTTTCCAGCATGACATGGGCGAAGGGACGGGTCTGATCCATGCTAGTCTGCGCCGTCACGGTAACGCCCGGCGCATCGGCGCGGACCATCCACATCTGGCGCATATCGGTGACGACGAAAAGATCGGCGATCGCGCCATGAGCGACGAAGCGCGATCCGCCGGTCAGCCTGCCGCCGCTCGCCAGCATCCTGTCGTCATGGAAATAGCCTGCGATCCGATCGCCTGCGATCAGCGGCGGCACCCATTGCGTCCGCTGAGCTTCGCTACCGCCCGCCGCGATCGCCTGTCCCGCCAGCGCCAGACTGCCCAGCATCGGCAAGGCCGCAACTTGGGCGCCCGCCGCTTCGGCGACGATCGCCAGTTCGACCAGGCCCAGCCCCGCGCCTTCTGCACTTTCGGGAATGCCGATACCCGACAGAGCCAGTTCCCGGCAGAAGGCACGCCACAGCGCGAGGTCGATGCCCTCGCCGGCCATCGCCCTGCGCGTACGCTCGCTCGTCGCATGTTCCGCGAAGAAGGCACGGGCCGTCTCTGCGATCATCTGTTGTTCGTCGGTAAATGCGAATTCCATCTCGGGTCGCCCTCAAATCCAATATGGGGCCTTGCCCTCGCAAGCCGTTTCGCCGCGCAGGACAAACATGATGAGCCGACCATGGGTCCAGCACATCCAGCTCCTATCATCGGCAGAACAGCAATATTATCTCGCTGAATCTTTCCGCCTGATATTGTGCTATATCATGCAAAAATCAGTTTCAAGCGATCATTTGCGTAATTTTGCAATTTATCAATTACGCATATTGCCGCCAACACCATGCCCGGCGCGGCACCTCGGTCAAATGGCGCCGTCCATCGGCGCATCGGTGATCCGCACTACCCGGTTGCTGAACTTCACCGTCCTGACCGCCAGCGATGTTTCGACATGTTGGACGCCGGGCATCTGCAATATCTGCCCCGACGCCATGGCGTGGAGATTGTCCAGATCGTCGTATAGACAAGTTGCCATGATGTTGAACGGCCCCAGCACGATCATCACGGATTTGACCAGCGGAATATGCGCGATATCACGGGCAATCCGACGCGCCTGACTCACGTCCGCCTGCACCGCGACAAAGGCGATGTTGGTCGCCTTTTCCAGTTTCAGGCCGGTTAGCGCGGTAAAGGCAATCAGCCCATCCTGCTGCAAGCGCTTGATGCGCCCCCGCACCGTGCCCTCGTTGACGCCCAGATCGCTGGCGATCTTGCGGTTGGAGACACGCGCGTCCTGCGCCAGGATAGAAATCAGCTGGTGGTCCAGCTCGTCCAGGTCGGGCCTGCTCATGCGAGCCTCCTGCTGTCGATCGGTGCAGTGTCGAGGCCATATTTGACGATGTCGAGGCCGATCGCCGGGATCATGGCGCGGACGCCGGGCACCTGCGACAATTTGTCAGCAATGAGCGGCGACAGCTCATCCATGTCGCGCAGCGTCAACAGCAGGCTGATCTCGTAACGGCCGGTGACGAGATGGACCGCAAAGACTTCGCGAAAGGCGGCCAGTTCCTCCGCCACGTCGAGCGCGGGGCGGCCGCTGACCTCTACAGCCAGATGGATGAGAACATGAAAGCCGTGGACCGCGAAGTCGGATACGGCGACAACGCGCAACATGCCCGCATCCTCCATCCGGCGGATGCGGGTCGACACGGTCGATGCGATCAGATTCAGGGACTCGGCAATCTGCTGGTTCGTCGCCCGTCCATTTTGCCGCAACTGTTCGACAATCCTGCGGTCAGTTTCATCGAACGCGAACATGTCACTCATAGACGGCTTCAATCCCTTTCCGTTGCCGGTCTTGCCAGCAAAGGGTCGGCAGGTCGAATCGAAAGCGCGTCGTGCAATGCCGACCGATCCCGCTCAACCCATCCACTCGCGGCCCAGCCGAGCAGCGCGGCCAGGAAACCGAAGGGAATGACGATGCTGAGCGCCATGCGCAGCGCAGCGGCATCATGCCCCATCATTTCGCTCAGGGCGCCCGCCGCCCATGGACCCACAAAAAAGCCGAGCAGCGTCGTCACCGCCAGAAACAGCGCCGTCGACGCCGCCCTGATACGCGGCGGCAGCATATATTGCAGGCTGGCGAGGAAACCGACCGACCAGCCGCCGCCCAGCAATCCGGCGGGGATAGCCGCCAGTCGCGCCAGAGTGAAGCTTCCCGCCCAGGTCGCGAACAGGATGGCGCAGGTCGCCGCGCCCAGCGCCAGGGCCGAAAGGCGCGCCGGCCAGACCATGCTGCGCCGTGCCAACCGGTCGGACAAGGCCCCGAACAGCAACATTCCGACCAGTCCCGATGCGCCAAAATTCAGTGCAAAGGTCGATTTTACCGCCACGGGATCAAGGCCATAGCTGCGGGTAAAAAGCTCCGGTCCCCAATAGCCGAAGGCGACCCCCGACAACACGCCAAAGCCAAAGGCGAACATCATGCAGCAATAGGCTGGACTGCGGACAAGGCGATGCGCCAATTGGCCGAAGGGTATGGCGTCGACCGGGCCTTCCCCGCCGCCGCTGCAGCGCGGTTCCCGGATCAGCAACAGCGCACAAAGACCCAGCATCAGTCCGACCGCGCCCATGCTGTAAAAGGCCATGCGCCAATCATGATGGGCAGCGATCGCGGGGCCACCCGCCTGGCCAGCAATCTGCCCGACATAGGCCGCAAGGCCCAGGATCGCGAAGGCCAGGCCACGCCGCTCGGGTCTGAAATAATCGGACAACAGCGAATAGGCTGGCGCGACGAAGGCTGCCTCCCCCACGCCGACCGCGACGCGCGCCAGAGTCAGGCCGATCGGTCCATGGGCAAGCCCGGTGGCGATCGTCGCCCCGCTCCACAGCACGCAGCCTGCCGCTATGATCTGGACGCGCGATGTGCGGTCCGCCAGTCGTGCAAAGGGCACGCCAAGGATGACATAAAGCAGAACAAAGGCCGGCCCCATCAGCATTCCGACCATCGCGTCGCCAATACCGAACTCAGCCTTGATCGGCCCGATCAGCCCGGTGATGAGGTAGCGGTCGGCATAGTTGACGATATAGATCAGCAACAGCGTCGCGAGTACGACCCAGGGATTGGATGCAGGACGCATGACCCTTCCTTCAGTCACGCAGCAGTGACCCGCCATTGACGTGCCACAGCTGTCCGTTGACCCATTCGCCATCGTCGGACGCAAGAAAGGCGACCGCCCCTGCGATATCGTCCGGCTGGCCAAGGCGGCGGTGCGGCAAGCCCTCCAGCATCGACCGGACATAATCGTCGGTCAGATGCTGGGCTACGGCTTCCGTCAGGACCAGGCCGGGGCAGATGCCATTGGCGCGGATGCCCAGCTTGCCGAATTTCCGCGCGACATGGCGGACCAGCGCATGGAGGGCATTCTTGGTCATGGGATAGGCGACCTGCAAGGGATTGCCCGAAATCGCTGCCCCCGATGACGTGTAGATCATCGCCCCGCCGCCTCGCTCGATCAGTATCGGCAGAGCCGCCTGGGTCGCGAGGAAATGGCTTTTCGCATTGATGGCGAAAGAACGATCGAGCACCTCCTCACTGCAATTGAGTATATCGATATCGCCATCGGTGCCACCCGCCAGATTTGAGTGATAGAAGTCCAGCCGACCGAACTCGGCCAGCGCAGCCTCGACTATCGCGGCCTGCGATGCGGCACTGGTTCCATCAAGCGGCACGCCGATAGCCTTGCCGCCTCCCTCGCGAATGGCATGGGCGGTTTCGCTCGCCCAGTCGCCCATGATGTCGCCGATGACGATGCAGGCGCCCTCAGCCGCCAGCCGCCGCGCCGTCGCCGCGCCAATCCCGCGCCCGCCGCCTGCGACGATCCCTGCCTTGCTTGCCAATCCTCGCATCTTATTCTCCTTGCAGCGCCGGTCGCCGGTCTTGCCACGGCGTCGCCTTTTCCAGCTGTCCAGCCAGCCGGAACAAGGTCGCCTCGTCCCCATAGCGGCCCATGAACATCACGCCGATCGGCAATCCCGTCGAAGACATAGCGAGCGGTATCGACATGGCGGGCTGCCCCGTCATGTTCGCAATCTGGGTGAAGGGCGAGAAGGCCGCCGTTCGCTGTCCCCAGGCCATGAAATCGACGTCGGGCGTCAGGTTGATCCGGCCCAGTTCCAGCGGCGGGGCCGCCAAAGTGGGCGAGAGGATCAGGTCATAACGCGCCATGAATTGCGCCATGGTGATGGCGGCGGCTTGCAGCGCATTGTTCGCGCGCACGACATCCATGCCCGCCACCTTCTCGCCATAGCCGACGAAGCCCAGCGTGATCGGCTCCAGCACATCCGGGCCGATGGCGATGCCGGTCGCCCTGGCGCGATCGAGCATGTCCGCCGCGACCGACGCGCCGATCAGCGCGAATCCCGCCGCACCGATCGCCGCCATATCCAGCTTGGGCGCGGCTTCCTCGACATGATGACCCAGACTCTCGCACAGTCTCGCGGCCTTTCGCGCGGCTTCGATGCATTCAGGATCGACCGGCGATCCCGCCGGCGCATTCAGCATCAGCGCGATGCGAAGCCGCCCCGGCGCCTTACCGACCTGCGCCAGAAAACTCTCCGCCGGCGTTGGCGCAGCGTAGCGGCTGCCCGGCTCCGGTCCCTGCGTCGCGTCGAGGATCGCCGCGGAATCCCGCACGCTGCGGGTGATGGCGTGATGGACCGACAGTCCGCCCCAGCCTTCGGTGCGGGGCGGTCCCATCGGCACGCGGCCCCTGCTGGGCTTCAGCCCGAACAGGCCGCAGCACGACGCCGGGATGCGGATCGATCCGCCGCCGTCCGTCGCATGGGCCGCCGGTAGCACGCCCGCCGCCACCGCCGCCGCCGCGCCGCCCGATGATCCGCCGGTTATATGGCCGGGATTCCACGGATTGCGCGTGTCGCCCGTCAGCTTGTTCTCGGTCGTACCGGTGAGGCCGAGTTCCGGCACTGTCGTCTTGCCGAAGATGACGAAGCCGGCCTTCTCGATCCGCCGAACCAGTTCGGACGTCACCTCAAGCTTGTAGCCCTTGAAGAAGCGGCTGCCATTCTCCGTCGGTAGCCCGGCGATATAGGTGTTCAGATCTTTGAGCAGCCAGGGCACGCCGCTGAACGGTCCCGGCGGCAAGCCCCGCGCGATCGCCGCGCGGCCATAATCATAATGTTTCTGGGCGAGGAAGTTGAAGCGCGGATTGAGCGCCTCCGCCCGACCGATCGCTGCCTCCAGCAATTCGCCGGGCGAAACCTGCCGCTTGCGCACCAGTTCCGCCAGGCCCATGGCGTCATGGCTGTCCAACGGATCGCTCTGCGTAGCCGCAACCGCCCTCGATGCGCCCACCATACCCAGTGCTGCCACGCCCGCAACGACCTCGCGGCGGGTGACGCCCGCTTCCTCTGTAATCGCCAAGGCCTCAATCCTTCACATAATAGCGCTGATAATATTTGCGGAATTGGGGGATCGGGCCGTCGCCATCGCAGATGATCGGATTGGGTTCGAACTTCTGCCGGTCCCATACAACCTTGTCCTGATCGAACTGCTTGCAGATGTCGCGAATGATTGCCTTGGCAACGCCTGCCCGTTCGCCCTCAGCCTGCGCCTTGGGCTGGGTGAAGCAGAAGCGGACGTGGACATGGTCCAGTTCGACTGGCGCCAGGCAGGCCATCAGCAAGGTTTCGGAAATGCCGGTGAAGCGCGTCCAGCTCTGCCCCGGCCCCATCGTGTCATAGCTGATCAGGCCATCGACCTCGCCCCAAGGTGTGCCCATTTTCGCCTTGACGTCCGCGCCCCGGCCCCATTCGCCCCAACGCAGTTCGCCCAGCGGCACATTGGCCGTGCCGTGGATGAAGCGGAAATGGGCGACATCCACGCCATTTTCGGCCATATTCTGGATCGAACCCCAGACATTCCATTCATGCACCTCGAAATCGGTCCAGTCGGGATCGCTCGCCTCCGGCAACACGGCGACGTCGAACAAAGGCGCTTCATCCTGTGGATGATACCAGGCCCAAATCCAGCGATTGACTTCGCTGATATGCCAGTTGCGGGTACATTTGCGCTTCACCTGTGGCGGGATGACGCGGGCATACGGAATATCCCTGACCGCTGCCTCATCGCCATCATAACGCCAGGCGTGAAAGGGGCATTCCAGCAGATTGCCATGCACCTTGCCGCCATGGCCCATATGCGCGCCCAAATGCTTGCAATAGGCATCGAGCATGCGCACCTTGCCATCCTCTCCGCGCCAGATGGCGAGGTCTTTCGAAAAATAGCGCAGCGGCTTCACCTCTCCCACCGAAAGTTCGGACGAGAGCAGGACCGGATACCAGCCAAAGGGAATGCCGATGTCGAGATTGCGTTCCTGAATGGAAGCGCGACCTTCCACCTCGGCCAACCGCCAGTCGGACAGATCCTGTCCTTTCAGTTTTTCGAGGATCTGCCAGACGGCGACGGGAGGCGTGCGCGCGTCGGTCGCGGCTTGCGGTTCGATCATGGAAACTCTCCGTCCAGTTATTTGAGGTCAAAGACCTTGAGCGCGTTCTCGCGCAGGAATTTCGGCCAGACATGCCCCTTGAACGGGACATTCTCCATATCGCTGAAGATGCGTTCGAGGCTGAGGCCCATCGGGAAATAGCCGGCATAGATGATCTTGTCTGCGCCTCGCGTATTGGCGTAGTCGATGATCGCCTTGGGATAATGTTTGGGTGCGAAGGCGCTGGTCGAATAATAGAGGTTCGGCCATTTCAGCATCAGCTTGACCGCCAGCTCTTCCCACGGCTCCGCGCCATGACGCATCACGACCTTCAGATCGGGGAAGAACCAGCAGACCTCGTCCAGATGTTCGACCCTCTGCGTCTCCATCGGAATACGCGGCCCCGGTATCCCGGCGTTAAGCAACACCGGCAGCCCCAGCTCCGCCGCGCAGGCATAGAGGGGGAACATATATTTATGATTGATCGCCACCTGTGGCAGCGTGCCCGCCGGAAAGATGCTGATCGCGGACAGGCCGACCTCCGCATGAATGCGTCTGATACGACGCACTTCGTCCATGCCGCGGTTCGGGTCGCATGGCAGATCGAAGAAGAAGCGATCGCCGAACATTTCCTTAGCGCGGTAAGATGTCGCATTGTCGTTCCATCCGACCAGCGCCTTGTCGATACCATATTGATCCATCTGATCGACGGTCCAGCTCACGAAATCGTCGGCCTTGCCGGTCTGCGGAATGTCCTTGAACATATACTGCGCCGGCATGGCGAATTGCTGGAGCGTCTGCTGATCCTTGATGAGCGGGCGGAAAGGCGCGAACCATTCGGAGCGGTCTTCGGCCTCCGGAATGCCCAGCATGCAATCGATAATCTTGATATCCTTGGGCATCCCCATGGAAAACTCTCCTGTCAGCTATTGGGAAAGAGCTGCGGCCACAGGGCACGCAACGCCACCTTGTCGATCTTCTCGGCTTGATTGCGCGGCAATGGGCCGCGCAGAAAGGCGACATGGGCTGGCGCCTTGTAACGCGCCAGCCGCTCCGCCACCCAGTCAATGATTGCGCGTGCGTCGAGGCCGTCGGCTTGCACCACGGCGACCAGCAATTCACCCATCCGATCGTCCGCGATGCCGAAGGTCGCGCATTCGATGATCTGCGGCATTTCACTGAGAACGCGTTCGACTTCAGCGCAATAGATATTCTCGCCGCCGGAAATGACCATATCCTTCGCCCGGTCGACGATGAAGATATAGCCATCTTCATCCTGATAACCGATATCCCCTGTGCGCAGCCAACCGTCGGGCGTGAAGCTGTTGGCTGTATCCTCGGGACGGTTCCAGTAACCGCTCATGACCATGGCGCTGCGCACAACGATCTCGCCGGTTTCACCCGCACCACAAATGGCGCCATCGGGCCTTTCGATCCGCAGATCGACGAGCGGAAGAACCCGACCCGCCGATGCGCGCGCGCGCAGGAAATCCGCGCCCACCGCCTGCGCAATCGCGCCCGATGTTTCGGTCATGCCATAGCCGACCCCCATCATCGCATGGGGGCACAGTGCCCGCACCTCTTCCAGCAGGTTGAGCGGCAGCGCCTGCCCGCCCGACCCGATATTGCGCACCGAGCCAAGGTCCGCATCGATCTGCCGCGCATGATTGACCATGTCCCACAGCATGGTGGGCACGGTCGCGAGTTGCGTTATCTTTTCACGCTCGATCAGACGCACCGCTTCCTGCGCGTCCCAGCGGCGCATCACGACGATCTTGCCACCGGACAGAAGAGGCGCGAGGAAGCCAGCGCCCAGCCCGGAAATATGAAAGAGTGGCGCGACCAGTAGCAGGGCCTGCGCGGGTAGCTGCGCCATCACCTCGTCGACCGACAGGCCATGTTGCAGCGCCATATTATGCATCACCATCGATCCGGTGAGCTGCGTGCCGAGCAAGCCGGTTATGACGGCGCGATGGGACAATATGGCACCCTTCACCCGCCCGGTCGTGCCGGAGGTAAAGAGGATAGCGCAGGGATCGTTGGGACCAGCTGCCTGACCATTTTCCCGCGCCACGCCGGTCTCTGCCAAGGGCCCAGTGATGTCCAACAAGGGGCCACCATAGCCGCCCTCGCGGATCAGCGCCGCACGGTCGCCATCGGCCAGGATGAGCGTGGGCATGACTTCCCCGATCATAGCGACGAGTTCGGCGGAAGACCCTCGGCTATTGAGCAGTACGGCGACACCCCCGGCCCGAATGACAGCGAGGAACGCAACCATCCATTCCGCCCGGTTGCGCGTGCAGATGGCGACACGGTCGCCGCGCCGGATATTTACATGGCCGATCATCCGGTCGCGCCACGCGAACACCTCCGCAAAACTCAGCCGTCGCTCGCCCTGCGGTCCATCGAAGTCGACGATGGCAGTCCGGTCGCCGAAACGGCGCGCCGTTTCGACCAATTGACTGAGATCGGACGGCGCTTTGACAAAAAAACGCATCCCGTCCTGCTCTCCGATTTCAAAGGGCGTGCCCGGTGCAGTAACGGCGGCGAAAATGGGATCAATCTTGCTCATGACTTCCCCGGATCAATAAACGGCGGCGGGATTTTTCGGCCGGGGACTGCCCAGCATCTCGCGATAGGAAGCACGATCCCGGCCGCGGTCGCGCACGCCTAGTTCACGTGCGATTTCCGCACCGATCAATGTCTGCCCCGACAAGGCATCACGGTCAGGCGACCGGTCGATCGCGTCGATAATATGCGCTGTAAATTCGGGATTTTCCGCACTTTCGATGAACGTTTCATATTGTTCAGGATGGGTTTCACGCGCAATAAGCGACCGCTCCGTTATCAAGGGACCCATCCAGATCGACACCGCGATCACGCCTGTTCCGCGCAGATCATGCTCCATATCATGGGCAAATTTGTCGATGCCCGCCTTCTGCGCGCCGTAGGCCGGCCCATGCATGTAGCAGGAGCTGCCAAAAGACGACCCGAACGCGATGACACCGCTCTCTTTCGGCACCATCATCTGCGCTGCATGCCAGCTTGCTACATAGGCTGAGCGCAGGCCGACGTCGAGAATGCGAACCGCATCCAAGTCCTTTTCCCAGAACGGCTTTTTTTCGATCAATTGATCATGGATGAAAGTGGCATTGTTGACGAGAATGTCGAGCTGGCCCGTCTCCGCCTGAACTTGTGCGAACAGTGCGGCCACTTGCGCATCGTCGCAATGGTCGCAGATCACCGGCACGCCCCTACCCCCGGCTGCATCGACTGCCGCAGCGGTCTCTGCAACGGTGCCGGGCAGGATAGTCCCATCCCACCCCCGTGCATGGCCGATCCGGACAGACCGACCGGTAACATAGACGGTGTAACCCAGTTCGCCGAAGCCGACGGCCATGCCGCGTCCAGCGCCCCGGCTGGCCCCAGTGACCAGAGCCACCTTCGATCCGGACATCCCAATTCCTTCGATTCGTATTCTGTTCTCGATGACACGACTCTATTCTTCCATATGCGGAATTCAATAGGAAAGTTTTTACGCATTTTTTGGAAAGTCCCGCACCAAGAAGCACAGCACGCGCTTTACGTCCCAGAGGATAAAAATCGGCTATAAATACATATATTAGCGAAATATTCTGAGATATAGCCGCAACATCAACCGGAATGATGCACTCTCGGGAAAAGTGATATCGATATCCGCGACGATGCATATTCGTAATTTATAATTTTACAAATTACGCATTTTCAACAATCCTGAAAGCATGGCGCCCGGCAGACGAGAATGCCGGCGCTTTCATCGCATGGAGAGGTTGAAGAGCGAATGACTCAGGATTTCGAAGGACGCGTCGCCATCATTACCGGCGGCAGCGATGGCATCGGGCTGGCCACTGCCTCCTTGCTAGCTCATCGCGGCGCGCAGGTTGTGATCTGCGGACGCAGGCAAGCCTTGCTCGACCGCGCGCGAGACATGATCGAATCAAATGGCGGCAGGGTCGACGCCATCCAGCTTGACGTATCCGACGACGCAGCGCTCACCGCCATGATCGAAAAGGTCGCTCACAGCCATGGTCGGCTCGACATGCTGGTAAACAATGCGATGTCGACCCATTATGCACCGATCAGTAGGTTGACGCTGGACCATTGGCGCAAGGACTTTGCCGTCAACGCCGATGCTGCCTTCGTCAGCACCAAGGCGGCAATGAAAATAATGGCTGCGGCCGGCCGTGGCGCCATCGTCAATATAGCCTCTACCTGCGGCATTCGCGCCACCGTCAATATGGCGAGCTATTCGGCGTCAAAGGCCGCTCTGGTGCACTTCACCGCCGTAGCGGCAATGGAAGGCGCGCCGCTGGGAATTCGCGTCAATGCCATCATACCCGGACAGGTTCAAACGGCGGGAACGGAAGAATTCTCAGCCCGCACACCGGACGTCGCGGCGCGGACCACTGATGCCATTCCCATGGGCCGGGGAGGCCAGCCCGATGAACTGGCACAGGCCATCGTCTTCATGCTCTCCGATGCCGCAAGCTATATCACCGGCACAGCGCTACCGGTCGATGGGGGCAAGGCGGCACAACTTTACATGCCGGCCTAAGCCAAGCGATCAGCCTGCAAAAGCAAACGCGAGGATCGGAATCTTTTTATAGAATTTTCGCGCCATAAGACGGTAAAAGGCCGAAGCAATGGTGTTTTGCGTATTATATATTGACTTTAATTCCGCATTATTTCATTCTGACGCTCAGAAAATCAAGATGGGGAGATATTGGATGTCGAAAAGCGACGCACATATGGCGCTTCAACTGCTGATCAGCGCGAGCAGTCTGGCTCTCGCGGGCCAGGCCATGGCTCAAACTGCTGCTGCGTCGCCGGAAGCAGGCCTTGATGAAATCGTCGTCACCGCCCAGAAGCGCACGCAGAATCTTCAAGACGTGCCGATTGCAATCAGCGCCATCGGCGCGGAAAAAATCGAACAACTCGGCATCAAGGATAGTCGTGACCTGAGTGGCCTCGCTCCTAACGTCGTAATAACGCAGGGCACGGTCAGCAACAGCGCAGCCGTCTTCTCCATGCGCGGCATTTCCAATGGCGGCAGCGAGAGTTTCGGGATCGACGCCGCCAACGGTCTATATGTCGATGGCGTCTATATCGCACGCGGCGGGGCTATGGGCCTCAGCGTCATGGATACCGAACGGGTCGAAGTGCTGCGTGGCCCCCAGGGTACATTGTTCGGTCGCAACACTACTGGCGGCGCCATCCATTTCATCTCCCGCGCCCCCTCCTCCCAATTCCGCCTGAAGGCAGAGGCGGGTTATGGCAATTTCAATGCCTGGAATGGCAAGATCAGCATCGATCCGGGTGAGATTGCTGGCATCTCCACCAGTTTCTCCTATAGTCACAGCGAACGCGACGGCGTGATCGACAATATCGAACAGCCCAGCAAGTCCAAAGACCCAGGCGCGCGCAAGTCCGACGCGCTCCGCGCCGCGGCCCGCATCGAATTGGGCGGCACCGGCAGCATTCAGTATATTTTCGACTGGGCGCGGATCAGCGGGACCCCGCTCCCCTTCATCCTGACCAACGTGGCAGATGGCACCTACCGCCCGCCGATCACCATTGACGGTCAGTCAGTCGTGGTCACGCAGCAGGCGCCAGTCGCCCAATATCTGGCCGGTGCAACCTTCGCCAACCCAGAATGCACCGCGCTCGCGGCTCCGGCACGCATCTATCGCCACAAGATATGCAACAATATACTCAGCCATGCGCTCGACAAGAGCTGGGGCCATAATTTGCAGGTCCTGAATGACTTTGGCGACTTCAAGGTCAAGTCAACGACCGGATATCGCTTCTGGAACAGCGACTATGTGACCGACCTGGACGGCATCGGGGCGTTCAGCGGCCCTGCCTTCTCCAATGCCAGCCTGTTCAACGGAATGCCGGTGTCGCTGCTGCAATATATACCTTCTATCCCAGCCGCAGCCCGCCCGTTCATCGCCGCCGCTGCGGTGCCGACGATCAGCCAGGATCTGTTCGACATCGACAACAAGCGGCGCCACAAACAGTTCAGCCAGGAAGTCGAGATTTCGGGCGATACCAGCACGCTCGACTGGGTCGTGGGCGGCTTCTATTTCTGGGAGAAGGGGTCGGAAGACGGCTATCAGAATAGCGGTTTCATCCTCGACACCAACAATATCTTCCTCGCCAATTTCGGCGCGCTCGGTCCGGCGTTCGCCGCCGCCAACCCCGCACGCTATCGCCTGGTGCAGACTCTTGCCCGGCTTGCCTATACGACATCGAGCGAAAGCACGGCGCTCTATGGCCAGGCCACCTTCTATCCCGGCGGACGCGACAGCGGCATCCGGCTGACGGCGGGCGGGCGCTATACCTGGGATGAAAAAAAGATGTTGCGCGTCCAGAATGGCGCAGCACCGCTTGCCGTTCCGGAATCGGGCGATGCCAAGTTCCGTAAATTCACCTGGAGTCTGATGGCCGGTTATGATGCCGCAGACGGCATCAACCTCTATGCACGCGCCGCGACCGGCTACCGCTCGGGCGGCTTCAACTCGCAGGATCCGGCGATTACGGGTACGAACCAGCTTGGCAGCTTTCGCCCGGAAAAGGTAACATCCTATGAAATCGGCCTGAAGAGCGAGCTGTTCGACCGCCGTCTGCGCTTTAATGTCGCCGCCTATCATAATATCTATGATGATCTGGCCGTACTTGGTCCCGTCACCAACGCACCGGTCGGGACTTTCGCCACCCGGATCATCAATGCAGGCAAGGTCAACTATACTGGCATCGAGGTCGAGACGCAGGCGATCATCAACGACAATTTTTCACTCGACGGCAGCCTGGGTTATATCGACATAAAATATAAGGAATTCCTGGCTGGCCAATCGCCCACCGCAGGCGCGCCGCCCGTCAATATCGCATCGGTCGTGACACCGGGATTCACGTCGCCGCTGACAGCCAATGTCGCACTCAACGCGCAATTCCCGCTCAATTGGGGCAACGCAGTCCTGCGCGGCCGCATCGGCTACACCCATGAGGACGGCAAGTATAATTTCTCCAGCTCGGTAGGAGCTCCTTTCAACGAGCAGATCAAAGGGGATGACATCGATCTGGTCGACGTACAGATCGGCATTGACGGCATCCCGCTCGGCGCCGGCGCGGGCGAGGTCCGACTGTGGGTCAAGAACCTGACCAACGCCAAGGATTTCGTGCGCAGTATCGACTATGGCCCACTCGGCTTTGCCGGCGGCTATTATGCCGATCCCCGGACCTACGGGATTACGATCGGTATGAAATTCTAGGATAGATCCGCTACGTCCTTCTCGACATCAGAATGTGCCCCGCCTTCCCAGGATGGCGGGGCAATTTCGTGTCGCCACCCTCTGAATTGCAGACACAAAAAAATGCGCTGCCAGGAGCGCTGCATGCAATGATTCCGGTGGAGCATGGCGCTCCATCATCGGGCCATGATGTACATAGGAAGCAAGGCGGACATGACGGCCCGCCTTGCTTCCTGCCTCAGATGGCGGTCGCGCCGCCGTCTATGACCATCGGATGCCCGGTCACGAAGCTGGCGGCATCGGAACAGAGCCAAACCACCGCCTCGGCAATCTCCTCCGCTTGGCCCATACGGCCCATGGGCGTCATGGAATCGAGTACTTGCCGCATGTCATCATTGGCGACCAGCGGTGCGGTCATGGGCGTGACGATCACGCCCGGGCAGACCGCATTAACCCGGATCCCTGCCTTGGCCCAGCGCAGAGCCCCATGGCGGGTGAGTCCCACCACGCCATGCTTGGTGGCGACATAGGCCGGCTGGCTGGGATTGCCGACAATGCCGTTGATCGATGCGGTATTGACGATGGCGCCTCCACCTTGTTTCAGCATGACTTCGGCTTCCTCGCGCATACACATCATCACACCGCTCAGGTTGATACCGATAGCCCGCTGCCACACCGCGTCGTCATATTCGCTTGCCGCCAGATTGGTGATCCCGGCATTATTGAAGGCGCAGTCGAGACGACCGAACCGTTCAACCGCCGCAGCGACCATCGCCTTCACCTCCATCCCTTCACTGACGTCGCAGTGCTGAAAGGTAGCTTCCCCGCCTTCCGCTTCAATCAGGGCGACGGTTTCACGACCCCCCTCGTCATTCACATCGCTTACCAGTACGGCGGCCCCCGATCGCGCAAAGGCCAGCGCAGCCGCCCGGCCGATCCCGCCCCCCGCGCCCGTGACCAGCGCGACCCTGCCCTGAAGGCGATAGTCGATCATCTCATTCTCCTGTTTTTTGCCAGGTCAGGCGACGTCCGCGGGCATGGGCGGAATTTCGCCCCAGACAGTATAGCGCGATACGCCATCATCGCCGATCTCTTCCGCCAGACAGGATGTGATGCGGCTAGCCGTTTCAGCGATCCACCAACGTCCGTCCCGCTTACGATAGACATCGTCATATTCCACCGCTAGGCGCGTCACCGATCTGGTCGCGAGCAAAATGGTGCGGAAATTGAGCGACCACAGTCCATGTGCTTCATCCGCGCCATTCAGGGTGATTTGCGCATTCGCGGCATGGTGCAGGTCAAAGACGCCGCCCTGACAAGCCATCTCCTCGAACACCCGCACGAAATCGTCGCGATGGGTGAACAGGGGGAAATTCTGATAGGCGATCCGTACTGCGTCTGGAAGGAAGCAGGCGCGCACCTCCTCTACCAGCTTGAGATCGCAGGCGCGCAGATAGCGTCCCTTCAACTGGCGAATGGCGTCCTTGTCTTCCAACGCCACGACTCGCTCTGCGAGCTGTTCCAGACTGAACGACATCCTTTTCTCCTTTGGCAAATGATCGAGGCTTGGTCGGGTATGGAGGCCCATGCCTTTTGCCCCTCACTGGCCCTGTGCTTCCTGCTTGACGATTTCCAGGAACAGAGGGCGTTCGCCACCGCCATGGACTTCAAGCCGGGCGCCGCTGATATAGGCTGCACCCGGCGATGCCAGGAACAGAACGGCTTCCGCAATATCCTGACCACGCCCCATTCGACCAAGCGGCAGAGAGGCGGAGATACGTTGCTGCGCATCATAGCTGCCATAGGTGAATTCGGACTGCTCCGTCTCGATCAGGCCGACAATGATGGCGTTAACGCGAACCTGAGGCCCCCATTCCTGCGCCAAGCTGGTCGTCAGGCTGACCAAACCCGCCTTGGCCGCGCCATAGATCGCCGTATCGGGCGACGGACGGACGGCAGACACGCTTGCGACATTGACGATGGAACCATGGACTGCGCGCAAGTGCGGATAGGCCGCCTGCGAAACATGCAGCGGCGCCAGCAGGTTCAGTTGCAGAATGCGCTCGGAAAAGCGCGGGCTTGCGGTCGCGGCATCGGCCTGCGGAGAACCACCGGCATTGTTGACCACAAGGTCCAGCCGGCCATGGCGCGCAACCACGGCGTCGACCCAGGCTGTGACGGCGGCCGGCTCCCTGATGTCGCAGGCGTCAAACTCGGCCTCCTTCCCGTCGATCGCGATTGCCGCCGCAGGCGGTGTGCGCCCGCAAATGACGACAGTATAGCCGTTCGTCAGCAAATGGCGCGCGATCGCCGCACCGATACCCCGCGTACCGCCCGTAACGATTGCGACCTTCACCTCTGTCACCCGTGCTATCCTCTTTGCCTGCTGCCGGGGCTCCGATGCATTCAACTCCAGCTTGGAACCCATATTATGCATTATTTTTATGGATTTTATACGCATATAGATATTTATTTTGCAATAAATATCATATTTGCGTTTTTAATAAACAATTTCATCTCATTCCCTTGTAAACGGGAGTTGGACGTAAAAAAATGGGCTGCCTTATCCGGCCAACGCTGCTCTGCGACCCGCCCGGCGGCCGAAAAAGGTGCAATCGGCAAGACTTAATCCCGAACTATAGCCATGGCCCCAGGCTGGCAAACCAGACGTGCAGCGCCCCGCCGCGAAAAGGCCGGGAACCGGCACGCCCGCCCGATCGAGCACTTCCCCATCGATCGAAGTGCGCAGCCCCCCCAATGTGAAGAAACTGAAATAGCTGTTCTGGAAATGCAGTTCCAAGGCGATGAACGGACCTTGATCCAGCGGCGTCAAAATTGGCGGTCGCTTGCCGAATAACGGATCGCACCCTTCATGGGCATGCGCATTGTAGAAAGCCATAGTATTGCTGAGCGTACCCATGGGCATTCCCAGTTCCTGCTCCACTTCGGTCCAGCTATCGCCGGTCCCGGCAACGCCGATACCCGCCATATCGAGCGGCTGCGAGAAATGCGCATTATCGAGCAACAGATAGACCCGGTCACCCAATTGATCGATTGCGTGTCGGCTGACCCGGCCATGATAGCAATCCTCATTGATGAAGCGCTGGCCGGACTGATTGACGAACACGCCAAAGGCGTGGGACTGAGGCATCGTCCATGGGCAGGTAGTGAAGAATTGCTCCATATGGATCGCGTCTCCACCCGCACCCATGCCCAGTTCAATGCCCGACCCGTCATCCTGGTCGCCGATTGGGCTGTTAATGCGGAAGGTGTCGGGGCAATAACGACGCCGCATCGCTTCATTCATGACGAAGCCGCCGGTGCACAGGATCACGCCTTTCACCGCTCTTACGAAATGGTCGGCATTATCGATGCGCAGCACCGCACCTATGATCCGATCGCCATCGCGCACCAGCGCCACGGCGCGGGCATCGGAAACGATTTGAACACCCAGATCACGCGCGCGCGCCTCCAGCAAGTCTACAAGCGGACGGCCTCCGCCCCAGCCTATGTGCTGGATCACATGGCCGCGCGGGGCGGGCCGAGCGATCTCGCAAAAGGGATAGGCCGCTTCGCTCCCGGACCAGATCAGAGTTGAATCGTCGATCGGCTCGATATGCTTGCCCGGCAGGAAATTGCCGCGATAGGGTACACCCTGCGCCTTGAGCCAAGCATAATGGTTGAGAGACTCGCGAGCATAGACGTCGCATTTCGCTTCGTCCGCGCAAGGACCACCCGCTTCCTTCAGATATGCGGCCATGTCCTCAGTGGAATCCTCGAACCCCGCGGCGCGCTGCGCATCCGTGCCGCCGCCACCGCCGATATAGATTTCGCCGCCTGACAGCGCCGACGCGCCTCCACTGCCCGATCCGCGTTCGAACATCATGACCTGAGCGCCACCCTGCGCCGCCTCGATTGCCGCACAGGCACCCGCCGCGCCGAAACCGATCACCGCGACGTCTGTCTCGAAATCCCATTGCGCGACTCGATCGGCAGGAAAGGGCCGATGCAATGATATGTCCGTCACGCGAATGTCCTTTTCGATGTTTGCCAGGACTATCGCGTCCCGTCGTCCTGCCTGACTTCGATGCTATCGGCCGACTCTTATCTCTTCTTTCCCTATTGGCGCAGCACTGAAAATGCCGGATTAGCGCAAAGGTCATGACAAAAAGGCTCAACAAGCATCTCTCCCGCCCCGCGCCCGGCCAAGTATCGATCATGATCGCGCGCGATCTTCTGCGGCTGGTCGATCAGTTTGGAGAGGACCCACTGGCACTGCTCCAGGCCGCCGGCCTGACCAGGCACGCGACATTGCTGACCGCACCGGGACAGGATGATCACATGCTTTCCCATGACGACTTTACGCGCCTCTATGCCCATTGCACCTTGCTGCTCGACGAACATGCCGCTCGACAGGAGGGGCGCGATCCGCTGACGAAATCCGGTTTCGACCTGATGTGCCAATGCCTCATCACTTGTCAGACGCTGCGCGACGTGATCGATCGGATGGATCTTTTTGCGATGCTGCTCTCGCCACGGCTTGGACGCCTCATTCTCAAGGTCGATGAGGGCGTCGCGCGGTTGGACATGCCGGTGCAGCGCAAGGTGCGCAATGCCTGTGCCTATCTGTCCGACCTTACCGGCCTGTCGACTTATGCCCGGCTATATGGCTGGCTGATCGGGGAGGAATTGCCGCTGCTGGGAGCAGCCATGCGTTATCCGCCGCTGCTGGACATGCGCACCATCGCTCATCTGATGCCTTGCCCGATCCGCCATGGCGCGACCGAGAATAGTTTCCGCTTCCCGGCCACCTATCTCGACCGGCCGGTGATCCGCAGCCACCATGAACTGGAAAGCCTGCTGGAACATTTTCCATTCGATGTCGAAGAGCCCCAATCGAAGGAGGCCCCGCTTTCGGAGCGCATCGCTCGCCTGCTCGGCGCTATGCTCGCCAGCGGCGAGCCGCCATTGACCGCCGCCGATCTGGCCCGGCGGTTCAGCATCAGTGTGGCGACCCTCAAACGCAGGCTGGCATCGGAAAATACATCGCTTGCCCAGATCAAGGTCTGTGCGAGACAGCAACTGGCAATGCGATTGCTGGCAGATCCGCGCCTGACCGTCAGCGAAGTAGGACGGCGCGCGCAGTTCAGCGACACTGGCGCATTTCGCCGCGCCTTCCACCAGTGGACCGGCCAGTCACCCACGGCATGGCGGGCGGCAAACCGCATCGACGGGGTCAAATAGAGCGATCAGCGATCGGGGGTAACTGCTGCTCTGGCAAGCCGGTGGATCATGGTCCGGAACTCAGCAAGTTGTTCGGGCGCCGCCGGATCATAGGAGCGGGCCGGCCCCAGTTGATGCGCATTGCAGACATACAACAGCGCACCCCCTGCTACGGTGTTCAGGAGCACCATGGCCGACACAGGCTGAAACTGCCCGCTCATGACACCAGCCGTCACGACATCCTCGATATCCTGCAAGGCGGTTTCGGAGAAGCGCACAGGATTGTCGCCATAGGCTGCCGAATCCGCGATGAGCCGCTGGATGATACGCGCGGCGGTGGGACGGCCGACAAGGAAATCGAGCCAAGCGTCGAGTAACGCCAGCAGCCGGGTCATCGGTTCGCTCACCCCTTCCATGCGCTTCATGACGAACTCGTGCATGGACGCGAAAATATCTGCCTCCACCTCATCGTAAAGCGGCTGCTTGCCGGAGAAATAATAGAGAATAGAGGGACGGCGGATACCGACCGCTTCGGCAACATGGTCCAGCCGGGCCGCCGCATAGCCGATGTCGGCAAAAATACGCTCCGCGACATCCAATATCTGGCGACGGGTCGCATCACCTCTGGCCTGGCGTGTCGGCGGTCTAGTTGCACTCATGATCCAGCTCTTATGCGCTGCTCTCCCGCTCATGCAACGGCGATTGCATGATGCCTGATCAAAGATGACATATTGCTTCTTGAAATTCTACTAACTCGTAGGTAGATTTTATGGGCATTTGAGGAAAAGAGCCGTACAGCGGCTGCAAGTGCATGATTTTTGGGGAGGATATATGCCGAATCATCTATTGTCCGGGGCTGCTGCCACCGTGTTGATGGTCGCTACCGCGATACCGGCGCTGGCGCAGGACCGGGCGAGCGACGCCATTGAGGAAATCGTCGTCACCGCCCAGAAGCGCGAGGAATCGCTTCAGGACACGCCGATTTCGATCGCCGCGTTCAGCGCCAGGGATCTGGAGACCAAGGGCATCAATGGCCTTACCGACCTTCGCGCCAATGTGCCCAATCTTCAACTTACGCCATTCCCGAACAATGCAGCTACGACGCAGATCTTCATGCGCGGCGTGGGTCTGGCCGACGACCAGATCACGCAGGATGGCGGCGTCGCGGTCTATATGGATGGTGTGTATGTCGCCCGCAGCCAGGGGCTGGCGATGGAAGTCGCCGATCTCGACCGGATCGAGGTTCTGCGTGGGCCACAGGGCACGCTTTACGGCCGCAATGCGACCGGCGGCGCGATCAATTTCATCACCCGCAAACCCGATCTTGGCGATTTCGGCTTCAAGGGGCAGGTGACGCTGGGCAATTACGATAATCGCCGCTTCAAGGCGGCGGTCAATGTCCCGATCGGCCAGACCATCGCGGCGCGGCTATCCTATGTGAACCAGCAGCAGGACGGGTTCATTCGCAACGCGGGTACCGGCATCAAGCGTTGGGGCGACGAAGACCGGCAGGCGATGCGCGCCGATGTGCTGTGGCAGCCTTCGGATGGGCTGAGCCTGCGTTACAGCTATGACCGCACGGACATCGACGATACGCCCACCTATGTCGCCTTCTCTCCGCTCCACCCGCTGGTCATCGACCGGCCGAAAGCGGGTAGCCCGCTGGTGCGCGATGTCCTTCCCAATGACATCACCGCGCAAGGGCACAGCCTTACCGCCGAATGGCAAGCCAGCGATGCGTTTACCGTCCGGTCGATCACCGGCTATCGCAAGCTCGATAATTTCCAGAATCAGGATTACTTAACCGGCGCCATCGGACCGTTCCCTCTGCAAAAGAACAGCAGCCATGCGAAGCAGGACCAGTGGAGCGAGGAGTTGCAACTGGTCGGCGACGGGCTGGACGGCCGACTGCAATATGTCGCGGGCTTCTATTATTTCTCCGAAAGCGGCGACAATGTCAGCAACAGCTATAGCCCGCCGACGCTGACGCGGAGCTTCACCACAGCGACGATTGACAACCGATCCTACGCCCTGTTCGGTCAGGCGACCTTCACGCCAGAAGCGCTCGACCGTCGGCTGCATGTCACGATCGGCCTGCGGCAGAGCTGGGACAAGCGCGAAGCGACACTCGCTCGCCAGACCCAAGTCAACAACGGCCCGATCGTCACGGTTCCCGGTCTGGGTGATGGAAGCCGCAATTTCACCGACTTCAGCCCGAGTTTCATCATCGCCTTCGACGCATCGGATGACGTCAATCTCTACGCCAAGGCAGTGAAGGGCTATAAAAGCGGTGGCTATAATGTTCGCGCGAGTTCCATCGCCCGATTCGACGAAGGCTTCGGCCCGGAAACGCTCTGGTCCTATGAAGCGGGCATCAAGAGCCAATGGCTCGACAATCGCCTGCGCTTTAATGCCGCAGGCTTCATTTCCAAATATTCGGACATTCAGGTCAATGTCCAGTCGGACCCGACCAACATCCGCCTGACCGACGTGCTCAACGCAGGCAAGGCCACGGTCAAGGGACTGGAAATGGACCTGACGATGGCCCCCACTCGTGATCTTCGGCTATCGATCAATTATGGCTATCTGCTTGCGCGCTATGATGAGATCATCGACGCGACCGGCGCGAATATCGCCGGCAATTACCGTTTCACCAACGCGCCCCGGCACACGATCGCGCTGGACCTCAACTACGACCTGCCGCGCCTGCCGGTCGGTCGGCTGAGCGCCAATTTCAACTATACTGCCCAGAGCGACAAATATACCAATGCGACCATCAGTGGCGGCAAATATATCATCGGCGACTATGGCCTGCTGAACGCGCGCCTGACGCTGGCGGACATTCCCGGCATCAAGGGCGTGCGTGCCAGCCTGTGGGGTCGCAACCTGACCGACAAGAATTATTATGTCATGCAATTCAATGTCGGCCGGCCGGGCGCCCTGTTCGGGGAACCGCGCACCTATGGCATCGACCTGAGCGTCGAATTCTGACGCATCGAGGCCAATCAGTTTCCCTCCCTCCTTCTTCCGATCGAAAGGATGTGCCGATGACCCTTACCCCCACTCTCGCCTCCCCTGCCTCTCCGGTCATCATCACCGGCGGCGCGTCGGGCATCGGCCTCGCTTCGGCCGAAGCGCTGGCCGCGGTCGGGCGCCCCGTAGCGCTGTGGGACATTGACGGCGCCAAGGCGTCAGCGGCCGCGCAGGCCATTGCCGCCGCGCACGGTACGGCCGCAACCGGGATCGCCATCGACCTGCGCGATCTCGGTGCGATCGAGCCGGCGGTGGCGGCGACGCGACAGGCGATCGGCGCGCCGGGCGGGCTGGTCCATGCCGCGGGCGTCGTCGACACCGCCTCGCTCGATGGTATGACGGCGGAAAGCTGGGACAGCGGGATCGCCATCCATCTGCGCGCGCTGGCCTTCATCACCCAAGCCATCCATGCTGATCTTGCCACCCAGCCGGGCGCGGCGATCGTCGCGATCGCCTCGATCAACGCGACGCTCGGCAATGCGGTCAACCCGATCTACAGCGCCGCCAAGGGAGGCATCCTGTCGCTGGTCCGGTCGCTCGCCGACCGGCTGGCCACGGACGGCATCCGCATCAACACAGTGTCACCCGGCCAGATCTTGACGCCGATGCTCCGCCCCAGCGTCGATGCCCTGCCCGACGGCTATTTCGAGCGGCGCATCCTGCTCGGCCGCCTCGGCGACCCACAGGAAGTCGCGCGGGTGGTGCGCTTCCTGCTGTCCGACGAGGCCAGCTATGTCACCGCGGCGCAGATCGTCGTCGATGGCGGCAATATCTCGTCGCAGCGCAGCTGAGGCAATGATGGACAGCCCCCCGTTCGATCGTCGCCAGTTCCTGTCGGGCACCCTGTTGACCACATTTGCCGGGCTGGCCGGATGCACAGTGCCCAGTCTGCGGGACGGATCAGCAGCGAGGAGCATTCCATTCAGGGTGGCTACGGCCCGCCGGATCGACGACGCGGGCAACATGCGCATCTCCTGGCAGGCGCAAGGGGCACGACGCATCACGATCTACGCCAGCGAAGGCCCAGAACCTGTGATTACGGGCCGGACTGTCGGTTCGGGAGGCGCAACCGGCAGCATTCTGGCGGAGGGCCTTGCCCCAGACCGGCGCCATTATTTCACACTGGTCCCGGATCATGGCGGTCCACTGACAATCGCCGATCGGGCGCTGCATCTGCCCAGCATTCCCAATCTGCGCGACATTGGCGGATATCGGACGACCGACGGCCGTTGGGTGAAGATGGGGCTGCTCTATCGATCCGATCAACTCGACCGCATCGATGACCAGGACATGGCCGCGATCGAACGGCTGGGTCTGAAGCTGGTCGTCGATCTGCGCACCCTGAGCGAACGCAGCCGCGAACCCGATCGCCTGCCGCGGGGAAGCCGGCCGCTGATCCTGGACGTCGCCGCCGACAGCCAAGGATCGCTGGGCGGCGACATGCGCAAGGCGATGACCGCTATCGCAGCGGGCAAGGGGGCCGAACTGCTGATGGAGGCCAATCGCGATTTCGTTTCGCTCGGCAGTGCACGCCGCGCCTATGCCGGGTTACTCAACCAATTGGCCGAAGCGCAGCCCCAAGCCCTGCTATATCACTGTACTGCCGGCAAGGATCGCACCGGATGGGCGACGGCCGTCATCTTGACACTTCTGGGCGTCCCGCGTGAGACGGTGATGGCGGACTATCTGGCGAGCAATGCGTTTCTTGAGAAAAAGAACGAGGCTACGATCAAAGCGCTATCGCAATCGACCAGCCCGATCGCCCCCGCGTCGCTGACGCCGGTTCTCACGGTGCGTCCCGAATATCTGGAATCTGCCTTTGACGAGGTTGATCGGCGCTATGGCAGCTTCGACGCCTATCTCCATATTGGTCTAGGCCTGCAGCCGGAGGACCGGAAAGCGCTGCGCGACCGCTTCCTGACGGGCGCGTCCAACGAAAGAGATAGCGCCTAGTCCAAATGGACCATGCAGTGCCGGGCCTCCCCTCTACCGTGCACCCAACGGCACAATGCCGACGCGAGGAGGGATCATGAACGGCATCGATTTCACGGGGCGAACCGTCCTGATAACGGGCGGCGGCGCAGGTATCGGGCTGGCCTGCGCACGCGCCTTTATCGCTGCGGGCGCGCAAGTCATCATTGCGGAAACCGACGAGACCCGCTGCGCCAAATTCGCCGCAACTTATCCGCAGGCGGTGGCGATCCGCTGCGACGTGACCCGCGGAGCGGACGTGGAGGCGCTGGCCGACGCGGTTCGCAAACTAGACAACAAACTGGACATACTGGTCAATAATGTCGGTCATTTCCTTCACAGCAAGGCCTTCGAAACACTGACCGATGGGGAAGTCGACGATATATTGGACATCAACTTCCGCCAAGTCGTGCGTGTCACCCGCGCCATGCTGCCACTGTTGCGCGCAGCGGCGCCCGGCTCCAGCATCGTCAACATCACATCGATCGAAGCCTTTCGCGGCATACCCCATTGCGCCATCTATGGTGCGGGCAAGGCGGCCGTCACGGGCCTTACCCAGTGCCTGGCGCTGGAACTGGCGCCTGCGGGTATCCGCGTGAACGCCATCGCGCCGGAAACCACCGACACGCCGCAGGTACCGCTGGATTATATGATCCCGCCGCAAAATCGCGCGCATATGGACAAGTGGATCCCGCTCGGCCGTTTCGGCATGCCGGAAGATAGCGCCGGTGCCGCCCTCTATCTGGCCAGCCCGCTGGCCGCATGGGTTACTGGCACAACCATCCATGTCGATGGCGGCGCACTGGCGGCCGCAGGCTGGATGCGAGCGCCCGATGGCCAGTGGACCGTCGTGCCGATGATCAGCGGCAATGGCATCGAGCTGGGCGCATAACTCGTCCAATAGCGCATTAATTTGCGCATAAGATACGCATATTACCTATATTTAATGATTTATATTCATAATATGCGTAGATTTTTCCTACATCTCATCCAAATGGATGATGAATGTCATTTGCCTCTCAATAGGATGCCCGAAACAACCGGCAACAGGCCGTAGGAGAGGTCATGAAATTCTCGATCATCTACGAAGCGCAGATGGCCGATCCATCGCCAGCGTCCGAAGTACGATGCTTTCAGGAAATCGTCGAGCAGGTCGTGCTGGCCGAGGAAGTCGGCTTCGACAATGTCTGGTGCGTCGAACATACCGCGCTGACCCAATATGCCCATATGTCGGCGCCCGAAACCATGCTCGCCTACCTGGCGGGCCGGACGCGCCGCATCGGCATCGGCCATGGCGTCGTCTGCCTGCCGCCCGCGATGAACCATCCGGTCAAGGTAGCCGAGCGCATCGCCACGCTGGACATATTGTCGGGCGGCCGGGTCCATTTCGGCATGGGCAAGGGCGGTACGCAGCAGGAAGCAGGCACGTTCGGCTATGATCTGGCCGAACTGCAACCGATGATCGATGAGTCCATGTATCTGATCCCCAGGATCATGACGCAGGAAGAGATCGAGCATGACGGGCAATATATCAAGATCCCGCGCCGCCCGATCCATCCCAAGCCGCTGCAAAATCCGCATCCCCCGCTCTATTACGCCTGCACCCGCGAGGCGACGCTGGAACTGGCCGGCAAGCGCGGCATAGGCGCGCTGGTGCTGGGCTTTTCAGGGCCAGAGGAAATCGCGCGCAAGAACGCCATCTATCGCGAAAATTTCCGCAGCAGGAAGATCGAGGATCAGGTTGGCCTGGCGCCGACCGAACATCTCGCCGCCTTCTGTGCCGCCTGCGTGTTGGACGATCGCGAGGAAGCGCGTCGCATCGGGCTGCGCGGCCAGCGCTTCTTCGCCGAAGCCATCGCCCACTGGTATCAGGGCGGACCGAAGCCCAGCACTGACGACCTGTCTGCCGAGGAGCAGGAAGCGGCGCTGAGCCAAGGCAAGGAGGCGGTCGTCGCCTATCTGTCTGAAGAGCATATCCCTGTCGGCGACGAGCATGTCAGCAACTATGCCGTGGCGCAGGATGCCTATGGCGACGCCGACGACTGCATCCGCTATGTAACGCGGTTGCAGGAGGCCGGCGCCGACGAAGTGCTGTTCCTGTTCCAGATGGGCACTGTGCCGCACGCGGCGATCATGGAGACGATCCGCAATATCGGCGCCAAGGTCATTCCGCATTTCCAGTCTCGACTGGTGCAGGCGGCCGCGGAATGAGCGCGCCTACCTTCAACGACAAGGTGGCAATCGTCACCGGAGGCGGATCGGGGATCGGCCGGGCGGCCTGTCAACGTCTGGGGATTGAAGGCGCGCGTGTCGTGGTGGCCGATATCGACCTGCCCGGCGCCGAGCGGACGGTCGAATTGATTGCCGCACGGGGCGGTCAGGCGGTTGCCGTCCGCGTAGACATTGCAAACGAGGCAGACAATCAGACGATGTTCGACCTGGCCGAGCGCCGGTTCGGCGGCATCGACGCGGTGTTTCTGAATGCCGGCATGATCCAGCCCTATGGGCCGCTGGAGACGCTGGAGACCGACGTCTTCGACCGGATCATCGCCGTCAATCTGCGCGGCACCTATCTGGGGGTGCAGCAGGCGCGGGCGCGGTTGCGGCCCGGTGGAAGCTGCGTCGTCACCGCGTCGCTGTCCGGTGTCATCGGCTTTGCCGAGGCGCCTGCCTATTCCGTGTCGAAACATGGCCTGGTCGGACTGGTGCGGTCGTCGGCCGCAGCCTTTGCGGCGCGGGGCGCGCGCATCAATGCGCTCTGTCCCGGCATGGTGCTGACCGGCATGACCGGCAATGGGGGGCTGGAAGCGATCGAGGAGCCGGACGCCATCGGTGATCCCACCTATCGCGGCGCACTGACGGCCCAGCAGATTGCGGAAGTCGCCCTGTTCCTGCTCGGCCGCCGATCGGCCGGGATCAACGGGCAGGCGCAGAATGTCGATGCCGCGCTGCTGTCCGCCTTTCCGCCGCTCGCGGAGATGCTGTGATGACCGACCTGGTGCAACAGATGATCGACCGGAGCCTCTTGCGGCAGACGGCGGAGCTTTACGCCGCCGGCGCCGACCGCAGAGACAAGCAGCTCTGGCGTCCGCTTCTGGCGGAGGATTGCGTGATCGAAGGGCCGGGCTTTGCCAGCGAAGGACGGGAAAACTGCCTGCTCTCGCTCGACGCCTTGGGCCAGATGTTCCGCGGCACTGTGCACCGCATCCATCAACAGGTCGTGGCGATCGATGGCGATCGGGCGACGGGCGAAACCCATTGTACGGCCGACCATCTGCTGCGGGACCGGGACGCCATTCTCATATGGACAATCCGCTATCAGGATATGTGGCGAAGGGACGCGGGCATGTGGCGCTTTACCCGTCGTCGGCTGATCGTCGACTGGACGGAAACGCGCTCCGTGACGGTCGGGATCGGCGCATGAAAGCGCTGGCGGGGCGGAGCGCCTTCATCGCGGGGGCATCCGGCGCCATGCCCGAGGGAAAGGAACTGGAAGGATGAAGCTACTCATAATCGGCGGCACCGGCGCGCTGGGCGGTCATGCCGCCATCCATATGGCGGCGCAGGGACATGAGGTCAGCATCGCCGGCCGCAATGCCCCCCATGCGGCCACGCCGATGGCGTCCATGCCCTTCCTGAAAGGCGATTATGTCGCCGGCGATTTCTCGCCGGATCGGCTGGCAGGCTTCGACTGGGTGATTTTCGCCGCCGGCAATGATCCCCGCCATGTGCCGCAGGGAAGCGATTTTGACGCCTTCCTGCTCAAGGCCAATCATGAAGCCGTGCCCGCCCTCTTCGCCACCTGCCGCGAAGCGGGCGTCCGGCGCGCAGTCCAGCTCGGCAGCTTCTACCCCCAGGCTAAGCCGCGCCTGCTGGAAGACAATGCCTATATCCGCTCACGCAGCGCCGCCTGCGAAGGCGCACGCGCGCAGGGCCGGCCGGGGTTCGATGTCATCAGCGTCAATGCCCCGTTCATGGTCGGCACCGTGCCGGGTCTGCCCAGCGCGATCTTCGAACCCTATATGCAATGGGCGGAGGGACTTATCCCGATCGAGCCTTACGCCCCGACAGGCGGGACCAATTTCATGTCCTACCAGTCGCTGTCGGAAGCGCTGCATGGCGCCCTGATGCACGGCGAGCCGGGCAAGGCCTATCTGGTCGGCGACGAAAATCTGTCGTTCCGGGACTATTTCCAGCTCTTCTTCGACGCGGCCGGCCGAGACATCCCGGTCGAGGAACGCGACATGGAACAGCCGCTGCTGCCCGACGTCGCCATACCACAGGGCCGGGGCAACTGGATCCGCTATGAGCCGGACGCCAGCGAGGTCGCCCTGCTCGGCTATCGCCGCAACGACATCCGTGCCGCCGTAGCGGAGATCGCCGCCCAGTTCGGCAGTGTAAAGGCATGACAAAATCCGATCGGCCTGTCCCCGGCATGATGGCGGGACAGGCTGGTCGACAATCGATCGGCAGCCTGTGGGAGCATAAGACATCCCGCCGCCTGCCCAATAGCGGGGAAGGATCTGAGAGTTGAGCAAGCAATGGCGTTATCTCATGCTGGGCGGAGCAGCCCTGGTTTTCGGCGCCCATCCGGCATGGGCGCAGGACGGCCGGGCACAGGCCGGTCAGGCGCAGGGCAGTGATGCCGAAGGCGGCGGACAGGGTATTGCAGACATTGTGGTGACTGCGCAGAAGCGCGCGGAGAATCTGCAATCCACACCGATCGCCGTTACCGCGCTCAATGCCGACATGATCCGTGACAAGGGCATCGCATCGGCGGCGGACCTGACCGCGGTCGCGCCCAGCCTGTCGGTCACGACGTCGCCCGCCTCCTCGACCAATATGCAATTGTTCATTCGCGGCATCGGCGACATCGACCCGATCCTGACATCGGACAGCCCGGTCGGCATCTATGTCGACGGCATCATTCTGGGGCGGGCCGCAGGCAGCGCGTTCGACATATTGGATCTGGAGCGGATCGAAGTGCTGCGTGGACCGCAGGGTACGCTTTATGGCCGCAACACGATCGGCGGCGCGGTCAACCTGATCACCGCCAAGCCGGCGGATGATTTCCACGCAAGCGTCGACGGATCGGCAGGCAATTACGGCTATTACAGCCTCAAGACCTCGGTCGACAGCGGCAATATCGCCGACAGCGGCCTGAAGGGACGGCTGACCTATCTCCACAAGGAGCGGAACGGCTATGTCGACGATCTGAACGCGCCCGACAATCGCGATCCGGGCGCCTATGTGCTCGATGCCGTCCGCGGCGCCCTCAGCTTCCGCACGGGTTCGCTCAAGCTTGACTATGGTTTCGACTGGTCGAAGCGCGAAAGCTACGCGCCCGCATTCCAGTTGACGGTCGTGCGCCCCGATGTGCTGGCTTATCTGCAAGCCTCCTCGGCGCTGGGCGGCAATGCGCCGGTCGTGTCGACCGACCGGCTGGATTCGATCCGTCTCAACCAGGGCAAGATGACCGACCGGGTAATCGGCCATACGCTGACGGCCGAACTGGATCTGGGTGGCGTGACGCTGCGTTCGCTGACGGGTTTCCGCCGCTGGGCCAACCGCAATGCGCGCGACGATCTGGACGGCAATTCGGGCCTGGTCGGCTTCACGGTGAGTCCGGAGATTTTGGCTCCGCCCTATAATTTCAATCCGCTGGGCGTCACGCCGATCGACCTGTTCAGCACCCGCAACCGGCGCCGCCAGCATCAGTTCTCGCAGGAAATCAACCTGCTCGGCAATATCGGCGACCGGTTCGAATATGTTCTGGGCGGCTATTATTTCAACGAACATTCCGCCGAATATAATCCGCAAACCTTCTTGCTGGTCCTGCCTTCTCCAGTACCGATTCTGCTGACGCCGACCGTGACGCTGAATAGTTTCGGCGTGCAGCTGTCCTCGCTGACCGACTATGACCATTATAACAAGTCGGCGGCTGCCTTCGCGCAAGGCACATACAAGTTGACCGACACACTGAGCGTGATGGGCGGCATTCGCTATACCCATGACAAGAAGCATCTGGTGCAGCGCGCGCCACTGGTGCGCGAACTCAACGCCAGTTTCCAGCGGGTGAATTATGCCTTCAGCGTCAACTGGCAGGCGACGCCGTCGATGCTGGTCTATGCCCGCACGGCATCAGGGTACAAGGCGGGCGGCTTCAACGCCCGGTCGATCAATTCCGGCTTCGACCCGGAATCGCTGACTTCCTATGAGGCGGGCATCAAGTCCGACTGGCTCGACCGGCGGCTGCGGCTGAACCTGACCGGCTTTTACGCCAGCCATTCCGACCTTCAGCTCCAGCAGTTCCAGGCGGGAACCGGCGGCGCTTCCAGCATCACCGTCAATGCGGGCAAGGCACGCTATTGGGGTATCGAGGCCGAACTGACGGCAAAGCCCGTGGATGCCGTGACGATCGGCGCCAATCTGGGCTATACCAACCGCAAATATAAGCAGTTCCTGATCCTCGACCCGACGACCAATCAATTTGTCGACGTCAAGGACAGCGCCCGTTTCCTGGTCGGCGCGACAACCACCATCAGCGCCTATGCGCAATGGGATATTGCGGACCTGTCGGTCGGACGCCTGTCGATCCGGGGCGATTATGATTATCGCGGCAAAGTCTATTATCATCCCACGATCGTGGGTACGCCCTATAATGACGAAATTGCGGGTGCGCCCAGGCATCTGGTGAACGGCAGGATTTCCCTGACCGACATCGACCTTAACGGCGCGAAGGCGGAGCTGGCCTTCTGGGGGAAGAATATCTTCAACGAGAAATATCGGCTGTTCGGCATCGACTTCGGCAGCATTGGCTATGCCGGCAACACCTATGGCGAGCCGGCGACTTATGGCGTCGATTTCCGGCTGAAGCTCTGACCGGCTGGCCGAGCCGGGCCACCGTTCCCGGCTCGGCAACAGCGAAGCGCTGCTGCCGAGCCGCCGGAGGGAAAGCGTCAGTCGATCACGGCCGCGGGGGTGATCTTCGCCACCCCGGCCTCATATTTCAGATTGTGGACCGAAATAGAGGTTTCCACCCGTTGAACACCCGGCAGACTACGGATCTGCTCGACGATCAATTCATTGAGCTGCTCAATATTGGTGAACAAACCCATCGCCAGCAGATTGTAACGGCCGAGCATCAGCACGACACAGCTGATCTCCGGCATCTGCTTCAGCCGCTCCGCGACTTCGGTGACACGCGACGGATCGGCATCGATGCCGAGCATGCACAGGTTGGGCGATCCGGCCATGCGGAAATCCGTGACCACGGTAAACTGGATCAGCCCTTCATTCTGCAAGCGCTTGATGCGCGTGCGGATCGTGCCCTCGGTCACGCCGAGTTCGGCCGCGATCGCGCGATTGGAAATGCGTGCATCGAGCGCAAGTTTGGCGACGATCTTGTGATCGAGCGCATCCAGCCGTTGCCAGTTCGCATCGGTCATAGCGGCACCACATTGAATTCATATTTTGCAATATCTACGGCTATGCCGGCATCGATCTGGGCAACGCCGGCGATGCTGGCGATATGATCATAGAGAAATTGCTGCACTTCCGAGAAATCATGCAGCGCGACCATCAATTCGATATCGCAGGGGCCATTCATGACGTTGACGCTCAGCACTTCGGGAAATTTGGCGAGATCATGGCCGACCGCCTGAACGCCACGCCCCTGCACCTTCACGCCGACGGCAATGATGACATTATAGCCCAGCGCCGCGAAATCCGTGACGGCGACCACGCGCATGGCGCGCGCATCCTCCATCTTCTGCAAACGTGCCGAAACCGTCGCGGCCGTCACCGACAATTGCTTGGCAATATCCTGATTGGTCGTGCGGCCATTGGTACGCAGAATATCGATGATGCTGTTATCAAGGGCGTCCAAGATCGGCGGTGTCTGCGACCGCCCGCTTCTGATCTGCATTCCGTACCGCCTCCATTTCCGGGCGGGACCATAGCGTGCAGAAATGGGGGGCGCCAGACGTCATGGCACAAAAGCCGCGAAGGACCGTTTCGATCGTCGCGCAGATCATTCATATGCGTATTTTATATCATAAATATAATAGTATTATGCATGAAAATATCGATACAATCTCAGATATGCGCATATAGATGGCACATCACGACCCCGGAAATTTGCCGTTCGAGCCGGTCGTTCTGGCAGAATATGCATAGCGGAGCCGCAGAGCCAAGCAGGAGACAGTCATGCTTTCAAAGGTAAAGATCGCCCATACCGACCTGACGGTCAGCCGCCTATGCTATGGCACCAATATGCTTGGTACAGCTATCGACCAGCAGCGGAGCAATGCGATCCTCGACCGCTTTTCTGCATTGGGCGGCAATTTCATCGATAGCGCACGATCCTATGGCGACTGGGTTCCCGACGCACCCAAGGGCGCAAGCGAACGGGCGATCGGCGCCTGGCTGAAAAGTCAAACCCGCGACGACTTCGTCATCGCGACCAAGGGCGGTCATTTCGACATGCGGGCGGGCGATTATCGCAATCGCGTCGATCCCGCCAGCATCGCCAGCGACCTGAACGAGAGCCTGGACCATCTGGGCATCGACCGGATCGATCTTTACTGGCTGCACATGGACAATATGGAAACGCCGGTCGATGAATTGATCGATTTCCTGCACGAGGCCAAGATGGCTGGAAAAATCCGCTGGTTCGGCGCCTCCAACTGGACCGCCGCACGCGTGCTGGAGGCCAATGCCTATGCCAAGGCCAGCGGCAAGACCGGCTTCGTCGCGGTCGAACCATTTTGGGGTCTTGCCAAGCCGCATGAAATGAACGCCCTGCAGCAAGGTTATCAGCTCTATTTCGAGGATCATGCCGGCGCACTCAGGGATGCCGACCTTGCGATCATCCCCTATTGTTCACAGAGCCGGGGCTATTTCGCCATGCTGGAACAGGGCGAGGATGCGATATCCGACACACTCAAGGGCTTTTACGACAATCCGGTCAACAAGGCGCGCTTTGCAGCAGCCAGGGCGGTCGCCGCGCGCCATGGCGCGACCGTGCCAGAGGTCGCGCTTGCTTATCTGATGAACCAGCCGCAACAGGTGATCCCGATCTTCGGCGCGTCCAGCCCGGCGCGGGTCGAGGAGAGCGTGAAGGCAGCCGCCCTTACCCTGTCGGCCGACGAACTGGCGGAGTTGCGTGCCGCATGATCGCGGCACGCAACGACGGGGCGATCAGGCCGCTCCGTCCTCTCCATGCAAGGCCCGGCGCAGGGCGGCGACGGCATCCCGCTTCATCCGCATGGAGACCGGTGCATCGGGCAGTATGTCAAAGCCATGATAGGCGCCGGCGTGGACATGAAGTTCGGTGGCCACGCCAGCCTCGATCAGGCGACGGGCATAATCCATGTCCTCGACCAGGAACAGGTCGAGCGCGCCGACCGCGATGAAGACGGGCGGCAGACCGGTCAGGTCGCTTGCGCGGGCGGGCGCGGCATAGGGCGATATGTCGGCACCGCCCGGTGCCTGCCCCAGCAATGAACGCCAACCAAAATCATTGGCCTGCGGGGTCCAGACAAAGGCGCCCTGATGATCGGCCAGCCGTGTGATGCAGGTTCGGTCATCGAGCATCGGATAGATGAGGTTCTGATGCACGATCGCCGGACCGCCCCGATCGCGCGCCAGCAGGCAGAGCGCTGCCGCAAGGCCGCCGCCTGCGCTTTCGCCGCGCACTGCGATGCGCGCCGGATTGACACCGAGTTGCGCCGCCTGATCGTGCAGCCAGCGTAGCGCCGCATAACAATCCTCAACCGCACCGGGTGCAATCGTTTCGGGCGCCAGCCGATAATCGACCGATATGATCACTGCCCCGGCCGCGCTCGCCAGCACCAGATTGGAGGCGTGGTTCATGGCGACCGAACCCGTCACATAGCCACCGCCATGGATGTGGAGGATGGCCGGCAATGCAGTGGAAAGCCCCGTTGGCGTATATATGCGCACCGATATATAATGACCGTCCGTTGTCGCCACGCGATCCTCGCGCCATGTGACTCCGGCGCCTTCTGGCTCCGGGGCCATAGCCGCCATCTGCTCCATGCCCTGGCGGATGGCTGGCAGGCTGTTCCCATTGAGTTCAAGCGCCGGCATCAGGTCCAGGCCGGGCAAGAGGGCCGGATCAACGAGGTCACGCATCATCTTCATCCTGTTCGATCATGATTTGTTGTCCGCACGGGATAGCGCCGGTCGACGGCATCGTCATCGTCCGATTGGAGGAGGCAGGTGCGGGTCGCTTCCACCGCTGCGCGGGCGCGTTCCAGTACGGACATGCCAGCGTCGAGGGCCGACTGCCGCGGCGCTTCCACGCTGAGCGGAACATGCGGCGCAAGGGCGGCCGTGAAAGCGCGAATGTCAAAACTGCCTTCGCCCGGCAGTTGCCGCTGGCGGCCCGCTTCCCATTCGATCCGGTCGGTCGGCATCTCCGCCGGTCCGTCGGAAAGCTGCGCCATGCGGATCGAAGGGTGCGAAAGCAGGGCCATGCTGGCCGCAACATCGCCGCCGCGCATGATATGCAGCAGATCGACGATGACGCCGACATCCGCTCGCCCGATCCTCTCGATCTCGACGAGGGCCTGACCGAGAGTGCGAAGCTGCGAGGGCGGATAGAATTCGATGGCAAGGCCGATGCCGTAGGGCGCGGCAAGTTCGGCCAGTTCCACCAGTTTCTCGGTGCGCCGGGCAGGTTCGCGATCATAGCAGAGGATATTGGCGAGCGGCGCGCCGAGTTCCGCTCCCGCCTCCAGCACGGGCGCGAAATCGGCAACGACCGTGCGCCCCGCCATGGTGAAAGGGTAGACGAGGTCGACCGCGATGCCAGTCGCCGTCAGCGCATCGCGGGTCGCGCGGCGCGCGGCGCGATCGGCGACGAGATTGTAGCGCGGCATTGCGGGCAGCACGTCCATCGCATAGAGGAAAGGACAGATGCCGGTGCATCCCGTCGCGGCGGCAAGCTGCGCAAGGCGCCACGGTGTCGTGTCGGTTACGGTGATATGGTCGAGCGACAGGCTGTTCCGGGCCGCCACGCGCCTCTCCTCCTTCTCTATCTGTCGATCCGGCCGGACCATATCGCCCGGCCGGCTGGAGTCAGGCGGTTTCGCGTGCCTTCAGCATGTCGAGCGCGACGTCGACGATCATGTCCTCCTGCCCCCCGACCATCTTGCGGCGCCCGAGTTCGACCAGGATGGTGCGCGTGTCGAGGCCGTAGGTTTCGGCCGCCTTTTCCGCATGACGTAGGAAGCTGGAATAGACACCCGCATAGCCAAGCGCGAGGGTTTCGCGATCGACCCGCACCGGACGGTCCTGAAGCGGTCGCACCAGATCTTCAGCGGCGTCCATGAGCGCATTGACATCGCAGCCATGGTTCCAGCCCTTGCGATCGGCGGCGGCGATGAAGACTTCGAGCGGCGCATTGCCCGCGCCAGCGCCCATGCCGGTCAACGATGCATCGATACGCACCGCGCCACCCTGCGCTGCCACGATCGAATTGGCCACGCCCAGCGCGAGATTATGGTGGGCGTGCATGCCGCGCTGGGTTTCGGGCTTGAGTACCCGGTCATAGGCTTCGAGCCGGGCCTTCACCCCGTCCATGTCGAGCGCGCCGCCGCTATCGGTCACATAGACGCACTGTGCGCCGTAGCTTTCCATCAGCAATGCCTGCTGCGCGAGCTTTTCCGGCTCGATCATGTGGCTCATCATCAGGAAGCCGGCCACGTCCATGCCCAAGTCGCGGGCGATGCCGATATGCTGCCTGGACACGTCAGCTTCGGTGCAATGGGTTGCGACACGGACCGAGCGCACGCCGATATCATAGGCGCGGCGCAGTTCGTCAACCGTGCCGACGCCGGGCAGGATCAGGGTGGTCAGGACCGATCGGGTCAGCACCGAAGCCACCGCCTCCAGCCATTCCCAGTCGGTATGCGCGCCGAAGCCATAGTTGAAGCTGGCGCCGTTGAGGCCGTCGCCATGGGCGACCTCAATCGCGTCAACACCGGCATCATCCAACGCCTTGGCGATCGCCGTCACATGGTCGATGCCGTACATGTGGCGGATGGCGTGCATGCCATCGCGCAAGGTCACGTCCTGGATATAGAGCTTGTCGCCCTTTTCCACATTGAACTTTGCGGTCATGCGGCCACCTTCTTTCCTTCGCTGATGCGCTGCGCCAGCAGCTCGCCGGTCGCCTTGGCGGCGGCGGTCATGATGTCGAGATTGCCCGAATAGCTGGGCAGATAGTCCCCTGCCCCTTCGACTTCGAGCAGGATCATCGTCTTGATTCCGCTAAACTCGCCGCGGCCGGGAATCTTGAGCTTGTTATTGTCGCCGAAGCGCTCGAACTGCACCTCCTGCTTCAGGCGATAGCCGGGGACATAGGCCTGCACCTTCTTCACCATCGCTTCGACCGAGGCGCGGATGGTGTCCTCGTCAGCGCCTTCGGATAGGGTGAAGACCGTGTCGCGCATGATCATCGGCGGTTCGGCGGGGTTCAAAATGATGATCGCCTTGCCCTGCGCTGCGCCGCCGACCTTTTCGATAGCCCCTGCAGTCGTGCGGGTGAATTCATCGATATTGGCGCGGGTGCCGGGACCTGCCGAGCGCGAGGATACCGACGCCACGATCTCGGCATAGTGGACGGTCGCCACCTGGCTGACGGCGGCGACCATCGGGATCGTCGCCTGCCCCCCGCATGTCACCATGTTGACGTTCCCGGCATCCAGATTGGCTTCGCCGTTGACGGTCGGGATGGTGTACGGGCCGATGGCTGCCGGGGTCAGATCGACCACCTGCTTGCCGTCGGCGCGCAGTGCTGCGTCATGGACCTTGTGGGCATAAGCCGATGTGGCGTCAAAAACGATGCCGATTTCGGCATAGCCCGGCATGGCGCGCAGGCCGTCCAGCCCTTCATGGGTTGTCGCCACGCCGTGCTCGCGCGCCATGGCGAGGCCTTCGGATGCCTCGTCGATGCCGACCACGGCGACAAGTTCCATATTCTGCGGATATTTGATCATCTTGATCATCAGATCGGTGCCGATATTGCCCGACCCGATAATCGCTGCCTTGACCTTGCCAGTCATGAAGCCTCCCTTTTAAACGAAGCGCGCAGTGCAAGCGCCCACGCCATGCAACTGCATTTCAAACACATCGCCGGCCTTCGCCGGTTCCAGCGGCACCAGGCTGCCCGACAGGATCACGTCGCCCGCCTCCAGCGTCACGCCATAAACCCCCAGCGTATTGGCGAGCCACGCCACTGCCTCAGCCGGGGAACCCTGAACGGCATGGCCATAGCCTTCCGACAGTGGCTCACCATTTTTGGTCACGGTGACGTGGAGATTGGGCAGGTCGTACGCGCGCGGATCGGCGCGGGCCTCGCCCAGTACATAGACGCCACAACTGGCATTGTCCGCCACCGTGTCGACAATGCCGATCTTCCAGTCCTGGATTCGGCTATCGACGATTTCGAAACAGGGGACGATCGCTTCGGTCGCGGCGATCACCTGTTCCGCCGTGACCCCTGGCCCCTTCAGCCTGTCCTTCAGGACAAAGCCGATCTCCGCCTCGGCTCGTGGCTGGATCAGCCCATTGGCCTTGATGTCGATGTCGCCGTCCACGAACATGCGGTCGGTCAGGAAGCCGAAATCGGGCTGGTGCACGCCGAGCATGTCCTGCACCGCCTTCGAGGTGACGCCGATCTTCTTGCCGACGATGCGTTCGCCATCAGCCTTGCGTCGTTCGAGCGCGCCCAGCGAAATCGCATAGGCGTCATCGATGGTGAGGCTGGGATACCGGTCCGTCAGCGGCGGGACCGTGCGCTCTTCCCGCAGCGCGAGGTAAAGCTCGTCCGCCAGCAGGTCATTCCGGCTCTGCGATACTGTGTCGCTCACAAATAGACTCCATCCTGATAGATGAGGGGTTCGATCGTTCCGCCCAGGCGCACGGCCTCCACGCGCGCCACGACGATGCTGTGCGTGCCGAAAGGCGTGATGCTGTCGATCGCGCAGGACAGATTTGCCTGCGCTTCGTCCAACATAGGCAGGCCATGACCATCCAGTGTCCATTGCCCGACCGCGAACCGCTTTTCCCGCGCCACCGCGCCACCGAACGCCGCCGACACGATCTGCTGATGGCGCGAGAGGATATTGATGCTGATCGGGCTGCCCGGCGACAGGGAGGAATGGATCCCGGCCGACTGGTTGACGCAGACCAGCACAGCGGGCGGGTCCATGGTCAGCGAGGTGATCGACGTCGCCGCCATGCCGACCGGAGCGCTGTCGCCGTGGGCAACGACGATCGCGACGCCAGACGCCAGACGGCGCATCGCACCGCGAAAGCCGGTAACGACATTCTCCACAACCAGACCGATATCGGATATGCTAGCCATGGAGGAAATCCAGTGCATAGCGGTTGAATTCCTCGGCACGTTCGACCTGAACCCAATGGCCGACCTTGTTGAAGGTCACGCAGCGCACGTCCTCACATGCCTCGAAAAATAGATTGATCCCCTCCAGCGGCATGAAGCGTTCGTTGAAGCCCCAGAAGAGCAGGATCGGCATCTTCAATTCGCCAAGGCGGGGCGCCAGGTTGGGCGTGCGCATCCGCATGATGACATCCTTGGGCTGGGTCCGGGCGACGGCAAAACGTTCCTTGACCAGCGCATCCGTGACATGGACAGGATCATGTACCAGATTGGTGATGAGACGGCGTTGCTCTTCCTCGTTGAAGTCGGGACCGCCAAAGGAACTGACCATGCCGGCAATGCCGGGCATTCTGAAATAGTCTTCCCGCTCATGAATGCAACCTGGCGCCATCAAGATGAGCCGATCGACAAAGTCCGGATGGTCCAGCGCCATCTGGAGCGCGATGCCACCGCCTAGCGAATTGCCGACCAATATGGCCCTTTCGACGCCATGTGCCGTCAATGCTTCATGCAGGGTATCCGTGAAAAGTCCGAGCGTATAGTCGATGCCCTCCGGCTTGGACGACTGGCCATAGCCGATAAGGTCGGGCAGGATCACCCGATAGCCGCCATCGACAAATGCCTGCACATTCTGACGAAAATTGGACGCGCCCGATGCGCCGGGTCCGCTGCCGTGGACAAACACGATAACGGGTCCAATCCCCACCTCTGCCACCGAAATGCAATGCCCGCCCGTGACGCCATATGTCTTGCGGGAAAGTTCCTGTGTCATGACGGCTCCTCTCAAATGAAAGTGAAGGCGGGCGGTTCGCCCTGCATGGTGCCGATCACATCACTGGTGCGGTTCGCCGGATCATTGGCGACATGCGCGCGGGCGGCGTGCAGGTCGAGCCACGGCTGGAGGATCGGGCTAGACATATAGATGGCCCGTCCGCCGAGCAGTTTCACCATATCGTCGGCCAGATCTGCCATGCGACGCACCACGCTGGCCGACTGGTATGCGAACAGGGCGCGACGCTCCATGGGAATTGCTTCGTCCCGTTCGGCATAGTCCATCAGTTCGTTGAAGGTCGCGCGATGGGCCAGCTCCATTTCGTCGGTTTCCGCGATCGCGCGGGCAATGGCGGCGTGCAGATTCGGGTCGGCTTTCGACGCCTTGCCGGTGTTGGTCGAGACGCGATTCTGCATGATCTCGATCGCGGCCCGAATCGCGGCGCGCGCGCCGCCAAAGGCCGCGGTGGACACCGAGCGGGTAAAAAGCTGCGCCCAGGGCAGGCGGTAGAGGGGAGAGTCATTTTCCTTCTGGCCGGGATTGGAGCAGGCGAAACCATCGGCAGCGCGATGGGTGCGATATTCGGGCACGAAGACACGCTCGACCAATATGTCGAAACTGCCGGTACCCTGAAGCCCGAACGTGTCCCATGTCCCTTCGATCACCCGATAGTCGGAACGCGGCAGCAGGAAGGTGCGCATGTCCGGCGCCCCGCCATCGGTGTCGAAATTGATCGCACCCAGCAAGACCCAGCCGCAATGGCTCGAACCGGAGGAAAAGCCCCAGCGCCCAGACAGGTAAAAACCGCCATCGGCCTTTTCCACCTTGCCGACCGGCTGATAGGTCGAAGACACCAGCATGTCGGCATCGTCGGCCCAGACGTCCTTCTGCGCCTCGTCATGGAACAGCGCCAGTTCATAAGGATGGCACCCCAGCACGCCATAGATCCAGCCGGTCGACATGCAGCCTTCGGCCAGCGCCTTCTGAATCTCGAAAAAGACATTGGGGTGCATCTCATAGCCACCCCAGCGCCGGGGCTGGAGGACGCGGAAGAAACCGGCCGCCTTCATTTCCGCGACGGTTTCGACAGGCACGTCGTGGCCGAGCGTGCAGGCTCGCGACCGTTCGCGCAAGACCGGGATCATGGCCCGAGCGCGTTCGATGATGCTGCCGGGGGATGGCACCGGCGCCTCCACAGCTTCCGACATTGGACTCGCCATCGCTCCTGTCATCATCGTCTCCATTCAAAGCTTCAATAGCCATATCGGCCATATGCGTAGCTTATATAAATCTTCATTACGCAAAACGTCAAGAAGAACAGGACTTGCACATTTTGCGCGATGCATATAGGCGATTCACGAACGAATTGCCATTTTATCGGAAGGCAAAGATGATATGATCGCGGCATTTGCCGGATAATTATCACGCATCAGCATGTTTTGCGTAGTTAATTTGCCAGTTTTATAGCGCAAGATAAGATGGCGATGACGGAACAACGGATAGGGCGAGGCAGCGAAATGGCAGTAAAATCGCTAGGCTATGTGATTATCGAGGCGCACGATCTGTCCGCCTGGCGCGATTTCGCATGCAACATCGTCGGGCTGATGCCCGCACAATCGGATCGTGAAGATGTCGCCCTGTTCCGCATGGACGACCGGCCATTTCGCCTTTGGGTGCAGAAGGGCGAGCGAAACGCATTTGTCGCACCCGGATGGGAATGTTCGACTCGCGAAGATTTCGCATCGGTCCTGGCCCGTCTGGAAGCGGCGGGGCGTCCCGTCGAGCGCGCCGATGTCATGGAAGCGAGGGCGCGCAAGGTCTATGAACTGGCGCGATCGTCGGACCCGGCCGGCAACGCGATGGAAATCTTCTACGGTCGGTTCGTCGATTACACGCCCTTCATATCGCCGGCAGGCGTAAGCCGATTCATCACGGGGGACAATGGCGACATGGGATTGGGCCATGTCGTCCTGACGGCACCCAATTTCGATGAGGCACACACATTCTACAAGGATGTGCTGGGCTTCGGCGACACTGATCTGGGCCGCTTCTTTCTGATGGGGGGTGGACCGGACGATGCGGGCGTTGGTTTCGCCTTCCTGCATTGCAACGGACGTCATCACAGTCTGGCGCTGGGACAGATGCCTGAAAACCCAAATGGCGCTGTTCACATGATGCTGGAAGTCGCCGCGCTGGAAGATGTCGGCCGCGCCTATGACCGCGTGCTTAAAAGCAAAGGCAAGGTTCCATTATCGGCAACATTGGGGCGGCACGTCAACGACAAGATGACGAGCTTCTACATGCAGACGCCCAGCGGCTTCGACATTGAATATGGCTGGAACGGCCTGGTCATCGATCCCGCGACCTGGGTTCCCACGACCAGCATGGCGGTGAGCGATTGGGGCCACAAATGGGCTCACGAAAAGGATGACTGAAACTATGCTCGATAAACGCATGACCATGGAAGATGTGGTCGGGCAATTGTCCGATGGCATGACGATCGGCATTGGCGGCTGGGGGCCGCGCCGCAAACCCATGGCATTGATCCGCGCGATCCTGCGGTCGGACCTCAAGGATTTGACCGTGGTTGCCTATGGCGGTGCCGATGTCGGAATGCTGTGTGCAGCAGGCAAGGTGAAGAAACTGGTCTTCGCGTTCGTTTCTCTCGACACCATTCCGCTGGAGCCCTGGTTCCGCAAGGCGCGGGAAGCGGGCGCAATCGAGGTACTGGAACTGGACGAAGGAATGTTCCAGTGGGGTCTGAAGGCTGCCGCATTCGGTCTGCCCTTCCTGCCGACCCGCGTGGGGTTGGGTACCGATCTGGCGGAACTGGGCGGCCTCAAGACCGTGCAATCTCCCTATGCGGACGGCGAAACGCTGGTTGCCATGCCCGCGCTCAAGCTCGACGCGGCGCTGATCCATGTCAATCGCAGCGACTGGCGCGGCAATGTCCATCTGTTCGGCGCCGACAGCTATTATGACGAATGGTTCGCCAAGGCGGCGGCCAAGACCTATGTGTCCTGTGAGGAACTGGTCGACCGCATCGAGGATCATTACCCCGACGACGCGCAGCTCAATCTGTTCGAGCGCTGCTTCGTGAGCGGCGTGGTCCATATGCCCTGCGGCGCGCATCCCAGCTCCATGCCCCCGGCTTATGGCTGGGACATGAAGGCGTTCAAGGCCTATGCCGACGCCGCGCGCGAGCCTGGCGACTGGGCGGCGGTGGCCGACCGCTTCGTCGGCACGACCGAGCAAGCCTATCTGGAAAGCATTGGCGGAAAGGAGGCGGTGGCGGCTCTCCCGCTCCCGATATTCTGATGACTGACGTTACAATGACTGAGGTGACTCTGGCAGAACTCTGCATTTTCGCCTGTTCCGAAGCATTCCGCGCCAATGGCGAGATCATCGCCACCGGCGTCGGCCCCGTGCCGCGCCTGGCCGCGAGCCTCGCCAAGCTGACCCACAGCCCGGAACTGATGATGACCGATGGCGAAGCTTATCTGGTCGAGCAGCCGGTCCCCATTGGCCCTCGCGGCTATGACGAGCGCAAGGCTTCGGGCTACCTGCCCTTCTCGCGCTTCTTCGACAGCGCGGTGTGGACCGGGCGGCGCCATGCGATGGTGACGCCGACCCAGCTCGACCGTTTCGGCCAGATCAATTTGAGCTATCTGGGCGGCACCTATGACAAGCCCAAGACGCAGATGCTGGGCGTGCGCGGTTTTCCGGGCAACACCATCTACCACGCCAACAGCTTTTTCTTCCCGATGCACACGGCGCGGACTTTCGTAAGCGGCGAAGTCGATATGGTGTCGGGCGTGGGCTATAATCCGGCGAAGCGGGTTCCCGGCGGCAATTATTCGGATGTCGATCTGCGGATGATCGTCACCAATCTGTGCGTCATGGACTTTGGCGGCACGGATAATGCCATCCGCGTCGTGTCCCTGCATCCCGGCGTGACCTTCGAAGAGGTGCAGGAAGCGACCGGTTTCCGGCTGGAGAAGGGCGAGCTTACCGAAACGCCGCTGCCCGGCGCGCAGGCGCTGGAGATCATCGCCAGCCTCGACCCGCACAACATCCGCGCATCCGTCATCAAGGACAATCCACCTGCAAGGAGGGGATGATGAACGAAGCCGATCACCTGGTCGAACCGCAAAAGGTCGACATCGTTTATGAGACCGAGGAGCCCGTCACTTATGATGTGATCGACCATGTCGCATGGATCATGCTGAACCGTCCGGGCTTCAACAATGCCCAGAACGGACAGATGACCTATGCGCTGGACGACGCCTTCATGGCCGCGACGAACGACGACGACGTCCGCTGCATCGTGCTGGGTGGGAACGGCAAGCATTTCTCCGCCGGGCATGACATCGGCACGCCGGGGCGCGATCTGCACAAGGCTTTCGACAACCGGCTGATGGTGCCGCCCCATGTCAACAAGCCGGCAGCGGAACTGCTCTATACGCGGGAGAAGGAGCAATATGTCGGTATGTGCCGGCGTTGGCGCGATGTCGCCAAGCCGACCATCGCCATGGTGCAGGGGGCGTGCGTCGCGGGTGGGCTGATGCTCGCCTGGGTGTGCGACCTGATCGTGGCGAGCGACGATGCTTTCTTCCAGGATCCCGTCAACCGCATGGGCATTCCGGGCGTCGAATATTTCGCCCACGCCTATGAGTTGCCGCCGCGCGTCGCCAAGGAGTTCCTGCTGCTGGGCGAGCGCATGAGCGCCCAGCGCGCCGAGCAGTTCGGCATGGTGAACAAGATCGTGTCGCGCGAGGCTCTACGCGAGACGGTGGCAGCGATGGCGGCCAAGCTGGTGGCGCAGCCGCGCCTTGGCAACTGGTTGACCAAACAGGCAATCAATCATGTCGAGGAGTTGATGGGCAAGCGCAACGCGATTGAGGCCCAATATCATATGCACCATTTCGCTCACGCGCAGAACGACCTGACGATGGGCAATTCGATCGGTGGTCTCGACGGCAAGGCGATGGCGGCCGCTAACAAGAAAGAAGCAGGCGAAGGCTGATGGGCGACCCGCTGCACACCGTCATGACCGAGCGGCTGGGTTGCCGCTGGCCGATCATCCAGACCGCCATGGGATGGGTGGCGGAGCCGTCGCTCGTCATCGGCAGTTCCAACGCTGGGGCCTTTGGTTTCCTTGGCGCGGCGGTGATGACGCCCGATGAGGCGCGCGAGAAGATGCTGACGGTGCGGCGCGGGACCGATCGGCCCTTCGGCGTCAATTTCCATATGTTCCAGCCCGGCGCCGACCAGATTGTCGAGCTGATCCTCGCCAACAAGGATCAGGTCCGCGCGGTCAGCTTCGGGCGTGGGCCGAACGCCAAGATGATCGCGCGCTTCAAGGATGCGGGCATCCTCTGCGTGCCGACCGTGGGCGCGGTCAAGCATGCGCAGAAAATGGTCGAGCTGGGCGTCGACATGGTCAATGTGCAGGGCGGCGAAGGCGGCGGCCATACCGGATCAGTGCCGACCACCGTGCTGCTGCCGCAGGTACTGGACGCGGTGAAGGTGCCGGTAATCGCCAGCGGCGGCTTTGCCGACGGGCGGGGGCTGGCGGCAGCGCTGGCCTATGGCGCCGTGGGCATCGCCATGGGCACGCGCTTCCTGCTGACCCAGGAAAGCCCGGTGCCCAACAGCGCCAAAGCGGAATATCTGAAGGCCGGGACCGACCGCATCATCGTCACCACCAAGCTGGACGGCATTCCCCAGCGGATGATCGCTACCCGGCTGATGGAGCGGATCGAAAAATCCGGCAAACTGGGCATGTGGCTCCGCGCCATCGAAGCCAGCAGAACGATGAAGAAGCAGAGCGGCGCAAGCTGGCTGAACCTCATCCAATCGGCGCGGGGCATGACGGCGCATGGCGCGATGCCCTTGAAGCAGGCCATGATGGCCGCGACCATGCCGATGTTGATCCAGAAGGCGGTGGTCGATGGCGACATCGAGCATGGCGTGATGGCGACCGGCGTGGTCGGCGGGCGCATCAGCGAAATTCCAAGCTGCCAAGAGCTGGTCGACCGCATTGTGAACGAGGCGCACGAGCGTTTGGCCGTACTTGCAGCGCTGGGCCGCGAAACCGCTCCGGTGGTCTGAGGAGAGATAGAGATGCCGATTACATGCACCATCAAAGAGCGCGTCGCGGAAATCGTCTTCGATCATGCGCCGGTCAACGCTTTCGACAGCGAGACCTGGAACAGCCTGCCGAAGATCATCACCGATGCGGCGCGCAACGAGGACGTCCACTGCATCCTGATCCGGGCCGAAGGGCGCGGCTTTTGCGGCGGCGTCGACATCAAGGAGATGCAGGCCCATCCCGAACGCATCCCCACCCTCAATCGCGGCAACTACCTGACCTTCAAGGCGATCCATGAAGCCGAAATCCCGGTCGTGGTCGCGGTGCACAAGTTCGTGATCGGCGGCGGCATCGGCATTTGCGGCGCGTCCGACACGATCATCGCAGCCGACGACGCCTTCTTCTCGCTGCCGGAGATCGATCGCGGCGCGATGGGCGGGGCGAGCCACATGTCGCGCATGCTGCCGCTGCATAAGGTCCGCGCAGCCTTCTTCACCGGCGGCACTATCCCGGCGCAGGAAGCCTATCGCCTCGGCGCGGTTGAGAAGGTCGTGCCCCGCGCCGACCTCGAAACCGAAGCCCGTGCTTTCGCCGCGCTGATCGCGTCGAAATCCCGCAAGGCGCTGGTGATCGCCAAGGAAGCGCTGAACGGCCTCGAAGCCCGCGACGTCGATCGCGGCTACCGCTGGGAACAGGGCTTCACCCTCGAAATGTACATGCATGAGGACAGCCAGAAGGCGCGCGACGCCTTTGTGGAAACCGGCAAGGCGGCCAAGTTCTGATGGACCTGACCTACACTCCGCAGCAGCAGGCGTTCCGGGAGGAAGTGCGCGCATGGCTGGAAGCCCATGTGCCTGCCCAACCGCTGGAGCATTATGACGCGACCCGCGAAGGGTTCGAGGCGCATCGGGCATGGGAAAAGACGCTCCAGTCCGGCGACTGGGGCATGGTGACATGGCCCAAAGAATATGGCGGCCGTGGGCTGGACCTCATCCAGTGGCTGATCTTCGAGGAGGAATATGCGCGCGCTGGCGCGCCGGGGCGTGTGGGCCAGAACGGCATCTTCCTGCTGGGACCGACGCTGATCGAGTTCGGCAGCCATGAGCAGAAGCAGCGCTTCCTGCCGCCGATGGCGAGCGGCGAGGAAATCTGGGCGCAGGCATGGTCCGAACCGCAGGCAGGGTCCGACCTTGCCGGGGTGCGGGCGACCTGCGCGGCGGATGGGGACGACTATATCCTCAACGGCCATAAAATCTGGTCGAGCCGGGCGGTGTTCGCGGACTGGGCCTTCGGCCTGTTCCGCACGCCGGGAACGGAACGGCATAAGGGGATGAGCCTCATATTCTTCCCGCTGACTGCGCCGGGCGTGACGGTCAACCCGATCCGCAAGATCAACGGTCATGTCGGTTTCGCCGAGATTTTTCTGGAAGATGTGCGGGTACCCGCCTTCAACCGTCTGGGTGACGAGGGGCAGGGCTGGCATATCTGCATGGCGACGGCGGGGTTCGAGCGCGGGCTGATGTTGCGCTCCCCGGCCCGCTATCAGGTCGCGGCGGCGAAGCTCGCGGACCTGTGGCAGACACGCCGTGAAACCGCCGACCCCATGCTGGAGGCCGACGTCATCCGCGCCCATATGAATGCAGAGGCCTATGCGCTGTCTATCTACCAGACCGCCTCGCGGCTGATGGCGGGCGCGAGGATCGGCCCCGAAGCCAGCACCAACAAGATTTTCTGGTCGGAAATGGACATCCACCTGCACCAGACCGCGCTTTCGATCCTTGGGACGGAGGCGGAGCTGATCCCGCCGCCGGGCGGGCACGACTGGCTGGACGATTATATCTTCTCGCTCGCCGGTCCCATTTATGCCGGGTCGAACGAGATCCAGCGCAACATCATTGCCGAGCGCATGCTCGGCCTGCCGCGCTGAAGGGAGGGGCGGACATGGACTTCACCCTGAACGAAGAACAGCTGATGTTCGCGGAGACGGCGCGCACGCTGTTCGCGGATAGCTGCACGCCCGATCATTGGCGCCGGATGATGGAAGCCGGGACAGCGCGTGACGATGCCCGCTGGGCGTCGATCGTGGAGACGGGCCTGACACTGGTGCTTCTGCCCGAAAGCGCGGGCGGCATTGGGCTGACCGAAACCGACTTCGCCCTGATCACGCAGGAAGCGGGCTATGTTGCGCTGCCTGAACCACTGGTCGAAAGCGCGGGCGTCGCCGCGCCCATGCTGGCCGCGCTGGCGCCCGATCATGTGGTGCTGAGCGATCCGCTGGCGACCATAGCCATCGCGCATCCGGCCAATCCCTATATCGCCAACGCCGACAGCGCGGCGGCGATCCTGCTGGAACGTGATGGCGAGGCCTATCTTGCCACGCCCGATCAGGTGACGCTGACGGCGCAAGCCAGCATCGATCCGTTCCGCCGCCTCTTCTCCATCGAGTGGAATGTGGAGAACGCCACTCCACTGGGTAAGGCGGACTGGGACTTGGCGCTGGACCGTGCCGCCCTGTTCAACGCCGCCATGGGCCTTGGCCTTGCGCAGCGCGCCGTCGATCTGGCGGTTGACTATGCCAAGGAACGCCAGCAGTTCGGCAAACCCATCGGCAGCTATCAGGCGGTCAAGCACCATCTCGCCTCCGCGCAGGTCGCAATCGAGTTCGCCAAGCCGGTCGTCGCAGCAGCCGCCGCCGAGATCGGCCATCGCGACGTGCAGTCCCGCGCGCGGATCAGTCATGCCAAGCTGGTCGCGCTGGAAGCCGCCGACAAGGCTGCCCGCACCTCGATCCAGGTGCATGGCGCCATGGGCTATAGCTGGGAAGTCGACGTCCATCTGTTCCTCAAGCGCGCGCTTGCGCTGACCCAGACATGGGGCACCCCCGCCTACCATCGCGCCCGGATCGCGGCGCGCCTCTTCACCCAGCCCATGGGGCCGGACCAGACTTTCGCCAGAGAGAGTGATAATGCCTGAAGCCTATATCATCGACGCCGTCCGCTCGCCCGTTGGCCGCAAGAAGGGCAGCCTCGCCGGCGTCCATCCCGCCGACCTTGGCGCGCATCCAATCCGGGAGTTAGTGAAGCGCACCGGGATCGATCCGGCCCTCGTTGACGATGTGGTCTGGGGCTGCTGCGACACGATCGGGCCGCAGGCAGGCAATATCGGCCGCACCGCCTGGCTGGTCGCAGGGCTACCCGAGGAAGTGCCGGGCGTCACCATCGACCGCCAGTGCGGTTCCTCGCAACAGGCCGTGCACTTTGCCGCGCAGGGCGTGATGAGCGGTACGCAGGACCTGGTCGTCGCGGGCGGCAGCCAGGCGATGAACGCCATTCCCATCTCCGCCGCCATGGTCGCGGGCCAGCCCTATGGCTTCGACAGCCCGTTCCTCGGTTCCAAGGGCTGGGACGCCCGCTATGGCGGTGAGGAAGTCAACCAGATCCGCTCCGCCGAGATGATCGCGGAAAAATGGGGCATCAGTCGCTTGGGCATGGAAGCCTTCGCCCTCGCCTCCCACCAGCGCGCGCAGGCCGCATGGGACAAAGGCTGGTTCGACCGCGAGGTCGTGGCCTTCGAAGGTCTGGCCAAGGATGAAACCATCCGCCCGGCGACCACGCTGGAGGGCTTGGCCGGTCTCAACCCGGTGCGCGAAGGCGGCCTCGTCACCGCCGGCGTCGCCAGCCAGAATTGCGATGCCGCCGCCGCTCTGCTGATCGCCAGCGAACGGGCCGTGAAGGAACATGGCCTCAAGCCCCGCGCCCGCATCCATCACCTCTCGGTGCGTGCCGCCAATCCGGTATGGATGCTGACCGGCCCGATCCCCGCCACCCAATATGCGCTCAAGAAGGCAGGGATGAGCATCAGCGACATCGACCTGTTCGAATGCAACGAGGCCTTTGCCAGCGTGCCCATGGCGTGGATGAAGGAACTCGACATCCCGCATGAGAAAGTGAACGTGCAGGGCGGCGCGATTGCGCTCGGCCATCCCATCGGCGCCACCGGCGCGCGGCTGATGACCACCTTGCTCAATGCCCTGGAACGCACCGGCGGCCGCTATGGCCTACAGACCATGTGCGAGGGCGGCGGGCAAGCCAACGTCACCATCATCGAGCGGCTGTAACATGCCCTGCTACGCCTATCAGGGGATCGTTCCCGTGGTCGACCCGACCAGCTACGTTCATCCGCTGGCGTCGCTGATCGGGGACGTGATCGTCGGACCGGGCTGCTTCATCGCGCCCGGCGCGTCCCTGCGTGGCGATTTCGGGCGGATCGTGGTGGAAGGCGATAGCTCGATACAGGATAGCGTGACCGTCCATGCCAACCAGCTGCGCGACACAATCATCCGGCGCGGCGCGACCATCGCGCATGGCTCGATCATCCATGGCTGCGAGATTGGCGAGAATGCGCTGATCGGGATGAACGCCGTGGTGTTGGATAATGCGGTGATCGGACCGGAAAATCTTGTCGCGGCCCTGAGCCTCGTCAAATCCGACACGCAAACACCGCCGCGCAGTCTGGTGGCGGGCAATCCGGCCAGGGTTATCAAGAGCTTCGAACCGCATCAGGTCACGTGGAAGAATGACGGCGAGGGCGAATATCAGAAGCTGGCCCGCGCCGCGCTGACGGACTTGGTCGAGGCGGAGCCGCTGATCGCACCCGAAGCGGATCGGCAGCGCATCTGGTCAGACGCTATCGCGGTTCGGCTAACAGGGCCGACAGCAGCTTTGCGGGAGAAACGGGCATGAACGACGCAGCCATCGCCATTCCCAATCTGCTCTATCTCTATGCCGAGTTGATCGACGCGGCGGATTTTCTCGGCGCGGCACGGCTGTTTCGTCATGGCGGCGTGATCGCCAGCGGCCAGCGGATTGTGGGCGAAGAAGCCATAGCCGCGATGTGGCGCGGCTGGATGCGCCTCTATGACGGCAAGCCGTGCACCCGGCATATCATGACCAACCCGATCATCCTGCTGAGCGAAGACGGTGAAAGCGCCACCAGCCGATCGCAATGGACGGTGTTGCAGGCAACCGAGGGCTATCCGCTCCAGCCGGTCGCGACCGGGCGCTATCATGACAAGTTCCGGCGGATCGAGCGCCAATGGTGCTTTGTCGAACGCGATTATGCGCAGGTCGATCTTAGCGGCGACCTCAGCGCGCATCTTTTGAAATCTCTTAAGGACGCTTGAAAATGGGTATCTGCGAAGGACGCGTGGCGATTGTCACCGGGGCGGGCAATGGGCTGGGCAAGGCCTATGCATTGGGTCTGGCGGCGGAGGGCTGCAAGCTCATCATCAATGACCTCGGCGTCGGCGCCCATGGCGAGGCTGGGCTAACCAAAGGCGCGGCCGAACAGGTGGTGGACGAGATTCGCGCCATGGGCGGCGAGGCCGTCACCAACACCAATGACGTGGCCGACTGGGACGCGGGCAAGCGCATGGTGGAAGCCGCGCTCGACAGTTTCGGGCGGCTGGACGCGGTGGTGAACAATGCGGGCTTCGTGCGCGACCGCATGTTCTTCACCTGTAGCCCGGAAGAATGGGATGCGGTGATCCGGGTGCATCTGCGCGGCCATTTCTGCACCGCGCGCCATGCCGCCGAATATTGGCGGGCACAGGCCAAGGCGGGCAATCCGGTCGATGCGCGGATCATCAACACGACCAGCGGCGCGGGCCTGCAAGGCTCGGTCGGCCAGTCGGCCTATTCGGCCGCCAAGGGCGGCATTGCCGCGCTGACCCTGGTGCAGGCGGCGGAACTGGCGCGGCTCGGCGTAACCGCCAACGCGCTCGCGCCCAATGCGCGCACCCGAATGACCAATACCGGCGCTTTCGACATGGATGTGAAGGCTGGCGGCTTCGACGTGTTTGCGCCGGAAAATATGGCGCCGCTGGTCGCCTATCTGGTGTCGGGCCAGTCGAAGGGCGTGACCGGCCAGATATTCGAGCTGAAGGGCGGCACCATCTTCCTGTCGCAAGGCTGGACCGACAGCCCCGCCCATGACAAGGGCGCCCGCTTCGAGGCGAGCGAGCTGGACCCGATCGTCCGCAAGCTGATCGAGACCCGGCAGCCCGCCAAGCCGGTCTACGGAGCGGCCTGATGGATTTCGCACTCAGCGACGACCAGCGCGCGATACAGGAAGCCGCCCGCGCCTTCCTGAGCGACGCCGCGAGTGCCGAGGCCGTGCGGGCTGCGGTCGAAGGCGCGAGCGGCTTTGACGGGGCGCTCTGGCAGGGCCTTGGCGACATGGGCTTTGCCGGGCTGATGGTGCCGGAGGCGCATGGCGGGCTGGGGCTGGGCGCGGTGGAGATGACGCTGGTTCTGGAGGAGATGGGCCGGTGCCTCGCGCCCGTTCCCTTTTTCGAAACAGCAGTTCTGGCGGTGCAGGCTGTGCTGGCGGCCGGGAATGAGGGGCAGCTTTCGACACTTCTCCCTCGTCTCGCTTGCGGAACGCGCGCCTGCTTTGCCGGGACAGCCGACCGCCCGGCCCTCTCAGGCGGTCGGCTGACCGGCAAAGCCAATTTCGTGACCTTCGCCCATGTGGCGGAGCTGATCGTCGTGGCAACCTCGGACAACAGCCTGATCGTGCTGGAGGCGGACGCGCCGGGCCTGACCATCGAGCCGTTGCCCAGTCTCGACCGGACGCGCCGTTTCGCGCGGCTGACCTTCGATTGCGTGATCACGCCGGACCAACTGCTTGGCACCCCCGGCAACGCCAGGGCCGCCATCGACCGCACCCTCACCATCGGCGCGGGCCTGCTCGCCGCCGAGCAGACGGGCGTGGCGCACTACAGCCTCGACGCCACAGTCGACTATGCAAGGCAGCGGGTGCAGTTCGGACGGGTCATCGGTTCCTTCCAGGCCTACAAGCATATGCTGGCCGACATGATGATGCTGGTCGAGGCTTCCCGCTCCGCCGCTTATTATGCCGCCGCCGCGATTGACGAGGATGGTACGGAACTGGCCGAAGCCTGCCATGTCGCGCGGGAATATGTCTCCGATGCCTGTCGCTCGGTCACGGGCGATGCGATCCAGTTGCATGGTGGCATCGGCTTCACCGGGGAACATTACGCCCATCTCTATTTCAAGCGCGCCCGCGCCACCGCAAGCTGGCTCGGCTCCCCCGACCAGCATCGCGAGGCGCTGGCCACCATACTCTTCGAGGACGCAGCATGACCCCGACATCCCCCGTTCCGCCCTACCCCACACCGCGCGGGTTGCTGACCGGCAAGACCGTGGTCGTCACCGCTGCCGCCGGGACCGGCATCGGCTTTGCCGTCGCCAAGCGCGCCGCTGAGGAAGGTGCGAAGCTGCTCATCAGCGATTTCCATGAACGCCGCCTTGGCGAAGCCGCCGACCGGATCGCTGACGAGGCGGGCGTGGAACGGCCAGCGACGTTCGTGTGCGACGTCACCGACGAGCAGGCCGTGCAGGGCCTGCGCGACGCGTCGCTGGCCGCGCTCGGCAGGGTCGATGTCCTCATCAACAATGCGGGGCTGGGCGGCGAGGTCGACGTCGTCGACATGACCGACGAGCAGTGGAACCGCGTGCTGGACGTGACGCTGACCAGCCTGTTCCGCATGACCCGCGCTTTCCTGCCGCACATGTATGCCAACAAGTCCGGCGTGATGGTCAACAATGCCTCGGTTCTGGGTTGGCGCGCGCAGAAGGGGCAGGCCCATTATGCCGCCGCCAAGGCGGGTGTCATGGCCTTCACCCGTTGCTCGGCGATCGAGGCGGCTGAGCATGGCGTGCGCATCAACGCGGTCGCGCCGAGCCTTGCCATGCACCCCTTCCTCGCCAAGGTGACGACACAGGAAGCGCTGGACCTTCTGGTCGAGAAGGAAGCCTTCAAGCGCCCCGCTGAAGTGTGGGAGGTCGCCAATGTGATGATCTTCCTCGCGAGCGAGCTGTCCTCCTACATGACCGGGGAAATCCTGCCCGTGTCGAGCCAGAAGGCCTGAGCCATGGCGGTCATCTTCGAAAGTCCGCGCGATCTGATCGGCAAGGACGGCGCGGCGTTGGACGCCAGCGACTGGCTGACCATCGATCAGGCGCGGATCGATGCCTTTGCGGACTGCACCGGCGACCGTCAGTGGATTCATGTCGACCCGGCGCGCGCCAAGGATGGCCCGTTCGGCGCGACCATCGCGCATGGCTATCTGACGCTCAGTCTCGTCAACTATTTCCTGCCGCAGATGATCGAGGTCCAGCGCTTTTCCGCCGGGGTCAATGTCGGGATGGACAAAACCCGCTTCCTCAGCCCCGTTCTCGTCGGCTCGCGCATTCGCGGGACAGGCGAGATCGTGAAGGTCGAGGAGGTGAAAGGCGCGATCCAGTCCACCGTCCGCGTCACCATCGAGATCGAGAGCAGCGAAAAGCCCGCCTGCATCATCGACACCATCAGCCGCTATTATCCGGAGTAAGCCCCCATGCCCGACGCTCAGAAAATGGAAGCCGCCGTCCACGCCTATGTCGCCGCGTTCGACGCGGGCAGCCCCGATCAGGCCGCCGCCTTGTTCGCTACTGACGCCACGGTCGAAGACCCGGTCGGCAGCCCGCAGCACAAGGGCCGCGAGGCCATCCGCGCTTTCTACGCCGCCTCCATGCAGACCGGCGCGAAACTCAAGCTCGAAGGACCCGTCCGCATCGCCGCCGACCATGCGGCCTTCGCCTTTTCGGTCAATCTCCACTGGGAGGGGAAGCAGCAGCGCGTCGATGTGATCGACATCTTCCGCTTCAACGAGGCGAATGAAGTGATCGAAATGCGCGCTTTTTTCGGCCCCACCAACATGCACGGATTTTAAGACATGCGTGAAGCAGCCATCATCTCCACCGCCCGCACCTGCGTCGGCAAGGCCTATCGCGGCGCCTTCAACGATACCGAGGCGCCCGTCATGGCGGCCCATGTCGTCAATGCCGCCGTCGAGCGCGCCGGCATCGATCCGGCCCGCGTCGACGACGTCTATCTGGGCGTCGCCAACCAGTGGAACACGCAAAGCTATAATTTGGGCCGGCTGGCCGTGCATGGGTCGGTGTTGCCCGACACGACCGCCGGCTTTGCGATGGACCGCAAATGCTCCTCGGGCCTTAATGCGCTCGCCTTTGCCGCGCGCTCAATCATGTGCGACGAGATCGACGTCGCGGTGGCGGGCGGGGCGGAGAATGTGTCGCTGACCATCGACAAACATTATCCCAATTTCCGCAACCGTTCCGAGTTCGTGAAGCAGCGCGACCCTTACGCCTATATGGCGATGATCGAGACGGCCGAGATCGTCGCGGACCGCTATGGCATCGGCCGCGAGGCGCAGGACCGCTTCGCCGCATTGTCGCAACAACGCGCCGCCGCCGCGCAGGCTGCGGGCAGGTTCGATGCGGAGATCGTGCCTATCGCGCTCACCAAGGCGCTGTTCGACAAGGAAGGCAAGGAAAGCGGCAAGGAAGAGCTGCTGCTGATGGCTGACGAAGGCATCCGCGCCGGGACGACCTATGAAAAGCTGTCGGAACTGAAGCCCGTGTTCAAAAATGGCGACGTCGTCAAGGAAGGCCGCCATGTGACGGCGGGTAATGCCAGCCAGCTGTCCGATGGCGCCTCGGCACAGGTCGTCATGGACCTGGCCACCGCGCAGAAGGAAGGCCTACCGGTGCTGGGTGTCTATCGCGGCTTCCAGGTCGCGGGTTGCGGCGCGGATGAAATGGGCATCGGCCCGGTGTTCGCCATCCCCAAATTGCTTGCCCGGGCGGGGCTGAAGATCGAGGACATCGGCCTGTGGGAAATCAATGAGGCCTTCGCGTCTCAGGCCGTCTATTGCCAGCAGAAGCTGGAGATCGACCCCGACAAGCTGAACGTCAATGGCGGCGGCATCGCCATCGGCCATCCCTTCGGCATGACGGGTTCGCGGCTGGTCGGCCATGCGCTGATCGAGGGCAAGCGCCGGGGCGTCCGCTATGTCGTGGTGTCGATGTGCGTCGCGGGCGGCATGGGCGCGGCCGGATTGTTCGAGGTCGCCTGATGCAACTCGCCTTCGCCCCTGAACTCAAGGCGTTCCGCGCGGAAGCGGCCGGCTGGCTGAACGATCAACTGTCCGGCCCCTTCAAGGCGCTGCGCGGCCAGACCAGCCAGATGGACCATGTCGAGGAACGCCGCGATTGGGAAACCGCGCTGGGCGAGGCGCGCTGGAGCGTCGTCGGCTGGCCGGAACAATGGGGCGGCAGAGGCGCCTCCATCGCGGAGCAGGTGATCTTCGCGGAGGAATATGCCCGTGCCAAAGCCCCTCCCCGCGTCGGCCATCTGGGTGTCGAGTTGCTGGGGCCGACGCTACTGGCGATGGGCACAGAGGAGCAGAAGGCGCGCTTCCTGCCCGACATCGCCCATGGCCGTGCGATCTGGTGCCAGGGCTATTCGGAGCCGGGCGCAGGCTCCGACCTTGCCAACGTCAAGACCAAGGCGCGGCGGGAGGGCGATCGCTACATCGTCGACGGACAGAAGATCTGGACATCGATGGGCATGATCGCGGACTGGTGCTTCGTGGTCGCCCGCACGCAGCCGGGGAGCGTAGGCAACAAGGGTCTCTCCTTCCTGATGGTGCCGATGGACCAGCCCGGCGTCACCCCCCGCCCCATCCGCCAGATGACCGGCGAGGCGGAGTTCGCCGAGGTTTTCTTCGACGGGGCGGAGGCCCTCACCATCGACCGGATCGGGGCGGAGGGCGAGGGCTGGAAGGTGGCGATGACGCTGCTCGGCTTCGAGCGCGGCGTGTCGACGCTCGCCCAGCAGATGCACTTCCGCAACGAGCTGGACGCCATCATCGCCGCCGCCAAAGCGAACGGTCAGGCCGCCAATCCGCTCATCCGCCAGCGGATCGCCCATGCCCATGCGGGCCTGAAGATCATGCGCTATAACGGCCTGCGGATGCTGTCGGATGAAACGCTGTCGGGCGCAGCCTACACCTACAAGCTCTACTGGTCACAATGGCACAAGGCGCTGGGCGAACTGGCGATGGATGTGCGAGGGCAGGAAGGCGAGATCGGCATCGACGAGGAGCGGTTCGACAGCCTCACATCCATGTATCTGATGAGCCGGTCCGACACCATCTATGCCGGCACCGACCAGATCCAGCGCAACATCATCTCCGAGCGCGGCCTCGGACTGCCAAGGGAGCCGCGCGGATGACCGAAGAAATGGGCACCTGGCCCCACACTATCCCCCATGCGGCCAAGGCGGCGGCGGAGCGCTGGCCCGACCAGCCGGGGATCATCGAGGGCGACCAGCATTGGAGCTTTGCGCAGGTCTGGGCCGATGCGCGGGCGGCCGCCTCCGCCTTCCTCGCCTGCGGCCTGCGCCATGGCGACCGCATCGCCATCTGGGCGCCCAATGACCGGACCTGGATATTGGCGGCACTGGGCGCGCAAAGCGTGGGCGCGGCCATCGTGCCGCTCAACACCCGCTTCAAGGGGCAGGAAGCCGCCGACATCCTCCGCCGCTCGAAAGCAAAGCTGCTGTTCGTGCCGGAACATTTCCTCGACACCGACTATCGCGCGCTGATCGCTGGCGAGGATATGCCTGACCTTCTGGAAAGCGTCCTGATCGACACCCAGTGGGACGCCTTCGTCGCGCGCGGCCGGGGCGCGGCCGATCCGGCCGTGGACGAAGCGCTGTCGCGCATCAGCGGCGGCGACATCAGCGACATCATCTTCACCTCCGGCACCACCGGCCGGCCCAAGGGCGTTCTGACTGCGCACGCGCAGGCCGTGCAGATTTTCGGCGACTGGGCGGTCCGCGTCGATCTGCGCGCGGGGGATCGCTATCTGATCGTCAATCCCTTCTTCCATACCTTCGGCTACAAGGCGGGCTGGGTCGTCTGCTTCACCCGCGGCGCGACGATCCTGCCGATGGCGATGTTCGACGGCGCCGAAATGGTCCGCCAGATCGAGCAGAACAGGATCAGCTTCCTGCCCGGACCGCCGACCATCTATGTGACGCTGTTGCAGGAACTGGCGGGAGAAAAGCCGCGTGACTTTTCCTCGCTGCGCGTCGCGGTGACGGGTGCAGCACCGGTCGCGCCCATGCTGGTCGAACGGATGCGACAGGAACTGGGCATGTCCAATATCGTCAACGGCTATGGCATGACCGAATGCGGCGCCATCGCCATGACCCGGCAGGGCGACGATTCCGACACGGTAGCGCACACGTGCGGCTATCCGCTGCCCGGCATCGAGATACGCTGCGTCGACGAGGCTGGCCGCGACCTGCGGCGGGGCGAGACCGGCGAATTGTGGATTCGCGGGCCTTCGGTGATGCAGGGCTATCTGGACGATCCGGCGGCCACGGCGGAGGCGATCGATGCCGACGGCTGGCTGCACAGCGGCGACATCGGGACGATCGACCCGCGCGGCTATCTGGCCATTACCGATCGCAAGAAGGACATGTATATTTCCGGCGGCTTCAACTGCTATCCCGCCGAGATCGAGAGCCTGCTCGCTGCCCACCCCGCCATTGAAACGGCGGCCGTGATCGGCATCGCCGACGAACGGCTGGGCGAGGTCGGCAAGGCGTTCGTCGTGCTGCGCCCGGGCCAGCAGGCGGACGAGCGTGCGATCATCGGCTGGGCAAGGGCGCATATGGCCAATTACAAGGCGCCCCGCCGGGTCGCCTTCATCGACGCTCTGCCCCGCAATGCCGGCGGCAAGGTGCTGCGCACCGCGCTTCGCGATCTGGAACGGCAGGAAGAATAGGAAGGACGCGGTCGGGCTGCCTTCCCGTTGCGCAGGTGGCGATGGCGACTCTCGCCGCTGGCACCTGCCACGGGAAGCCGTTCAGACGGTCGTCAGAGCTTCACCACCCGGCATTGCGGAACGGGATGCTCGCTCGCCTCGATCCAGCGCCACAGGCCGGTGCCACTGCGATGCCCCGACAGGTCAATCCAGTTGCCATAGCCCGGATCGCGATCGGCACAGACGAGGATGACGCTGCCATCCGCTTCATATATCGCCTGTGCGCCATTGACCCAGACCTTGCGGTTCACATGGTCCATCGATTCCATCCACCAATTGTCGATCTGGAAATTCCAGAAGCGGCATGGCGGCGGCGTGGCGGTGATGACCAGCGCCTCATCGGGCGCGAGGTCGTAATAGATGTGGCCGTACCATATTTTCGGATCGCCGCCCGCGCGCTGGTAGACCGTCTGGTCCTTGCCCTCATAGATGCGGTTGGGCTGCTCCATGAACCATTGAGCCCAATCAGCGAAAATGTTCGCTGTCCCCCGCACCCAGGCCGCCGCGCCACTCAGTTGCGCCTGGATCGTTTCCGGCGTCAGGATCGCGGGCACCGCAGGCCCTTCACCGATCCGTTCGACCCGCACATCGGCCGCAACTTCCGCCTTCTTGTCATTGAAGGTCTGGCGGATGATGAGCAATGTGCTGTCGTCGGCCATGGGCAGCCAGTTGCCGGGCTTTTCGGTCTTGCTTGCGATTATCTCGAACGTGCCGTCGGGACCGATGTCCATGTCGGCCAGTTCGATCTCGCCGGTCGAGGCCATGGTTCCGTCGATCGCATAGCGGTTCGCCTTCGACCCTATCGAGAAATAAGGAACGCTGTTGCACTGACCGGTGATGCGATAGTCGCGATCGCCGCGCACGACGATCTGCTGGTAAAGATTGTCGGGATTGTCCGCGCCGATCTTGATGGCGTCGTCGCACAGCAGGAAAAGGCGCGGGAAATCGGGATCGCTGGAGTCGACCAGCATATTGAGCGCAGTGCGCGTCAGCCGTGAGAGGTAGCGCAGCCCCTCGGCCTGATCGATCGGTGTGCCCGGCGCAGCCGACCGGTCGAGAACCTCTCCCGCCTGCGCCAGCCGATCGCAGAAATTACGCCAGGTTGCCGACAGTCGGACGTCTTCCATGGTCATTTCCTTCCTGATGAGGTCATAATTCGTGATCGACCAGGGCACGGGTGACTTCGCCCGCCTTGAGTGCAGCTATCGCCTCCCCAATCCTGTCCAGCGGCCAGACCCCACTCACCTGATCGGCAAGGTTCAAACGCCCGTCCCGCGCCTGGGCGATGAGGTCGGGATAGTCGCGGGCAGGCACCGCGCCGCCGTTCATCGTCGCGATCACCTCCCCACCCATGACGAAACGGTCGAGCGGCAGCGCCGCCTGCGATCCCGGTTTCGACATGCCGATCAGCACCACCCGGCCGCCACGCTTGATGCAGCGGAGCGCGGTTTCGATCGCCGCGACGGAACCGCTGCATTCGACCACGAGGTCGATCGGGCCATGCGCCGCCGCCAGCCTTGCTGCCGCATCGTCGCTGTTCTGCATTTGGTCGGCCAGAATGAAGCCGATAGCGCCGAACTGTCGCGCCACTGCCTCCTTCGCGGGATTGGCATCGACCGCAATCACGGCAGCCCCGCTCTGGACGGCGCCCTGAATAGCGTTGACGCCGATCCCGCCAACGCCGAACACCGCCACCTTGTCACCCGGACCTGCCCGTCCCAGCGTCCGCGATGCGCAGACCCCGGTTGACACCGCACAGCCGATCAGCGCAGCTTGTTCAAGCGGAAGACCGTCAATCGCGAAGATCTGCGATGCTTTCACCACTATCTCCCCGGCAAAGGAGGAGACGTTGGCGAAGGATGCGACAGGCCTGCCGTCCAGCATGAAGGGAAAAGCGGGGTCGACCCCCCAGTTGATATCGCAATTATGCGGCTCGCCGCGGCGACATTCGCGGCATTGCCCACATGGTGTCTGGGTGCCGACGGTAACAGGATCGCCCACCGCCCAGCCTTCGACCCCCGGTCCCAGGTCGGCGATCTCGCCCGCGGCCTCATGCCCCAGCACGATCGGCAGCACGGGAAGATGCGGCGTCATCATCGCAATGTCGCTATGGCAGATACCCGACCGCTGCACGCGGACGCGCACTTCCCCGGCCTCCAGCGGCCGCAGCGTCAGCCGGTCGCTGACGACCAGCCCGGCGCCGTCCCATAAGGCGGCCCTCATGCCGACAGCCCCGCCAGCAAGGGATAGGCGAAGGAGGGATCATCGCGATCCGCACGACCGTTGGGGGCATCGCGCCGCATCTGCGAGATTATGTCGACAGCGACCTGGACAATCGATCCATGGTCGAAAACCAGACTGCGATAGGTGAATTTCCAAACGCCATCGCGCCGCTCATAGCGATCGAGATAGCGGCCCAGGACGATATATTGCCGTGCATCCGGTCCTGATGTGCGATGCCAGGCCTCGACATAATGCTCGCCCTCCGCCCGGTCGCCATCGACCACGAACAGGCTGTTGCTGATAGTGTGGCGCATCATGTCCCACTGCGGCGTAACCTGCGCCAGCCATGTGACGAACTCGTCAGGTCCGCCGGTAAACATCGAACCATGGTCATCGATCGCATCGTCATGATAGAGCGAGCGGACAAGCGCGAAGTCGCGTCGATCGCATCCCCGGCAATAGCGCATCACCAGATCCTGCAGCGCGATCCGATCGAGCCATGCCTGCGACATATCCACCTCCAAAAACGCGCATATATCTACGCGATAGACTATTATTGATTGAGACTATCAACTTAAAACGTGATATGAAATGATAAAATTTACGCATATAATGATTCAGGAGAGACGAATGGCCGCTGCCCCCGCCCCCCGCACCGCCTCGGGGCATCCCACCCTGTCCAGTCCCGGCCGGATCGGTACGCTGACGGTCGCCAACCGCATCTTCGTGACTGCCATGGGCGTCAGCCTGGCCGAGGAAGATGGCACGGTCGGCCAGCGGCTGATCGACTATCATGTCGAACAGGCCAGGGGCGGCGCAGGCATGATCGTGACCGGCGTAATGGGCGTCGCCTGGCCTGTGGGCGCGGTGCAGCCCAGGCAGACCGCCATTTCCGACGACCATTTCCTGCCCGGCCTCAAGCGGCTGGTCGATGCCGTCCATGCCGCAGGCGGGCGGATCGCGACGCAGTTGCATCATGGCGGGCTGGTCGCCACCCATTCGGCGGGACAGGGCCATCCGCTCTGGGCGCCGGCCTATCCGCCGCCCTTCGCCGGGGACTTTCCGGACTATTTTCTGCCGGAAGAAATGGCCGCCTTTGCCGGTGGTACCGTTCCACAGATCAAGGTGCTGACCAAGGACGACATTGCTCTAGCCGTCCGGCAGTTCGCCGACGCCGCCCGCCGATCCAAGGCGGCGGGCTTCGACGGGATCGAGATCCATGGCGGTCATGGCTATCTCCTCTCCTCCTTCATGTCGCCCGCGACCAACACGCGCCCCGATGATTATGGCGGCGACCTGAAAGGCCGCGCGCGCCTGCTGCTGGAAGTGGTGCGTGCGGTGCGCGACGCCGTCGGCCCTGACTTCCCGATGTGGGTCAAGATCGACTCGCGCGAGATGGGCAAGAAGAACGGCATCACCATCGATCATGCCAAGGAACTGGCGCCGATGGTGGAAGCCGCCGGGGCCGACGGCATCACTATCACCGCCTATCATGACGTCGGACAGGGCAAGCTGCACTCCGCCTCCAACATCCCGCACGAACCGGGCATCCACCTGGAATATGCCGCCGCCATCCGGAAGGTCGTGACCATTCCGGTCATCGCGTCGGGCAGGGTGGAACTGGACCGCGGACAGAAGGGGCTGACCGACGGCGAGTTCGATTTCCTCGCCATGGGGCGCAAATTGCTCGCCGACCCGGATCTGCCGGTGAAGCTGGCCGAGGGGCGGGCCGACGACATCCGCCCCTGCATCTATTGCTATACCTGCGTATCGACCGCCTATCTGCGCCAGCAGGTGCGGTGCGCGGTCCGATCGGAAACCGGTTTTGAGGATCTGGACTGGTCTCCGGCCGTCGTGCCCGGTCATGTCGTCATCGCGGGCGGCGGCCCCGGCGGCATGGAGGCGGCGCGACGACTGAGTCAGGCCGGAGCCAGGGTGACATTGATCGAGAAGTCGGACCGGCTGGGCGGGACGCTGCGCTTTGCGGCGCTGGCCTATGAGCCCAATGAAAGACTGCTCGACTGGCTGCGGCGGGAGATCGGCAAGTCCTCGGTCGACATACGCCTCAAGACCGAAGCAACGCCCGCATTGATCGCCAGCCTGAAGCCCGACAAGGTGATCGTCGCAACGGGCGCGGTGCGCGACATGCCGCCAATTCCCGGCAGCGACCAGGATTTCGTTCTGTCGGGCGATGATCTGCGCGGCATGATGCTGGGCGAGGACAGCGCCTCGATCCGTCGCAAGACCAGTTGGACGACGCGCCTTGCGACCAAGGTCGGCGCCGCGACCGGCGCGACAGCCAATCTGGAACTGGTGCGCAAGGCGACGCATAGCTGGATGCCGCTGGGCAAGCGGGTGGTCATCATCGGCGGCGAACTGGTCGGTTGCGAATTGGCCGAATTCCTGATGGAGCGCGGTCGCGACGTGACGATCGTGGGCGATGCGCCGAAATTCGGCGGAGGGCTGCTGCTGGTGCGGCGGATGCGGGTGCTGGCGGAATTGCGCGAGCATGGCGTGGCGATGTTCGCCGGGGCCAACGACATCCGCATCGACAAGGGCGCCGTGCGCTTCACCAGTGCGTCCGGAGAGGCGCAGAGCGTCGCCGCCGACCATGTCGTCGTCGCCATGGGGGCGCATGGAGATTCCACGCTCGCCAATGCGCTGCGCGATGCGGGCCATGATGTGGTCGAGATTGGCGACGGTACCGGTGTCACCTATATCGAGGGCGCGATCCGGGGCGCGGCCGAGGCGGTTGCCGCCATGGGGCGCTGAGCATTTCGACAAGGGAGCGGATCATCTCCGCTCTCCTTCCGGCAACATAAAAGAGCGGGAGGCGAAGATCTTCGCCTCCCGCTCTTTTATGTTGCGCCCCTGCTTCAGAACTGGATGCGGGCGTCGATGCCGTAGGACACCGGCTTGTTGAAGGTCGCACCGGCAAAGCCCAGGGCGCCGAAGTCGATGCCATAGGCCAGCCGCTTCTGGTTGAGCAGATTGTCACCCCACAGGCCGATATCCAGCTTACCGCCGCCCAGGCGAATATCCTCGACCGACAGACGCGCCTTGACGTTGCTTTGCGACGGAGAGATCAGATTCCGGTTGAACGGAGCCGTATTGTCGAGCGCATTGAACCAGATTTGCGTGCGATGCGAATAGTCGCCGCGCAGGCGGACAAGTGCGTCGCCGACGGGATGCGAATATTCGGCGCCCAGATGGATGCTCCATTTCGGCGTATAGAGCGGCTTGGCCTGATCGGCGACGTCGAGGATCTGGTTGGTGGCGGGATCGCGGAACAGGAAGACCTTATAGTCGGTCTTCACATAGCCGACCGATCCATCGATCTGAAAACCGCGGAACGGCAGAGCTGTCACTTCCGCCTCGAAGCCCGACAGCCGCACCTTGCCCGCATTGACGATGAGCGACGTCGCGCCCCCGCTGCCCGCCGCGAATTGCTGGACCTGAAGATTGTCATAGTCGGTGATATAGCCGGCGAGGTTGAAGCGCAGGCGGTTGTTGAAAAATTGCGACTTGATGCCCGCTTCATAAGCCGTCGCCTTTTCCGGATCGAATGTGTTGATGACGTTGGCGCGCGGATTGATGCCGCCCGATCGATAGCCGGTCGATACACGGCCGTAGATCATCACATCCCTGACAACATCATAGGATAGCGACGCCAGCCAGGAGACATTGTCGAAGCTCTTCCGGCCGCGCTGCACCGGACTGACGTCGCCCGCGAGATAGGCAGTCTTGTCGTCGCCAGTGAAACGACCACCCACGGTGAGTTCCAGCTTGTCGTTCAGGCCCGAGGGTTTCCAGCTTGCCTGCCCGAACACCGCCATCGATTGAGAGGTGCCGCCAAAGGCCTGGACCGGATTGGCATTGACGCCGACCGTCGAGAGGCCGGGGTTGAGGGCGCTGATGCCATCCACCACCGCCTGCGGGAAGCCGATCGAGGTCAGGGCCGATACGGGCATGACCAAGGTCAGCGACTGGGCGTTATATTCCGACGCCTTTTCATAGAAATAATATATGCCCAGCAGGTAGCTGAGGTCGCCGACCTTGCCCAGCGCCTGCAATTCCTGGCTGAACTGCCACTGTTTCTGCGGGGCATTGTTGCCGGTATAGGGCGTGACCTGCTGGACCGAAACGAGCGTGGGCGCGGTGAAATCGACCACCGGGCCGCGCAGCACGCCATTGCCCGACAGGTTCAGGATCGTGTCCTGAAAGAATTTGCGATAGCCGGTGATCGACTTGATCGTCAGTTCCGGGATCGGTTCATAGCTGATCGTGAGGCCATGGCCCTGAACGCGGGTCTTGCTGCCATAACGGAAATTGCCGTTGCGATCGGTGAAGCCGGCCTGTTGCACCGTTCCCTGCCGCACCGGATCGACCAGGAAGGGCGCGCCGCCATAGCTGGGCGACTGCGAATAATAATCCTGCGCCAGCGGGGTCGCGGCGACGATCTGGAAGAAGGCAGGCGTGCCACGGCGGCTGTCATAATCGAAATTATAGTTGACGGTGATGTCGCCGAAATCGCCTTCCAGTCCGACTGCGACCGAATTTGCCCTGAGCGCGCCGGGATCCTGCGACGAGGGTGTGAGGCTGTTGTCCACATAGCCGTCGGACTCGCGATGCTGTGCCGAAATCGACGCCTTGACGACATCCCCGACGATATAGCCGGTATCCAGGCGCGCGCGCGTGTACCATTCGCTGAAGCGGCCAAATCCCGCCTTGGCAGTGACGCCCATGTCCTTGGCGGGCTTTTTGGAGATCAGCTGCAGCGCCCCACCGATGGTGTTGCGCCCGAACAGGGTGCCCTGCGGGCCGCGAAGCACCTCGATCCGCTCCAGATCGATGAGGTCGAATACCGCACCGGCCGACCGGGCCAGATAGACCCCGTCCAGATAGATGCCCACGCCCTGTTCGGACACTGACGACGGCTCCTGATTGCCGATGCCGCGTATATAGACGGTAGCGGCCGACAGGCTGGAGGGCTGCTGTTCGACGGTCAGGTTGGGCGCGAACTGGGGCACGTCGGCCGGGCTGGAAATATTCTGACGCTCGATAAAATCGCCCCCCAGCGCGGTGACGGCCACCGGGACATTCTGCAAGGTTTCCGCCGAGCGGCGCGCGGTCACGACGATATCGCCGAGATTGGCCGCCTGATCCTGCGGAGCGCCGACCGCCGGCAAATCCTGCGCCGTTGCCGCCGTTGCCGCCGTTGCGAGCGGCATCCCCGCCATGCCGGCAACGCCAGCCAGCCATATCGACCTCATCGCATCCTCCCTTTTCCACCCTATTCAGCAGATTTTTCGTTTTATATATTCTGATTTTATACGCGTTTTCCGCATAGTTTTTGACATAATATGCGTAATGCGGACTTATCTTGGATATCATATAACGATTTTGCGCGAACATGACAAGGCGTCGCCCCATATATGCGTATTATTTTTGTATTTATGATACGATTTGTGGCAATGTTTTCTGAAGAATTTGCGGCTTCGCAGAAGCAATTTGTGATTTTCTCAAGACGAACACCTCCCTTGCCGCCGTAACGGTTGTCAGCGCATGTCGCCCCGATACATGGCCTCCGCCCGCATCTTGAGCGCCCTGGCCGTGTCATTGAAGGCACGCGTCACCCAAGGGCCGCAAAAGCGCATGACATGGATGCCGTTGGGGCCGGTAAAGGCGTCGGTCGACTGGTAGCGACACCGTTCCGGTCCGAGCGCATCGATCATCTGGTCGCGCCGGGCCGGATAGGGCCAGGCTGCGCTGTCCCGCAACTCCCAGGACAAGAGCCGTCCCGGCTCGCAGGCGCAGACATATTCGCAATTGGGCGCAAGAGCGCCGGGATTGGCATAGTCGACAAGCCGCATATGAACGGGCGCGCCTATCTCCAGCGTCGATTGCGCCCAGACGCAAAAGGGATTCCATTCGCCATAGCGCGCCATGTCGGTGAGGATATCCCAGACCAGCATGGCAGGCGCCGCGATCTCGATCGGGTCGGACGCCACCAGGATATCGGGATCGTAAAGCGCAAACGGATCATATCGCGCAGCGACCGGACTTTCGACGGACATCGGCTTCTCCCTGACAGGCCTCACGCTCTACGCGGATAGCGACCATTTCCAGTATGATGACGACTTATTCAAGTTTTTACATGATTTCAATCTTGACTTGCGTATCATATGCCATAATTTAATACGCAATAAGCCAACAAAGATCAACAGTCGCAACGCGGGGAACGGCGCGCATGGAAAAGGGCATGGCCGACCGTTTCGATTTCATCATCATAGGCGGCGGCTCCGCCGGATGCGTGCTGGCGGGGCGTCTGTCGGAAGACCCGCGCAACAGGGTGTTGCTGCTGGAAGCGGGCGGCAAGGACGACAGCATCTTCATCCACGCGCCGGGCGGCCTGTTGCCTATCATGTATCGGGGCATGTTCCAGTGGATGCATGTCAGCACGCGCCAGTTCCACGCCGGGGGGCGGCAGATCTACACGCCGCGCGGCAAGGTGCTGGGCGGATCATCGTCCATCAACGGCATGGTCTATGATCGTGGCGCAGCGGCCGACTATGACCGCTGGCGGCAACTGGGCAATGAAGGATGGAGCTATGACGATGTGCTCCCCTATTTCCGCAAGCTGGAGGATTTTCAACCGGGCGGCGAGGATGGTTATCATGGACGCGGCGGCCCGCTGCTGGTGACGCGGCCGGGGATCAGGCACCCTTTGGCCAGGGCATTTCGCGACGCCGCGATCGCCGCAGGCCTCCCCTATAATGACGATCCCAGCGGATCCAGGCGCGAAGGCGTGGCGGCCGCCGACGTCACCGCGTCTGCCGGCCGACGCTGGAGCGCGGCGCGCGCCTATCTGAAGCCTGCCCGCAAAAGGCGCAATCTGCGCATCGTCACCGGCGCGCATGTCGAACGGATCATCTTAGAGGAAGGGCGCGCCACCGGCGTCGCCTGGCGTCGGAACGGACGGATCGAGCAGGCCAGCGCCGGTCGTGAGGTGATCCTGTCGGCGGGCGCCATCCATTCGCCCGCTATTCTGATGCAGTCGGGCGTCGGCGATGGCGATCATCTGCCGCAGGTCGGCGTGCCGGTCACTCATCATCTGCCCGGCGTAGGGCAGAATTATCGCGACCACGTCGCGATCAGCGTCAAACATTATTGCACCCAGCCCGTGTCCTTGTTCAACGTCTTTCATCCGCTGGTCGCGACGAAGGCGCTCGCCCATTTCCTGCTGTTCCGCAAGGGGCCGATGGCCGAGCCGCCGGCGGAAGTCGGCGCATATCTGCGGACCATGCCGGGCGCTGCGCATCCCGATGTGAAGGTGCATTTCGCCATGGCCCTGTATGAAGCCATGGGGCGCAAGCTCATCATGGAGCATGGCTATTTCGCGCATATCGACCTGCTCAGTCCGGCAAGCGTCGGGACGATCAAGCTCACCGGACCAGATTCTGCCGCGCCACTGGCGATCGATCCCAATATCCTGTCGACGCCCGGGGACATGGCGATGGGACGCGCCGCTATCCGGGCGGTGCGGACCATCTTCGCCCAAAGCCCCTTCGATCCTTTCCGGGGGGAGGAACTGGCGCCCGGCGCCGACATCCGGTCAGACGATGAACTGGACGCCTATCTGCGCGCGACCGCAACGTCAGACATCCATGCCGTTGGCACCTGCCGCATGGGGCACGATCCGATGGCCGTGGTCGACCCGCAATTGCGGGTCCGGGGGCTTTCCCGGCTGCGGGTGGTCGATGCATCAGTCATGCCGCGCGTGCCGGGCGGCAATACCAATGTGCCCACCATCATGGTCGCGGAAAAGGCGGCTGACATGATCCTGGGCAAAACCCATTTTTCGACAGCATTATAGGACAAGGAAGCATCATCATGGCCGGAAGGTTGCAGGGCAAGGTCGCCATCGTGACGGGCGGCGCGCGGGGCATGGGGGAGGCGACGATACGCCTGTTCGCCCGCGAAGGCGCGAAGGTCGTCATCGCCGATCTGCTGGAGGCCGAAGGCGCGGCGCTGGCTGCGGACATTGGCGAGGCAGCCATGTTCCAGCGTCTCGACGTATCGGACGAAGGCAGCTGGACGGGGCTGGTGGAGGCCGTCATGGCGCGCCATGGCCGGATCGATGCGCTGGTCAACAATGCCGCTGTCGTCGCCTTCGCGCCGATCGTGGGGCTGGCGGTCGAGCAGATCGACCGGGTGCTGGGGGTCAACGTCAAGGGCACCATGCTGGGTCTCAAGCATGTCGGCGGCGCGATGTGCGCGGCGGGGCGCGGCGCGATCGTCAACATCTCGTCAGTCGACGGCCTGCGCGGCGCCAATGCGCTCGCTCTCTATAGCAGTTCCAAATGGGCGGTGCGCGGCCTCACCAAGACGGCCGCACTGGAATTCGGCCATCAGGGCGTGCGCGTCAATTCGGTGCATCCCGGCGGCGTCAACACCGTCATGGGCAATCCCCAGGCGCTGGAAGGCGCGGCGAAGAATGTCGGCTATGAGCGCGTGCCGCTCCAGCGCATCGGCGAACCGGAGGAAATCGCCGCCGCCAGCCTGTTTCTCTGCTCCGACGACGCCAGCTATGTCTGCGGCGCGGAACTGGCGGTCGATGGCGGCTGGGCCGCGGGCTATTATCATCATTATCTGCCCGCCGCGCCCGCCGCGCTGGCGTCGATCTAACCCGGTCGCGGAGAGAGGCCCTCATGACCGAGGAAGAAAGAATCTTTACAGGCGGCGTCGCCGTCATCACCGGTGCAGGCGCGGGGATCGGCATGGGCCTGGCCCGCCGCTGCGGCCAGATCGGCATGACCGTGATCGTCACCGACATCGACAAGGCCAGGGCCGATGCGGTCGCAGCGGACATCGTCGCAGCGGGCGGCAAGGCCGAAGCGATCCAGGTCGATGTGGCGAAACCGGAGGCGCTGGATGCGCTGGCGCTGGACATATTCGACCGGCACGGCGCCGTCCGCCTGCTGGTCAACAATGCGGGCATAGAAACCGTCGGCTATAGCTGGGAAATTCCGATCGACCGCTGGGAAAGGACGCTCAACGTGAATATCCATGGCGTGGTCCATGGGGTTCGCTCCTTCGTGCCGCACATGCTGCGGGTGGGGAAGGAAGCCTGGATCGCCAACCTCGCCTCGATCGGTTCCTTCGGCATCATGCCGACGCAGGCAGCCTATATCATGAGCAAGCACGCGGTTCAGTCGTTCAGCGAATGCCTCTATCTGGAGATGCAGGTCGCAGGGGCGCCGATCAATGTCTGCTCGATCATTCCCGGCATGCTCAAGACCAGCATATTCGACGCCGAAGCGGGCAACGGCGAGCCGGAGGGCGCCGCCGCCCATCGCGCCGCCATGGCGCAGATGATGGCCAGTTACGGCATGGACCTGGACGAAGGCTGCCGCCATTTCGTCGAAGGTCTGGCCGCCCGGAAATTCTGGATTTCCAGCCAGCCCGACATGACGGACCGGGCGCTGGCGGAGCGGGTCGGCTTTTTCCAGAAGCAGGCGCCGCCCACGCTCAACGAACAGACCCGCGCCCTGCTGGGCGCCTGACGCCGGTCCGGCCGAAATATATTGCATTCTGATGGAGAGGATCGATGGCCTATACATTGCAGCAATTGAGCGATGTCGAGGATATACGCACGCTCAAGCATCGCTATTTCCGGGGCATCGATACCGCGGACATGGACCTGCTCGCCAGCCTGTTCACCGACGATATCGCCGTCGAATATCGCGGCGGCACCTATCGCGTCCGACTGGAAGGGCGCGACAATATGATGGAATTCCTGGCCAACAGCTTCAACTCCGACGCTGTCGCCATGCATCATGGCCATATGCCCGAAATCACGCTGACCGGCGAGGACAGCGCCGAGGGCATCTGGTATCTGGAGGATATTTTCATCAATCTGGAGCTTCAGCTCCACACGATCGGCAGCGCCATCTACCGCGACCGGTATCGCCGCGAGAACGGCGTGTGGAAGATCGCCCGCACCGAATATGACCGCGTGTTCGAGATGGTCCGTCCGCTCGCGGCCGATGCGCAAATCACATGTCATTATCTGGCCACCGCCGGGCGCAAGCGCGAAGAACGCCGCGACATCAGCCATCTGATCGAGTGGGAAGCCATTTCATAGACATCTTCGGGCGGTACGACGATGCCGCCCGCCCAATTCAGCCAAACAAAACATAATCCCAGGGGGAGCCTTATGTCCCGTATAGCATTTGCCATGGCATCGCTGGCCACATTGATGGCGCCATCACTGGCGCTTGCCCAGGCCGAGCCGAGCCGAATACCCGCCACAATGGCCGACGGCGACGACATCGTCGTTACCGCGCGCCGCCGCGAGGAGCGGTTGCAGGACGTGCCGATCGCGGTCAGCGCCGTCGATGCGTCTGCACTCAACAGCCGGGGTCTCGACAATGTCACGCAGATCAGCCAGATCGCGCCGAACATCCAATTCACCCCCGGCCAGGGCGGCAATAGCGGCGGCATCGCGCCCTTCATCCGCGGCGTGGGCGAGAATGACTTCATCATCACGTCCGACCCGGCGGTGGGCGTCTATATCGACGGCGTCTATGTCGCCCGCACCTTTGGCGCGACCACCGAATTGCTGGGCATTGACCGGATCGAGGTGCTGCGCGGTCCGCAGGGGACATTGTTCGGCAAGAATACGGTGGGCGGCGCGATCAACATCGTGTCGGCCATTCCCGGGCAGCAGCAACGGGTCGAGGCCGACCTGCGCTATGGATCGTTCAACACGGTGCGCGGGCGCGCCTATGTGGAAACGCCGCTGTCGGATCGCTGGTCGCTGGGCGTCGCGACGCTGGGCGAATTTGGCGAGGGCTGGCAGAAAATCCCATCGGGCAAGAATCTGGGCAATCGCAACGTCGTCGCAGGCAAGATGGCGCTCCATTATAACGGCGAGGGCCTGGACGCCGTGCTACAGGCTGACGGCCTGCGCCGCCGCCAGCACAGCGCGCCGCACAGCATGATCGCCTTCACCCCGACCTTCTTCTCGATCCTGCAATCGACCTTCCTCGCCCCCTGCTGCACGGTGCCGGGCGAAATCGACCGCACCGACAGCACGCCCGCCCTCAACAAGGACCAGACTGACGCTTTCAACACGTCGCTGACGCTGACCGCCGATCTGGGCGGAGCGACGCTGAAGTCGATCACCGCCTATCGCTATGTCGACGCCCTGTTCGGCCGTGACGGCGATGCATCGGCGGCCGTCAACTATGCCGGCGACATCCATGATGAAAAGGCCCGGCAGATCAGCCAGGAACTGCAACTGGCGCTCGATCTGGGCGGGCGCGGGACGTTGCTGCTCGGCGCCTTCGCCTATCGCGAGAGGACGCGCGACGATACCAGGCTGATCGTGGCCGACGGCCTGTATCCTGCACTGGTCGCGGCGGGACTCGATCCCTTCCCGGTGGCGCCCGGCATTGCCATTCCGGCGTCGTCGCTCGACTTCAACATCGACTTTCGCAACCGCCAGCGCACCGACAATCTCGCGCTGTTCGCCAATGGCAATTATGAGCTGGCGACCGGCCTGTCGCTGGAACTGGGCGCGCGCTATACCTGGGAGAAGAAGACATTCTCCCAGTCTGCGATCCGTATCTATTCGGGCGAGCCGCTGCTGGCGGGGACGCCCAGCTACAGGCTTGAAAAGAGCTGGGACGCCTTCACTCCGCGCGCCTCGCTATCCTACAAGATACGGCCGAACCTGATGACCTATGCGTCCTTTTCCAAGGGGTTCCGGTCCGGCGGCTTCAACGGCCGGCCGACGTCGCTGGAGGAAATCGGTTCCTATGATCCGGAGCATCTGACCGCCTATGAAGCGGGGATCAAGGCGGGCTTCGGTCGGCTCGCGACGATCAACCTCGCCGTCTTCCGCAACGCCTATCGCGACCAGCAGATCCTCGTCTCCACCGTCAGCCCGTCAAGCGGCCTGATCGTCGTGCGCAATGAAAATGCCGGTCGATCGCGCATCCAGGGCATCGAACTGGAGGGCAATTTCCACGTCACGCCGCGCTTCACCCTGACCAGCGCGCTCGGCCTGCTCGACGCCAAATATCTTAACTATGTGTCGGTCATCAACGGCGTGCCGACCGATGTCAGCAATCGCAGGCTGAAGCAGGCGCCCGATATCACCGCCAACGCAAGCGCCGTCTATCAGGCGCCGCTGGGCGATGCGATGGAGGCTGTTTTTCGTCTGGATGTGGCCTACAAGAGCGAGGTCTATGTCGATGCCGAAAACACGCCCCTGCTGCGCCAGCCCGATCACGCGATCCTCAACGCGAGCGCGGAACTGCGCTTTGCGGACAGCGGCCTGTCGGTACGGGCGGGCGTCGACAATATCACCGATCGGCGCGTCATCACGGCGGGTTATGATGCGTCGACCAGCTTCGGCTTTACCGAGGCCTATTATGCGCCGCCGCGCCGTTACAGCATTACATTGGCCTGGCGTCGCTGAGCGGACGGCATGTTTTGCGATGCTGGCCACATCCTGTCGTCCGGCATCGCACGGGCGGGTCGCCCGATGACGGACGACGACGCCTTCACCGGCCTGCTGGAACATCTCTATGGCGGCCTCACGCGTTCGCCGCCCTGGGAAGCGTTTCTACAGGCCCTGGCCTCTGCGACCGATGCGGCCTTCGCGACGCTCATCATCGGCCGGGGCTGCGCCGGTATCGATGCCCATGTGACGCCCGGCGCCAATCCCGACCTGACGCAGGAATATCGGGAGATTTCGGAAGCCGACCCCTTTGTCGGACTGCCGGAGGGGCAGGTCGTGTCCTTCAACGACTTCGTGCATCATATTCCCGCCCGCTTTCGCCACTGGATGGATGTGGCGCGCACCGGCCAGATATTGGGCGTCGACCTGCATCGGCCACCCGATACGGCCGTGCGCCTGCGCCTGACCCGCGACGATAGTCGCGCGGATTTCGGGGAAGACGAAAAGGGATTGCTCGTGCGTCTCATCCCCCATTTGCGGATCGCGCTCGACCTGCATGCCCGTCTCACCACCACCCAGGCCGAAAGCCAGTTGTTCAGCAGCGCCATGGCCGACCTGGCGGTGGCGACCCTGATCCTGGACCGCGACGGCCGGATCATGCGCCGCAATGCCGTCGCCGCGCGGATGCTGGAGGATGGCGCCATCATCGCGGATCGGAACGGCAGGCTGGAGCCACGCACAGGCGCCGCAACCGCCACGATCGCCCGCGTGCTCGCGACCCCGCCGCCCGCCGGCGAAGAAAGCCTGTTCGAGATCGCCACCACCAACGGTCCGGCGCTGCATGGCCGCGCCCGCGCCGTGCCTTCGCCAGCTTATGGCGACGGCGCCTGGCTGGCCCTGTTCCTGAGCGACCCAAGCCGTCCCGCCGGACCTTCAGGCGAAAGCCTGCGCGACCGTTTTCAATTGACCCGGGCGGAAGCCGCGTTGGCGGTGCAGTTGCTTGCTGGAACCGCGCTGGCCGATGCGGCGAGCGCGCTGGATATCGCCTACAATACGGCCCGGTCGCACCTGCGCGCGATCTTCGCCAAGACGGGCACCCATCGGCAGGTGCAGCTGGTGACGCTGCTGCGCAGTCTGGACAGCGATCTGGACAATTAGCGCGCAATCCGACGGATATCTATATAAATATTTGTTTTTAAATGTTTTTGGCGAAAATCCAAACCCCATCCTGCCGTCGTCAAGCGACGATGGCCGGGTGGGGAATGCGCGGTTCTCCCAATATGGCGCGGTAAGAAGGCGGCGTCCGCCCGCCCGCTTCGGTGATGCCGTAGCGCCGGGCGATTTCCGCGGTGATGAGCGTCTGGCCGTTCAGTTCGTCGCGGGCGGGATCGTCATGGATCGCGGCGATGACCCGGCCGTTAAATTCGGGCGTTTCCGCATCCGCCATGAATTTTTCATATTGGTCGGGATGATCGGCCAGCGTCTGGACGCTGCGTTCGGTCATCAGCGGCCCCATCCACAACGCGATCGTCGCAACCCCCGTACCCCGGAAATCGACGCCCATGTCGGCAGCGAACTTGTCCACCCCTGCCTTCTGCGCGCCATAGGCCGCGCCATGCATATAGCAGACCGACCCGAAGGAAGAGGTGAAGGCGACAAGGCCGCTGCGCGCGGGCACCATCATTCGGGCGGCATGCCAGCTCGCCAGATAATGCGAACGCAGGCCGACGTCCAAAATGTCGGCCAGCCCGGTCGATTTTTCCCAGAAAGGACCGGGCTTCACCAGATCGTCGTGCAGCGCAGCGACATTGTTGACGAGGATGTCGAGCCGTCCGCTTTCGGAGCGCACCCGATCGAACAGCGCGGCGATGGCGGCGGCGTCGCCATGATCGACCTGCACCGCCCGCCCTTCGCCGCCCGCCGCGTCGACCTGCGCCGCGGTCGAGCCGATGGTGCCGGGCAGGACCGCATCCCCTTCCCGAACCGAGCGGCCGGTCACATAGACGCGATAGCCCTTTTCCCCCAAGGCCACGGCGATGCCACGGCCTGCACCCCGGCTGGCGCCGGTGACGATCGCCACCGGACGGTCATTCGTCTCCATTCGACTGTCTCCTTCAGGCGGCGGCGCTGCTGTCCCGCTTATCGAGCGTCACATGCATGCCATTGGCGCGCTTCTGCATGTCCGGCGCCTTGTCGCGCGGATTGTAGAATTGCTTGTACCAGAGGCGGACCTTGCCATAGGGGCCATCATTGGGAACGACCATCGGATTGAGGCAGGCACGCTTGTTCTGCCAGATCTCGACATCCTGGGCGAAGGCGAGGCGGCTGCCTTCCTGATATTCCAGCGCGGCGGCGCGCAGATCGTCCGTGATCGGGGCCGATCCGTCATTCACCTGAACCATCAGGCCGTGCCACACCCGGATTCTGCCATCCTCGATCGGCGTATGGGTAATCATGATGAAGGAATTGAATGTTCCTTCCATTTCCGACTGAAGGATCGATGGTCCGGTATACCAGGTGTCTAGTGTCAGCACATCCTCTGGATTGAGCGTCAATGTGCGGTGGCCGGCGGCATAATATTGATGGACGATATGGTCCTTGAACTCATTGGCGAAGTAAACGAAGTCCTTGGCTCCATGGATGGGCACGAAATGGCCATAGTCGGCCATGTTGTCGACCACCTCGATCGGGTGAATATCGAGATCGCCCATATAGTCGATCTTCCAGTTGACCCAGCCGGGCGCATCGAAATGGCCGCCAAAGTCGGGAAGGTCGAAATTCGGTTCCCGTCCTTCGGGATCAAACCACATCCAGATGGTCCCAGCGCGTTCGACTACCGGGAAAGTCTTGAGCTTCGCCGCCTTGGGCACGAAATCGGAATAGGGAATATTCCGGCAGCCCCCGTCCGGCCCGAATTGCCAGCCATGGAATGGGCAGCGGATCGAATCGCCCTCGATCTGTTCCCCGTCGCGGACGATATAGGAGGTGGTATTCTTCGCCAGATGCGCGCCCATGTGCGGGCAATAGGCTTCCACCACATAGGGCGTGCCGCTTTCGCCACGATACAGGACCAGATCCTGGCCGAAATAGCGCATCGATCGCGGCGTCATCGTCGCCTCGGCGCTTTCGCCGACCATGAACCAGCCGCGCGGAAATTCGAACTCACCCAGACGATAGTCCGAAGACGTTGCCATGATAAAATCCTCTCGCTTTCGGTGACAACCTAACATGGCGAATGGCAAGATGCCAGCCCCTGGCGAGGCATTCATGCCACATATATCGCATTTTCCTACGCAAAACTGCATATCAGTTCATATTATATGCCAATAACGCGTGACATATTTTAGTTTTTTCACCTGCATCTGCTCGATCGGCCACAACCACAGACCCTCCCCGCTTGCCGGAGTTGCGCGGCCATCGCCCCGCGCGATGCGATATGGTCTTACACCCTACCCTCGCGATAAAAATGCGAACCGCACCATGGCATAGCCCGCGGCAAATTTGCGTAGAATATATCACATATTTTACGCCTTTTAATGATTTTATCAGTCTATGGATTTATTTTACGTATTGCATGCGTCATTTTTCGACTTTAGCCTATGATCCGCCGGTCCACAGACGCCTTTCAAAGGCGCATGATCGCGCGACGAAATGGGACAAGGCGCAAACGGAAGCCGCCATACCCTTCCGAGGAGAGACAGATGCTGCTGAAAGACAAGGTGGTGATTATCAGCGGGGTCGGCCCCGGCATGGGCCGGGCGCTGGCCCATATCGCTGCCGCGGAAGGCGCGTCGGTGGCCTTGGCCGCCCGCAACCAGACTTTCATAGAGGCAGTGCGCGACGATATTCTGGCTGCTGGCGGCAATGCCATAGCCATCCGCTGCGACGTGTCCGATTCCGACCAGTGCGTGGCGCTGGCGGAGCGCACGGCGTCCGCATTCGGTGGCCGCATCCATGGCCTGGTTAACAGCGCCTATTATCATGGCGACTGGAGCTTTATCGAGAATAGCGACGATGCCGACCTCGCCAAGGCGTTCGACGTCAATTGCCTTGGCGCGCTGCGCCTGACCCGAGCGTGCATTCCCTATCTTCGCGACGGCGGCGCGGTGGTGAATATATCAACCATGGCCACCGTGCGTCCCTTTGGCGGCGAACATGGCATGGAAATGGGCTATGCGGTCGCCAAGGGCGCGCTCAACACGCTGGGCAAATATATGTCGGCTGACCTTGGCCGCTTCGGCATCCGCGTGAACACCTGCCGCATGGGCTGGATTCATGGCGAACCGGTGGAAGGGCATATCCAGTCGCAGGTCGATACCGGCCTGATGCGCGACGACGTCATCGCCGGGATCACCCGGGATATCCCGATCGGCATCATCCCGCCGGAGGAGGATTGCGCCCGCGCGGTATTGATGATGCTGTCCGATTATAGCCGCGTCGTCAGCGGCGCGTCGATCGACGTCAATGGTGGCCATTGGATGGCCCCCTGACATGGAGAATGGCGGCGGCGCTTCCATCCTTTCCCAGGATGCCATGGCCATGCTGCTCGACGAAAGGGCCATCATCCGGGGCTTGTGCACGACGGGAGCGCGGACCTGATGCAGACCTGACTTTGCCGGACGCGACGGCGTGACGCCGCCCTGCTGGATGCGTCACGATCGACCGGAAAGAATATAAGGAGAAGGACAATGCTTGACCGCGAAACCTTGCTGCAACAGGCGCGGAACCGGGCGGGACTCGAGGATTTCGGTGATCTCTGGTTCCTCGAACCGATGGATCAATTTCTGCAGTCGTCCAATTGCGAAGGCAGGTTGACGCCTGACGGCTGCGCCGCCACGACCGAAGTCATCGTCAAGGGACTGGTCAGCCGCCTGCGGATGGTCGACGACATCAAGCACCATCCCGAGATACGGGACGAAAAGGTCGAAGTCGCCGGCATCATCCTGGGCCTGCCGCGCACCGGCAGCACCATTTTCCAGCGATTGCTGGCCAGCGCGCCGGGCATGACCGGCCTGCGCTGGTATGAGGCGCAGAATTTCGCGCCCTTCCCCGGCGAGGAGCGCGGCAATCCGGTCGAACGACGCGCCTATGCGCAGGCGATGATCGACGGCTGGCTGGAACTGGCCCCCGAACTCGCCTCCATCCACCCGCTCGACCCCGATGCGCCGGACGAGGAGATATTGGTGCTGGGGCAAATGTTCGTCAGCACCATGGTGGAAGGAATGAATTTCGTTCCAGCCTTCACCCGCTGGCTCAATGGTTACGACCAGTCACATGGTCATGAGGATTTGAAAACCATTCTCCAATATCTTCAATGGCAGGATCCGGCACGCCGGGGCGCAAAATGGATATTGAAGAGCCCGTCCAACCTGCCCTATGCGGAGCTGGCCGCAAGTGCGTTTCCCGACGCGCTGCTCATCATGACCCACCGCGATCCGTTGCAGACGGTTCCATCCTATGTCTCCATGCAGGCGGCGCTCTACAAGCTGAGCGCCACAGTGGCCGATAGCGAGGTCGGCGCATTCTGGTTGCCGCGCCTCACCGAATGGATGCGGATGTTCGAAGCTGCCCGCGCGCGGATCGGCGAGCATCGCTTCATCGATATCGACTATCGCGAAGTCGGCAGGGATCCGATGGCGCAGGCGCAGCGCGTCCTGTCCCGCATCGGCATCCCGGTGGATAATCGCCTCGAAGCGGCGCTCAGCGAATTTCTCGCAGGCAACAAGCGCGAACAGCGACCGATGCATGATTATGCGCCGGAACGTTTCGGACTGGACGAAGAAACGATCAGGCATGCCTTCGCCTCCTATCGCGAGCGCTATATCCTTTGACGGGCCGACCATAGCAACAAGACGTCCAGTGAGCGGATGGCAGGAAATAGGGGAAGGGCAAATATGCCCTTCCCCGCCATTTTTCGCGCTCTGGTCAGCCGTTGCCGCCGGTCATGTGCCGCGCCGCGACATAGCCGAAGGTCATGGCCGGCCCGATCGTGACGCCGGCGCCGGGATAGCTTTCACCCATGGCCGACGCCGCATTATTGCCTACCGCATAGAGGCCGGGAATGACCTTCCCCATCGCGTCGATCACCTGCGCATGAGCGTTGGTCTGCAACCCGCCATTGGTGCCGATGTCGCCCGGATAGATCGGCATCGCGTAATAAGGCCCCTTGTCCAGAGGACGCAGACAGGGATTGGGGCCATGGCGGGGATCGCCATACATTTTGTCATAGGCCGCTTCGCCGCGATGAAATTCGGGATCTTCGCCCGTTGCCGCATGCCGGTTGAAGCCCGCCACGGTGGCCGCGAGCGCCGCCGGATCGATGCCGATCTGCCGGGCCAGCGCTTCGATCGAGTCACCCCGCTTCAGGATGCTGCGCACAGCCTGGCTGTGAAGGAAGGTCGGCATCAGCGGGTAGAGCGGTCCCATCGGGAATTTGTGCCGATAGTCATGATCGAAGATCATCCAACTCGGCGAGGCGTCTCCATGCTCCGCCTGACGTCGCGCCATCTGTTGCCCGACAATATGATAGGAGGCCGCCTCGTTAAGATAGCGCGCGCCCTGCCGGTTCACCATGATGCAGCCGGGCAAGGCGCGCTCGACCGTGCAGAGCCGGCCGCGATCCTCCCCCGGAACATAGAAGACCGGCGCGGCCCAGGCAGACTGCATATTCATCGTCGCCGCACCCACATCCTCCCCCGCCCGGATGCTGTCGCCGCTATTGCTGGTCACGCCGCCGGAATAGCGTGCCGCAGGATAGAGCGGCGCATGGCTGTCCCGCATCGCCTGATTCTTGTCGTAACCGCCGGCCGCCAGCACAACGCCCTTGCGCACGCCGATCCGATAGGGCTTGCCGTCCCGCTCCACCACCGCGCCCGTGACCCTGCCGCCTTCCCGCACCAGATGCTTGAGCGGCGTTTCCAGCCATAGCGGCACGCGCTGCCGGTTGAGCGCCATGCGCAGCCCGCCGGTCAGCGCATTGCCGAGCGTCAACCGCCGATCCTTGCGCGAGGTCAGACGGAAGGGCAGGTCCAGCCAATATTTCCCCATGTTGACGACCAGATTCCGGATCCACCCCTTGGTTCGGTACAGCAGTTCATAGGTCTCGCTGAAATGCCAGTTCAGATAGCCGAACAGACTGGCCGCCGGCGAGGCAAAGCGCAGCGTGCGAATATCCGCGCCCAGCGGCTTGCCGTCGAGCGGCAGGGGCAGGTGGGTACGAAAGCCCTGCGCCGATCCACCGGGGTTTTCGGCATGATAGTCGGGATAGGGAAAGGCCATATACTGGACCGGCGTATGGGTCATGACCCAGCGCAACATCGGCGCGGCATTGTCGACATAGGCGCGGATATTCGCGTCCGGCACATTGTCCGCCGACAATGCGCGGACATAGGCGAAGGCGTCGTCAAGATCATCCTCGAAACCCGCCGCCTTCGCCGGGTCGCTCCCGGGAATCCAGATGCCGCCGCCCGATGTCGCGGATGTGCCGCCCCACAGGTCCGCCTTCTCGACGATCAGCACGTCGGCCCGGTCATGCGCGCCGACCAGCGCCGATACCATGCCGCCCGCACCCGATCCCACCACGAGGATATCGACCTGCTTGTCCCAGTTGCTCATGCTTGTCCGCTTCCGAATCCTGATCCCGCCGGCTGAAACGAAGGCGGCTGCGCCGCTTCATAGACCGTAACATTTTTACAATTTTCAAACGCAGAATGCGGTCATACTTGCCATAATGTCAACTTCATGCGTAATATGAGTTAAAATATTCTACGATCAATGCAGGGGAGTGAGATGGCGGCGTTGAAAGGCAAGGTTGCCCTGATTACCGGAGCGGGGCAAGGCATAGGCCAGGGGATTGCCCTCGCCCTGGCCAGTGAGGGCGTCGACCTGCTGCTCGCGGGGCGCACGCTGGACAAGGTCGAACAGACCGCGCGGCGGGCGCGGGAACGCGGCGTGCGCGCCATTCCGACAGCCTGCAACGTCAAGGACGCCAGCGACCTAGCGAGCGCGGTCCAGACGGCCGTGCGCGACCTGGGTGGCATCGATATCCTGGTCAACAATGCGCAGGAGGTGCCGCTCGGCCTGATCGACGAGGTGTCGGATGACGCTTTTGCAGCCGGATTCGAATCCGGCCCGCTCGCCTCCTTCCGCCTGATGAAACTGGTCCATCCCCATATGGCGCAGCGCGGCGGCGGCACCATCTTCAACTTTTCCTCCTCGGCGGGCATCCGCTGGGACATGGCGACCTATGGCTGCTATGGCGCGATCAAGCAGGCGACCCGCGCGCTCACCCGCGCCGCCGCATCGGAATGGGGGCGGGAGAATATCCGCGTCCTCACCATCGCCCCCCATGCCGAATCGCCCGGCCTCAAATGGTGGATCGAGAATAATCCGGAAGAGGCCGAAGCCTTTTTCCGCACCATCCCCCTGGGCCGCATCGGTCGGCTTGAAGAGGATATCGGCCGCGCCATCGTCGCGCTGTGCGGGGTGGACCTGTCCTATCTGACCGGCGCGACCATCCCGCTCGACGGTGGGCAGGCCAATTTCGGCTGAACGAGGCGAGATATGGAAAAGCTGATCTGCGACGGCGAAAGCCGTGGTGCAATATTGGCTACCGTCCGCCGCGGCACATAGCGGCCGGTTTGCAACATGGCTGGGAGCGGGATCGACCATCATCGCCAATGTTGACCATCCTCCTCAGCCGGGATCGCGTACAGGGGGCCGCGGCCAGGCCAGGCACTCAATCCAATCCGCCGTTACCGGCAGCCTGTGTCGGGCGGACAACCAAGGATCAGCAAAACCATTCCGCTGCAGGGCGGAGCCCGAATTTCTAAAAAGCGGAGCGCGTAAAAATGGAGAAGGTTATTGCCGCCCTGTGGGCGCCTGAAGGTGAAAATCGCGAAGCCTATGGCGCGCGCATCCTCGCCAGCCTGCCGCAGGCGCTACACGCAGGAGGAGCGCAGCATATCCGGCTCAACGTGCGCGATGAAAAGGTGGCAACAGCTGAACAACTCACCCAGCGTTGGCAAGCCCCGCAGCAGGCAGCGGTAGCTCAGTTCTGGATGCCTTCGAGCAACCGACGCTTCAGAGGAGCGGTGGATGCGGCCCTGGCTTCTCATAGCGCGCGCTTCGCCGCGTGGCTTGTGTGTGAGTCAACGATCATCGCCTCGGAGGCCAGTCCCGCATCGGCCAGTCCCGCATCGGCCCGCCCCGGACGTAACGCCGGGTGGGCCCAAGCGAGTTTTATCAGCTTCCGTCCCGACATAACGCGTGAGGCGGCGATCGGCCACTGGCATTCTCATCATACACGTGTGGCCATCGAAACGCAGGCCAATTTCGAATATATCCAAAACCTCATCGTCAAGCCGCTGACGGACGATGCCCCCGCCTATGACGCTTTTGTGGAAGAATGCTTTGCGATCGAGGCCATGACGGACCCCAGCGCTTTCTTTGACGCGGCAGGCGATGCGGAGAAGCTTGCCGCCAATCAGACAGCGATGATGGACAGCTGCGCGGGCTTTATCGACTTCGCACGCATCGACATCATTCCCACATCTCAGTTCGATTTCCACCATCCCAGCTGAAGGCGGATCAACTCTGCAATAGGCGTCGGGCAGAGGGGATTTGTTGTCTCTCTTCTTGGAACAATGCTCATGCTCCAGCTATGGAATGCGGCGCAGGCAGCGTTTGAAAACCTCCATCGCGCGCCGAGAATCCAGAATGCGGTTGAGCGATGGCTCTTCGCTGCTCTTAATCCGCAACTGTCACCAGCCGATGCTCGCGTCGATATACATCGACCCACATGCTGCAGCGAAAAGGCGCCACCCACCAGGGGACTGGCAGATGGCGCCGCACAGGACGACCCGAAGGCTGCGGCCCGTGCATACTGGATCCGTTTTCGGCCGGTTTTCAGAAGGTCATGCGAACGCCCACGGCATAGGTAGCCGGCGCGCCCACCATGCGCGATGCGCCGTTCATTTCGGGAAAATAGACTTCGTCAGTGATGTTGCGGCCCATCGCATAGACCGACCAGCCATGCGGCGATTCCAGTTCGATCCGGGCGTTGAGCAGCGTGTAGGCCGGCGAGATATTGCCGACGACCGCGTTCAGGCGATTCGATTCCTTGCCATGATGGAAGATATTGGCACGGCTCTTGAGCACCCAGCCGTCACCGAAGCTGTAGCTGTGGACGAGGCCGACCCGGCCGGTCCATTTGGGCGCGCCGGGCAGCGGATCGCCCACGGTGGCGGTCACATCGGCGATGCGGTTGGAATTGAACTCGGTGATCTCCGAATAGAGATAGGTGCCTGATGCATCGAAATCGAGCTTGTGCCCGCCGCTGTTCAGCAGGTTGAGGTTCAGCGCACCCTCAAAACCACGGGTCTTGGCCTTGCCGACATTGGTGCGGCCATTGGTGTCATTGTCGAGCCGCGTCGTTGCCTGCAGATTGTCAAAATCATTGGCGAAGGCGTCGAGCGAGAGGCGGACCGGTCCCCTATAGTAACGCACGCCCGCTTCATAGGCCCAGACCGTCTCGGACTGGAACGGCTCGGTCTCGGCCAGCGTCATGATCGACGTGCCGTCGAAGCCGCCCGACCGATAGCCGCGCGCGACCGAGGCGAAGACGTTCAGGTCATCGGTGATGAACCATTGCGCCGCCGCCCGGCCGGACACGTCATCATCCTTGAACTGCTTGTCCCACTGGAAATTGGGCGTCGTCGCGAAAAAGGTGGCGTAGTTGGAGATGCCCCAGGGGTTGTCGTCGATGTTGCGGCCCTGCGAATCCACGTCGTCCTTGGTGTAGCGCAGGCCCATCGTCAGCTTGACCTTGGGCAGCAGTTCATAATCGGCCTGGCCGAAGACGGCGGCGCTACGACGGCGCTGATTGTGGATATTATGGTAGATGGTGCGCGCGGCCCAGCTGGTCCATTGGCTCTGATAGTCGATCTTGTCGCTCATGTAGAAGCCGCCGACCAGCCAGTTGAAGCGGCCCTGCTGCTCGTTGCGCAGGCGCATTTCGAGCGAAGCCTGGCTCAGATCCTCGTCGAACAGATATTCATATTGGGGGTAGGGCGTGCCGTCGCCATTCCCGCCGATGTTACGCTGGCTGGACTGCCAGCCCGCCACCATGTCGAAGCGGGTGGCGTCGTTCAAGAGGTGCGAGAATTGGGCCGACGCGCCCTTGATATCGATCTTCTGCTGAAAATAGGCGCGCGAATAGAAGCTGTAGGGATCATCATCTTCGCCCGCGTTGAGGACGCTGCTGTCGTTCGCAGCGCTGATGCGGTCATATTGACGGGCATCGCCACGGTCGCGGCTGGCAAAGGCCTTCAGCGTCAAGCTGGTGTCCGGCCCAAAATCGATATCGACTGTACCGCGCGCCGCGAACAGATCCTTGTCGCCAAAGCCCTTGCGCGGACCGGGGTCGTTGATGGCGGGCACCTGGCTCTGGACCACGCCGCCGACGCTGAGTTGCGCACCGGCCAGATCGCCCGCCCCCTTGCCGTTCATGTAACCGCCCCCCCTGGTCGGTCATCACCGCCAGCCGCACGCGCATATTGTCGCTGACCGGACCGCCGATCGCCGCTTCGGCGCGCAAGCTGTCATAGCTGCCGTAGCGCACATCGGCATAGCCGTCGAATGTGTCGCCGCCGCCGCGCGTGATCGCATTAACGACGCCGGCCGTGGTGTTGCGGCCGTAGAGGGTACCCTGCGGCCCGCGGAGCACCTCGATCCGTTCCAGATCGAACAGCGGCATACCGAGATAGGCGTTGGAGCTTTGGTAGACGCCGTCGACATGCAGCGCGACCGAGGGGCTGCCATTGGGCTTGTAATCATCCGCGCCGCCGATGCCGCGAATGGTCAGCAGGCCATAGCTTTCGCCGCCGGTGCTGTAGTTGATGGACAGGCCGGGCACTTCGTCGACCAGACTGGCGAAATCGGTGATCTTGCGTTCCGATGCCTCCTCCCCAGACACGACGGTGATCGCCTGCGGCACTTTCGACAGGTCTTCGACCCGCTTCTGCGCGGTGACGATGATATCACCCCCGCCTGCGACGCCCGTGCCCGCTTCGGCCGCCGACAGTTCGGTCGGCGCCTTGGCGACGGCGAGCGAAATCATCGTTGCGCCCTCATAGGAAATGGCCATGCCGCGCCCGGCGATCAGCCGGCGCAGCGCCTCGGCGCGGGGAAAACGGCCCTTGAGCGCGATCGAGCGACGACCGGCGATGGCGTCATAGGGGAAGACCATCTGCACGCCGGCCTGACGACCAAATTCATTCAACGACGTCGCCATATTCTGCGCCGGAATGTCGAATGCGATTGCGCGATCGCTCGTCGCGCTAGCGGGTGCCGCGGCGAGGATCAGGGGTAGTGCGACCGAATGAAAACTCATTATTGCCCTCCGATGGAAGCGTCTCTCGGAGGATGGGATGAGTGGGCGGCATGCCACCGCCATCGCACCCGCAAAAAAATTTAATCAGCCTGCTGTAAGGGTAATGGCGCCATTTGCGCTGCGCTGCGATCGGATGCCGAAGGACGCATGCAGGGCAGTCAGCAGATCATTGGGGTTGGTAGTCGTAAAACGCCCCCCCAGCCGGATGCGCGACAGCGCCGGATCGGCGATGACGATTCTGGGGTCGAGATAGCGGTTGAATTCGGCGACGACGAAGTCGAGACTCTCACCTTCGAACACCAGCTGCCCGTCCTTCCAGCTGCGCGCACGGTCGAGCGTTACCGGATCGGCCGGACGGACGGCGACATTCTGGCCGATCACTCGCGCGATTGTCCCAGCTGCCAGTCGACCGCCCCGCACACTGTCGGCCGCGCCGTCCAGCACGAGAAAGTCGAAGGATTCAGGCTGCTGCCGTGCATTGAAGCTGCCAGCACCGAGTTGGAATCGTGCGTCCCCTGCCTCCAGCTCCAGCTTGCCGCGCAGCGCGGCCGGCACCGTAAGGCCGATCTCGCCCCGCTCCAGCCAGATGCGGCTGTGGCCCTTGTCGGTCCGCCAGCTGATCCGCGTGCCAGTGTTGAGTTCGATCCGGGTGCCGTCATCCAGCACCAGCGCACGCCGCTCGCCCACCGCCGTTTCGGCATGTTCGCGCGCAGTGGCCCGCACCGCCAGCAGCGCGCCGGCGACCGATGCGCTACCGGCCATCACGCCCGCGCGCAGCATCCGGCGGCGGTTGATCGGCGGAGACACAGGTTCAGCCGCGCGCTGCTCTACCGCGCGCAGACGTTCCACCTGCTCGAAGGCATCAGCGACCTGGGCAAAGGCGACCGCATGCCGGGGATCGGCCATGCGCCATTGCTCGAACGCTTGCCGTGTAACCGAACCGGCGTCGAGCGCCGCCAGCCAGCCGGCGGCTTCCTCCATCATTTTTTCTGTAGTCGGTGGCGTTGCCATAAGCGCGCGATCTGGGCTCCTTCTTCCTGCGGTGGCGCTTCCTGCATCGCATAGGCAAGAATCGCCAGCCCTTTGGCAAGATGCTTCTCTACGGTAGAGACCGACAAGCCCATCCGCACCGCTATCTCGCCGGGCAATAATCCTTCGATCCGCCGCATCTTCACCACCGCGCGCGGCTGGGGCGGCAATTTTTCCATCAGCGCAATCAGCCGCGCCAGCTCCAGATTGCCGGAAAGGACGGCGAACTGGTCGGGCGCACTGTCGACAATCTCCATCGCCTCCATGTCGGCCAGATGCTCGAACCGCACGACCGTGGCGCGGCGATGGCGTTCATGCGCCAGGTTACGGATAATGGTGAGGACGAAGCTGCGCGGATTGACGATTTCGCGATGGTGCGACGCATTGATCGCCCGGGCATAGGCCTCCTGCACCAGGTCCTCCGCCTCGACCCTCGGGACCAGCCGTGCCGCCTGCCGCCGGAACGCAACCCTGTGCGGCAATATCTCGTCAATGAACCAGCGGTCTACATCCCTCAACCAGGTCACGTCAGCGTCCCCCCTCGGCTGAGCGGGGCGGTTAGCCAGCGCAGATGACAAAATCGGGACATTGACGTCTTTCATTCGCGGATGCTGTCGCATTACTGTCAAACGCCGCCGATAGGGCCGCGCAATGCAGCAATTCCCCTGGCATCGCCGCGCCGTGCTTGGCGCCATGGCCGCGCTTGGCACCCGCCCGCTTACCGTGCTGGCAGCGCCCTTCACCCCGCAGGCCGATCCCTTTGCGCTCGGTGTGGCGAGCGGCGATCCCTCCCGCGACGGCTTCATACTGTGGACGCGCCTGGTAGGAGCCGGCGCGCAACCGCTTCGGGCCGGGGCAATCCCGGTGCGCTACGAGGTCGCCGAGGATGAAGCTTTTCGCCACCTCGTCCACGCCGGCGAAACGCGTGCCTATCCCGAGGCAGCGCACAGCGTCCATCTCGAACTGGCGGGGCTGCGGCCGGGACGGCCCTATCATTATCGCTTCCATGCGCTGGGCGCGACCAGCCCAGTCGGACGCACCGCGACCGTGCCAGACCGAGCCGAGCGCCTGCGACTGGCGCTCACATCCTGCCAGCATTGGGAACTGGGCTGGTTCAGCGCCTATCGCGACATGCTGGCGGGCGATCCCGATCTGATCGTGCAAGTGGGCGACTATATCTACGAACAATCCTATCCCGACCAGCCCAAGGTCCGCGATTTCGGCGCGCCCGAACCGCGCGACCTGGCCGGCTATCGCGCGCGCTACGCCCTTTATCGCACCGACCCGGACCTGCAGGAGGCGCATCGACGCGTACCCTGGCTGGTGACATGGGACGATCATGAGGTGCTGAACGATTATGCCGCGCTCGCTAATCGGGAAGGGCTGTCCCCCGACATCTTCGCCGCGCGGCGGGCGGCCGCCTATCAGGCCTATTTCGAACATATGCCGATCCGGCCCAGCCTGTGGCGTTTGATGGCGACCCCGCGCCTCTATCGTGGAGTCGATTGGGGCGAACTGGTGTCCCTCTCGATGCTCGACACCCGCCAATTCCGCTCCGGCCCGCCCTGCGCTGCACCCTCGGTGGCGCGCAATATCCGGCTAGACCATTGTACCGAGCGATGGCGTTCCGACAGGACCATGTTGGGACAAGCACAGGAAGCTTGGCTGGCGCAGCGTCTGGCCGCGGAGCGGCGGCCCTGGACCCTGCTCGCGCAGGGCGTGTTCTTCGCATCGCTTGCCCTCGATGGCACGGGCGAAGCCGTCTATAGTGACCAGTGGGACGGCTATGCCGCCGGGCGTGCACGGCTGCTGGAACAACTGGCGCGGCCCAATGTCCGCAATCCCTATGTCCTGAGCGGCGACGTCCATAGTTTCTGGCTGAACGACCTGCATCAGGCGGAGGGCAAACCGCTGGTGGCGACCGAAATCGTCACTTCCGCACTGGCCGCCCAATCGCCGCCAGCAGGGCGCTTCGGCGATGTTCGCGCCAACAATCCTCATATCCGCTTCAGCGACGTAAACCACAGCGGCTACGTCCGCATCGAGATCCAGCCTGATCGGCTGACCGCACAGTTTCGTGCACTAGATCTGAGATCGACAGACACAACGCCGAAAATCCTAAAAAATGTCGAACAGCAAGCAACCGTGAGCCGGTGAGCTATATCGCCCAATAGATAAATTCGAAAATTTTCGTCAATCAATTTGACATCATTAGGCGCTTGGCACATTTAGCTGGAGCGCATCGCGGCGCGTATATGAGGTCGGCACTCCAAATGGCTATTGAGCAAACCAGGCGCGGGGGGAGCGTCATCATCACCTTGGATCAGCCGGAATGCGCCAACGCATTATCCTGCACCATGGCACAAGATCTGGTCGCTGCATTTGACGATGCGGTTGCTAGCGGCGCACGAGCCATTTTGCTCACTGGCGCCGGACGAGCCTTTTGCAGCGGGGGGCAATTGTCGGACCCGCTTCCCGAAGATGCCGGTGCCATATTGGAAGAGACGATCAATCCGTTGATGCGCAGATTGGCCGGGTTGGACATCCCGCTGATCGTCGCCCTCAACGGGCCGGCGATTGGGGCGGGAGCGGCATTGGCGCTGGCGGGAGACATCGTGTTTGCCGGTCGATCGGCATGGTTGGGTTTCAGCTTTGCGCAGGTGGGTCTGGTCTGCGACGCCGGGACAAGCTGGCTGTTGCCGCGCACGCTGGGCTGGCACCGGGCGATGGCGGCGATGATGCTGGGCAAGCGGATCAGTGCCGAGCAAGCTGTGGAATGGGGGCTGGTCACGCAGGTCATCGACGACGACCGGCTGGAAGAGGAGGCGCTGGCGCTGCTTGATCGCTTCGCGACCGGCCCTACCCGCGCCTTCGGGATGATCCGCAGACTGGCGCGTCAGGCGCTGGAGTTGTCCTTCGAGGATGCACTGACAGCGGAACGCACCGCCCAATATGCCGCTGGCCTGACCAGCGATTTCCGGGAGGGCGCAACCGCCTTCAGGGAACGGCGCGCACCCCGGTTCGTGGGGCGCTGATCAGATCCCGTCCTGCTGGGCGCGGATGGCCGCCAGGATCGCCTTGCGCGTGGCGACCAGCGCGAGGAAAGCCAGCGTCAACGCAACGCCGCTGACCGTCGCCAGCGCTTTGCCGAGACCGCTCGCGCCACCGTAGAGATGCTCGCTGAGGGCACCGATCAGCAGCGGTCCAAGCCCCATGCCCGCAAGATTGACGAACAGCAGGTAGATGGCGGTCAGGCGCCCGCGCATATTGGCGGGGACCAGCAACTGCAGCGTCGCCGCCTGCAAGCCTCCGATCATCGAGGTTGCGGTCATGGCCAGCGCCATGAGGGTCAATGCCAGGGTCCGGTCCTGTACCAGAAAGGCGGCGATCAGCAGCGGGAGCTGGATGACGATCGACGCCATCACGACACGCACCGGCGCATTCGCCACACCGCGGCGCGCCAGCCGATCGGAGACCAGGCCAGCCGCCAGCAGTCCGCCAGAACCAAGCACCCCGGTGATGAGACCGAATTGCAGGCCGATCTCCGCCGGCGCCATGCCATGGGCACGGGCGAAATGGGCCGGTCCCCAGAGCAGGGCGCCATAGGCCGCGACCACCATCGCCGAATAGCCACCGATCACGCCGAGAAAGGCCGCTTTGCGTTGGCGCATCAAGGCGAACAGGGCGCGGATCGGCGGCGTGCTGGCGGCGACGGTCTGGCGTGGCGCCTCCCGCATGGTGGCCAGCATCAGCAGCGCGAGCGGCACGCCGAGCAATCCCACAGCGACGAACGCCATGCGCCACCCGCCCAGCACGAAGCCGCCAGGCAGAGCGAGAGCGACATGCTGCGTCCAGCCGACCAGATAGCCGCCGAACATCATCGCGACGCCGCCACCCAGCGACACGCCCATGGCATAGAGGCTGATGGCAAAGCCCAGACGCGAGGGGTCAAAACGATCCGCGATGGTCGAATAGGCGGCAGGCGACAACGTCGCCTCCCCGATGCCGACGAAAGCCCGGGCGGCGAGCAGGGTCATGAAGCCGCCGGCGAAACCGCAGAGCGCGGTCGCGAGGCTCCAGCCGACGAGGCCCAGCAGGATCAGATTGCGCCGATTGCCGCGATCCGCCCAGGCGCCAAAGGGGATTCCCATGACCGAGTATAGCAATACGAAGCCGAAACCGACCAGCAGGCCGATCTGGGTGTCGCCGAGTTGAAGGTCGGCGCGGATGGGGTCGATCATCAAGCTGACCAGCACCCGGTCCATGAAGGACAGCATATAGGCGAGGGTCAGGACAAGCACGACATAATAGGCGTAGCGGGTCCCTTCCCGCTTTTGGCCCCTGCTGCCGCCCTGCTGTTCTGTCATGCCGTGCATCCGCCCGCCCCTACTTTCACCTTGTTTATCAAATTATCTGACATATAATTTTGGCATCAGCAATCCACTTCGGCAATAAGATTACTCAATTTTTGTGAATATGAGCCGATATGACTTCTGTCATCTCGCTGATTGACAAGTCCGTCGCGCTGGTCAATATCGTAAGAAATATTGACGATATTAGGTGAGGAACTGGCTAGGCGCCGATGGATATGAGCGACGTGCAATCGACCGGCCCGCTGACGGGCATTCGCGTGGTGGAGATGGGGCAGCTGATCGCCGGCCCTTTCTGCGGCCAGTTGCTGGGCGACATGGGCGCAGAAATCGTGAAGATCGAACCACCAGCCAAAGGCGATCCCATGCGTGAATGGGGCCGCGGCGACCGGCCCAGCTGGTGGGCGGTGATCGCCCGCAACAAGCAGTCGGTGTCCGTCGACCTGCGCAGCGAAGCCGGGCAGGACATTGCGCGGCGGCTGATTGGCGAAGCCGATATCTTGATCGAGAATTTCCGGCCCGGCACGCTGGAGCGCTGGAATCTCAACCCGATCGAATTGCGCAAGCTGAACCCCCGGCTGATCGTGGTGCGGGTATCGGGCTATGGCCAGACCGGACCCTATGCTTCCCGCGCCGGCTTTGGTGGTATTGGCGAGGCGATGGGCGGCTGGCGCGCCATCGTCGGCGAGCCTGATCGCGCCCCTGCTCGCATGGGCGTGTCGATCGGCGATTCGCTGGCGGCGACCTATGGCTGCATGGGCGCGCTCGCCGCGTTGCACCATCGAGCACAGAGCGGCGAGGGGCAGATTGTCGATGCCTCCCTCTACGAAAGCGTGTTGCAGGTGATGGAGAGCCTGATCCCCGAATATGCGGTGGCAGGCTATCAGCGGACGCGCACCGGATCGATCCTGCCGGGCATCGCGCCGTCCAACGTCTATCCGTGCAGCGACGGCGAATATCTGATCGGCGCCAACCAGGATGGGGTGTTCGCCCGGCTCTGCGCGGCGATGGGTCGGCCCGAACTGGCGCAGGATGCGCGCTATGCCACCCATGTCGCGCGCGGCGCGAACCAGGGCGATCTGGACGCGCTGATAGGCGAATGGACGCAGAGGCTGACCGTCGATGCGCTCGAAGCGCTTATGGTCGAACATGCCGTGCCCGCCGGGCGCATCTATGGCGCCGCCGACATGATGGCCGACCCGCATTTCAAGGCGCGCGAGGCGATCATCGAAGTGGAAGACCCGGTGCTGGGCACGGTGCCGATGCAGGGCGTCTTCCCCAAGCTGTCGGCCACGCCGGGATCGGTGCGTAAGGCGGCACCGGCCGCGATCGGCGAGGATAATGCGGCGGTGCTGACTCGCTGGTTGGGCCTCGATCCCGACGCCATCGAAGCACTCGCCAAGAACAAGACAATCTGATGCTCGCCCGGAGGAGGGGCGTTTCCGCATGCGGGTAACTCACGCACTAGAAAGGGCGGCGATCGTCGCCGCCGACCGTCCCGCGACCATCGATGCGGACCGGTGTCGCAACTGGGCCGAGGTCCGCGACCGGGTCGCACGGTTCGCGGGCGGATTGCAGCGGTTGGGCGTGCAGCCGGGCGACCGGGTCGCGATCCTGGCGATGAATTGCGACTTTTTCTTCGAAGCCTATTTCGCCATTCCCTGGGCCGGGGGCGTCATGGTGCCGCTCAACACGCGGCTGGCTTTGCCTGAACTGGCCTTCCAGCTGGATGATGCCGGGGTCGATATCCTGCTATATGGGCGGGAGTTTGCAGAGGTCGCGGGGGCGTTACGAGCGCAGGGAACGGTGCGCACGCTGATCGGCATGGACGATGGCGAAGAACCGGCCGACCATGGCATGGACGCGCTGATCGCCGCCTCGCAGGCGGTTCCGGCCGCTCGGCAGGGGGATGCGGATCTTGCCGGCATCTTCTACACCGGCGGCACCACCGGCCTCCCCAAAGGGGTGATGCTGAGCCATGGCAATCTCTACGCCATGGCCGTCAATCTTTTGATGATGATCCAGTTCGACGAGGATTGCGTCAATTTCCATTCGGCGCCGATGTTCCATCTGGCTGATATCGGCATCCTGTTCGCAACCATGGCGGCGGGTACTCATGTCTTCCGCCGCAGCTTCGATGCGGGCGATGTGCTGGAGGCGATTTCGCAGCATAAGGTGACGCATTGCTTCACCGTGCCGGTGATGATCGAGCGGCTGGCCAAGCATCCCGAGCTGGAGCGGTTCGACATCGCCTCGCTCCGGATGCTGGGCTATGGCGGGTCGTCCATGCCCGCCGCCAGCCTGGACTTCGCCCGCTCGCGCTTTCCCGGTGTCGACTTCATCCAGGGCTTCGGCCAGACCGAGATGGCCGCCGCGACGATGTTGGGACCGAAAGCGCATCGGGCGGACGCTGATCCTGCGAAGCTGCGATCAGCCGGGCATGTCTGCCTGGGCTATGAGATCCGTGTCGTCGACGAGGATGGCCAGGAAGTGCCACGCGGCACGGTGGGCGAGATTGTCGGGCGCGGCGACAATGTGATGATGGGCTATTGGAACCGGCCTGATGAAACCGCCGAGGTCATGCAGGGCGGCTGGCTCCATACCCGCGACGCGGGCTATATGGACGAGGACGGCTATATCTACATCACCGACCGGCTGAAGGACATGATCGTGTCGGGCGCGGAGAATGTCTATTCGATCGAGGTGGAGAATGCGATTTCCCACCATCCCGCCGTCGCCGAAAGCGCCGTGATCGGCGTGCCCGACGCGCTGTGGGGCGAGCGGGTGCATGCGGTGATCGTGCTGAAAGCCGGGTCGGACGCGATCGACATTGCGGGCTTGCAGGCCTTTTGCAAACAGCGGATCGCCAGCTATAAATGCCCCAAGAGCATGGAGTTGCGCGACGAGGCCCTGCCGCGCAGTCCGGCCGGCAAGATATTGAAGGGTCCGCTGCGCGATGCCTGCGTCGCGCGGATCACGGATTGAACGGCTTTTAAAGGATGGTGTGTGTGAAGAAATGGGTATTGCTGGCCGCCAGCCTTCTGGCTTCTCCAGCCATGGCCGCCGATCCCAAAGCGGATGCCGCACGGATCGATGCGGTCTTCGACAAGGGCTATCCGCAACTGGAGATGCTCTACAAGGACATTCACCAGCATCCGGAAATCGCCTTTCATGAGGTGCGGACGGCGGCATTGCTGGCCGGGAAGATGCGCAAGCTGGGTTTCGAGGTGACGGAGAAGGTCGGGGGAACCGGCATCGTCGCGATGTATCGCAATGGCGCAGGCCCGACCGTGCTGGTTCGAACCGAGCTGGACGGCCTGCCTCTCCTCGAAAAGACCGGACTGCCCTATGCGAGCCGCTACACGCAGGAGATTGACGGCAAGGTCACGCCGACCATGCATGGCTGCGGCCATGACATTCATATGAGCTGGTGGCTGGCGACTGCGCAAGCCTTGCTGGCGATGAAGGATCGCTGGCACGGAACGCTGATGTTCGTCGCACAACCCGCCGAGGAAACGGTGGAGGGCGCCAAAGCGATGCTGAAGGATGAGGCTTTCAAGCGCTTCGCCAAGCCCGATTATGGCTTTGCCGCCCATGTCATGCCTTATCCTGCAGGCACGGTGCTACTGAAGGAAGGCGCGGTCACGTCGGCGGCGGACGCGGTTAAGATCGTTTTCAAGGGCAAGGGCGCCCATGGATCGATGCCGGCGGACAGCATCGATCCGATCGTGATCGGGGCGCATTTCGTGTCGGACGTACAAACGGTCATCAGCCGCGAACTGCCCCCCGGAACCTTCGGGGTGATCACGGTCGGCACCTTTCACGCCGGGACTGTGGAGAATATCATTCCCGACAGTTCGGAATTGCGCCTCACCCTGCGCTCGCATGACCCGGAGGTGCGCAAGCAATTGATGGCGGGCCTCCGCAAGACGGCGCTCGCCGCCGCGGCGATGGCGGGTGCGCCGGAGCCGGACATCGCCTATCTCTATGGCACCGGCGTTACCTTCAACGAGGTGAAGTTGACTGAGACCGTGGCGCGGAAGCTGAAGGTCGCAATGCCGGAGCAAGTTACCCTGGAACCGGACTATAAACCTGCCGGGTCGGGAAGTGAGGATTATTCCGAATTCGTCAATGCCGGCATCCCCTCCGTCTTCATCGGCATTGGCGGATCGTCGCAGGCTGTGCTCGATCAGGCGAAAGAGGAAGGCCGGAAGCCGCCCGTCAACCACTCGCCCTTTTTCGCGCCGGACCCCGAACCGTCAATCCGGGCAGGCATGAAGGCGCTGACGCTTTCGGTGCTGTCGGTTGCAGGCGTGGAGTAGGGACCGCCTCCCGTCACCCCGGATCAAGTCCGGGGTGACGATGTTGTTTCAGCCCACGTCAAACCAGCCGGTGAGCGCGGCGGTGTCGAAATATTCGTCGAGCCGGGTGATCTGCTCACCCTCGACCTTGCAGATCACGCAGGCGGGCATGGTCAGGACAAAGCCATCATGACGCACCGCGCGCACGACATGCTGCTGGACGAAACCGCCAGCGACAAGGTCCACCCGGCGTTCCAGATAGCGCCGCTCGGGCGCGCGCTTTACGAAACCCGCCAGCGTTTGCAGATTGGTTTCGCGGCTTTTTTCGAGGCCATCTATGTTGTGCCAGATGACGACATCGGGGTGGTAGCATTGCTTCACCCCTTCGATATCGCCCGCCTCGACTGCCGCGAAAAAGCGGTCGGCGACGGCACGAATACGTGCCGCCGTCTGGTCCGGGGTTTCGCTGCTCATGCCGCCCTGGTCTTGGCGGGCGCGGGGTAGAAGCTTTCCTCTGCCTTCGCCATGCGGCGCAACAGCGCAGGTGGAGCGAAGCGGGGACCGCATTCGTCCGCCAGCGCGTCGCAACGCTCGACGAAGGTGGCGACGCCGACCTGATCGATCAGGCTCAGCGGCCCGCCGGTCCAGGGCGCAAAACCCCAGCCAAGCAGCGCGCCGACGTCGCCGTCGCGGGCCGAGGTCAGGACATTCTCATCAAGGCAGCGGGCCGCCTCCACTGCCTGGCGATAGAGCAGCCGCTGGCGCAGTTTCTCGACCAGTTCGGGCGTCGACCGGGCGACCTTGACCGGCGTGATGTCGGCCAGACCGCTCCACACGGTCTTCGTGCCACCGGCCGGATAATCGTAGAAGCCTTTGCCATTCTTGCGGCCGAGGCGATCATGTTGCGTCACTAGGTCGTGGAGCAGCCTGTCATTGCCGCCGGCCGGGATTTCCGGCTCGCCCCGGTCGATGCGCGCCTGGCGCCGCACGCGATCGACCAGATCGATCGCGACGTCGTCAGTCAGTTCCAGCGGCCCGCGCGGCATCCCCGTCATGCGTCCGACATTGTCGATGATCGCCGGAGCAATGCCCTCCAGCAGCATTTCGAACCCTTCGGTGAGATAAGTGTCGAAGCAACGCGAGGTGTAGAAACCGCGCGAGTCATTGACGACGATCGGCACCTTGCGGATCTTCAGGCAGTAATCGATCGCCTTGGCCAGTGCCTCCTGGCTCGTTTCCTTGCCCACGATCACCTCGACCAGTTCCATCCGGTCGACCGGCGAGAAGAAGTGGATGCCGATGAAATTGGCGGGCCGCTTCGACGCCGTCGCAAGGCCGGAAATCGGCAGGGTCGAGGTGTTGGAGGCAAAAACGGCGGTGTCGCGCAATTGCGCTTCAGCGCTGGCAGTGACGTCGGCCTTGAGGGCGCGATCCTCGAACACCGCTTCGACCACGAGATCGGAACCCTCGACCTTGGCATAGTCGGTGGTCGCTTCGATCCGGGCGAGCAACGCGTCGGCCTTGTCCTGCGTCATCGCCCCCTTGGCGACGGCCTTGGCCACCAGCTTTTCCGAATAGGCCTTGCCCTTGTCGGCGGACGCCTGGGCGACGTCGATCAGCACCGTGTCGATCCCGGCGGCCGCCTGCACATAGGCGATGCCCGCGCCCATCATGCCAGCGCCGAGCACCGTGACCTTGTTCGCCGCATAGGGCGCGAAACCCTCGGGACGGGCCGCGCCTTTGGCGAGCGCCTGTTTCGAGAGAAAGACCGAGCGGATCATGGCCCGGGCCTGTGGCGTCTGCTGGGTGGCGAGGAACAGCCGTGCCTCGACCCGCAGGGCGGCGTCCATCGGCAGGCTGACGCCTTCATAGACGCAGCGCAGGATGTTGGTCTGGGCCGGATAATTATGCGCGGTCTTGGCCTGAAGTTGAGCGGCGGCGCCTGCAAACACGCCATTGCCGCGCGCGGTGAAGGGGCCATCGGGAGCGCGCCAGTCCTTGCGGTCCCAGGGCTGCACCGCCTCGCCCCCGTTCATTATCCATGCCTTGGCCGCCGCAACCGTCGCGCCGGGGGCGACAACGGCATGGACGATACCGAGCGCCAGCGCTTCATCGGCAGCGACGGGGCGGCCGGTCAGCATCAGCGGCAACGCCTTTTCGACGCCCGCGAGGCGCGGCAGACGCTGCGTGCCGCCCGCGCCGGGGAGCAGGCCGATGGTGGATTCCGGCAGGCCGAGCTTCAGCTTGGGGCAGCGTGCCGCCGCCCGATAATGGGCGGCGAGGACAAATTCGAGGCCGCCGCCCAGCGCCAGCCCTTCCAGCGCGGCGGCGATCGGCTTACCGATGGTTTCGAGGCGGCGCAGTGCCCGGCTCATGCGCGAGGATTTCTGGAGCGCTTCGGCAAGGATCACGGGATCGCTTTCCTGCGCGCCCGCCGTCTCGCCCAGTTCGCCGAGGTCAGCCCCCGCGCAAAAACCATTGCTCTTGCCCGACGCCAGCACCACGCCTTTGATGGCGTCGTCGGCCGCTATGCGGTCGGCCAGCAGGTCGAGATCGGCCACGGCGCTGTCGGAGAAGGTGTTCATCGTCCGGCCGGGCACGTCGAATTCGACCAGAGCGATGCCGTCGGCATCCACGGAAATTCGGAAATTCTGCATGGGATCAGTCCCTTATTCGCAAATCTAGGAGAGGCGCTCAGACGCGCTCGATGATGGTCGCGGTGCCCATGCCCGCGCCGACGCAGAGCGTGGCGAGGCCGACCGTCTTGTCGCTGCGTTCCAACTCGTCGAGCAGCGTGCCGACGATCATCGCCCCGGTCGCGCCGAGCGGATGGCCCATGGCGATGGCGCCGCCGTTGACGTTGAGGATGGCGGGATCGAGTTCGAGTTGCTGGAGATAATAGAGGCAGACGCTGGCAAAGGCTTCGTTCAGTTCGAACAGTTCGACATCGGCCAGCGTCATGCCCGCGCGGCGCAACACCTTCTGCGTCACGGCGACCGGGCCGGTCAGCATGATCGAGGGTTCGGAACCGATGGACGCGGCGGCGCGGATGCGGGCGCGGGGTTTGAGTCCCATCGCCTCCCCCGCCTCGCGCGTGGCGAGCAGCAGGCCCGCCGCGCCATCGACGATGCCGGAGCTGTTGCCGCCATGGTGGACATGATCGATCTGCTCCAGTTCGGGATAGCGCAGCTTGATCACCGCATCGAAGCCGGCCGCGCCCATGGCGGCGAAGGCGGGCTTCAGTAGGCCAAGCGTTTCCACCGTGGTTTCGGGACGCATATGTTCGTCGCGGTCGAGCACGACCACGCCTTCATGCGTCACCGGCACGATGGTCCTTGCGAAGCGGCCTTCCGCCCAGGCGCGGGCGGCGCGCTTCTGGCTTTCGACCGCGAAGCTGTCGACGTCGGTGCGGCTGAAGCCATGGAGCGTCGCGATGGTATCTGCGCCGATGCCCTGCGGCGTGAAATAGCTGGCGAAGGCCGAGCGCGGATCGACCGACCAGGCGCCCCCGTCCGATCCCATGGGTACGCGGCTCATGCTCTCGACGCCGCCGGAAATGGTGACGTCGGCCTCGCCCGCGATGATCTTGGCCGCGGCGATATTGGTGGCTTCGAGGCCCGATGCGCAGAAACGCTGGACCTGTACGCCTGCCGCCGTCTGGGCATAGCCGGCGGTGATCGCGGCGACGCGGGCGATGTCGGACCCCTGCTCGCCGCAGGGCGACACGCAGCCCAGCACAATGTCATCGACCAGCGCAGTGTCGAGGCCATTGCGGTCGCGCAGCGCCTCCAGCGTCTGGGAGGCCAGCGCCATGGCGGGGATTTCGTGCAGCGCGCCCTTGGCGTTGCCCCGGCCGCGCGGCGTGCGCACGGCGTCGAAAATATAGGCTTCCCTCAACGAGATTCTCCATGGGGTTGGGGCGCATGGGGCGGACAAGCCGGCGTGCGCGAAAAGCGGGGAGCTGGCGCGGGCTGGACCACGCCATTGACTTCGACAAAGCCCTGACGGCCCGCAATGTGCGGGTGACGCGGCGCTTCATCATAATCGAGGACCGGAGCGAAACAGGCGTCGCTGCCTTCCAGCAGGCTGCACCATTCGTCTCGCGTGCGGGTGCGGAAGATGGCAGCGAGCCGGTCGCGCAGAGCATCCCAGCCTTCGCGGTCATTCTGCGGATCGAACATAGGGTCGTCGGCTATGCCCAGACGTTCGCGCAATGCCGCATAGAATTGGGGTTCTATGGAGCCGATGGCGATATATTTGTCGTCGGCGGTTTCATAAGTATCGTAGAAATAGGCGCCGCTATCGAGATAGTTGGTGCCGCGCTGGTCGTGCCAGATGCCTTCGGCGCGGAAGCCCCAGATCATGCTCATCAGCAGCGACGCGCCGTCGATCATCGCGCAGTCGACCACCTGGCCTTCGCCGCCATTGCGCACGTTCATCAAGCCCGCGAGCATCCCGAAGGCGAGCATCATGCCCCCTCCCCCGAAATCGCCCACCATGTTGATCGGCGGCGTCGGCTTCTCGCCCTTGCGGCCATAGGCGTTGAGCGCGCCGGTGAGCGCGATGTAATTGATGTCGTGCCCGGCGGCATGGGCGAGCGGCCCCTGCTGGCCCCAGCCCGTCATGCGGCCGATCACCAGCCTGGGATTGTCCGCCAGCAATATCTCCGGCCCCAACCCCAGCCGTTCCAGCACGCCAGGACGAAAACCCTCGATCACCCCGTCGGCTTCGCGGCAGAGGGCGCGGGCCTGCGCCACGCCTTCCGCCGATTTGAGATCGAGCGTGACGATCCGGCGCGAGCGCGCCAGCACGTCGGTCCGGTCGATCACGGTGCCGGGCCGCTCGATGCGGATCACCTCCGCACCATGATCGGCCAGCATCATGCCCGCAAAGGGTGCCGGACCGATCCCGGCAAATTCAACGATGCGGATGCCCGCAAGCGCGCCCGGTCCCATCATGTCGTCCCTCAGAATTTGAAACCGATATCCACGCCGATCTCACGCGGCGGCTGATACACGCGCAGCGCCATCAGATTGCCGACCGCAAACGTGTTGTTGATGATCCGCTCGTCTGTGATGTTGCGGCCCCAAAGGCCCAGATGCCAGCGGCCATCGTCCAGATCGAGGCCAATGCTGGCATCGACCGTCGTGTTGGCGGGGCGAACCGTCAGGTCCGACAGCAGGTTCAAGGGCGTGAAGCTGGTGTAGATCTTGCTCGCATGGCGCATGCTGGCCTGCGCGGTCAGTTCTCCCAAGCCAATATCGGTCTTGTAGGCGCCAGTCAGGCTGGTCGACCATTTGGGCGCATAGGCGAAGGGCAGGTTCGACCGATCGATCGTGCCCAGACCATCGCCAAGATTGGCGACAAACTTGTCGAACCCCGCGTCGAGATAACCGAGCGTGCCATTGAGCGTGAAACCACGCACGATGTTCAGCGTCGCTTCGCCCTCGAAACCATTGATCGTTGCACGGCCGACATTGCTGACTACTGTCTGATTGACATTAGTGCCGGGAATCAATTCCTGCACGCTTTGCTGCATATTCTTATATTTGGTGGTGAAAGCCGCCAGATTCAGGCGCAGCACGCGGTTGAACAGGTCGGTCTTGATGCCCGCTTCATAGGAGTCGACATTTTCCGACTTATAGGGACCGACCGCCGTGAAGGCCCCCGCACGCCCGTTGAAGCCACCGGCGCGGAAACCGCGCGAATATTGCGCATAGGTCATGATGTCGGGCGTCCAGGCATAGCTGATCCCGAATTTGGGCGAGAAGTCGTCGAATCTCGCCTTGAAGGTCTGCGAACTGGTGGCGAACAGCGGCTGGATCGTGAAACGCTTGGATTCGTCGCTATAACGCGCGCCAGCGGTCAGGGTGAGACCATGGATCACCTCATAGTCGATCTGGCCGAAAATCGCGCCTGCCTTGGCCCGCTGGCCTGCGAACAGGGTCGAGCCGGCCGTCGGGCTACCAAAGGCCAGACCATATTGATGCACGCCGATATCATAGCGCTGGGTCATGAAATAGCCGCCGATGACATAGGTAAGCGGCCCCTTCCCAGTAGAGCCGAGGCGGATTTCCTGACTCCACTGGTCATGCTGCTCGATGCGGCCCACATTGAGGAAGGGAATATTCTCGCCGTCAAAGTCACTCAGGACATTCGTATCGGTATCGCGATAGCCGCTGATAGAGGTCAGTTTCACCGGCCCCAGATCCCAGTTCATTTCCAGCGTGACGCCGGTGCTTTCCAGCCGCGAATGATTTTGCGTATCGACGCGGGTCAGATAGGGCTTGCCGTCATCGTCGGCCGTATAGCCCAACTGACCCAATATCATGGTCGGCAGGCTTGCATTTTCAAAGGACGGGCCAGTGCCACGATCGCGGGTATAATCGCCGATCAGCGTGGCGTCGAAATTGCTCGACGGGGTGAAGGCCAGCGTGCCGCGCACAGAAAGGACATTCTGCTTTCCAAAGCGGCGGCCATCCTCATTGCGGAGATAGCCGTCATAACCCTTGGCCAGCACCGAAACCTTCGCCGCGAGCATATCCTTCACGATCGGCGCTTCGACGGCGGCGCGGATTTCGCGGCGGCCATAGCTGCCCAGCGTGCCTTGCGCGCGGACGCCGAAATCGCCGGTGGGGCGCTTGGTCCGGACGCTGACGACACCGCCGATGGTGTTGCGACCGTAGAGCGTGCCCTGCGGCCCACGCAGGACGGTCACGCCCTCCACATCGAAGAAATCCTGCACCGCGCCGACATTGCGCGACAGATAGACGCCGTCCAGTTCGACCCCGACCGAGGGTTCGAAGCTGGATTCGACGTCCGAAAAGCCCAGACCACGAATGAAGAAGGCGCTGGCGAAGGGATAGGCCCCGACCGGCGCAAGCAGGACGTTGGGCATCTTGCCATCGAGATTGACAAGGCTGTCGACCTTGCCCGTGGTGAGGCTTGCTTCGTTGAAGGCGGAGACGGCGAGCGGCACATCCTGAAGGCGCTGTTCGCGACGCTGGGCTGTGACGACAATGTCGTCCACCGCTGGCTGGGCTACAGCCCCATCCTGAGCGACCGCTGCCATCGGCATCATCGCGAAGGCAAGCAGCGCCGCGCCCGTCTGCAACTGGACAGAAACCTTCATCTTCACCCTCTCTTATTTGCCGTGTCGGCGTTGTGGATGGAGAAGTGCATTTTGTAAAATTATTTGTCAATATATCTGACGAGATTAATCTGGAGATCAGACGTTATTTTAAGCGGATTGATATTCCAGCGGCAGTCCAGCGCGCGGCCAGCGGGTGCGATAGAGGCGGCCGGAACTGGAGGCCGTCGCCCAGACGTCGCGCATATCCGCACCGCCGAAGCAGAGATTGGTGATAGCCAGTTCCGGGAAAGGGAGATGCTCGCTGGCGCCCTGCGCGTCGAAAATCGTGATGCCGCCGTTGATCAACGTGCCGACGCAGACATGGCCGTCCGCCTCGACCTTCAGACTGTCGAACATCTGATAGCCCGGCATGGTCGCGATAAGACGCGCGGGCATCCAGGGCGCGGGCGGCGCGCCAAGTCGGCCGGGTGCAGCCACATCGCAGGCCCAGAGCCGCGCAGTCGGCGTCTCCGCGAAATAAAGCGTCCCACCGTCAGGCGACAGGCCGATGCCATTGGGACCGTGCAACCGGTCGAGGGCGCAGATAATGGCCGATCCGTCGGCCTTCGCGTAGAATATCCGGCCATGGTCATGACCATCTGGCGTCGCCTTGCCATGGTCGGTGAACCAGAAGCCGCCATAAGAATCGAACACCAGATCATTGGGGCCGCGCAGCGGCCGCCCTTCGCACTCGGTGTAGAGCGTTTCGACCACCCCCGATTCACAATGCACGCGCTGAATCGAACCGCCGACATAGTCCGCCGGCAGATCACCGGGGATCAGGGCGCCGCCATGATCATGCCACTCAAAGCCGCCATTGTTGCAGATATAGACCCAGCCATCCGGGCCAAGAGCAGCGCCATTGGGGCCGCCGCCCAGTTCGGCGACGACGCTGACGCTGCCAGAAGGCGCGACGCGGATCAGCGTGCCGCGCTTCGTTTCGACGATCAGGACCGATCCATCGGGTAGCGCAACCGGACCTTCTGGAAACAGCAATCCCTCCGCGACTACCTTCATATGGCCGCCTCCAATATTGTCAATTATATCGACTGACCGTCATCGACCACGATGGTCGCGCCCGTCGTATGCCCGCCATCCGTCGATGTGAGGTAGAGCAGCGAGGGATCAAGCGCTTCAAGCGGCATCAGCCTGCGCCGGGGGAAATGCTGGATCATCCGGTCTCCTGCCGGAGTACCGAACCAGTCCTGGGTGATTTCGGTCAGCATGAAGCCGGGGCAGATGGTGTTGACGCTGATGCCATAGCGCGCCCATTCAACCGCCAGCGCGCGGCTCATCATCACCACCGCCGCCTTGGAGGAGCAATAAGCGGCAAGGCCCGGCTGCACCTTGGTCCCGCCGATCGAGGCGATGAAGACGATGCGCCCTTCGGCCACGCCTGCGGCGATCATCCGCCGGGCGCCTTCGCGGGCCGTGTGGAAGGCGCCGCGCACATTGACCCGCATGATCTGGTCGAAGGCGTCATCCTCCAGCGTCAGCGCCGGACCTTCGCTGTTCACTCCGGCATTGGCGATGACGGTGTCGATCGGTCCCAGCCGTTCCTCCGCCACGGCATAGGCGGCGCGGATCGAGTCGGCATCCTCGACATCGACCGGCACCGCTATGGCCGTGCCGCCCGCCGCCTCGATCTCCTCGACCAATCCGGCGATGCGGTCGGCGCGACGCGCGCCCGCGACGATGCGGGCGCCAGCCGCTGCCAGCAATTTGGCAGCATGGGCCCCCACGCCCGAAGAGGCACCGGTGATGAAGATGGTCCGTCCGGCATGGCTCGCCGGTGCGTCATAGCTCATTTTTCTGGTTCCTGATTCAAGAATTGTTGAAGTCGCCGGCATGGGCAAGCGAACTCTCAGAAGCCTTGCCCAATTGCTGCGCAAGCCAGCCCGCGGTCTCGATCAGCACGGCAAGATCGAGGCCTGTTGCGCCGTCGGTCGCATAGACGACATCCTCGCTCGCGACATTGCCGGCCGCGCCGGGGGCAAAGGGACAGCCGCCCGTGCCGCCAATGGCTGCGTCGACCGTCCGCACGCCCGCCGCGATCGCCGCAACTGCATTGGCGACGCCGGTACCGCGCGTGTCGTGGAAATGCACACGGAGCGGGAGGGCGCCGGTCTCCGCCTGCACCTTCGCGATCAGCGCGGTGACTTCGGCGGGGCGGGCAACGCCGATGGTGTCGGCAAGGGCGATCTCCCGCGGCGCGAAGGCGGCGAGCTGGCGCACAATATCCACCACCCGCGCCGGATCGGTGCGCCCGGTAAAGGGGCAGCCGAAAGCCACAGCGACCGTCACCTGCGCCGATCGGCCATTATCGCGGGCCAGACGCAGGACATCACCCGCCGCCGCGATCGATTGCTCCACCGTCTGCCCTTGGTTGCGCTGACCGAAGGCATCGGACGCCACGCAGACCATGCCGATCTCATCGACAGCCGTTTCCAAAGCACGCAAAGCGCCGCGCTTGTTGAGCACCAGCCCGATCGTCTCGACATCCGGCATCTTCGGCAGGGCGGCAATCACCGCCTCCGCATCGGCCATTTGGGGCACTTTGCCGGGGTGGACGAAGCTTGCCACTTCGATCCGCTTCACCCCGGCCGCGACGGCGCGGGAGATCAGTTCCACCTTGGCCGCAGTGGGCAGGATCGTCTTTTCATTCTGAAGCCCGTCGCGCGGCGATACCTCAACCAATGTCACCGGATGAGCAGGCAGCATGGCCTCCGTCGTCGGCGCGGCCAGTGCATGGCGATAGCGCGGCTGATCGATGGCGATCATCGCCAGAGCGGTGCGGCTGAGATGATCCAGCAAGGCCGGATCGTCCGGCGCGATGGCGCCTGCCCGAATCCTGTCGACCAGCCCGGCGTTCAGCGCCTCGAAATCGCCGCCATGGCCCAGCAGTCCGGCCAATCGGCGTGCCGCCTCCGCTTGCGCCGCCCCGCCCTGCTCCAGCTCACGCTGGACGATCGACAGGGCGTTGATCGCCACGCGCACCATATAGGGGCTGCGCGCGGCGGCACCGTCCTGATCGGACAGCCAGCCGATTACGGCCTGGACCAATTCCGCGGCGCCCGGCTGCCTGATCATGCGACCTCCTGCATCAGCGCGAGCAGATCGACCTCGCACTCGCTCAAGCGCCGCCCGATCGCGGCGCGCTCCATCGTTCGTTCCTCGCCACTGGCAAAGGACTCATACATCATCAGACAGACGATCGCCCATTTGAGCGAACCGAGCATCTGCCAATAGCGGACGCGCGAGACCGGCGGCGAATCGCCTCCCGCTGCGCGATAGGCATCAAGCAGCGCCTCCAGCGTTGCGAAGCCGCCCACCGGCAGCGCCGTCTCGCCAAAGCGCCAGCTGTTGACGCACAGCCAGCCCAGATCCTCTGCCGGATCGCCCAGATGGGCCAGTTCCCAGTCGAGCACGGCCACCAGCCCCTTGTCGGGATCGACAATCAGATTGCCGTTGCGAAAATCGCCATGCACCAGTTGCGGCGCGACCGGCGGCGGCGCCTCCCGGTCGAGAAAGCGGAAGGCCGCCTCCAGCACCGGGCGCTGCGCGCCGATGCGACGGTGGATCGCCTCATAACGCGCCAGCGATCCACGCGCGTCGAGTGTTTCGAGCGGCGGCAGGCCCGCAGGGTCGATGCGGTGGATCGCTGCCAGCGCCTGCCCCGCCTGTGCGCCGAGCAAGGCGCGGGCGGGCGCGAAGCTTTCGGCCGCGACGATCCGGCGGCCCAGCGTCTCGCCCGCAATCCGCGTGACGATATAGGCTTCGCCCAGACCATCGGCCTCTTCGCAAAGCCTGACCAGTCCTGCAACCGGCACGCCAGCGGCGGAGGCACGCTCCAGCAGCGCCGCCTCGGTCGCCAGCGGCAAAGAGGTCGAAAAGATCGTATCCTCCACCGCATCGCGGCGACGCAGGATCAGCGGGCGCGGCCCCTGCGCGGTAGCAAGATCGAACGCCCACGTCTCCAGACTGGCGCCGCCGGTCAACCGGCTCAAGGCTGAAATCGCACCATCCTCCGGCGCCATCACCGGCCCCAGCCGGTCCAGCGCGAAGGCGACAGCCTGCGGGCCGAGGCCCTGCTCCATATCCTGTTTCTCTCCCATGGGGACGACATGCGGCAGAGAAGTCTTGATGTCAAATTATTTGACGATATATTCTGCTCCAGCAATTTTCAGAGATAAGAGGGCGCCTTTCCATGACCGATTCTCCGTTCCACGCCAACGCTTCGGACTTTACCGATGAGGATCTGGCGATCTACCGCGACAGCATCGCCAGATTTCTTGACGAACATGCCTCGGCGGAACGCAATGAGAAATGGCGGCGCGATAAGGTGGTGGAGCGGTCGGTCTGGCATGATGCGGGACGGTTCGGAATGCTCGGCGCCTCCGTACCGGCGCAATATGGCGGGCTGGGCGGCGATTTCCGCCATGAGCGCATCATCATCGAGGAATTCGGCAAGCGCGGGCTGGAAGGCTGGGGCGTACCGCTGCACAATATGATCGTTGCGCCCTATATCGCCGCTTTCGGAACGGAGGCCCAGAAGGCGCAATGGCTCCCCCGCGTGGCGAGCGGCGAAACGATCCTGGCCATCGCGATGTCCGAGCCGGGCACCGGATCGGACCTGCAAGGCATCCGCACCCATGCCCGCCGCGAGGGCGATGATTATATCATCAACGGGCAGAAGACCTTCATCTCCAACGGCCAGACTGCTGACCTCATCCTGGTCGTCTGCAAGACCGACAAGGAAGCCGGATCGCGCGGCATTTCGCTGATCGCGGTGGAGGGCGAACGGGCGGGATTCCGGCGCGGCCGCAATCTCGACAAGATGGGGCGCGAGGCGCAGGACACGTCGGAACTCTTCTTCGAGGATGTCCGCGTGCCTGCAGACAACCTGCTGGGCGGGATCGAGGGCAAGGGCTTTGCCCAATTGATGACAATGCTGCCACAGGAACGGCTGGGTATCGCCGCCATGGGCCTCGCGATCATGGAGCGGGCGATCGCGTTGGCGGTCGATTATGCGCGGGATCGCACCGCCTTCGGCAAGACGCTGATGGATTTCCAGAACACGCAATTCGTGCTGGCGGAAGCCAAGACCAAGGCGGTGATCGCGCGCAGCTTCATCGACAGTTGCGTCGATAAGCTGCTGGTCGGCACGCTGGACGCCACGACCGCCTCGATGGCCAAGCTGTGGATCACCGAGACGGAACTGGAGACGGTCAGCCGCTGCCTGCAATTGTTCGGCGGTTATGGCTATATGAACGAATATCCGATTTCGCAGCTTTACCGCGATGCCCGGATAGACACGATCCATGGCGGCACGTCGGAGATCATGAAGCTGCTGATCGCCCGGTCTCTTTGAGATAAGAGGCCATGGCAAAAGCCGGCCCGCTGGTATAGCTATGCACGAAATGACAGGGCCGATGGGCGGCCAAGGGGAAATATTGTCTATGGATGCCGTGGCCTATCTCATCGTGCCACTTCTTCAGAGCTTCGAATGGTTCGACGAGAGCTTGCAGCTCAGCCTGCGCGAAGGCGGCTGGCCGCAGCTGACACGGCCTGAATCTATGGTGATGATGCATGTCCAGCTCAACATCAACCGGCCGTCCGATATCGCGCGCAGCCTGCGCCTGACGCGGCAGGCGGTGCATTCGACCATCGCCGGGCTGGTCGAGCGCGGGGTGTTCGAACTGGTCGACGATCCCGACGACAAGCGGGTGAAGATGGTCCAGCTGACCGAGATGGGCAATGCGATGCGGCAGGATGCGCAGAAAATCGTGGTTGCGCTCACCGACATGCTCTCCAAACGCATCGGCGCCAAGCATGTGCGGGCGTTGCAGGCGGCCTTCGACGAGGATTGGGGCGATCCCATCATTTGCCGCGTGCGAGAGGGCAAGGCCGAACCGCTCCTCCCGCGCACCGCGCGTATTGCGCCGCTCGCCTCGACGCGGGCGCGCCGTAATCAGGCCTGAGGCACGAGCCAGGGCCTCAGGCCCGCATCCTTTGCCTCGAACGCGCTGATCATGCCCGCCTGTCCGAGCGTCAGGCCGATCTCATCCAGTCCGCCCAGCAGGCAATGCTTGCGGAAGGGATCGATCTCGAAGCTGAAGCGATCCTGAAACTGGGTCGTGACGGTCTGATGTTCCAGATCGATATGGATCGGGTCCGGCGTTCCGTTGATCCCCTGGGCTACCTCCAACAGGCGGTCGACCGCGTCCTGCGGCAGGACCACGGTCAGGATGCCGTTCTTGAACGCGTTGCCGGAAAAGATGTCGGAGAAGCTGGGCGCGATCACCACCTTGATGCCGAGGTCGCCAAGCGCCCAGGCGGCATGTTCGCGGCTGGAGCCGCAGCCGAAATTGTCACCCGCGATCAGGATCGGGCTGCCGGCATAGGCGGGATCGTCGAAGACGTTGCCCGGTTCCTTGCGCAGCACCTCGAACGCGCCCTTGCCAAGGCCGGAGCGCGAGATGGTCTTGAGCCAATGCGCCGGGATAACGATGTCCGTGTCGACATTCTTCATGCCGAACGGATAGGCCCGGCCGTCGACGACGTTCAGCTTTTCCATCAATGAACCTTCTTCGTCTCAGCCGCCGGCGTGTCTTCGGCGCGGCCCAGCGTCGCGGCCATCGCCGCGCTGGCGAGCGCACCCAGCGTCAGCAGCCAGAAAATCTTCTTCATGCGACCATCCCCTCTTTATCGTTCAACATCGCGCGAACGTCGGTCAGGCGGCCGGTGATGGCCGCCGCCGCCGCCATTTCGGGCGACACCAGATGGGTGCGCGATCCCGGTCCCTGACGGCCCATGAAATTGCGGTTGCTGGTCGAGGCGCAGCGTTCGCCCGCGGGCACCTTGTCCGGGTTCATGCCGAGGCAGGCCGAGCAGCCCGGCTCGCGCCATTCGAAACCGGCGTCGAGGAAGATGCGGTCGAGGCCTTCCTCCTCCGCCTGCCGCTTGACCAGACCGGAGCCGGGGACGACCATCGCATGCTTGATGCCCGAGGCGATATGGCGCCCCTTGAGCAGCGACGCGGCGGCGCGCAGATCCTCGATCCGGCTGTTGGTGCAGCTGCCGATGAAGACATGCTCGATCGCGACATCCTCCATCCGCTGCCCGGCGACGAGGCCCATATAGTCGAGCGACTTCTGGGCGGCGGCCTGCTTGGACGGGTCGGCGAAGCTCTGCGGATCGGGGACCACGCCGGTCACGGGCACGACATCCTCCGGGCTGGTGCCCCAGGTGACGTTGGGCACGATGTCGGCGGCGTCGATGACCACGGTCTTGTCGAAGACCGCGCCCTCGTCAGTGACGAGCGTCTTCCACCAGGCGACGGCTGCGTCGAAATCCGCCCCCTTGGGCGCCATAGGGCGGTCGCGCAGATAGGCGAACGTCTTTTCGTCGGGCGCGAACAGGCCCGAGCGCGCGCCCGCCTCGATCGACATATTGGCGACGGTCAGGCGCCCTTCGATCGACATGTCGCGGAAGACGGAGCCGCGATATTCCATGACATAGCCGGTGCCGCCCGCCGTGCCGATCGTGCCGCAGATCGCCAGCGCCACATCCTTGGGCGTGACGCCGGGCGCAAGTTCGCCATCGACGACGACCGCCATCGTCTTCGACTGTTTCAGCAGCAGCGTCTGGGTGGCGAGCACATGCTCGACCTCCGACGTGCCGATGCCGAAGGCCAGCGCGCCCAGCGCACCATGAGAGCTGGTGTGGCTGTCGCCGCAGACCAAAGTCGTGCCCGGCAGCGTGAAGCCCTGTTCCGGGCCGACGACATGGACGATGCCCTGTTCCGCATCAGCGTCGCCGATCAGGCGGACCCCGAATTCGGGCGCATTGCGTTCCAGCGCGGCCAGCTGCTGCGCGCTTTCGGGATCGGCGATGGGAATGCGATTGCCCTGCGCGTCGCGGCGCGGGGTCGTGGGCAGGTTATGATCGGGCACCGCGAGCGTAAGATCGGGCCGGCGCACCTTACGGCCGGCGAGGCGAAGCCCCTCGAACGCCTGCGGGCTCGTCACTTCATGGACGAGGTGACGATCGATATAGATAAGGCAGGTGCCATCGGGACGCCGTTCGACAACGTGCGCGTCCCAGATCTTCTCATAGAGGGTGCG
>NZ_QJQX01000041.1 GCF_013393185.1 Sphingobium lactosutens | reverse complement strand
AGCCACCCCGCCCGCTGCATCAGCGCGATAGCCAATACGCAAAAAAGCGCGAGAGCCAAAGCCCCCGCGCCCTTTGTCAGCGATAGTCGCCGATCAGATATGGAGCGCACGCCCATAGGCGGCGAGCACGCTTTCATGCATCGATTCCGAAATGGTCGGATGCGGGAAGACGGTGTGCATCAGTTCCGCCTCGGTCGTCTCCAGCGTCTTGCCGATGGTGTAGCCCTGGATCATTTCCGTGACTTCCGCGCCGATCATGTGCGCGCCCAGCAGTTCGCCGGTCTTGGCGTCGAACACCGTCTTGGTGAAGCCTTCCGCCTCGCCCAGCGCGATCGCCTTGCCATTGCCGATGAAGGGGAACATGCCGACCTTCACCTCATAGCCCGCTTCCTTCGCTTTGGCTTCGGTCAGGCCGACGCTGGCGATCTGCGGATGGCAATAGGTGCAGCCCGGAATGTTGCGCACATCCATGGCGTGCGGATGCACATCCTTGTTGCCCAGCGCCTGCGCGATCGTCTCGGCGACGATCACGCCCTCATGGCTCGCCTTGTGCGCCAGCCATGGCGGCGCGGTGACATCGCCGATCGCCCACATGCCGTCGACATTGGTGCGGCCATAGGCGTCGGTCTTGATGTGATAGCGCTGATCCGGCTCGATGCCGACATCTTCCAGACCCAGATTCTCGACATTGGGGACAATGCCGATGGCGACGATCACATGGCTATATTCGACCGTGACGTCCTTGCCGTCCTTGCCCTTGATCGTGGCGGTCACGCCCTTGTCGCTCGCGGCGATCTTTTCGATCTTCGCACCGGTCATGACGGTCATGCCCTGCTTCTTCACCGCCTTTTCGAGGAAGGCGGAAACGTCCGCATCCTCGACCGGGACGATGCGGTCCATCATCTCGACCACGGTCACGTCAGCGCCCATGTCGTTGTAGAAGCTGGCGAATTCGATACCGATCGCGCCCGAACCGACAACCAGCAGCTTCGTCGGCATTTCCGGCGGCGTCATGGCATGGCGATAGGTCCACACCCGCTTGCCATCCGCCTTCAGGTTCGGCAGGTCGCGAGCGCGGGCGCCGGTCGCGATGATGATATGCTTGGCGGTCAGTTCCTCGGTCTTGCCGTCCTTGGTGACGCTGAGCTTGCCCTTCGCCACCAGCTTGCCGTCGCCCATGTGGACGCTGATCTTGTTCTTCTTCATCAGGTGCGTGACGCCCTGATTGAGCTGCTTGGCGACGCCGCGCGAGCGCTTCACCACCGCCTCGATATCGGCGCTGATCTTCTCGGCGGCCAGGCCATAGTCGCCCGCATGCTGCATATAGTGGAAGATTTCCGCAGACCGCAGCAGCGCCTTGGTCGGGATGCAGCCCCAGTTAAGGCAGATGCCGCCCAGATTCTCGCGCTCCACGATCGCGGTCTTCAGACCCAGTTGGGCTGCGCGGATCGCGGCCACATAACCGCCAGGGCCGGAGCCCAGAACGATGACATCGTAATTCTCAGCCATG
>NZ_QJQX01000040.1 GCF_013393185.1 Sphingobium lactosutens | reverse complement strand
TGGCGGATTATCTCGCGTGACTATATGGCAGGCGATATAAATTAAGCGTCATGCCAGCGAAGGCTGGCATCTCAGGGCGTGGTGCGCGACAGTTGGGTATGGCGCGAGGCGGTTGCACTTACATTATGACCAACAAGCCGAGAGGCGTGCTCTATATCGGGGATACTGCTGAGCTTGCGGCGCGTATCGAGCAGCATCGCAGCGGGACTGGCTCGGCCTTTTGTAGGAAATATGGCCTGACGCGCCTCGTTCTGGTGGAAATGCATGATGACATCACATTGGCCATTGCTCGCGAAAAGGCGCTCAAGGCATGGAAGCGAGACTGGAAAATCCGACTGATTGAGGAGAGCAATCCCGATTGGCTGGATATAATGCATCTTATTCTATGACCGCCTGAGACCCCAGCCTTCGCTGGGGTGACGGGTGTGGAATGGCCGCGGTCGAGCAATACCGCAACGCGCCTAACTGTCCATTTCTGGTCGCTTCCAGACCCAACATCCGTTCGCTTCGAGCGAAGTCGAGAAGCCGGCAGCGCGATGCTCCCCGTTTCCCGACACGCTCGAAACGAGCGGCCATTCGTTACTGCGCGCAGCTGTCGCCTTCGCCCGCGATCAGGTCCAGGCAGCGGCCGTCAATCTGGTCCCGGGGCACGGGCAGCTTGATGAGCGCGGCCAGCGTCGGCAGGATATCGACCGTTTCGACGCCCAGCGGCTGCTCGAAATGGCGCATGCCCTTGCGCCAGAACAGGATCGGCACGCGGCGGTCCGTATCCCAGGGCGAACCATGGGTCGCGACATAGCCCTTGGTGCCGTCGGGGATCGACATGATGCGCGGCTTGAGCAGCAGCAGCAGATCGCCCGACCGCTGCGGGTCGAAGCTGGCGCGGGCTTCCTGAAGCAGGCTCCAGCTTTCGGGCGGGCCGGACGGAGCAGGGGCGGCGGCGATTTCCGCCTTGGTGAAGACGGTCTGCACTTGGCTGTGGGCGCGCAGCAGCTTCAGCGTCTCGGCCTCTACCTTCGCGCGCTCGGCTTTGGTCAGCCCCTTGTCGAAATAGAGGTCGCCCGCCGGGCCGTCGCCCCAGATCAGCTTCTTGCCGGTCAGGCCCGTCTTTGCGCCGATCGCCGCGGTCAGCGCCTTGGGCGTCAGTGCCGCATCGACACGGGCTTCCATCGGCATCGCATTTTCCTGATGCCGCTCAGGCAGGTCATGGCCGCCATGGTCGGCGGTCAGCACCACCACATAGTCGATCCCGTCCTTGTCCAGGCGATCGAAGAATGCGCCCAGCTCTCGGTCCAGCCGGTCGACCTGGATGCAGCTTTCCGTGCCTTCGGTGCCGTAGGTGTGGCCGACATAGTCGGTCGCCGACAGGCCGATCGAGATGATGTCGGTCTGCGCCTGCTTGCCAAGGTTCATGCTCTCGATCGCGCCGGCGGCCAGCACCAGCGTCAGCGCATCCTGTTCGGGTGAGGCGCGGAACTTCTTGAAATCGCCCGCCTCGCGCGCGAAGCGGCCATCGCCGACGGTCTGGCCAGCGCCGATATTGACCGCGAAATCCTTCGCCGCGCACTGGGGCGGCAGCTCGAAGCCCGGATTGGGCTGGGCGAGGCGCGCGGCGAGCTGCTCGTTCACCTTGGCGACCAGCGGCGGGGTGGCAATGCCCTTGTAGCTGACATAGCCCCTGGGCGTCAGCCACCAGCTCTGGTCGGCGGTCGGCCCGCCCATCATGATGACGGCGCGGTCCTTGCCGGCGACCGACACCACGCGCGTGGCGGGGTTGGCGATCTTCATCCGGCCGCCCAGCGTCGGCACCTTAAGGTGCAGCGGCGACGCGACATAATCGTTGCTGTTGGTGCCCGGCTGGGTTTCGTCCTCGGCGCAATAGACCGCTTTGTCATCGCGCTGGGTGTCGAGGTCGAACCAGGTATTGGCGATGATGCCGGTGCGCGACGGGCGGCTGCCGGTCAGGATGGTCGAGTGGCCGGGGCAGGTTTCGGTCGCGGCATGGCTCTGATAGCCGCGCGGGAAGACCGCGCCCTCGCTCGTCAACCGCTTGAGGCCGCCGGTGTAATATTGGCGATATTCGCTGAACAGGTCGGCGGAAAACTGGTCGACGCTGATCGCGACGATCAGCTTGGGGGGAGTCGCGAAGGCGGCTGTTGCGGGCGCTGCGGCAGCAGGGGCCGGAGCCGGGCTTTGCGCCATGATCGGCGCGACCGGGACAAGGGCGGTGGCGAGCAGCAGGGCGGCGGCGACTCTCTTCAACATATGCAGTACCTTCTCATGCCTTGACGGCGGATAGGGAGCGACCTAGCCCCCTTGCATCCACGCGACCAGAGGCCCGATGCGGATTTTTCAAGTCATATTCATGACGCTTGCCCTGTTGGCAGGCCTGTCCACCGCAGCGGCGCAAAGCGCTTTCGGCGGCGGCACGGCGCATATCGCCGCGCAACTGGACAGCGAAAGCGACAGTCCCGCGCCGGGCAAGGGCACGACCATCGCCTTCGCCATGGTCCCCGAAGCGGGCTGGCACGGCTATTGGGAAAATCCGGGCGACGCGGGCCTTGGCATGACCGTCGACTGGACGCTGCCCAAGGGCGTGACCGTCGGCGCGCTGCGCTATCCGGTGCCAGAAACGCTGCTGATCTCCGGCCTTATGAACCATGTCTATGAAGGCCCCTATGCGGTGCTGGCGGACCTGAAGGTCGCGACCGACATCGCGCCGGGTACGCGCCTGCCGGTGCGGGCGAAGGCGCAATGGCTGGCCTGCACCGACAAGGTCTGCGTGCCCGAAAGCGGCGAGTTGACGCTGGACCTGATCGCCGGCGACGGCAGCGTCGCGTCGGCGGAGCGCGCGCGCTTCGATGGCTGGCGCGGCCATCTGCCCCGGCCGCTGGGATCGGAAGCAACCTATGCGCTGAAGGACGGCAAGCTGCGCCTGTCAGTGCCGTTCCCCGCCAGCGCGCAGGCGCACGACGTTCATCTCTTCGCGCTGGCCGAAGGGCTGCTGCGCTATGCCGCGCCGCAGAGGGTGACGCGCGATGGCGACCGGCTGCTGGTTGAAACGGACGCGGGCGAAGGCGGCCAAGATCAAACGGCGCGCGGCACCGTGCAGGCGGTGCTGCGGACCGGCGATCATGTCGGTTTCCTGCTGACCGCCAGACCCGGCGAGGTGGCGTCGGCATCTGGCGGGGGCGGCCAGTGGCGCGCGATCCTTGCCGCGCTGGGCGGCGCGATCCTGGGCGGATTGCTGCTCAACATCATGCCCTGCGTCTTCCCGATCCTGGGCCTCAAGGCGATGAAGCTGGCCAAGGCGGGCGGCGACGAACGCAGCGTGCGGCGGGAAGCGCTGGCCTATACGCTGGGCGTGATCCTCACCTGCCTGGCGCTGGGCGGGCTGCTGCTGGCGCTGCGGACGGCGGGGAGCGCGGTCGGCTGGGCCTTCCAGTTGCAGGATCCGCGCATCATCCTGGCGCTACTGCTGCTGGTCACGGCGATCGCCTTCAACCTCGCGGGCCTGTTCGAATTGCGCGCCTATGGCGGCGGCGAGGGGCTTGTCGGCAAGGGCGGCGTTGTCGGCTCCTTCTGGACCGGCGCGCTGGTGGCCTTCGTCGCGACGCCCTGCACCGGTCCCTTCATGGCGGCGGCGATGGGGGCGGCGCTGCTGCTGCCGCTGCCCGCCGCGCTCGCGATATTTGCGGGGCTGGGGCTGGGGCTCGCGCTGCCCTTCCTGCTGCTCGCCTTTATTCCCGCGCTGCGCAATCGTTTGCCTAAGCCCGGTGGCTGGATGGGCAAGTTCCAGAAGATCCTTGCCATCCCCATGTTCCTGACCGGGCTGGGCCTTGCCTGGCTGCTGGGGCAGCAACGCGGCGTGCCGGGCATGACCATCGGTCTGGGGGCAGCGCTGCTGCTGGCGCTGCTGCTCTGGTGGCTGGGCGGTCGCCAGCGGATCGGCAAGGGTGGCGGCATTGTCGCGGCCATCGCCGCCATCGCCCTGCTCGCCGGGGCAAGCGTCGCTCTCCCGACCAGCGCGCCCGCGGTGTCGAAAAACAGCGACGAGATTGTCCATTTCGATGTCCAGAAACTGGGTGAGCTGCGCGCCGCGAAGAAGCCGGTCTTTCTCTATTTCACCGCCGACTGGTGCCTGACCTGCAAGGCGAACGAAGCCGCCGCCATCGACCGCGCCGAAACCCGCGCGGCGTTCGAGAAGGCAGGCGTCACCGTCATGGTCGGCGACTGGACCAATGCCGATCCCGCCATCACCCGCTTCCTCGAAAGCCAGGGCCGTTCGGGCGTTCCCCTCTATCTTTGGTACGCGCCGGGCAAGGAGGCCCAGACCTTGCCGCAATTGCTGACCCCCGCCACCCTGACCGGACTGCTCCGCTGATGGCCAAGGTTCGTGCCGACCAGTTGCTCGTCGACAATGGCCTCGCCGAAAGCCGCGCCCGTGCGCAGGCGCTGATCCTCGCCGGTCTCGTCTATCTGGGCGACCGGAAAGTCGAGAAGGCCGGGCAGCAGGTGCCCGCCGACGCCGATCTCGACGTGCGCGGTCGCGACCATCCCTGGGTGTCGCGCGGGGGGATCAAGCTGGCCCATGCGCTGGAGAAATTCGCCATCGACGTGACCGGCTTCGTCGCCATCGACGTCGGCAGCTCGACCGGCGGCTTCACCGACGTGCTGCTGACCAACGGCGCGGCGAAAGTCTATGCGGTGGACAGCGGCACCAACCAGCTTGCCTGGAAATTGCGCTCCGACGACCGGGTCGTGGTGCATGAACAGACCAGCGCCCGCATCCTGACCGATGTGCATATTCCCGAAGCGGTCGACATCATCGTCTGCGACGCCAGTTTCATTAGCCTGGCCAAGGTGCTGGAAAAGCCGATCGGCTTCGCGAAGCCCGACGCCCATCTCGTCGCGCTCATCAAGCCGCAGTTCGAGGCGCGGCGCGAGGAAGTGGGCAAGAATGGCGTGGTGCGCGACGCCACCGTCCACGAACGGGTCTGCGCCGAGGTGCAGGATTGGGTGGGGGAGCAGGGCTGGACCGTCGCCGGCCTGACGCAAAGCCCGATTACCGGACCGCAGGGCAATGTCGAATTTCTTCTCTATGCGCGGCTTGGCGGATAATCGGTCGAGCTTCGTTCTCCGCCCCGATACATAATGATACATGCCGCGACACAAGGGTCCATTGTGTCGCGCTGAAAGGCCCGATAGCCCTCCATCATGCGCCCGTTATTGCCTGTCATTCTCACAGCCCTTTGTCTTGCCGGTTGCAGCGGCGAGAAACAGCAGAAGCCGCGCGCGGCGCCGCTGGTCGAAGCTGTCGCCATCGCGCCCGCCGGTTTCACCGACAATGTGGAGGCGGTCGGCACCGCGCTCGCCAATGAACAGGTCATATTGTCCGCGCCGGTGACGGAGCGGATCACCGCGCTCAACTTCGCGGATGGCGGCTTCGTGGCGAAGGGGCAGGTGATTGCGACGCTCGCCGTGGGGCAGGAGAAGGCCGAACTCGCCTCTGCCGAGGCTACCGCGTTGCAGGCGGGGCAGCAGCTTCAGCGCATCCAGGCGCTCAAGGCGCGCGGTTTCGCCACCGGCGCGACGCTGGAGCAGCAGACGGCGCTTGCCAATGCCGCCCGCGCCAATGCGGAACTCGCCCGCGCCTCGATCGGCGATCGCATAATCCGTGCGCCCTTCGCCGGCTGGGTCTCCTTGCGCACCGTATCGCCCGGCGCGATCGTGACCGCCGGTACGGCGATCGCCACGGTCAGCGACATCAGCCGCATCAAGCTGGACTTCACCATCCCCGAAACCCGCCTGTCGATGCTGCGCGAAGGCATGCCGATCAGGGCGGTGTCGGCCGCCTGGCCCGATCGTCCGTTCAACGGGACGATCGCGACGATCGACCCGGTGATCGACCCCGCCACCCGCGCGGTGAAGGTGCGCGCGATCCTGCCCAATCCCAACAAGGCGCTGAAGCCCGGCATGCTCCTGACCGTCAGCGTCCTGTCGCGCCAGCGCCAGTCGCTCGCCGTGCCGGAACTGGCCGTGGTCGGCGATGGCGATGAACGCTTCGTGTTCGTGTTGGAGGACCGCACCGCCAAGCGGGTGAAGGTCGGAACCGGCATCCGCCAGAACGGACAGGTCGAAATCACGGGCGGCGTGAAGCCGGGGCAGAGGGTCGTGACCGAGGGCGTGGTCAAGCTGACCGACGGCATGACCGTCCGCCTTGCCGGCGATAAGAAGGCTGGCGATAAAGGCAATAACGCCCCCAAGGCTGCCGGCTAAGGGCGCCGCGCCATGCAGCTGTCCGACCTTTCCGTCCGCCGCCCGGTCTTCGCCGCCGTCGTCGCAGTGCTGCTCTGCATCGTCGGCATCGTCGGCTGGATGAGCCTGTCGGTCCGCGAATATCCCGACACCGATCCGCCGATCGTGTCGGTCGAGACGACCTATACCGGCGCGGCCGCCTCGGTCGTGGAAACCCGCATCACCCAGCTGATCGAGGATGCGGTCGCGGGCGTGCAGGGCATCCAGACGATCACCTCGACGTCGCAGGACGGCACGTCGAACATCAATATCGAATTCGACCCGTCGCGCGATATCGACAGCGCCGCCAATGACGTGCGCGACCGCGTGGGATCGGTGACAGAGGATCTGCCGGAGGACGCGCTCGCGCCCGAAATCCGCAAGGTCGATTCCGACGCGCGCTCGATCCTGTTCCTCGCCTTTTCCCGTCCCGGCTGGTCGCCGATCCAGATCAGCGACTATCTCGACCGCAACATCGCCGACCGCTTCGCCGCGATCGATGGCGTCGCCCGCGTCAATATCGGCGGCGAGGCTCGGCCTTCGACCCGCATCTGGTTCAACGCCGAAAAGCTGGCCGCTTTCGGCCTGACCCCGGCCGATGTCGAGGCGGCGCTGCGCACGCAGAATGTCGAGCTGCCCGCCGGCCGCTTCGAATCGAAGGATCAGAATCAGACGCTGCGCGTCGAGCGGCCCTTCGCCACCCCGGACCAGTTCGGTCGACTGGTGGTCGGGCGCGGCGCGGACGGCCATCTGGTGACGCTGGGCGACGTCGCCCGGATCGAGGAGGGGGCGGAAAATCCCTATAGCAGCTTCCGGTCCAATCAGGGCACGGCGATCGGCATCGGCATCATTCGCCAGTCGGGCGCCAACACGCTGGAGGTCGCGCAAAAGGCCAAGGCGCTGATTAAGGAGCTGGAACCGACCCTGCCCAAGGGCATGAAGGTCGCGATCGGTACCGACGAATCCCTGTTCATCGAGCGCGCGATCGACAATGTGTACGACACGCTGCTGGAAGCGGCACTGCTGGTCATCCTCGTCATCTTCCTGTTCCTGGGATCGGTGCGCGCGACCATCATCCCGGCGGTGACGGTGCCGATCTGTCTGCTCGCCACCTGCGCGGTGATGTGGCTGCTCGGCCTGTCGATCAACCTGCTGACCCTGCTCGCCTTCGTACTCGCCATCGGTCTGGTGGTCGACGACGCGATCGTCGTGCTGGAAAATGTCTATCACCGCGTCGAACAGGGCGACGATCCGCTGGTCGCCGCCTATCTCGGCACGCGGCAGGTGGGATTCGCCATCATCTCGACCACGCTCGTCGTCTGCGCCGTGTTCGTGCCGGTGATGTTCCTTGCCGGCCAGACCGGCCTGCTGTTCCGCGAACTCGCCATCGCGATGATCGCGGCGATCGCCTTTTCCGGCTTCATTTCGCTCAGCCTCGCGCCGATGCTCTGTTCCAAGCTGCTCAAGACCGCCGAGCGCGGGCGGCTGGCGCGCTGGATCGACGGTCGGTTCCAGCGGATCGAGCGCGGCTATGCCCGCTGGCTCGACCGGGCGCTCCGCAAGCCGTTGCTGCCGCTGCTGGGCGTATTGCTGTTCCTGGGCGTCGCGGGCTTCTTCTTCACCCGCCTGCCGAGCGAGCTGGCGCCGGCCGAGGATACCGGCGTGGTCGAAGCGCAGATCAGCGCGCCCGAAGGCACCGGCTTCGACCGGATGATGGCCTATATGAAGAAGATCGAGGATGATCTCGCCTTCCTGCGCAAGGACGGGACGCTCCAGAATCTGGTCATCCGCACCCCGGCGGGCTTCGGCACCACCGACGATTTCAACAGCGGCAACGTCATCGCCTTCCTTCGTCCGTGGGAGGACCGCACCATCACCACGGCCGAAGTCGCGACCATCATCAACAAGGTGATCGCCGACCAGCCGGGCGTGCGTGGCAATGCGGCGCCGCGTTCGGGGCTGGGACGCGGGCGCGGCCTGCCGGTCAATATCGTGCTGGCCGGCGCCACCTATGAAGGGCTGGTCGCCGCGCGCGACCGGATCATGGCGGCGGCGGCCGATTATCCGGGCCTCATCAACCTCGACAGCGACTATAAGGAAACCAAGCCGCAGATGCGGATCGACACCGATCTGCAACGGGCCGGCGACCTGGGCGTGTCCGTCAACGACGTCAGCCAGGCCTTGCAGAGCCTGCTCGGATCGCGCCGCGTCACCACCTATGTCGACCGGGGCGAGGAGTATCGCGTGCTGGTGCAGGCGGAGGATGCGGGGCGTCGGACCAAGGCCGATCTGGAGCGGATCAACGTGCGCAGCCGCACCGGCGCGCTGGTCCCCTTGTCATCGCTCGTGACGATCCGCGAAGTGGCCGGCCCGCGCCAGCTCAACCGCTACAACAAGCTGCGCGCCATCACCCTGACTGCGGCGCTGGCGCCCGGCACCTCGCTGGGGCAGGCGCTCGGCTATCTGGAGGATCAGGCGCGGCAATCTCCTGAAGTGCTCGCGATAGGCTATCGCGGCGAAAGCCAGTCGTTGCGCGAAACCGGCGGGTCGATCTGGCTGGTCTTCGGCCTCACCATCCTGCTCGTCTATCTGCTGCTCGCGGCTCAGTTCGAAAGCTTCATCCACCCCGGCGTCATCATCGCCACCGTGCCGCTCGCGGTGGCTGGCGGCGCGCTGGGGTTGGCGATCACCGGCGGGTCGATCAACCTCTACAGCCAGATCGGCATCGTCATGCTGGTGGGCCTCGCCGCCAAGAACGGCATCCTGATCGTGGAGTTCGCCAATCAGTTGCGCGACGAGGGGATGGAGATTGCCGAGGCGATCCGCGAGGCCGCCAAGCGCCGCCTGCGCCCGATCCTGATGACCTCGATCGCGACGGTGATCGGCGCGGTGCCGCTGGTCATCAGGGGCGGGGCGGGGGCGGCGGCGCGCCATTCGATCGGCGTGGTCGTGGTGTTCGGCGTCAGCCTGGCGACGCTCATCACCCTGTTCCTGATCCCGATTTTCTATTCGCGCGTTGCCAAGCGCACGGTTTCTCCGCAAACCGTCAGCCGAAAACTGGATTCGGCGCTCAAGGATTCGCCTGAACCGGCTGAGTGACATGAGCATCGCGAGAAGCGATGCGACAACAAGGGATTGGAGCGCTTCGCGTCGGATCTGACGCGGCGCTCCGTATGGGGGTTGTTGCTGTCGATGAACCAGATTGCGTCCCAAGGTCAGTTGCGTCTCGCCTATCTCCGTTGGGCGCTCGTCACGGTTCCCGCCATCGTCTTCCTGGGGTTCCTGTCGGGCAGGATGGCGAATAGCGGCTATGGCAATCGCTGGTTCGACGCGCTGGAAAAGCCGGCGCTGATGCCGCCGGGCTGGGCGTTCGGCGTCGCCTGGACGATCCTTTATGTGATGATGGCGCTGGCCATCGCCATCGTCCTGCATGCCCGTGGGGCGAAGGGTCGAAGCGCGGCGATCGCGCTGTTCGTGATCCAGCTAGTCATGAACCTCGCCTGGTCGCCGCTTTTTTTTCGCGCCCATCAGGTCGGCAGCGCGCTGGCGCTGATCCTGGCGCTGTTCGTGGTCGTCGCGGTCACGATCGCGCTGTTCTGGCGTATCCGGCGGCTCGCGGGCTTGCTGTTGCTACCCTATCTCTGCTGGCTGGCGTTCGCCTCTTTCCTCAACTATGAGATCGGCCGCCTGAACCCGGATGCCCCGACCCTTGTCGCGCCGGCGCTCAAGACCCAGATATGAATTTCGGGCGCGCCCACCCGCGCGCCGCAATGAGGATAAGTGCAATGCAGAGCGAGAACCGCTTTTTCGACGATCTGGCCAAGCTGGTGAACGGCGCCGCAGGCACTGTGGCGGGCATGACGCGCGAATTCGAATCCAATGCGCGCGAACGCGCCAAGGACTGGATCGGCGGCATGGATTTCGTGTCGCGCGAGGAATTCGACGCGGTGAAGGCGGTCGCCGCCGCCGCGCGCGAGGAGGTCGAACTGCTGAAGACCCGGCTCGACGCGCTGGAAGGCAAGAGCGGCGAGCCCGTGACCAAGAGCGTCAAGGCCGCCAAGCCCAAGGCGGCGGACGCGGGGCAGGGTGGCTCCGGGGAGGCCGACTGATCCCTTCTGTCCTTTCACCGCACGCGGTGATAAGGCCCGGCGATGATGGATAGCGACGAATTTGAACATGGCGGCCAGGAGGCTGCGCCGATCGACATGCTGGCCGCCTATTTCGAGGCGCATGGCTGGAGTTTCGAGCAGGTCGGCGAGGATGAGATCGTCGCGAACACGCAAGGGTCGTGGGCGCAATATGAGCTGCGCGGCATCTGGCGCGACGAGGATCAGGTTCTCCAGCTCCTCGCCCTGCCAGATATCCGGGTCAGCGAGGACAAGCGCGCGACCGTCTACGAAACGCTGGGGCTGATCAACGAACAGCTCTGGATCGGTCATTTCGAACTCTGGTCGTCGAGCGGCATTGTGCTGTTCCGCCATGGCGCTCTGCTAGGGGCGGGGGGGACCTTGACGCTCGATCAGGCGCAGTTGCTGGTCGAAACCGCGATCGATGAGTGCGAGCGTTTCTATCCGGTGTTCCAGTTCGTCCTGTGGGGCGGCAAGACCCCGACCGAGGCGATTTCCGCCAGCCTGATCGAAACCCGCGGCGAGGCCTGATCCGATGGCGCAATATTGGCCTGACCATCTGTTTCTCGTCGGCTGCGGCAATATGGCGGGGCAGATGCTCGTCCGCTGGCTCGATTGCGGTCTCGATCCTGCGTGCGTCACCGTGCTGCGGCCGAGCGGCAAGCCGGTCGCCGACGGCGTGCGCGTCGTCACCGACTATCCCGCCGCCTTGCCCGCCGGGACGACCGTGTTGCTGGGCATGAAGCCCTATCAGATCTCCGATGTCGCGACCGCGCTGGCGCCGCTTTGTGGGGAAGAGACGCGGATCGTCTCGATCCTTGCCGGCACCACGCTGGCCGATCTGCGCGCCCGTTTCCCGGCCGCCCGCGACATCGTGCGTGCCATGCCCAACCTGCCGGTGGGGCTGGGGGAGGGCGTGACCGCGCTCTTCACCGACGCCGCGACCTCGGACCGGGCGAAGGCCGATATCGACGCCCTGATCCAGCCGCTCGGTCTTGCCGAATGGATCGGCCAGGAGACGCTGTTCAATCAGGTGACGGCGCTGTCGGGCTGTGGCCCGGCCTTCCTGTTCCGCTTCGCCGATGCGCTGGCGCGCGCGGGCGAGGCGATCGGCATTCCCGCCGATCAGGCGGCGCGCATGGCGCTGGCGACGGTGCAGGGGTCGGCCAACATGGCCGCCCGCGCCAGTACCCAAGCCGGCGACAGCCCGGCAACGCTGGCCGACAGGGTCGCCAGCCCCGGTGGCATGACCCGGCAGGGGCTGAACGTCCTCGACGCCGACGATCGGCTGCTGGCGCTGCTCACCGACACGCTGGCCGCCGCCCGCGATCGCGGCGAGGCAATGGCGCGCGGGGAATAAGAGCGGTTTCGGGGGAACGCCATTTGGGGTAGAGTTTTCCGTGATTTCCGAGCCGTGAAATGTTCCATTTCACTCGAAATCACTCTAAGGCGCCCGAAAATTGACCCTGGAGTCCCTTATGCTGTCGCCCGAAACCCCGATCCTGCTGCTCACCACCGGCGGGACGATCGACAAGATCTATTTCGACGCCCTGTCCGACTATCAGGTCGGCGAGACGGTGATGGCGAAGCTGCTGGAGGTGGCTCGCGTCAGGCGTCCCTTCCGCATCGAGGAAGTGACCCGCAAGGACAGCCTGGAACTGGACGATGGTGACCGTGCGCTGATCGCGGCGCGCTGCGCCGCCGCGCGCGAGAAGCATATCGTCATCACCCACGGCACCGACACCATGACCGAGACGGCGAAGCTGCTGAAGGACATTGCCGGCAAGACCATCGTGCTGGTCGGCGCGCTCGCCCCGGCCCGCTTCGGCGAGAGCGACGCCAGCTTCAACCTCGGCATGGCCTTCGCCACCGCGCAGGTTGCCGAGCCGGGCGTCTACATCACCATGAGCGGCTCCGTCTTCCGCGCCAACAAGGTGGTGAAGGATCGCGCCAAGGGTGCCTTCGTTCCGGTCGAGGACTGACGCGGCCCTCCCGCCTCTGGAACAAGGCCACGCCGCTGCGCATTGATGGCGCGGGTGGCGTGACGAGGAGGAGAGAGAGATGGCCGATTATCAGGTTGAGCAGGAACATCCGGCGACGACGACCACGATCATCGAGAAGCGCAGCGGCGGCGGGATGACCTTTGCCATATTGCTGCTGGTGGTCGTGGTGGCGGTCGCCGCCTTTTTCCTGATCAGCAGCCAAAGCCGCAAGGACAATGCGGTGTCTACGGCTGCGACGCAGGTCGGCCAGGCCGCGAGTGATGTGGGCGATGCGGCCAAGGATGCGGCCGGCGCGGTCAAGGATCAGTAACGTCGCCAATAGCGGTGCTAGAGCGCGCTTCGTTAAATCGGACGCAGGTCGCGCGCTCTAAGCTTTTGTTGTCGCATCGTCTTAAGCGGAAAACCGGTTCCCATTTTTCCGCACGATGCTCTAGGCTTTTGTTGTCGCATCGTTTCAAGCACAAAACCGGTTCCCACCCTTCGACAGGCTCAGGACAGGCTTTTGCGCACGATGCTCTAAGGAAAAGGGGCGTCCCGACCAGGTCGGAACGCCCCTTCCTATCAACCTGCCGTGGTCGGCTCGGTAGAAGCTTTTCAGCCCTCCACGCGAACGTGCTTGGGAGCCGCTTCGTTGAGGATGCGCAGGATCTTCTTGAGTGCGGTCGGTTCGTCCGTCTCTTCCATCGCGGCGAGTTCGCGGGCGAGGCGGCTGGAGGCTGCTTCGAAGATCTGGCGTTCCGAATAGCTCTGCTCGGGCTGGTCGTCGGCACGGAACAGGTCGCGGGTCACTTCCGCGATCGACACCAGGTCGCCAGAGTTGATCTTCGCTTCATATTCCTGAGCGCGGCGCGACCACATGGTGCGCTTGACCTTGGGCTTGCCCTTCAGCGTTTCCATCGATTCTTCGAGGGTCTTGTTGGAGGACAGCTTGCGCATGCCCACGCCTTCGGCCTTGTTGGTCGGGACGCGGAGCGTCATGCGCTCCTTTTCAAAGCGGAGCACGTACAGCTCCAGCTCCATGCCCGCAATTTGCTCCTTCTGAAGCTCAATGACACGGCCAACGCCATGCTTGGGATAAACGACATAATCACCAACGTCAAAGGACAGCGCCTTGGCAGCCATTTGATACCTTTCCAATTCAACCGGGGGACGGGCCGTCGCGGTGCAGAGGTGCAAAGGCCGGATGGTGGCCAAATGCGATGCGTGTCCGCGGCGCGACCCGCCAAGACATGAAGTTTATTCTCCAGGGCCGGATAGGGGGCATCCGGCCGTTGCTGCGCTATTTAGCAGATTCGTAACAAAATTACCACCCCCGGACACAAAGTCTGGGGGTGTACCGCAATCCGGGACGCTAGAGAGGCGGCACGGCGCCGCCCGGATCAGTTGCCCGCGCCGGGTTCGGGAGAGAAGAATTTCTCCAGCTTGTTCTCGACACCGCTCATTTCGTCGGCATCAGCCGGCGCGTCGCCCTTGACCGTGATGTTCGGCCATTCGGCGGAATATTTGGTGTTGAGTTCCAGCCACTTCTCCAGGCCGTTCTCGGTATCGGGCAGGATCGCTTCCGCCGGGCATTCCGGTTCGCACACGCCGCAGTCGATGCATTCGTTGGGATTGATGACCAGCATGTTCTCGCCCTCGTAGAAACAATCCACGGGGCAGACCTCGACGCAATCCATATATTTGCAGCGGATGCAGTTGTCGGTCACGACATAGGTCATTGTCAGGGCACTCTATCGTTTGGAAAAGCGCGGCCCTGCTATGCCCGGCGCGCGCGAAGGTCAATGAGGATATTGTTGACCGTCAACAGTCTGAACTTCAGCCGCCGACCGTCAGCTCTTCATAACAGGCCTGTGCTTCGGGCGCGGGACCGCGTCGGGCGGGGAGTTGGATCACCCGCACCACCCGCACATTGTCGAAATGGGGGAAGGTGATGAGGTCGCCCGCCCGCACCGGCGCATGGGCGCGATCGACGCGGCGACCGTTCAGGCGGATATGTCCGTCCTCGGCCAGTTTCTGCGCGGTCGACCGGCTTTTGGACAGACGCGCGAACCACAGGAACTTGTCGATCCGCAGCGCCGGTCCATGGCCGGAGACCGTGTCAGCCATTGCGGCCCAGAAGCTCGGCGAGGCCGGCAAAGGCGTTGTTCACCGGCTTGGGACTGCTGCCCGGCGAAGCGGGACGGGGCGAACCGCCATCCTTGCCGGGACGGCGATTGCCGCCGGTCGGCTTGCCGTCGCGCGACTGGGTCGCGCGCGCTTGCTGTCCCTGCGGCCGGCCGCCTTGCGGGCGATCGCCGCGCGCCTTCTGCCGGCCCTTGAACGCCCAGTTTGCGCCGGTCGCCGGGGGCGCTTCGGGTGGTGTTGCCGCTTCGTCGCCCTCCGCGGCGACGGCGGGCGCGGCCTCCGCTTCGGCGTCGCTGGCGGCGGTTTCCGGTGCGGGTGCGACCGGTTGCGGCGTGACCGGACGGAAACCGGCGAGGCGCATCAGTTGCAGGAAGGATGGTTCGGACAGGCCCAGCGACACGATCTGCGGGCTGGCATGGGTGAACGGCTCATTCTTCGCGATTGCCTCATGCGCGGCGCGGGCCATCCGCTCGGCCATGTCGATGCGCAGCATCTGCTCGCCGAAACCACGGAAGCCGGCGATTCGGGCGCCCATCTGCGCGGGCTTTTCCCCCGCCGGGATCAGGGTCAGGCCCGGCTGGGGCAGCGGCAGGCAGGGCTTGGCGATGCGCGCCGCCAGCAATGCCGAGCGCCAGCGCGCTGCGCCGGGCTTCAGCACGCCATGATGATAGATGTCGAGTACGCCGATATCGATGCCCGCCTTGCGCAGCAGATGGCGCTGTTCCTTGTCGAGATGGCCCAGCGCCGAATCGAGTTCGGTCCGCGCGATCACGCCGCCCGCATCGGCCAGCTGCGCAAAGACGGCGCGCACCACGGGGGGCACGGCCGGATCGGCGGCGCTTTCGCTCATCTTCACCAGCGGCAGAAGATGCTTCTGTTTCTGCGCCTCGAACCAGGCGGCGAGGCGGGTGATGACCTGCTTCTGCACATCCTGGCCGAGCGCCAAAAGCGCGCGATCCAGCCGGATTTCAGGCGCCAGCAGGCTCGATCCCGCCAGCAGGGCCGCTACGGGCGTCTCGCCCCAGGCGATGCCCGGATTTTGTCCAGCCTCGTCCAGAAGCGCAAAATCCGCGTCCGCCGCAGCAACCAGTTCGTCAGCCTTCACTCGTAATACCTTTCCAAGGCGCCGTTCCGCGGCCGCCAACAGCATCTTTCTATCCTGATGCCGCGTAGCGGGATCGACCGAGAATCGGAAGCCGTCAAGTCGTCCGATCGTCTCGCCATCGACACAGACGCTCCCATCCGGCTCCACCGTGACCGGCAAGTTGCTGGCATTCTGGCCGATATCGCGCAGCAGGACCGATGTGCGCCGGTCGACGAAACGCTGCGTCAGCGCGGCGTGCAGCGCGTCCGACAGCTTTTCCTCCAGCGCGCGGGTGCGTTCGGCCATCTCCACCGGATGGGCCAGCCAGTCGGGGCGGTGCGCGATATAGGACCAGGTACGCGCCGCCGCGATCCGGCCTGACAGCGTGTCGATGTCGCCCTGCACCGAATCGAGTCGGGCCACCTGCTGCGCGAACCAGTCGCGGGGGATGTGTCCTGCCCCCTCCGACAGGAAGCGCCAGATGCGGCTGACCGTGCGGGCATGATGCTCCGCGCCCAGTTTCTGGAAATCGGGCAGGCCGCAGGCGGCCCAGAGCCGGTCGACCTGGCGCTTGCCCTTCGCCCGCTCGACGACCAGCGGATCGTCGGCCAGTCGTCGCAGCACCGCATGGTCGACGGCTTCGGGCGCGGCGCGCAGTTCGGGGCGCTCGGGCTTCTGTTCCAGATCGAAGAGCAGATGATCCAGCCGGTCGGTGCGCGGCGTGCCGTTGCGCCAGAAAAGCTGTTCGACCGGCGGAAAACGATGCGCCTCGATCGCCTCTATCTCCTCCGGCGTGAACGCGGCGTCGCCATCCTCATGCCCCAGGCTGCCGAAGGTGCCGTCCTTGTGATGCCGCCCCGCGCGCCCGGCGATCTGCGCCATTTCGCTGACGGTCAGGCGACGGCTGCGCCGGCCGTCGAACTTGCGCAGCGAGGCGAAGGCGACATGGGCGACGTCGAGGTTCAGGCCCATGCCGATCGCGTCGGTCGCGACCAGATAGTCGACCTCGCCATTCAGGAACATCTGGACCTGCGCGTTGCGGGTGCGGGGGGAAAGCGCGCCCATCACCACCGCCGCGCCGCCCCGGAAACGGCGCAGCATCTCCGCCACGGCATAGACCTCCTCGGCGGAGAAGGCGACGATGGCGGAGCGCTTGGGCAGGCGGGAGAGCTTCTTCGCGCCGGCATAGGAGAGGGTGGAGAAGCGCGGCCGGCCGATGATCTCGACATCGGGGACCAGCGCCTTGACCACACGGCTGATGCTGGCGGAACCGAGGATCATCGTCTCCTCCCGGCCCCGCGCGCGCAGCAGCCGGTCGGTGAAGATGTGGCCGCGTTCCGGGTCGGATCCCAGTTGCGCTTCATCCAGCGCGACGAAGGCGAAATCCTCCTTCACGCCGCTTTCTCTACCCCCTCCAATCGGCATGGATTCGGCTGTGCAGAGGAAATAGCGCGCGCCCGGCGGCACGATCTTTTCCTCACCGGTGATGAGCGCGACCAATTGCGGTCCCTTGATCGCGACCACACGGTCATAGACCTCGCGCGCCAGCAGGCGCAGCGGAAAGCCCATCATGCCGCTCGAATGGCCGCACATGCGCTCCACGGCGAGGTGGGTCTTGCCGGTGTTGGTCGGTCCCAGGACGGCGGTGATGGAAGAACGGGCGAACTGGGCCATGATGTCCCCTATGTCGGGGAGTAAGACGCGCGGGGCAAGGGGTTTCGCAGTAATGTCCCGCACTTGCCGGTCCCGTCCGGGGACGGGCACGGCTCGCCGCAGGACTCGCTGTCATCGTTTCGTCTTTATTTGACTTTAACCTTGTGCGTTCACAACAGTGCCGCTCACGCGCGGCGCGGGGGACGTTGCTGACGCGGCAATGAAAAATACCCTTGGGGGTCGCGGCTTTTGTTTCAGGATAGGCAGTTCGGGTCTCAGCAGGGCGGTGCATCCGCATCCCTCTGGCTGGCGGACTCGCTCAATCGGGAGGTGGCTTCCCAGTCCCAGCCGCAGGACTGGCGCAGCCGCCTGCACGACTGGGCTGAGGATGTGGAACTGGTTCCCGACCTTGGCCAGCGCATCGGCAGCCTCACCTGGTTCCGCGGCCTGGCCACCTGCTTTGGCCTGTGCGCCATTGCTCTCTATCTCTCCCCCGGTTTTCAGCCCGTTCCCGGCGCGCCCGGCCCGGTCCTGTCCGACGCGCATTATGACGAAGTGCGCAGCCAGATGATTACGCCGCTGGCGATGGGCGCGGACAGCGGCCGGCATATGGGGCCGACCGACGCCGTGCAGCCGCTGCGCGAAACGCCCGAACGCCCGCAGATCGAACTCAGCGCCCAGGTCGGCAGTAGCGATACCTTGCCCCGCGCCCTGTCGCGCGCCGGCGTCAGCAGCGGCGATGTCGCGACCGTCATGGCGATGGTCGGCGGCGACATCGATGCGGGCGTGAAGCCGGGCACGCGGCTCGATATCATCCTTGGCCGTCGCGCCAGCCGCGACCGGCCCCGGCCGCTCGACAAGCTCGCCTTCCGCGCGCGGCTGGACCTTGGCGTCGAACTGACCCGCAATGGCGGCGTGCTGTCGGTGAAGCGCATCCCGATCCGCGTCGACAATACGCCGCTGCGTATCCAGGGCGTGGTCGGCGACAGCATCTACCGGTCGGCCCGCGCGGCGGGTGCGCCACCCAAGGCGGTGCAGGCCTTTCTGCGCGTCATTGCGCAGCAGGTCGATCTGGGCGGCATTGGCGAGGGCGATCGCTACGACATCGTCACCGAATATCGCCGCGCCGAAACCGGCGATGTGGAGGTGGGCGACCTGCTCTATGCGGGCCTCAACCGGTCGCGCGGCAAATCGGTCGCGATGCTCAAATGGAACAGGGACGGCCGTACCGAATGGTTCGAGGCGTCGGGCGTGGGTGAACGGCGCGGCGTATTGTCGGCTCCGGTCGCCGGTCGCATGTCGTCGGGCTATGGCCAGCGCCGCCACCCGATCCTGGGCTATACGCGAATGCATGCGGGCATCGACTTCGCCGCCCGCTATGGTTCCCCCATCTATGCCGTGACCGACGGTGTGGTCGCCTTTGCCGGGCGGCATGGCGGCCATGGCAATTATGTCCGCATCCAGCATGGCGGCGGCCTCGCCACCGGCTACGCCCATATGAGCCGGATCGCGGCGGTGCCGGGCCAGCGGGTGCGGCGCGGTCAGGTGATCGGCTATGTCGGGTCGACTGGCCTGTCGACCGGGCCGCATCTCCATTATGAGCTGTATCGCGGCGGCGCGACGGTCAATCCGCTGTCGGTCAAGTTCACCACGACGGCGCAACTGGCCGGCCGCGAACTCGCCGCCTTCCGCGCGCGGCTCGCCCAATATCAGGGGCTGCGGGTGGGGATGCACGACAGTTTCGCGCAAAAGGCGCCGGCCGCCCCGGTGGCGACCGGCAAATAAGCCGCTTCCCGCGCTTCGCCCACTCCGCTAACGCGCGGCGATGACAGGTTCCGTTACCGCCATCCTGCTCGCAGGCGCGCGCCCCATTCCCGATCCGCTGGCCGTGGCCGCCGGCGTGCCCGTCAAACCGCTCGCGCCGGTCGGGGGCGAGCCGATGATCAACCGTCCGGCGCGGGCCTTGCTGGATCATCCCGCCATCGGTCAGATGGTCGTGCTGACCCAGCGGCCAGACGTCTTCGTCGCCGATCCCGCCACCGCCTGGCTCTCGACCCATCCGCGCGTGCGGTTCGAGACGGGCGGGCAGGGGATCGCCTCCTCGCTGCTGGCGCTGATGGAGCAGGGCGGCCTGCCTTTCCCGTTGCTGCTGACCACCGCCGACCATGTGCTGCTGGACCTGGCGATGCTGGACCAGTTCGTCGCCGAGGCGCAGGGCGCGGACATAGCCGTCGCCATGGTGGAGCGGGCGACGCTGCTGGCGCGCTATCCGGAATCGCGGCGGACATGGCTCAAGTTCCGCGATGGCTGGTGGTCGGGCGCGAACATCTTCTGGTTCGGCAGCGCGAAGGCGCGGCCGGTGATCGCGCTCTGGCAGGAGGTGGAGCAGGACCGGAAGAAGGGCTGGAAGATATTGTCCGCCTTTGGCCCCTTTGCGCTGATCGGGGCGCTGCTGCGCATCCTGACGCTGCGCGGCGGGATTGCGCGGATCGGCCGGCGTTTCGGGCTAACGGCGCGGCTGGTGGCGATGGACAGCCCGGAAGCCTGCATCGACGCCGACAAGCCGGCCGATGTCACCCTGATCGAATCGATTCTCGCCGGTAGCTAGATAATGCCCGTTAGATATTCGTCGCCATCGCCCGCCGGCTGGCAAGGCCCATCATCGCGAAGCCGGCCAGCGACGCGATGATGTTCGCCATCGCCGCGCCCCTGGTGCTGTAGAGCGGCAACAGGGCCGATTGCAGGCCAAGCAGCAGCAGCGTCGACACGAAGGTAATCCGCAACGACAGACCTGCCCGGTCGGTCGCCATCAGCAGCGGGCGATAGCTGACCCCGATCAGGTCGATGCAGGCAGCGACGCCCAGCATCAGCAGCAGCGGATAGGCGGGCAGGAATTCATGGCCCGCGATCAGCCCCAGCAAGGGATGGCCGATCGTCAGGATGAGGCCGATGATGACCGCGCCCGCCACCAGCGCCAGCCGGTTGGTGCGACGGAACAGGGCGCTCAAGGCTTCCTTGCCATGGCTGCTGGTGCGCGACAATTCGACGAAGATGCTGCGTGAGAGCAGGCTGCTGATCTTGGTCAGCGAATTGGCGAGCTGGTTGGCGAGGCGATAGAGGCCCGCGCCGGTCGGCCCGACGAATGCGCCCACGATCAGCACCGCCACTTGCTGCCCGATGGACGAGAGGCTGGTCTGCAGGTTGGTCGCGGTCAGGAAGCCGATGATGCCGGGATTTTCCGTGCGCGCGGCCAGCGCCCGGCCCGCGCGCCAATTGCCTATGCGGCCGCGCCCGACCTTCAGCGCCAGATACCAGTAGCTGATGGCGCAGAGCAGTTCGGAAAAGGCCCAGGCGATCAGGAAGCCGGTGATGCTGGGCAGGATCGCCAGCGCCACCGCCGCGCCGATCATGCGGCCCACCGGGATCATGGTTTCGGCGAAGGCGGCCGAATCGAAGCGGTCGAACAGGCGCAGCACCCCGGTGGGGCTGGACCGGATGGTGATCATCATCACCATGCAGAACAGCCAGACCTGCCAGCCCATGCCCGGTCCCAGCTCCAGCAGGTCGCCGAACAGCAGGATGATGGCCGCCGCGATCAGCCCGCCTGCCACAGCTGACGCCAGGTCGATCAGGATGCAGAATCGCAAGACCCGGTTCAGCGCATCGCCATTGCCGTTCGTCAGATGCGGCTGGCCGTAGCGCACCACGATCTGCCAGCTGTCGAAACTGACCAGTGTCTTGATGACGTTGGCGGCGCTCAGCACCAGCGCGAAGCGGCCGAAATCCTCGACCCCCAGCGTGCGGGTGACGATGGCGAGATAGGTGAGGCTCAATACCGCGCCCACGCCCTTGCCGCCCAGCAGCCAGCCGGTATTGGCCAGGATGCGGGCGAAACCGTCGCCTGCCGCTCCCGATCCGCGCTTGAACATCACTATGCTGCCGGCCTTTCGTTTCCGATGCCGGTGGTCCGGCGCGCGCCTATCTAGGCGTTGCGGCCGCCTGTTTGAAGTCGCCTTTTTTTCGGCCCAATTGCGTTTTAAAGCGCGCGCCATGACCATCAGCAAAGCCATCATCCTTTCGGCGGGCCAGGGTTCGCGCCTCCTGCCGCTGACCCGCGACATTCCCAAATGCATGATCGACTTCAACGGACGAAGCCTGATCAGCTGGCAGGTCGCGGCGCTGGTGGCCAATGGCGTGACCGACATCGTGGTCGTCACCGGCTTCCGGACCGAACGGGTGGAGGATCATGCGCTGCAACTCTATCGCGAAACCGGCGCGCGCATCCGCACCGTCTTCAACCCCTTCTTCCAGGTCGCCGATAATCTCGGCACCTGCTGGATCGTGCGGGAGGAGATGGATCGCGACTTCATCATCCTGAACGGCGACACCATCGTGTCGGACGAGATCGTCGCCAGGCTGGTGAACGGCGCGCAGGACGCCATTACCGTGACCGTCGATATCAAGGCGGACGGCGAATATGACGATGACGACATGAAGGTGCACCGCGACGCGACCGGCCGCCTCCATGCCATCGGTAAGCGGCTGCTGCCGCCCGACACCAACGCCGAATCGATCGGCATGCTGGCGTTCCGGGGCGAAGGCCCGGCGATCTTCCGTAACCAGATCGACCAGATGATGCGCACGCCCGAAGGCGTCGAGCGCTGGTATCTGCGCGCGATCGACATCATCGCCAAGGGCAACCGCGTCGGCACCGTGTCGATCGAGGGGCTGGACTGGCAGGAGGTCGATTTCCCCCAGGATGTCGAGGCGGCGAAGAAGCTGACCGCGAAATGGGTGGCAGAAGGCCGCTACGCGAAATAGGAAATTGCGGGCCTGATGCCCCACATGGTTTTCATCCGTTAACCCACATAGTGGAACTGTGCTGCATGGCGTGATCTGCGTCACGGCGATCAGCGCGCAGGCCTGCAATAGCCACGGCGACTCCTGATAAGAGAAAGGTCGCCCGTGGATCAAGAGCTTAGCGGCTATCGCCGGCCGATGTCGATTTTCGAAAAATGCCAGGTCGCGATCGTCTGTGGCGTCGGGATCGGACTGGTAATCGGGTTTCTGACCGAGTTTTTGACCTGAAAAGAGATGCGTTCGCGGGCGCAGCGGACGCGTTCAAGAACGGCCGGAATTATCGGGATGAGCGTATAGAGCGTTGACGAAGGCTGATTTCGACCATTTCTCGCCTTTCAGGTATCAACCGAATCCGCTGAGAAGCGGCCATGTACTCGGTGGCTGAATGATTATTTGATCTCGCCTGAACCGACGAACATGCTGATTGATGCCATCTTCATGCCATAGGTGCTGGCCCAATATCCCAATGATTGACCAGTTTCATAGTTCATAGGCAATTTTGACTGAGCAACGGCTGGCTCGAGAAATGAAATCATATCTGTCGTTAGCGTCAAATTCGGAGTTTTATCATTGATAATTTCTTCTATCAAAGTATAGAATAAGTTACTGAATTTATCAATGTCAGATTTTAAGAATATATCTTTGAATTTTTCAAATTTCTCTCTTGAGAAAGATATATTATTTTCGATTTGTAAAAGTTGAATTTTAGATGCGTAATAGATAAACGCTATTTTAGCTTGCCTATTGCTCCAAGATTGGTTCTTGGAGCATAGATTTGTCCTATTACACAGAATTGATGATACTTTTGACCCAAGTCCATCAGGACTTGGAGCCATTTTTGAGACGTTATCAATCGCCTCTTGTTCATGTTGATTGAAGTCACCGTCCATGCATTTCAAATCGCCTGCTGCAAAAGCAGTGGGAGCCGTGAATAGCGATAGATAAATACCGCACGCCAAAAAAAATGAACGGATCATTCAATGTCTCTTCGATTGTGTGTTGACTAGTTAACTAGCAGGCCCTGCTTGTCTGTGAAGCGACATTTTCAGCGGTAAGCTGCCCTTCCGCTTCCCACCCATTCCCGCCATTGTCGGTTTCGGCTCAGAGGCGCTTTGTCCAGAATTGCATCGGGTGCTGACTGTCGACCGTGTCTCCGGCATCCCGCCAGCTGAACTGGCTTACCAGCCCTTCGGTCGGGGTGAAGCCGCGCTTGCGCCAGAACGGGTCCAGCGGGCTGTAATCGGTCGGTCGGGCAGGATGGTCGGCCGGGCGGATGACGGCGCAAAAGCTGGCGAGGGGGAAGCCCAATGTGCGGGCCTTCGCTTCGCGCCGGTTGAAAAAGGCGTGGCCGATACCATGGCCGCGCCACCGCGGCAGGAGCACGGATTCGCCGAAATAATAGATGTCGCCGATGTCCATGCCGCGCTCCCGGAAGGGGGCGGCGAACTCGGCGGCATGGTCGGCCATAGGAGCGGCCGTGGCCGCGCCGACCAGCCTGTCCCCTGCAAAGGCGCCGACGATGATCGCGCCGGGGCTTTGGGCATAGGCGGACAGATAGTCGCGTTCATAGGCGCGTGTCCCCTCATAGAGATAGGGGAAGTCGCGAAACACGCGGATGCGCAGGTCGGCGAGCGAATCGAGGGCCGCGCCCAGCGCCGCGCCCGTCAGATCCTCGATCCGGACGGGCGCGGCGATCGCAGGTTACTCGGCTGCGTTGGCGGCGTTTTGGGCCGGGGCTTCCGCCGCATTGGCGGCATTGCCCGCTGCGGCGGCGTTGTCGCCAGCAGCGGCCGGCGCGGCGTCGGCGGCGGGCAGCGGCAGGTTCGACCCCTGGGTGTTGAGCCAGGCGATCAGGTTGGCGCGATCGGCCGGATTGCCAAGGCCGGCAAAGGTCATCTTGGTGCCCGGCGCAAATTCACGCGGGCTTTTCAGCCAATGGTCGAGCTGGTCGAAGGTCCATTCGCCGCCTTTGCTCTTGAGCGCTTCGGAGAAGGCGAACCCGCCCTTGCCCTGGCCGACGGCTTCGCCGACCGTGCCGTAGAGATTGGGACCGATGCCGTTGGCGCCGCCCTGGTTGACGGTGTGGCAAGCGGCGCATTTGGCGAACACCTTCTCGCCCGCCGCGACATCGGCGCTCGCCAGCAGGGTGTTGAGGCTGGGGCCAGTTTCGCCGCCTTCGCCCTCTGCTTCGACGCCTTCGATAGCATAGCCCATCTTCTCGGGCCGTTCGGAAGAATAATATTTCGAACTGACGATCGCACCGCCCAAGGCGATGATCCCCGCAAACAAAGCCCAGCCCGCCACGGTATTGAAACGATCGCCCATCTCGTTCGTCTTCCCTAAGATTTATGTTCTGGGGACTGTCAGACGCGCCCCCTCTTGTGCGTTGCCATAATGGGGGAGACGCGCAGGCGCAAGCCGGGTTCATCCCTATTGCCTTGGTGCGACACGGCAATGCTTGCGCGCAGGCCGCAGAAACCCTAAGCGCACGCGCGTCCATGGAAAATTATCCCGCTCCCGCCCGCGCCATCGTCGCGGACCTCGCCGCCAAGGCCGCGGCCGACCCTTCCCGTGCCGTCGCCTATCAGGGCGCGCCGGGGGCCAACTCGCATCTGGCAGCGCTCGGCTATGCCCCCGATTGCGTTCCCTTGCCCTGTTTCGCGTTCGAGGATGCGATCGATGCCGTGCGAAACGGGCAGGCGGCCCGCGCGATCATCCCGATCGAAAACAGCCTGCACGGACGCGTGGCGGACATGCATTTCCTGCTGCCCGAATCGGGCCTGTCGATCGTCGACGAATATTTCCTGCGCATCCGCCATTGCCTGATGGCGCCCGACACCGCGCCGGTGAAGAGCGCGATCAGCCATCCGCAGGCGCTGGGCCAGTGCCGCCATTATCTGCGCGAGCGCGGCATCCAGCCGGTCGCCTATGCCGACACGGCGGGCGCGGCGGCGCTGGTCGCGGAGACGAAGACGCCGGGCGAAGGGGCGATCGCGCCCTATCTGGCGGCGGAACTCTATGGTCTGCGGCTGGTGGCGGAAAATATCGAGGATAGCGACGACAATATGACGCGCTTCCTGGTGCTGGCGCGCGAACCGAAAATGCCCACGCCCCATGTCGGCCCGGTCATGACGACCTTCCTGTTCGAGGTGAAGAATATCCCCGCTGCCCTTTACAAGGCGATGGGCGGTTTCGCCACCAACGGCGTCAACATGACCAAGCTGGAAAGCTACCAGCGCGGGGCGAGCTTCGCCGCGACCGAGTTTTTCTGCGATATCGAGGGGATGCCAGGCGACCCGGCGGTCGACCGGGCGCTCGCCGAGCTGGAGTTCCACACCAAATGGGTGCGGCAGCTGGGCAGCTATCGCCAGGCGCGGCCTAGAACCTGATAACGGACGCGGCCTGCTTTCGCAGGAGTGTCAGGAAGGCTATAGCCGCGCCATGGTCGCAGCGATCCTTCTGTCCGCCCTGGCGATGAGCATTATCGTCGGCATGCGCTATCTGCTGGCGAGCGGGGGCTTTGCGCTGGCGACGCGGATCAGGCAACCGGGCCTCTACAAGGGGCTGGAACGGCAGATGGGGCGTGAGATCGGCTGGTCGCTGCTCTCCGCGCTCATCTATGGCATGCCGGCTGGCGTGGTCGCCTGGGGCTGGCAGGCGCGGGGCTGGACGCAGATCTATAGCGATCTGGACAGTCGGCCGCTCTGGTGGCTGCCGCTGTCGGTGTTGCTCTATCTCGTCGCGCATGACACATGGTTCTACTGGACCCATCGCGCGATGCATCGGCCACGGCTGTTTCGCATCGCTCATGCGGTCCATCATGCCAGCCGCCCGCCCACGGCCTGGGCGGCGATGAGCTTTCACCCCTGGGAAGCGCTGACCGGCGCGGTGGTGATTCCGGCGCTGGTGTTCCTGATCCCGATTCATGTCGGCGCGCTGGGACTGGTGCTGACGATCATGACCGTCATGGGGGTGAGCAATCATATGGGGTGGGAGATGTTCCCGCGCTGGATGGTGCGCGGGCCGCTGGGACAATGGCTGATCACCGCCAGCCATCATCAGCGGCATCATGATCATTACCGGTGCAATTACGGTCTTTATTTTCGATTCTGGGACAGGCTGTGCGGTACGGACAAGGGATTGGGCGATTTTGCGAAGGGGCAGGCGTGAAGCATAGCATATTGGCGCTGGCAGCGCTGGGATTGGCAATGCTGGGACTGACGGGCGCGGCGCCGGTGAGCCAGCCCCAGCCGCTCAGTATGGCGCTGGAGGGATTGCGATCGGCCAAGGGGCGGGTGCTGGTCTGCGTCACCCGGTCGCCCGATCATTTCCCCGATTGCAGCAAGGATCCCGACAAGCGCCATTTCACCGTGCCCGCGTCGGGTGGGCCGGTGCCGCTGGGACAACTCGCGCCGGGCAATTACGCCATCGCCATCATCCATGACGAAAATGCCAATGGCAGGCTGGACACCTTCGCCGGCATCCCGCGCGAAGGGGTGGGCTTTTCCCGCAATCCGGTGCTTCGATTCGGCGCGCCCAGTTTCAAGTCGGCCAGCTTCGTCGTGACGGGCGGGGCTGTCGAGCAGGACATCAGGCTCAAATATTTCCTCTGATGCCGGAGAGGGAACCTCTAAGCCACTCGAAACATTATCATCCCTGAACGTCTTTCCACGGACAGGGTTATTTCATGCCGTCTTTTCGTCGCCTTATGGGCGCGACAATCGTCGCGTCCATACCTTTCGCTGCGCCAGCCTTCGCGCAGGAGGAGGAACAGCATAGCAGTCTGACGGTCGGGCTGGGAGCGGCGGCGGTGCCCACCTATGAAGGGTCGGATGACTATCGCGTGCTGCCCCTGCCGCAGATTCGCGGCAAGGTGAAGGACCATAGTTTCTGGACGCGCGGTGCATCCATCTACGTCGATGCGATCGCCGATCCGGAAGGGTCGGGATGGGATTTTGAGCTGGGGCCGATGGCGACGGTCCGCTTCGATCGATCCAGCATCAAGAATATCAAGGATGATGCCGTCCGCGCGCTCGGCAAGCGCGACATCGCGGTCGAAGTGGGCGGTTTCGTCGGCATCGGCAGGACCGGCGTCATCACCAGCCAATATGACATGCTGTCCGCCCGCATCGCCGTGGCGAAAGATGTGGCGGGCGCGCATGACAGCTATGTGGTCACCCCCCAGATCGAATATATGACGCCGCTGTCGCGCACCGCCTTTGTCGGCATGGGCGTGTCGGCCGAATATGTCGGCAAGAAATATGGCCGCACCTATTTCGACATCAGCCCGGAGGAGGCGATCGCGAGCGGCCTGCCGGCCTATGACGCCGCCGGCCGCGGTTCGGGCTTCAAGCGCGTGTCGCTGAGCCTGGCGGGCGGCAAGTCGCTGTCGGGCGACCTGCGCAAGGGCTGGGCGCTGTTCGCCGCGGGCAGTTACTCGCGTCTGCTGGGGGATTATGCGGATTCGCCGATCGTCTCCATCGCCGGGTCGAAGAACCAGTGGGTCGGCGCCGTGGGCATCGGCTACACCTTCTGACCGGCCGGTCTTCCCGACTTGTTACGCGGGGGTGACGCCCCACATAAGGCGCTGTATGACGGCGTCCAAGTTGGATTGTGTAGGCAGGAGATTGAAGCGTGGCGACCCTGGGATTGAGCGAGACCGAAAAGGCGGCCGTGGAGGCATTTCGCCAGGATGTGGTCGAGCCTTCGCGCACGCAACTGGTGATCGTCGACTTCTGGGCCGAATGGTGCGGCCCGTGCAAGCAGCTAACCCCTGTGATCGAGAAGGTGTGCGCGGAATATGCTGCCAAGGGCGTGAAGCTGGTCAAGGTGAATGTGGACGAGAATGGCTTCATCGCCAGCCAGTTCCGCGTCCAGTCGATCCCGACCGTCTATGCCGTGTTCCAGGGCCAGCCGGTCGCGGACCTCAGCCAGGCGCGCACCGAGGGCCAGCTGAAGCAATATCTCGACCAGCTTCTCTCGCAGTTGCCGATCGAATCCGATGAGAAGGCGCTGAAGCAGGAAGTCGCGCCGCTGATCGCCATGGGCGAGGAAATGCTAGCCGGCGGCGAGTTCGAGCGCGCCCTGTCGGTCTTCACCCAGATTGCCGAAATGGCGCCCGACAATGCCGAAGTGGCGTCGGGTCAGGTCCGCGCGCTCGTTGCGCTCGGCCAGCTAGACGAGGCGGAGGCGGTGCTGGCCGTCTTGCCCGATGATGTGGCGAAGCATGTCGCGATCGACCAGGCGCGCGCCGCCATCGCGCTGGCGCGTGATACCAAGCCTGTGGCCGATCTGTCAGGCGTCGAAGCGAAAGTCGCGGCCAATCCCGACGATCATGAGGCACGGTTCGAGCTGGCCGGCGGCCTGATGGGCAATGGCGACCGCGATGGCGCGGCTGAGGCGCTGCTGGACATCGTGCGGCGCGACCGGGCGTGGAATGACGGCGCGGCCAAGGCGCAACTGCTCAAGATCTTCGAGGCGGTCGGCCTGGAAGATCCCTGGGTCGCGGCGCAGCGGCGCAAGCTGTCGCAGATCCTGTTTTCGTAACGACCATGCCGCAAAGGCCATGAACCGCGCGCGCATCTCGATCTTTCCTCTGGCCGGGGCATTGCTGTTGCCGGGCATGGAATTGCCGCTGCATATTTTCGAGCCGCGCTACCGTGCGCTGATCCACGACGCGATGGCGCGGGACCGGCGCATCGGCATGATCCAGCCGCGCGGGCAGGGGCCTTCCGGCGAAGCGCCTGCCGCGCCCGCGCTGTTCGACGTCGGGTGTCTGGGCCATGTCAGTCATATCGAGGCGCTGGAGGATGGCCGGTTCAACATCATCCTGACCGGCCTAGCTCGCTTTCGCGTCGTCCGCGAATTGCCGGTGTCGACCCAGTTCCGGCAGGTCGAGGCGGAAGTGGAGCAGGCGCCGCAGGAGGATGAGGTGCTGTCCGCCATCGAGCGCGCGGCGCTGGAGCAGGAATCGCGGCGCTTCGCCGACATGCTGGGCTATGTCGTCGACTGGACGGCGGTGTCGCGGCTCGACGACACGGCGCTGGTGAACGGCATCGCCCAGATCGCGCCCTTCGATCCGGCCGCCAAGCAGACGCTGCTGGAGGCGGACAGCCTGTCGGAACGATCGGAACGGGTCATCCAGTTGATGCAGATCGTCGGCCGGATCGAGCGCGATGGCGGGGCGACGATGCAATGAGCGGGGCAGTGCGGGAAATCAACGAGGCGAATCCGGTCGATCCCTGGCTGCTAGAAAAGCTGGCCTGCCCGGTGACGCGCACGCCGCTGCGCTGGGACGCGGCGCGCGGCGCGCTGCTGTCGGACGCGGCGGGCCTGGCCTTTCCGGTGCGCGACGGGGTGCCGGTGCTGGTTGTGCGGGAAGCCGTGGTGATCTGAGGCGGCGTTCGGCCAGTAACGGACCCTATTTCTCCCCTTCCTTCCAGGGAGGGGCTTATGTCTTTTAACCACCCCTTCCCGCCATCACCCCAACATCGCCGCCAATCGGGGGGTCATATATTCCTGTGCGCCGGTTTCCGTGCGCATCACCAGCCGCGCCGCGAGGTTGTGGCGGGTGGCGAGCGCCATGCCGCGGTCCGGTCCCATCACGGTGATCGCCGTCGCCCAGGCGTCGGCCAGCATGGCGCTGTCGTGCAGCACGGTGACGGACGCCACGCCTTCCGCGATCGGCGCGCCGGTCGCAGGATCGATGCTGTGGGAGAGGCGGGCGCCATCCTCCACGCGGAAGCGGCGATAGTCGCCCGACGTGGCAATGGCGAGGTTGCTGAGCGCGACCCGGAGCGTCGGCACGGTCAGGCTGGGCGGGGCTTCGACATCGACCCACCAGGGCTGGATATCGGGCTTGATTCCGTCGCCGCGCAGTTCGCCGCCAATCTCGACCAGGAAATTGGCGATGCTCAGTGCGCGCAATTCTTCCGCGACGGCATCGACCGCAAAGCCCTTTGCGATGCCGGAGAAATCGAGCGTAACATCGGCGAGGCGGCGGGCATGGCCGCGCTCGACTTCGATTCGGGTCCAGGGTGCGGCGATGGCATAGGGGGCAAGGGGCGTCGCGGCGGGGCCAAAGCCCCAGCGGTCGACCAGCCGGCCGATCGCCGGATCGAAAGCGCCGTTCGACAGCCGCGCCATGTCCAGCCCCGCACGCAGCACCGTCAGCAGATCCGCCGGCAGCGGCATCCATTCGCCCACGGGCGCGCGGTTGAAGCGGCTGATGGCGCTGTCCGGCTCCCAGTTGCTCATCTGATCGATGATGCGCGCCAGCACCGCCTCGATCGCCGCCGCGCAGCCTTCGGGAGGGGCAACGATCTGCGCCGACCAGCTGGTGCCCATGGTGGGGCCGCCATATGTGACAATAGCGCCCTGACGCTGCCGCCCGGCAAATTGCTCGGGCGACAGGTCGGGCGCTATCGCGATGCGGACAGCGGGAGGCCTGGCGTCGTTCAGGGCGCCAGCACTTCCAGCGTGGTGATGTAGGCGGCGCGGCGCTGCGGCGGGCCGGCGGGAGTCTCTGGACGCGGGGCCGGAGGGGCGCCTGCGCCCGCACCGCCTTCGCCACCCGGACCACCAGGGCCGCCTTCACGACCGCCGCCGATGCTGGCGTTCAGCCAGTACATGCCCGGCTGCGGCCACTTGACCGACGCCTTGCCATCCTTGTCGGTGGTGAGGTCGATCTGTCCCAGATTGTCGCGATAGCGGATGCCGCCGGGGATGACCGTGACCTTGAGCCCGGCGGCGGGCTTACCGTCGAGCAGGAACTGGAAGGTCGCCGCCTCGCCCGAAACGAGATCGTTCGGGTGGGTGACGGGAACCAGTTCGATGCCCTCGCCGGTCGGTTTGAAGACGGTTGTGGTGGGCGCGCCCAGCGTCACGAAAATCTCGTTGCGGTTGGACATTTCGGCGGTCTGCACGTCGGTCGCGCCGGCGGGGATGGCGGTGGCCAGCTTGTCCTTGGTGGTGCCGCGCGGCAGGCGCTCGCGCTTGCCGTTCAGCATGTAGCTGCCCATGATGCCGGTCGACACATTGGCGATGCGATAGGTGCCGGGCTTGGTCAGATGCACGTCGAAGGTCGAGCGATAGCGGCCCTTGGCGGCGTTCTCGATCTTGCCGGCGCTGCCATCAGGTTCGGTGACGGCGACATTGTCCGTCCCCATCGGGAAATGTTCGAAATAGAAGAGGTCGTTGGAAATGGCGGCGTCCACCGTCACCCAGCTTTCATTGCCCGACAGGGTGGTGGCGGACGGCAGCATCCATGCGCGATGCGCCTGCGCCGCGCCGGCGAGCGAGAGGGCGGCGATCGCGCCCGCGATCAGGAACTTGGCTTTCATGGTCTTTTCCCCTGTTACTTGGCGAAGCTGAGGGCGACGGCGCCCAATTCGGTACTGCCGGCGGCCTTCACGGTCGCGCCGGGCTTGGGCGGCCACGCGAAGGGCAGGCGGACGACTTCGCGACCGCCGACCTCGCGCGCGGCTTCGACCAGCAGCGTGTAGTTGCCCGGTGCGAGCTGGCCCAGCGGCCCCTTGCCGGCGGTGAAGGCGATCTTCTGTTCGCCCGGCGCGCGGGTCGCGCCGGTGACGCCGTCAGCCGGGAACTGCATCGCGCGGCCGGAAGCGCGCCACCACTGGCGCACGTCGCGCAGCCATTTGGTGCCCTCGCCATTCTTCATGTCATAGTCGTACCAGACCGACAGGCTGCGGGGGGCGGCGCCCTCCTTCTCGATCCAGATGGCGACATAGGGGCGGTGATATTCGGCGACCGACAGGCGCGGAATGGTGACGCTGACGTTCATCGTCTGGGCGCCGGCGGGCGCGGCGATGACGCCGGCTGCGCCGAGCGCGGCGGTGCCGGTCAGTGCCAGGCTGTGGCGGATCTGCATGGTTGGTCCCCCTTTAATGGATGAAGATGATGGCGAGGATCGCCGGGATGGCGAGGCCGGCCGCGACGATCGGCCAGGTGGTCGGGCGCTTCTTCGCGTGCAACTGGAGCAGCAGCAGGCCGGTGAGGGCGAAGAGGAAGCAGGCGATCGCGAAGATGTCGATGAACCATTTCCACGCGGTGCCGGCGTTGCGGCCCTTGTGCAGGTCGTTGAGATAGCTGACCCAGCCGCGGCTGGTGCTTTCGCTGGTCACGTCGCCGCTCGCCCGGTCGATGGCGACCCAGCCGTCGCCGCCGGGCCGGGGCAAGGCGAGATAGACTTCGTCGGCGGACCATTCTGCCTCGCCCGCGCCACTCTGGCCGATGGTCTTTTCGACCCAGGCAGCGACGGGGGCGGGCAGGGGCTTCTTGGCGTCAGGCTGGTCGTCGGGCGCGACCTGTTTCAGCAGGTCAGCGGGCAGGATGGCGCTTTTCTCCACTGTTTTGGGCGCGCCCTCGACATCGGCGGCATGGTTGAGCGTGATGCCGGTGAAGGCGAACAGCAGCAGGCCGATAAGGCTGATCGCCGAACTGACCCAATGCCAGGTGTGAAGCTGCTTCAGCCAGAAGGCCTTGGCGCTCTTCTTTTTCTGGGTCGGGATACGGGCGGTTCCGTGCATCGGTTAAGCGGCAAGTCCTGCGGGAAATAAGGCGGCCCGCATACCGCGAACGACTCGCAATTGCAAACGAGTCGCATGGCCAATTTTGTATCAAAATGTAAGCGACGCAGACCCTGTGCGATGGACGCCATTCCGGGGACGACGGGTTTCAGGGCGAAACTATTGACGGAAAGGGACATCCCAACTAGCCGCGGTGTTTGCCACATGTAATACGGGTTAAATATTACCGGGCGTGCGGCGTGGATCGGCCTGTTCTTTCAGGAGAGCGAGCAGCGGCCGTTGATAGGATAAAGACATGCTGTTGCCGGCCGTTGCTGCGGGAATGATGATGATGGGGGTGCAGGCAGAAGCCGACGCTCCGCAACTGGCCGTCGCGGCCGTGGCCGAAGCCGGGGCATTGCAGGACACGGCGCCAGCTGGCAGCGCGACGGATGCGCCCGCCCCGAATGTCGTCACGCCTCCGCCTGTCGTGCAGACCGTTCCGCCCGCTGCCAGCGGTGATGCGGCGCAGGACATCGTCGTCACCGGGGAAAAGGGCGCGCCCAAGGGCGATCCGCTGGAGCAGCTGAACGCCAAGAGCTTCGAGGCGGTCCAGTCGGTCGACAAGGCCGTGGTGGAGCCGGTGGCCAAGGCCTATAATAAGGGGCTGCCGCGCCCGGTGCGCAAAGGGTTGCGCAACTTCTTCTCCAATCTGGGCGAGCCGATCGTCGCGGCCGCCTATCTGCTCCAGTTCAAGCCGGGCAAGGCGTTCGAAACGGCGGGGCGCTTCGGCGTCAATACGACGCTGGGTTTCGTCGGCCTATTCGACGTCGCAAAGCGCAAGCCGTTCAACCTGCCCCATCGCAACAACGGTATCGCCAATACGCTGGGCTATTATGGCGTCGGGCCAGGGCCTTATATGTATCTGCCGATCGTTGGGCCGACCACGCTGCGCGACGTTATAGGCGATACCGCGGACAAGATGATCCTGCCCGCCGTCCTTGGCGGCAAGTTTTTCAAGCCCGAATATGTCATCCCCGCCACGATCCTCAATCAGCTGGGCGAGCGCGCCGCGTTCGACGAGACTATCCAGGCGATCCGCAAGGAAGATGACCCCTATACCGCCTATAAGACCATGTATCTGCGCCAGCGCAAGGCGGAGATCGAAGCGCTGCACGGCCGCGTGTCCGACGAGAAGTTCGTACCCATCTATGGCGACGATATCCGCACGCCGGGCAAGAAGGATGCGCCCAAGCTGGTGGTGCCTGATCCTTATGGCGATGATGTCGAGGATGAGCCGGCAACGGATACGCCGCTGCAATAAGATTTTACATCCGTTCGTTTCGAGCGAAGTCGAGAAACGCAGGCACAGCGTTATCCGCTTATCGACTTAGCTCGAAGCGAACGGTTCTTGGATTGGATAACGAAAAAGGGGCGCCATCCGCTTGGGATGGCGCCCCTTTTTCATGAGGTGACGATTAGCGTCCGAGCAGGCCGCGCGCTTGCCCGGCGATCTCGGCCAGCATCGCGACATTAGGCGTCGCGGCCGCCTTGGCGCGCTGGACCAGTGTGCGGAACTGGCGGACGCGCGCGCCCTTGGCCTTCAGCCATTCCTCGACATGGGTGGCGATGTCCTTGCCCTTGCCCTGCGCCAGGAAGTCGAGCCGGACCTGCTGCATGTCACGAGCGACGCCGGAGATGAGCAGTCGCTCCCACGGGTCGGTCGGTTCCATGCGCGCGGCGGTCGACTGGACCCAGTCGATACCGACGGCTTCGCCCAGATGGGTGAAGGCGCGGGTGAGGGCGATTTCGTCCACCCCGATGCGCGCGGCGAGCGCGGCGATGCCGACCGCGCCGTCCAGCTTGAACAGGCCGGCGGTGCGATGGGCGAGCGCTTCGGGCGCACCCAGGCCGAGCAAGCGGTCGGTCACGGCGTTGACGCGGCGCTGGGCTTCGCTGGTCAGCAGGTCATCGACCTGCGACGCCAGCTGACCCACGCCCACGGCCAGACGATCATGCCCCTGCGCGGGCAGCACGCCGGCGGGCAAGGCGCGGAGAATGTCCGCGATCTGCGCGCGCATGCCGCTGGCAATGTCGCTGAACAGGGCAAGGCGCGCGCCTTCGGACATGTCCGCCGCGTCGATATCGGCCCAGAGTGTGCCGATATCGTAGAGCCGTTCCGCGATCAGGAAGGCGCTGGCGAGGTCGGCGAGCGAGCAGCCTTCCTCTTCCGCCAGTTCGAACGGGTGGATGAGACCGAGGCGATTGACGATTCGGTTCGCGACCTTGGTGGCGATGATCTCCTTCTTCAGCGCATGGGCCGCGATCGCATCGGCTTCCTTCTTCTGCATCGCAGGCGGGAAGGCGGCGGCAAGTTCGGCCCCCATGGTCGCGTCGGTGGCGAGGTCGCCCTGTTCGATCGCATCCTGCAAGGCGAGCTTGGCGGTCGAGAGCAGCACGGCGAGTTCGGGGCGGGTCAGCCCCTGACCGTCCTGCCCGCGGCGCAGCAACTGGTCGTTGGCGGCCAGTCCTTCGACCTGGCGATCGAGGCGGCCGCTTTCCTCGAACGTCTCGATCAGGCGGACATAGGAGGCGAGGTCGGCCGCGCCACCGGCTTCGGCAATGGACAGGCCCAGCGCCTGGAGCCGGTTATCTTCCAGTACGATGTCGCCGACCGCATCGGTCATGCTTTCCAGCAGCTTGTTGCGCTGTTCGAAGGGCAGGCGGCCTTCCGCCATTTCCTTGTTGAGCGCGATCTTGATGTTGACCTCATTGTCCGAGCAGTCGACGCCCGCCGAATTGTCGATGAAGTCGGTGTTGATCCGCCCGCCATGCAGCGAGAAGGCGATACGGCCCGCCTGGGTGAAGCCCAGATTGGCGCCTTCGCCGACCACCTTGACACGCAGCTGTTCGGCATTGACGCGCAGGCGGTCGTTGGCCGGATCGCCGACATCGCCATGGCTCTGCGCGGCGGCCTTCACATAGGTGCCGATGCCACCGAACCAGAGCAGGTCGGCAGGCGCCTTCAGGATCGCGGAAATGAGCGCGGTCGGCTCCATTTCCTTGTCGGTGACGCCCAGGATGTCCTGCATTTCCGGCGTGAGCGCGATGCTCTTCAGGCTACGGGGGAAGACGCCGCCGCCCTTGGAAATGAGCGACTTGTCATAATCGTCCCAGCTCGACCGGGGAAGCTGGAACAGGCGGTTGCGTTCTTCCCAGCTCTTCGCCGGATCGGGCGCGGGATCGAAGAAGATGTGGCGATGGTCGAAGGCGGCGACCAGCCTGATCGCCTTGCTGAGCAGCATGCCGTTGCCGAACACGTCGCCCGACATGTCGCCGCAGCCCACGACCTGCACCGGCTCGCTCTGCACGTCGACGCCCATTTCGGCGAAATGACGCTGCACGGAAATCCACGCGCCGCGGGCGGTTATGCCCATCGCCTTGTGATCATAGCCGTTCGAACCGCCGCTGGCGAAGGCGTCGCCCAGCCAGAATTTGCGGTCGAGCGCGATGGCGTTGGCGACGTCGCTGAAGGTCGCGGTGCCCTTGTCGGCGGCGACCACGAAATAGGGGTCTTCGCCGTCATGGATGACGACCTGCGCCGGGTGCTTCACCTTGTCGTTGACGATATTGTCGGTGACGGACAGCAGCGCGCGGATGAAGATGCGGTAGCTTTCGGTGCCTTCCGCCAGCCAGGCGTCGCGGTCGATTTGCGGGTTGGGCAGTTGCTTGGGATAGAAGCCACCCTTCGCGCCGGTCGGCACGATGACGGCGTTCTTCACCCGCTGTGCCTTCATCAGGCCCAGGATTTCCGTGCGGAAATCGTCTCGCCGGTCGGACCAGCGCAGGCCGCCGCGTGCGACCGGACCGGCGCGCAGGTGGATGCCCTCGACACGGGGCGAGTAGACCCAGATTTCGCGCCAGGGGAGCGGGGCAGGGAGACCGGGGATCTGTGCGCTGTCCAGCTTGAAGGCGATGGCTTCGGCCGCTGCCTTGCTGAAGAAGTTGGTGCGCAGCGTGCCGACGATGACGGCGCGCAGCAGGCGCAGCACGCGATCCTCGTCGATGGCGGTGACATTTTCCAGACCGGCGTCGATCGCGGCCTGTGCATCGGCTATTCGATCATTGGCGCCGTCGCGGGCGGCGGGATCGTGCAGCGCCTCGAACAGGGTGACGAGGCTGGCGGCGACGGTCTGCGCGCGGCGCAGCGTGTCGGCGACGGTCGCCATGCCATAGGCCATGCCGGTCTGGCGCAGATAGCGATAGAGGGCGCGGAACAGCACGACCGAGCGCGGCGCAAGGCCCGCGGTGACGATCAGTTCGTTGAACCGGTCATTTTCAGCGCGACCTTCCAGCACCTGGGCGATCGCTTCGGTCACGACCTCGGCCCGGCTGACCACGGCGTCGGCATTGCCGCCGGCGGGCAGCTCCAGCACGAAACGCTGGACATGGCCGAGCGTGCCGCCGTCGACCGGCGTGGTCATTTCCTCGATCACGCGGAAGCCGAAATTCTCGAAGGCGGGGACGACTTCGGACAGGGCGACGGTGACATGGCTGTAAAGCTTGAGGCGCAGCCGCTCGGCGCAATCCTCCGCATTGCGGTAGATGCGGATCGATTTGTCGCCTTCGCCCGACAGGCAGTGGATCAGGCGGATATCGATCGCGGCTTCGGCCGGGCCGGCGCCGTTGCGATAGGCGAGCGGGAAGCCGGCGGCATAGCGCTGGGCGAGCGCGGCGGCGCGACCGCCTTCCTCGGTTTCGGCCAGCGCTTCCTCGACCGCGGGCACCCAGCCGCGCACCATCTGCTTGAGCTGATGGTCAAGCGCGGCATCATCGGGTACGACGCCGCCTTCCCGCAGGTCGAGCGTGATGCGCAGCAGCGCCAGGCCACCTTCCTCCAGCGCGATCGACCAGCTGAGCACGGGGCCGTTGGCCGCCTGCGACAGCATGTCCTGAATGGCGACGCGGCGCGCCGTCGACAGTTCGTCGCGCGGCAGCCAGACAAAGGCATAGAGATGGCGCGCCAGCGCGCTGGTTGCGAGCGCCAGCTTCGGACGCGGCCGGTCGCTGAGCGACATGAAGGTCAGCGACAGCCGCTCCAGCGTTTCGCGATCGAAGCCAATAGTGATGTCATGCGGCAGGGACGTCAGCGCATGCGCCAGCGTCTTGCCGGCGTGACCGGCCGGGTCGAAGCCGAACTTGTCCATCAGGGTCGACAGCGCCGACCGCAGCAGCGGCACCTTATCCGGCGTCGCCGCCAGGCCCGAACTGGTCCACATGCCCGCATGGATCGACAGCGCTTTGACGTCGCGGCCTTCGCGAATGGGTACGATGATGAGGTCGAGCAGCACCTGGCGATGCACGCGCGACAGGCGGCTCGACTTGATGATGAGGGGGACGCGCTTGCCCTCCTCGAACCAAGCGAACGAAGCCTCCAGCGATGCGGGCGCGATCAGCGGCTTGTCATGGCGGGTGCAGATACCCAGCTTCGCCTCGCTGCTGCCGTCGCGGCGCAGGATTTCATGTCCGATCTGGGTGAAGTGGCGAGCGAGGAACCAGCGCAGCAGGGCAGCGCCTTCCTCGTCGGGGACCGCGTCGGCGTCATTGCCCATGGCCGTCTGCATGGTGGCCCAGTCGGCGACTGCTGCGCGCACGTCGGCGAGCGTGTCTTCCAGCGCCTTTTCCAGCGCACGGCGCGCCTTTGCGTCGGCCCGGTCGGCCTCGATATAGATCATGGATTCGCGGCGTGCGCCGGGTGTATCGTCGTCCAGAATGGCCGACAGCGCACCGCCGCCGTCGCGGGCGATCGACAGCACCGGGTGCAGCAGACGATGGATGGTGATGTCTGCCGCCGACAGGGTGTTGGCAATGGAATCCACCAGGAACGGCATGTCGTCATTGACGAGCGCGATGCGCATGAAGCGCCCGGTTGCGCCTTCGCCCAGCGTTTCGATCGCGATCGCGGGCTGGCCGGGCTTGCGGCCATTGGCGGTACGGCCGAGGAAGGCGGCCGCTTCGGCAACTGCCGCCGTGTCAAATCCTTCCCGCTCACCGGGCAGGGCGCCGCGTGCCAGCGCCGCTTCCAGCGCCTCACGGATAAAAGTGTCGACTTCCTTGATCTTCGTCTCAGCCAGCGCCGTCATTCCGCTCACCTCTTTGCGCGGGTCGATCCCGCTTTTCTGTCAAAACGGAGGAGGCGCTGGATCGCCGCCATGCGACTCCTCTGCGTTGGAGCGCCTATATGCGCCCGTCTCATGAACGGCTCAAGACGAGAGTGAAATAAAATTTCCTAGATTTGAAATAAAATGATGCAGCGCACAACCGGCCTTCCGCACGGAAAGCGGGGCCGGATCCTGTGGCCGTGACTATGAGTCAGTCGTGGCGGGCTGTCGAGCGACTATCCAGCCGGCGGGAAAGCATTTCGCGGCGAATGGTCGCCGTCCGACAGTGGGAGATGCCGCGCAGGGCGTCAATGCGCCGCGGCGGCGATAACCCGCTGGCCGAGGTCCGAATCTTCCGGCAGGGCGCCGACCAGCGACAGCGAGCCGTCCGCTTCGCGCCGGGCGACCACAACGGCAAAGCCGTCGGCGTCGGTCGAGATGGCGACCGGATCGATGGCGGGCGCGGCCTTCATCGCGTCGCGTGCCACCTGCCGCTTGTCGGGGCGCGCCGGCTGGGCGGACCGGCGCTGCGCGCGTTCGTCACGGACGACCGCCTTGAGGCCGCCGACATAGGTGGCGAGATATTCGGCAAGCTTGCCGACGCCCAACTCCGCCGCCAGCGCATGTTCCAGTGCAGTGGCATATTCGGTGATGCGCGTCTTGTCGTAGGTTGCGCCGAAGACCAGCTTGATGATCGCAGTCATGGGGCTGCGCGCCTGCGCCTTGATGCCATAGTCGGCCAGCAGTTCGGCATAGTCGTCGGGCCGGACGCGCGCGACCAGAGAGAAGTCGTAGGCGAGGCTGACGGCGCGGTAGAGGGCGGCATGGCTGCGCGCCTCGCTGATGCGGACCCGAGCGGCGCCGTCGCGGGCGAGGGCAAGCCAGTCGGCGAGCGAAGCGTCATCGCCCGGGCATTCCATGCCGGCAAGGTCGAGCGTGTCGTCCTCATCATCCGAATCGGTGAGGAGCGTCGGCGCTCCGGCGGGTCCGTCTGCCCATACCGGCGCCACCGGGCGCGGTTCCGGTGCGGTGCGCAGCGCTTCGCCAACTTCCTGTTCCAGCGACTGGAGCAGCGCCTGCCCCGGCACTTCCTTCCAGTTGATGACGCCGAACACGAAGTCGATCGTATCGCCATCGGAGGAGAAGGGCATCAATATGCCGCGATAAAGGATTTCCGCGTTGCGCTGGTTGACGAACTCCGCCTCGAACCCGATCGGCGCGGCATTGGCGATGATCTGGAGATAATGGTCGGTCAGGCGCGACAGCAGCGAACGGGCCGGGACGTCATTGATATAGTCGATCTGGCCCTCGATCTCGCATTCCTGGCGAAGGGCCGAGCCGAGATAGACGATGGCGGGATTGTCGAGGCCGGTGCTGAAGTCGAGCAGCACGCTATAGGGGCCGAAATCCTCCAGTTGCTCGGGCGCCAGATCTTCGATCGACGGCAGGGCACGGTCGCCCAGCAGCGACGCCCAATAATTATAGGCGCGCACCTGCATGCGCCGTTCGTCGGAGCCGACGGCGGGCGGCGTTTCGATCGCCGCATCGCCGCCATCGTCGAAATCATCGCGGTCGCTGGCGACGTCATGCCCCCGCAGAGTGTCCATCCGGTCGGTTCCCACACAGGTGAAATGCCATTTTGCGGATTCGACACTGGCACGGGATGGTAAAGAGGTCGTAAATGCGGGGCGTGTATCGCCAAAAAGGCCGCCATCGGCAAAAAGACGCCACAGTCGGCAATTGACGGCTTGTCCTGCGTGCCAACCGCTGTTATCTGCCCGCCCCGACGCCGCTTTAGCTCAGTTGGTAGAGCACATCATTCGTAATGATGGGGTCACGTGTTCGAGTCACGTAAGCGGCACCATTACCCCCTCCGCCAGTATCCACTTCAGGTTGAAAAAACGGCGGAAATCTGCTAAAAATTCGCTCTTTCTGGTCAGGTGCGTTTGTCGCCGTCCATGCCTGTCCGTTCCCCATTGGGGGTATCGGGAAGGGGTATGAGGCTAAAGCGTGAAACGCGATACCCCCAGGAAGCGGACGAGGCAGATGGGATGGTCGACGGATGGCGCTTTCAGACACGAGAATCAGGGGGCTGAAGCCTCAGGACAAGCCATACAAGGTCGCTGACGAGCGCGGCCTTTTCCTCCTGATTAGCCCGAATGGCAGCCGGCTATGGAGATTGAAATTTCGGATCGATGGGCTTGATGCTCAGGGACGGTTCAAGAAGGTCGAAAAGCTACTCTCCCTTGGCGCTTATCCGGATGTGTCCCTCAAGAGAGCCCGTATATTGCGGGACGAGGCGCGGGAGGTGCATGCTGCAGGATTGGACCCTGCTCTTGAAAAACAAAAGGCGAAGGCAGCCGCTAGGATCAGCGCGGAGAACAGCTTTTCCAAGGTGGCCGAAATGCTTCTGGAAAAGCAGGAGCGCGAGGGGCTCGCGGAAGCGACGATCAAAAAGAGGCGCTGGTTCATCAAGCTCGTCTTTCCTGTTCTGGGGAAGCGGCCCGTCTCCGAAATCCAGCCGATGGAAGTGCTGCTGGCCCTGCGGCCTATCGAGAAGAAGGGGCGGCATGAGAGCGCGAAACGCGCGCTGAATTTCATCGGCCAAGTATTTCGTTACGCAGTGGCATCTCAATTGGCGCCCGGTGATCCCACGCGCGATCTTCGTGGCGCGCTGACCATACCCAAGGTCAAACATCACGCGGCCATTCTCGATCCCGAACGGGCGGGCGAGATGCTGCGCGCAATAGATGGATATGAGGGGCAGCCACTGACGCGCTGGGCCCTGCAGTTGTCCGCGCACCTATTCGTTCGGCCTGGTGAGCTCCGAAAAGCGGAATGGGCAGAGATCGACGCGGTGAAGTCCGTATGGCGCATTCCGCCCGCAAAGATGAAGGGACGGGTCGAACATCAGGTGCCTCTGTCGCGGCAGGCTTTGGCTATTCTGGCGGAGATCAGAAATCTGACCGGGAGGGGAATGTATGTTTTTCCTTCGATCAGAAGCGCAGCAAATCCAATGTCAGAAAATACCGTGAATGCGGGCCTGCGACGGCTGGGTTATTCAGGCGACGAGATGACGGCGCACGGCTTCCGTTCCATGGCGTCCACTCTCCTGAATGAGTGCGGGAAGTGGCATCCGGACGCGATTGAGCGAGCACTGGCGCACAAGGACCGTGATTCCGTTCGGGCGGCTTATGCTCGCGGGGCCTTCTGGAATGAACGTGTCGAAATGGCGCAATGGTGGAGTGATTATCTCGATCGGCTGAAGGACGAGCGGAAGATACTGCGCCCGGCGTTTGGTCAATGAGGGAAGTGCGCCGATTAGTCTATTCGCCATCGGTGCATTGACCGAACTCCGCGACGTTGCTCAAATTTAGGCAGTTTAAATCCTTCATTTCTTCTTTTTTGTACGCCCCTTCGGCAGGACTTTGATCCGGCCGCGTTGGCGCTGCGCTTCGGCTTGAAGGTCAGCATAGTCGCTCCGCAGCATCACCGGTGCCTTATAGGTCGCACAAACTGCGCCTTTGATCTGACCGATGCTTTCATAAGTCAGAACAAGAACGTCCATCTTGGTCGCGCCTAGCGGCCGATCAAAACGACCAAGATCGAAATCATTGGAGTGGGACCCCAGCGGAAGATCCGTCCAGCAAGCTCGGCAAGGCAAGATGAGGCGGTCGATCAATTGTTCTACCGCCTCACTGTCGATCTCAGTATTTTCCTGTAGCCTTGCCATGAGTTCGGAGCGTCTGAGCAGGATTACATCATTAAGGCCGCAATCTTCCAGTCGACAGTGCGACTCGACGCGCCGACATTGGAACCGACTCTGGAGTCCTTTCAGGAGCTTCTGTCATCGAGCGCAGGGATCAAGACACTTGCCGAGCAAAGCAGCCGTAAAGGCGTGAACGTCCTGAAGACGATCGTATCTGCGCTTCCTTGGATCGACAAGGCGTCGGACCTGATCGTTCCTGGCGCTTCGCTGCTCATCAAGAATCAGATTATATGCATCGACGACATTGAGCGTGCTGGTGACGGGCTTGCAGTTTCGGACATCTTGGGCCTCGTCTCGTCGCTGCGGGAGGAGAAAAACTGCAAAGTTCTGCTTCTCCTTAATGAGGAGGGGCTGGGCGACGAACGGGAAGCGTTTCGAACGCATCTGGAGAAGGTCGTTGACCAGGCGGTGCGCTATAGCCCGACACCGGCAGAATCTGCCGCCGCCGCGCTTGATCAGGCGCACCCGACCGAGAAGCTTCTGGCCGACCGAACTATTAAACTTGGCATCACGAATATTCGGGTGATCAATCGAATCAGACGCTTTCTGTTGTTCGTCGAGCCGATCGTAAAACCGCTGCATCCCGCTGTTTTGGCTGAGACAGTCTCAGCGATGGCGTTGCTTGGATGGGCCGTTTTCGAACCGAAACTCGCGCCTGATCTCGAGCATATCAAACGCCACAGTGGTTTCGCGGCGTATCTGCGAAAGGAAGATCCTACTGAAGACGAGGTGCGCTGGAACACCATCCTCGATGCCTACGGCTTTACGCATTACGACACATATGACGAGATCCTGCTCGCCGGTCTTCAGTCGGGCGGATTCGACAACGCGCGTTTGCTGGACGAGGCTAAGAAGCTTGCCGCCGATCAGGACCGCACTGATATCCAAAAAGCGATCAACCACCCTTGGCAGATTCTCGGCAGCGGCTTTGGCGATGATGAGGCAGCGTTTAAACAAGCTTTGATCGACTCGCTCGATGCGAATGCGGAGAACATGAGCTTGCACGAAGCTGACAACGTGATCAGCACATTACGTGAGCTCGATGACGATGCTGAAGCCGATCGCCTCATCGCGCACTATGTCGCGAAAAACGCGGGACGAACAAGGCAATTCTTCAATCTGGAAGAGCATGGTCTGCGGCAAGTCCCCGACCCGAAGCTGGCAGCGGCGTTCGAAACAAAACTAAGAGAGATGAAGCCTGAGCGAGATCCAAAGGAACTATTGCTCAAGATCGAGCGCGATAGTAGCTGGAACCCTGAAGATATCGAGTTTCTCGCGTCCTTGTCCGAGCAGGATTACGAAGACCTGCTACGTGGGCTGAGCGGGTCCGAACTGCAGCGTGTACTGAAAGCGACGCTACGCTTCGGTCGAATCGTCGATGGCGACGCTGCCTATCGGACGGTCGGCGAAAAGACTATCGCCGCTCTCAAAGTGATCGGTGCAGGAAGCCGCCTGAACGCCATGCGCGTCAAATCCTATATTCCAAGGGTGCCAGCTAACTCCGAAGGCGGCGATGGCGTCGCGTCCCCCGGAGAAGCGGCCTGAAAATCAATCACTCGGAACGCGCTAGGTCAGGACATTTTTGACCGTCGCGGGCAATGTTGCTGCGTGCCGCGTCCTATTGATCATACCGAACGGCGGCTAAACGAGGGTGCCGAACCAAAAGCTGGCAGTACAGTATCGGCCAGCCAAGGGCATTGAGCACCTGCCAAGAGGACGCTGCTTTGCAAAAGTTCGCAAAGAATCGGTGCGTAGATAGTTTTGGGTTTGACGGCCGATTGTGACTCGAACACGCGCCGAAAACCGCCAAAAAGGTTAGGGGGTAAGTGCGGGGGTATCGGCCAACTTGACTTTTAAGAAGTACGAAAAATTAGCTAAATCAAGGCACTATTCGAGTATCGTAAGCGCACCACTTCCTACAAAAATCCTTCAAGTCTAATTTCTTGCGGCACATGGGTTTTGGCAAGGAAACTGATACCGCCTGGCTTTAGGGTGACGTTGTTCGATCAAAGCGGCAAACGGCATCCCGATGCAATCGAGCGAGTCCTGACCCATCACGTCGCAGACTTCCGGATGTGCAAGTGACCGGACCAGTCGCTGAAGCGCGTATAAGTGAGATTGCGCCATTCCGCATCCCTATCGGATCACCATTTCGGAACGGCCGCGGTCGATGATGCGCCCGCCGCGCATCAGTTCATAGGTGGCGATGTAGCGACCCTGTTTCCATCCACCCTCGGGAGGGCGTCGACCAGCGTAGGAGAACCAGGAAAGATGACCTTGGTCGAGCGTCTTGCTTTGATCCAATATGCTCTGCTGGTCCGGACCGATTATGCGGAAACGCTGCATGTCCCCCGCCATCGACCCGAATATGTCGGCCCAGACTATGATCGGGTCCGTCCGCTGCTGCGGCCGTGCGGGCGCAGAGCGATCGGCGACGGAGGCGGGAGGAACGGCGGCTGCAAGATCGACCGCGATGACCGCGGTGGGTTGATATGACAGCGCCTGTGCCGCGCGACTGGTCCAGAGTGATCCGGCAGGCGCTTGCTTGCCTTTGCAGTCCGTCGAGCCGACCGGTCCGGTGAACGGGTCCACGCTCTTGTCCTGCAATCGCACGGCAAAGTGAAGATGGGGGAATTCGGCATTTCCGGACATGCCAATCAGGCCAAGCCTGTCGCCGGCCTGCACCCGCTGGCCGGGTTTCACCTCGACGCTGCCGAGGCGCAGATGGCTATATTGCGTCATCCAGCCATTGCCATGGTCGATGACGACTCCATTGCCGGCGTCTCGCCCATTCAGATCCTTGCGGACCTTCACGCTGATGTCCGGCTCCCCGTCGCGCACGCGCAGGACCGTGCCGTCCGCAGCGGCGATCACCGCAACGCCGGCGCGCATGTCAGCCATGGTGCGGACACGAAAGTCCATGCCGTCATGGCCGTCCGTCGTAAGCACGCCGCAGCGATAGTCCCGTCGCGCCGCAGTCGGATCATGATCGAACAGTTTCTGGACCAGGCATTGACCGCCGATCGTGCAATTGACCGGGATGGACAGGGCGATGGATGAGGAGGGGGGCGCCGGAGCCGCTGCCGCGTGAAGGGCCATTGATGCCAGCATGATCCACGACTGCGCCATGATGATCTACCCTGCAAGGATCGACGGAAGGGACCGGCCCTGTCCGACATACCGAAAACGCAAGAAGGGGAGTGGACGGGGGACATCCACTCCCAAGTTTGCAGAGGTCCGTTGAAGTGATGTTCCCCGATATTGGAACATCATTGGTCAACGAACATCGTTATTTCCTCAGACAAAGATAAGCATGTCGTAGGTTGCATTGCCCTGGCTGTAGCTGTTCATGGCGCTTGCATTGTCATAGAAGCCATTTTCAGCCAGATCGGTGTTGAACGAGTCCGCGCCTTCCCAGAAATCTTCGAGGAGAACCGAACCGTTGGCGCCGACGATCAAGACGTCGAGCGCATCTGCGTCGCCGTCCCAGTCACCCGTGGTGATCGTCAGGTCGCTGTCGGGATCGAACCCGGCATCGACGTCGTACCGCAGGGTATCGCGGTTGGCGAGGCTGAAGTCCCGATCGCCGACCGGCGATTCGATGGTGTCGTCGCCATAGCCCGCACTCACGCCGCGCTCATCATAGTTGAAGACATCCTTGCCGGATCCGCCAGAGAGGGTGTCGTCCCCCTGGCCACCATAGATGTCGTCGTTGCCGGATTCACCTTCGATATAGTCGTTGCCGGTGCCGCCGAGGATGGTGTCGTCGCCGGTATCGCCGAACAGCGTGTCATTATCGGTGCCGCCATCGATCCGGTCATTGCCTGCGCCGCCCTGGATGAAGTCGTCGCCGGCCTGGCCATAGAGCGAGTCGTTGCCACCGCCCGGTACGCCGATGCCATCGTAACGATCGTCGCCGGAAATGCTGTCATTTCCATTGCCGCCATAGATGGTGTCATTGCCCAGATCGCCGGCGATGTTATCGGCGCCATCTTCGCCATAGATCAGGTCGTTGCCGTTATTGCCGTTGATCCAGTCGTTGCCGGTCCCGCCATAGATGGTGTCGCCGCCATTGCCGCCCTGGATATAGTCGTCACCGTCATTGCCATAGAGGACGTCGTTGCCGTCATTGCCATAAACGGAGTCGTTTCCAAGCCCGCCGGACACCACGTCATTGCCGTCGTCGCCCGACAGGGTGTCGTTTCCGGCATCGCCGTTGATGACGTCGTCGCCTTCATCGCCGTTAACCGTGTCGTTGCCGTCGCCACCGCTGATGACATCATTGTCGGTAAAGATGTCGTCCGGATCGACGGGGTCGGTGAAGGTGTCGCCATTGCCGCGGATGACGTCGTCGCCCGCACCGCCGTTCAGGTTGTCATCACCTGTCTGGCCCCAGATGGTGTCATTGCCATCATCGCCGTTGACAAGGTCGTTGCCGTCATTGCCGTTCAGCACGTCATTGCCCAGGCCGCCGCCGATATCGTCATTGTCCGCGCCGCCCTGGACGAAGTCATTGCCGGCGCCGCCGCGGATCACGTCCTCGCCGGCATCGCCGTCGATTTCATCCTCGCCATCGTCGCCATTGAGGGCGTCGTCGCCTTCGCCGCCGTCGAGCTGGTCGTCGCCAATGCCGCCGTTGATGAGGTCGTCGCCGGCATCGCCGAACAGCAGGTCGTCCCCGGATTGGCCGTTGATGACGTCGTCGCCACCCTGGCCATAGGCCTGGTCGTTGCCCGAGCCGCCATTGATGGTGTCTGCATCACCCTGTTCGGTGTCATATGCGCCATGGACGTTATAGGCATAGTCGGGATTGCTTTCGCGGCCGCCAACCGTGTTCGTGCCGTTTCCGGTTCCCATATTGACCGAGGTGGTCTTGCCCAGGCTGTGGCCATTGTCGCCGAAGAGAATGTCGTCGCCATCGTCGCCGTTTACGAGATCCATGCCGCCGCCGCCTTCGACATAATCACTGCCCGCGCCGCCGCTGATCGTGTCATTGTTGGATTGGCCGAACAGATCGTCATTGCCGTCGCCGCCGGTGATCCGGTCATCGCCGCTGCCGCCCACGACCTTGTCGTCGCCATTCTGGCCATTCAGCGTATCATTGCCCGAGCCGCCATGGATGAAATCATTTCCGCCACCGCCCCAGGCCGTGTCGTTGCCCGAGCCGCCAAGCAGCGTATCGTTGCCATCTCCGGCTTCATTCCGGCCAGTGTAGGTGGCGCTGCCGGGACCGGTAACGACGACATTGGCATTGTCGCCGACAAGGACGTCATTTCCGGTGCCGCCTTCGATGCGATCATTGCCCTTGCGGCCAACGAGGGCGTCGTTTCCGGCATCGCCATACAGGTCGTTGTCGAGATTGTTGCCAAAGACTCGGTCGTTCCCGCCGCTTGCGCGCGCATTGTAGGGAAGGGTCGCGGTGGACGTGACCGTCATCAGGTCGATGGTGTCGACTGCGTTGGTTCCGAGAACCTGCGCGCGATTGGTCGCGGCTTTGGGTCCAGTTGGAGCTACCATTTTTTCATCCTCTGCTAATTATCCGGATGACAGGATGCCCCAAGGCTGCCTCTCCCCCCGGAATGACTGCGAACTGCCGTCATGCATGTGAGGCTATGGAAGGATGATGGCCCCCTATATCCCTGCCGGGGGACACCGACCGGACAAAATCGAAATGGCGTCCTCAGCGGGGGACATGGGCACGTTCAATTCCCACTCTGGCCACGGGGGCCAATGGCCGGCATACCCATTTGGCCGATAGCCGCAAGAACGGTTGCGCGGGCGACGAATTCGTTCCGCATGGCCCGCTCCAGCGACACGCGTGCATTCAGCAGCTCGTTTTGCGCATCGAGGACGTCCAGCGTGGTCCGTGACCCGCCAATTGCTTCCTTGGCGACTCCGTCGGCGGCCTGCTCGTTCGCCAGCACAGCCTCTCGCGCCGCGTCGATCGTGGCCGCGGCCGCCTTCCACCGTGCCCATGCCGATGTGACATCGTCGACCACCCTGCGCTGCGCGAAGGCGACCTGCGCCATTCTCTGGCCATACAGAGCCTTGGATCGTCCGATCTCGGCATATTCGCTGCCGCGCTGGAAGATCGGCACGCGCAAGGATACGCCTGCATAGGTTGCCGAACGATCGTCGGGCAATCGGCCCGTAATCAGGTTGGTGACGCCCCCGGCAAGATATTCATAGCCGGCAATGGCATCGACCTGCGGCGCCAGTGCGCCCTTGGCAAAATCAATGCCTTGCTCAGCCGCCTCGGCCGAATTCTTGGCTGAAATCAACGCCTGATTATGTTGCAGGGCCGTGTCGACCGCATCCTCCAATGTGGGGGGCAGGGGGGCGAGCGACGGCAATTCGGGAACCTCGCTTGCCGGCTGGCCGCTGACCGCCTCGAAGGCGCTGGTGCTGACCTGCAGGTCCTCGTCTGCCGAAAGGATTCCGGTGCGTGATGTGGCGAGTCGGGCCTTGGCCTGGCTTTCATCCGTGCGAGTCGCCTCGCCAAATTGGAGGCGCCGGCTCGTGCCCGACAATTGCTGAGCGATCGCGTCGTTCTGAAGCTGTGCATAATGGCGAATCTGCCGGTCGCGCCGGACATCGGCGGAGGTCTGCAACAACTGGAGCAGGACGTCGCTGATCGTGCCGTCGAGATTGGCCTGGCCGGCCTCCAGTTCCTGGCGTGCGACCTGGACGGAGTTCATCGTTCGCAAGCCGTCATAGACGCGCAGGCGGGCCTCGACACTGCCTTGGGCAGCATTGAAATTATCGTCCCCCGGTCCGCCATGGATATTCAGTCGCCGGTGCTGGTAGAGGCCATTGGCCTCGACACTCGGAAAATAGCCGCTGCGCGCGGCTTTGACGCGCGCTTCCAGCACGCGGACGGCGCCGCGCTGCGCTTCGATTTCGGGATTGGTTTCAACGACCCGCGACGCGAGCGCCGCCATATCCATCGTCTGGGCATAGGCCGTCAGTCCGATCGATGAAGAACCGATCGCCATGGCGGCTAACAGATACCGAATCGCGCCTGATGACTTCGCCCCCGTCCGCATGGTTTCCTCCCCCAATTTTTCGGACGACATGTCCTAAGAGAGAGGGATACCGCCGGAATTTACAAAGTGAACATACCCAAATGGGGATATCTTTCTGAGTAATGGACGGATCGCCATCGTAAATTATTACTTACACGTGCCAATTAACGATGGAGAGGAATCAGTTTAGGTCGCTGGCGTTACGGCGTGTTGGAAGAACAGAACACAGACTTTATTGCGCCGCAACATAATTCGCTTAACATTATGAAAAACAGCAATTTGGATGATCATGCTCCCGTCACGGGACCAGTTGTTCTTCCGGTGCGCACAATAATATGATGTTTGGAGAAAGATGCCGTGACCATTTCAGATTCGTTATCGGATCGGTCTAGCAGACCGGCTGGCATTCACCTGGATCCTCAGCAGCTTATAAACGTCCCGGCCAATCCCGTGATTCTGCCGGGTTTGTTTTTCGACGCTGATCTTGGCTGGCGGGCCTTCCTGAAAACCCAAGGGGTCACGGGCGCCATCATCTCCTACGCTCGCGATTCCGGCGTTGTGGGGCGGCAGGCCTTCATCGTCGGCTTTGAAGCCGTAAGGACTGATCGCCAGCAAGCTCAGTCCCTGATTGCTTATGCCGAACATCTGTGGGAGCGGGAGGCGACCATCAGCTTCTGGCAATCGCGTGTTTCGGAACAGGCGCCTGTCACCAGAATAGTGGCCGGCCGGGCGCCGTGCCATGATGAAATGGCGCGATTGCTCGATCGGTTCGACCATATGGCGGTGGCGCGTCATGTCGAACCCGACGCCCGGATGCAGGCGCTCCTCTTCCGCAGCCCCGCGGATGGCGCATTCAGCCCGGAATGTCGGCAATCGATCAGTCGGGTGCTGCCTCTGTTCATGCAATCCGCCGGCGCCTTCGTCGCGGCACGGCATGAAGAGCGCCGCGCCGCCCAACTCGAAGCGATGTTCGACAAGGTCAGCATGGCGACGATGCTGGTCGATGCGAACGGGCGCCCGATCTTTTGCAACGATGCCGCGCGCAAAATGCTCGATGAGCGCAAATGGCTGGTCCAGGGAAGCGATGGGACGATCGGCTGCACCAATCCCGCGCACAGCAAACCGTTCAGGAACGCGGTGCGGGGTGTGGCGACGATCGGGGAGATTGTTCCGACGGATGCGGTCCTGCGCCTCGACAATGAAGATGGCGAATGGCGCCTCGCGTTCATCGTCCCGGCCGTTTCGCGCTTTCGCGATGAAACTTCCCGTTGCGCCATGGTGCTGATCCATGCGCCCGCGCGCACCGATGCGTCCGCCGAACTTCTCAGCGCGTTGGGCCTGCTGCCTTCGGAACAGCGCTTCCTGAACAGCTTCCTGCGCGCCAACAGCCTGAGCGAAGCCGCGACGGACACCGGCGTGTCCGACGAAACCGCGCGGACCTACCTGAAAAGGGTTCGGGCCAAGCTCGGAGTGCATCGCCAGATGGATCTGGCGGGGCTGATTTCGAGGCTGGTGCCGCCGATCCGGCAGCGTCCTTCCGCGTCCGCACGATAGGAGCATATCATGGCGTCAGGCAAAGGTTGGAACCTCCAGCGATTTCAACAGGCTTCGGCTTTGACAGCTATACTGAAGCCGCACCGCGGCCTGGCCGTCAGGCTGGTCATATTCAGCGGCATCATCAACCTGATGGCATTGTCTATTTCGCTGTACATGATGCAGGTCTATGACCGGGTTCTGGGCAGTCAGAGCAAGGACACGCTCTATTTCCTGACTTTGGCGGTCATGTTCGCGATCATCCTCAGCGCCTGTCTGGAAGCGGTACGGCAGCAGGTCGCCAATCGGATCGGCACATGGTTCGCCCAGACGATGAGTCCCATCCTGCTGGCGCGATCGCTCGAACTGAGGCTGACCATGCCCCATATGCGGCTGGAGGCCTTGCGCGAACTGAACCAGGTCAAGAATTTCCTGTCCACGCCGACATTATTCAATGTCGTCGACATGCTGTGGGTGCCTTTATATCTGGCCGTCATCTTCCTGCTGCATCCATGGTTCGGCGTGATCGCGACGATCGGCGCAGTGACCTTGTTCGGCCTTACCTATTTCAACGAGCGCGCGACCCGTTCGTCCATCCGCCATACCCAATCGCTGGCGAGCGCCAACCTGGCCTATGCCGAAAGCCTCGTCCGCAACAGCGAGGTGATCGATGCGATGGGCATGGCCGACCGGACGATCGCCCATTGGTCTACCGGCATGATGGACGAGACGGACGCGGTCGACGAGACGCAGCAACGGTCGATCAAGTTCGTGGCCGTCACCAAGTTCGTGCGGAACGGCATACAGGTGCTGCTGCTTGGCTGTGGCGCGCTCCTGATCCTCGACCTGCAACTGACCGGCGGCGCGATGATCGCCGGATCGATCATCGTCGCGCGCCTGCTGGCCCCGATCGAGGCTTCCATGAGCTATTGGAAGCAACTCGTGCTGGCACGCCACAGCTTCACCCGCATTTCGCAACTGTGCGACATTCCGCGCGTCCGGCCGTCGGAGATGACCTTGCCGCGGCCGACCGGCGCGATCTCCGTGTCGCGGCTGACCTTCGTACCGCCGGGCATGAAGGGCGCGATCCTGCGCGGGGTGGATTTCCAGATCGCCCCCGGCACATTGCTGGCGGTGGTAGGGCCATCGGCGTCCGGCAAGACCACGTTGTCCCGCATGATCGTGGGCGTGCTCAAGCCCAGCAGCGGTCATGTCCGGCTCGATGGCGCCGACACATTCGAATGGAAGCGTTCGGACTTTGGCCAGCATGTCGGCTATCTGCCGCAGGACATCGAACTTCTTCCCGGCACGGTGCGCCAGAATATCGCGCGTTTTCGGATGGATGCGTCGGATGATCAGGTGGTCGCCGCCGCGAAGCTGGCCGACTGCCACGAAATGATCCTTCAACTGGAAAATGGATATGATTGCATGCTTGGCGACCAGGCCTTGCAACTGTCCGGCGGACAGCGCCAGCGCATCGGCCTCGCCCGCGCCCTGTTCGGCATGCCCAAGCTCGTCGTGCTCGACGAACCCAATTCCAGCCTGGATACCAAGGGGGATGCCGCGCTGGCGTCTACATTGGGCAAGCTGAAGGCGCAGGGCATCACCACGATCGTCGTGTCCCACCGCGCCAACCTGCTCCGTCTGGCCGACAAGATCCTGGTGATGATGGACGGTCGGGTCACGAACTTCGGTAATGCGCGCGACGTCATCGCGCAACTGGGCGGAGAGAAGCCGCCGACGCCCGCCAAGCGGATAGGTGGAAGTGACACCGCGCCCGTGAATGCTGCCCCGATGGTTCCGGAAAATTGAGGATTGCCGCCATGAATCTGCCCTTTTCCATGAATCGCAGAGAAATCGATCGCGTACTGCACGACGTGCATTGGCTGGCCGAACGGGACGCCCCCCGTGTCGGCAATTCGTTGCGGTTCGCCTATATCGCGCTGGGGATCTTTGTCCTTATCTTCGGGCTGTGGGCGGTGCTGGCGCCGCTTCAGAGCGCAGCGATCGCATCGGGCACGCTGCGCGCGGAAGGCGGCGGTCGCAAGACGGTACAGCATCTGGAAGGGGGCATCATCCGCAAGATACTGGTGCGGGAGGGGCAGAAGGTGCGCGCCGGGCAGCCGCTGGTCCTGCTGGACGACACGCAGAGCCAGGCGCGCGAGGCGGCGATGCGGACGAGCTATTATGCCTTGCTGGCGCAGGATGCGCGGCTGACGGCGGAGTTGAGCGGAGCAGGCGCGGTCGCCTATCCGCAGGAGTTGCTGGACAAGCGCGCGGACCCGGAAGTCCGTTCGGTAATCGCCGCCTCCGATGCGGTATTCCGTACGCGGAAGCGGGCTTTGGGCGACCAGATTTCCGTCCTTAACCAGCGTCTTGGCCAGGCCAATGCCGACATGGCGGGCGCCCGGTCGCAGGTCGCCGCCCTGGGCGACCAGAACAGCCTTCTGTCGGAGGAAATGAGGAGCGTCAGCGCATTGGTCAATGAAGGGCTGGAGCGCAAGTCGCGGCTTCTGGCGTTGCAGCGGCAGCAGGCCGCGACGGTGGGGCAGCAGGGGCAATTGACCGGGAGCCTAGGCCGCATTCGGGACACGATCGGTGAAACGACGGCGCAAATGTCCCTGATCCGCGGCCAGCAGGCAACGGAAACGGCGGCCCAGCAGCGCGAGGTTCAAGTCAGCCTGGCAGATGCGCGCGAGCGGCTTGCCGTCAGCCGGGACATCAAGCAGCGCCAGCAGATCGTCGCGCCTGTTGACGGTACGGTGATGAACCTGCGGCTGGTGACGCCGGGCGGCGTCGTGGGGGCCGGGCAGCCACTGCTCGACATCGTGCCGAACAAGGAGAAGATCATCGTGTCGGCGCGGCTCAAGGCCTATGATATCGACGTCGTCCACAACGATCTTCGGGCGGAGGTCAAGCTGACCCCCTATAAGGCGCGCGTGCTGCCGCTGCTGCATGGCGTCGTGCGCGACGTCAGCCCCGACGCGACGCTCGATGAGGCGACGAGCACGCTCTATTACAAGGTGGAAATCGAGATAGACGGATCGGAACTGCGGGATTTGAAGGATGTCAGGCTGGTATCCGGCATGCCGGCAGAGGTGTTCATCAGCCTTGGCAGCCGGTCGCTGTTCCAATATCTCTTCCAGCCGCTGTTCGATAGCTTCCACCGCGCTTTCCGCGAGCAATGAGCCGCCGCCGGCATGGGGCATCCCATGCCGGCCATCGCCTGCACGCGAAACGGCTTCTCGGCTGCCTTGGCGATGCTAGCGCCGTGAACGATGAGATTGTATCGTCCTCCGCCTCATTTGTCTTTTGATTACCGCATTCTGCGAGCCGTCGGCTGTTCCAGCCGACATCAGAATGCTCTAAGCTGAAGGCATGAAACAAGCTCCTGCCATCACCATCGACGACATATTGGACGCCGCGCGGATCATCGCGCCGGCGGCGGTGCGGACGCCGCTGCTCGAAAATGCCCAGTTGAACGAACGATGCGGGCGGCGCGTGCTGCTAAAGTTCGAGGGCGCGCAGCATACCGGGTCGTTCAAGTTTCGCGGCGCCTATAACCGGCTGGCGCGGCTGGATGCAGCCGAGCGGGCATCGGGTGTCGTCGCCTGGTCGTCGGGGAATCATGCGCAGGGCGTGGCAGCGGCGGCGCGGATGCTGGGGATGCCGGCAACGATCGTGATGCCCGCCGACGCCCCCGCTATCAAGATCGCCAATACGCGCGCGCTGGGCGCGGAAGTGGTGCCCTATGACCGGCGGACCGAAAGCCGCGAGGAGATCGCGACCGAGCTGGCACAGACTCGAGGGGCGACCCTGGTGCCGTCGTTCGATGATCCCTTCATCATCGCGGGGCAGGGCACGGCGGGGCTGGAGATCATCGATCAGGCGGCGCAAGCCGGTGCACAGGTGTCGCAACTGCTCGTCTGTTGCGGCGGTGGCGGGTTGACGGCCGGGATTGCCACCGCGATGAAGGCGCGCGCGCCGCATGTCGATATGCACACGGTCGAACCGGCAGGGTTTGATGATACCGCGCGATCGCTGCGTAGTGGTCAGCGGGAAGCGGTCGCACCCGACGCCCGGTCCATATGCGACGCGCTGCTGGCGCCAAGTCCCGGCGCCTTGACCTTTCCGATCAACCACGCGCTGGTGACGAGCGGGCTGGTCGTGACCGACGATCAAGTGCGCGATGCGATGCGCTTTGCCTTTTCGACGCTCAAGCTGGTGGTCGAGCCGGGCGGGTCGGTGGCGCTGGCGGCGCTTCTCGCCGGGCTGATGCCGACGCGCGAAGATGCGGTGGTCGTGGTCCTGTCGGGAAGCAATGTCGATCCCGCGGATTATGCCGCGATCCTCAGCGAGGTTGGTTGAAGGCGTCAGATCTTCGATCTGACTTGCAATCGCTCTGGATCAGATGCGCCGCGCGATCGCGCCAGCTGCCCAGCCCATTCCGACCGCCAGGGCGATCGCGGTCAGTCCATAGAGGAAGGACCATCGTTCGGCGGCGACGGCCATGAACTGTTCGAAGCCGGATTTGCGCACGGTGATGTCGCGCACCGCGGCGGCGACGACCCGGCCGTCCTGCACCAGGAAAGTTTCGGCGGTATAGTCGCCGACGATAACGCGCGCCGATAAGGGCAGACGGGCGCGATAGAGAACGCCGTCGGTGATCTCGACCGTGCCGGGACGCTCGACGAACAGGCCGGACCGTTGGCGCAGCTCGACCAGCCCCGCCTGGAACCGGTCCAGTTCCGAACTTTCGTTGAGCGAAGAGGGCGAGAGTTGCAGCTTGTCGACGCCCAGTTCGTAGATGGCGGCAGTGCGCTCGTCGACGATCCGGCTGATAGGGTGCGAAGAGGCCATGGCGTAGAAGCTGGGGGCAGATTGGAAGCGCGCGCGATCGGCGTTGACCCAGATGCCGGCGACCTTCTGCTTTTCGCGCATCAGGATCGACTGGTCTGGCCCCTTCAGTACGACCACGACATCGGCAGGTTTTTCAGGCCGGACCCCGCCGGGATAGACGATCGCGCCGAACAGCAGCAGATCCGCGCCAGTGAAGCTATACTGGATTTCGACATCGCGCTGCGACACGTCGGGGACCAGTTGGGGTTCGTCGGCCGCACCCAGCAGCAGCGCCGCCGCGATCAGGATGAGGGTGCGGCGCATCGTCAGCGCACCTCGATCGTGTAGATTTCGTCCGGTCGGAAGCCCAGGCCCAGCGCCATGCGGGCCGCAACCAGAAGCACGATGGCGGCCAGCAGGATGCGCAGATATTCCGGTCGGATCGTCATCGAGAGGCGCGTGCCCACCTGCGCGCCGGTGACGCTGCCGATCAGCAGCAGCATGGCGAGGACAAGGTCGACCGCCTTGGTCGTCATCGCATGCATCATCGTCGTCGCCATGGTGACGAACAATATCTGGAACAGCGACGTACCCACCACCGACTGGGTGGTCATGCCGAGCAGATAGAGCATTGCCGGCACCAGGATGAAGCCGCCGCCCACGCCCAGCAACATAGTGAGGATCCCCGTCGCCATGCCGAGCAGCAGCGGTGCGAGCGGTGAGATATAGAGGCCAGAGCGATAGAAACGCCAGCGCATCGGCAGCGCCGCGACCAGCGGATGATGGCGGCGCTTGCGCGCCTGCGGCTTGCGCCCAGTCTTCAGCGCGATCAGCGCCTGGATCGATTCCTTGGCCATCAATCCGCCGATGCCGCCCAGCATCAGCACATAGAGGATGCCGATGACGGTATCGATCTGCCCCAGATACTGGAGCAGGCGGAAGATCAGGACACCAAGGCCCGCGCCCACCACGCCACCCGCGATCAGCACGCCGCCCATGCGGAAATCCACGGTGCCGCGGGACATGTGCGTCACGACGCCGGACACGCTGGCGCCTGTCACTTGCGACGCGGCCGAGGCGGCGGCGACCGTCGGCGGGATGCCGTAGAAGATCAGCAACGGCGTCGTCAGGAAGCCGCCACCCACGCCGAACATGCCCGACAATAGGCCCACTACGCCGCCCAGGCCGATGATGACCAGCGCGTTCACCGAGAGATTGGCGATGGGCAGGTAAAGATCCATGGCTTCTCAAGGCCTAGTCGTAAAGCGCGGCGATATAAAGGCGGCTTGGGCGGCGGAGGTCAAAAATCCGCAGCTAGAGTGACGGCCAGCCCGGATGACGGCGCTGCCTTGCCTGCGATCCGTTCGCGCCATTCGACGGAGAGGCGGGCGGCCGTCCGGGGTAGGGGCAGGCGAAGCTGGATTTCCGGGCCGATGTCGATTCGTTCGACGCCGGGTTGGGCGCCGCCGGAAATAGTCGCGCCGATGCGCAACGGCGTATGGGGGAGGGATGACGACAAGGAGAGCTTGCCGTCGATGAAAGCGTCACGACGGTGAAAGCCGACCAGACCGGCCTGTGCATAGGCTTCCGCTTCGATACCGGCCGCGATGCGGGTCGGTCCGAAGCCCCCGGCGGCGAGAAGCGCCATGGCATTGCGAGCGCCGTCGCCCAGCTTGATACGGCGTTCCATGGCAAAACTGACGGGGAGGGCGGGAAAGGGCTGGACGGCCAGGCCAACGGCAGCTTCCGGCGCTGCCGGTCCTTCGAGGGCGCTGGTGACGCGGGCATAGCCGCTGGCGCGCCGGATGGAGGCGATGGGGAGTGCATAGTCGATGCGAAGCCCTGCCTGCGATCCGCCGAGCCGTCCTACCGTTGCGATGTCGGCCCGGCTGGCGTCGCCGGGCCGCCAGAGCAGCCAGCTGCTGCCGCGCCACCGGTCGGCACGGCGCTCCTGCTGTGCTGGTGTCTGCAGCGGGCGGGGAAGGGCAGTCGGCGCACCGCTCACATCATCGCTGGCATGATGCCGATTGGCGAAGGCGGTGGTGAAGCGAATGAATTCGAGAAAATCGACCTGCGCTCCCTGGTTGGCGGATAAAGGGGCGAGAGTAGAGGGCGGGGGCTGTCGGACGGCCGGGATGGGCATCAAGCCAGGTGCGTGGATGAATCCCCCGGTGCCGGCCGGAAGAAATGGCGGACGGCGCCAGCGGACGGGCCGGGATGGCGTGAACAGGGATGCCATGGTGGGCGGCGGCTGGGCTATGCCGGGCATCGGTGTGCCTGCCGGTCCATAATGAGCGGCGACGCGGACGGCGATCCAGCCGATGATCAGCAGCGCGAAGAAGCGCAGGGGTCTGCCGCCTGCCGCCGTCACGGATCGGTTCGCAGGTCGGGGAAATGATGCTGGGTCTTGTCCCAGATGAGCGGCGTGCCCAATAAGGAGCGGACATAGAGGAAGACGGCGCGGCGGGCGGCCAGAATGGCGATATAATTGGCTATGAGCGTGCGCGGGACGGCGCCCAGCCCATGGTGCCAGCCATAAGTGCGCGTCACGAACAGCGTGCGCATGGCCCCCCGCCACAGCATCAGTCCCAGATTTAACCAGAGCAGATGCGTCAGCAGCGGCGATATGGGCCGAAAGGGAAGCGCGTGAAACTGGCCGATCAGCCAAAGGGCGGCCCAGAGCAGCAAGGCGAGATAGGCAGCGAACAGCACCAGCGCGGCCAGCGCCGAGCGCCGGTCGCGCAGGCGCATCCACCATTCGGCCGGGCCGCCGCGCCAGCCCATCCGGTCCCAGCCGGCGAGCGAAATGCCGATCATCCAGCGTGCCTTCTGCTTTACGGCGGCCTGAATGCTGTCCGGGAAATATTCGCGTGTCGCCACCAATTCTCCGGCGGCGTCCCGCATGCGGACGAACACGCCGCGCCCGCCCATGTCGCGGATACGCAGACCCGCCTCATAATCCTCCGTCAGCGAAGAAGGGTCGAACGGGCCATGGCTGGGGTCATGAGCCAGCGCCTCCAGCGCATCGCGCTCGAAAGCGCAGGCGACGCCGGCCGATGGAACGGAGGCGCCCAGCGCCTCGCGGACGGTCAGCAATTTGCCATGGCTCTCGGCGAACTCGTCTCCATAATGATTGGCGATGGCGCGGGCGAACCAGCCACCGCGACCGGGCAGGGGCAATACCGGCAACTGGACGAGATCGAAACGGTCGATCATGAAGTCGTACAGTTGGATCTCGTCGGCATGGACGACATCTTCCGCATCGTGCAGCACGACGGCCTTGTAGCGAAAGCCGCCGGCCTCTTCCTCGGCCAGCATGGCGCGCCACAGCAGATTGAGGCAGTCGGCCTTGGTGGTCGGGCCGGGGCGCTCGTTAATGCCCAGCAGCAGTCGTGGATCGCCCGGCGCCAGCGCCGCGACCACGTCGATCGTCGCCGGGTCGTTCGGGTAGGTGCCAACGAAGATACGATAGGGCGCATCGCCCCAGCGATCCAGAGCGGTTCTCAGCATCTGACCGATTACCGAGGCTTCCTGCCAGGCGGGCACGAAGATGGCGACTTTGCCGGGACGGTCCGACGTCGGCAGGCTGGCCGTCGTCATTCGCGGATGGCGGGCATAAATGACGATGTCGCGCCAGGTCTTGCGCAGCAGAAACAGGAGGTCGACGAGGAAATCGTCCAGGCCGCCGATGGCGAGGCCCACCGCTGCAAACAGCAGCAGTTCATGATGCAGCGTTCCGAGCGCCGCAATCAGTGCGTCCCCCAAAGGCTTGACCCCCATGCCCGATCGGGGGAGAGGATGCCATTGGCGCGCGTGACTTCCAAGCCCTTTGCTTCTCTCCAGTCACCGTAGAGGATTCATTTCCAGATGATGCATCGACCTGCTTCCGCCCTGCGGGATTTTCTGAGCGGCGAAGCGGGCGGTGCGATGTTGCTGATCGTCGCGGCAGGGCTGGCGATATTGTTCGCCAATCTGCCGGGCACCAGCCATCTCTATCATGACCTGGTCCATCTGGAATTCGGACCGACCCTGTCGCCCAAATTGGGACCGATGACCGCCCATCTGTGGATCAACGACGGGCTGATGGCAATTTTCTTCCTTGTCGTCGGGCTGGAGATCAAGCGCGAGTTTCTCGACGGCGGACTTTCCACATGGGACAGGCGACGGCTGCCGATACTGGCGGCCGGGGCGGGCATGGTGGTTCCGGCGCTGGTCTATCTTGCGACGACGAACGTTCAGCCGGGGCTTTCCGACGGCTGGGCCATTCCCGCCGCGACGGACATCGCCTTTGCCATTGGTGTGCTGGCGCTGCTCGGTAAGCGTGCGCCCGCCTCGCTCAAATTGTTCCTGACCGCGGTCGCGATCGTCGATGACATGGGGGCGGTAGCGATCATCGCTCTTTTTTACACGAAGGGGCTGGACCTGGCCGCGCTCGTGGCGGCGGCGGGCGTGCTGGCCGCGATGTATGGCCTCAATCGCGCCGGTATCCGAACGCTTGCCCCGTATCTGATCGGCTTTGTGCTGCTGTGGTATTTGACCTTGCTATCGGGTGTCCATGCGACGGTCGCGGGCGTGCTGGCGGCGATGACGGTGCCGATCCGCCGCACGCCCGGCGCGCCGGATGCGGCCGACAGTCCGCTTCATCGCTTGGAACATGTAGTCCATCCCTGGAGCGCCTATGTCATCGTTCCGCTGTTCGGGTTCGTGAACAGTGGGCTGGTGCTGAACGCTGAAATGCTGGGCGCCCTGTTTTCGCCTCTGCCGCTTGGCGTGACGTTGGGTCTGTTCCTGGGCAAGCAGATCGGCGTGTTCGGCGCTATCTGGGCGGCGGTGCGGCTGGGTATGGCCGAGCGGCCGTCAGGGGCGAACTGGGCACAGGTCTATGGCATGGCCATGTTGTGCGGCATCGGCTTTACCATGAGCCTCTTCATCGGCGCGCTCGCTTTCCCGGATCAGCCGCAACTTGTCGAGGAAGCCAAGGGCGGCGTGCTGATGGGATCGCTCCTGTCCGCGCTGGCCGGCTTCGCGCTGTTGCGCTGGGTTGCCCCCAGGTCGCGCCATTCCGATCATTTGCGGTGAGAAGCCGGTTCGCCTTGCCTGCGCGATCATGATAACATCGATTCGCCGATATGCGTGTGAAGCGCATTATCGGCTCATCGATCAATCTCACGACAATAAGCGAGGAGGGCGAGGATGAGCATGGAGACGGATGTCAACTATCTGCTGCATCGCCAGCAAATGTCGTTGATCCGCGCACAGGCCAGTGCGTCGCGGGAGGGGCGGGCGGCTTATGAAAGTCTTGCGCGCAGTTATACGGATCGCGTCGACGCCTATCGGCGGGAAAATGAACGGCTGATCGTCCACGCCCATTGAAGGAGGCGTGACGATCAGCGCCGTTCGATCAAGCGTTCGATTGCCCGGCGATGGTTTTCATCGTCCCCGCATTCCTTTTCGAGGATATGCTTGATGCGTTCCAGATCGGCTTCGGTCAGATGCTCGATGCCGATAAAATCGTTGCGTGCGCCTCCTACGGCACGGATCAATTCGTCGAGCTTGGCCTGAATGGCGGAGCCGTCGCGATTTTGCGCATTCTGGATCAGGAACACCATCAGGAAGGTGATGATGGTCGTCCCGGTATTGATAACCAGTTGCCAGGTATCCGAATAATGGAAAATAGGGCCGGTGATCAGCCACAGCAGGACGACCATGCCCGCCAGGATGAAGGCCAAGGGCTGTCCGGCCCAGCCCGCAACGCGATGAGAAAGGGCGGCGAAAATCCTGTCCATGGCTTGGCTCCTGCAGCAGGGCGTTTATCCTGCATTCATGGGCTTGTTGCCATGGCGTCGCCATGATCGCCACCGCTTTCCGCCCATTTGGCCTGGCTCTCGTCGCCAGTGCGCTTCTTGCCTCCTGTACCGGCCTGTCTCCCGAATCGAGGCTGCGCTCGGGGCTGATTGACGCGGGCCTGTCCCCCAAAATGGCTGGCTGCATGGCGGAGCGCATGGCTAGTCGATTGAGCATTGTCCAGCTGCGCCGGCTCCAGTCGATTGCTTCGCTCCGCAAGTCTCACAAAGAGGAAATGACGGTGGGTCATTTCATTCATAAAGTGCGCGCTTTACAGGATCCGGAGATTATCGCGATCACGAGCAAGGCGGCCTTCGCTTGCGCATTCTAGCCGGTAATTTGCAATAAATCCGCGTCGGGCGGACTACTCGTTTTGCAATTTTGCAAAGTCGTTTTGCAAAATCTTCTGGCGTGCCGATTCGACCTGTGCTTAGCCGCGACCATCAAGGTTCAACGCAACAAGGACGGGCGAGCCCATGAACATTCACGAATATCAGGCCAAGGAACTGCTGGCCAAGTACGGCGCACCGATCGCCGCCGGCTATGCCGCCTTCACGGTCGAAGAGGCCGTCGAAGCCGCCAAGAAGCTGCCTGGGCCGCTCTATGTCGTGAAGTCGCAGATCCATGCCGGCGGCCGCGGCAAGGGCAAGTTCAAGGAACTGGCCCCCGAAGCCAAGGGCGGCGTTCGCCTTGCCTTCAACCTCGACGAAGTGAAGGCGCATTCGGCCGACATGCTCGGCAACACGCTGGTCACTATCCAGACCGGCGAAGCGGGCAAGCAGGTCAACCGTCTCTACATCACCGACGGCGCAGACATCGCCAAGGAATTTTACCTGGCGCTGCTGGTTGATCGCGCCACCAGCCGCATCGCTTTCGTCGTGTCGACCGAGGGCGGCATGGACATTGAAGAGGTCGCTCACTCGACCCCCGAAAAGATCCACAGCTTCTCGGTCGATCCCGCTTCGGGCTTCCAGCCGCACCACGGCCGCGCCGTCGCTGCCGCGCTGGGCCTGACCGGCGACCAGGCGAAGCAGGCCGCCAAGGTCGCCTCGTCGCTCTATGCTGCCTTCCTCGACACCGATGCCGAGCAGATCGAAGTCAACCCGCTGGCGCTGACCGAGCAGGGCAACCTGCTGGTTCTGGACGCCAAGGTCGGTTTCGACGGCAACGCCATGTTCCGCCACAAGGACATCGCCGAACTGCGCGACCTGACCGAAGAAGATGCGGCCGAAGTCGAAGCGTCGAAGTATGACCTCGCCTACATCAAGCTGGACGGCAACATCGGCTGCATGGTGAACGGCGCGGGCCTGGCCATGGCGACGATGGACATCATCAAGCTGAACGGCGAATTCCCCGCCAACTTCCTGGACGTGGGTGGCGGCGCCACCACCGAAAAGGTGACGGCTGCCTTCAAGATCATCCTGAAGGACCCGGCGGTGAAGGGCATTCTCGTCAACATCTTCGGCGGCATCATGAAGTGCGACATCATTGCCAACGGCATCGTCGCCGCCGCCAAGGAAGTGAACCTGTCGGTTCCGCTGGTCGTCCGTCTGGAAGGCACCAACGTCCAGCAGGGCAAGGACATTCTGGCCAATTCGGGTCTTCCGATCGTCCCGGCGGACGATCTGGGCGACGCGGCCAAGAAGATCGTGGCGGAAGTGAGGAAGGCGGCCTGATCCGCTCCCTCGCCTGAACGATACACCAAAGGGTGCGGGTGGTCCGGAAACGGGCTGCCCGCGCCCATGTTGCTGTTGATAAGGAGGATGTTGGAGATGAAGATCCTTGTGCCCGTGAAGCGGGTGATAGACTATAATGTGAAGCCTCGGGTGAAGGCGGACGGGACGGGCGTCGATCTGGCGAACGTGAAGATGAGCATGAACCCGTTCGACGAGATCGCGGTCGAGGAAGCCATTCGCCTGAAGGAAAAGGGCGTGGCGACCGAGGTGATCGCGGTGTCGATCGGCGTGGCGAAGGCGCAGGAAACGCTGCGTACCGCACTTGCCATGGGCGCGGACCGGGCGATCCTGATCCAGACGGACAATGAGGTTGAACCGCTGGGCGTGGCCAAGCTGCTCGCCAAGGTGCAGGAAGAGGAAGGCGCTGGCCTCATCATCCTGGGCAAGCAGGCGATCGACGATGACAGCAACCAGACCGGCCAGATGCTCGCCGCGCTGCTGAACCTGCCGCAGGGCACCTTCGCCAGCAAGGTCGAGGTCGAGGGCGACAAGGTCAGCGTGACCCGCGAAGTCGATGGCGGCCTGGAGACGGTGAAGCTCAACACCCCGGCGATCATCACCACCGACCTGCGCCTCAACGAACCGCGCTATGCCTCGCTGCCCAACATCATGAAGGCGAAGAGCAAGCCGCTCGCGACCAAGGCGCCTGCTGACTATGGCGTCGACATTGCGCCGCGCCTCGAAACGCTCAAGGTTGCCGAACCGCCCAAGCGCTCGGCGGGCGTGAAGGTCGCCGATGTCGATGAACTGGTCGCGAAGCTGAAAGCTCTGGGAGTTGCCGCATGAAGACGCTTGTGTGGGTTGAACATGAGGGCGGCGCCGTCAAGGACGCCACCCTTTCCGCCGTCACCGCCGCTGGCAAGCTGGGTGAAGTGCATCTGCTGGTCGCCGGGCAAGGCGTTGGCGGCGTGGCCGAGGAAGCCGCCAAGATCGCGGGCGTGGGCAAGGTCCATGTCGCCGACGACGCGGCTTTCGGCCATGCGCTGCCCGAGAATGTCGCGCCGCTGATCGTCGAGCTGATGGGCAGCCACGACGCGTTCGTCGCGCCGGCCACCAGCAACGGCAAGAATATCGCGCCGCGTGTCGCGGCTCTGCTCGACGTGATGCAGATCAGCGACATTCTCTCGGTCGAGAGCGAGGACAGCTTCACCCGGCCGATCTACGCCGGCAACGCGATCGCGACCGTCAGGTCGAAGGACGCCAGGAAGGTCATCACCGTGCGCGGCACGGCCTTCGAGAAGGCGGCCAGGGAAGGCGGCAGCGGCACGGTGGAAGCGGTTGCTTCGACCGGGGACAAGGGGCTTTCCTCCTTCGTCGGCGCCGAAATCGCCAAGCTGGAGCGTCCGGAACTGACTTCGGCCAAGGTGATCGTCTCGGGCGGCCGTGCGCTCAAGGACGGCCCGACCTTCGAGGAAGTGATCTTCCCGCTGGCGGACAAGCTGGGCGCGGCGGTCGGTGCGAGCCGCGCCGCTGTCGACGCGGGCTATGTGCCCAACGACTATCAGGTCGGCCAGACCGGCAAGATCGTTGCGCCCGAAGTCTATGTCGCGGTCGGCATCTCCGGGGCGATCCAGCATCTCGCCGGCATGAAGGACTCCAAGACCATCATCGCCATCAACAAAGACGAGGACGCACCGATCTTCCAGGTCGCCGACATCGGCCTCGTCGGCGATCTCTTCAAGATCGTGCCCGAGCTTACCGAAAAACTGTAA
>NZ_QJQX01000039.1:93125-235968 GCF_013393185.1 Sphingobium lactosutens | reverse complement strand
TAGAGCATCGTGCCTGAAATAGGAATCTGGGGATTTTCAGAGGAGCGAGAATATGATTCACCGTTGATGGAGGTGGATCATGGGGAAAGCCTATTCAGCCGATCTTCGGGACCGGATTGCCGATCACATTGCAGCCGGGCAATCGCGTCGGTCAGCATCGCGTCATTTTGGGGTGAGCCCCAGTTGCGCTGTGAAGCTGGCGCAGCGGGTGGGGAGGACGGGATCATCGGCACCTGCCCGGCAAGGGCGTCCACCCGGTGATGGCAAGCTGGCACCGCATATGGCGGCCTTGATGACATGGGTCGATGCCGAGCCGGACATCACCATGCCCGAACTGTCGGCCAGACTTGTCGCGGCAACCGGCGTTCGGGCCCATCCTGCCTCATTGTCGCGTGCGCTGCTCAAGGCCGGCTACAGCTTCAAAAAAAACGCTGCTGGCCTCGGAGTGCGGACGCGATGATGTTGCCCAGGCGCGCAGGAACTGGCGCGTTTATCGGCAGTCCAGCTTGCGCAAGGCGCCGCATCGGCTGGTCTTCATCGACGAAACGGCAACCACGACGAAGATGACACGGCTGCGAGGACGGGCCCGCCGTGACCAGCGCCTCAAGGCGCGAGCGCCCTTTGGCCACTGGAAAACCCAGACCTTCATCGCGGCGCTGCGCTGTGATGGACTGACCGCGCCATGGGTCATCGACTGCCCCATGAACCGCACAACCTTCGAAACCTATGTCGAAACCCAACTCGCCCCGACCCTCAAGCCGGGCGATGTCGTCATCCTCGACAATCTCTCCAGCCACAAAAGTGAAAAAGCCAAGGCCATATTGAAGGCCCGGGGCGCATGGTTCCTCTTCACTCCACCATACAGCCCCGACCTCAACCCGATCGAAATGGCTTTCTCCAAACTCAAAGCCCATCTGCGCCGCACCGGCGCAAGGACCATCCATGCCCTATGGCAGGCCATCGGCAATATCTGCGACCTCTACACGCCTGACGAATGCTGGAACTTCCTCAAAGCCGCTGGATATGCGTCCGATTAAAGGCTCGATGCTCTAGCAAAGGATAGCATGATGAAAGAATTATCCACGGGCGCAATGGCTGTAATAGAAAGACATGCAGTTGCATTTGGTACGAAAGATGTGGATGCCATACTCTCCGACTACTATGAAAGTGCGGTCCTCTTCACAACCATAGCTGACAAGCCTCTCGTTGGACACAGCGAGATTCGCCGATTCCTCGAGGATCTGTTTACCAGCAGCCCTTCGCTTGGCGAACGGCCCGTAAATCCGATTCGTAAAGATGCAACTGGGGAGTATGCTTATGTTCTTTTTGAGAACAACGAAATCCGTGGAACAGAAACTTATGTCATCAGAGATGGCAAGATCGTCTGCGAATCGTCAACCATGACCAAGAAATAGAACAATGATGAAATTGTAGTCGTCGGTCATATGGGCAGTGATGCGTCAAGCGCGGACTTATTTTTGATTTCGACGTCAACAGATTCTTTGTACTGATGTACACAAGGATGTTCATTTCTCTCAATGACTCGACAGTTGATGATATAGATGGCAACGGGATGTCGCAGGCGTCAATCCGCTCAGCACCATCATCATCTACTGGAACACCCTGCATCCTGGCTATGCCGTCGAGGCTCGGCGCCGTGAAGGGCTCGATACGCCCGATCACCTGCTCGCCCATGTCTCCCTTCGGATGGGCACCTATCCTCCTCACCGGCGAATATCTTTGGGCCAAGGCGCCGGTCTTTGGGGTGTTATTTCACCCTCAGCCGGCCTGACCGTTCCTAGTTGAAGGTGATCACCGGCTTGATGACCTTGCCAGTTTCACTGTCCTCGATTGCCTGGTTGATGTCGTCAAACGCGTATGTCCTGATCAGTTTCTCATAGGGGAAGCGACCCTGGCGGGAGAGCTCGACCAACTCGGGGATCGTGATCTGCGGCACCTGATCGCCGAGGATCGCGCCCTGGATCGTACGATTGAAGATGAGGGTCCCGAGTTCGAGGTCAGTCGTGTTCCCAAAGCCGTTGGCACCCACCAGTACCGCATGTCCGCCTGGGCGCAGGCACTCGAGCATCGACTTCGCGGTCGTGGGCAGGCCAACCGCGTCGACACCGAAGTCTGTGCCGCCAGCGAACAGCTCGCGGCACTTTTTGATAATGTCCACCTCGTTCGCCACGAACGCGTGGGTCGCGCCCACTTCCTTCGCGATCTCGAGGCGGGGCTTGTGTAGGTCGACGATGACGATCCCGGCACACCCGGCCGCCTTGGCTGCCATGACCGCCGCCAGGCCAACGGCGCCGGCCCCGAACACGATGATCGAGGAACCCGGGCGCGGCTTCAGCACATTGAAGACCGTGCTCGAGCCCGTCACCAGGCCGCAGCCCAGCGGCGCCGCCAGGACGAGGTCGAGATCGTTCGGGAGCTTGACCGCATTGTTCTCGGTCACGAGCATATGCGTGGCGAACGAGGATTGGCCGACATAGTTCGCGCTCACCTCGGAGCCAACGAACGAGGCCTTCCCGTTCGGGCGCTTGCCCGTGATGTTATACTGCACATAGTGCTCGCAGTTCATCGGATGCGCGCCGCGGCAGGAGTTACAGCCTCCGCAAAAGCCCTGGGTGCTGAGGACATGGTCACCGACCTTGATGTGCTGGACAGTCGGGCCGATGGCGATGACTATGCCGGCTCCCTCATGCCCGGGAACGGCCGGGAGCGCCGGGCCGAACATCTCGTCGCGGAGCAGAAGGTCGGTGTGGCAGACACCGCTCGCGATTGTCTTGACCAGAATTTCATTGCCTTCCGGCTCGGCGATCTCGAACTCGCGAAAGACGAGCGGCGCGCCTTTTTCCACCGCGACGGCGGCTCTTATCTGTACCATTCTCTTATCTCTCCTGGGCTTTGCGTTTTTGAATGATCCGCCGGCTGCGCGCTCAGAGCCGGATGATGACGGATTTCGACTGGGTGTAATGGTGCAGGCCCTCGATCCCCTGCTCGCGGCCGTAGCCGCTCTGCTTGAAACCGCCGCACGGTGCCTGGACAGGGCCGCCGCTATATTCGTTGACCACGATGCGCCCTGCTTCCAGACGTCCGGCAACGCGGTGGACGCGGCCGATGTCCCGGCTCCAGACGCCGGCAGCGAGGCCATATTCGGAATCGTTGGCGATACGGATCGCGTCCGCCTCATCTTCGAAGGGGATGACGACCAGCACCGGACCGAAGATTTCCTCGCGCGCCATCGCCATGTCGTTGGTGACGCCGGTGTACACGGTCGGCTCGATGAACCATCCGCCATCCAGTCCAGGGCCGGTCGCAACCTTGCCCCCGATCGCAGGCGTCAGCCCTTCGCTGCGGGCGACCTCGAAATAGGACTGAATCTTCTCGAATTGCGCGCGTGTGGTGATGGGACCGAGCGAGGCATCGGGTGCGGTGCCGATGGTCAGCTGTTCAACTGCCGCGACCAGTTTCTCCACAAACTGGTCATGGATGTTGCGCTGGACGAGCAGCCGCGAGCCGGCCGCGCACCATTGACCGCTGTTCAAGGTGAACGCTGTGACCGAGCCCTTCGCCGCCTTGTCGAGATCGGCATCGTCGAACACGATGTTGGCGGACTTGCCGCCCAGCTCGAGTGTCAGCGGCAGAATGCGCTCAGCCGCGATATGGCCGAGTTCGCGGCCTGCCCGCACGCCTCCGGTGAACGATATCTTCCGGACATCGGGATTATTGGCCATGGCCGGGCCGATATCCGATCCCTTGCCGACGATGATGTTGAGCACCCCCACGGGCAGCCCGCACTGTTCGACGGCAGCTTTGGCGAATGCCACCAACGAGGCCGAGCTATGCTCCGAGGGCTTGGCGACCACGGCGTTGCCGGCGGCGAGCGCAGGCGCGATGGCGCGGGCGGCCTGATGGAGCGGGGCGTTCCACGGCAAGATAACACCGACGACGCCGAATGGATCGCGGCGGGTATAGACGTGATAGTCAGGCCCCTGGTCGATGATCTCGCCGTCGCCAACGTTCGTGATGCCGCCGTAGAACTCGAAGAACTGCGCGGTCATGTTGAGCACGACGGGGATCTGGTTCTTGGGCTTGCCCGTCTCCTGGCCCTCCAGCGCGCCGAACGTCTCGATGCCGTTGCGGATCATACGGCCCATCTCGATCAGGATGCGACCGCGCTCGGAGGGGCGCATGTCGCGCCAGGCGTCAAAGGCTTTGACCGCGGCGGCGACGGCACGATCGAGATCCTGCGCACCGCTATTCGCCACCCGGCCCATCTTCTCGCCGTTTCGGGGGTCGAGCTTGTCGGTATAGGTCCCGGTCGTCGGCGCGACCATCCGGCCATCGATAAAGCTCTCGACGGGATTGATCATGTACTGGTTCCTCATGTGTCAGACGGGAGAGCCCGCCGTTGATCTTCAGCTTCGGGACGTCGTCAGGACGCTGCGGACTGCGCCGCGCTGCCGACCATCGCCGGCGTGACCTCCAATCGCGCCGCGCGACGTTCAATCCCTGGTCTCAAAGTCGGTGGCGATGGCGATCTCCCGCCAGGTCTCCATGTCGGCGTGGAACGCACGCATCTTACGCTCGGCAATACTGAAGGCGACGGGCCCAAGTGGCAAATGCAGCGGTGGTTGTTCCGCATCCACCGCCAGCAGGAGCACGGCGACCGCCTTGGCGGGATCGCCCGGTTGCTGCCCATTGTTGGTCTCGCGATAGCGGCGCAACCTGCCGAGGATGTCGCGATAGGCATCAATCTCGTGGGCCGCACTTTTGAGCGAGCGACCGAGAAACTCGGTTCGGAACGGGCCGGGCTCGACGATGATCACCTTCATGCCCAGCGGTTGAAGCTCTGCGGCGAGCGCCTCCGATAGCCCCTCCACCGCAAACTTGGTTGCGTTGTAGAGGCCAAAGCCTGCCGACCCGGCGATTCCAGCGCCAGATGAGATATTGACGACGCATGATCCCTTGCGCCTGCGCAAGGCGGGCAGGGCCTTGCGCGTCGTCTCGATCAGACCGAAAACATTGGTCTCGAAGATCGGCCGATACTCGCTGGGCTCGGCCTCCTCGACCGCGCCGAAGAAGCCGTGTCCGGCATTGTTGACGAGGACATCAAGCCCCCCAAAGTCGCGTTCGGCCAGCGCGACAGCCTCGGCGGCCGCGCCGTGCTGGGTGACATCGAGCGTCAGGCTTCTCACCGTTTTCGGATAGCGATCGCGCAGGGGCCGCAAGGCAGCAGTGGACCGCCCTGTAGCGACAACCTGATCGCCCCGAGCGGCGACTGCCTCGGCTAGCTGCTTACCCAAGCCCGATGAGCATCCCGTAATCAGCCAAGTCTTCACACTCGTCTCCTTTCTGCTGAGCGTCCACTCGGCATCATGCGCTGCCGTTTAGCCCCAACGCCAGCGCTGCTCCCGCTGTCTGAAAGGCGTCCATCACGTCCGGTACCAACTCGGAGAAACCATAGAAGCTGTGCAGATAACCGGGATAGGTGATGAATTCGATAGGAACGCCCGCTTGTTGGAGCTGGTATGCGAAAAGGACGCATTCGTCGTACAGGATATCACAATGTCCTACCGTCAAGAGGGTGGGCGGTAAGCCAGATAGATCGTCCCGACCCAGCAAATCTATCCTCGGACTTATCGATTGCTCCGGCGATACATAATGTCCGAACAGATAATGGGCAGTCTCAAGAGTCAGATAATGGCCATGGGCATAAATCTGTCTTGTGCCAGGAATGTCTTTGATCGTGGTGTTGGGATAGAAGAGCAGCTGAAACTTGATTGCGACATCCGAGGTCGAACGCAGATCAAGACAGGCGGAAGCTGCGAGGTTTGCCCCAGCCGAATCGCCTCCGACGCCGATACGCTCAGCGTCAAAGCCGATGACATTGGCATTGGTGAAGGCCCATTTGACGCTCGCAACAGCATCGTCATGAGCGGCAGGAAACGGATGTTCCGGCGCGAGCCGATAGTCAACCGACAGAATCTTTACACCGGATGCCGCCGCCAGGTTGGCAACAAGCGCATCGTGGCCCTCAACGCTGCCAATAGTGAAACCCCCGCCGTGAAAATAGACGAGACCTGGACCGATCTTCTGCGCACCATCTGGAATGTAGAGCCGCGCATGGAGCGCGGAATCGGGACCGTCCAGTGTCAGATCGCGGCGCACGATATCCTGCGGTATCGAGGCAGGCTTGCGTAACCTCTCAGCAGCTGTGCGCACCTCCTGCGGGCTTAACGCCGACCAGGCGGGCGCCCCCTTTGCTTCCGCGTCCGCAATGGCATCAACCAGTTGCTGGAACCCCGGCAGCAGAGGTTCCGCCGAGATGGTTGGCCGGGGCGGTTCGATCATTCCGCTATCCTCACATCTGGATTGCAATCGGGCAAAGCTAGTCGTTCAGCGACAATGCGATAGGCCATGATATTGTAGGGAAGTCCCAAATGGCTGCCGATCACTTCGGCATTTTCTGTGAGATCGCTTTCCGTTTCGAGGCAGTTTCGCCATGCTGTAATCCCATCAGATCTGGTGTAAATCGATGTAGTCGGTACGCTCGGCGCGGCCCGGTTGGCTTGCCATAGCGCTTGCGTTTCCAGGGATTCGAAATCCTCGCCTGAGAGCATTTCGTAGAAGGCCCGGATCGAAGTCGCAGCGGGATCCCCGGTAAACGGTGCCGCGAGCGTCACAACGCGCCGAACGAGTTCCGGATAGTCGCGAGCCATGTGACGGGCCATGACACCGCCCAGGCTCCAACCCACCAGACTGACGCGCCCGCCAGACTTACTGGCAACATCCTCGAAGCGTTTGCGGAGCTCCTCTGTGTTAGGCCCCAGTGACTGATAGCCCATGTTTCGGCCCAGATGCCAGGCGACGCTGCGATAGCCAAGGAAGTTAATAAAGTGGCGCAAATATGCCATCGAAAGATCGCTCGCGCCAAAGCCAGGAAGGACGATGACAGAATGGCCGTCACCTCTGGGCGCGTTGAGTAGCGTTGACGCGTTCATCAGCAGTGCGCCAAACTCCGCGAACGCGCGCGCCGGCTCGAGCAACGCCAGGCCAAAGGACGGCTTGACGATCGGCTCCTCCGCCAAAACGATGTCTCCTGAGGCCACGCCGGTATCGCGGATGGCGAATGTCATTCCGGCTCAAGAGGTCGCCATGCGGCCTCACCTCTAAGCGGCTCGAAAATCCTATTGATCATCTTGTCGCTGACCTCGCCTGATGTTGCCGGCTCCCATCGCGGGGCATTGTCACGATCGATCAACAAGGCGCGAACGCCTTCTGCGAAATCATGGGTGCGAAACATGCGATGCACCAGCCCGAATTCCAACCTCATCTCGTCCGCGAAATTCTTGATGTGCGGGCTGACGAGGAGCAACCGCAATGTGACCTTGCAGGACAAGGGCGACTTGGTGCGGAGGATCGCCAGTTGCTTCGCTGCCCACTCGGAATCGTCCGCCTCCAGTGCCGCCAGGATGTCTTCCAGCCGGTCAGAGGCGAACAGATCGTTGATCTGAGGCAACTGATCAATGATGGGCGCCGTCGGTGGAGGCACTGACGCGGCATGAAGTATGTCCTCTATCCGGGACGGATCGGCACACAGTTCACGCTTCACCTGCTCGAGCCGTTCTGACGGGACATAGTGCGTCGCGAGATTGACCTTGTAGCAATCCGCGCCGTTCAGCTTGCCGCCCGTCAGGCCCAGAAACTGCGCCAGGCGATTGGGCAAGCGCGAGAGGTAGCGGCCGCCGCCGACGTCCGGGAATAGACCGATGCCCGTTTCCGGCATCGCAAAGATCGTCCTCTCGGTCGCTACGCGATATTTGGACGGACAAGTGATGCCGACGCCGCCGCCCATGGTCACACCGTCCATGAACACGATGCCTGGCTTGCTGAACGTGTACATCAGATGGTTCATCTGATATTCGCGATAGAAGAAGGCGTCTCCCGCGACGCCATGTCCTTGAACGTCCTTTGCGATGGCCACGACATCGCCGCCAGCACAGAAACCTCGACCTTCCGCATGATCAATCATGATCAGGTCAATTCCGGGATCGTCACGCCAATCCAACAAAGCCGTCGTCATGAGATCGACCATGTCGAGATTGAGTGCGTTGATGGCCTTTGGTCTGTTCAATCGCAGACGACCGACCCTGCCGTCCTGCACCACCTCAACTTCATTCATCTCAACAATACCCGTCTCTGATATGTCGGCCAAAGTCATTGGCCGTTACAATTGTCCGGTCACGAACGACCCGGGCGCGGGCTCGATCTGCGGCAGCGCGCCATCTCCGACTTGCCGCGCCGGAACGAGCGTGTTGCCGGGGAGCGCCTGAAGCCAGGCTGCCCAGTGGGGCCACCAGCTTCCCTCGTTCCTGGTTGCGGCGGCTAACCATTGTTCTCCCGTTTCGACCAGTTGCGGATTTGTCCAATAGCCGTGCTTGTTGGCCGCTGGCGGGTTGATCACCCCGGCGTTGTGTCCCGACCCGCCAAGGACGAATTCGACGGAACCGCCAAAATACTGTGTGCCCTGATAAACCGCCGTCCAGGCTGACACATGATCGTCCTTCAGCGCCACGATCAACTTGGGTGCCACGGATTTGGTCAAGTCCAGAGATTCGCCGAGCAAACTTACCGCACCAGGCTCGCGCAAGTGATTTTGCAGGAGCAATGTGCGATTGTACGTCCGGAGGAACGCTTGGGGAATGTGTGAGCCATCTTCGAACCAGTAGAGTAGATCGGACGGCGGAGCATCAACGCCAAGCAGATAGTGATTGATGAAGGGCGACCAGATCAGATCGTTTGCCCGCATGGCACTGAATAGCTGTTGCAGTTCGACCTTGTCTATATACCCCTTTTCATCAACGTGCTGGTCCAGCGCATCAACCTGTGTTTCGTTCACGAAGGCAGTCCATTCCTTCATGTCGCTGAAATCGACGAGGCTACCAATCAACGTGGTCGATCCAATGCGATCACCCTCTCCACGAGCTACCAGCACTGCTTCGGCAAGCGCAGCCAGCGTGCCGCCCATACAGAAGCCGAACAGGTCGGTGACAGTCTCGCCGGTGGCCTCTCGAACGATATCGAGTGCCTCTATCACACCGCGGCTGACGTAATCCGCGACTTCGCAGTTGCGATGGCTTTCGTCGGGATCGACCCAGGAAATGGCAAAGACCGTCTCGCCCTGCTCGACCAGCCAGCGGATCAGGCTGCTCTTGGGCTGAAGGTCGATCATGTAGAACTTGTTTACCAACGGTGGCACATACAGCAACGGCCGTTTGCGCACATCCGGCGTGGCAGGGCTATATTGTATGACTTGCATCAGATCATTCTGAAAGATCACACCGCCCGGCGTGACTGCGATATTGACGCCCGGCTTGAAAATGTCAGGCGCACGACGCTTGACCAGCCCTTTACCTTCACTCACATCGGCCAGGAGGTTGGCGAAACCGGAAACGAGATTCGCCCCACCGGTTTCTATGGTGCGCCGGACAACAACGGGATTGCTGAACGGGAAGTTCGTCGGCGAGACGGCATCGAGAAACTGGTCGATCACGACATTGGCGTAGGCCCGTTTCGAGGGATCCTGGATTGCGCTGGAACGCACCAACGAGCGCAAGTGCTTCGATGCGATCAGGTGCGCCTGTTTCACGCTGTTGAAATAGGGACTGCTTGACCATTCATCGTCTTTGAAGCGGCGATCGTTCCGATTGGGCTCGATGACAGACTCGGCTTCGGGATTGAAGGGAAGGGCAGCTGTCCACAGTTTCAGCCAGTCTGTTGCCATTTCCATCTGCGTCCGGACAAGCGTGTCGGGTTGCGCAGCAAGGCCCGCGAGAATGTCGCTGATCGCTGATACCACCGGCATGACGTCGATCACGGGCGGTGTCATCGGTTCCAAGCCAACAAGGGCGCTGTGAAGATCGCCAAACGCGTTAATCCAGGCATTCCTCACCACATCGACGCTCGGATTGGAGCTGCTCTCTCGAAGTGGGGCTTCGGGGATCGCCTTAGACACTGAACTTTTCCTCTCTGCGTAGCCTGCTGCGGGCATGGTGGACACCGAGACCAGCCAAATTCGGGCTTTCCCAGCGCCGATAGGGCTGAGGTAGCCGACGTCGAACATTCGCTGCGATAATACAGACTCGACACAATCGAACATGTCGGTCTGGGCCAAATTGCGCTGTCCTTATGAAGGGCCGTTGGATGGTAGGGCAGGCCAACCCATGAGCCTGTCGAGGCCATCACACGGCCTCGGACTAACAAAGAAGAACAGGAGTGCTTTATCGGGGTTCGCCGCCACCCAATCAGGATCTGGGTCAGGAACCTCATCGAACATACCGAGGATCCCAAGCGCCGCAGTAGCCGCAGAGTCCTGATGTGATTGATCGCCCATAGCTTCTCCAGTTCTACTTTAACCTTATTAATCGCGGGACAAAGGAACCTCAGCAGCTCACTTCAAACCCGCACAGGCAGAGCCCGCGACGGTCTAGAGTCGCTCGACGATCGTGACATTGGCGATGCCGCCCCCTTCACACATGGCTTGGAGCCCATAGCGCTTGCGGCGGCGACCAAGCGCGTGAACCAGCGTCGCCATGAGCTTGGTGCCGGTTGCGCCGAGCGGGTGGCCGAGCGCAATGGCGCCACCATTCACATTCAGCTTTGCCGGATCGGCGCCTAATGCTTTCAGCCAGGCCATCGGGATCGAAGCGAAGGCTTCGTTGATTTCGAAGAGGTCGATGTCGGCAAGCTTGATACCCGAGCGCTCCAGCGCTCTTCTCGTCGCCGGGATCGGCTCTTCCAGCATGATGACCGGATCGCCTGCTGTGACTGTCAGATTCACGATGCGCGCGATCGGCGTGAGGTTGAATCGCTTCAGCGCCGCTTCGCTGACGACCAACACCCCCGATGCGCCATCGGTCATCTGGCTCGAGTTGGCGGCGGTGATGTTGCCGCCTTCCTGAAGCGTTTTGACCTGCGCCATCGCTTCCATCGTTCCGCCACGGCGCACGCCGTCATCGGTGTCGAAGATGCCGTCGACGCTTTCGACGGGGATGATCTCGTCTTTGAACGCACCGGCGTCGATCGCAGCGGCTGCCTTGCCGTGCGAGCGCAATGCAAAGGCGTCCATATCCTCGCGCGAAAAACCGTATTTGTCGGCAATCGCCTGGGCCCCATGAAACTGGCTGAATTCCGCTACGCCATAGCGTTTCTGGATAGCCGGGGACCATGGGCCAACGCCAATCCCCTGGGCGCGGTGCAGCTGCCAGTTCGAGTTCATCGGCACCCGTGTCATGCTTTCCGCGCCCGCTGCGATCACGACGTCCTGCGTGCCAGACATCACGGCCTGGGCGGCAAAATGCAGGGCCTGCTGTGAGGACCCGCACTGACGATCGATGGTCACCGCCGGCACGCTGTCGGGGAGTTTCGATGCGAGCACCAGGTTGCGGCCGAAGGCGAAGGCCTGTTCCCCGCCCTGCGTCACGCATCCGACGATGACGTCCTCGATCGAGGCCGGATCTATCCCGGTGCGGTCCACCAACGCGTTTAGCACGGTCGCGCCGAGATCGGCGGGATGGACGCCGACAAGACCGCCTTTTCGCGCGCGCCCGCCGGGCGTGCGCAGGGCTTCGACAATATAGGCATCAGCCATGACTTTATGCTCCGCTGGATTTGGACGTGCGAATGGCGAGAAGCGCGGCTAGCCGATCCTGTGCCTCGCCGGCGCCGGCAAGCACCATAGTGCGCAGCTCGCGGTCGAGCTGGGTCTCGAAGCCAGCCTCAAAGCTATCGCGTAAGAGGCTGCGCGTTGCCCCGAATGCGATGGCGGGGGTTGCGGCGAGCGTCCTGGCCATCGCCCGTCCTTCGGTCTTGAGGACATCGTCGTCGACGGTGCGCGTGACGAGGCCGACGGCTTCAGCCTCGTCCGCCTTGATGCGACGGTTGGTGAGAATGATCTCCTGTGCCTTGCGCAAGCCGACCAGGCGAGGGAGCAACCAGCTCAGACCACCATCACAAGTCAGTCCAACCGGGCCGTAGGCAGCGGTATAGTGGGCCGAGCGGGCCGACAGAACGACGTCGCCGAGAATTGCGAGACTGAGCCCCGCGCCGGCGGCCGGTCCGTTGACCAGTGTGAGAAGCGGTTTTGGCATGCGCGCGAGCCGAGTCACAGCCGTGTTCAGCGTCGCAATCAGTTCGGCCAGCAACGCGGGGAGCTTATCGCCCGCGCCCCCCATGGCCATGAGGTCGCCGCCGGCACAGAAAAGCTTGCCGTTGCCGGTCATCACCACGCAGCGCACGGCGGGATCGCTCTCGCACCGCATCGCCGCGTCACGCAGCGACCGCGCCATCGCCAGCGAGATGGCGTTGGCAGCCTCGGGTTGGTTGAGGGTGATCCAGGCGATATCGCCCTCGATCGAGCAGAGGACGTTCCCACTCATCGGGGTGCCATCCGGATCGCGCCGTCAAGCCGGATTACTTCTCCGTTGAGCATCGGATTGCGAATGATGCTCTCGACAAGCAACGCAAATTCGGAGGGCTTACCGAGGCGCGAGGGATGAGGGACCTGAGCGCCGAGCGCATCCTGGACGTTCTGGGGAAGGGCCTCGAGCATCGGCGTCAGGAAAATGCCCGGCGCGATCGTCATCACGCGTACCTTGTGCGAGGCGAGATCGCGCGCCACCGGAAGCGTCATGCCGGCCACGCCCGCTTTTGACGCGCTATAGGCCGCCTGTCCGATCTGCCCGTCAAAGGCCGCCACCGAGGCGGTGCTGATGATAACGCCACGTTCGCCGTCAATCTCTTCGGTTTCGGCGGTGCGCGCCGCGAACTTGGAGATCATGTTGAAGGTACCGATCAGGTTGACCTCGATCGTCCTGCGATAGGTGTCGAGCGGATGCGGAATGCCTTCCTTGCCGACAGTCTTCACAGCCGGCGCTATGCCTGCGCAATTGACCAGAATGCGCGCGGTCCCGTGCACCTTCTCTGCAGCGTCGAGCGCGGCGAGAACGCTCGCTTCCTCCGCCACGTTGACGGATATGAACAATCCACCGATCTCTTCAGCGCAGGCCTTTCCTGCCTCCGCATTGAGATCGAAAATTGCAACATTGGCGCCCTGGGCGGCCAGCATGGTGGCGGTAGCCTTGCCGAGGCCCGAAGCACCACCGGTCACGATGGCGGCCACATCCTTGATGTTCATTCAGGTATCTCCCCAGACGACTGCACCATATGATCTCCCGGTTTCTCCCGATGGTTTGCCGCCGAACCGGCAGCGCTTATTATCGCCTGCGGGATCAAAGGCCGGCTTCCCACCCGAGAGAGCCGGCCTTTGCCCCGTGCCATCAGAACTTGCCGGTCAATGTGACCCCGTAGGTAGCCGGCACCCCCGGCAACCGAGCGATCGCGTCATTCCCTTTGGTTACGTTTGACCAATAGTAGGTGTTGCCCACGTTGCGGCCGTAGATGGAAGCACTCCAGCGCCCGTCCTGGTCGCGCACACCCACGCGCAGATCAACCAGAGTATATCCTTTGATCAGATAATCTTGAGCGTCACCGAAGAAAGCATTTGTCTTCGACCTGTAGGTCAAATCGCCTCCCGCAAATGCCTCCGCAGACGCGGTCACCGGTATGCTATACTCCCCACCGACATTTGCCTGCCATTTGGGTGAGTAGTTGAAAGGCGACCCTGCAAAGTCCTCCAGTTGATTGACCAGATTGTAGCCGATGAACCGCTTGATCTTGGTATCCAGGTAAGTGGCGCCGCCATAGAGCCGCAAGCCCTCGGTCACCTGGACAAGAGCATCGAACTCCAGACCCTTCACCTCGGATTTAGGAATATTCACCTGTGCCGGCAGGGCTCCCAGAACATTGTCCTGGCGACGCCCGCGAAGCTGCTTGTCCTTGTAGAGATAATAGAAGCCTGCGGCATTCAGCTGCGCCTTGCCGTCGAATAACGTCAACTTGGTGCCGATTTCGAAGGCCTGCAGCCGCTCCTGCGTTGACGGGGCGAACTGTGAAGCTGAAGTCGCGACGATGCTGGAAAAACCTCCCGATTTATACCCCTGGGAGATGCTGCCATACACCAGGACATCCCTGTTCGGCTTCCAATTCAAGGCCGTCCGGAAAGAGAAGTTTTTCTGATCCTGTTCCTGATGGACGAGGTTCGGCATGAGGTTCGCATCGGCCGTGATGCACGCCCCCGGCAGGATCGCCGGAATAGGCGCCAGACCGAGGCGTGCTCTGGTCGTGTTGATCTGGCCCGTGAATGCAGCGGCGAGCGTGCCGTCGCCGTCATCGCGAACGCAACCGGTAAGGGACTGCTTTTCGCCCGAATAGCGAGCGCCTGCGTTAAGCGAGAGCGTTGGTGCGAAGTCCCAATCCGCGTTGGCGAATACCGCCCAGGCATTCACGTTCGTCTTGGTGGCGATCCGATACTGTCGCGTCCGTACACCAGAAACGACAGCATTTGTCGCGTCGTAGTTGTTATAAAGAGAATTCTCGACAACCTTGTCGTCGCGATAGTTGCCGCCGACGATCCAGCTGAACGGCTTGCTGCCACCTGCGAGACGAAGTTCCTGGTAGATCGAACGTATCTTTCCGTCCGTATAGGTATCGAAAACCAGCGCCGCGACACCGCTGCGATTCATATTCGCCTGGTTCTTGTAGTCAGAATAGGAGGTGATCGAATTGACGTTCAGATAATCGTTCAATTCCCATTTGACCGTTGCTGACGCCTGATAGAATCTGTCATCGCGATCATAGTCGACTCCTGGGACCCAGTCGGCAACACGCGGAGTGCTCGGATTGATTGGTGCGTCACGCAACACCGGTGTGGTGTTGATAGCCGCCGGTCTCACATAAAGCTTCCTGTAAAGCTGCGGCGCCAATGTGTCGGAACGATCCAGCCAGCCATTGAGGTTGAACGTCGCGGTCAGTCTGTCGGTCGGTTTCCAGTCGAGGAGGATACGGCCTGATGCACGCCGCGTCTTCCCCAACCTATCGCCGGGACGGGTCAGGCTCTTCTGCCACGCGTCCGAAAACTGCGTGCTCGCCGAAATACGCGCAGCGAGTGTCGAGCTAAGCGGCCCGGACACATAGGCCTCGGCGCGGACCGCATCGAAGCGGCCAAAATCCAGGGTTCCACCAGCCGCAAAGTCACGAGTCGGGCTGTTCGGGATGTAGTTGACCGCGCCGCCGGTCGAGTTCTGGCCGTAGAGCGTGCCCTGCGGGCCCTTAAGCACTTCGAGACGCTGCACATCGAGCAATGCGCCGCGCGTCATAACGGGATAGGGCAAAGGCACTTCGTCGAGATAAACGGCAACCGTCGACGTGGCGGCGAGGCTGCCATCGTTGAAGCCCACGCCGCGAACCGTGTAGACAGGCGCGCTGAAGCCGCTGTCAGCGAAGGTGAATCCCGTCACCAGCTTGCTGAGGTCCGATGCGTCGGTGACGCCTCGTGCCGCAAGTTCGTTGCCCGAAAAGGCGGATATGGAGATCGGCACGTCGTTGATGCTTTGCGCGCGACGCTGAGCCGTCACGACGATATCGCCTACGCTGCTCGCCTCTTCCGCCGGCGGCTCCTGCGTGGCCGCCTGTGCTGAAGTCTCTGCGGATGTCGAGGCTGTGCCCGCATCCTGGGACTGTGCCTGGGCGGCTGTGGCGACGGTCAACGCTGCCAGCGACCCAGTCGCACAAAGCAGCCAATGCAATGAGTGTTTCATATTTCTTCCCCTCCTTTTTTATTGATGTTCTGCCGCTACGCTCAGCCGAGCGCCGGATTCGACGATTTCGATTCAACAGCGTCGGCCGGGTGTGTCTTGATGGCTCTCGCTTGATGGATGGCGGCAACGCACGCCAGCGCGGCCGGGACCAGAAAGGCGGAGGCGACGCTGAGCCCCACACGAAGTGAGTCCGCTCCCCAAGCCGGCGCAAACGTGTCGCTGATGAAGCCGACCGTAACAGGCGCCAATCCAAGGCCGAGCAGATTACCGAAAAAGGCCATGACCGCTGCGGTTATCGCGCGCTCGCCGGGGGGGACCGAGCACTGCACGAGCGACAGCACCGGTCCAAACGACATCTGCATCAGAAACATGGACACGCCGACCAGTAGGAACATCGGTGTGAACGACGGCATCCACAGGGCGGCGATCTGAAACGGAAAGGCCAGAGCCAGAAAGACGGCGGATAGCTTCGCCAGTACGCTCAGGTCGCCATGACGTTTCACAAACCGGTCGCCGAGATGGCCGCCGAGAAATGTCCCGGGCATGTGTGCGAATAATGCCAGGGCCGCCACAGCCAAACCCGCCGAAGTCTGAGGTACGCCGAAGCTACGGATCATGAGCGAAGGCAACCAGGACAGCAGCGCATATCCGCACAGAACGAGGAGCGCCTGACACAGGATGAACATGCGGGTGGAAGGCCTGGCAAGAACCTGAGCGATGGACCGAAACAGGCTCTTCGGCCGCTCTGCCTGCTGCCCATGATCGACCGTGCCGCGTTTCGGTTCCTGCACCGTCAGCTTGAGAGCGATCGCGAGAATGATCCCCGGTGCACCGAATACGAAAAACGCGACTCGCCAGCCATAGTGGAAGCCCACCCAGCCGCCGCCAGCAAGCCCGCAAACCATTCCGAGGCCTGTCCCCATCGAAAAGATACCAAGTGCCCGCGCGCGTCCGTGCGAGGGGAACAGGTCTGATATCATGGAGTGCGCAGGCGCGAGACTACCGGACTCTCCCACCGCAACGGCGATCCGCGAAGCCATAAGTTGGGTGTAGTTGGCGGCGAGCCCGCAGGCTGCGGTGGCGAGGCTCCAGAGCGCAAGGGATGTAGCGATGATGTTGATGCGATTGTGACGATCGGCGAGCCAGGCAACGGGTATGGCGAGGCCGCCATAGAATATCGCAAAGGAAAAACCCTGGAGGAGTCCGACTTCGGCGTCGCTCAGCAGAAACTCATGCTTGATCTGCTCTTGAAGGATCGTGAAAATCTGGCGATCCATAAAGGATACAGCGTAAGTTACCGCCAACATGATCGTGATGAAATGTCGATTCATGTTTCCTCACCCATTCCTTCTCTTTCGTTTTAAATTGGCGGCATCGAAGATTGCGATGACAAATACTGGTTCGACATAGCTCGAGCCACGCGGTTCGGTCACGTCGCAGCGGAGTCGGCTCGCTCAAGCTTTTTGCTTGAGGCCACCGAACCGCAATTGCCCTTTTCCGGGCCCAACTGTCGGGAGGGATGCCGCCATCTTGTATGCGTGTGGATCTGGCCCCAAGCTGCGGCAACATCTGTAGAACCGCGCTGATCCCAGAGCGATCGCCCAAGTCCGATCATTTAGCTATCCTCTCCAATCACAACCGGTTTTTTGTTCTCGTGTGTAAGTTTTCGCTTTCTACGGCACTTGGAACAAGACTTTTGTTTTGCGCCCATTGTTCGGTTTTGCTAAACGGTTGGCATGCAACGCTCACGATTACCGCTACTTGGCCTCCGCGCCTTCGAGGCAACCGCAAGGCACCTTAGTGTGCGCAAGGCAGCCATTGAATTGTGTGTGACGCCGGGCGCGGTGAGCCAGCAGGTCAAGCTTCTGGAGGACACCGTCGGCGTGGCGCTCCTCAGGCGCAAAGGCCGCTCCATCGAATTAACGGACGCCGGACAGGTGCTGCGTCCTGCGCTCAGCCAAGCTTTCCAGATGATGGAATTGACCGTGAACACGATCGCCCGCCGGTCGTGGCATAAAACCTTAAAGCTCTTCCTGCTTCCTACGTTGACGGAAAGGTGGTTGATGCCCCGCCTCATCCGCTTTCATGAGGCGCACCCGGAGATCGACATTCAGATCATGACCAGTTTTCGTCCGATTCATTTCGAGGATGATGACGTCGACGTGGCGTCGTTTATCGGCGAAGAACCGCCTGCGGGTCTGGATGGCATTCGTTTGTTCGACGACGAATTTCTACCGGTTTGCAGACCAGGCCTCCTGAGGAAGGAGGGCACCTTCATGCCTCATGATCTAGCGAACGAAACGCTCCTATATTCCATGCGACGCATGGACGACTGGCAGAGGTGGCTTGAGTGCGCAGGGGTGGGGGATCTCCAGCCGAAGGGCCGTTTGTCTTTCGGCAACTCGTCACTCGCCATTCAAGCAGCTGTCGATGGCCTCGGAATTGCCATCGTCCAGCGGGCATATGTGGCCGAGTTGCTCAGGACTGGCACTTTGGTCGCGCCGTTCGATCTCACCGCCCGGACAGACAGCGGCTACTATCTTGTTTGGTCTGGACGACGCAATTCGAGCCCAGCGTTCAAGGCCTTCTTTGAATGGGTCGTCAATGAGATCGAGAATATGAAATTGGACGGCTTAAATCGGCTTGATGGTCCGCTCGATGCCCCGGAGGATCGCATCGGAATGTCTGTCCAATAGGCGGTCATGATTGGCGTTGTAGTTGCGGACCGCGAATTTCAGCAACTTGGGGGCATCGCTGATCGCAAGGTCGCAATCTGCGAGACTGGTCGGCCAGCCCAGGTCGGAGAACAGTTTCGTCATTGCGTCCGCTACGAGCTCGGGAAGCTTGGGATTGGTCGCAGCAACGTCGATGCCCAGGGCCAGGCCAAGATTGTACGTCACTTGCGGCACGAGCGCGCCCAGCTCCCGCACCATGTTCGGCCCGAAGGCTGCATAGCCGCGCGACTGGGTGACGCCGGGAAAGCCGTTGAACAGCGCAACTGATGACGCGTAGGCCGCCCGTGCAAGCAGTTGGCTGGACCAGGGCCTGCCGCCGTCTTCCTCATCCCTGTTCTGTAGAAGGGCCGCCGCGCACAGGTCGATCTGAGCCGCCGCGTCGCCGTTCTGGAGACGAGGGTAAGCGTCATATGCCAAGGTCCAGGCATGCTTGCGACTCGACTGGACGAGCGGATTGACCGTATCGATCGCGCCCATGCACATGAGCGCCCACCAATAGACTTCGAAGCTGGTCGATCGCATCAGAGACAAAGGCGCGGTCGCCAGCGCCTCCGGATCCCAGAATACGGCATGCGGCCGGGTCTTTGGATCGAAGAACTCGAGGTGATGGGCGGTTCCGTGATACCGGACGGCCGATCCACCGCGATTCTGCCCCGATGTAGGTGCCGTCAGGACATTGAGGATCGGAATTTTCGGTGCCATCAAGCGGCGGCTGACCGGAGGTTGATCATTCCGATGTTCGGTGGCTAGCTCGAGAAGCGGCCTTCCTTCGCCGAGCAGCATGGCAACGACCCGGCCGCCCTTGATGACACTGCCGGCGCCGATCGGGATCAGCGCGTCGGCGTTCAGCTCACCGGCAATCCTTGCGGCTTCCTCGATGCTCTCGGCTGGCGCGCCCTCGCTGATACCGGCAAAGACGCCGGCGATGCGACCTGCGCAGAGTTCTTCTATCCGCTGAACCAGATGGGTCTTCTCCCGGACGCTTCGCCCGCACAGGATAAGCGCGCGGGAGGCGCCGAGCCGCTCCAGTTCCTTGGGAAGCGCCGCAAGCGCCCCCGTGCCGGAATGTATGCGCAGCGGGTAATTGCGGGCGTCGAAAGTATGGCGGGCCAGATCGTGGTCATTCATGTTGATTGTCCAATTATAGGCGCTGCGGCGGGTACCCTTACGTGGCGATCCCCCTGCGTAGCGTTTTGCGACCTGTCGCCAGGCCCCGGTTCGGGCGGGTTAACGGCCCTGGAAAGCAGGCTTTCGCTTTTCCGCAAACGCCTTTCGACCCTCGATCCGGTCCTCTGAATTGCGAAGTATGCCGAAGGTTTGCTGCTCCAGCTCGAGCCCTGCTGCGAGCGGCAGTTCGCGTCCCACTGTCGCAAGCTTCTTGACGGCCACAACTGCAAGCGGTGCGTTTGCGGCGATACGCGCTGCGATCGCCCGCGCTTCCTCGAGCAGCTTGCCTGGTTCCACCAGCCGGCTGACCAGACCGATGCGAAGCGCCTCGGCCGCATCGAGGCGATCGCCCGTCAATAGCATCAGCATGGCATCCGATTGTCCGACAGCGCGTACGATCCTCTGGGTTCCTCCAGCAGCGGGGATGCTCCCGATCGACACTTCGGGCAGTCCGAAGATCGCCGTCTGCGCTGAGATGCGGATATCGCACATCATCGCAAGCTCAAGACCTCCGCCAAGCGCGTAGCCGTTGATCGCAGCAATCATCGGCTTGTCGGTTCGCATTGCCGCCAGTATCGGCGCGTCCGTGGTCGACCCGAAGTGCAGTTCCGCGAAACTCTCGGACGGCGGCATGGTCTTCTTCAGGTCGGCGCCGGTGCAGAACGCCCGCTCGCCCGCGCCAGTCAGAATCCCGACGCGAATGTCGCTCCTTCGGGAAATCTCCTTCCATGCAGCGTCGAGCTGCTGGATTGACTCGGGATCGAGCGAGTTCATCGCTTCGGGGCGGTTGAGCGTGATGGTGGCGACGAAATCCTCCACCTCCAGCATTACGGGCATTTCGGGCTCTCCAGACTGGCGGGGTCCGCTGGATCTGGCAGCCCCGCTTCAAGTAAAACTTCTTCAGTGTGCTTCCCGATCGCGGGCGCGGCGGTGCGCGGAGCTGGGACGTTGCCGACTGTGCGCAGCGGTGTCCGCAGGAATTTGAGCGACCCGATACCGGGTTGATCGATGAGTTCGGCGAGGTCGTCGGTGAAGGCCGGCGATGTTACCGTCTCGGCATAATCGTTGATCGGCGCGCAGATGATGTCTGCCTTCTCGAATAGGTCCAGCCATTCGCTGCGCGGGCGAGTTGACATGGCGTCCTCCAGGAGTGTCACCAGCGCGCCGCGATGGGTGATCCGCCCTCTGAGATCGTGGAACCGCGGATCGTCGATAAGGTCCGCCCGCCCGATGATTTTGCAGAGCGAGGTCCAACGCGCGGGGTGGTAAGCGGCCACCATAATCCACCCGTCGGCACAGCGCAGCGCCTCGTTTGGCGCGGCATAGGGTGCCGCACTGCCGATCCGCTCCGGTACCTCACCATCGGAGAAATAGGAGGCGAACGCCATTTGCTGTATGGCGAGCGAACTTGTGAACATGCTCGCGTCGATCCATTCACCGCCACCGCCCGCCTCTCGCTTGCGCAGTGCGCCGAGAACCGCGACTGCGGCGATATAGCCAGTCACGATATCCACGACGGGAACCTGGACCTTGCACGGAGAAGCTCCGGGCAAACCCGTCACGCTCATCAGCCCGCTGACGGCCTGAAGGACCCCGTCGACGCCCGGCTTGTCCCGCCACGGCGATCGTTGGCCATAGGCGGAAACGGAGCAGTAGATGATGTCGGGATTGAGCTTCCGCGCCTGCTCGTAACCCATGCCCAGTCGCTCCATCACGCCGGGGCGGAAGCTTTCAACGACGACATCGGCCTTGGCGATGAGCCGCAGGACGGCATCGCGCTGGGCCGGATCCTTGAGGTCCAGGCTCGCACTCCGCTTTCCGTGGTTCAGGGCAAGGAAGGTGACGCTCGTTCCGTTGACGAATGGTGCGAGGGCGCGTCCAAGATCGCCGGTCGGGCTTTCGATCTTCGTGACCGTCGCACCCAGATCGGCCAGACTCTGCGTGCACAGCGGGCCGGCTGCGATTTGCGTGAAATCGAGCACGCTGACACCGGCGAGGGCGTTGCCTAGCATAGCGCGTTCTCGCCAACACGCGACGAGACCGCGCGACGCCGGTTGTTCCGGGTAGCAGGTTCCGGTGTCATACTGAGGGACTTCCGAGGCTACGGCCACCGCAGACGTAGAGCAACTGGCCGGTTACATAGCTCGAAGCGGGCAGGGCGAAGAAGCACACGGCGTTGGCGATGTCTTCGGCTTGACCGATGCGTTCCATTGGCACCGACCGCATGAGGCGGTCCTGCACCTCTGGCTTGAGCGTGGCGAAAAGAGGCGTCTCGATGATCCCCGGCGCGACAGCATTCACCGTCAGGCCTTCACGCGCGAACTCAAGGGCGAGGGTACGAGTGAGACTGACGATGCCGCCTTTCGAGGCCGAGTAGCTGGCTTGTCCGCGGTTGCCGAGCCAGGCACGCGACGAGATGTTGATGATCCGCCCAAACCGTTGCTCCACCATGGTCGGCGCTACGGCCTTGCAGCAGATGAACTGCGACGTGAGATTGGTGTCGATCACGCGCTGCCAGAAATCCAGCTCCATCTTGACGAGCAGCTTGTCGCCGCCGATGCCGGCATTGTTGACCAGCACGTCGATGCGACCGTTCCGATCGAGCAGTTCGGCGACCGCCGCCTGCACCTCCGGCTCGGAGACGATGTTGACCTTCTTGATCGATACGTCGGCCCCCAGTGCCGTCAGATCGTCAGAGGCGGCCTGGAGCGCCGCGTCATCGATGTCCCAGAGCGCGAGGCGGCAGCCCCGGGCCGCCAGTCCTTGCGCTACCGCCAGCCCGATGCCCTTGGCGCCGCCAGTAACGATCGCGGTCATACCGTCCAGACGCTGCGGCGCCTTCTGAATGTCGTCTGCCATGTTCAGTTCCTCAAGCGGCTTCGAGGATGTGGATCGAGCATGCGGCATGATCCACGCCCCAAATACCCCCGCCGGTCACCTGACAGAGGCCGAGCCGCGGATCGGCGATCTGCCGCTTCCCGGCACGCCCCTGCAGCTGTTCGCACAGCTCGACCACCTGGGCGACGCCCGTGGCACCGGGCGGATGCCCCTTGGCGAGCAGGCCGCCGCTGGGGTTAACTGGGATCCGGCCACCGAGCGTCGTCGCGCCGCTCGCCAGGAGCGAGGCGGCTTCCCCGCGCCGACACAAGCCCAAGGCCTCGTAGTAGAGCAGTTCGGAAATCGTGAACGCATCGTGAAGTTCGATCATGCTCAGGTCTTGAGGCCCCACCCCGGCCTGTTCATAGGCGAGGTGCGCTGCGCGGCGCGTGATCTCCGCTTCGGTCATGTCGGTCTGGTTTACCTCGAATACACCCGACTGGACGATCGAGGCGCGCACGCGCACCGGCCGCGCCGCGCCGGCCGACGGTCGGGTGGTCAGCACCACCGCGGCAGCGCCGTCCACGACGGCGGGGCAGCATTGCAGAAGCGTCAGGGGATCTGCGACCATGCGCGACGCCAGCACTTCCTCACGCGTCATTTCCTTGCAGAAGGTTGCGATCGGATTGAGGACGCCGTGCCGCCGGTTCTTTACCGACACATCCGCCAGATCCTCGCGTGTCACTCCAAAATCATGCAGGTAGCGCGTCGCGCGCATGGCGTACAAGGCGGGCATGATCATGCCGCGCCGATTGTTCCAGTCTCGCTGGTTCATCGGCAGCGCACCGCCGCCGAGCCCGCTCAGATGATCCATGCCGAAGACCAAAACGGTCTCATACTGGCCAGCCCGAAGCGCGCTCAGCGCGAGGTTGAGCGCCGTAGCGCCGCTCGAGCAGGCGTTGTCGATGTTATAGACCGCCTCGCCGCCGGTGCCGAGATCGCGAAGGGCGCGTTGCCCGGGCAAATGGCCACCCAGCGCGTTGCCGCAATAGAAGGCCTGGACATCCTTCACCGCGATGCCGGCGTCCGCCAGCGCATCTATAATGGCAACCTGCGCCAACGCTTCTTCGGTGAGATCGGGAAAGCGCCCGAAATCCGAGATGCCGACGCCGGTGATCAAGGGTTCGTTCATGCTGCATCCTCCTCAACAGGCTCGAAGGCGAAGTCGATTTCTCCTTCGGACAAGGTGAAAGGGACGACCCGGACATTGCTTCCGAGGGCGGGGGGCGCTTCGCCGAGCAACAAACGGCCGAATATCCGCAGTCCGTGATCGAAATCGACCATGGCCAGCGAGTAGGCCGGCGCTTTGCCGGGGTGAACCGTCGTATAGGTATAGAGCTGGCCGATTGGCGACAAAGGGACTGGTGTCGCCGTCTCATCGCCGATCAGAAATTCGGGCGGCGGGAAACGAATCTCGCCCTGCGACATGAGTGCGCCGCACAGGATGGTCTGCTGACCATCGTTCGCCATATGAGAATGGCCGTATTTAGAAATCCTCATCCCATTCTACCTGTAGATTGAGTTTTGTTGGCGATGTTTTCACTTACAACCTGCCTGCGGACAAACCAGTAATGGCAGTCGCAATGTTTAGCTGAATTAAACAGGGTGGCTGGTTCTGAGCCGGAAACGATCTGGTTGTTCCGGCGGTTCGCAGTGGTTGAACAGCTCCAAGTTCAGATTGGAGCATCCATGCTCTGGCAAGCGAGCCTTGCCAGGCGAGGATAGTTCGCGGCGCGATCCCGCGCGTGGGCAGACGCAGCAGTCCCCCGGATCACACGCCCCTTGATCCCGTGAAAAATCGCGGCGAGCCGGAAGAGATTGAATGTGATGTAGAAGTTGTACTCCTCAGGACGGATTTCCGGCCTGCCGGCATTTCGGAGATAAGCCGCGAGATAGTCCGCCTCCGACGGAATGCCGAGCTTCGCGAGGTCGGCACCCCCCAGGCCAGCGACGATGTCCGGGGGCATCCTGAACATCATGGCGTGGTAGGCGAAATCAGCCAACGGGTTCCCAAGCGTTGAAAGCTCCCAATCCAGTACGGCGATCACACGCGGTTCGATGGGGTGGAAGATCAGATTGTCACACCGGAAGTCGCCATGAACCACTGCCGCTTCGTCTCCGGGCGGGATATTGGCCGGAAGCCATTCGATGAGCCGGTCCATTTCGGCATCGCGTCCCGCTTCCGGATCCTCGCGATATTGCTTCGACCACCGGGCAATCTGGCGCTCGAAGTAATTCCCCGGCCGGCCATAATCTCCCAGGGCGAGCGCTTCCGGGTCGAACCCGTGAAGCAAGGCCAGTGTTTCGTTCATCGCATCGAAATATCGCCGCCTGTCTTCATTGCGGACTTCGGGGAAAGTGGCATCCCAAAAGACACGTCCTTCGACCATCTCCATGATATAGAACCAGCTGCCAATCACGTCGTCGTCTGTGCAAACGGCGAAGACATGCGGGACCGGGAAACCCGTCTCGCCGAGCGCCGACAATATCCGTGCCTCCCGGTCGATCGCATGGGCGCCCTTGAGCAGCGGGCCAGGCGGTTTTCGTCTCAAAACGTAGGAGCGCATCGGCGTAGTCAGCTTGTACGTCGGGTTCGACTGCCCGCCTTTAAACTGCTCCACGGAGAGCGGTCCCCTGAAGTCTTCGACATGCGCCGTCATCCACTTGGATAGGGCCGCTTCATTGAACTGGTGGTTTGCACGCACTGCTGTGGTGCCCAGATTGTCCGACGTTTCCGTGGTCATTGTTGCCGAGCCTTCCAGTCGCGCTTCACCTTTTTGGCCAAGCTCCATTTGTGCACTTCGGTCGGCCCGTCGTAGATTCTGAAGGCGCGGATCTCGCGGAAAACCTGTTCGACGATCGTCTCGCTCGAGACGCCGGTCCCTCCCATCACCTGGACGCAGCGGTCAGCCACCCGCATGAGGCCCTCCGAAACCGCGATCTTTACCATCGAGCTCTCCGCTACGCCGAGATGCCCCTCGTCAAGCACGGACGCACACCAGTCGATCATCAGTTCGGCCTGCTTAAGTTCGATAAGGTTCTCGGCCAGCATGAAGCCGACGCCTTCGTGATCGATCAGCGTCTTGCCAAAGGCCTCACGGCGACAGACATAATCGGTGGCAATTTCGTTGGCACGCCGGCATGTGCCCAGCCAGCGCATGCAATGGGACAGGCGGGCGGGGGCAAGTCGGATCTGAGCGCTATGAAAGCCCTCACCGGGTTGACCGAGCATCTGATCGGCGGCCACGCGCAAATTCTCGAGTGCGACCACAGCATGGCCACCCGGCATGGAACTGTCGATCGTATTGGGTACCCGTTCGATCCTCACAGCGGGATCGGGTAGATCGACCAGGAACATGCAAGCGCCCTCGTCGGACTTGGCCATGACTATGCCGACATGGGCGCCCTCGACTCCCGTAATGAACGCCTTTCGGCCATTGATGACCCAATGATCGCCGTCACGTCTGCACGTGGTGCGCATCATCGATGGATCGGAGCCTGCGCCGCCATCCATGGCCGGTTCGGTCATGAAGAAGGCGGATCGTGCCCTACCCTCGACCAAGGGCTTCAGAAACCGGTCCTTTAGGGCGGGGTTGGCGACCTTACTCAGCAAATACATATTGCCTTCGTCAGGCGACGCGGTGTTGCATGCGAGGGGCCCCAAGGGCGAGAGGCCCGTACGGGCAAGAACCACGGCCGTCTCACATTGGGAAAGGTGGCTTCCGTCCGGGAGGATATGTGGCGTCAACACACCAGCGGCGCGCGCCTTTTCTCGCATCTCAAAAACCAGTTCATCGGTTGGACAATCGTGATGGTCCCGCCGTGGATCGGTCTCATATGGAACGACAATCTCGCGCACGAATGCTTCGACCCGCGAAGCGATCTCTGCGCCGGTCGGAGAAGCGGCTTTCCCCATACTCATTGGACGGCGCAAGCCCATGGCATGTACTCAGGAACAAGGCTGATCAAGATGTAGCTCTCCCACACTAATTTCTTTTCCTTTTCGCTTCACTCATCGCTTGAAAGACCACACGGCGTTCGTGCTGCCCCGCAGCTTGGAGTTGTCGCCGCCATTCCCCGAAGGCGCAGGCCGGTATGACAGCCGGTCAGGAAGCTCAGTTTGCATATGCAAGGTCACGGTTGGCTTGGACCAGGCCAGTCAGTGCCTTACATTCCTCATCAGCCTGCACCGCGACCGGGAGTGGACTATGTTCCCCCAGGCTCGGGCCACACTTGCGAGACGGGACTTCTCAGATGAAATCTGCGATCAGCGAGGACCGCGATGTTGCGATACTCTGCGCTAGCATCGACCTGATCGAATATACTCTCCGTTTCCGTTGCGCCTGGCGAACCCCCTAGAGGTCGAGTTCATTCGGCTGACGATCAACATGATTGTGCCCTCCAGAAGCCGCGGCACAATATATTTCTCCTGACGGAGCTGTTTAGTTGTAGTGACCATTGACGCTGTCAGCCGTGTATTTCGCGAGTAGCTGCAAACCGGTCAGCGATCAGCCTCGTTGGGAATCCCGAATGTCGATTCGCGCAAGGGCTTCTTTCTGGAAATGAGTAATCAACCGTGGTTCAAACGGTGCGCGACCAGCGCCTTATCGACGGCAGCGAGCGCGCCGAGTACTTCCTCGCGCCAGCCGTCCGGCCGTAGCGAACGCACCGCATTGTGGGCAGCGCAGACGGCGGGCGTCTCGGCCCAGCGTTCGGCAAGGTTGCGCGCCCAGCTCGCGAACGCGTCGGCGGCCCCGGCTTCTGGTTGCAGCGCGCTCGCCAGCAGAGGATGGAACTGCAGCTTTGATTGTGATCGCCCCGGCAGCTGCTGGACGTTCAGCGTGTCGTCAACATGGACTATTCGACTGGGTCGATGGCGAACCAACACAGAGGCGACATGGACGCGATCGTCGTAGCAGACGAAGTCGACGCCATCGGGGATTGCGAATTCCAGGTCGGCCATAAAATGCCGTTGGCATTCCGCATGTTCGATTGGCAGAGGATCCCATGGCAGCTCGGGTGCCTCCCTATGGTGACGCCGCGTTCCGATCAACCGCGCCTCCGGGACGAGTTGATGCATCGTGCGACAAAAAACGGTATGGAAGGGGTGAACATTGATGATCGCGTCGATGGCCAAGCCATTATCCGTCAGGGCCAACAGCGCCTGCCGGTCTCTATCTTCAAGGGCGTAGCTATCAATCGCCAAAAACCGGCCGTCGCCCTTGCGGATAAGCGACATATGGGTGCCGACATCCCCCATGCCGTCGATCTCAAAGGAACCCCGAATGTTCCAAAAGCCTGGGGATAGTTCGCGCAAGGCGTATTCTCCGATTGTTACCTTTTCCCGCAAACCTGAGGGAAAAATCTGTTCCTTGCTATAGTGTTGTGCACAAATGAAATCATCCGTTCACGAACAACCGGTGTTCCGTGCCAGTGCAGCTCGGATCATTCTCCTGGCCCGGCAGCAACGGTGCGATCCGCACCGTTTGCCCTCTCTCAACTCCTACTACTTGGCTGCCATCATTCGCTTTACGTTCCAGCGCTTCGACGCCATCGATCAGACAGTTTCCGGTGTCGGGCCGGAGACTGCCTGCGCTATCATCGCGTTCGCGTCCGATCTACGCGCCGTCGCCAGCGGACGAAACTTTTTCGCGTGGCTGGGCCTGATGCCGCGCCAGCGGTCGACATGTGGCAAGGCCAGCTGGGCTCGTTTTCCATCTGGATCAAAAATTCGTACGCCGGAGTCTCGGTAGGCCAAATGCTTCGTTCAGCTCGAAATCGAGCATTACTCCGATCTGCAACGCATGCGTCACGCCTGGCCGCGGGTTGGGGAAATAGATTTGATCCGGGTGCCAGATATATTCGAGATATGGTTGTATCTTGAGCCCTGGTGCAACCGCTGCACCATAGTTCACTTCCACCATGTACTCCTTCCTCGAGAATTTATGATCTATTCCCTGCAGGCGGACGATGTCGTTAGCGACACGGCGCGTGGAACGGTCGATCCATAGGGTCTGAAATACGATACCCGCCGTATCATTTGGACGAGCTTTAAATGGCCCGTAATCGAGCGCGCCTAGCACGATACCGGCACTTATCGGCGGGTTTCCCTTGGTCGTTACATTGGCCGCGCCAAAGAGTGTCAGCCCTCGGGTGCCCCTCGGATCTGGCTTCCATACCATCTGTTGTGCCTGGAGATAGACTGAACTCTGCTTGGTATGTTGAAGCGGTGTTCCACCATAGATAACCAAATTCTCGCCAGCGACGTTTCTGATCGGATCATTGTATCTCGATGTGTCGAAAGTCGCGCCTATCGTGTATGCGCGCGGATAGAGGTCGTCAGCAAAACTGGTCTTGTATCCGATTTCGACGGGGAGCAGCGCGCCATCCGCGCGCGAGAAGGACCAGTCCTTGCCCGGCCAACCTCCATGGCCCGCTCTGGTCAGAATCGGCTCGTTCGCGTAAATTGCCGCCTTGATGTAGGTGTGTGTCGTTGGTTTGAAGAGCACGCGTGCTGCCCAGCTTGATGTTACGTACGGTGGGCCACCGTTGTTGCCCATAAAGGTAACAGGACTTGCACAAATGATTGTGGAGAATTGACAGTACAGTTCCGAGGAGTCGAATTCGCCGCCTTTGTTAAATCGGCCAACCAGTATGTGCAATTTGTCAGAAAGAATGGCTTGATCCCATGCAAATTCACGCAACTGCAAACCGTTATGATTTCCGAAAGTACTCGTGACTGATAAAACCGATCCAGTATGCTGCCACCACCTTCCCCGGCCAGAGATAGCGGTGACAGAAAAGTGAATCTTCGCCCCATCGATACCGGCAATCTTCTTCATGTCGGCGTCCAAGCCGAGTTGAGTCCAACTCCCCCCATAGGATCCACCATCGAATCCACCGGAGGGAACGCCCTGGAACTCGGAAAAATCAAAGCCGTTGAGGTAGAGCCCGGCTTTCTGCAGCGCAGAACCTATGGCTGTTACCGGTTTATTCTGCAGATTAAACAGGTAGGGCGACTGGGCCGAATTCACAGGGATGGTCGACGCGTTTTGCGGTTCGGGGGCCTCGATCGCTGGAAAGCCCAGCGGAGTTGTAGACGGTGTTTCTGCGGGTAAGTCTTGAGGTGCAGCTGACGCCGTAGTCGGCAAAAGCAGCACGGCTGATGACAAGAGGACAGCAGATTTCCAAGATACACGCGGCCCTAACGGAGGATTTAACAAAGGATCAAGTAGCATCGGCGTTACCTCCATTGGAATTTGTTCTTCTGATTCGTTGGGAAGATTTTTCCTGGTCGGCTTCGAAGAGAGCCGTGACACCGACAGGAACATCGAGCCGCTCGAGCAGGGCCGCCGATACTTCCTCTTGCCCGCTATTGGAGAACAGAAGCCTACCGGGCGGTGGCGACCAGCGACGCCGGCTCGTCTTCGGACAGGAACCGCTTCAGGTCCGCCACGTAACTTTCGAACCGGTCGTGATGGACCCAGTGTCCGGCTCGCTCGTAGCTTGTGACCATCGCTTGCTTGAAATTGTCCGCGCGCCCGTCGTCGCCAGGATGGCGCGCCCAGCTGTCCCGACCGTGTATGAGCCACACCGGACAGTCGATAGCGCTCCAGACATCGCTCAGCTCGTCGCTTGTAATGTCCGTCGGCATCGGCAGCCGGACATAATTGTCGAACTTCCAGCTGTACGTGCCGTCCTCGTTGCGGCGGGTGCCGTGCACTGTCAGGTGTCGCGCCTGTTCTGCGGACAGATGCGCATTCTTCTGCTGCATGCGGGCATAGGCCTGCTCAATCGAGGCATAACGACGCGGCGCACGTCCGCTAAGCGCGCGTCGTTCGTCGATCCAGGTTCGCCAGCGTTCGGTGACCGGGATCTGCGGCGTCTGGTCGAGTGGCGACGGGCCAAGCCCTTCTATTACGGCGAGCCGGTGGACGCGCTCGGGATGGGTACCGGCATAGCGCAGAGAGATCGCGCCACCGAGCGAATGCGACACGATGGAAACGGGCCCGTCTGTACACTGTTGGATCAGCTGCGCCAGATCGGCGACGTAATATGGCATCGAGTAGCTCCCGTCCGGAGACCAGGCGCTGTCGCCATGCCCGCGCAGATCGGGGCAGATGATGTGCCAGTCGTCGCGCAGCTCGCGCGCCACCCAGTCCCAGTTACGCGCATGATCCATCCCGCCGTGGACGAGCAAGAGCAAGGGCGCGTCGGGATTGCCCCAATCGAGATAGTTGAGCGTCAACCGCTGTGACACGAAGCGATGCGAATTCGGGCCGAGATCATGCACTGTTTTGTTCCCTTAGACCGTTGCGTTTGCGGCTGAATGGGTGATGTCCCGACAGGCTAGCACGTCCGTTGATCAGTCGGTCGGATGCTCGTGCGGGATGTTGCCCATGACCTTTGGCTGATCGCCGCACTCGCTCGTACCTGCTGACCGCATGCGCCGCGCGACGAGCCTAGCGAGGCTGGGACCAATCAGCAGCACCACGACGAACCGGAACACCTGCATCGACGACACGAAGGGCGTATCGATCGGCACCGCGCTTCCGATGATCGCGACCGAGTCCACGCCTCCCGGGCTCATCGCCAGATAGGCGGTCATCAGGTCACGCCCGGTCAGGTGGGCGAGCACCGCCCCACAGCCGGCAAGCAGCCCGATCTGCGTGCAGACCGCCGCTGCGATCCAGGGTATCGCCTTGCGGGCAACCGCGATGATCTCGGGCGTGAAGCCAAGTCCGATCCGCCACGCCAGCAAGAAATAGGATACTGCCAGCAACCAGCCCGGCAGCTGCGGTCGAACGAGTCCTGCGGCCTCAAGGCCGGCCCCAAGGAAGATTGGTCCGAGCAATTGGGCAGCGGGAAGACGAAGCAGCCGGCCGCCATAAATGCCAACTACGCCGATCACGACGGTCTGGGCCAGCCCAAGCGCGTCTAGCGGCGGGAACCAGGCTCCGCCCGGCGGCGGGCTCTCGGTGTGGCCGGTTGCAACGGCGGCGACCAGCGAGGCGAGCACGGCCACGAAGCAGATGCGCAGGTAGCTCATCACGGCAACCAGTTGCCATGGCGCGCCCTCATCACGCGCCATCATCACCATTGCCGCCGCCGCCCCCGGCATCGAACCCCAGACCGCGACAGTGCCGGGCAGGAGCCGCCACCGAGTCATCACCCACCCGATCAGCATACTGAGCGAGATGGTCGTTGCTGTGATGCCGACGAACAGCCAGGGCTCCTGGGTTGCTGTCGCGAGGATCGACAGGTTGAGCGACGGGGCGATCATAAGGCCGATGATTGCCTGGCTGCCGTCGGACACGGACTCGGAGATGTGGAAGGTGCCGCCACGCGCCGAAAAGATGATCGCGACTATCATCGGCCCCAGCAGCAGGCCGGCCGGCAGGCCCAGTCGTTCAAGGAAGGCGGCAAGGAGGCACGACGGTATCAGCAGCGAAAGGAATGCGCCAAGCCGCGCCAAGCCCGGTGGGCGCCGCGAGGGCATCCGCGCGCTGCTCATAAACTTAATCCTTTGCCTGCATGGCGCGGTCGCAGTTCCGGTAGCGCGCAGATTCGACCCTTGGCCTGCCCTGCGGTGCAGTTGGGATCAGTTGCCGGCGCGTCCATCGCTGTAAGCTCGCGCCCCAAGCTTGCCCCGGATGCAGCCTTGACCTTGAACAGGCTTGCCGGAGCGAAAGCGGGGCCATCCTGGGGCGCGAGCGCCTTCAGCGCTGCGACTATCTTGGGCGGGCCCACCGTGGCGGCCCAGACGCTCGGCCCGTCGGCGTATGCCGTCCAGCCATGGGCCTGGATGCAAGCCACATCGAAGTCGGAGGTGCGAGTGGCGACGCCTTCTTCGAGGTTTCGGGCGCGTTCGTTGACGACTGGATGAGCAACGACGGAGTGATTTCGGTCTGAGCGAGCGGCGCCCGCTGAACGATGCCCTTGCATCGCCAGCCGCCGCCGCTGGGAGTCGGGCCATATCGGCCCTATACCCGTCGCTAGACTTTTGAACATGAGATCTCTCAGTTGAATTCGGTCATCGGCGACGGCCGGCATATCGTGATACTTTGCTGCTGGATCGACTTGATCGAATATTCCCACCGTCGCATTTTGCGAACTCCGTGAGGTAGCGCTCTTTGGACTGACGGACGGGACGATTGTGCTTACCGCATGCGGCGAGACAATACATTTTCTCTGGCGAACCCGTTTAGCTGCAATAGACAATATAATGCTGTTGGCCGCGCATTCTTCGAGGCAGGCGACGACGGGGCGGCACGCACAGCGCCGCCCGTCTTGATCGAACGGCAATTCCAGCCTCGCTCCACGGCGTTTTTGACCGGATAGCGCGATCGCGCGTAGGGCGGGGCCGCTCAACGTCATTGTCGCGAATGTGACAGAGGCAGAATGACGTGCTTTAAGAGGCTTGCTGGCGGCTCGATGCCTTCACTTCGGCACCGATATTGTCCGCTGAGACTGTATCGATGTGCCTGCCCAGGCGTCCCAGGTGGCGAGGCGTGCCTCGTAGGTCGCGCGAGCAAGCTGAAGGGGAACGGCTCCAAGAAAGATGCGCAGCGGCGGCTGATCCGCATCAATGACTTTCAGGATTGCATCCCCCGTCGCTTGTGGATCGCCTATCGTATCCGGTTCGAATGAAGCATAAAGGCGTGCGCGCGGCTCGTCGTATGCCGCGATCTGAGTGGAAAATTTCATCGAGGATGGATCGCCAAAGTCGGTCGCATAGCCGCCAGGCTCAATAAGCGTAACTTTGATACCAAGGTTGCCCACTTCCTGCGATAGAGAATCCATCATGGCTTCAAGTGCCCATTTCGAGGCGTGATACAGGCCAAGCGTCGGAAAGGCGACCACGCCACCGATGCTGGAGACGGAGAGAATGTGACCGCTGCCCTGCCGACGCATGATCGGCAGCACGGCTTGAGTCCCCCAAAGAGCGCCAAGGACATTCGTTTCCAGTTGCGCGCGCGCATCGGCGGCGCTGACCTCTTCGATGGCACCGCTCAATCCGTAACCGGCGTTGTTGATGATGACGTCAATTCTGCCGAAGTGCTCGTGTCCCTGCGTGACGGCAGCGAAAACAGCATCTCGATCCGTTACGTCGAGAGTCAGGGGCAGAAGGACGTCGTTGCCATAGGATGTCCGGAGAATTTCCAGGCTGTCGATATTGCGGGCGGTAGCGATCACCCGATCGCCGCGCTTAAGCGCGGCCTTTGTCCAAACACGCCCGAATCCACGAGACGTGCCGGTAATGAACCAAGTTTTCCGTTCGGCCATATTGTTTTCCTTCAATTTATTCGCAGTTTAATCGCGCAAAGCAGCCGGGGCGGTTGAAGGATCCCACTGCTGCCCGCCCCGCTTTCTTCCTGTATTCCCAGCGTCGCCTAAGTTGTCTTTTCCGTTCAACGAGCGGGTTACAGTTTGTTCGACGAACCTTGCTGTGGCCTTTCCCTTGCCAAGGGGGTATTATTTGGGCTTCGCAAGGTTGCGGCACACAGACCAAGGGCATCCTGCGCAGTTCAGTCACCGACTACGATCCGTTGAACTCAGCCGGAATCCGCGCCAAACGCGATGCCAGCATCTGGCGAGGTGGCCATAAACGCCAGCAGCCATTGGAGATACGCTTGCCCCCGCCGCTCGGCCAAACCGTCCAGGAGAAGTACCAAGCCGGTCTGCACCGCCAAGCCCATCCCTGCGCCTTGCCACGCACTGCCGTGCGGCGAAAGGACGAGCAGCGCCAGTCCCGCAGCGAGCACGGCGATCTCGATCCGTATGCTGATGGCGTAGCTCTTCAGCACGGCCTGCATCCGTGGTACTTCCTCCCCCACAATGCGTCCCGGCTCTTGGGCAACGAGATGTTGGACGCGTTCGAGGTCATCGGGACTGCGCCACCAGTAGGTGATACCGACGTTGATCTGGATCAGCGCGCTGACCGCCAATACCCATGCTACTCCCCACCAGAAGGGGCCGTGGCGCCATCCCCAGACCGCCAATGCGATGACCAGAGCAATGGTCCCGACGATAATGAATCTCAGGCCACCTGTCCGTTCGGCATTGAAGTAAATCCTGATCATATCAGCAGCCCCGGCTCCCTTGCGGGCCTCCTAGCGGACTCAAATCGTCGACCGAGAACTATCGCATCGCTCATAGTTTGGATCAGTGGACAGGGCCGGTCCAGGATTCCAGGATGAAGGCGAAACCATCCGAGGCCTTATGCCGAAATGCGGCGACCCGCTGATAATCTTCGGAATAATACCAACTTTTCGCGGCTTCGAGGTCGGCACATTCGATAACCACGCCATAGGTGATCGGCAGCCCTTCCTCCACGACAAACGGCACGGGGCCAGCGAAGAACTTAACTCCGGGCGTCGCTTCGATGAGGGGAACCACCTGGCGACGATATTCCGCCAGACTCTCCTCATCATGAACGTTGCTGATGCAAAATATGACGTAGGCGGCCATTGATATCCTCCGCGATCTATTTGGGTTGCAAATCGAAATACTTTGAGACTGAGATTTATGCCCATCGAGCCCGACGTCAGGCGTTCTGGGTCCACTCAGTCTCCTGCCACTTCTTTGCCGCATCGATCGTTTCGGACGGGCGCATCGTGCGATAGAGGTGATCCTCGGCCGTAATGATTTCGACCATCGCGTCGATCATTTCCTTCGGATCATTCTGATTGGCGAGGGCACCGCCGAAATCCGGCATCGGGACAACGGCTGTTTTCTCATCGTACCACTGCACGTGGCTCTCGGCACCCGTATCGTTAAAGCCCGTGCTGAACATGCCGGGATTCACGGTGGCGACCTTGACGCCGTGGGGCTCCAGCTCGGTCTTCATGGCGCCGGCAAACGCCTCGATGGCATGCTTGGTGGCGCAGTAGGCCCCGATAAAGGGAAGCGCCATGATGCCGCCCATCGACGAGAGCCACACTACCTTGCCGGACTTGCGCGCCACCATCTTGGGAACGATGCCCTGCACCAGCTTAATTTGGCTAAATACGTTGACCTCGAACGATTCGCGGACCCGCTCAATTGGAATATCGACGACCGACCCGCTTTCCATGATGCCGGAATTGAGCACCAGTACGTCAGGGTCGTAGGTTGCGGCATGAGCGAGGTCGATATCGTTCAGCAAGTTAAGCTTGATGACCTCGAGCTCGACACCCGCTTCCGCCGCATCGGAGCGAAGGCTGCGCACCTGCGGCCAGGTTTCGGCGGTCGCGATGACCTGGTGCCCCTGGCGGGCAAGCTCGATCGCTGCCCCGAGACCGAAGCCGGAACTTGCGCCAGTAATAAGAATCTTCTTTGTCATGCTATCCTTCTTTCTCTGCATCTTTCAGGCTTCGTCGGGCTTCACGGTGGGGAGCCTGGTGTTGAGCAAAAACCCGGATATAGAATCTTCAGCCAAGCTTTGCGGTAGGACTGCTGAAGATATGTCATCCTGATTACCGCAACAATCGCATCAGGTTTTGATGACAGGATGAAAGAATTTCACTAATTGCCGGCGTCATCCTTCTCGATGGTGGCATTACCCGTGCCGCGGATCTGGCCAGGAACGCCCTTGCTGATGCAAGTCTCAGTGTTGTCTTTCAGAGACGGACGTGTTGGCCTGAAATCCACCTCACCGTGGCCGTTCTGATGAAGTTCCAATTGGCATTACTCAGCTTCGCTTGACGGCGAAGGCATTGTCATCTCGATGTCTTGCGGCCCTGGAAGGCTCACAAGTAACCCCATGTGTGCGAACAATAGGGATAGGATGGTCGCCGGAGATAGAATGCCGCAACGCCAGTTGCGCTGCCTCTGCCTGCGGGCGTGCAGGGGCGTATAAATAGCCTTGGCACGCGAAGCATTCCAGTTCCGTCAGCAAAGCCGCCTGCTCCACGGTTTCGACGCCTTCGGCTGTTACGCTGGCGCCGATTTTACCTGCGATCGAGATTATCGCCGAAATAATGGTAGCGCTGAGTTCGTCGGCTGGCAGGCGCTCGACGAATGATCTGTCGATCTTGATGATGTCGATCGGAAGATTGAGAAGATGTGTCAGGGAGGCATATCCCGTGCCAAAATCATCGAGCGCAATGCGGATGCCACGTCGACGCAATTCGTGAATCACGTCAATCATCAGGTGGGCCCGTTTGTCCAGATACGCCCCTTCGGTGACTTCCAAGCATAGATTGCTCAACAACTCTTTGTCGTCACCAAATGTCTGGTCAATGAGCTCGAGAAGTTTCCCGCCTTGCAAATCCACCGTTGTAATGTTGATGCTGATCGGTGAAAGCGGAATGCCCAGGTTCCTCCAGCGTTTCATGTCGCTGGCAACCTGCCTGAGCATCTGACGGGTTATTGTCGATGCAATCCGTGCATCCGTTGTCGCTTCGCTGAACGACGAGGCAGTCACGATTTCTCCTTCCGGGGTCGTCATCCGACAGAGCGCCTCAAATCCAATGATCTTCCCGCCAGCCAACTCTACGAATGGTTGATACCATGCTTCGATCCTGCCTTCGTCGAGAGCCGATTTCACAGCATCGATGGACGACAATCGGGCGACGATGCTGCTATCGAGTTCGGACCTGAAGCATATAAAACCGCCTGGATGCGTATCCTTGGCGTGATATAGCGCGATGTCCGCATTTCTATAGACAGCGTAGGCGCTGTCTTCATCTCCGGAAACGATCGCGCATCCGATGGTGGCTTTCGGCGAAATCGAGAAGGATGCAAACTCTATCGGCTGTCTCAAAGCCTCGTGTATTTCTTCGCCAAGGACGCTGACTCGGGCCAGGCGGTCCGGAGCCATGACCACTATCGCAAATTCGTCTCCACCGGTTCGAAAGATGCGATCTGGAGCGGCAAGTTGACCCATACGAGCAGATGCTTCCTGGAGCAGTCTGTCTCCCGCAGCATGCCCGAAAGTGTCATTGGTCATCTTGAGATTATCGAGATCGATCAGGAAGATCGCCCATATTCCGGGACGGGAGCATCCCAAATGCGCCAATGCATGTTCGAAACTACTGCGGTTAGGCAGGCCTGTCAGGGCGTCGATAGAGGCGCGCCGTTCTCGGTCCTGCACGCGGGAGGCTCGCGCCAAGGCGAGATCGCACAGGTGCATGCACAGTTTGACCAAGTCCCGTTCCGCACGGCGAGGTCCGCGGGATTGACGGAAATAGAGTGCAAATGTTGCGATGACGGAACCGGATACGTCAAGAAGAGGAGATGACCAGCAAGCCACAAGACCACCCGCGAGCACTGGTTCAGCATATCCTATCCAACGCGGGTCAGACGCAATATCGCGTACTTCTACGTTTCTACGGGTATATGCGGCGGTTCCGCAGGATCCAACCTGAGGTCCGGCCGCAATGTTGTCCAACAGACCGGAAAAATCGGGCGGCAGACTGGGCGCAGACAAGGGGTGCAGCAGGCCACTCGCGTCCACGGTCAAAATGGAGCAGACGATATCAGGAAAGCGCTCTTCGACGCTACGACAGATATGGTCAGCCACTACGCTCAAGGGTTCTCCCTTGGCTATGTGTTCAAGTATTTCCGCTTTGAATTTGAGCACTCAGCTTATCCGACAGCTTCTTTATCATCCGCTGCCTAGCGTGCTCAGATTAACCTCTAGCTTTCATACCATAGTCAACGCATATTAAATTACATTCAAAGTGAATATAATCGGCTAACAACCTTGTGGCGCAAGAACTCGCCTTACGGGCATGTTCCGATACAAATTTCGTTGAGCTATCCCATGCGGCTGTATGAAGGGGCGCTATACCTGATACTTCAGTCATCCACGGGATGACAAGATTTCATAGGGACGTCAGGGATGCGACCTCTTTGAAACCTCCTGGGAAACAGGAACAGCCGGTCAGCCTCTGGAGAATGGCATTTTGTCGGATCTGCAGGTCATTGTTCATGTCCGCCAAAATAAGTCTCGAGGGCTGTCCTGGCCTGAAGCGTCACCTCGACGAAATGACGGCGGCCATCATAGGGATCGTTGACCTTAATCATAAGCCCCGCCTTGCAAAGCTTGTTGACGATACGCAGCGCTGTGCTCGGCGTCGCGGTGGAAGCGCGGCACAACGTATTGATCGCAATTTTCTCGCCTTCCGCTCCCTTGATGAAGACCTCAATCAGCATTTCCCATGCAGGCTCGCCAAACAGTTCCGGCGACCCCACCAGCGCACGCCGGAGTTGGCGGCGCTCCCGGATGGCTCTTGCATTCTCGAGAGCCACAACATGACCGTCAAAGCGATCCCCGGTTTTTGGACCGAGACTATCTCGAAGAATCTGAGAACTGTTCGATGATCCGTCTGGCAGGGGGGCACAGCGCCACGCTACGCTGACAGCGCGGGTTGCGGTAACGACGATATGATCGACGATTTCGATATCCAGAGAACGACCTATTTCCGACAAGGTCCGTGTGACGACAATGTCGTTTTCGCTAGGGTTTGGGTCCCCACTTGGATGATTGTGGACAAGGATCAATCCCGCAGCCTCGAGTTCCATAGCCCGGCGAAAAATAGTGCGAGGATAAAGCGCGAGTTGCCTGAGAGAGCCTAACTGCAGCTGTTCATCCGCTATCAGATGGCCTGCGCTGTCAAGAAATATGACCCGTAAGACTTCGTCCGGAAGAGCGCCCATGGAAGCCATCAGATATTGAAGCAAATTGGGGCAGTCTCGACTGATCGGAAGAGTGGCAAATTCCTCCCGCATTCCTTCAAGGAGCACCAAGCGAGCCCCCAGCAATATCCGGGCGACGACTGCATGACCGCCGAGCACGCGCTCCAGTGACTCTGGGCTTTGAGCGAGGATGCGCCCGATGCTTCGAAATTCGTCGAAGAGGGCCTTCGCTAGCTGGCCTCCATCGACCGGCTCGATGATTTCAAGGAAGTCTGCCAGGATGGATCGCTGCCGTTGCGTTGCAGACGCAGCCGATGTCGCCAGGTTCCGAGGGCCAGAAGCGGAGGGAGAAGCCAGGATGAGGCAACCTGCATCGTCAAATAGGCGATTGGATGCATGCTCAAATCCAGCGCCCGGCTGAAATGGGCCAGAAGTGGCAGTATCTGAAGGACGGCAGCCGCCATCGGCCAGAACCTGTGCGCTACGATAGCCAGCGAGATCGTCGATGCCGCCGCAACGAGATCGATCGCAAGATGACCGGTGTCGACCGTCGCAAAGTGGGCCGGCATGAAGAGGTGAAGAGCCTGATCCATCAAGGCCATGGCAATCAGGATAGCGGCCATAGCCCGTTCCGGCATGCCTCCTTTCCAGATGGCGTATCCGATCGCCATCGACAGGAATATCAGAAACAGGGCGATGCGTAGCATTCCGTTTCCAAATCATGTCGATGGCTCCTGGTCAATCGACTTTAGGCGACGGCGGCGAGGTGAGAGGGCGCTACGGCCATCGAAGGACATTCGTGGAGATCGAGACCTGCGGTCTCCTTGCCGATATCGGCAAGTTCACCATGGGCCCGCAGAACCTCGTTGCTGATATCGATCAGCGACATCTGCGCCTTTGCGAGACGTATGATGGTCGCTTGCCCCGTTTTTGCGGCGACGCTGGTCTCACGCCGGGCAGTCACGACGCTGGTCATGAGCGTGGAAAGCGCAATGATTGCGTCGTCGATGCGGGCTTCGGCGCCAGGCACATCGCGTTGCAGACGGGCTACCGCGAACGATTCGGAATTGGACATAACTTCTCCTTCGCCGGAAGCGCGAAGCGCTTCCGGGCAATGTTGGGCCAGATTGTCAGGATCAGTTGGAAACGAGGCGCGTAAGCGTCTCGGCAATGCCGAGGCCCAGAAACACGACGATGACTAGGGCGGTGAGCATAGTCACCATAATCATTATGCGTGCCGGGATGCTGTAATCGTGTCTCCACCCTTCCTGGAACGGCGCCAGAAAATCCTTCCTTTTGCCCCCGGTCCCGATGCTGGGCGCAATACTATCGCTCAGCAAAAGAACCGATGACGGGTCGCCGTCCGAAAAGTCTGATGGCACCAGGACAGGCAGCGGGGGAAGCTGCACTGGATCATATGTGACGCGATCATATACACTCTTCAATCTGGTGTAGATGACTGCCGCCTCATCGCGGTCCGCTGCGCCGAGAACCTTCCGGGCGGCGGTGATGCGCTGATCGACAGTGGGCTTAGAAATCTGAAGAACCCGGGCGATTTCTTTCGAACTCTTGCGTTCAATGACAAGGTCCAGGCAGGCGCGATGCTTGTTGGTAAGACGGGACCAGAGGGAGAGGTCGTCCGGATCTTCCACTGATGCCTTCCTCCTGACCAACCACTCGATAGGCAGTGCACAATCTCCACACGCCATCAAGGCGATTCGCCCCTAGGAAGCATATCCATCCTCCTCATGTGAAACACCCCGCAGTCGGTAACGGCCGAAAAGCATTCCTATAACCTTCCGATCATGGATTTTCGAATCGTCGTGACTTGCGCCACGAACGCGGATTCAGTAACGTGCTATGGCTTCATGACATCTGCGAAGGTCTCCGGACAAGGAGGCCCTTCGCTTGCCCAAGCTCAATTTCCGTCTCGATGAGTCGCTGCATGCTGCCTTGATGCGCCGTGCTCGCGGTGCAAACCTCTCTTTGTCGGGCTTCATACGGCAGCTGCTTGAGCAGGCGGTCGATGAACGCAAGCGCTACGTCTTCTCCTCCCAGGACGAGATCCTTGCCACTTCGATCCAGATCCTGTCGATCGTCGCGACATCCGTCGGCCAGCAGTCTCCCAAGGCGCTCGAGCAGGGGATGGCGCAAGCCCGCGCTATTCTTGCCGAACGCGGCCTGCTGGGCGGGGAGGATGCCCTATGAGCATCTTCCGCAACGATATGCTGGGGTCCTGGACGCGCGGCGGACAGGCGATAGTCCACAACGTCCGCATGACCACCCAGGTCTTTTACCAGACCATATTGGCCGGCTTCATCATCTGGATCATCGGCACCCTCTGGTATGCCTTCGAGAAATCGACCGAATATGAGCGTTTCGTCCTGCTCAAGCTGGTCGAGGCGACGATCAAAGTCGATGCAGCCGGCGGGACCAATGACCCGGTACAGTTTCGCACGCCGGCAGGCCTGGATTACTGGACTTCGGCGGACTGGCTAGTCGCGTCGGCGCTCGCGAAGAATACCTTGCGGTCTTTCGAGGGTTATCTGCTGCATGGGGCGCTAATTTCGGGGCTGTTCACGTTTGTCATGCTCGCCTGGGCGTGGTTCTATTTCACGCGGACGGGCAGGGGGCTCGGCTCCAACGAATATTTGCGCGGGGCGCGCTTCGGCACCATTCGCCAAGTCCGACGCGCGCTATGGGGCCAGAAAAAAGGGCCGCTCGTCATCGGCGCCGTTCCAGTTCCCGAGGCCTTTGAGCCCGAGCATATCCTGCTCTGCGGCGCTCCGGGTACCGGCAAGACCAACCTTATCGTCGGCATGCTCGAGGGTATCCGTAAATCAGGCCGTCGCGCGATCGTCTATGACACCGCCGGCACCTTCGTCGAGAAATTCTATCGGCAGGACACCGACATGCTGCTCAACCCGCTCGATCAGCGTACGGCTCGCTGGTCACCCTGGGTCGATGTGCCGCGCGACTATCATTATGACCAGATCGCGGAGTCGACTATTCCGGACAAGCATGGCGATCCCTTCTGGGCCAAGGCGGCGCGGGGCACGCTGGTCGCGGTCATGCGCAAACTCGCCCGTCAGAAACATACCTATGTCTCGGTCCTGCTCGATCGGCTCTTGCGTTCGAAGCTCAAGGATCTGGCCGCCTTCGTGACCGGTACGGACGCCGCCGCCTTCATCAGCGCCGAAGGCGAACGGACATCCGCAGGCATCCAGGCCGAACTCGCTTCGGTCATGCGCAGCTTCGGCTATCTCGACGATACCGAGGACGGCTTCTCGATCCGCGACTGGGTAGAGAAAGGCGCGGAGGGAAGCTGGCTCTTCATCACCGTGAAAGCCGATCAGCTTCCCTCGCTGCGCCCGCTCATCACGGTGTGGCTCGACATCGCGATCAGTGCGATCATGAGCCTGGCGCCGGATCGCGACCGGCGGCTCTATTGCGTGATCGACGAACTGCCGACGCTGCATAAGCTGCCCTCGCTTTCGGATTTTCTTGCCCGAGCCCGCAAATATGGCGGATGCGGCATTTTGGGCTTCCAATCCTATCCCCAGCTCAAGGCCACCTACGGCAAGGAAGATGCCGCGGCGATCACCGGCTATTGTTCGACCTGGGTGGCGCTGCGGGCGAACGATACCGACACCGCCGAGCATGTCTCGATCAACCTCGGTCAGGTCGAGCAGGTAGAGGCCAATGAGGGCATGTCCTATGGCGTCAACGACATGCGCGACGGCGTCAACCTGTCGCGCATGCAGGTGACCCGGCCGCTGGTCATGCCGACCGAGGTCACCAACCTACCCAATCTGGTGGGCTTCCTGCGCTTCGGCCGCAATCTGCCCGTGGTCCGGTTCGATAGCCGCTTCAACGACATTCCATCGCTGGGAGAGGCCTTCTCAGAGCGTACGGACCCGCCCGCCCAGATGGACAAGGCGCAAATACTCGTTCGCATTGCCCACGCCGAATCTCGGGTCCGTGAAGCCATGGAGCGCGAGGCTGCGCAGACGCCGCCAGCCCCCAACGCCGGGGAAAAGCCGTCGAAGAAGCCCCAGGCATCCCACGAGACGCCAACGCCACCGTCACCACAGCCGGATCTGTTCAGCCCTCCTGCGCCCGATATCGATCCGCAGCGGGTCGCGGATATCCTGCTGAATGAAGAGCATGCCGAGCTTCCGGTTCCCGCGCGATCCCTGTGGACTATCCTTGCCGGCAAACAGGGAGAAATCCGCTCCGAACTTGTCCAGCATGGCCGTGAAGATGGACCGCGCGAACAGGCGAGGCCGGCATGATCCAGCCCCAGCGCCTCCATGGGCAACCCGCTAACATTGCCCGCTATTATACGGTCGGCGACTATTACACGAAGGGCGGGAACGAACCTTCGGAATGGGCCGGCAAGCTTGCGGCTGATCTTGGGCTGTCAGGCGCGGTCGATCCAACGCTGTTTCGTGAACTTTTGGCCGGCAAGGTTGGCGACCAGCAACTGGGCCGCCATCGCGCCGATGGGCAGAACCAGCACCATCCCGGCTGGGACTTCGCGGTCAACGCACCCAAGTCCGTGTCGATCATGGCGCTGGTGGCCGGGGACGAACGCGTTATTGCCGCCCATGAGGGCGCGGTGACCGGCGCTATCGCCTATCTGGAGGAACAGGCGCAGTTGCGCCGCCGGAACGAAGGCAAGATCGTTCACGAAACCACCGGTCGCATCCTCGTCGCGCGCTTTACCGAACATGGCAGTCGCGAACTCGATCCCCATCTCCATACCCATCTGGTCGTCCTCAACATGACCAATCGCGAAGCCGGCGATCCCATGGCGAGCCTGGAAAGCAGGGTCATGTATGGCGAACAGCGCGTCGCGGGTCAGATATATCGCAATGCCCTGGCCTTTGGCTTGCGCGAGGCTGGCTATGAGATCGACACCAATCCGCGATCGGGCCTCTTCGAGATACGTGGTGTTCCCGATGATCTGATTGAACAATTCTCGCAGCGCGCCGAGGCGATCGAGGAACATGCCCGCGAACATGGGCTGGTCGGGCAGAAGGCCCAGCGCGCCTCTTTCTACGCCACGCGCAAGGCCAAGGTGAAGATCGGCAAGGAAGACCTTGTCGCGCGGTGGCACCAGCGGACCGGGCCACGGCTCGACGCGCTTCGGTTGATCACCGCCGAAACGTATGAGCGAGAAGGCAGGCACTTGCCACCCACCGAACGGGAGGCGTCGCGTGCCGCGCTGTTCGGCCTGCGGCAATTGGACACGACCGAAGCGGTCAACAATCTGGGCGATATCATGCGCACTGGTCTCGCCGCCCATGTCGGCGAAGTCCGGCTCGAGGATATCCGTCCCCGCATCGAAAACCACGAACTGGTACGCAAGCTGCTGCCGACCCATGAGCAGACCGGCGACAAGATACTGGCACGAGGGCGAACCAGTCGCAAATCCTGGCGGCTGGAACTGGCGCTCACCCAGCATATCGCGCTCGGCCTGAATGATGCTCGCCCGATTGCCTCAAGTGATCGATTGCTTACCGTGCTGGAGGGGACCAGCCTCAACAAGCAGCAGCAGAATGCCCTTGTCGAGACGGCGCTGACACGCGATCGCATCACCGCCATCCACGGTGTCGCGGGATCCGGCAAATCGACGCTGGTCAGAGTGTTGGGAGAGGCGGCTGAGCCCGGCACGACCTTGATCGCCCTGGCGCCCACATCTTCAGCGGCCGCCGAACTGGGCAAGAAAGCAGATATCGCCTCCTATACCGTGGCCGGTTTCGTCGCGCGAGGCGGGCAGGGGATCACCGACCGCCATGTGCTGGTCCTCGACGAGGCGGGGCAACTGAGCAACCGCCAGGCCCAGCGGCTGCTTGAAATCAGCAGGACGACGGGCGCACGATTGCTGCTGCTGGGCGACGAGAAACAGACTGGCGCCATCGAGCAGGGCAAGCCGTTCTGGCTGATGCGCAAACTGGGCCTGCCGACGGTCGAACTTACCGAAGCCGTGCGTCAGGAAACCAAATCGATCAAGGCGGCCGTCACTGCCGCACGCTCGGGCAACTTCGCCGAGGCATTGGCAAAGCTCGATAGCGTCAGCACCGTTACCGACAATGAGAGGATGGCCGAGCAGGTCGTGCATGCCTGGATACGGCTCAAGCCGGACTCGCGGGCCGGCACCAATATTCTCGTCCTCGACAATGCGACCCGCCTCATCGTCAACAGCAAGATTCGCGATGCGCTGAAAGACGTGAATGGTCTCGCCGCCCAGGACACCCGACTGTCCATCCTCGCGCCCGCCGGCCTGACCGACATTGAAAAGCATATGGCGCGTTTTTACGGCACTAGTCAGATTGTGCGCTTCGACCGTGATATCGTCGGTTTCGGTGTCGCCCGCAATACCGACTATCGCGTCATAGGACTGGGGCGTGAACCCAATGGCCGACAGGTCGTGCGCCTCGTCGATGAGCAAGGCCGCACGATTCGATGGGATCCGCAGACGACCAGGGCTCGGCATATCAACATATTTAATCCGGAGCATCGCGATCTTGCCGAAGGAGACCGTATCCAGTGGCGTCTCGTCAACCGTGAACTGGATCTGCGCAACGCCGAGCGCGGGACGGTGGAGAAGCTGGAAGGGGCGGTGGCAACGATCCGCTGGGACCGCGACGAACGTGTGCAACAGGTCGATCTCTCCAAGCACCGGACCTGGGATCATGGCTATGCCGAGACCGTCTATTCCGCTCAGTCCAAGACCTATCCGCGGGTCTTCGTGCTTGCCCCGGTCGAATCGCCGCTCGTCAACGCCCAGAATTTCTACACGGCCATCACCCGCGCGGCCTTCGGCGCAAGGCTTTGGACCAACGACGTCAAGGCGTTGATCGCCAAGCTCGAGCGGCAGTTAGGTGAGAAAACATCATCGTCGGAAGGGTTGGGGCGGCTGAAGGCAGACCGTGTCGATTCACTCTCGAACCGCCATGGACAGCATCTGGCCAATCTCAAGGCTGACAAGGAGCGAATGCGCGCGGAGCGGCGCGATCGCATACTCGAACGGCATCTCGATCGCCGGGAGCGTCCGCCGCGCGGTACCGCCGAACATCTCGCCGAGCGCGCGCGCAGCGTTGCACAGGTCCTGGACCGCTTTCTCGAGGGCATTCTCGACCGCGCCCGCACCGATCGCGGCGCACCAGACAATCAGCCGGTGCGGCCAGCGCCATCGCCTGTCCATCACCCCGAGCCGTCTTACGGCCCCGAGCGATAAGGTCCTCTTTCATGCTCTTTGCCCTGTCCGCGTGCATGCTCATCACCCTTGCCGTCGTCTTCCATCAATTTCAGATGCCGGTGAAGCATCGCTGGCGAAGGCAGCAGGCCAGGGCCATGGCGGCTCAACTTCGTGGGCGTGACCGGGCGCAGCCGCCGCAGCTTCTCTATGCCCGCTTGCGCGCCATGGACCCGCTCGCTTTCGAGGAACTTCTGCTCGAGAGTTTTGAGCGCCGTGGTCACAAGGTCATTCGTAACCGCCGTTACACCGGTGATGGCGGGATCGATGGACAGGTCGTGATCGATGGCGCTGTCTGGCTGATCCAGGCCAAACGCTATGCTGATACGATCCGGCCGGAGGATGTCGCGGCATTTGAGGCGCTTTGTCGCACGAAAGGGCGACGCGGTCTCTTCATCCATACGGGGCGGACCGGGCCGCAAAGCCGGGCGGCCGCGGCTCATGGCAGCACTGTCGAAATCATTTCCGGCCGCGCGCTTCTGGCTTTGTTGACAGATGGGTCGTTTCCAGACTTCGCTGGCCAGATGCGGCATGATCGAACGGCGTCAAAATCGATGAGGGCTGTATGATGCGTTTCGCACCCTATCTCATCGGTGCATTGCTGTGCGCAGTGATGGCCTCGTCGTCCCCGGCGCAGGCCAGGACGCGCAATCCGGATGATGAACGTCTCATCGGTGCGTGCATCCGTCGGGCCTCGCTTGGCAGGCCCTGGCTCGAGAAGACACTCTTGGGTCTGCGCGACCAGGAGGCCGGCTGGATCGGTGCGGAGGTTGCCAACACCAACGGCACCCATGACCTGGGGCCCTTGCAGATCAACAGTTGGTGGGTCGGGCGCATCGCCGCGCATATTGGTCGGCCGAAAGCCCACGTGCGCCATTGGCTTCGTTTTGATCCCTGTTTCAACGCGGAGGCCGCACGGTGGGTGTTTCTGTCCGCCTTGCGGACGACGGGAGACTATTGGAAGGCAGTCGGCATCTACCACAGCCCGACAGCGTGGCGTCAGCGAAACTATATCAGCTCTGTGGCCATGCACCTGATTGGACGGTTCGGGAGCGACGTGTTTATGCGCTGAACCTTAGCCCGGTACCGCAGAATTGAGATGGGAAACCGATAAAGGCCGGCCTTTAAGTTACTCCAGACTATGATACTATCTGCTTTGCTTCATGACATCGCGCGGGTGCTCCTTTGAGGAGCGCACAATGCGTCTTTCCATCTTCCAGACTTTGGGGTCGGCTTTTGCCCCCGTGGGCGTTGCAACCACCATCAGTCGCTGTTGGGACGGGGAGGTCCATGCATCACCAGTGGCGCCCGCCGGGACGCAGCGCTCTCCAGCGCTGCCAGGTGTAACCTCATATCTCTCCAACCGACTCGCCAAGGAAGGGAGGGGGGAGTGCGGCGGGCAGGGGACCACGAGTTGGGTTCACGCCCTACGGCCTCGCTGTGGCCGGACAGCGTAAATCCTCGCCACGACGCCCCAGTCTCGCCCAGGCCATCCGTATGGCCCGCGAGGGCGGACTGACGATCGTGCGTACCGAGATCCACCCGGATGGGCGGATCATCCTCGTGCATCTGGAAACGGAACCATCCGCGGTTTCGTCGACCCCGTTCGACGAATGGAAGGCGCGGCGCGATGCGCGTCAATCTTAAAGGTGTCCACAGGGTACGCAAGAAATTGGCGAGCGGCCTATACGCAACCTACTATTATGCCTGGCGCGGCGGGCCCCGCATCGAGGCCAAATTCGGTACGCCGGAATTCCACCAGGCTTATGTCACGGCGCACAATGAGCGAAAAAACAGGCATAAACCAAGCGACACGCTCAACGGCGTGTTTCGGGCATTCGAGCAATCCACCGATTATACCCGTCTCGCGCCCCGCACCCGCAAGGACTATGGGAAGCATCTGAGATTCATCGAAACGGAGTTTGGAGATTTTCCGACAGGCGCGCTCGGTGACCCGCGCACGCGCGGCGAGTTTCTGGCCTGGCGCGATCGAATTGCCGGCACATCGGAACGCACGGCAGATTATCGCTTTGCCGTTTTGGCGCGCATTCTTGCATGGGCGCTTGATAGAGGACTGGTCATCGCCAATCCCTGCAAACGGCCCGGTCGTCTATATCAATCCGGCCGCGTCGATTCCGTCTGGAAAGACGGTGACGAGGACGCCTTCTACCGACACGCGCCGCCCCACCTCCATTTGGCCATGACACTCGCCTTGTGGACAGGGCAGCGTCAGGGCGATCTCATCAACCTGCCCTGGACGGCGTATGACGGCGCGGAAATCCGTCTTACGCAGGGCAAGACAAAGAGCAAGGTGAAGAACCGCAAGCCCAAGCGGGTGATCGTTCCTGTTGGAGCACCGCTCAAGCTTGCGCTGGACGCTTTGAAAGCCCGCTACGACGTCGAGGGGAAGTCGTTGCCGGCAACGATCCTGCTCACCGAACGCGGGCAATCCTGGACGAGCGACGGCTTTCGGACATCGTGGCGCAAGGCCTGTGTGAAAGCCGGTGTCGCTGGTCTCACCTTCCACGATCTGCGGGGCACTGTCGTGACCCGTCTGGCGATCGCAGGAGCGAGTGTTCCGCAGATCGCGACGATCACCGGGCATAGCCTCAAGGACGTCGAAACGATCCTTGATACGCACTATCTCAAGCGGGATTCCGAGATGGCGGAAACGGCCATTTCGAAGCTGGAAAACAGGGGGAAATTGTAAACCAAGCTGTAAACTGGAGGGGGTGGGTCCAGCTTTGGACCTCAAACCACCCTCTAAGTCTTTGAAATATATGGTGGACGCACTTGGGCTCGAACCAAGGACCCGCTGATTAAGAGTCAGCTGCTCTACCAACTGAGCTATGCGTCCACGCTGGGCTTTCCGCTTGACCCCGTGGGGTGTCGCTCCGGCGTGGGCGGGCTGTTAGCAGTCGCCTGCGATTCTGCAAACAGTAAATTGCTTTGTTACGCAATTTTTTCACGCCGGGGCGGATCAGGCCCAGTTTCCGGGGTTGGCCCGGCGCTTGGTCGACCGGTCGATTGACATGATGATGCCGACGCACAGCATGACCGTCAGCATCGACGATCCGCCATAGGACATGAAGGGCAGGGGAATACCGACCACCGGCGCCAGACCCATCACCATCATCAGGTTGATCGCGACATAGAAGAAGATGGTGGTGGTCAGCCCAGCCGACGTCAGCCGCGCGAACTTGTCCGGCGTGCGCATCGACACGCGGATGCCCCAGCGGAACAGCAGCAGGAAAGCGACGATCAGCAATGTGCCGCCCAGCAGCCCCCATTCCTCCGCCATGGTGGCGAAGACGAAGTCGGTATGACCTTCGGGCAGATAGTCGAGATGGCTCTGTGTGCCCTGAAGGAAGCCCTTGCCCCACAGGCCGCCCGATCCGATCGCGATCTTCGACTGGCTTATATGATAGCCTGCGCCCAGCGGATCGCTCTCCGGGTCCATGAAGATGAGGACGCGGTTCTTCTGATAATCGTGCAGGAAGCTGAAAGCGATCGGGACCAGCGCCGCCCCGGTCAGGCCCGTGCCGATGAACAGCCGCAGCGGCAGGCCGGCGAGGAACATGACGGTCACGCCGCCCGCCGCGATCATCGTCGCGGTGCCCAGGTCCGGCTGCACCAGCACCAGCATGAAGGGGAAGCCGATCAGCACCAGCGCCGGCCAGATCGCGTTCCAGCGCCGTATCTCGCCCACCGGCAGCATCGCGTAGAATTTGGCGACGGCCAGCACGATGATCGGCTTCATGAATTCCGATGGCTGCAACTGCATGAAGCCAAGGTTGATCCAGCGCTGGCTACCGCCCGCGACGCCGCCGATCAGCTCGACCAGCACCAGCGCGACCAATACCGCGCCATAGGCCGGAAAGGCGAAGCGGTTGAAGATTTCCAGCGGCACGCGGCTCAGGAACAGGGCCATGCCGGAGAAAATGCAGAAACGGACGCCCTGATTGACCGCCCAGGGAAAGATGCTGCCGCCCGCCGCACTGTACAGCACCAAAGTCCCGAAGGTCGCGATGGCGAGCAGCAGCAGCAGCACGCGCCACGGGAACTGGGTCAGGGGTTGAGGAACGATGCTCATGGCGCGCCCGCAGCGTTGCTGCCCGGAGGCGGTGGGGCGTCGTTGGCGTCGTCGGCGGGAGCCGGCGCCGCCGGCGCGGCGCTATTGGCAGCAACAGCGTTCGACGCATTGTCGGCGACAGGCGGGGGCGCTTGCCCCTTTTCGATCGCCTTGGCCAAGCGGAAGGCCGCCATCTGCCGCGCCTGTCGCTCGGCGGGTGGACCGCCCCAGCCTTTCTCCAGTGTTTCCAGCTTCTCCATCGCCTTTTCCGGTTCAAACAGGAACGACATGGTATCGCTGGCGATCATCGGCGCGTCCTCGTTGCGGATCATATGGCCGCCATGCTCGATGATGCAGGCGACTGCATAGCGCGGGTTGTCGAATGGCGCGAAACCCTGGAACAGGGCATGGTCACGCAGCTTAAAAGCGAGCGAGGCGTTGCCGCGCACGCCACCCGCGCGTTCCGCCATGGTGATGCGCCGTACCTGCGCCGTGCCGGTCTTGCCCGCGATGAGCACACCCGGCACGTTCATCCGTGCTGCGCCGCCGGTACCGCCGCCATTCACCACCGCGCTCATCGCGTCGCGGATGATCACCAGATGCTCCTCACTGACGCCGACCGGGGCGGGAGCGGGGCGCTTGGCGCCCAGAAGGAAGTTGGGCATCAATTGCTTGCCGGTGGCGAGGCGCGCCGCCATCACCGCCATCTGGAGCGGATTGATCAGCATATAGCCCTGGCCGATGGTCGCGTTCACCGTGTCATAGACCTGCCAGGACTGCTTATATTTCCGCTCCTTCCACGCCGGGTCTGGTACGGTGCCATAGCTCTGGCTCGGGAAGGGCAGATCGAATTTCTGCCCCATGCCAACGCGCCGCGCCATGCTGGCGATTCGGTCCATGCCGACGCGCTGCGCCATCTGGTAGAAATAAATGTCGCAGCTCTGCGCGATCGCCCCGCGCAGGTTCAGCGAACCATGGCCGCGCCGCTTGTGACAGTGGAACAGCGTGTTGCCGACCCGGATCGCGCCGGGGCAGTTGATCGTATCCTGCGGGCTGATCCCCGCCTCCAGCAGCGCCAGGCCCACCATCGGCTTGACCGTCGATCCGGGCGGATAGAGGCCCTGCAACGTCTTGTTGCGCAGCGGGACATGATCGTCCTTCGACAGCATCTCATATTCCAGATGGCTGATGCCGTCGGAAAAACTGTTGGGATCGTAACTGGGCATGGACGCCATGGCGAGCACGTCGCCATTGGCGCAGTCGATCACGACGACCGACCCGCTCTGCGTCGCGAGGCGGCGGCCCGCATATTCCTGAAGCCCCGCATCGATCGTCAGGCGGACCTGACGGCCAGGCGTGTCGGGACGGGTGGTCAGTTCGCGCACGATCTTGCCACGCGCAGTGACTTCCACGCGCTTTGCGCCAGGCTTGCCGGTCAGATGCCGATCGAACGCCTTTTCAAGGCCATCCTTGCCGACCTTGAAGCCCGGTGTGATGAGCAGCGGGTCTTTGCGAGCCTTATACTCCTCCGCCGTCGCCGGGCCTACATAGCCCAGCAGATGGCCGACCGTGGCGCCCGCCGGATAATAGCGCGAAAAACCCTGGCTCGGCGCGACACCGGGCAGGTCCGGCAGCCGCACGCTGATCGCCGCATATTGATCGTAGGTCAGCTTGTCGGCGATCTGCACGGGACGAAAACCCGCCGACTTGTCCAGTTCCTCACGGATGCGATCGACCTCGTCCGGTTCCAGGCTCAGCAGTTTGGCAAGATGACCGATCGTCGCCTCACCATCGACGACGCGCTGGGGTATGAGATCGACGCGGAAGTCTGTGCGGTTGTTGGCCAGCGGCTTGCCATGTCGGTCGAGAATCCAGCCCCGACGCGGCGGAATGAGGGTCAGGTTGACGCGGTTGCTTTCCGACAGAAGGCTGTATTTCTCATTCTCGGCCACGCTGATCCACGCCATGCGGCCGATCAACATCGCCCCAATCGCCCCCTGCAACCCGCCAACCACCATGGCCCGGCGCGAGAAGGTGAAGGTCTGGGTGGCTTCGGTGACGATCTTGCGCTTGGAATTGATGAACGTCATGCCATCACGCGCCAGCGATCGATCCGGGCGCATTGCCGGACGATGAAAGGAAAGAGCAGGACCGTCCAGAGCATCTGCGGCGCGACCAACGACAATCTAATTTCGCCTCCGCCCGTGATCCGCGCGAAGAATACACCCCCTGTGATGCAGAAGATAATGGCGATGGTGGCGATTAGCCAGTCCTGCTTGTAGCTGCGCCAGACCATGCGATGCTCGATATAATCGATACCTATGAGCGCGACGGTCCACAGGAACATGGCGGAACCAAGCGGCTGCCCGCTCACCATGTCGTCGAACAGGCCCAGCGGCAGGCCGATCCAGACGCGCCACAATTCGGGGCGCAGCAAACGCCAGGACAGCAGCAGCAACAGGCCGAAGGTGGGCATGACCGGCGATTGCGCGATCAGCGGCACCACGCTGGCCAGCGATCCCAGCAGCACGGTGATCACCGGCGTCCCCGCGAGGCGAAACCGGCCTGGATGCCGGCCGAGGCGCGGCACATGCAGCAGATGCGGGTCGATCACGGCGCGCTCGCGTTGCTGGCGTTCGCAGCCTCCTGCGACACAGCCTCTGCCGCCGGATCGCCGCGCGTCACCACTTCCTCGAAGGCGCGCTCGACCACCACCGCATCGACCCGCGACGGGTTGGCGAGCGGGAAGCCCCAGGCGATTTCGCCCTCGACCCGAACGACGACCGCGACGGGTATGTTCGGCTGGTAGATGCCGCCGATCCCCGACGTCACCAGCAGGTCGCCGGGCTTGAACGGGTTGCGGCCAGCCGACAGGGCGCGGATTTCGAGCGACCCGTCGCCCGCGCCGGTCGAAATGGCCGGCACGCTGTCATTGGCGCGGCGAACCGGGACGATATTGCCGGTGTCGGTCAGCAGCAGCACTTCGGCCGTATTGGGCGTGGTGCTGTGGACGCGCCCGATCAGCCCTTCGGCCGCACGCACGGGCATGCCCGGCCGCACGCCCTGCCAGCGCCCGGCGTTCAGTCGCGCGAAACGGCGCGCGCTGGAGGAGGAGGAGCTGATGAGCCGCGCGGTCAGCAGGTCGCTCTGATCCTCGTCGACCAGCCGCAGCAGCTTCTTGAGGCGCGTATTTTCCTGCTTGACCGCCTTCGCGTCGATGATGCGGTTGCGATCGGCCTCGACCTGCCGGCGGAGCGCGACATTTTGCGATCCGGCGCGCCAATAGGAAGCGAGCACCTCGTCCACCGAGTTGACGCCGCTCACCATATTCTTGAGACCGGCCGACACGGGACGCGTCAGTTCGGCCGTGGCGGTGCGCAGCCCGGCAAAGCCCGTCGGGTCGAAAATCGCGACCACGACCAGCAGCAGGCCGGCCGCCGCCCCGGCAACCGCCACCACATAGCTGGCGAAGAGGCTATATTGCGCCTTCCGGTTGATGCCGGGGCGTCGGCTGGGTGGCCGCGCCATCACTCAGTCCTTCCGCTCAGGCGGTTTGCAGCACGCCCCGGAAGATCGGGTCTTCCATCGCGCGGCCGGTGCCGATCGCGACGCAGGTAAGCGGATCTTCGGCGATGGTGACGGGCAGGCCGGTCTCGTCGCGCAACTCGTCGTCCAGCCCCTTGAGCAGCGCGCCGCCGCCGGTCAGGACGATGCCCTGGTCGACGATGTCGGCCGCCAGTTCGGGCGCGGTATTTTCCAACGCGATGCGAACGCCTTCGACGATGGTGCTGATCGGCTCGGCCAGCGCGTCGGCAATCTGGCCCTGGTTGATCGAGATTTCCTTGGGCACGCCGTTCACCAGGTCGCGACCCTTGATATGGATCGTTTCGCCCACGCCGTCTTCGGGCGGCTGGGCCACGCCATATTGTTTCTTGATCCGTTCTGCCGTGGCTTCACCGATCAAAAGATTGTGATGGCGGCGGACGAAGGACACGATCGCTTCGTCCATCTTGTCCCCGCCGACGCGGACGGATGTGGTGTAGGCCAGGCCACGGAGCGACAGCACCGCGACTTCGGTCGTGCCGCCGCCGATGTCGACCACCATCGAACCGATCGGTTCGGTCACGGGCATGTCGGCGCCGATCGCGGCGGCCATCGGTTCCTCGATCAGGAAAACCTGGGACGCGCCGGCATTGCTGGCGGCGTCGCGGATGGCGCGGCGCTCGACGCTGGTCGAACCCGACGGCACGCAGATCACGATTTCGGGGGCGCGCCAGGGGCTGTGCTTGCCGCCATGCACCTTGGTGATGAAATGCTTGATCATCTGCTCGGCGACGTCGATGTCGGCGATGACGCCGTCGCGCAGCGGGCGGATGGCCTCGATCGAATCCGGGGTCTTGCCCATCATCAGCTTGGCGTCTTCACCGACGGCCTTGACCCGCTTGACGCCATTCAGCGTCTCGACTGCCACCACCGAAGGCTCGTTCAGAACGATCCCGCGGCCGCGCACATAGACCACCGTATTAGCGGTGCCGAGGTCGATGGCCATATCCTGCGAGGAGAATTTGAAGAGACGCGAGAAGATCGACATGCCTTATCCTGTTTCGCCCGCCGCCCCCCAGACGCGTTTCGGGGCCGGTCGGATACCTGTTTCGCTGTGTCCGTTCCTCTCACCTTCCTTGCGCCTTGCAGTGCAAAAAATCTGAGGTTCGCGGCTCGCGGAAAGCGCTCGCTTGGGCTAGTCACTAATCAATGTCAATACGCCGTCTACCCGAACATCTGGTCAATCGTATCGCTGCCGGTGAAGTGGTCGAAAGACCCGCCAGCGCGCTGAAAGAGATCGTAGAAAACGCTTTGGACGCGGGCGCGACTCGGATCGCCGTCCGCCTGTCCAATGGCGGCCTCGACCGGATCGAAGTCAGCGACGATGGCTGCGGCATGGATTCGGCCGACATGGCGCTGGCGCTGGAACGGCATGCGACGTCCAAACTGCCAGACGATGCGATTGAAAATGTGGCCACTTTGGGTTTTCGCGGCGAAGCGCTGCCGTCGATCGCGAGCGTCGCCCGCCTCTCGATCGACAGCCGCCCGCGCGGCAGCGACGGCTGGAACCGCACGGTCGACAACGGCCTGCTCCTGTCGGAAGGACCGGCTGCCCTGCCGCCCGGCACGCGCGTCACCGTCGACCAGTTGTTCGGCAAGGTACCCGCGCGGCGCAAATTCCTGCGCTCGCCCAAGGCGGAATATGCCGCCTGCCTCGATATCGTCCGCCGCCTCGCCATGGCGCACCCGTCCGTCGCCTTCTCGGTCGAGCATGACGGGCGCCGGGTTCTGGGCGTGCAGGAAAATGACGCGCGGGAGGATCGGGTCGCCGCGCTCACCGACCGGCAACTGGCCGACAATCATGTCATCGTGTCGCTGGAGCGCGACGGGGTGCAACTGTCGGGCGTCGCCTCGCTGCCGACCTACAATCGGGGCGTGGGCGATCATCAATATCTGTTCGTCAACGGCCGCCCGGTAAAGGACCGGCTGCTAATCGGCGCGCTGCGCGGCGCCTATGCCGACATGCTGGCGCGCGACCGGCATCCGGTTGTGGCGCTGTTCCTCGACGTGCCACCGCTGGAGGTGGACGTAAACGTCCATCCCGCCAAGACCGAGGTGCGCTTCCGCGATCCCGCGCTGATCCGCGGCATGATCGTCTCGGGCCTGCGCCGCGCACTCGATGCGGAAGGGTTCCGCGCCGTCCAGCATGCCGATCCGGCGGGCCTTTCCGCCTGGAAGCCGGAACCGATCTCGCCCACCCCGATCAGCGCCCTGCCGATCTTCGAGGCCGCCGCGCCGGCTCCGGTCAGCTACAACCAGTTCGTGCAATCCTCCTTCGCGGATCGGCGTCCCTCCTTCCAGACGCCCCCGCCGCAGGCCCGTGCCGAACCCGCCGCCGAACCTGCGCCGGAGGGGCACAGCTTCCCGCTCGGCGTCGCGCGCGGACAGGTCGCGCGCACCTATATCGTCGCGGAGGCGGAGGACGGCCTCGTCATCGTCGACCAGCATGCCGCGCATGAGCGGCTGACGCTGGAGCGGATGCGCCGGGCGATGGAGGGGCAGGGCGTCGCCAGTCAGGCGCTGCTGCTGCCCGAAGTCGTCGAACTGGACGAACCCGCCTGCGACCGGCTGGAGGCGCGGACGGAGGAACTGCGGGAATTCGGCCTCGACCTGGAGCGGTTCGGTCCGTCGGCCATGCTGGTCCGCGCGGTGCCGGCGATGCTCGGCCAGTCGGACGTGCAGGGCATGGTGACGGACCTGGCCGACGATCTCGCCGCTTATGACAGCGCCCTGTCGCTCAAGGAGCGGCTGGACCTCGTCGCAGCGACCATGGCCTGCCACGGCTCCGTCCGCGCCGGCCGCGTCCTGAGCGTCGCGGAGATGAACGCGCTGCTGCGGGAGATGGAGGTCACGCCGCGCTCGGGCCAGTGCAACCATGGTCGGCCGACATGGGTGAAGCTGGGGCATGGGGATATCGAGAAGCTGTTCGGGCGGAAGTAGCGGGGATCGGCGCGTTGCGGTTCCGATCGGCATGTCAGTGGTCGGCCAGAAGCGGACCTTCTACATCCCCTCCTCTTCAGGAGAGGGGAACGAGGGGTGGGGCGGTGGCGCGATGAAAAGCTTGCTCCTTATGGCGACGCCCCACCCCAACCCCTCCCCTGAAGAGGAGGGCCTATGTCCGCAAACCACCCAATTCAGGCGCTGCCTGATGCGTTCAGCCCGCTCTTTCCCACCCGCGTCCGCCACATGGCGATCGGGATCATGGTCATGACCGGCTGGTCGTCCTGATTGAGGATCGTCACCTTGTTGCGGACGATCCCCATTTCCGGGCGGCTTTGCGAGGCCTTCTTGTCGATCACTTCGCTCCGGCCGCGCAGCGTATCGCCCGGCCGCACCGGGCGCAGCCAGCGCAGTTCGTCGACCCCCATCGCACCAAGGCTCGCCGCCTGACGGCCGGGATGCCGCTGCATTTCGGCAACGAACATCTTCATGAACAGCGCGGTCGTGTGCCACCCGCTGGCCGAGATGGTGCCGAAATGCGTGGAGGCCGCCGCTTCGTCCGACAGGTGAAAAGGCTGGGGATCAAATTCGGCGGCGAAGGCGACGGTGTCCTCCCGAGACACGGTCAAGGGGCCGAAGTCGAAGCTGTCGCCGATCGCGATATCCTCGAAATAGACAATTTCTTCCGCCATCATTGATCTCCTCTCGCGATGGATGATGGCGTAGAATGTCTTTCCGTTTACGTCAATGTCAGGGCTTGACCAGCCCCTGCAACGCCGCCGCATTGCCGTCCGACGCCAGTGGGGTCACGCCCAGCAACCGCGCCAGCAGCGGATAGACATCGACATTGGTGAAATCGGGTGACGGGTGGAAGCGCGTGTCGAAGGCCGGACCGTTGGCGATGAACAATGCCTGCATTTCCGGCGCGCGATCGTCCCACCCATGGTCGCCGCCGGTGACGGGCTTGGCCGGCGTCGTCGCCTGGAACACCCAGCCGGTTTCGGCGAGGCAGAAATAGGGTGGGATGCGACGGTGGGCGCCATAATGGAAGCGGGCCGGAATCTCGCCCTTGCGCCAGCATTGCATATGGTCGAGGGGCTTGAGCAGCGCCGCTTCCAGCGCCTTTTCACGCCCCGGAACCGCGGCAAGGCTGGCATAGGGGCCGGTTTCCACGATGCGATAGTCGGCCGGGTCGGCGACCTTGTCGATTGCGATCACTCGGTCGTTCGATTTGGCGGCCATGCCATGGTCGGAGACGATGAGGATATTGGCCGGCTGACCCAGCGCCTTCAACCCCGCGACCAGTTCGCCGATATGCGCGTCAACATCGGCCACGGCTTTTGTCGTTTGCGCCGCATCGGGGCCGTTGATATGGCCGGTGGTGTCGACCTCATCGAAATAGAGGGTGACGAAGCGCGGCCGGATATCGGCGGGACGACGCAGCACGTCCAGCACGCCGTTCACCCGCTGGGTCGGACTGATCGCTTCGTTGAACTGCGCCCAGTCGCTCGGGCGCGATCCGTTGCTGATCGTATAGGGCCATTCGGCAGCCTTGACGCCGCCCCAGGCCACGTTGGAGCCGGGCCAGAACATGGTCGCGGTGCGGACGCCCTGTTTTTCGGCGGTGATCCAGATCGGTTCGGCCTCGTTCCACCAATAGGGGTCATCGCTGGCCATGGTGAACTTGTCCTTCGGCCGGCTCTCATCCTCCATATTGTTGGCGACGATGCCGCTACGGTCGGGTCGGTCGCCGGTGACGATCGCCCAGTGGTTGGGGAAGGTCTTGGTCGGGAAGGAGGGCCGCATCGATGCCTCGACACCCGACGACGCGAGCGCATTGAGATGGGGCGAGACGCCGCGCGTCAGATAATCGGGGCGGAAGCCGTCGATCGATATCAGGATGGTGACGGGCGCGGGCTGCTCCGCCTGCGCGACCGGCGCGGGGCGATCGGTCGAGGTCGTGGTGCAGGCGCTCAGCGCGGCAAGGGCAAGAAAAGCGGCGGCAAGGGAACGGGGCAACATGGCGACTCTTCGTATTTTCTTCGGATGGAACCGCTTAGCAGCGATGCCATGACGGTAAAGTGACGTTTTGGCAGGCTTTCATTCCAGATGGTCGCGGAGCACGCTCCACGCGTGGCGTTTCGCCTCGCGCGACAGGCTGGCATAGGCGCCGCTGGAGGAAGGGAGATCGATCAGCGCCAGCCCCGGTCGTTCTCCCAGCTGCCGGCGGCCATGCAGGCTTGCGGTCTTGCCGTTGAAGCCGATCGCCCGCAGCGCCGGAAGCCGCTCCACGAACAGTCCGAGATCGCGCAGTTCCGCGCCCCGGATGCTGCTGTCGAGGCTGCCGGGCCGCTCGGCGCTCTCGATCACGTCCCACAGGCCGACGCCCCGCGCCCGCAACCGCTTCAGCCGCATCGCATAGGGCTGTCCGCGCAGATGTTCCCCCAGCACGTCGCCGATCAACTGCCAGAAGCCATTGCCCCGATGGGCATAATATTCGCCCTGCCTGATCGATGCGTCGCCCGGCAGGCTGCCCAGGATCAGCAGCTTGGTCTCCGCATCGACATTGGGCGGAAAGGCGATTTTTCTCGGCGCGCGCGCAAACAGTCTTTCAGCCATTGCCATCTATCCGTTTGTTTCTAGACTGTTACCCATCCAATGGGGGAATTGTCATGAGAAGAATGTGGGGCGCGGTCGGCGCCATGCTGCTGCTCGGCGCGACGCCGGCGTCGCTTCTGGCGCAGCAGCCCGCTCCGACCGCCGAACAACGCGCCTATGAGGCGAAGGTCAAGGACATGCTGCAACGGCAGCAGCCGCAGACCGGCGACATCGCGCTGCCGGACGCAAAGGCGACGCTGCATCTGGGCAAGGATTATTATTATCTCGACGCCAAGGCGGCGCGCGAGGTGATCGTCGACGCTTGGGGCAATCCCGCCGCGCAGGCGGACGGTGTGCTGGGGCTGGTCTTTCCGGCGGGCAAGACCTTCCTCGATGAAGACACGTGGGGCGCGGTCATCACCTATGACCAGAGCGGCTATGTGAAGGATGACGACGTGGCCTCGACCGACTTCGACGCGCTGATGACCGACATGCAGTCGGGCGAGGAAGAGCGGAACAAGGAACGGGCCGACGCAGGCTATCCGCCGGTGCATCTGGTCGGCTGGGCGGAGCGTCCCGCCTATGACCGCGCCCATCACAGCGTCGTCTGGGCGCGCAACCTCCAGTTCGGCAGCGGCGGCGATGGCTCGCTCAACTATGATGTGCGCCTGCTGGGGCGCTTCGGCGTACTCAGCCTCAACATGATCTCGACCATGTCGCACTTGCCCGAAGTGAAGGCGGCGGCGTCGAAGTTCGGCGCGTCCGTCACCTTCGATCAGGGCGCGCGCTACGCCGACTTCGTGCCTGACGTCGACAAGGTGGCGGAATATGGCATCAGCGGTCTGGTTGCGGCCGGGGCGGGCCTGCTCGCGGCGAAGAAGCTCGGCTTTCTGGCGCTGATCCTGGCGTTCGGCAAGAAGCTGCTGATCCCGATCATCCTGTTCTTCGGCGTCGGCTGGCGCTGGATCAAGACGAAGTTCAGTCGGAACAGGCCAGAGGCGGAAGAGGCGGTCGCCTATGACGCGCCGGTCGAGAAGGAAGCGGAGCCGGCCGTCGAAGCGCCGGCGGAAAGCGCGCCGCGTCCTTCCGAAAGCTGAAGGTCATGGCGGGGGAGGGCATTGCCGTCCCCCGCCGATCGGATCAGACGTTGAAGCGGAACAGCATGATGTCGCCGTCCTGCGTCACATATTCCTTGCCTTCGGAACGCCACTTGCCCGCTTCCTTCGCGCCCGCCTCGCCGTTGAACTGGACATAATCCGCATAGGCCATGGTTTCGGCGCGGATGAAGCCCTTTTCGAAATCGGTGTGGATCGCGCCGGCGGCCTGCGGCGCCTTGCTGCCCTTGGTAACGGTCCAGGCGCGCGCTTCCTTCGGCCCGACGGTGAAGAAGGTGATGAGGCCCAGCAGTTCGTAGCCCGCGCGGATGATGCGGGCGAGGCCGGCTTCGGTCAGGCCCAGCGCTTCCAGATATTCGGCGCGTTCCTCGATCGGCATGGTGATGAGTTCCGCCTCGATCGCGGCGGACACGATCACGGCCTTGGCGTTTTCGGCGGCCGCCTTCTCGAACACGCGGGCCGAATGGGCGTTGCCGGTGGCGGCGCTTTCTTCCTCGACATTGCAGACATAGAGGACGGGCTTGCTGGTCAGCAACTGCGCCTGCGCGAACAGCCGTTCCTCCTCGACATCCCTGGGCACGGTCAGGCGCGCGGGTTTGCCGTCGCGCAGCAGGTCGAGCGCCTGCCCGAGCACGGATGCGGCGGCCTTGGCCTCCTTGTCGCCCTGCGCCGCCTTCTTGGCGAGGTTGGGGACGCGCTTCTCCAGGCTTTCAAGATCGGCCAGCATCAGTTCGGTCTCGACCGTATCGGCATCGGCGATGGGATCGACCTTGCCCTCGACATGGGTGATGTCGCCATCCTCGAAGCAGCGCAGGACATGGACGATCGCGTCCGTCTCTCGGATATTGGCGAGGAACTGGTTGCCGAGACCTTCGCCCTTGGATGCGCCACGCACCAGACCGGCAATGTCGACGAAGCTCAGCTGCGTTTCGATGATCTTGGCGCTGCCGCCGATCTTCGCGATGGTCTGGAGCCGTTCGTCGGGCACCGCGACGCGGCCTTCGTTCGGTTCGATCGTGCAGAAGGGATAGTTCGCCGCCTGCGCCGCCTGCGTTTCGGTCAGCGCATTGAACAGGGTGGACTTGCCCACATTGGGAAGACCGACGATACCGCAACGAAAGCCCATAGCATTGCCTTACAAGATCTGGAGAATATGCGCGCCCGATAGCGCCTTGCGCGCCGAAAGGCCAGCCTTTGGGCGAAGGACGAAAGCAGGGGGCAGGGGTAGGACAAAAGGCGCAGTTGAATTGCGCCGGGTCTTGCCGATTTAGAGCAGGACCACTGGGGGCAGGATGACTGGAAGCGATATGGAACAGAACAGCCAGGCTTATTGGGTCGATGAGTCCGGCCGCCAGTGGGAGAAGCGCCCGGCACATGAAACCGGTCCTTTCGGCCGCTGCCCGCGGTGCGGCGAAGGGCATATCTTCCACGGCTTCCTGACCGTGCGCGATCATTGCGAGGTCTGCGGCCTCAACTACAGCTTCGCCGATCCGGCCGATGGCCCGGCCGTCTTCGTCCAGCTGTTCGCCTGCGTGCCGGGCGTGGTCTTCATTATCATGCTGGAGATATTGGCGCGGCCGGGCCTATGGGTGCATCTGGCGGTCGGCCTGCCGGTGCTGATCCTGACCGCCGTGCTGCCGCTGCGCCCGATCAAGGGCTGGCTGATCGCCGCCCAGTTCACGACGAAAGCGCAGGAAGCGGGGACGGCGGAACTCTGGTCGAAGCTGCACGGGCCACGTTCGGAATAATCTGGAGCGCGCTGCGTCAGTTATGGCGCAGCGCGCTCCAGGTTCTTGTTATCGCATCGTTTTAAGCGAAAAACCGGTCCCATTTTTGCGCACGATGCCCTATCCGATCCAGTAGGGCACGATCTGACGATTGTCCGGGTCGACATGGATCGGACGGTCTGCGGGCGGGAAGGCGCGCTGGTCGCAGCTCTGGCGCGGGCAGAGGCGGCAGGTGATGCCGATCGGCGTCGCCGCGCCTTCCTCCTGCAAATGCAGCCCGTCGGCATAGACGAAGTTCGCCGCATGGGCGACCTCGCAGCCCAGCACCACGGCATAGCGACGCGGCGTGCGCTTGTAGCTGCCCGACGGCTTCACCAGCCCCTTGGCCATGGAGACATAACGGACCCCGTCGGGCGTCTCGCCCAGTTGCACGTTGATCCGGTCCGGCACGGCGACGGCTTCATGCACGTTCCAGAGCGGGCAGGCGCCGCCAAAGCGGGCGAATTGCAGCCGCGTGGCGCTGTGCCGCTTGGTGATGTTGCCCGCCATGTCGACCCGGCAGAAGAAGAAAGGAATGCCGCGCAGCCCTGGCCGCTGGAGCGTGGACAGCCGATGGCAGGCCTGCTCGAAGCTTACGCCGAAGGTCCGGGCCAGCCGGTCGATATCATGCCGCTTCGCTCGCGCCGCTTCCCGGAAAGGCGCGTAAGGCATGAGCAGCGCGCCGGCCGCATAATTGCCAAGTCCTATCGCCAGCAGCCGGTCCGCGCCGGGGACGGGCAGGGCGGCCCTGTTCACCACGTCCGCGATCACCGCCTGTCCTTCTAGCATCATCAGCTGATGCGCCAGCATGAACTTGCGGCTTTCGGTCGGCAGGGCAGCGTTGATGAACAACTGCCGGTCCGCCGCGCGATAGGCGCGCAGCGCGCTGTCGGGCGTCTCGGCGATCAATGTTTCGATCCCGTGGCGACGGGCAAGGGCTTCCACCAGCATCCCCTCGTCCAGCACCTGGCCCTGGGTGAAGCTTTCCGCCATCTCCTCGGCCAGGCAATCGAGCGGGTGGACATAATTGCCCGCCTCGTGGAACCAGTCGCGCGCGGCCTCCCATGGCAGGCGCGCCTGCACCTCATGATCGTTGGCGATCGCCTCCTCGATCATGTTGATCCGCTCATTGGCGCGCATATGGGCATTGTAGAGATCGACATAGCGCGCCGCGAATTCGGGGAATTGCAGATGCAGCTTCTCGATCCGTTCCGGCTCGAGCGCCGTGCCCGGCAGTTCGGGATGGCCGAGCGCGAAGGTGAAGGCGCCCAGAAGCTGCTCTTCTTCCCGACTGTCGAAGCTGGCCCAGTCGGTGGGAAAGGCATTGGCGAGCGCGGCCTTGACCTTCGCAGTCAGGGGGCGATCGTCATTTTCCATCTGCGAAAGATAGGATACGGATATGCCCAGCGCCTGCGCCATCGTCGCCTGGTCCATCCGGTGGTCCAAGCGAAGTTGCCGCAGGCGGGGGCCTGCAAAGATACGGTTGCCGCGTGCCATAAAGCCTACCCTAATTTGCGAAGTCGTGATTTGCAAATTGGCAAATTTGCATTTGCGAAAATCGGTAAAGCCTGACTAGGGGAAAGCAGGGCGGCCGCTGCCGCAAATCTGGAGAGATGCACGAATGTCGAAGCTCGCCATTATCGAACAGCTCGAAGCCAAGCGCGACGCTGCGCGTCTGGGCGGCGGCCAGCGCCGCATCGACGCCCAGCACGCCAAGGGCAAGCTGACCGCGCGCGAGCGGGTCGAGGTGCTGCTGGACGAGGACAGCTTCGAAGAGCTGGACATGTATGTCGAGCATAATTGCATCGATTTCGGCATGGACGAACAGCATATCCCCGGCGACGGCGTCGTCACCGGGTCGGGCACGATCAACGGCCGTCTGGTCTATGTCTTCAGCCAGGACTTCACCGTCTATGGCGGCGCGGTGTCGGAACGGCATGCGATGAAGATCTGCAAGATCATGGACATGGCGCTGAAGGTTGGTGCGCCGGTCATTGGCCTGAATGACTCGGGTGGCGCGCGCATTCAGGAAGGCGTGGCCTCGCTCGCCGGCTATGCGGAGATTTTCCAGCGCAACGTGCTGGCGTCGGGCGTGGTGCCGCAGATCAGCGTCATCATGGGGCCGTGCGCGGGCGGTGCTGTGTACTCGCCGGCGATGACCGACTTCATCTTCATGGTGAAGGATTCGAGCTTCATGTTCGTGACCGGTCCCGACGTGGTGAAGACCGTCACCAACGAGGTCGTCACGCAGGAGGAACTGGGCGGCGCCGTCACCCACACCACCAAGTCGGGCGTGGCCGACGTGGCGTTCGAAAATGATCTGGAAGCGCTGCTGGCGGTCCGCGATTTCGTCGACTTCCTGCCCGCCTCCAACAAGGAGCCGGTGCCCGAGCGTCCGAGCGCCGATCCGTGGGACCGGACCGAGGAGAGCCTGGACACGCTGATCCCGGCCAACGCCAATCAGCCCTATGACATGCACGAACTGATCCGCAAGGTCGTGGACGAAGGCGATTTCTTCGAAGTGCAGCCGGCCCATGCGGGCAATATCCTCTGCGGTTTCGGCCGGATCGAGGGCAAGACTGTGGGCATCATCGCCAACCAGCCGATGGTTCTGGCGGGCGTGCTGGACATCAACTCGTCCAAGAAGGCCGGACGGTTCGTGCGCTTCTGCGACGCGTTCGAAATCCCGATCGTCACCTTCGTCGACGTGCCGGGCTTCCTCCCGGGCACCGCGCAGGAACATTCGGGCATCATCAAGCATGGCGCCAAGCTGCTCTTCGCCTATGCCGAGGCGACCGTGCCGAAAATCACCGTCATCACGCGCAAGGCCTATGGTGGCGCCTATGACGTCATGTCCTCCAAGCATCTGCGCGGCGATTTGAACTATGCCTGGCCGACGGCGGAGATCGCGGTGATGGGCGCGAAGGGTGCCGTCGAGATCATCTTCCGCGGCAAGACGCCCGAGGAAATCGCCGAAAAGACCGCCGAATATGAAGCGCGCTTCGCCAACCCCTTCGTGGCGGCGAGCAAGGGCTTCATCGACGAGGTGATCCAGCCCCACTCGACCCGCAAGCGGATCGCGCTGGGACTGCGCAAGCTGCGCAACAAGGCGCTGGAGAACCCATGGAAGAAGCACGACAATATTCCGCTGTGACGGCCCGCATCGGCCGTCTTTCCAGCGCAGGCTGGGATCTGGGGCGGCCGGGCTGGATTTATGAGGCATAAGACCCCAGTCTTCGCAGGGGTGACGAGATTAGGTGAAGCGACATGAAACTCGGCCGTCTCAACCATATCGGCGTCGCGACGCCCTCGCTGGAAGCCAGCATCGCTTATTATCGCGACGTCATGGGCGCGACCATCACGCACGAGCCGTTCGACCTGCCCGCGCAGGGGGTGAAGGTGTGCTTCGTCGATACGCCGGGCGAGGGGGCTACCCAAGGCACGCAGATCGAACTGATCGAGCCTTTGGGCGAGAACTCGCCCATTCATGGCTTCATCGCCAAGAACCCGGCCGGTGGACAGCATCACATGTGCTATGAAGTGCCCGACATCCACGAAGCCAAGGCCTGGTTCGAGGGGCTCGGCAAGAAGGTGCTCGGCGAACCGCGCATCGGCGCCCATGGCACGCTGATCTTCTTCGTCCACCCCAAGGATATGAACGGGGTGCTGACCGAGATCATGGAAACGCCGAAAGAGGCGCATTGAACCCACCGCCGTTCGTGTCGAGCGAAGTCGAGACACGGATAGCGCAACCACATCGTCTCTCGATTTCGCTCGAGACGAACGGAGAGTGTGAAGTGACCGAGAAGCCGACGCTGGACCAGTGGGCCGCCGCTGCCGCCAAGGAAGTGAAGGGCAAGGATCTGAATTGGGATACCCCGGAAGGTATCACGGTGAAGCCGCTCTACACCGCCGAGGACGTGACCCCAGATAAGGTAGGCGATCCGGGCCTGCCCGGCTTCGCGCCGTTCACCCGTGGCGTGCGCGCGTCCATGTACGCCGGCCGTCCCTGGACCATCCGCCAATATGCAGGCTTCTCGACCGCCGAGGAATCCAACGCCTTCTACAAGCGCAACCTGGCCGCCGGGCAGAAGGGCCTTTCGGTCGCCTTCGACCTCGCCACCCATCGCGGCTATGACAGCGACCATCCGCGCGTCACGGGCGACGTCGGCAAGGCGGGCGTGGCGATCGACACGCTCGAGGACATGAAGATCCTGTTCGACGGCATTCCGCTCGACAAGATGTCGGTCAGCATGACCATGAACGGCGCGGTGATCCCGATCCTCGCCTTCTTCATCGTCGCGGGCGAGGAACAGGGGGTCGAGCGCAAGCTGCTCGACGGGACCATCCAGAACGACATCCTCAAGGAGTTCATGGTCCGCAACACCTATATCTACCCGCCCGAACCCTCGATGCGGATCATCTCGGACATTTTCGGCTATACCAGCCGCGAGATGCCCAAGTTCAACAGCATCTCCATCTCTGGCTATCATATGCAGGAAGCCGGAGCGACGCAGGTGCAGGAACTGGCCTTCACCATCGCCGACGGCGCGGAATATGTCCGCTATGGCGTCGCGTCGGGCCTCGACATCGACAAGTTCGCCGGGCGGTTGAGCTTCTTCTTCGCCATCGGCATGAACTTCTTCATGGAAATCGCCAAGCTGCGCGCCGCGCGCATTCTGTGGCACCGCGTCATGACGAAGCTCGGCGCGCAGGACGAGCGCTCTAAGATGCTGCGCACCCACTGCCAGACATCGGGCGTCAGCCTGACGGAGCAAGACCCCTATAACAACGTCATGCGCACCACCATCGAAGCAATGGCGGCGATGCTGGGCGGCACCCAGTCGCTGCACACCAACGCGCTGGACGAGGCGATTGCGCTGCCGACGGACTTCTCCGCCCGGATCGCGCGCAACACGCAGATCGTCATCCAGGAAGAGACCGGCATGTGCAATGTCGTCGATCCGCTGGGCGGCAGCTATTATATCGAAAGCCTGACCCAGCAGCTGGTCGACGCCGCGCAGGAGATCATCGACCGGGTCGAGTCAGAAGGCGGCATGGCCAAGGCCGTGGGTGCCGGCTGGCCCAAGGCGATGATCGAGACCGCCGCCGCCGCCCGTCAGGCGCGCGTCGACCGGGGCGAGGACGTCATTGTCGGCGTCAACAAATATCGCCTCGCCAACGAGGATCTGCTCGAAACGCTGGAAGTCGACAATAGCAAGGTCCGCGAGGCGCAGATCGCCCGCATCAACCGGGTGAAGGCCGAGCGCGACGAGGAGAAGTGTCAGGCCGCTCTGCAATCGCTGCGCGATGCCGCCGCAGCGCCGCAGTCGATCGAAACCAATCTTCTCGCCCATGCCGTCGAGTGCGCTCGTGCGCGCGCCACGCTGGGCGAAATCTCCGCCGCCATGGAGGACAGTTTCAACCGCTATGGCACACAGCCGACACCCGTGAAGGGCGTCTACGCTGCCCCCTATGAAGGGGACAGCCGCTGGCAACAGGTTCTCGACGGCGTGCAGGCCGTCGAACGGCGCCTCGGTCGTAAGCCCAAACTTCTTGTAGCCAAGATGGGGCAGGATGGACACGACCGGGGCGCCAACATCATCGCATCTGCGTTCGGGGACATGGGCTTCGACGTCGTATCCGGCCCGCTGTTCCAGACGCCGGAAGAGACGGTGGTGCTGGCGCTCGATACGGGGGTCGATGTGGTCGGCGCCTCATCGCTTGCCGCCGGCCACAAGACGCTGATCCCCGAACTCATCAACCGGCTGCGCGACAAGGGGCGGACCGACATCAAGGTGATCGCCGGCGGCGTCATCCCGCCGCAGGATTATGACTATCTTCGTGACGCCGGGGTCCAGGGGATTTATGGGCCGGGTTCCAATGTCGTGGAGTGCGCCGCCGACGTGCTGCGCCTCCTCGGCCACAACATGCCCCCGGCGGGGCTGGAGGAAGCCGCTTGACGTCTGTTTCTATCTTTTCAGTTTCCCTAGGATTGTTTATTAATTTCGTCAGACAATCGGAGGATGCCCATGTTTGACGCCCGCAACGACTGGACGCGCGAGGAAATCGCGGCGCTGTTCGACCTGCCCTTCAACGACCTGATGTTCGACGCGCAGTCGATCCATCGCGCCAACTTCCCGCGCAACGAAGTGCAACTGTCCACTTTGCTGTCGATCAAGACCGGCGGCTGCCCGGAGGATTGCGGCTATTGCAACCAGTCTGCCTCGGCGGAAAGCGGCCTCAAGGCCGAAAAGCTGATGAGCGTGCAGGCGGTGATGCAGGCGGCGGCGCAGGCGAAGGATGCGGGCAGCTCGCGCTTCTGCATGGGCGCGGCCTGGCGCAACCCCAAGGACCGCGACATGCCCGCCATCGTCGAGATGGTGAAAGGCGTGCGCCAGATGGGCATGGAAACCTGCATGACGTTGGGAATGCTCAGCGAAAGCCAGGCGAAGACGCTCGCGGACGCCGGCCTCGATTATTACAACCATAATATCGACACCTCGCCCGAACATTATGAGAAGGTCATCACCACACGAACTTTCGACGATCGTCTGGTGACGCTGGAAAATGTCCGCAGTTCGGGCATCAACGTCTGCTCCGGCGGCATCGTCGGCATGGGCGAAACGCGTGAGGATCGCGTCGGCTTCCTCCACGCGCTGGCCGTGCTGCCGCAGCATCCGCAGAGCGTGCCGATCAACGCGCTGGTCCCGGTCAAGGGAACGGTCCTGGGCAATATGCTGGCCGACACCCCGCTCGCCAAGATCGACGAGATCGAGTTCGTGCGCACGGTCGCGGTCGCGCGGATCGTGATGCCGGAGAGCATGGTGCGCCTGTCGGCAGGCCGCGAGAGCATGTCGGATGCGTGCCAGGCGCTGTGCTTCATGGCGGGCGCGAACAGCATCTTCACCGGCGACAAGCTGCTGACCACGGCGAACGCCGGCGACAATGCCGACGCGGCGCTGTTCGCGAAGCTGGGCGTCGTGCCGATGCAGGCGGAAGTGAAGGTCGAGCTGGAGGCGGCTGAGTGAAATTCGCGCCCACCCTCGTCACCCCGGATTTAATCCGGGGGCCCGCTTCTTCTCTGCCGTCGCGCGGGAAGAAAGCGGGATGCCGGATCAAGTCCGGCATGACGAAGGGTTGTAGGTGTTCTGCATGACAGGCCTTGATCTGATCATATTTGCCATCGTGACGGTTCTTTTCCTGTTCGGGGCAGGTCTTGGGCTATGGCTGGCTAAGAAATGGGGACTGCAAACGGCAAGTAATGCGCCATTCGGTCGAAAACTCGTTCTTGCAGCTATCGTTACTTGCGCGCTGGCAATCACATTTTGGTGGCAAAATGGCGGTCTTTCGAGGGAGCCGTTGTCGATCTACGTCAGCGTTTTGATTTGGGCGATCGTGATGTTCGTAATGCTTCGAAGATCGAACAAAGTCATTTGATGTACGGCAATTCACAACACCCGTTCGCCCTGAGCTTGTCGAAGGGCTGCACTTCTCTTGAAGAAAAGAACGGGGCTTCGACAGGCTCAACCCGAACGGGGTGAGAGGATTTGAATAAGGACTGGGACGGGAAATAGAATGGCAATCACCAAGATCCTGATCGCGAACCGTGGCGAAATTGCGTGCCGTGTTATGCGCACGGCCAAGAAGATGGGCATCAAGACCGTGGCGGTCTATTCCGATGCCGACGCCCGCGCGCCGCATGTGCTGATGGCCGATGAAGCCGTACATATCGGCCCGCCGCCCGCCGCCCAATCCTATCTGATGGCCGACAAGATTATCGAAGCGTGCAAGGCCACCGGCGCCGACGCGGTGCATCCCGGCTACGGCTTCCTCTCCGAGCGCGAAAGCTTCCGCAAGGCGCTGGATGCCGAGGGCATCATCTTCGTCGGCCCGCCCGCCAATGCGATCGCCGCCATGGGCGACAAGATCGAGTCCAAGAAGCTGGCGATGGACGCGGGCGTCAATGTCGTCCCCGGCTATGTCGGCGTGATCGAGGACACCGAGCATGCCGTCCGCATCTCCAACGAGATCGGCTACCCGGTGATGATGAAGGCCTCGGCCGGCGGCGGCGGCAAGGGCATGCGCCTGGCCTATAGCGAACAGGATGTCCGCGAAGGCTTCGAGGCGACAAAGCGCGAGGGGCTGAACAGCTTCGGCGACGACCGCGTGTTCATCGAAAAGTTCATCGAAAGCCCGCGCCACATCGAAATTCAGGTGCTGGGCGACCAGCATGGCAATATCGTCTACCTCAACGAGCGCGAATGCTCGATCCAGCGTCGCCACCAGAAGGTGGTCGAGGAAGCGCCGTCGCCCTTCGTCAGTCCCGAAATGCGCAAGAAGATGGGCGAGCAGTGCGTCGCGCTCGCCCGCGCTGTCGGCTATTTCAGCGCCGGCACGGTCGAACTGATCGTTAGTGGCGAGGATAAGACCGGCGACGGCTTCTACTTCCTCGAAATGAACACCCGGCTTCAGGTCGAACATCCCGTCACCGAGGAAATCACCGGCGTCGACCTGGTCGAACAGATGATCCGCGTCGCCAATGGCGAGGAACTGAGCTTCAACCAGGCCGATGTGAAGATCAACGGTTGGTCGATCGAGAACCGCGTCTATGCCGAAGACCCCTATCGCGGCTTCCTGCCGTCCACCGGTCGCCTGATCCGCTACAATCCGCCCGAAACCGGCACGGACGAAAACGGCGCGCTGATCCGCGTGGATGACGGCGTGGTCGAAGGCGGCGAGGTATCGATCTTCTACGATCCGATGATAGCCAAGCTCATCACCTGGGCGCCGACCCGTCTGGAAGCCATCGACAAGCAGATCGAGGCGCTCGACAAGTTCGAGATCGAGGGGCCGGGCCACAATATCGATTTCGTCTCCGCGCTGATGCAGCATGAGCGCTTCCGCTCGGGCAATATCACCACCGGCTTCATCGCTGAGGAATATCCGGAGGGCTTCACCGGTGCGCCCGCCTCGCCGCAACTGCTCCAGCGGCTGTCCGCGATCGGCGCTTTCGCCGCCATGGCGCAGGCCGACCGCGCCCGTCGCATCGAAGGGCAACTGGGCAAGCGCCTCGCCCCCCCGACCGGCTGGCAGGTCAAGATCGGAGACGCGATCCACGACGTCGTGATCGACGGCGACGAAGTGACGGTCGACGGCGACGCCATCGACATGGCGCTGGAATATACGCCCGGCGACCGCCTGATCGAGGCGGAGTTCGGCGAGGAGCAGCTGGCGGTGCGGATCGCGCCGGTGCGTTCGGGCTTCGTGCTGACCGCCCATGGCGCCAGCCACAGGCTGCGCATCCTGCCGGCTCACGCCGCGCCCTATGCCGCGCACATGATCGAAAAGATCCCGCCCGACCTGTCGAAGTTCCTCATCTGCCCGATGCCCGGCCTGCTGGTCGCGCTGAACGTCAAGGAAGGCGACAAGGTCGAGATCGGCCAGCCGCTCGCCGTGATCGAGGCGATGAAGATGGAAAATATCCTGCGCGCCGGCAAGGCGGGCACGGTCAAGAGCGTGTCCGCCGCACAGGGCGAGAGCCTGCCGGTGGACGCAGTGATCCTGGAACTGGAATAACCGAGCGCCTCGCGCTTATTGCGAAATTTTCGCAATAACCTTGTCTTTCCTCATTTCGCCCTCATGTTTGGGCGGATGAGGAAAGTGGAGGAGCGATAATGGGGCAGATTTCTGGACAGGCCGATGGCGGGGCGCCGGTAAGGCTGGACGCGGCCAGCTGGACCGGCGCCAATGGCGATGTCTGGGCGCAGGAATGGCAGCGGACCGACCGTAGCTTTGCTGGGCTGTCAGCACATCTTGATCGAGCGATCGGCGATGCCATGGGCACGGGGCCTGTCGCGATCGCCGACATCGGCTGCGGTGCGGGTGCGACATCGCTGGCAGCGGCAGGCGTCAATGCGCAGGCGCAGGTGACGGGGATCGATATTTCCCCGACGCTGATCGCGGTGGCGCGGACGCGGGCAGGATCGACACCCAATATCCGCTTCATCGCTGCGCCAGTCGAAGCCGCGATCGGGGACGCCGGGCCGTTCGACCTGATCGTCTCGCGCCATGGCGTGATGTTCTTCGACGATCCGCTGGATGCCTTCACCCGTCTGCGCGCGGCGGCGCGACCGGGTGCGCGACTGGTCTTCTCCTGCTTTCGTGCGGCTTCTCTCAATGTCTGGGCGCGCGAGACGATGGCGGCGGTTGGCGAAAGTCCGCCATCCTCCGCCGGCTATGCCCCCGGTCCCTTCGCCTTTGCCGATGAGGATTTCGTGCGCCATCTGCTGGCGGATGCGGGGTGGATGGATGCTACCGCCCAGCCAGTCGATTTCCCCTATCGTGCCGGCGCGGGGAATGATCCGGTGGCTGACGCGGTGAGCTTCTTCAGCCGGATCGGTCCGGCTGCGCGCCCACTCAAGGCGGCAGATCCGGCAGAACGCATGGCGATCACGGAAAATGTGGCGGCGCTGTGCCGCCAGCGGCTGGAGGATGGCCATGTGGACTTTCCGGCCGCCGCCTGGATATGGTCGGCGCGCAACCCCTTATGAGGCCCGTCCGATGCATTTGATCCATGATCCCACCGCGCCGGCCGCCGACATCGTCTCGTTCGACGATTTCCTGAAGGTCGATATCCGTGTCGGCACGATCCTCTCGGCCGATCCCTTTCCCGAGGCGCGCAAGCCTGCCTACAAGCTACTGATCGATTTCGGCCCCGCTATCGGTCAAAGGAAATCCAGCGCCCAGATCACCGAGAACCACGCGATCCAAGACCTGCCCGGCCGGCAGGTCGCCGCCGTGGTCAACTTCCCCCCGCGCCAGATCGGCAAGTTCATGTCGGAAGTCCTGACCCTTGGCTTCGCCGATGAAAGCGGCGCCGTGACCCTGTTCGCGCCGGACAAGGCCGTGCCCAACGGATCGCGGTTGTTTTGACCTTGGATAGTCAGCGCTGCGTCTGTTGGCGACCAGTTTTGGCCATTCCTATGGTCGATTGCCTTGCTCGTAAGCGGCCGTTGCAGCGCGACCCATTACTGGGCTAAATGGTCCCGCCAGCGTGACGGAATTGGTAGACGTATCGCTACAGCGATCCTCACCGTTAGGTGAAGGTGCGGGTTCGATCCCCTGCCGCTGGCGTAAATCGAACATAGGTGAACGTTGTTAGGGCGGATGTTATTTCCCTAAAGCTGCCGTTGACGATGCGTGCGGGGCATCTGTAGCTTTAGGTCCACCGGACGTATTCGCAAGGGAACTGACTTGGGGAAGGGTAGCGGTCTTCGACATAGCATCTACGTTCCGCTCCTGCTGCTTCTTGCATGCGAAAAAGCTACGGTCCCGATCATCGAGATGCACTTCGGCACCACAAAATGGATTTGGGACAGCCCGCGCCCAGCAAGCGACTATATCGCCGATTCCCACAGAAAAATTCCGGTTGCCGCTGCGAAATGCGGAGTGACTTTGTTGGGCGCAAATGGAAGCATCACCGATGGCGGTGAAGCCGTATATTTCCTTCCGCGACAAAGCCCAGGCGCTGCTCAGGCCTGTTTAAAACGCAATCTCCCGCAGGGTCATTTCGGGTTGATCGAGCGAGATGAATGGGAGAGCCGGACAAAGGCAGACCCGAGCTTTCCCATTGCTTTAGGCTCAATCCCCAAACCGATTGAGATGCCGCTTCCCTGACGGCGGCTATGGCTTGCCTTGTCGATGAAACCCGCCCGTCCATAATCCATCCCTTTTCGTCATTTCCGCGCAGGCGGGAACCCATCTCTTATGCGTAGTTCTTAGCGGAACGCTCAGGAGATAGATTTCTGCCTTCGCGGGAATGGTGATGTAAAGAAGTCGTTCCGTCCTTCAGCCTAACGCCCTCAGCGCTGTTTTTCCGATGAGACGATCGCAATCAAAAGGGCGGGCCAGCCCCCCTAATTGCCGTCGGCATCGACCATGAACACGACCGGCTTGCCACGCGACGTCGGTTCCCACCCCGCGCGAGCAGGGCGGCGCGGACACCTCGGGAGACGATCGCGTCGTTGATCTGGAGCCGTCCCCGTTGCAGTCCTTTCAACAGTCGCTTGGGTGCGGGGAATTCCAGTATTGCGCCGCGCTGCATATCTTTCTGCAATAACGCGATCGTCATGCCCCTCCATCCATCGGCATCGCTCCATTGCGGCTCCCGCCGCAGTTCCCATTCATATGTAACGCCATCGACATCGACGGTCCCGGCTTGGTCGTGCATATTGAGCATCGGGCACGCATAGCAGGCTCGTGCCAGCAAAACAGCCATGCCAGCCTGCAAGGCTTTCAATGTAGGATTTTCTCTGATCTATCCTGTGCGATGGAACAGCCCTTCACCGCGCGCCCACTGCCACCCGCCACGCTGCCCGAACGGGCGGGGGCCCGCCGCCTGTCCGTCGCGCAGGTGGTGCTTCATTGTGACGTGATTGTCGCGCCGGCGTCGCGTCAAGGGTGCGTTGCTATCGCTTCCCTGCCGCTTTTCTGGCGCAATTGGCCAAAATCGCCCGACGACAGTGTGAACTTCGGGGTGTCGCTTCTTTCAGGCTGCGGCCATCGCCCTTTGCACCAGCAGTTTCGTATAGGCGGGCAGGACCGTCCCGAACGCCTTGAAGCGTACGTCCGCTACCTTGCCGCTGGTGAAGAGATAAGCACCCAGCGCGATGATCGCCGCGACCTTCGCTTGTCCCAGCACGGTATAGCGCGCGACATCCACCGCCGTTCGCCCGGTGCCCTTTTCCCATTGCGCGATCATGCGATCGGGCGACCACCAGCCAGGTTGCTCAAACCCGGCATCGGCCAGCGAAGCTTCCCCCTGGTCATGGAACATCAGGATATAGCCCAGGTCCAGCAAAGGCTCGGAAATCTGCGCCATTTCCCAGTCGAGCAGGGCGGTCAATCGCCCCTCATGCCACAAACAATTCCCATGTTTCGGGTCGCCATGCACCGGCGTCGGCGCGCCGGACGTGCGCGGCGGCCGGGCGGTCAGATCCTCGAGCACGCCGATCAGGTCGCTGGTCGCCTCGGCGGAGCGGGCGACGTCCAGCCAATGCTGCGCCTCCTGCTGCACGGTCCGCCCCCCCGGCGGCATTTCGCCAACGGGCATATTGTGCAGGCCGATCACCGCGTCGAACCATTGGCGGCAGATGCTGTCGGGCACCGCCACCGGATCAGCCTTCACCCAATCGGGCGTCGCATATTCGAATGCGTCGCCCAGCACGCATTCCATCAGGAAGAATGCGTCGCCGATCACGGCGGGATCGGTGCAGAGTTCCAGCATGTCGGGCAAAGGCACCGCCGGCGCATGCGCTTTCACTGCCGACAGCACGGCATGCTGCCGCGCCATGTCATAAGGGGGCAGCAGCCCCTCCTCGGACGGGGGCATGCGCAATATCTCGTTCAGCCCCTCGACCAGATAGGTTTCGTTGCTGTGGCCGGCCGAAAGAGTCTTGACCCCCGTAATGCCGGCGCCACGGGGCAGAAAGGCGCTCAGCCCTTCCGCCAGACGGTCGGTGTCGCGCGCCATATCCTTGGCCTCCCTTCAGATCAGCGAGTTTTCGGCGGTCAGGCCGAGTTCGGGGTGGGCGCCATGGATGATCGTTTCCATGATGCCATGGCCGGTCGCGTCGCCTTCCCGCACCAGGATCGGGCAGTCGCGCAACTGGCGGATGCGCTTCAATGTGGTGACGTCCAGCGTGTCGTCGAACTTCTCGCCCTCGACCTCCAGCTTGCCCTTCCAAGATCCATGCTTGCGCCCGTCAAAGCCCAGATAAAGACCCGGACCCAGATGCACTGCCGTCGGTCCGGCAACTTCCACCTCGACCGTATGGCTTCCACCCTGGAGCATGTCGAAATGCACCTTGCCGCCCAGCAGGCGCCGGGTCTTGTCGTCATAGTTCAGCTCGGGGCGCACTCGCGCGACCTTTTCCTGTCGTCCGTCGGGATAGTTCCGATAGCCGGACGAATAGAAGATCCGGCCCTGCTTCGACATGAAGTAGAAGTGATAGGCGTGCTTCTCGCCATTGGGAGCGGTCAGCATGAACGGGCTCCAGATCAGCACGAACTCGCCCTCGCCGAACTTCACGTCGCCAAAGTCGGAGGAGGGGCGGACGTCGGCATTATGAGCGCCCACGTCCAACCGCTGGCCCCAGCTATGGTCGCGATACTCGGTCCATTCCTCCGGCTTGACCTCGATCCGCTCCCCGTCGATCTCGACCCAGCCCGACGGCACGCCGATCTGGTGATAGCGCACCACGTCGGAACCGATGCGGAACCCGTCCTTCTCGCGTTGCTTGTGCCGGTCCTCGAAGAAGGGGGGCATTTCGGACGTGAAGGTGATGTCGAAGGCGATCGGTTGGTCGTCGGTCTTCTCCAGCGCGTAGCGGACCTTGTGCAGCGGTTCGAGTATCTCATAGGTCAGCGGGCCGACGGCGGTTTCGGTGGGGTCGTCCCGCAATTCGCGGCTGGCGCGGACGGTCCATTGCTCCACTCCGCGCGCCACGGCGGCCCAGCCGTCCATAATCCCGCGGTTATGATAACGGCCCAGGCCGAAGTCGATCGACAGGCTGCCATCCTTGCGCACCAGCGCGGTCCAGATCTTCTCGGTCCAGCCAAGGTCCGCCGTGGCGGTGGAGGAAAAAGTATCGACGATCTGGTGGTTGAGCAATTCGTCCAGCCCGATCAACTGGCCGATATCGTCCATTTCATGACGCACGAAGTTCCGCATCGCATTCTCCCGGATTTCTTGTTTTCAGGCGTCGACCAGACTGCTGATTTGCAGCACCGGATCGACATTTGTGTAGTGGGGCGCATCCCCCATCAATGCCGCGCCGCAGCACTCCATGGCGCGATCGAAACTGTCCCGATCTCCGAAGAGGAGTTCGCTGAGCGCCCAATAGGGCGGCGGCGTGCCGTCGAGCGCGGCGATGCCGAGCGTGATGCGCAAGTCCCGCAAACCATGCGGACTTAGCAGATCGCGCGCGAAGGGGGCATGGCGGCCGACATAATCGTCGCCGTCGAAATGGCTGCCCGGTATGTTCGGATAGATGGCCGAAACGCGCAGCATGCAACTCTCCTGACCGATGCCCCGATTCGTTCGGGATCGGTTTGGAGGCTAAATGTGTCTGACGATTTCGTCCAGCCAAAACATCAGCTGATCCATGTCAGCCACACAGTTCTGCTGCTGTGGATCGCGGATTTCCGTGCTTCAGCCCATGGTTGGGAATATGTCTTCCGGCAATTCGGCCATCGTCTTGCGCGTGCCGTCAAAATGTTTCTTCACCGCCAGATCGGCCTTTTTCGGGTCGCCGGCGATGATTGCCTTGGCGATCGGGCCATATCCCGAAGCATGGCGCTTGCGCTGCGTATCGGACTGGACCGTCTCGATCTGGGCGCGGAACAGGTCGGTGCGGGACAGGGGGATGACGCGCTCCAGTTCCCGATTGCCGCCCAGATGGATCATCGCGTCATAGAAGCGGCGGCGCGATTCCAGATAATGGGCACGGTTGCCGGACCGCGCGGCGCGATCGAGATCGGCGATCGCCTGTTCGATCAGGCTGCGCGCGGCGGCGGTCGTGCAATTCTCCGCCGCGAGGCGCGCCGCCAGCCGTGCCAGTGGTTCCAGCGTGTCGAGCAATTGCAGCGATGCGGTTCGGTCGAGCAGGCCGATATAGGCGCCGCGATAGCGGTTAAGTGTGACGATGCCGGCGGCGGCCAGATGCTTGAGCGACTCGCGGAGCGATCCCCGACTGATGCCGAGGCGGCGCGTAAGGTCCGGTTCCAGCAGATGTTGTCCCGGCACGAATACGCCGGTGCGGATGCCCTGGGTGATGGCTTCGGCCACCTTGTCGGTCGCGCTCTCGCTCTCCGTCTGGGAGAGGGTCGCCATGGCGGTCTGGGCCTGTTTCGTCGCGGCTTTGGTCATCATCGGTCCACTATGTTTCTGATCCGGCAATACCGTCCTGCGGCGGCCACGTCCATATGGCGGCGCAGGGGTTTAAACTTCATGGTCTGGCGTTTTTCTCTGATAAAATCGTCGAACGATATTGACGAACAAGACTGGATGTGGAAACAGGAAGCATCCGGGGTGATTGGGCTCCCGGCGGCGACCCGCAGAAGCGGGCGCGAAACTGGAGAGGAAGACCCATGCGACTCATGGTCCCGTCGACCCAGCTTTCCGACTCTTCGCTCCGGGCGAGCGACGCTGACAGCCTGAGGTCAGTGCGACAGCATATGCCTCGACTGGATAGACGCCGTCATGGCGCGACCGCCAGAAACGCACGCTTCACTATCTGACTATTTCCGTGCCTATCCCGCCACGTCGGGACGGGCGTTTCGGACGATCATGAATGCGACCTGCAAGAGCCGGCGCAATAATCTGGGAGAAGGAATATGGGCCTGATCAAGAAGAGCAGCCTGGCATATTGCGTCAGCGCATCGCTTGTCGCACTTGCCGTTGAGGCGAACGCCGCCGGCGCGCAGACCGCCGATGCACAGTCGGCTGATACCGGCAACAACAATAATTATGCCGATATCATCGTCACCGCGAACAAGCGCGAGCAGTCGCTGTCGGACGTAGGCCTTTCGATCACTGCGGAAACGGGCGATACGCTGCTTCAACGCGGCATCACGTCGCCGACCGATCTTGGCAAGATCGTGCCGGGCCTTACCGTTCAGCCGTCTCCTTTCAACACGCCAGTCTATACGCTTCGCGGCATCGGCTTCTACGAAACGACCTTGTCGGCCGCGCCGACTGTTGCGGTCTATACTGACGAAGTCGCGCTTCCCTTCAGCGCGCCGACGCGTGGCGCCGCCTTCGATATCGAACGCGTCGAGGTGCTGAAAGGGCCACAGGGCACGCTGTTCGGCCAGAATACGACCGGCGGCGCGATCAATTATATCGTAGCCAAGCCGACCAACGACTTCACGGCCGGGGCCACCGCCAGCTTCGGTCGCTTTTCGACCTATGATGTGCAGGGCTATGTGTCCGGCCCGATGAGCGACACGTTGAAGGCTCGCGTTGCTGTGCGCACTATCCAGAGCGGCACATGGCAGAAGAGCTTCACGCGTTCTGACGAACTGGGCAAGCAGGACATGCTGCAGGGCCGCGTGCTGCTCGACTGGCAGCCGAGCGACAAGGTCAAGTTCCTCCTCAACGTCAATGGCTGGCGCGACAAGGGCGATACCCAGGCGGCACAGATCATCGAGGATACGTGCGGCGCCTCGACAGCGGGCACTTGCGGTAGCCCGGACGCCACCAATTTCCGCAATTATCCGCGTAGCCCGCGAACCCCTCGTGCCGCAGACTGGGGCTATGGCGTCTTCGGTCGCCGCCCGGCGCGTGACGACAGCTTCTGGCAGGCCAGCCTGCGCGCGGATGTGGAATTGAACGATAATCTGACCTTCACCTCCATCTCCGCCTATTCGCATTACAAAACGGACTCGGTGCAGGATTTCGACGGCACCACCTATGCGTCGGTTGATACGAACACGACCGGCTATATCAAGGATTTCGCACAGGAATTGCGGCTGACCGGCGAGTTCGACCAGCTCACCTTCATCGTCGGCGGCAATTATAACAAGTCCAAAACCTTCGATCGGCTATTCTACAATTTCAGCGAAGGTCCGTCGTCCAACCCGCTCTGGATGATCCCCGGCGCGCCGCGCGGCATATTGACCTTCAACTATTCGCGGCAGGACGTGAAGAACCTCGCCGCCTTCGCCAATGCCGAATTCAAGATCACGCCCAACATCACGCTGATCGGCGGCATCCGCTATACCGACAGCAAGCGCGACTTCGAAGGTTGCACGAACGACTTTGGCGGCGACACCGCCACCTGGTGGAACGCGATATTCGGCACCAACGTCCAGCCGGGCGGCTGCCTGACCTTCACCCAGAATTTTCCGGTGATCTTCGATCCCGCCGCCTTCGACAAGCTGAACGAGGATAATGTCAGCTGGAACATCGGCGCCAATTACAAGACCGATGGCGGCACGCTCTTCTACACGCGCGTGGCGCGGGGCTACAAATCGGGCAGCTTCCCGACCGCCTCGGTGGCCAGCTATACCGGCTACATCCCGGTCAAGCAGGAATCCGTCACCGCCTATGAAATCGGCATCAAGGGGCCGCTGGCCGATCGCCGGATCGAATATGCGCTGGCGGGCTTCTATTATGATTATAAGGACAAGCAGCTTCGCGGCCGCAAGCCCGACCCGGTGTTCGGCACGCTCGACGGATTGGTGCAAATTCCCAAGAGCCGCATTTGGGGTATCGAGGCATCGATCGTCGGCCGGCCGGTGGACGGGCTGCGTCTCAGCTTGGGCGGCACCTATATCAATACCAAGATCCAGGAATTTGAGGGCTATGACGCCTTTGGCGATCTGCGCAATTTTTCGGGCCAGAAATTCCCCTATGCGCCCAAGCTGACGGCGGTCGCGGATGCGGAATATCAGGCCCCGCTTAGCAGCAGCATGGAAGGCTTTATCGGTGTCTCCCTGACGCATAACAGCAAGACGACGACGGCGCTGGCGAACACCACCACCGCATTCGTGGATGCCGATCCGCGCTTCAATGTGAAGGCCTATACGCTGGTCGATCTGCGTGCGGGGTTCGAATTCCCGAACAGCAATGTCCGCGCCGGCATCTACATCCGCAACGTCGGCAACGTCTATTACTGGACCAATGTGCAGGACAATCTGGCGTCGATCTCGCGCTTTGCTGGCATGCCGCGCACCTATGGTGTGCAGGTCAGCTGGCACATGTGACCTGATCCTCCCCCAAGAATCACAGAGCGTGCGGCGCGTGTGAGGGCGCGCCGTCCGCCTTGGGGTATGGATGGTTGCACGTCGAACGTAATCGTCCTACGATAGTGACAAGATTCCCGGCATGACCGGGAAGGAAAAGGAGAGGTCGATGACCGCCCGGACGCTACCATTCGAAGCGGATTTCGCGCGAGACGAGCCAGCATCGTCACGGATGCCGCTGGTTGATCGCATCCCCCTGATTCCGGAACGAAAGACCCTGCATGGCCGGCTGACGGCGCGCCGGTTGCATCGCTTCTACGCGATATTGGGCCTCATTTTCCTGATCGGCGTGGCGCCGGTGCTGCTGGGCATGAGCGCCCAGTGGAAGGCGTTCGGTTTCGGCCTGATCTTCCCCGGTGCCGGCTTCCTGTATGCCGGGGACGGTGTCGGTATCCTTGGTGCCGCCTTGTCGGTGGTCGCTTTCGCGGTGATCATGTTCATCTGGTGGGCGCGGGGCGTTATCCTGGGCCCGCCCGCGGTCATGATCGGGACGGCCTTGCTGTCCGCGGCCTGGATCGAAGGGCGCGGCGGGGTCACGTGGATGGAATGGGCCATCCCCGGCGCGGTCGTCGCGCTGCACGCTTGGCTGGCGCTCGGCCGCCGTCGCAACTTCGCCGCGGCTCAGGCGCGCGGCGCGGAACTCAATAGCATTCTTGCAAAAACACAGCCGATCATGCGCGATGCGCCGATTACGGCCGAACCGGAAATGCCGCCGTCGCAGGTCGCCGAGTTTCGCCGCATGATGGATCTGGCACTTCAGCCGGTCGATAGCTGGAACGGCTTTTCGACCGAGGACACATGGCAGGACGGCGCGCTGCGCTATCAGATCTGCACCATGTCCTGGAATCTGGCGCTGGGCCAATATACCCGCCTGCCGGCCTTCCATGGCTATCTGAACACGGCGCAGGAAAATCTGATCCATAAGCACATCCATCGGAACACCTGGAACTACTGGTATTGGGAAAGCCTGTGGGGCAATTTCAAGATCGAGAAGAACCCGGTCACGACCGACAATATCATGCTGTCCGGTTTCCTGGGCGTATCGCTCGGCCTGTTCGAAACGGCGAGTGGCACATCGCCCTTCGCAGCGCCCGGATCGCTGACCTTTCGTTGGGATGAGAAGACCGTCTTCCCCTATGATCACGAATCCATGCTGGAAGAGGTGGTCAAGAATTTCCAGCGTTATGACTTCGGCTGGTTCCCCTGTGAACCGCGCTGGATCTATTCCATGTGCAATCTGGTGGGACGCACGTCGCTGGCGTTGCACGACGCACGGCATGGCACGGACATGCTCGCCCGCGTCGGCGACCGGTTCGACCGGACGATGGAAGAGGAAATGATGATGGCCGACGGCCGCATCAAGGTCTGCACATCCTCGCCCTTCGGCTTCCAGGTGCCCAGCCTGTCGGGTCTGTTCGGTGAGACATGGGGCGTCCGCTTCATGACCCCCTATGATCCCGCGGCGGCGGAACGTCTGTGGGAGGTGATGAAGCAGGAATTCATCAGCGTGAAGCCCGACGGCTCGCTCGATTTTCGCCTGCTGCCCCTGGGCTGGGACACGCGCAAGCCGGCCGATTTCTCCCGCTGGCCCGAGCTTAATCCGCTGATGGTGACGCTATGGGCGGCGCAGGAAATGGGCGATGATCGCATTGTCGAGGCGACCATGAAGGCGATCGACAAGCGGTCGGGAGAAGGCGTTGCCGCCTCGCAAAGCTGGGGCGGCCGCAACACGATCCGCGACATGGTGAACCGGGGTCTGCCCGAAGCCTGGGCCAATGGGCCGATCCTTGCCGATGCCGTCTATCCCGATGTGATCGTCGGCCGGGCGGTGACGGACGGGGCGGCGCTGGAACTGGTGCTGCATCCGGGCGCAGGCGATGTGCGGAGCGAAATCGGTCTCGACCGGCTGGTGCCGGGGCGTGCCTATCGGGTCATGGAGACGGACGATCGCTTCGTTGCCGGCCTGGACGGCAAGGCGCGGCTGACGGTCGGGCTGGCCGGCCGCACGCCGCTGACGATCGTGCCGGTGGCCTGACATGGCCTGCTGCCTCATCGCGGCCTTTCTCGTCGCCCAGGCGATGGCGATGCTGCGGCGCTGGGCGGTCTTCTGGGGCCTGATGCCGGTGCCGGAGGGGGAGGTGGCGGACACCGTCTTCACGCGGATCGCCGCCTTCCTGCGACGTCCGCGCGTGCGGATGGCGATCCTGGCCCTGCTGGTGGTGGAACTGGCGGGCGTGGGCACCTGGCTTTATCGCGATCACGCCCCCCATATCGCCCAACTCGCCGATATCGGCTGGTCACGGTTGCATGGCCAGCATGTGGTCTATGCCGACATGTGCGGCGTGAACGGCGAGCAGAGCGTGCGACTGGTGATCGACGCCGACGGCTCGCGCCATCGCAGCATCAGCGGATAGGCAGGGGGAGTCATGAGGGAATTTTCTGGGGGGGAATTTTCGGGCAAGACCGCGATCGTGACCGGCGGCTCCAGAGGCATCGGCCTGACCGTTGCAACATTGCTGGTGGAGCGGGGCGCACGGGTCGTGCTGGTCGGCCGGAATGAAGCGGCGCTAGCCGCGGCAGCGGACGGGCTGGGGGAGGCGGCCGCCATAGTCGCCGGCGATATCGCGCAGGCCGATACCGCGACGCGCGCCGTGGCGAAGGCGATTGACCATGGCGGCGGCCTCGACATCCTGGCCAACATCGCCGGCATCTTTCCGACCGCCCGGATCGAGGAGACGAGCGATGCTCTTTATGCCGATACGATCGCCGCCAACCTGACCGGCACCATGACCTTCTGCCGCGCGGCTTTTCCGATCCTGCGCGAGCGGGGTGGCGCGATCGTCAACATGTCGTCCACCGCCGCGCGCTTCCCGACGCCCGGCCTGTCGGTCTATGCCGCAGCCAAGGCAGGGGTTGAGGCGTTCACGCGCACGCTGGCGATGGAAGGCGCGCCCGCTATCCGCGTCAACGCCGTCTCGGCCGGACCGACCCGCACCGAAACCGTCGACGCATTGATGGCATCCGACAGGACCGGCGCGGTCGAGGCTGTCACCAGCGCATTGCCGCTCGGCCGCCTTGGCGAGCCGGGCGAGATAGCTGAGGCCGTTCTCTTTCTCGCTTCCGCCCGTGCCAGCTTCATCACCGGCCAGATTTTGCATGCCAATGGCGGCGGGCTAATGGCCTGAAGGATCTGGCAATCGCGACGAGGTGGGTTGGGACACGACAGGCCTCAAGCGCCCCCTGATTACCTGCAATCTTTAGCCTGCGTCGAGAAATCGACCACGGCGCGAGCGGCCATAGGTTATGCAGCCACCTTTCCGGTCTGGCGTTGCAGGAAGCCGGCCAGGCGATCGGCTATGATCCGTTCGGCATCGTCGACGATCTGCGCCAGAAGATCCTGGCAGGTCGGAATGTCGTAAATCAGGCCCTGAACCTGCCCTGCCCATACCAGCCCAGCGTCGAGATTGCCGGTTTCCAGCGCCTCGCGCCCCTTGGCGCCGGATACGAAGGGGCGGATATCATCGAACACGGCATCGGCCTGCTTGCTGATTTCCACGACCTGATCCGACACGCTGTTCTTGGCGACCCGCCCGGTATTATGGAAGCGGCGGAAGATGAGGTTGGTCGCGCGCTCGTCATTGGCGACGATGAACTGCTTTACGCGCTCATGGATCGGCGCTTCGACCGTGGCGCAGAAACGGGTGCCCATGTTGATGCCCTCGGCCCCCAGCGCCAGTGCTGCCGCCAGGCCGCGCCCGTCGCCAAAGCCGCCGCTCGCCAACATCGGTACCTTTACCCTGTTAGCAGCGGCGGGGATCAGGATCAGACCCGGAACGTCATCTTCGCCCGGATGCCCGGCACATTCGAAGCCGTCGATGGAAATGACGTCGACGCCCATGCGCTCCGCCGACAGGGCGTGCCGGACTGCCGTGCATTTGTGCAGCACGGTGATACCATGGCCCTTGAAGTCCTCGACATGCTCCTGCGGCTTGTGGCCGGCCGTCTCGACGATCCTGACCCCGCTGTCGATGATCGCCTTTCGATATTCAGCGTAGGGCGGCGGTGCCACGGACGGCAGAATGGTGAGATTTACGCCGAAGGGCTTGTCGGTCATCGTGCGGCAGCGGTCGATTTCGCGGCGCAGATCGTCAGGCGTCGGCTGGGTCAGCGCGGTCAATATGCCCAGCCCGCCGGCGTTCGATACGGCAGCGGCCAGTTCGGCGCGGCCGACCCACATCATGCCGCCCTGCACGATCGGATGCTCAATCCCCAGCAGATCCGTGATACGTGTGCGGATAGCCATTATGGCGCCTCCACGATGCAGGCTTTCGTCATTGTCATGCGTCTCCTGAAAAATCCGGCTTTCGGCGGGCGAGAAAGGCGGCCACTCCTTCGCGGCATTCGGCGCTGCCGCCAGAGGCAGCGATGCTGCGGGTTTCCCGTTCCAATTGGCTTTCGAGTGGGTTGCTGGAGCTTTCCAGCAGCAGCGCACGGGCGCCCGCGATCGCGCCGGTGGGTCCGTCGGCCAGCATCCGGGCGGTCTTCGCCACTTCCGCAGCGAAATCATCGTCGGCTACGGTGCGCGTCACCATGCCGATCGCGGCGGCTTCCTCAGCGCTGACCTTGCGATTGGTCAGGATGATTTCCTGCGCGCGGCGCAGCCCGACATGGCGCGGCAACAGCCAGGACATGCCGCCATCGGGCGTCAGGCCGACGCTGCCATAGGCGGCGATAAAATGCGCCGATTGCGTCGCGATCACAACATCGCCCGATATGGCCAGGCTCAGGCCCGCGCCAGCCGCCGGACCGTTCACGGCCACCAGCAAAGGCTTTTCCATACGCAGCAGCCGGCTCACTGCCATGTGAAGCGTCCCAGCCAGCCGGCTCAGAAAGGCCGGAACCTGATCGCCAGCGGCGTCGAAGGCGGAAATATCGCCGCCGCCGCAGAACAGCTTGCCATTGCCGGTCAGCACGACGCAGCGAATGGCGGGGTCGCCGTCGCAAAGGATCGCGGCATCGAGCAGGGCATCGGCTAGCGGCTGGTTGACGGTATTGCCGGCGGCCGGCCGGTTCAGCGTCAGCGTGGCAATGGGACCAGCGATGCTGACCAGGACGGGGGCGTCGCTCATACACATTTCTCCATCGATTGCCGGGCGAGCGCGGACAGGCGGGGCAGGGCCTTGGCCCGCTCGCGTGCATGGGCGGACGCCGCCGTGCCCCGGATCACGCGACCCTTGATGCCGTGGAATATCGCTGCCAGCCGGAAATAGTTGAAGGCGATGTAGAAATCCCAATTGGGAATGCCGGTTCGTCCCGTTCGCGCGCAGTAGGCTGCGACATAATCTGCCTCGCTCGGAATGTTCAGCGCCGCGATCTCCACGCTGCCCAGCCCCGCCACGATATCGGGCGGCATTTGGTACATCATCGCATGATAGGCGAAATCGGCCAACGGATGGCCCAGCGTCGACAATTCCCAGTCCAGTACCGCCAGCACGCGCGGCTCGGTCGGGTGGAAGATCATGTTGTCGCAGCGGAAATCGCCGTGGACGATGCTGCTTTCCTCGCCAGCCGGAATATTGTCCGGCAGCCAGGCGATCAGCGCGTCCATGTCCGGATCACGCCCGGCATCCTGATCCTCCAGATATTGGCGGGACCAGCGGCCGATCTGTCGCGCGAAATAATTGCCCGGCTTGCCATAGTCGCCAAGGCCGATCGCGGTATAGTCGATGCCATGTAGCTGCGCGATCGCCGCATTCATCGCGTCGAAATAGGCGGGGCGTTCCGCGTTAGAGACAGTGGGAAAGGTCGCGTCCCAGAAGATACGCCCTTCGACCATGTCCATGACATAGAACCAGCTGCCGATGACGCTTTCGTCGGTGCAGAGGCCAAAGACCCGCGCCACCGGAAAGCCGACGCCGCCCAGCGCAAGCAGCACCCGCGCCTCGCGATCGACCGCGTGTGCGCCCTTCAGCGTGTCGCCCGGCGGCTTGCGGCGCAGCACATAGCTGCGGCCCGGTGTCACCAGTTTGTAGGTCGGGTTGGACTGTCCGCCCTTGAACTGTTCGACGGTCAACGGCCCCTGATAGCCCTCAACATGCGCCGCCATCCACCGCGCCAGCGCCGCCTCGTCGAAACGATAGGCATCGCGCACCGCCGTGGTGCCGGCATTGGCATCGTCGCCCAGCGCGCTCATGCGGCCGCCTCCGTCTGCGCCTTTTTCCAGTCGCGCTTGATCTTCTTGGCCAGGCTCCATTTGTGGACCTCGGTTGGGCCATCATAGATACGGAAGGCGCGGATTTCGCGGAACACCTGCTCCACGATCGTGTCGCTGGTGACGCCCATGCCGCCCATCACCTGCACGCAGCGGTCGGCGACGCGCATCAGCGCTTCGGATACGGCCACCTTGGTCATGGAGCTTTCCGCCGTGCCCAGCGAACCGGTGTCGAGCACGCCCGCGCACCAGTCGATCATCAGTTCGGCCTGTTTCAGGTCGATCAGATTCTCCGCCAGCATGAAACCGACGCCCTCATGGTCGATCAGCGTCTTGCCGAAGGCCATGCGGCGATTGGCGTAGTTGGTCGCGATCTCATTGGCGCGGATGCAGGCGCCGAGCCAGCGCATGCAGTGCGATAGGCGCGCCGGGCTGAGACGCACTTGCGCATATTGGAAGCCTTCGCCGGAATGACCGAGCATCTGGTCAGCCGGCACGCGCAGATTGTCGATAGTGAGCACGGCATGGCCGCCGGGCATCGAACTGTCGATCGTGTTGGGGATATGGTCGATGCGGATCGCCGGGTCGGGCAGGTCGACCAGGAACATGCAGGCGCCGTCCTGCGATTTGGCCATGACGATGCCGATCCCGGCGCCCTCGGCTCCGGTGATGAAGGCTTTGCGCCCGTTTATGACCCAGTGATTGCCATCCTGATGGCAGGTTGTTTGCATCATCGAAGGGTCTGAGCCCGCACCGCCCTCCAGCGCCGGTTCGGTCATGAAGAAGGCCGACCGGGTGCGCCCTTCGATCAGGGGTGTCAGGAAACGCCGCCTGATGTCCGCGTTACCGACCCTTCCCAGCAGATACATATTGCCTTCGTCAGGCGCTGCCGTGTTGCAGGCGAGCGGACCAAGCGGCGACAGGCCCGTTCTGGCCAGCACGATCGCGGTTTCGCGTTGACTAAGATGCGTGCCGTCGCTGAGGATATGCGGCGTCAACACACCTGCTGCCCGCGCCTGGTCCTTGAGTTCGTCGATCAGTTCCTCGCTGGGACAGTCATGATGGTCCCTGCGCGGATCATGCTCATAGGGCGCGACGATATCGCGCACGAATGCCTCGACTTTCGCTGCGATCACCGCCGTGCGTTCCGGACCCGCGCCGGTCATTTCGACGTCGTCCGGATTGCAACGCCTGGTCCCGACGCATTGCAGCTCATGATGATGTCCAATCCGTTCATGTCCATCGACAATCCTCTTCCAGCTTTTGTTGCGACGACCACATCACTTCCGGAAGCGGCGGTTAACGGCTGCTTGGTCGCGCAATCGTCGAATCGTAAAACCCATCCGATTAATACGCACTCATGAGTGTATTGTGCTTTTGCGAGTTTCCTGTCAATGGTCCGGGCATGCAGAATTCACCCTTCAGAAATGCGGCGCAGCGAGAGGCGGACAGGGCGGAAAAGCGCGAAGCAGTCCTGCGCGCAGCCGTACGGATGTTCAACGAACGAGGGTTTTTCGCGACATCGCTGGATGATGTGGCCGCCAGCCTCGGCATATCGAAACGCACCATCTACCATTATCTGGCGAACAAGGATCAGGTTCTGCTGGAGTGCGTCACCATCGGTCTGCAGCAATTACTCCGCGCGGCGGAGGAAGCGCGGGCGGAGCCGGGAACCGGGCGCGAGCGACTGGTGAAATTCCTGCGCCGTTATGTCGAAATCAACATGGATGATTTCGGTATCTGCGTCACCCGCACAGGAGAGGAGGCGCTGTCGCGCGAGAGCCTGCCGCGCTATCGCGCGCTCAAGAAGGAAATCGATGCCGCGATGCGGCAGATGTTGAACGAAGCCATAAATGACGGCTCGATCGCCCCGATCGATATAAAGATCACCGCCTTCACGCTGGCGGGCGCATTAAACTGGCCGGGACGCTGGTATGATCCGAAAGGCGCGTTGACGCCAACGCAAATCTCCATGGCGATGGTGAAAGTGTTGATGAGCGGGCTTGATACAAGAAGTGAGTGATGAATAGGAAGCACTTAAAGCTAGTTTGACCTCGCTGTAGATGTCGCTCCTTCAAGGCAGCAATCGGATCACCGTAACCGATTTTGTAGGCAGGCGGAGGGGTAGGCGGCCATCCTTTTCGTGGGCGGCCATGGCATCGATGCGCGGCGGCGTGACATCGCCCTGCCGGTAAGTGCCGGCGTCGATCGCCAGAGGGATCAGCTGCGCGTCCTCGAACGGCACTTACATGCGATAGGCATGATAGGTGGGCGTCAGTACCATCTCCGGCCCGTCGGTCAGTTCCATCGACTGGATGGCATTGACCATCTGCGCGATGTTGCTCATCCGCACGCGATCGGCATGGCGGGCAAAGCCGTTGGGCGTGACCGAGGCGAGAATGGCGTCGCGTAGGCTGTTCTGCTGTCTTAGCCAGTCTGGATTGCGGCCCGGTTCGGGCTTCAACCATGCGCCCCAATCGTCGATGACCATTGCCACCTTCTGATCGGGATCGAACTGGCCCATGATCGCGCCATGCTCCGCGAGCATGTTTTCCATCGCATAACCGTTCTTCAGCAATTGCGCATATTCGGCTTCCCCGAAGTCGGTCGATGAATCCGCCATCGGCATATGGTCGGCCCAGCTATAATGGTGCAGCGAGATGCCCTCGATGTTCGAGAAATAGGGCAATTTCCGTTCCTTTTACGCCTTCATCGAGGCGCTGGTATAAGCCGTTTCGCCCAATCCCTGCCCGACCGCGATCCGTTTGGTCTCATTGGGGTCCTGAACCCGTGGCGTGCTGACCTGCGCCGAGTTCAGATTCTGTGCGAAGACCGAAGAGGGCATCATCGTCTCGACATAGGCTTCGCTGCCGATCTGTTCGACAAAGTCCATATATTCATGGGTGCCGAAGCTGTTCGGTTCCAACTGGCGAATGTCGATCGAGACATGGATGTTCCGATACGCAAGGGAAGAGCGGCGCCTATTCGGGCAGTTTCACGCTCTGATCGATGTCGAACGCGGCACTCTGGAATGGCACGCCGGTGTCAGGCTGCGCCGATCCGACGCTCACGCGATAATGGCCTGCCAGCATTTGCCGGACACCGTGCAGCGTCACGGTGCTCAGGTCGCGGGCCGACAGGGTGAAGAACAGATTGCGGCTCTCGCCCGGCTGGAGTTCGACCCGCTGGAAGCCGCGCAGGGCGATCCGGGGCGTGCCCTTGACGTTCGGGAAATTTAGATAGAGTTGCGCGACTTCGGCGCCGGAAACCTTACCGGTGTTGCGTACCTGTGTCGTGACCGTGACGACTGCATCGCCCTGTGTCGCGCGCGTCACCGCGACTGGCGCATAGGCGAAGCTGGTGTAGCTGAGGCCATAGCCGAACGGATAGACGGGCTTGCCCGCGAAGTAGCGATAGGTGCGCCCCTCCATCAGGTAATCGTCGAAGGCAGGAAGATCGTCCACGCTGCGATAGAAGGTTAGCGGCAGGCGCCCTGACGGATTGGTCTTGCCCAGCATCGCATCGGCCACCGCCGTGCCGCCGGACTGGCCTGGATACCAGGCCTCGATGATCGCGGCGGCATGATCCTTGGGCCATTGCAGATTGATCGGGCTGCCGTTCATGGCGACGACGATCAGCGGCTTGCCCAGCTGCTGTGCCTGCTCCAGCATCGCCAACTGGTCCTGCGGCAGATCGAGCGTGGTCTTGTCGCCGTCTTTGAAGCCGGGGATTTCGACGCGGCTTTCCTCCGCCTCCATATCGGATGTCAGGCCGACGACGGCGACGATCATATCCGCTTTCTCCGCCGCTGCCTGCATATCGGCCACGGGGTCGTCGGAAATGCGTTTCCAGACGAGGTCCAGCCCGCCCATCTTGCGCGACTGGCCAGTGACGGAGATCGGATATCTCTGTCCGGCGATCAGCTTCACCGTCTGCAATTTAGGCGACGCGCCAAAGGAATCCGGGCCGAGTTCGACGAAAGCCTTGCCATCGAACGTCATAGCCCCGTTGAAGCCCGACAGGCCGACCCGATAGGTGCCGGTCACGGGCGGCACCAGAAATCCGCTCCACACCACCTTGTGATAGTTTGTGACCTCCGCCAGATCGAGGCTGCGCCCGGCTACATCCGGCTCGATCCGGGTGACGGCTGGGGTGGAGAGCACCGCCAGCGGCGTCAGAAATTCGGGCACGCCTTCGGGCGCAGCGGGTTTTGGCGGCTTCGGATCGGCATTATAGTAGCGCGCCAGCAGGCCCGGCTTGCCATCCGGCGTGCCCAGGGCGCTCGTCGGGATACGGTCGCCGTCGGTATAGCTCGCGCCGAAAGGGGCAAGCGCCACATTCCCCGCACCGAGCGCTTCGCTCAGCCCTGCGGCGATAGATATGGGTTTGTTCGACAGGCTGGACGAATAATTGCCGCGCAGCACCCGCGTCGCATCGGCGAGCGGCCCGATCAGCGCCAGCCGCGTGCCGGATATGCCGTGACGAGGCTTTGCGTCGCCGCCTTGAGCGCCAGTTGCTGGTTGGCGAGGCTGTTCACCGCCGTCATCGGGACATCGGGCTTTGCACGCAACCCGCCTAGATCGCCGACCCGGTAGCGCGCGGAAAACAGCCGGATCAGCGACTGGTCGATGTCCTTCTCGCTGATAAGGTCACGCTTCAGCGCGTCGCGGTACCGTGCGCTGAGGCCGGGCAGGTTGATGACCGTGCCGTTCGCGCGTTCGCTGTCGACGCCTGCGCGTAAGGCCACGGCCCCAGCAGTTGCGGCATCGGGCGCATATTTATGATGTCGGCAATGTCCTTCACCCCGTCGCAATCCGACACGACATAACCCTTGAAACCCCATGCGCCGCGCAGCCGGTCCTTCAACAGGAAGTCGCTGCCGCGGGCGGGCTGGCCGTCGATGCGGTTATAGGCGCACATGATCGATCTGGCATGGGCATCGACGATCGCGGCGCGGAAGGCGGGTAGATACGTGTCCTCCATATCGGCATAGTTCAGCGCTATGCCCTTATGAAAAATCCATATTATGCCCATTGGGATTTTTTTGCCATCAGGCTGGCAACAGTTGAATTCAGGGGAGAGGGAATGTGGCGCTGAAGGTTGATCGCAGAGCTTTTGTCAGTTCGGTTGTCGCGCTCGTTGCCAGCCTCGGTGGCCATGCCATGGCGGCGACCATGGAAGGGCGCAAAGTTGCGCGGGTCATTCTGGATAATGATTTCGCGGGTGATCCGGATGGCCTGTTTCAGCTGGCGCATCATGCCCTTTGCCGCTCCGTCGATATTCCGCTGATCGTGGGTTCCCATCTCCCCGACGGTTTCAGTAGCGGGCATGATGCCAGCGATGGTGCGGCACGGGCGCGAGAATTGCTCAAGCTCATGACTCTGGATGGTCGGAATACTGTCATCGCCGGTTCGGAAACGGCGATGCGATCGAAGACATCCTGGACGCCTAGCCCAGCCACTTCGGCCATCGTCCGCGAGGCGATGCGATCGGACGTTAGCGAGCCGCTTTTCTATGCGGCTGGCGCGGGATTGACCGAACTTGCGCTTGCATGGCTTGCAGAACCCAGGATCGGCCAGCGCGTCAAGCTGATCTGGATTGGCGGCAACGAGCATGAAGGCCTTGCCAATCCCATTCCCCAGCCGGACGAAGTCGAATTCAATCTCTCCATCGATCCCGTCGCTGCTCAGGTCATCTTCAATGAGTCCGACATCGAAATCTGGCAGGTGCCGCGTGACGCTTATCGGCAGATGCTGTTTTCCAACACCGAAGTGGACGAACTCGCCGCATCCGGTGCGTTGGGCCGTTATCTGAAGGAAAGGCTGGACGCGATGGCCGAGTTGATGGCGAAAATCCCAGGCTTTCCTGGAATTACGCAGACGGAAGCCTATGTTCTGGGCGATAGCCCCCTGGTGACTTTGACCGCTCTGGTTCCGCCCTTTCAGCCCGATCCTTCGTCAAGCCGCTACAAACAAATGCCGACGCCGAAAATCCGGGCTGACGGGACATATATTGCCCGTCCAACCGGTCGTCCGATGCGCGTCTATACCGACATAGACGCCAAGCTGACCTTCAGAGACATGTTGGCCAAGTTCAGGACGCTCCGTATCGAGCATCCAGGACAGGGATGACTTAATCGCATTGTGAGGCACAATGCTCGTTCGAATTACGCAACCGCGATAGCAACGATCGACCATCTCTCCGTGTGCGAGGCAAGGCATCCAGGCTGCCGTCGAAAGTAGCCGAGAACCGAGCCCGGCGGCTGAACGGCGAGAGAAAGTCAATTGGCATAGATGATATGCTAATCACTTGCGCAAGAGAGGACTGCGTCATAAGGGGCGTTGTCCTTTTCCTGCTCTGGCAGGATAGGGGCGAAAGATCGCGTCGGTTCCCCGGAGACGGGGATGAAAAGGGAATGCGGTGCGGCCCCCAAAAGGGGCCAAATCCGCAGCTGTCCCTGCAACTGTAAGTGGCGAGCGCGATATACAGGGTGCGGACGGCATTATGGCCGATCCGCCAGCCACTGGGCCGGACGCTAAATCCTGCGAGGCCTGGGAAGGCCGTATATCAAGCGATGACCCATGAGCCAGGAGACCTGCCGGCGTCTGGTCGCTCTTGCCTTGGTCCAGGGGATGGCCGCGGCACGGTGAACTCCGTCTGAGCGACGAACGAGCGGCTGGGGCCGCATCGGAAACCGTGTGTCGGTCGCCCCTGGCGTCCGGCCGATGCCGGCTGCCGACCGTTCGTGAACGGCACGCCCCGCCCATTTGTCGTGCGACGCCGACGGGGGAATGCAATGTTGAAGTTCACATCGGCTGCGATTGCGGCCTTCTCTCTTGGCGCACCCTGCGCCATCGCCCAGCCTGCCGAAGAGGAGGTGGGTACTGCGGCGATCATCGTCACCGGTATGGTCGATCCGCTGCGGCTAAATCAGAAAAGCGAAGGGGCCAGTCGGCTCGGCCTCACTGCTCTGGAGATGCCCGCCAGTGTCGAAACGCTGGATGGCGACGCCATCCGCCTGCGCGGCGATCTCACTATCCAGGATGCGGCGGCTCGTGCGACCGGGATGGTCAACACGTCCGGCGTGTTCGGCTTCGGTCTGTCGGCGCGCGGTTTCACCGGACAGAATTCGGTGATGACGCTCTATGACGGGATGCGCATGTACAACAATACGCTGACCTTTCCCGCCGATCCATGGATGGCGCAGAGCGTGGAAATCCTGCGCGGTCCGGCCTCCGTCCTCTATGGCGAGGGAGCGATCGGCGGCGCGGTCAATGTCGTGCGCAAGCAACCGTCCGACAAGATGGAGGTGAGCGGCCGGCTCGGCCTCGCGTCCTTCGACAGTTTCAACGTTGCGGCCGGCGCAGGCGGCCCGATCACGAATGGGGTGGGTTTTCGCGCCGACGCCAGCTTCCGCCGGTCGGAAGGCTGGATGGATCGGGGCGATGCGGATGCGCTGGCGCTCGCCGGCGCGATCCGGCTGAAGCCCGCCGCCAACCTCAGCATTACCCTGTCGCACGACTATAGCGAGCAGAATCCGCGCACTTGGTTCGGCGTGCCGCTGATCGGCGGCAAGCTCGACCGTTCGATCCGAAAGAACAATTATAATGTTGCCGACGCCAGCCTGCGTTTCCGCGACAATTGGAGCCAGGCGAAGATCGAATGGACATCGTCCGACGCGCTGACCATTCGCAGCACCTTCTACCATCTGTGGGCCAATAAATATTGGAAGAATGCGGAAAACCTGACCTATGTCCCGGCCACCGGGACCACGGCGGCGCAGGTGCGCCAGAGCAGCTTCCTCGAACTCTACCACATCCAGAAGCAGACGGGGAACCGTACTACCGCCAATCTGGAACATGATCTGGGCGGGCTGGAAAACAGGCTGGTTGTCGGCTTCGACGTCAACCGCATCAGTTACAAGAATGTCAGTAACAGCGGCAACAACGCTACCCGGCTGATTGATGCGGTCGATCCCGATCCAGGCCTGTTCATCCATCAGGCGACGACGAAGCCGCGCTACACCAACCGCATCCGCCAATATTCTATCTTCGCCGAAGATCGGCTAAAATTCAGCGATCAATTCTCGCTGGTCGGCGGTGTGCGCTACGATCGGCCGGAGATCACCAAGACGGATTATGTAAACGCGGCGAACAACTTCACCTCAACGCCCGATGCCGTGACCTGGCGCGTGGGCGCGGTCTATAATCCGGTGCCCAGCCTGTCGCTCTATGGCCAATATGCGACCGCCGCCGACCCGGTCGGTGCGCTGGTATCGACCAGCGTCGCTCAGAGCGATTTCGACCTGTCGACCGGACGGCAATATGAGGCTGGGATCAAGCATATCTTCTGGGGCGCGAAAGGCCAGTGGACGTTCGCCATCTACGATATCGTCAAGCGCAAGCTGCTGACGTCCGATCCGCTGATCCCGACCATTCAGGTGCAGGTCGGCCAGCAAAGCTCGCGCGGGATGGAGGCTTCCCTGTTCCTGGAGCCGATCGATCGCGTCAGCATCACGCTCAACGGCGCGTTGTTGCGGGCGCGCTATGATGATTTCTCCGAATCGGTGGGGGGCGTCCTGTTCCAGCGGGCAGGCAATCGGCCGAGCAATGTGGCAACGCGGACAGCCAACGTCTTCGCCAGTTGGGAGTTTGCCAAGGGGTGGATCGTGGACGGCGGTCTCAGCTATGTCGGCAAGCGGTATCAGGATGCGGCGAACAGCCGGGTCGTGCCGGCTTATACGCTAACGGATGCCGGCGTGCGCTGGCAGTTCGTCGAAGGAGCGAGCGCAGCGCTGCGCGTCCGCAACATCTTCAACGAAACCTACGCTCGTGCGACCTATGGCCAGACGCAATGGGTGCTGGGCGATCCCCGGACGGTGGAGGCGACGATCCATGTCGCTTTCTGACATGGCGGCAGTACGGCGCAGGGCATTTCCCTTCGCCGCATCCACCCTGTGGAAGGCAACGAAGCGCTGGCTTTATGTCTTCCATCGCTGGACCGGCATCATTCTGTGCCTGCTCTTTGCCATCTGGTTCCTGTCGGGACTGGTGATGCTCTATGTGTCCTTCCCGTCCTTTCGCGCGCCCGAACGGGTGGCGATGGCCGGGCCGATCGACTGGCGGCAGGTACGCATCGGTCCCGACCGGGCGCTGGCGCACCTGAGTCAGCCCGACTTCCCCGCTGAAATGCGACTGGGGACTGTCGGTGGGGAACCTCTCTATGTCTTCGCGACTTCCGGAGGGCGGCGTGCCGTATCAGCGCGGACGGGTACGGAGATCATGTCGGTCGACGCGCAGCGTGCCGCATCCATCGCTTCGGCCATGATCGACGCGCCGGCCGTATCGATCGATCCGGTCGATCAAGACCAGTGGGTCGTCACCCGTACCTATAAGGCGATGGCTCCATTCTGGCGGGTGCGAATGGCCGATGCCGCCGCTACCGACCTCTATATCAGCCAGCGCACGGGGGAGGTGGTGCAGAATACGACGGCACATGAACGTTTCTGGAACTGGCTGGGGGCGGTGCCGCACTGGATCTATTTCGAAATACTGCGCGTGTTTCAGGAACCATGGCGGCAGACGGTGCTATGGACGTCGGGTGTCGGCCTTTTGGGGGCAATGGCGGGCTTCTGGATCGGCATCCTGCGTGTCCGATTGAAGCGGCGCTACAAGTCGGGATCGGTCAGCCCTTATCGCGGCTGGATGAAATGGCATCATGTCGTCGGCATGATCGGTGGCCTGTTCCTGATCACATGGGTGTTCAGCGGCTGGCTATCGATGAGTCCATGGGGCGGTTTGCGTGACAGCGGGCATCATGATGCGGCCCGCCTCTATGCGGGAGCGAAGCCGCGATTTCCCGCCACGGACCTTGCCGCGCTGGCGCAGGTCGGGGCAGGCGCGCGCGAAGTTCGTTTTGCCTGGCTGGGCGGTCGGCCGGTCATGACCCTGTGGGGTGTAATGGAACCGCGTCTGCTTGAGGGAGCGACTGCCCTGCCCTTGGTACTCGACCGGCAACGCATAGCCGGGATGGCCCAATCGGCCATGCCGGGTGCGACCCTAGTAGCTATCCAACGTCTGGATCGTCCCGATCGCTACTGGTATTCGACCGGTGATCCGCGCAATGATAGTCGTCCGCTGCCCATCATGCGGCTGAAGTTCGACGATCCGGCGCAGACATGGCTCCATATCGATCCCACTTCAGGTGCCTTGCTCGGCCAGATCGGTTCAGGCGGCCGCAGCTATCGCTGGCTGTTCAACGCGTTGCACAGCCTCGACTTTCCATGGCTGCTCATCTGGCCGGCGCTGCGCCATATTATCGTATGGACCCTGTCTGGCGCGGGCTTGCTGATCTCGATCAGTGGCGTGGTGATCGGGTGGCGGCGACTGGTCCGATCCTGACTTGCAGATCGGCCCCTTAACTCATTTGGGGCCGGACGAGACGTTCGGATAGAATCGACATGATCGGCTTGGTTGACAGCAGACGCTTCAAGAACCGCAACTGACGCCTTCATGGATCGGGGGCGAGGCATCGCCCCCGACTGTTCAAGCAGTTCAAGGGAGGCAATCTGGCGGTTCCTGGGAGCGGTATGGGGCTTTCCATCGCGGCGAAGGCGATGGCCGTGATAGGCGGATAAATCCAGTAGGAAGATCGCGTCGATGGCCATGGCCTGCAGGTCAAGCTAAGTCTTGTATCAGTGTCATGAAAGTCTGATGTCGAGAAATGCCGTGCCAGTCATCGATCCGCTGTGACATAGGGTAACGACCCGCATCGATCGCCGCCCCGTTCAGTGAGCCTTAAGGCAGCGCACAGGATGCGCCATTCTCTCTCCTGCTGTTTCCAGCATCCCTCCCCTTGGACTTCCCTTTATGTCAACGTTCCTGCCTTCTGCCTGTCGTACATTCCAGTTGTTCGGCTGGCTATTGGCATGCAGGGGCCAAGGCGTTGGCCTGGCGACTATGCGCAGGCCAGCCCCTTTTCTCAGGCGGCCCATCCTGATCGCGCTATGCCTGAGCGGGGCCTTGCTTGGCGCGCTGATGTATTCGGCGGGGCTTCACTTTGATCCCTCGCGACCAAGCAACATTCCTTACATCGCAGGCGGGCTTGTTGCTGTCGTGCTGAGGTTTGCACTGCCCCGAACGGCCTGGCGTCATGCGGGTGTAGTTGCGCATTTCAGCGAATATGCAGCGCTGTTCACGATCATCTCGCTCATGGGGGCCAGCGCCAGCTATCCCATAGCGGCGCTGACGCAGGGATATGCCGATGCTACGCTGCATCACATTGATTTGTATATGGGATTTGACTGGCTGGCGCTATATCGGCTGGTCTGCAATCATCCATGGCTCCAAATGGCCGGAACGATTGCCTATCGGAGTATCTATATCACGCCTGCGCTGTTGCTTTGGCGTTGTGCTTGTACTGGTGACAAGGAGCGCGCGTACCGGTTTCTTGCCAGCTTCTGGCTTGCAGCGTTTCTGACGCTTGCGATCTTTTCTCGCATGCCGGCAATCGGCCCCTTATCCTATCTTTGGCATGGACCGATCAGCTACATGCCCGAAAGCGAAGTCTGGCAGTCCGGCCTCATCCCGGCTTTGCGGGAGCATCAACTACAGGTCGTCGACCTGGGGCAGTTGCGGGGCATTGTATCAGCGCCTAGTTTTCATACCGCCGCTGCAATACTCTATATGGCGATGGCCTGGCGCCTCGGGGCGCTGCGCTGGCCGGTTCTCATTCTTAATGTAGCGATGCTTGTCTCGACGCCAGTCGAGGGCACGCATTATCTGGTCGATATGATATTAGGGGGCATAGTTGCCGTCTCGGCACTGGTCTTGATTCATCTTTATCTACAGCTCCGGCAGAAATATCAGGATCTTGATCCTGATGTACAGGTAAAAGTGGCAAGCCACGTGCCAATGCTCATTTAAAAATGCGTCTCATCGCGGCAATAATAGTGGCTGCTTTGCCTTGGTGCATGCTCTGTCATGTGTTCATGGCGACCTATGACTTCCGAATGTAATCGGGGAGCTTTGTGTCCGCCCGTGCGAAATTGCAGCACGTAAAGGATACTGCCCCCTCGCACGAACGTTCAGCCCAAAACACCGGCATAGAGGATTGTCAGATAAACCGTTGTTTTTGTTCTCCAAGGCCAGCAATGCCAAGGGCTACAACATCGCCAGACTTGAGATACCAGGGCGTGGGTTTCTGCCCCAGGCCGACGCCGGGGGGAGTGCCGGTCGTGATGATGTCGCCGGGCAACAACATCATGAACTGGCTGACATAGGCTATAATCTCCGCGACGGAAAAGATCATCGTCTTCGTGCTGCCATCCTGCATGCGCTCACCATTGACGTCGAGCCACATGGAAAGCGCCTGAGGATCGCCCACTTCGTCGGTTGTCACCAGCCAAGGCCCGATCGGCCCGAAGGTTGGAAAGCCCTTGCCCTTGTCCCAGGTCGCGCCGCGTTCGGTCTGCCATTCGCGCTCGGACACGTCGTTGACAACGCAATAGCCCGCGACATGGGCAAGCGCGTCGGCCTTGTCCACGCCATGGGCCGCGGTGCCGATGATGACGCCCAACTCGACTTCCCAGTCGGTCTTGCGCGAGCCAGCGGGGATAGTGACGGGGTCATTCGGTCCCTGAATGCAGCTTACCCACTTATTGAACACCACCGGCTCTTCGGGAATGGGCAGGTTGGATTCGGCGGCATGATCGGCATAGTTGAGACCGATGGCTATAAACTGCCGCGTGCCGGCGACCGGCGGACCGTAGCGGACCGGGCCTTCGATCAGGGGCAGGCTGGCCGGATCGATCGTCGCCAACTGTGCGAGGCCGTCCGGAGCGATGGCCGCGATGTCGATATCACTGATATGCGACGACAAATCGCGAATATGACCATTGGCGTCGACCAGGGCAGGGCGTTCCTGACCGGCTTCCCCGATACGACATAATTTCATTATGATTATCCTTTCTTACGACGACTATGGAAGCGCATGGACAGCCAGCGATCATATTGTATGATGTCGTATGTTTATCGAGAAGGCAAGGCGCGACTGATGGGCAAGCATAGGATCTACATGCAGGAAGTTCGGGTGTGATGCGACCCCGCATATTGGATTCACACCAGCACTTCTGGCGGATCGGCGGACCGGGGCAAATTTGGCCGGATGCTGATTGGCCCTTGTTGCATCGCGATTTCCTGCCGGACGATCTATGCGCGGCAACCAAAGGGCTGGATATGGTCGGGACTATTCTGGTCCAGTCCCAACCCGACGATCGTGATACCGACTGGATGCTGGGTTTGGCGGCGGAAGATCCGTTGGTCCGGGGCGTGGTCGGTTGGGTCGCCCTGGATGATCGCAACGCGCCCGAGCGGATTGCGCAGCTTGCGGCAAAGCCCGGACTTGTCGGGCTGCGGCCGATGTTGCAGGGGATCGAGGATAGCGCATGGATATTGCGCGATGAACTAGGACCGGCAATCGAAGCGATGCTCACCCACGGCTTGCGCTTTGATGCATTGGTCCAGCCGCGGCACCTGCCCGTTCTTGCTCGCTTCGCCGCGCGTTGGCCTGGCTTGCCGATCGTGATCGACCATGGCGGGAAGCCCCATGCCGCCGACCTGATCCTCGATCCGTGGCGCGAACAACTCGCCGCGCTCGCCCGCCATCCGAATATCTGGTGCAAGCTGTCAGGCCTGCGCACCGAGCAGGCGCAGGGGCATAAGGTGGATGCGCTGGCCCCCTATGTCGCGCATGTCCTACACTGCTTTGGCGAGCGGACGATGTGGGGCAGCGACTGGCCGGTCCTGCTGCATATGGGCGACCGCTATATCGACTGGGTCGATGATGCGCTGCGTCTGGCCGAAGATCTGGACGGGGCGGCGCGCGAGCGCCTGTTCGAAGGCGCCGCGCGTGCCTTCTATGGCCTCAAGGATTAGGAGAAATGGTGGCGCTGGATTTTGGCAGGCTGGGCTTCGGAGCGGCGGCGATTGGCAACCTCTACCATGCCATTCCCGACGTGGATGCGCGCGCTGTTGTCGAACAGGCTTGGGCGGCAGGGCTGCGCTATTTCGACACGGCCCCCCATTATGGTTTTGGCCTGAGCGAAAAGCGGCTCGGCGAGGCACTGGCCGCTCTCGATCCGGGAGGGGAGGCGATTATATCGACCAAGATCGGTCGGCGTCTTGCCCCGGTATCGGGCGCGAACCTGTCGCAGCAGCGGCAGGGCTTCGTGTCGCCTGAACCCTATGAGAGCGTGTTCGATTATAGCTATGACGCGGTGATGCGCTCCTATGAGGCAAGCCGGCAACGGTTGCGACGCGATCGCATCGATATATTATATGTCCATGATATCGGGCGGTTCGCCCATGGCGATGCCCATGCGACGCGAATGCGCGAACTGATGAGTGGCGGTTTTCGTGCGCTCACTGAGTTACGGGATGCCGGTATCGTCCAGGCGATCGGTCTTGGTGTCAACGAGATTGAAGTTTGCGAGGAGATATTGAGCGAGGCCGATATCGACATCATCCTGCTCGCCGGACGGTATACGCTCCTGGAGCAGGCGCCGCTCGATCGCCTTTTTCCCCTTTGTGCGGAGCGTGGCGTCCGGATCGTGCTCGGCGGCCCGTTTAACTCCGGCATACTGGCGCAAGGCGTTCGGCATGGTGGGCCGGTTCATTATGACTATGGAGCGCCGCCCACGGAAATCGTCGAGCGCGTGGCGCGGATCGAGGATATTTGCGAGCGGTTTGGCATCGCGCTTGCGGCGGCGGCGTTGCAATTTCCCTTGGCGCATCCGTTGGTCGCGACGGTCATTCCGGGTATCGGTTCTTTGACCCATCTCCATGCTGCTCAAGGTTTCATGGAACAGTCAATCCCGGCCGCTTTCTGGTACATCCTGAAGGATGAAGGGCTGATTGACCCGCGATCTCCTCTGCCTGCCGATGAATGAATATTCCATCGATCGGCATCAACGCGCGCGTATCAGTTGCCATGGCGGCCAGGCCAAAAATGGTCGGGCGGCGGCCGATACGGTCCGTAAGATTGCCGCGTAGCGCGACGTCCAATGCGTTATGGAAAAGGGAAGCCGGTAATGTTCAGTCGCGGATTCGACCGACGGTATGATGGGAATGGAAGAAATGCGAAAGCGGGGATCGTCGGTGACGCCCTTGCCGACCCATGTGAGCAATTCAACGATCTGGTCTGGCGTGGAAAGTTCGATTTCGGCCAATATAAGGCCGGCGGCATTTCCAGCGAAACATCGGCATCCCAGACGTGTCCGGCATGTGGAACGCAATAGCCCGCCTTCTCTATCGGTGGACCGGCGGACAAGCGGTCCAGAAGCTTCTGCCCGTCTTCTGCCGATATTTCATATTCAAATTCGTCGCGTGCAATGCCTGCCCGTGCCCTCTTGATAGTCAGCCATGCCCTATCATCCGCTATGCGGATACCGTACACTCGCGTGGTCATCATGCGCGATATAGGCTTGGCGACGCTCGTATCCGGCATCAGCCATCTTCTACGGTCGTCGTTGACCAGGAACTTGCGCTCGATTTCCAGTGCCATGGACACCCTGCCGCCGAATAGTCGGATGAAAGACCTTTTGGGCGCCGTGAGTCACCATCGCCACCCTATTCGGGAGGCGATGGCGATCAGGATCAACCCTCTGCCGGGATGGATGCGACGTCCGACTTCTGGTCCGAGGGCTTGGACTTTGGTGTGCTGATGCCCAGCTTCCGACGAGCAGGTTTCGTAGGCGCAGCGGCACTGTCCTTGTCTTGCGTGGCTGGTTTTGCCTTGGTTCGGGAAGCAGTTTTGGCTTCGCGTGCGGGGGCGGTGCTTTCGCTTGCCGCTGGCTTCTCCTTGCGGGCCGTCTTAGCCGTGCGCGGCGACGTGCCGGCGCTCGTCTTGGGCGCGCCGGACTTGCGCGACGGCTTGGGAGCAGCCTCTGCCGCAACGACGACTTGCTCTTCTACGGTCGGCGTCTTTGTCCGAACCTTCGACGCAGGAGCCGCCGAGGTCTTTGTATCTGCTCCCGGTGCTGCGGTCTTGCTGCGGTTTTTCCGAGTTGAAGATTTTTCCGGCGCCGTCAGCGAAAGGCTCGCCGCCTCGACCTTGTTCGACGGGGCCGAAGTCTGCGCCGCCGCCTGCGCGGCGCTGCCGCGCTGGCCAAGGCCGATCTTCTGCGCGACGGCGCGGCGCTGTTCGGAATAGCCGGGCGCAACCATCGGATAGGATTTTGGCAAACCGAAACGCGCGCGATATTCATCGGGCGTCAGGCCATTGGCGGCGAGATGGCGTTTCAGCGTCTTGTAGGGGCGCCCGTCGATCAGGCTGATGACATGCTCGCGCGACGCTAGACTCTTGCGAATGCTGACCGCAGGCGTATGTTCGGGAACCTCGACTTCAACCTGCGCTTTTTCTTCGATCAGTGCGCTGCGGGTTGACTGGATAAGCGCTGCGAGTTCGTTGCTTGGAACCAAATTATTGGCAACATAGGCGCTCAGCAACTGCACGGTCAATGTCGTGTAATCGGGCTTTTCGGTATCGGACATAAGGATTTCCCGTCGAGATAGATGTCAGAGTCCATGCCGCTTTGCCGTTTCTGCGGGCGCGGAGCCATGACTTTGCCGTATATCGAGTATCTTGTCAAAGACAGTAGGTTAAGGTCTATGGAACAGTTACCGGTCATGTCGATCCTGCATGACGCCTGTTCCGGCACATAGTTCCGTCATGCCTTCCGGTTCGACTCATGTGCGACGACTTTAGCTGTTCAGCAGAGATAAAAGATCAGGCGTTTCCGGCGATCGACAGCACACTGGTCAATATATTGCGCACCAGTTCGGCCTGGCCGCGTGCGCCGGTTTTGGCATAGACCTTCTTCGAATAGTTACGCGCAGTCTCCACCGTAATGCCAAGTTCCGCTGCCGCTTCTTGGATCGAAAAGCCGCTCGCGATCGCCCAGGCCAGTCTGGCCTCGCTCGGCAAGAGACCGAACAGGTCGGCCAATTGTTCGCAGCGATCGGCATGTGACCAGCGGTCGCCGCTCAGATAGGCGATGGCGACCGGTTTGGAATGGGGGCTTGCGAAACGGTTGTGGACTGGCGTGACGAGCATGTCCATCCAGGGGTCGCGACTGAGACTGAAGGCGCGGGGCCGGCCTTCGCCGGTTTCGGCATAGGATTTGACGAGCGCAGTCAGGGTGCGATCCATTTCGGGAGAAGCTGGCGTCAATCGGTCGTAGCGTCCGCGGCGCAATATGGTCGTGCGCTGGAATAGTTGTTCGACATGCGGGGTCATGTCGATGATCCGACAGCGTGCATCCAGCGTCAGCCAGCCAAAATTCAATCGTCCGAAGGCGTCGGATGTCACCGACGAACGAAAGCGTTCGCGTTCCAAGGTGACCAGACTTTGAAGTGCGATGCGCAAATGGGGGGCAAGAGCGGTCAGAAGCGCACTGACCGCTGATCCAATATTCCGATCTCCCGCGCATGTCAGCCAGGCGTCGACGCCGCTCGGTTCGGTGACGCGAACGGAGCGAATATTGATGACGCCCAGTCCATGCAAAAATTCATCGCGATAGGCTCGTTGAACAGGGTCGTGCGGGTTGAGCAGTTCGTCGAGCGTGTAGATCCGCGCTGGTCGCATTTCCCGATAAGGAAGAGGATCGCGCTGGCCATATTTTTCCAGGAAGAGGCGGTCGAGATGTGGCGGCATGGCGGGGCCGGCATATAATTCGACAATAGCATCTTCGTCGATCGGCCTGAATGCCAGGCTGACATAGCGCGCGCCGCTATGGGCGCGCAGCTTGTCCAGAAAGCCATGCCACAAAGGCTGCTGGAATATGCCCTCGTGCAGAGCCGCCAATAGTCCGCCATCGTCCAGTCGCATGGTAAGGCATATAGCCTCCCATTTGGGAGGTGCAACCCATGGTCAAAAGATGAATTCTAGCATGCGAATGACTTGCAAAAGCATTTCGTTTTTCGTAGGTCGCGCGCGGTTTCCAGGGGGTATCATGCGCCATTTCATCCGTTCCGCGTCGGTCATGGCGCTTTTCTCTTCCACGTCGGTTCTTGCGCAGGGCACTTCTGCGGAAGAAACCCGCGATTCGATCGTGGTGACGGCGGCGCGAACCATTTTGCCAGCCAATGCATTGCCGCTCACCATCGAAGTCATCGATCAGGAGACCCTGAACCAGCAGGTTGCGATCGGCGGCTCGGTTGTCGATGCGATATCGACTTTGACACCTTCCTTTTCACCCACGCGACAGAAATTGTCGGGCGCCGGCGAAACATTGCGTGGCCGCTCGCCACTCTATGCGATCAATGGCATTCCGCAGACTGCGCCCCTGCGTGACGGCGCGCGCGACGGTTTTACGGTCGATCCCTTCTTCATCGATCGTGTGGAACTTATCTATGGCTCCAATGCGCTACAGGGCATTGGCGGCACCGGTGGCATCGTCAACCAGGTGACGGTCGCTCCACCGAAGAAGGACGGCATTGCCGGCAGGATGCTGGCGCAGGGAAATACTGACACTGGTTTCCGCGGTGACGGTATCGGTGGAAAGGTCGCGGGCCTGATCGGCTGGCGCAATGGCCGCTGGGATGCGACCGTGGGTGCAGCCTATGAAAAGCGTGGCGCTTTTTATGACGGACATGGCAATCGCGTCGGTACCGACCTGACGCAGGGCGAAACTCAGGACAGCCGCAGTTGGTCACTGTTCGGTCGCTTCGGCTATGCGCTGAGCGACAGCGCTCGGGTCGACCTGACGATAAGCCGGTTCGAATTGAAGGGCGAGGGCGATTATATTGCCGCCAACGGCGATTATAAGGTCGATCGGCCGACGACGTCAGTCCGTGGCGCGCCGCCGGGTGATCCTGCCAAAAGCCGGACCGAAAGCGCGGCGTTGACGTTGACCGACAGCAATTTGTGGGGCGGTAATTTCATCGCCCAACTCTTTCTCAACCGATCGCGTGACACTTATGGCGGCGAAATCGCTCCCATCGCGACCTTCCAGGATGCGTCGCTGGCGCCGATCGGCACCCTGTTCGATCAATCACAGAATCGTAGCCGAAAATATGGTGGCAAGATCAGCTATGAGAGGGCCGTTCCGGGGTTCGAGGCACTGACGGCGACCCTGGGTTTCGATGCGCTCTATGATCTCACCGAACAGCGACTGATCGCTACCAACCGAAGTTGGGTGCCCCCGACGGACTATCGCAGCCTCGCGCCCTTCGCCCAGGTGAATCTCGCCTTGTTCGACGAGAAGCTTCGCCTCGCCGGCGGCGTGCGGCATGAAGATGTGCAGATTGCCATCGACGACTATCGTACATTGGCTAGCTATGGAGGCTTTGCTGTATCGGGAGGCACCCCCGGCTTCAGCGACACCTTGTTCAATGGCGGCGCCATCCTGGAACCGTGGGACGGTATCCGTGCCTATGCCAGCTATGCCGAAGGCTATACCGTGCCGGATGTGGGCCGAATCGCCCGTGCCGTTGGGCGGGCGGGGGTCGACATGGACGATTATGTCAACATCCGCCCGATCGTATCCAACAATCGCGAAGTCGGTGTCGAACTGAAGCGCGGACCATTGAATGCCAGTGCCGCCTATTTCTGGTCGACCAGCAAGGAAGGGGCGCTGCTTGTCCAGACCGCGATCGGCGCGCCGTTTGAAATTCAGCGGCAACGGGTCGAGATTCAGGGTCTGGAACTGAACCTGTCGACCAGAATGCCCTTGCCGGGCCTGACACTGTCGACCGGCTACGCCCATCTGATCGGCCGGACTGACGGTTCTGATAATGGCGTGGACGTTGTGGATCGCGACCTGGACGGCGCGAATATTTCGCCCGATCGGCTCAACATCGCCGCCAACTATGTCAACGGCCCGCTCACCGCGCGCGTTCAGACGCAATTCTTCCTTTCGCGCCAGTTCGAGCGGGAGCCTGGCATATATAATCCGCTCTATCGTTTTGACGGTTATAATGTGACCGACATCAGCATGCGGTACCAGACGAGCTTCGGCGCAGTCACGCTGGCGGCGCAGAATATCTTCGATCGCTTCTACATCGATTATTATAGCCAGACGGTCCGGCCCAACGACAATGCCCATTATTTTGCCGGGCGCGGACGCAATTTCACCCTGTCATGGGATTACCGCTTCTGATGAAGCCGATCGACACGCTGCATCGCTGGACGGGCGGTATTATTGGCCTGTTGCTGGCAATACTGGGCCTGACTGGCGCGCTGCTCGTCCACAAGGATGCCTGGGTCCTGCTGCCCCATGTGCACGACGCGCAGGTGCAGGATACGGCGCGGCTGGCGCTGATCACGCAGAAGGTGATGGGTGATCCCGCGGTCCAACCGCAATCACTGACTTTTGCGTCGCAGAATTTCGGCCTGTTGCGGATTGCTTATGGTGGCGGCGCCGGAGCCTATCTGGATCAGGGTGGTGCTGTCGTTACCCAATGGCAGAGCCAGTGGGAGCGGCCTGAAATCTGGATGTTCGACCTGCATCACCATCTTTTCTATGGCGACACGGGCGAAGCGGCGATCGGCTTGGCTGCGCTTTGCGGGATATTCTTCGTCGTCACCGGCACCATATTATGGTGGCGTACGCGTAAAACGTTCGAATTTCGCTTATGGCCTGCGCGGATGAGCCGGCCCGCGATCGTCCGCCAGCATCGTGATCTGGGCGTGGTCATCGCGCCTCTGTTGCTCATGTCGCTGGTGACGGGCGCGGTATTGGTCTTCAGGCCGATGGCCGTCCTGCTGTTCGGTCCTGGCGCGCCTGCCTTGATCGACAAATCGTTGAAGGGGCCGCCGCCGATCGACGCAAGACTGTCCGGCAAGCTGGACTGGTCTGCCATGATCCGGACGGCGCGACGGCAATTTCCAGATGCCGAATTGCGCAGCATCAACCTGCCGCGCAAGGATAGCGGCCTCATCACGCTGCGGATGCGGTCGCCCGAGGAGTGGCTGCCCAATGGCCGCACCACATTGTGGTTCGCGGCCGACACGGGTAGGCTTGTAGCGATCCGCGACGCCGCCATGCTGCCGGCGGCCGTCAAAGGCTATAATCTTCTCTATCCGCTGCATGCGGCCAAGGTCGGGGGGCTGCCGTTCCGTCTCGTCATGACGCTGTCCGGGCTTGCGCTGACGATGTTGGGAACGTTCGCGGTCTGGACCTTCTGGTTCAAGAAGCCGAAAGCAGTCAAGGCGCGGCGAAAGGTCATCAAGATCTGAGTTCGGTGCTTCATGCCCATCAAATGCCGGGCTTTTGCGACACAAGTCTTGCCCGCATCTGCGCGAAATATGATCGGAGAGGCGTCGTAAATTCGCACATTTTCCGAGCCTTGCGCAGGATATTCGGGAGGTGGCGTCGGCATGACCGGAAACTGCTGCTCCACCTGTCGGGCGTTGACCGTGTAGCTGCAGGAAAGCCAGTCTCTGCCGCGCACCGGATCCCACCTTACAGCAGGCGACGCGCGGCAACATCGATGTAGCCGGCAGCGTCGCCTGACTGTTGAAGACGGGCTGTTGCACTCGGATCGTCGATACAATCCGCTCCGACATGATGGCGCACAGTGCGGCCAGTGCCTGGCTGCCAGATCGATCGCCGGGCGGGATAATGCAGCAGCCAGTCTTGACGATGGTTCAGGCTGCCCGGCAATCGGCCTGGGTGATGATGCGTTCGGCCATTTCATCGGCGACCAGCGCCGGAGATCGTACCTCGCGTCGCGCCAGTTCCAGTATCTCGCCGATACGTGGGCCGATCTGATCGACGCGTGCGGCGACGCTTGCCCGATCTTCGCCCAGATATTCGGCGGACACGCTGATGATCCCGCCTGCGTTGACGACATAGTCCGGCGCGTAGACGATGCCGCAGTCCACCAATTGCTCTGCGACGTCTGCCGTGGCCAGTTGGTTATTTGCCGCACCGCACACCAGCCTCGCCTTCATGCCTGCAACGCTTTGTGAGGTCAGTGCCCCGCCCAACGCGCAGGGCGCGAATATGTCGGCCTCGACCGACATGATCTCCGTGACGTCCACGATCCGCGCGTCCAGCACCGCACCCAGCGCGTTGCGGCGACGCGGGTCGATATCGGCAATGATGAGCCGCGCTCCGGCATCTGCCAGGCGACGACACAGGTTTGCGCCGACATTGCCCGTGCCCTGCACCGCGACGGTCAGGTCGGAAAGTTCTGCACCCAATGTGAAGCGGGCTGCGGTCCGCATCGCCTCGAATACGCCCAGCGCGGTCCATGGAGACGGATCGCCGCCGGCCATGTCGCCCGCCGGGTCAAGGCCGGCGACATGGCGCGTTCTGGTCGATACAGCACGCATGTCGGCAACCGTGGTGCCGACATCCTCGGCGGTGACGTACAGGCCGCCCAGTTCCTCGACCGCGCGGCCGAAGGCGCGGAACAGGGCGGCGCGGTCAAACGGACCATCGGGCTGGCGCAGTACCGCCTTGGCGCCGCCAAAGGGCAGGTCGGCCATTGCGTTCTTGTAGCTCATGCCTTCGGCCAGACGATAGGCATCATCCAGCGCGCTGCCCAAATCGGCATAGTGCCAGAAGCGACAACCGCCAGCGCCCGGTCCGAGCGCAGTGGAGTGGATTGCGATGACGCCGTCCAGGCCGCTTTCGGGATCGAGCAGCCGCACCGATTGCATCGGCGGGTTCTGGCGGGCGAGACGGACGACCATGGTTTTCTCCTTTGCAGTGTCGTGAAGATTATCGGCCGCGGCGCGAGAAGAATCTTGCCCGATTTTCGGCAAGACCGGATAAAATTGGGAAGATTTATCCTGAATAATTCGATATCTAGGATAATATGATCGATCTTGATAGCTTCGAGCGGAAGATTCTCCGCGAACTGCAGCGCGACGCCAGCCAGACCACGGCGGAGATCGCTGAGAAGGTAGGGTTGACGCCGTCGCCTTGCTGGCGCCGTATCGACAGGCTGGAGCGGGAGGGGCTGATCCGCAAGCGAGTGGCGGTGATTGATCGGCGCAAGGTCGGCCTCAATGCGCAGGTCTTCGCGCAGGTGAAGCTCAACGCACATGGCCGGGCCAATCTGGACGAGTTCAGCGAAGCCATTCGCGCCTTTCCGGAAGTGCTGGAGGCCTATGTGCTGATGGGCACGATGGACTTCATGCTGCGGATCGTTGCGAAGGACATCGACGCCTATGAGCGCTTCTTCTTCGAGCGGCTCAGCAAATTGTCCGGCGTGCAGGAAATCAATTCGACCGTGGCCTTGTCGGAAATCAAGTCGACCAACGAATTGCCGATATGAATATGGCGGGGCGTCTCGATGCCCCGCCATGGATGGATTATTTCCAGGTCGCGGCCAGCAGGCGACGGAAATTGCCGCCCAGCACCGCCCGGATATTATCGTCCGAATAATTACGGCGCACCATTTCCTCGACCAGATTATACATCTTCAATGGATCGTCGAACCCGTCCGTGTCGATCTTGTCACGGAAGGCGTAACTGCCCTTATAACCGGCCTTCAACTTGGCGTAGGCGGTCGGCTCCATGTCGTCATAGCCGTAAATATCTGCGTCGGACCCGATGCCGACCTTGTCGATGCCGATCAGCTTGGCGACATGATCGACCTGGTCCACCAGATTGGCGATCGTCGTTGGCTCCTTCGCGGTCAGGAAGTTGCGCACGCCGGTAATGCCCATGACGCCGCCCTTGGCCCCCAGCGCCTTGATTGCTTCGTTGGTCTTGGTGCGCGGATGGTCGTTGAGAGCCCGGCAGTTGCTGTGCGTGATCGCGATAGGCCCGCTAGCCATGGCGATCGCGTCCAGCGTGGTCTTGTCGCCGCAATGGGACACATCGACCAGCATGCCGGTCTTGTTCATCTCCCCGACGATCGCGGCGCCATAGTCGGACAGGCCTCCGTCGATCCGGTCGGTACAGCCAGATCCGATCCGGTTCTGGCTGTTATAGGTCAGCTGCGACACGCGCTGGCCGAGCTGATAGAATGTCTTCACATCCTCTACGGTGTTGAAATGATCGCTATTCTGCAACCCCATGATGACGGCCATCCGACCGTCCTGCTTGGCGCGATCCAGGTCCGCGCCAAGCCCCACGCCCTGAAAGAGATGGGGGTTGCGCGCGACGAAGCCGGTCCAGGCCAGCAACCATTGCAGCGTCTGCTGCCGCGCGTCCGGGCCACCGATACCAATGCTGTTGTGGAACGCCGTGATGCCGCTCGCGCGGAAATCGGCGGCCCATTTTTCGTTCACCGGCTCGGCATAGACTTCGGGACGGAAGTCCAGTGTCAGCGGCCCCAGCATATCGATGATGAGCGACTCCCTGACCAGGTCGGTCACTCGCTTGGAGTAGCGGCGGGCGGAGGCGGCATGGGCCTGGTAGAGGCCATAATTGATCATCGGAAAGGCGAGCGCAGTCGCCGTCATGGCGCCTGTCAGCATCTGCCGTCGCGAAACACCTGTCTTCCTGTCCATGCCTCACTCCCATTTTGTCGGATTGGAAAAGAGTTTGCCGAGAATGTTTGGTCCTGTATAGAGAAATAATTCCCAATGCGAGAATGTGTGAAGGGGTTCGGCATGCTGCATCTCGACCATGAAGTCAGGCGTCGGTGGAAATGGGGGGTGGGCAGCGCCGCCGCTGCACTCCTGCTGGCGCCGGCCGGCCATATGGTGATGGCGAAGGCTCCCGTAACCTCAGCGTCCTACTCTATTGACCGGACAAGGCTTGTCGGCCTGCCCGAATTTATCGACGGCATATTGGCACAGCAGATCGCGCAGCGCGAAGTCGCCGGGGCTGTCGTTACCGTCGTCCATCGCGGTAAGGTCATAATGACGCGTGGCTATGGCTTTGCCGATGTCGACAGGGCTATTGCCGTCGATGGGCAGCGCACGTTGTTCCGGCCGGGATCGGTGTCAAAGCTCTTCACCTGGGCAGCATTGATGCAGCAGGTGGAGACCGGTCAGGTCGATTTGGACGCGGATGTGAACCGCTATCTCGATTATGAAATCCCGCTATTCGAGGGCAAGCCAATCAAGGTTCGCGACCTGTTCGCCCACGCCATGGGCATGAGCGACCTGTCCTATGCCGAGGATGAATGGAAGAAGGAAGAGACCTATCAGTCCTTCCTCAAGACCCATATTCCCCAGCGCCTCTGGGCGCCGGGCGGCGAGATTTCCTACTCCAATTACGGCGCATCTCTGGCGGGCTATATCGTCGAGCGCGTATCGGGTGAGTCTTTCCCGGATTATGTCGAGCGCCATATCTTCCAACCGCTCGGTATGGCAACCACGACCTTCCGCGAGCCGCTGGCCGGCGGCAATGCAACGAATATGGCGAAGGGCTATGCATTGGTCGATGGGCGGTACAAGGCCAAGCCCTATGAGCGATATGACAAGATCATGCCTGCAGGTTCCGCAGCGTCTACAGCGCCCGACATGGCGCGCTTCATGCTGGCGATGCTCGGTAATGGTGCGCTGGGCGGGGCGCGCATTTTAAAGCCGGAATCGGTCCGCTTTCTCGAAAGCGACTCGGTCGCCAATGCGCCGGGATTACAGGGCATGGCCCATGGCTTCATGGTCGCCCGCGAAGCTGGGCCGCGCCTCGTCGGTCATGGCGGGAACACTATCGATTTTCACAGCTATCTGCTGCTCGCGCCCGAAGCCGATTTCGGCTTCTTCGTGTCGATGACCGGCGGGCAGGGCAGCTATGGCGCGCGCACGGAACTGAGCGATGCGATCATTGGCCGACTCTTCCCGCAGATGCCGGCGCCACGCTGGATGCAGCCAAGCGCAAAGCCGATGGTAGGGGCCTATCGCGTCAACCGCCGCGATTATGGCAAGCCCGCCGATCCGGCCGGCGATCTCAAGCTTTCACTTCAGGGAGAACATGGCCTGTTGATCGAGGGGCAGGGCCGCAAGAGCTATTGGGAGCAGATCGGACCTGCCCTCTATGAGCAGGTGACGGGCGCGCGGACAGGTGGCCCCTATGACCGGTTGCTCTTTTATGGGGCAGCCGACGATCCCCGCATCTCGTTCGGTTCCCAACCGCACGTCACTTATCATTTAGTGTCGGCGCATGAGCAATGAAGCCTGGCCAGGCCGTCGATCATAAGATCGGCGGCCTAATTTCTCTAATATGACAAAATTATCTCATTTAGGATTGTATTGTCCCTATATTGATGTTCTTATCCTCCTCAGTTGAATCGGAGGAAGCAGTTACGTCGGGCGAAAAGAAGCGACCATAAGCGGACGGCCTTGGCGTGCTGTGCCCTGCGATGGGTGCAAAGGGGTATGAGCATGAAGTCCAACCATTTGTTGTGGCTTGCGGGCACCGCGTTGGCGGGAATCGCAGGCGTGTCGCCCGCCTTGGCGCAACAGCCTGCGGAGCAGTCTGTAGAATCCGAAATTATCGTCACAGGATCGCGTATCCAGCGGCAGGGCTTCGATGCACCCACGCCTACGACGGTATTGGGGGTGGAGGAATTGCAGCAGGGCGACCGGCCTAGCCTGGCACAAGCGCTGAACGATATTCCACAATTCAGGCCGACCGCCACGCCGGAAACCACGACGGGCAATACCACAGCGGCCGCATCGCCAGCAGATTTGCGGGGCTTGACGGCTGTGCGCACACTGACCTTGCTCAACGGCCATCGCTTCACTGGCAGCGCCGACCTCAACAGCGTGCCGCAAAATCTGATCAAACGGGTCGATGTTGTGACCGGTGGCGCTTCGGCAGCCTGGGGATCGGGTGCGGTTGCCGGGGTGGTCAATGTCATCCTGGACGATGAACTAACCGGTTGGAAGATGGGCGCCAACACCGGTATATCTTCACGCGGTGATGGCTATCGCTTCGGTGGCGACCTGGCCTGGGGCACGAAATTCGCTGGCGATCGTGGCCATGTCATGGTCGGCGGCGAATATCTCAAGAGCAAGGGCGCCTTCGATCGAGATTCCCGGCCGAACCTCAATGCCGGCCTCTTCCAGCGCGCCGACGGCCAACTCGTTCTGGCCAATGACGTCAATTACACCATCCTCAATCGGGGTGGATCGATCCTCAGCACGTCGGCAAGGCCATATAATCTTGTGTTCAATCCGGATGGATCGATCGGGCCGCTACCGCTCGGTAGCGAGACGTTCGGCCAGCAAACCATCGGCGGCGGCGGGCAAAGCATCTACGACTATCTGTCGGTCAGCACGCCCTATGAGCGGACCAACATCTTTGCCCGCGCCAGCTACGAACTGACCGACACTCTGAAGATCTGGGTCGATGGCAGCTACAATCGCATGGCTGGCGACTTCTCCTTCTTTCCGGAAACGCCCATTTCCGTAATCCAGCAGGACAATGCCTTCCTGACTGCGGCCGCTAGGTCGCAACTGGCGGCAGCGGGCGTCACCGGCCCCTTCATCCTTGGTCGCATTCTGGACGATGTCGGGCCGGACGGCATGCTGCGATTCAACTATGCGCGCCGCAATCTGGAAGGGGCAATCGGGCTGGATGGCAGCTTCGGCAATGGCTGGAGTTACAAGCTCTATTATGATCATGGAGAATTGCGAAACCGGCAGTCTCTGGGCAATCAGCGGATTGCCGCGCGATTCAACAAGGCAATCGACGCTGTCTTAGTCAACGGCAGCCCGGTCTGCCGCGTCAATGCGGATGCCAGCACGGCCAATGACGACGCGGCATGCGTGCCGATCGACATATTGGGCAATGGCAAGATCAGCGAAGCCGGCCGTGCCTATGCCTTTGGCGACGCCGCCTCGACCAGCACCACCAAGCTGGACGCTGCGGGTTTCAGCCTCAGCGGCCAACCTTTCTCCACATGGGCTGGCCCGGTCGATATTGCCGTGGGCGGTGACTTCCGATGGGAAGAGTTCGTCACCAATTCCGTCGATGCGCTGTCGGCGGCGCGGGCTTTTGCGACCCTCAATTATGCGCCGACCAATGGCGGCTTCAGCGTCAAGGAATTTTTCGCCGAGGTGGCCGTGCCGCTGCTCGATGTGGCGGACACGGCCAAGCTGGAGGTGAATGGCGCAGCGCGTTATTCCGATTATAGCACCAGTGGCGGCATCTGGTCCTGGAAGGCCGGTGGCACGCTGCGGCTGGTCAACGACCTGTTGTTGCGCGCGGTCTATTCGCGCGACATCCGTTCGCCAAGCATCAACGAATATTATTTGGGCCGCGCCACCAATATTGGCAACATGCAGGATCCGTTCCGCAACAATTCGGTGGCGCTGAACGTGTTCAGCTATACTGGCGGCAATCCGGATCTCGACCCTGAAATTTCGCATACATTGACGCTGGGCGGTTCCTATTCGCCGCGCTTCGTGCCGGGGCTGCGCCTGTCGGTCGATTTCTACAAGATCAAGATCGACGGCGTGATCGTGACGCTGGCACCGCAGGATGTGCTCAACCTCTGCGCCGCGCAGAATCCCAACGACAATCTGTGCGGCGGCCTGCTGGAGCGCGATGCCAATGGTGGTCTGGTTTCCGTGCTGCGCACCTACCGCAACCTCGCCCAATATAAGACCAAAGGGCTGGATATCGAGGCGGCCTATCAGATTCCCCTGGGAGCAGGGCGCGTGACCGTTCGGTCGCTGGCGACCCATGTCATGGAATTGCTGATCGATGACGGCGTCACCACGACCGATCGCGCCGGCATCGTGGGTGGCGATACACTCTTCTCCACGCCCAAATGGCGGATGACCAGTTCGGTCGGCTATGATGACGATCATTTTGGTGCGGATGTGCGCGTCCGTCATGTCAGCGGCGGCAAATATACCTATGTGCCCGGCCCGAACGGCCAGTTGCCGATCAACAACGATATCAAGGGCCGCACCTATGTCGACCTTGCCGTCCGCTTCAAGGTGGGGGCCTTCACCCTCTACGGCAACGTCAACAACCTGTTCGATCGCGATCCGCCGATGTCGCAATATACCAATGCGAATTACGACGTGATCGGCCGCTATTTCTCCGGCGGCGTGAAGCTGAATTTCTGATCGCCCGACAGCGACCCGGGCGGCGGCAGCTTCCTTGCCCGCCGTCGTCCAGACATTTTGACGAGAGGATCTGACGATGCGTGCTGCACGTCCAGCTTTCCGACATGGCGCAGTGGCTATCGCCTCGCTGCTATTGGCTTCCGCCTCGGCCTTCGCTGCGCCTTCGGCACCCTATGACCTGATCCTGACGGGCGGGCGGGTGATCGATCCCGACAGTGGTCGGGACGAGATTGCCGATATCGGCATCAGGGATGGACGCATCGCCGCCATTTCCACCAACCCGCTCAGCGGCGGCAAGCGGCTCGATGCTAAGAACATGGTCGTCGCGCCCGGCTTCATCGACCTTCACGCCCATGGGCAGGATCCGGTCGCGGAGCGGCTGCAATTGCTCGATGGGGTCACGACGGCGATCGACATGGAAATCGGCACGCTGCCGGTCGCCGACCTCCACGCGCGAATGCAGGGCAAGGCACTTATCAATTTCGGCGCTTCCGCCTCTCATATCTGCGCGCGGTTGCAGATATTGTCGGGAAAGACCTGCGCGGACAGCGGCCCGCATCAGGTGGCAGCCGACCCGGCGATGCTGGCGAAGGGCGCCGACCCGGCTCAGGAAGCACGTATTGCTGACCTGATGGATCGCGATGTGAGGGCCGGGGCGCTCGGCTATGGCCTTGGCATCGAATATGTGCCCGGCGCGGGGCGGCGGGAGATTTTCCGCATATTCCAAGCGGCGGGAAAGACCGGCGCGCCAGTCTTCACCCATGTCCGCAGCCGCCCGCTCGACAAGGCGAGCGGCGTGCCGATCGCCGTCGTGCAGGAAGTGATAGCCGACGCGGCAACGACCGGCGCGCCACTCCAGATCGTACATATCGCCTCGACCGGCCTTGGCGACGTGCCAACCCTGCTGGAACTGGTGAAGGGCGCACAGGTGCATGGCATCGACGTCACGACCGAGGCCTATCCCTATACCGCGGGGAGCACCGCCATCGGCTCCAGCTTCTTTTCCGAAGGCTGGCAGCAGCGTAACGGGGTCAGCTATGACGCGGTCCAGTGGCCGGCCACGGGCGAGCGGCTGACGCCGGAAAGCTTTGAGCGCTACCGTCGGGACCAGCCTGATGCCGCCGTCATCATCCATGTCATCCCAAGCGAGATCGTCGATCTGGCCGTGACCGATCCGGTGGTCAGCATCGCATCGGACGGCGTGCCCTGGACCACGGCGGGCGAGCATCCGCGCGGTGCCGGCACCTTCGCCCGCGTGCTGGGCGTTTATGTCCGTGATCGCAAGCTGCTCGACCTCAAGACCGCGATCGCCAAGATGACGATCATGCCTGCGCGCCGGTTGGAGAAGGTTTCGCCGCAAATGGCGCGTAAGGGGCGGATTGCGGTCGGGGCCGATGCGGACATCACGATATTCGATCCGGCGAAGGTCAAGGACAGCGCCACGTTCGAAACGCCGATGCAGCCATCCGTCGGCATCCGCTTCGTGCTCGTTGGCGGAACGCTGATGGCGCGCGACGGACAAGTAACCGAAGGCCAATTCCCCGGGCAGGCGATCCGCAGTGCGCTGGGGCAGCCATGACGGGACCATCTTCAGACAGCTTCAACAGGGAAGGGCGCAGCATCATGCGATGGATGAAATATCTGGCTGCCGGCGCATTGGCGCTGGCAGGAGGCGTTACCGCGGCTCAACAGGTGCCGGCCGATGCACCGTCCTTGCTGCCGCAACCGGCGGCCAAGCCTGCCGCAATCGTGCCGGTGGCGCCATCGGTCGACGGGCAGCATGTGCTGACGAAGCAGGATGTCGACGCCTGGCTCGACGGTTTCCTGCCCTATGCGCTGGCGCGCGGCGACGTCGCGGGTGCGGTCGTCGTCATCGTCAAGGACGGGCAGGTGCTCACCCAGCGCGGTTTCGGCTATGCCGATGTCGCCACGCGCAAGCCGGTCGATCCCGCCACCACGCTCTTCCGCCCCGGTTCGGTGTCGAAGCTCTATACCTGGACTGCTGTCATGCAGCAGGTGGAGGCTGGGAAGCTGAACCTCGACACCGACGTCAACCAGTATCTTGATTTCAAGATCCCGCCCTATGAGGGCAAGCCGATCACGCTGCGCAACATCATGACGCATACCGCGGGCTTCGAGGAAGCAGGCCGCGATCTGATCGGCAAGAGCGATAATATCCCGACGCTGGAAGCCGCGCTGAAGCGCTGGACGCCGCACCGCGTCTATGCGCCCGGCTCGACACCGGCCTATTCCAACTATGCGACCGCGCTGGCGGGCTATATCGTGCAGCGGGTCAGCGGCATGCTGTTCGACGATTATATCGAGCGCAATATCTTCCAGCGGCTCGGCATGAAATATGCCAGCTTCCGCCAGCCGCTTCCGGCCGCGCTCCAGCCGCATATGGCCAAGGGCTATCAATTGGGATCCGGGGAGGCCAAACCGTTCGAGATCGTGTCGGTAGCCCCGGCCGGCAGTTCGTCGATCAGCGGCGCCGACATGGCAAAGTTCATGATCGCGCATCTGAACAATGGCGGTCCACTGTTGAAGCCCGAAACGGCGAAGCTGATGCACGCGCCCGCCAATGAGCCGCTGCCCGGCCTCAACCATATGATGCTCGGTTTCTACGAGGAGAGGATCAACGGCATCAGCGCCATTGCCCATGGCGGCGACACGCGCTGGTTCCATTCCGACCTGACGCTGTTTCCGGGCAAGAATGTCGGCATCTACATCTCGTTGAACAGCATGGGGAAGGACGGGGTTGTAAGTCCCATCCGCAACACGCTTTTCAAGCAGTTCGCCGACCGCTATTTCCCAGCGCCTAAGGCAGCGCCAAAGGAACTGGCGAGCGCCAAGGCTCATGCGGCGCAGGTCGCCGGCACCTATGCCAGCAGCCGCGCCCCGGTGGAGAACTGGGCGGCGATGATGGGCTTCCTCAGCCAGATGAAGGTCGGCACGGACAAGGACGGCAAGCTATCGGTCCCGGCCTTCAAGACCATCGGCGGCGCGCCGCGCAAATGGGTCGAGGTCGCGCCCTATATCTGGCAATCGACGGAGGATGGCGACCAGTTTGCCGCGCGGATCGAGAATGGCAGGGTCACGCGCGTCTTCTATGGTCCCGTCGCGCCGATCATGGTCTGGGATCCAGTGCCTTGGTACAAGAATACCACCTGGCTGAAGCCGCTGGCGATCGCGGCGCTGGCGATCCTCGTCCTGACGGCATTGGCCTGGCCGGTGGGGGCCATCAATCGCAAGCGCTACGGGGCCAAGCTGGAACTGGCCGGGCGTGACCTGATGCTTCATCGCGTCGTTCCTGCCTGTGCCTGGGGCGTGCTGGTGCTGCTCGGCAGCTGGGTCGCCGTTATCACCATAGCGAGCGATTATGTGACGTCGGTTGGTCTCATCTGGTTCAACCAGATCGCAGGGCTGCTGCTTTTCTTCGGGTTCGTCGGCATCGCTGGCTGGAATGTCCATCATGTCTTCAAGAACAGGCGTGGCTGGTTCGGCAGGCTGTGGAGCGTGTTGCTGCTGACGGCCACCATCGTCATGCTGTGGGTGGCGCTTGCCTTCCACCTCATCAGCTTCGGCGCCAACTGGTAATAGCGATGCGGAACCGGGCGGCACTACGCCGCCCGGTTCCGCCTGCCCTTTCCACTATTCTTCCTTCCGCCCGCGCACCGTGCGCGGGTGCCGGGCATCCTTGCGCCCGATCGTATCAGGAGTTTCCATCGTGACCACCGCTCTGACCCTCGACGTGAAAGCCGAACGCCTGGACTTCAAGGCGCCGTTCCGCATTTCGGGTTATGTGTTCGAAGGGCTGGACTGCGTCGTCGCAACGCTGTCTGACGGTATCCATAGCGGGCGTGGCGAAGGCGACGGCGTCTATTATCTCGACGACCGCCAGCCGCATATGCTGGCCGAGCTGGAGCGGACCCGCGCCGCGATCGAGGCGGGGCCGACCCGCGAGGAATTGCGATCCATCCTTCCGCCTGGCGGGGCGCGCAATGCGGTCGATGCCGCGCTCTGGGAACTGGAGGCGAAGCGTGCGGGGAAACCCGTCTGGGCGCTGGCAGGGCTGGATGCGCCGAAGCCTGTCGTGACGACGTTTACCCTGGGTGCGGACGATCCGGAAAAGATGGCGCAGGCGGCGCTTGCCTTCGGTCCGGTCCGCGCGATCAAGGTCAAGCTTACGGGCGACCTGGACCTCGACATCGCGCGTGTCGCGGCGATCCGCGCTGCGCGGCCCGATGTCTGGCTGGGCGTCGACGCCAATCAGGGTTTTGCCGACACCGAACTAGACAATCTCATGGCGGCGATGGTGGCCGCCAACGTCTCCCTGATCGAGCAGCCGCTGGCGCGCGGGCGGGAAGCCGACCTTGACGGCTATCGATCGCCGATCCCGCTGGCGGCGGACGAAAGCGCGCTGACGCTGGAGGATGTGCCGGGGCTGGTCGGCCGTTTCGATGTGGTCAATATCAAGCTCGACAAGTGCGGCGGCCTGACCGAGGGGCTGATGATCGCCCGAGAGGTCAAGGCCGCCGGCCTCGGCGTCATGGTGGGCAATATGGGTGGTTCCACGCTCAGCATGGCGCCCAGTTTCCTGCTCGGGCAGCTTTGTGACATTTGCGATCTGGACGGTCCGATCTTCCTGAGCCGGGATCGCGATCCCGCTATCCGCTACGAGAACGGCACCGCCTGGTGCGACGAGCGCATGTGGGGCCGGGAAAGCCCGAACGCGGCATGAATCGCGTCGGGACCATCAATCGGTGAAGCCGTCACACGATGCGCGGAGCTGGTTCGGCCAGCCGCCGGGATTGACCATCCTGTTCCTCACAAACATGTGGGAACAATTCTCCTATTTCGGCATGCGCGCGTTGCTGGTCTATTATATGACCCGGCAGCTCATGCTGGGGCAGGCGCAGGCTTCCTTCGTCTATGGCGCCTATACCGCCTGCGCCTATTTCACGCCGATCGTCGGCGGAGTGGTTGCGGACCGCTGGCTGGGCAAGCGCCGTGCGGTGGCGATCGGCGCGTCGATCATGGCGGCGGGCCATTTCATGATGGCGTTCGAGCCGCTTTTCTATCTGGCGCTGGCCACCATCGCGCTGGGCAATGGCCTGTTCCTGCCCAGCCTGCCGAGTCAGATCAACGATCTTTATGCCCCCGGAGATCCGCGACGGGGCTGGGCCTATAATGTCTATTATGTCGGCATCAATATCGGCGGCTTTCTGGCGCCGCTGATCTGCGGGACGCTGGGTGAACTTTATGGCTGGCATTATGGCTTCGGCGCGGCCGGGATCGGCATGTTCGCGGGACTGGCCATCTATCTGCTGGGGCAGAAGCACTTGCCGTCCGAGCGGGGGGCGGCGGTCCTGGCGATCGATCCCAAACCCTTGACACTCGGCGCCGGCAACCGCCAGCTCTGGCTGGTGCTGGCGGCGGTGGGGCTGTGCGTCACCCTGTTCCGGGGCGCTTATGAACAGGTCGGCAATACCGTGGCACTCTGGGCCGGCAGCGGGGTGGATCGCGGATTGGGCGGCTTCACCATTCCGATGACCTGGTTCCAGTCGCTCAACCCCTTGCTGGTCATGCTGCTGACCCCGCCCCTGCTGGAATTGTGGCGGCGGCGGGCTGAAGCGGGACGCGATACAGCGCCGGCGCGCCGTATGGCGCAGGGCGCGCTGATGGTTTCGCTGGCCTATATCCTGCTCGCGCTCGTCGCCTGGCAGGCTGGGGAGGGGCAGGCCGGATGGCTCTGGCTCGCGCTCTTCTTCCTCATTTTCACGATGGGGGAGCTGTTCATCCTGCCTTCGGGTCTGGGTCTGTTCGCCCGGCTCGCGCCGCCGCGCCTCGGCGCGACCACGGTCGCGGCCTGGTATCTCACCATCTTCGCGGGAAGCCTGGGGGCCGGACTGGTCGGCGCGTTGTGGAGTCGGATGCCCCATGGCGTCTATTTCGCCCTGCTGGCAATTCTCGCCGGTCTGGCGGCGTTTCTGCTCCGGCTGCTCGACCCGGCCATTCGTCGCATCGATCGGACATGGAATGATAAATAGGTTGACTATTCTCCAATCAGGATCATGATGTCCTTATCAGCAAATTATTGGATATCAGGATATGACGATGCGGCAAGGCGGGTTTGACATGGGAGCGCTGGTTCTGCCTCGCCCCTATCTGCTGTTCCTTGGTGACGCGACCGAGCGCGGCTTCGCCAAGACCGCGCTTGGCCTTGCCGACTGGGCGCCCGACCTGTGCATCGGCGAATATGGACTGCCGGGATGCACGGTAAGTGCGGGGCTGCCGCACCTGACCCCTGCGGAGGCGAAGGAAAAGGGGGCACGCGCGCTTGTCATCGGCGTCGCCAATGTGGGTGGCGTCATTCCCGATCACTGGATGGATGCGCTGGTCGAGGCGCTGGACGCAGGCTTCGATCTGGTCAGCGGCATGCATGCAAAACTGGAAAGCTTTCCGCGCCTTGCGCAGGCGGCGACGCAGGCCGGGCGGCAATTGATCGACGTGCGTACGCCCCCCCCGGCCATCCCGATCGCAACCGGGCGCAAGCGCAGCGGCAAGCGGCTGCTCACCGTCGGCACCGACTGCGCGCTGGGCAAGAAATACACCGCCCTTGCGATTGCCAACGGGTTCAGGGCACGCGGCATCGACGCTGATTTCCGCGCCAGCGGCCAGACCGGCATCATGATCGCAGGGGCGGGCGTGCCAATGGATTCGGTCGTATCCGATTTCCTTGCCGGCGCAGCCGAGATATTGAGTCCCGATGCACCACAGGACCATTGGGACGTGATCGAAGGCCAGGGGTCGTTGTTCCACCCCGCTTATGCCACCGTGTCGCTGGGCCTGCTGCACGGCAGCCAGCCGGATATTTTCATCGTCTGCCATGAGGTCGGCCGTACCGAGATATTGGGGGTGAACGGCTATAGCCTGCCGTCGATCCCGCAGGTGATTGAACAGACCGTGGCCATGGGGCGCCTGACCAGTCCGAAGATTCGCTGCGCCGGGATCAGCCTTAACACCGCCTCGCTCGATGCAGCGGCCGCTGCGGCGGAGATTGATCGCCTGGCGGCCGAACTCGGCTATCCGGTCGCGGACCCGATCCGGCGCGGTCCGGCCTTCGACCGGCTGCTGGACGCCTGCCTCGCATGAGCGCCGCGGGGGGAGAAAAGGGGGCGAGCTGGTTTCAGCGTTTTCTCCTGCCCGGCTTTGCGCTGAAGGCGGTCATCATCGGGGGCGGCTATGCCACGGGGCGCGAACTGGCGGAATTTTTCCTGCCTAGCGGTCCCTGGGGCGGCCTCGCCGGCATGATATTGGCCATGCTGATCTGGAGCATCGTCGCCGCCGTCACCTTCCTTTTCGCCCGCATGGTCGGCGCGCGCGATTATCGTAGTTTTTTCGAGGCGCTGCTGGGGCGGGGCTGGTTCATTTTCGAGATCGGCTATCTGCTCTTCATCATCCTGATCCTCGCCGTGTTCGGCGCCGCAGCGGGCGCTATCGCGCAAGCCGCGCTGGGGACCGCGCCGATCGTCGGCACGCTGGCGCTGATGGCCGGGATCGGCCTGTTCGCGACCTTCGGCAATGCGTCGGTCGAACAATTGTTCAAATGGGTCTCCTTCCTGCTTTACGGCGTCTATGCGTTGTTCCTGGTCCTTGCGCTTGCAGGGTTCGGGGACCGGATCGGAGCGGGTTTTGCGCAGCAAGCCTCCGCCAATGGCTGGGCGCTGGGCGGCCTTACCTATGCGGGCTATAATATCATCGGTGCGGTCGTGATCCTGCCGGTGCTGCGGCACATGCAATCGGATCGTGACGCGCTGGTGGCGGGGCTGATCGCCGGGCCGCTCGCCATGGCGCCGGCCATCGCCTTCTTCATCTGCATGATCGCCTTCTATCCCGGCATCGCGCAGGAAGTTCTGCCATCCGATTTCCTGCTCGGCCAGCTCGGCAGCCCGGCCTTCCATCTGCTGTTCCAGTTGATGATTTTCGCCGCCCTTCTGGAAAGCGGCACCGGCGCGGTCCATGCGGTCAATGAACGCATCGCCAAGGCCTGGAATATCCGGCGCGGCGCGATATTGGGCAACCCGGCGCGGCTCGCCATTGCACTCGTCATCCTGACCGGCTGCATGCTGGTCGCCGACCGAGTGGGCCTCGTCGCCCTGATCGCCACCGGCTATCGCGCGCTCGCCTATATTTTTCTCACCATCTACGTTCTGCCGCTGCTGACCATCGGGATTTTTCGACTGGCACGGCGGCGGCCCAGCCTACAAGCGGAGGTCGCATGAAGCGCCTGATGATCGCACTTGCCCTTGCGTCCACCGCGGCCCATGGCGCGCCGCCAGTCGATTTCGACGCGCGGGTCGAGGGGCTGCGCCAATCGGCCGGCGTGCCGGGCGTGGGCATCGCCATCGTGGAAAAGGGCGAGACGGTTCTGGCCAAGGGCTATGGCGTCAAGCGGCTGGGAACGAGCGATCCGGTGACGCCGCACACCCTGTTCGCCACCGGATCGACCGGCAAGGCGGTCACGGCCGCGGCGCTGGCCACTTTGGTTGATCAGGGAAAGATCGGCTGGGATGACAAGGTTATCGACCATCTGCCCGGTTTCCAGATGTGGGATGCCTGGGTGACGCGGGAGATGACGATCCGCGACCTGCTCGTCCACCGGTCCGGCCTGGGGCTGGGCGCGGGCGATTTGCTGTTCGTGCCGCGCAGCAACCTGTCGCGTGCGGAAGCGGTGCGGCGGCTGCGCTACATCAAGCCGGCCACCAGTTTCCGCAGCGGCTATGCCTATGACAATATCCTCTACATGGTTGCGGGCCGGTTGATCGAGACGGTGACTGGCCAGACGTGGGAATCCTATGTGAAGGACCATGTTTTCAAGATGGCGGGCATGACGGATTCGGTCAGCGACGATCCCGACCGTTTCGCCAGCCCCGATCGCGCCCAGCCGCATGCCCGGATGAATGGCGGCCTGCGCGGTGCCGGCGATCAGGAGGTGCTGGACGAACGTGACGGCCTCGCCCGTAACGCGGCGCCGGCAGGCGGGCTGGCGGTCAGTCCTGTGGACATGGGCAAATGGTTGGCGCTGCAACTGGCGCAAGGAAAGCTGCCGAACGGCGGCCAGCTCTACAGCCCGCGCCAGGCGCAGGAGATGTGGCGACCCGTCACCTTGATGCCGATCGCGCCCCGGCCGCCCGAACTGGCGCTGACCCAGCCGAAATTCCAGAGCTATGCGCTGGGCTGGACGGTGCAAGATTATCGCGGCGCCAAGATATTGCAGCATGGGGGCGCCGTCTTCGGTTTCCAGACCATGGTCGTCCTGATGCCCGAGCAGGATGTCGGCTTCGCGATCGAGATCAACAGCGAGGATGGTGAACTGGTCCAGGGGCTGACCTATGAGTTGCTGGATCATTATCTCGGCCAGTCGGCGCAGCACTGGCCGGAGAAGTTCCGTGCCGTCAAGGCGAAGAAGCTGGCCGACGGTCTGGCCGCGTTCAGGGCGAAGGCCGCCGTCCCGGCGAAATCCGGCCCCTCGCTGCCGCTGAACCGCTATGCCGGAACCTATCGCGATCCCTGGTATGGCGATATCGTCGTCGGACAGGACAGGCAGGGGCTGACCATCGATTTCCGGTCGACGCCGCGCATGGGCGGTCGACTGGCGCATTTCCAATATGACAGTTTCCTGACCCGTTTCGACGACAGGACGATCGAGCCGGCCTATGTCAGCTTCGGGCTGGACGCGGACGGCAAGGTCGAACGGGTCACGATGAAGCCGGCGTCGCCGATCGCCGACTTCAGCTATGACTATCAGGATCTGCTCTTCACTCCCGTAAAGCCCTGATCGCCGGCCTCATCCCTTGCGCGGCGTGCGTTTCCTGACCTCGGTCCTGGTCACATGATGATGCGCGTCGTGCATGAGGTTCGACAGATCCTCTTCCGCGCTGGACATGACGCCGATCGTCAGCGTTTCCTTGAAGCCCGGCGCGCAGACATAGGCATGGCCCATGCCTGAATCGATATAGATGGACTCGCCGGCCTTCAGTTCGATCGGATCATAAAATTCGGTGTGGACGATGATTGCGCCCTCCACAACATAGATGAACTCCTCCCCCGAATGGCGGACCAGCTGGCCGAATTCCTCGATCGACTGGGCGTGGATGCGGGTGACGACGGGCACCATCCGTTTCTGCCGCAATTCGGTGCAGAGATAATAATATTCATAGTTGGACGTATCGACGCGCACCGCATTGTCGATCGTCCCGACGCTGCGACGGCCCATGATGGCGGCGGGAGAAGCGGCATCGGCTTCCACGAAAAGGTCGGCGATGCTGATGTTCAGCCGCTCGCTCAATTGTTGCAGCTTGTCATAGGTCAGCGACAGCCGGTCATGCTCCACCTTGGATAGGGTCGACACGGGTATGCCGCAGCGTTGGCTCATTTCCTTCAGGGTCCAGCCATTGCGGGTGCGCAAATCGGTGATCACCGCGCCCAGGGTCCGTCGACCGCCTGCCATTCAATTCGCTCCTGTATCTCACCCTGAACGAACGGACCTTATGTCCTGTTCGGAAAATAGGTAATTATATTAGCATCGCTATGCCATGATGCGCAATAAGCCCGGAATATTGGGGGGCGCTGCTTCAATCCGCTGCACTGGATATCCGGTCCTCGACATTGTCCGCGCGCTTTGCAGGAGCAGCGCGGGCTAGGCCAGTAAAAACGTGTCCTGATAGGAAATTCATGACAGGGCACTTCTCGATCAGGAACGGCCTATATTGACGCTCGCACGACGGAATGGAAAACAGGCTAGTCTGGAAAATCGCTTCGATGGGCGGAATGCACGATTGGACATAAGCGGCAACGGATGAAAAGCACGCAAAAGCCTTTTCGGAACAGTCATCCCGGTGTCTTTTTGCGGGAGTTCAGGACCGCGAGCGGCCTTACCTTGGCGGAGGCGAGCAGCAGGACCGGCCTGCCCGTTTCGACATTGTCCAAGGTGGAAACGGGGAAGATGTTGCTCAGCTACGAGAAGCTGGTGAAGCTCAGCCGCGGGCTGGATATCGATATCGCCCAGCTTTTTTCCGAGACTTCCTCCACTCCCCCACCTGCGCATATGCCTTCAGGCCGTCGCAGCATCACGCCCGCTGGGCAGGGGCCGACGATCCGGACCGCATCCTATCATTATGTCTATCCGTCGGCCGATCTGCTGAACAAACAGTTGAATCCCATGATCCTAGACGTGAAGGCGCGATCGATCGATGATTTCGGCTATCTGATGCGTCACCCTGGCGAGGAATATGCTTTCGTGATCCAGGGGCAGTGCGAATTTCACAGTGACATCTATGCGCCGTCCTTGCTGAAGACGGGCGATTCCATCTATTTTGACGCCTCGATGGGCCATGCCTATGTGGCGGTCGGGGAAGGGCCGTGCCGCGTCCTGTGCGTCTGTTCGGCCAATGATGCCGAACTCGAATCGACCCTGCATCCAATCGACCGCCGAAAATCCTGACGCCTTCCTTATTGCGTCGGCTCGTTTGGCTCGCTGGCGCGCGCCGGGCTATTGACAATATTGTCCCCATATTGTCATTTTGGAGAAAATTTCCATATTAGAAATTATTTTTTCAATATGGGTGGCCGACGGTGAAGGGGGATAGCATGCGCGGAATGTGCGGATGGATCGGCATGGCGATGCTGGCTTGGGCCGGCCAGGCGATGGCGCAGCCGGACAGGGCGAAGACGCCCTCTGTTCCGCCGCCGCCTGCGGCACGTCCCGCCGCCCATATGCTGGACAAGGCAGACCTCGACGCCTGGCTCGATGGCTATATGCCCTACGCCCTCCAGCGCGGCGACGCCGCGGGGGCGGTGGTCGTCGTCGTCAAGGATGGCAAGATCCTGACCCAGCGCGGCTTCGGCTATGCCGATGTTGCGGCGCGCCGTCCCGTCGATCCGGAAAGGACGCTGTTCCGCCAGGCATCGATTTCCAAGCTGATGACCTGGACCGCAGTCATGCAGATGGTCGAACAGGGCAGGATCGACCTTGACCGGGATGTGAACGCCTATCTGGACTTCAGGATTCCCGATCGTTTCGGCAAGCCCATTACGATGCGCAACCTAATGACCCATCGTGCCGGCTTCGATGAGGTACAGCGGGGCCTCAACAGCTATGACATCAGGGATATCCCCCCGCTCGACGTCGCGGTGAAGCGATCGCTGCCGGCGCGCATCTTCGCCCCCGGTACGACGCCCGCCTATTCCAACTATGGCACGACGCTCGCCGCTTATATCGTGCAGCGCGTGTCGGGGGAGCCTTTCGAGGCCTATGCGCAGCGGCATATCTTCGCGCCTGCGGGCATGGTGCGCTCCACCCTCAGCCAGCGATTGCCATCCCGCCTCCGGTCGCTGGTCGCCAGCGGCTATGGTCGTGGCTCGGGCAAGCCCACGCGGCTGGAACTGAACAGCTTCTGGCCGGCCGGAGGCATGAGTGCGCCCGGGGCGGACATGGGCCGCTTCATGATCGCGCATCTCGACAATGGCGGCGCCCTACTGCAGCCACGGACGGCACGTCTAATGCACGACACGATCCTGCCCTCTATCGCGCCGCTCAACGGCATCGCGCTTGGCTTTTACGAACAGAATATCAACGGTCGCCGCGCGCTGTCGCATGCGGGCGATACGCTGACGTTCCACAGCCAGCTCTGGCTGATGCCGGATGAGAAGGTCGGCATCTACATGTCTATGAATGCGGCGGGAACGGACAAGGTGTCTGCGCCGATCCGCAGCTATTTGTTCGATGCCTTCGCCGACCGCTATTTCCCCTTCGACCAGAAGGATGGGCGCATCGATGCCGCTACGGCCAGGAGCCATGCGCGCATGATGGTGGGCAGCTATAACCGGACGCGGCGATCGGAGATGAGTTTCCTCAAGGCGTTGGAACTGAGTGGTCAGATCGGGATCGGACTGGACGCGCAGGGCGGCCTGCTGGTGAAGGCCGCGCCGGCATTGGGCGGGCAACCTCGCACCTGGATCGAAATCGCTCCCTTCGTCTGGCGTGACAGGGACGGCAAGACGCGGCTCGCCGCCCAGGTGGAACATGGCAAGGTGGTGCGGTTCGGCCTCGATGGCTCGGCGCCCTACATGCTCTTCGAGCCCGCGCCCTGGTACCTCTCGACCGGCTGGATTACGCCCGCGCTGCTGGCCAGCATTGTCGCCCTCCTTCTCACCTTCCTCTCCTGGCCGATCGTCGCGCTGGTGCGTCGGCATTATGCCACCAGACCGGCGCAGAGCGTCGCACAATGGCGCGCCTATCGGCTGACGCGCGGCTTTGCCGGGCTGGCCGTTGGGGTGCTGATCTGCTGGTTGTGGTTCGGCAGCCTGTTGCTGGGCGATTTTTCCGCGATGAACGGAGAACTCGACTGGGCGCTGTTCATGCTACAGGTCGCGACGCCGCTGATCCTGTCGGGGTTGCTGGGCGTCGCTCTCTGGCATGCCGCGCTGACATGGCGGCGCAAAAGTGCACGCTTTGCAAAAGTCTGGAGCATCATCCTCGTCGCGAACGCCGTCATGCTGCTCTGGGTGGCGATCGGTTTCCACCTGATCGGCTTCGGGACGAATTTCTGAATTGCTGAAATGAATCTCCAAACAGGTTGAAATTATCAAAATAGAAAATACGATCATATCGATCATGGATGCAGGATGCTGAGTCGCGACAGGCGCATCGCCATGCCCACATCTGCTGACAGGGGAGACAGCCATTGCTTCAGACCATGGGAAATGCGGCCGGTCCGATGCGAGGCATTGCGTCTCCGCAACAGTCACCCGGCAGACGGGCTGCATGACCGTGCCGGCGACCGGCAAGCCGGGCGGATGGGCGCGTGCGCGGCGATGGACGGCAAAAGGCCTGCTCGGTCTGCTGGCATTGCTGCTGATCCTCGTCATCGCTGGCGCGCTTTACGAGGGCTGGCAGCGGCACAGGGCGACGCAGCTTTTTCAGCCGACAGGCAGGCTGATCGACATCGGCGGGCGACGCATCCATATCGATTGCCGCGGAACCGGTTCGCCCACCATTATCCTCGAATCGGGACTGGGATCGGGCGGGTCGGTCGACTGGGCGCGCGTCCATGATGCGCTGGCCCGGCATAGCCGCACTTGCGCCTATGATCGCGCCGGCATCATGTGGAGCGATCCCAAGCCCGGCCCGCAAAATGCCGTCGCCGTGGCGGAAGACCTGCACGCCACCCTCGCCGCGGCAGAGATAGAGGGGCCGCTGGTCTTGGCGGGTCACTCCATCGGCGGTCCCTATACTCGCGTCTATACGGGTCGTTATGGCGATCAGGTGGCCGGACTGGTCATGGTCGACCCATCCCATCCCGATCAGGTTGCACGCCTTGGCCGGGCGATAAAGGCCAATGTCGATCCGACCCAGGTGGCATGGATGGTGCGCATCGCCAATGCCCTGTCCTGGACCGGCATCGTTCGCCTGATGACCGGCGGCGATGTACCGAACATGCCGAAGGATGCGAGCGCGAAGATCGCGGCCTATACCAGCGGTTCCATCAGGGGCGCCGGCGCCGAGTTGGAAGGCTTCCGCCTGACGCTGGACCAGGCGCGCGCCGTGCGCAGCTTTGGCGATCGTCCGCTGATCATACTCACCGCCATGGCGCCGCATACGCCCGCGCAGTTGAAGGGGCTTAACCTGACCCCGCAGGTTGGCGCGCGGATGAAACAGGCGTGGAAGACGCTGCATACCGAAATGGTGGCGATGTCGAGCCGGGGCAGCCAGCAGATCGTGCCGGATTCCGGCCATTATATTCAGATCGACCGGCCCGATGTCGTGATCGCCGCGGTCGAGCAAGTCGTCAATGCCGTCCGCGCCGATGGAGCGCGGCAGCCGGATCGTCAAACAGGGGAAAGACGATGATCAATCGTGCCTTATTCTGCAGCGCCATGTCGCTGCTGCTGGTCGCAAACGCGCCGGCGCCGGACTATGACATCGTCATCCGAGGGGGGCGCGTGCTGGACGGGGCGGGCAATCCCTGGGTTCGGGCCGATGTCGCCATCAAGGACGGGCGCGTCGCGCGCATCGGTCAGGTCAGCGGCCATGGCGCGAAGGAGATCGACGCCAGGGGACGCTATGTATCGCCAGGATTCATCGACATGATGGACCAGTCGGGTCGGGTGCTGCTCAAAAATGGCGCAGCCGAGAACAAGCTGCGGATGGGCGTTACCACCGTCATCGCGGGCGAGGGCGGAACACCGGTCGAGGCGGCGCAGATACCGAACTATTTCGGCCAGCTAGAGAAACAGGGAATCTCGATCAATTTCGGTTCCTATTATTCCACCACCCAGGCGCGCATGAAGGCGATGGGCGACGGTGCGGGCAACCCGACCGAAGCGCAGATGGACATCATGCGCAAGGAAGTGCGGACCGCCATGGAAGCCGGCGCGTTCGGCGTAACAAGCGCGCTCATCTATCCGCCGAGCAGCTTTGCCACCACAGCCGACCTCATAGCCATGGCAAAGGTGTCGGCGCAGTGCGGCGGCTTTTACGCCACACATATGCGTGACGAGAGCGGCGACCTGGTGAAGGCCGTCAACGAAGCGATCGAGATCGGCGAACAATCGGGCGCCAAGGTCGAAATCTTTCACCTGAAAGCGGCCTTCGCGCCGGGCTGGGGCAAGCTGATGCCCGAAGCGATTGCGGCAGTGAATGCGGCGCGCGCGCGCGGCGTGGATGTCGCGGCGGACCTTTATCCTTATACCGCCGGCGGCACCGGGCTGGAGATCATCGCGCCCAGCTGGGTCTGGGCCGATGGCGTCCAGAAGGGGATCGAACGATTGCGCGACCCCAAGCTGCGCGCGCGGATGAAGAAGGAAGTCGCTGCCGGCTCCATGCCCGGCTGGTCCAATCTGGTGCAGGCGTCGGGCGGCTTCGGCAATGTCATCCTTGCCAATGGTTTCAGCCAGAAATACGCCCCCTATCATGGCCAGAGCCTGGAGAAGATCGGCGTAGCGCTGAAGCGGGATCCGGCGGATGTGGCATGGGATATCCTGCTGGAAGGGCTGCCTAACCGTTCCGTCGCCCTTTATTTCATGATGAGCGAGGGCGATATCGAAACGGCGCTGCGCCAGCCCTGGGTCAGCATCGGCAGCGACGCCGCGGCATCCGAGAAGCTGGGCGAGATGGATGCGCTCGGCCTGCCGCATCCCCGTGCCTATGGTACTTTTCCGCGTATCATCGCCGAATATTCCAGGCGCCGTCCCGTCATCTCGCTGGAGGAAGCGGTGCGGAAGATGACCGGCTGGCCCGCCCAGCGCATGGGCCTGACCGATCGCGGGCTGATCCGCGACGGAATGCGGGCGGACATCGTGATCTTCGACCTCGACCGGCTGGACGATGTGGCGAGTTGGGACAAGCCGACGGCGCTGCCGACCGGCATCGACACGGTGGTCGTCAATGGCGTCGTCACGCTGGAGGATGGAAAGCATAGCGGCGCGAAAGCGGGCGCGGTGCTGCGTCATGGCTGCGGGGGTTAAGCGGGGCGGTCATGCGGCGGGGGTCCGTCATGCCTGCCCTCGCCGGCACCTTCATCACGGGCGGGAGTGGCTGGTTGCGCCACGACATCCAGGCGCCCGCGCTTTTGTGACAATTATTCGGCGCCGATCATCGCGGATCAGGCGTAGCTGACAGTCGCCCGCTGAAGGCAAGTGAGGGAGGATGGAATGAAGACGATTATCCGGATGATGGTCGCAACCGGCATGCTGGCGTCGCCGGCGATGGCGCAGGAAAGGGTGGTCGACACCAGAACCTATATTCAGGCCGGGCGTCTGCTCGCCGATCCCGCGAGTGGCCGGGTCGACACGAACAGGACGATCATCGTGGAAGGCGGCAAGGTCGTCGAGATACGCGAAGGCTTTGTGGGCGACGGCAAGGTGATCGACCTGCGCGACAGTTTCGTCTTGCCCGGCTTCATCGACAGCCATGTCCATCTGACTTCCCAGTCCGGTCCCGACAGCCGGCTTGAGGCTGTGACCAAGTCGACCACCGCCCAGGCGTTCGACGGTATTGTCTATGCGGGCCGTACCGTGCGCGCAGGCTTCACGACCGTCGCCGATCTCGGGTCCGACCCGGAGGCGATCACCGCTTTGCGTGACGCGATCGCGCAGAGGAAGGTCATCGGGCCGCGCATCCTGGCTGCCGGCATCGTCGCGGCGCATGGCGGCCATGGCGATGTCCATGGCTATCGGCAGGAGATATTGGACCTGTTTCGCCCGACGACCCTCTGTTCGGGCGCCGACGATTGCGCCCGGGCAGTCCGGCAGGCGGTGCAGCAGGGTGCCGATGTCATCAAGACGGCATCGACCGGTGGCGTCATGTCGGACACGGCGGCAGGCCTTGGCCAACAGATGAGCGACGCCGAACTTATTTCCATCGTGGAAACGGCGCACCGGCTTGGACGCAAGGTCGCGGCTCATGCGCATGGGACCGACGGGGTCAATGCCGCGCTGCGGGCGGGGGTCGATTCCGTCGAGCATGGTACCTATCTCGACGCGGAATCCATCCGCCTGTTCAAGGCGAAGGGCAGCTATCTGGTGCCTACGCTGCTGGCCGGCGACACGGTGACGCGGCAGGCCGAGACGGCCGCCTGGATGCCCGCCACCGTCCGCGCCAAGGCACGCATCGTCGGTCCACTGATGATAGACGCCGTGCGCCGTGCCCGCGCAGCCGGGGTGAACATGGCTTTCGGTACGGACTCGGGCGTGTCCGCCCATGGCGACAACGCCCGCGAATTCGCGCTGATGGTGCAGGCGGGCCTGCCGCCGATCGACGCGATCCGCGCGGCAACGGTCTGGGCGGCGGCCCATGTCGGTCTTGATCGGGACATCGGGTCGATCATTCCGGGCAAGGCGGCGGATATCGTCGCGGTGAAGGGCGATCCGTTGGCCGATATCCGTGCGCTCGAATCCATAGCCTTCGTGATGAAGGGGGGCGATGTTGTCCGCGCCGTGGGCGATTGACATGCGCCCTTTGTGCAAAGACCTGATATGATAACAATATATTGGAGACCATCGTTCACACTATATCCAGGTGCTTCCCTGCGGCGCGCGCGCATCGCGGACATGATCCAATCGGACTGGATCGAGGGTCACGTACCCCAGATCACCGCCATTTTGCCGGGAACCAGCGGCGAGGTCATGATCGTGGATACCCACACCGACGGGCAGAATTTCATCGAGGAGAATGGCTGCATTGCGATGCTGCAGCTGGCGCGTCATTTCGCCAGCCTGCCGTCGGGCCAGCGGCTGCGCCGCACCCTCGTCTTCGCGGGATGGCCGGGGCATATGAGCGGCGAATTGCCCGAGGCGCCGGGCTGGGCGCTCGCCCATCCCGACCTCATGAAACGGGCTGCCGCCGCCTTCACCATCGAGCATCTGGGCGCCAGCGAATGGGCCGATCTGCCGGGCAGGGGCTATGCGGCGACGGGGCATAATGAATATATGAACTGGCCCGCCACCGCCGGACCGCTGAACGATATGCTGATAGAGGGGATCAGGCGTCACGACCTGTTGCGCCATGCGGTGGAGCAAGGGCCGGGCTATACGACCGGCCGGGTGTTCCACAATAGCGGCATACCGCATGTCGCCTGCATTTCCGGTCCCAACTATCTGCTCGGAATCGCGCCCAACGGTCATATGGACAAGCTGGACGCCGATCTCGCCGCGCGTCAGACGGCGATGGTCGCGGATCTGATCCGGCAGGCCGATGCGCTGCCCATCGCGGCGCTCAGGGGCAGCGACAGGAGCCTGGGCGCCGATCCGGTCACGGGACCGGACACCGCCATCCGCGCAGACTGCCCGGCCTGACTCGTGGCACCCAACATGCGCCCATGCGTTATTCCCTTTTCTGACCCATTGGAGGCGATCCGTTGAACGCGCCCAAGATACTCTCGACCCCCGGCACGGACGCCTATGCCTATCCCCTGCTGATCCGCCACCTGCTCGCCAATATCGCGGACCAGAGCGATGCGGAGATCGTGAGCGGCGACCTGCGCCTGAGCTATCGCGATTTCGTGGAGCGGGTGACGCGGCTGGCGACCCTGCTGGCGGCGCGCGGCGTGCGCGCGGGCGACACGGTTGCGGTCATGGACTGGGACAGCCACCGTTATCTGGAATGCTATTTCGCCATTCCGATGATGGGCGCCGTGCTTCAGACGGTGAATGTCCGCCTGTCGCCGGAGCAGATCGATTTCACGCTGCGCCAGTCGGGCGCCTCTTTCCTTCTGCACCATTCCGACTTCGCGCCGCTCTGTGATCATTTGCTGCCCGGCCTGCCGCAGATTGGTGACGTGATCGTCATGAACGCGACGGAGGAGGCCGAGGGGTATGAAGCCCTGATCGCCGCAACCGGTCCGGATTTCACCTTCGGCGATTTTGACGAGAATGCGATCGCCACCACTTTTCACACCACCGGCACGACGGGCGATCCCAAGCAGGTCTTCTTCACCCACCGGCAACTCGTCCTGCATACGATTACGCTGGCGGCGACTCTGGCGAACCAGCCGGACGGGCAGGGGCTGCGCCGATCGAATATCTACATGCCCATGACGCCCATGTTCCATGTTCATGCCTGGGGCATGCCCTATGCGGCGACGATGCTGGGTGTGAAGCAGGTCTATCCCGGTCGCTATGATCCTGCGACGCTGCTGACGCTCAAGCTGCGGGAAGGCGTCGATTTCTCCCATTGCGTGCCAACCATCCTGCGCATGCTGCTGGACGCCAATGCGACGAACCGCGAAAGCCTCGCCCCCTGGACCATCGTCATCGGCGGATCGGCGCTGCCCACGGCACTTGCGCAGGAGGCGGAGGCCGCAGGGATCACCACCCTGGTCGGCTATGGCATGTCTGAAACCGGCCCGGTCGTCGCACTGGCGCGCGGCGCGTCCGACGATGCGACGGATCGCTGCCGCGCCGGCTATCCGGTCGCCCTGGTGCAGGCGCGGATCGACACGGCCAATGGCGGCGAATTGCTGCTGCGCGCGCCCTGGCTGACGCAGGGCTATGCGACCCAGGCGGATAGCGATGCACTCTGGGCCGATGGATGGCTGCACACGGGCGATATCGCCGCCGTGGATGAGGATGGCGCGCTGCGCATCGTGGATCGGCTGAAGGATGTCATCAAGACCGGCGGCGAATGGGTGTCCTCGGTGGAACTGGAGGATCTGCTGGTCGCCCAGCCGGGTGTCGCCGAAGCGGCCGTGATCGCTATTCCCGACGAAAAATGGGGGGAGCGCCCGGTTGCCTTCCTCGTCGCGGCGCTCGACGCACAGCCCCTGCAGCGGGATCAGATCTGCGCGCAACTCCAGTTGCATGTCGCGGCAGGCCGGCTCAGCCGCTATGCCATTCCAGAACGGCTCCTGCTGATCGACGCCCTGCCGCGCACCAGCGTTGGCAAAATCGACAAGAAGAAACTCCGGACCATGGTCGCGTGAGGGAGTGATGGCGCGACGAAAGGCTTTGATCGGCGGCCTGGCGGGCGTCGCGGCGCTGGGCGGGATGCTGGCCTGGCGCTCCCGGCCGCTCAAGGCCTTGCCGGACATCGACGCCGTGCCGGTCCCGGACCGCGATACGCTGTGGCATTGGGTCGAGCGGCTCAACGCCTTCGGCCCGCGACTGACTGCCAGTCCGGCGCATAACCGCTCTGTCGACTATATCGCCGACGAACTGGCGGCCATGGGGCTGGAGGTGCATCGCCAGACCCATCGGATCCGCCGCTGGACGCCGGGCCGTACCGCGATCGGCATCGATGATGGCGCCGCGATCCCGGTCGCCGCGCCTTACCCCTATTCGGGCAGCACCGGGCCACAGGGCGTGTCGGGACAGCTGGTCTGGTTCGACAAGGCGCCCAGGGACTTCGCTGCCGCTCGTGACAAGATCGCCATCGTCCCCGTAGGCCGACTGGACCTCAAGACGATCACCACCCTGATGCTGTTCGAACGCAAGGCGACCCTGCCCGATGCCAGCGCCGATCTTGCCAATGGAGAGGTCGTGCCGGTCCTTGGCCCGCTTACCAACATCTTCCTTCCGCGCGCCAGAGCCGCCGGCGTGCGCGGGGTCATCTGCCTGTTCGAAGGGCTGTCCGATGAACTGGCGCAAGGGCAGGTGCTGCCCTTTACTACCCCCTATGCCGATTGTCCGGCGCTCTGGGTCGGAGATGGCGAGCGCGACAGGCTGAAACAGGCGGCAGCGCGCGGTGCGTCGGCAACGTTGCTGTTGGAAGCCGGGATCGAGGATGCCGATACGGATACGCTGCATGTCGTGCTGGAGGGGCGCAACCCCCAGGAGACGATCATCGTCAATACCCATACGGACGGTCCCAATGCCTGCGAGGAAAATGGACCGGCCGGTCTGCTTGCGCTCGCGCGGGCGCATGCGGCGCGGCGGGTCAGGAACCGCTCGATCATCCTCGTCTTCGCCACCGGCCATTTCCAGATTCCGCAAATGGTGGAAGGCCATGGGCAGGCCACATCTGCCTGGCTTCTGAGCCATCCCGAACTGTGGGACGGCAAATCCGGTCATGCCCGCGCGGTGGCGGGCCTGACGCTCGAACATCTGGGCTGCACGGAATGGAAGGACAGGGGAGGCCATCCCTTGCCCACCGGCCGGCTGGAGCGGGAGATCGTCTACACCACCAACCCGGTGATGGAGCAGGTCTATCGCGCTTCCGTCGCCGGCCGGACGAAGCTGCGCAGCCTGACCGTCGCGCCGCGGCTCAGCCATATGTTTCTGGGCGAGGGCGCGCCGCTCTATTTATCCGGCATCCCGTCCATCTCTCTGGTCCCCGGCCCTGATTATCTCTGCCAGATTCTCGACGATGGAGGACTGGATCGGCTGGATGCCGATTTCGCGCATCAGCAAGTGGAGAGCTTTTCTCGCGCGCTTTGCTATCTCGATGCCATTCCGGCACAATCGATAGGGAATGTCGCGTCTACCTGGGACAGGCCTTTCGGGAAAAGATAGCCGGGCCGGCTGCGCACGGGATTCCTGGTGTATGGCAAGGGCGCGAAGTTGTAAGACCCCGCGCCCCTGGGGCCTCAATTGCCGAACTGGATGCGGATGCCGCCCATGATGCGGCGGCCGCCATAGGACAGGCGCATGACGCGCGGCGTGCCGTCGGCGAAGGGCACATAGCTGCCGGTGGAGGCCGTCGCGGCTTCCCGCGTCATGTTGCGACCTTCCATGTAGATCTGGAAGTTGCGCGTGATGTTGTAAGAAATCTTGGCATCGATGAAGGTAGTCGCGTCGGTGAAACGCGGCACGCCGGGATTGTAGCCGGGCGCGACCAGTCGGACATTGGTCCATTGTTCGCCGGGATAGTTGATGTCGATATTGTTGCCGCCGCAGGGCGTGATGCAGTTGAAGGTCGAACTGCGCTTTTGATAGGCGACGCGCATGTTGAGCTTGCCGTCGTCATACCAGAGCGAGGCGTTGAGATAGCGCTTCGATTCATTGGGCGGCGCCATCACGTCGCCGGTCAGCGGATCCTGCTGGCCCGTGGTGGCGGACGATCCCAGGATCGACAGGTTCGCGTCGGCGCCGGTATATTTCAGGAACCAGGGCAGGAAGGTGAAGGCGGTCTTGGCGGAGAATTCCCAGATCGACCGCTTGTAGCCCGGACCATTATCCCAGGTCGGGTAGCTGAATTCATAGTCGGACAAGGGCTGGCCGGTGGCTGGATCGACCTGATCGCTGCCCGCAAAGGGGCGGTCGACGCGTGTCACCGCGATCGGATTGCCAGTCTTCACGTCCAGCTTGCCATAGGCGACCGAAAAAAGGGTATCGGCATTGGGATACCATTCCAGCGAGGCGTTGTAGCTCCAGGCGGTGAAAGGCTTCAACCCCGGATTGCCGACGCGACCCGTGCAGCCGAAGATGTCGTCGCCCGACGTGTCGAGCAGCGTGCGCTGATCGATCGTGCAGGTTCCGCCGGCGATGAGGCGATCCATCGACGGACGCGCTACCGTCTTGCCGCCATAAAGGCGCAGCACGACGGAGTCGTTGAAGCCCCACAGGTTGAAGTTGAAGCTGGGCAGCCAGTCGCTGGTGCTGGAATTGAGAGTCGTGTTCTGGCTGAAGGTCTGGACGATCATGCCGCCCGGATTGTCTGGGTCTGCCGGGTTGAAGGTCGGCGTCGTCCGGATCGTGCTGAGCGTCAGCAGCGCCGACCCGCTGACCTTGGCGAAGACGCCGCGGACGCCGACATTGCCGTTGAACACCAGCCCCCAGGGGAGCTGCTGCTCGAAATCGGCCATCGCATAGATATTCTTGATCTCCTCGCGCACCCGCGTGACCGGCTGATCATATATCTGCCCGTCGCTGCCCATGCAGGTCTTGAGACAATCGAAATTCATGAACTGCGAGGCGCCCAAAGCATCGAAAAGCTGGTCGGTCCGGATGCCCTGCCAGGCCGGCGGCAGGTTGCCGCGATCGGGCAGGCCGCCAAAATATTGGGAATCGCTATTCTCCAGCGTGCGACGGAACAGATCCTCCAGTTCGGCGGGCGTCAGCGTGTCGACACCTGACCGGATATTGAGGGGATTGGTGCTGGGTACGAAGCCATAATTGCAGGACAGGCCGCCCGGCGAGGACGAGCCTGCGGTCGGCTGGCAGGCGCGCAGCGTGCCGCGAACATTGGCCGTCGGCACGATCACGGCGGGAACATAACCGGGCTGGCCATAGCTGCCGACCGCACTGCTGACGGTATATCCGCCGCCGCCCCAGCGATCGAGCTTGTTCTTGCGGTACATGCCGCCCACCTTCACCCGCGTGATGAAGGGCAGGAATTCGTCGGTCTTGTAGGCGACGTCGAGTTTCGCGATCCGCTCGGAGGATTCGCCCATTTGCGGCGAATAGGACACGCCGAACGAAGGCGTGGTCAACGGCATTTGTCCGACCGTATAGGCCGGCGTTGCCGGACCGTTCGGACCAGCCGCGACAGCGGTCTGGCCAATGCAGGATGGCGCTGTGCCGCCGCCGATGCAGTTAGGCGCATTCAACTGGACGAAGTTGGACGGGTTGGTTTCGTCATAGCCGCTCGGCAATGCGACGTCCCACAAGCCATTGGGCTGGAGCGTCATGGTCGCATCGCCATAGGCATAGTTGCGTGACGTTCGCATGTCGCCGCGACTGGACTTGGCCTGGGTCATGCCGGCCATGGCATCGATTTCCAGCCGGTCGCTACGATATTCAGCGCCGAACTGGCCATATTTGGTCTTCGTATCGATCAGATTCTCGATCTGGTCGATATTTACCGAATTGTTGGTCAGCGTCATCTGAGTGACATTGTGATCCGCGTCGACGACGACGCTGCCGGGCACCACGTTCAAAACATTGCCGAAGGTGGCGTTGTTGTTGAAATTGTTGAGGCCGTCGAACAGATAATAGCCGGCGGGCGCCGTCGGTGACACAATGCGGGTGCGCGGATAACCCGTCGCGCTGTCGACGAAGGTGCCGTTGAGATTCTGGCCGAACAGGGTGACGGGATTGCGGCTGCGATTCTGATCATGCACCTTGCGATTGGCCATGGTGCCCTTCGCGAAGACGGTGAGATTGTCGGTCAGTCGATAGTCGAGGCGGGCGTCGAGCGCATAACGTTCGTCGGTCTGCGTATTCATGAAATTACGGATCAGTGATGGCGTATAGTCGTTCCATTGATTGAGGCAGCTCTGCTGCTCCAATATGCGCTGCGACCGTTGCGCCGCGGTGCCGCCCGGATTGTGCGGGAACAGGTCGAAACATTCCGCTTTCGTCTCGGCCGATGCAGACTTGGTAATCAGCGTGCGCGGCGTTTCCATACTGTTGGGGAACAGCACATCCGCTGCGTCCGTGCCGATCGTACCGGGATTATATTCGAAAGTCTTGTCCGGTGACTGGTCGAAATCGAACAGGCGGGAATAACCGCGATTGTTGCTGGTCGTGGTTTCATAGCCATGGCCGTTATTTTGCAGTTTCGAATAGCTGCCGCTGACGATCACGCCCAGGCGATCGTTGAAGAACTTACGCGCGCCCACCGCGTTGAAGTCCGGCGTCCAGTCCTTGCCGAGCGAATTCTGGCCGGCGCCGCCCCGGAAGGAGAAATAGGGCTTCTTGAAATCCAGGCCAGTACGGGTCTTGATCTGTACCGACCCGCCCAGCGACCCTTCGGTCATGTCGGCGGTCGATCCCTTGACCACGTCCACGCTCTTGACGATTTCCGCGGGCAGTTCGCGCAAATCCGCGCTGCGTCCGCCTGATGCGCCTAGCGCCAATCCGGTCGTACTTTGTACGCCGATGCCGTCCAGCTCGACGCGAGTCAGGTCTGGACCGTTGCCGCGCACCGCGACGGATTCACCCTCGCCAAATTCGTTGCGGCCCAGCGCAACGCCGGGGATGCGCGAAATCGCTTCATTGACGTTGCGATCGGGGAAGGATCCGATGTCGTCGGCGACGATCGAGTCCGTCGCGGTCTTCGCGTCCTTCTTGCGCGTGTTGGCGGACTGCTGGCTTGCGCGCGATCCGACGACGACGATATCGGCATCGCTGACGCCGGCCGGTCCGGTTATTTGCGCGCTGGCATGTCCGGTTGAAAGCAACGCCAACCCTAACACCGACCAGGACGCGGTCGCGACCATAGTATGACGGACATCGAATCGATGTTTCATGCACCCTCTCCCTGTTCGCTGAGGCGGGCATCCGCCGGGGGCTTCGCCCCTCTTGTCGGACCCGGAGCGACCCTGCGCCTGCTCCCAGCATATAACCCAACAAACCCCTATTTGGGATTCGATGATTATGGGTGACATGGCTTGTCCGACAAATCAATCCGGAAAAACCGAATGAATTCGTCAACTTGGTTAATGCGATATTACGTTTAAGCGTCTGTCAAAAATCGATGAGGCCGCGACGACGCATCATTCCGGCGGGCATGGGCCAGTCCCAATCTTCATACAAGCCAGCGATGACGCGGATCATGGTGTCGAGATGGGCGGAGGGGTCATTCTTGCGATGGCTGATGATTATGGGCGATACGGCGCGCTGCGCCAAATCGCGAAAGACGATGTCGCGCCGTCCCATCACGTGGATCGCGGCAGGCACGATGCACACACCGTCCTCTGCCGCCACCAGGCCCAGTGCCGTCTGAAATTCGCGCGCCTCCATCAGGTGATTGATATCTACCATATCTGACCTGATGGAATGGAGAGGAACCATGACGTATCGCATAGCCCTGAATTTCGAGGACGGCATTACTCGCATCATCGACTGCAATGAAGGCGAGAAGGTGCTGCCATGCGGTCCTGCCCTATATGCTGGGGGGG
>NZ_QJQX01000039.1:0-93115 GCF_013393185.1 Sphingobium lactosutens | reverse complement strand
GGGGCGGCGGCACGATCGTCAATGTCTCCTCCAACGCGACGCGCGGCATCCATCGCGTCCCCTATTCGGCGGCCAAGGGCGGGGTGAACGCCGTCACTCAGAGCCTGGCCATGGAATATGCCGCCCAGGGTATCCGCGTCGTCGCGACCGCGCCGGGCGGCATGGCTGCGCCCGAACGCCGCGTCCCCCGCAACCCGGAAGGGAATAGCGCGCAGGAAGATATCTGGATGCGCAATGTCGTCGCTCAGGTTACGGATTCCAGCTTTTTTCCGGCGCTATGGCACGCTGGAGGAGCAGGTTGGTCCGATATTGTTTCTCGCTTCGGACGAAGCCTCCTATGTGACGGGGAGTGTGCTGCCCGTAGCGGGCGGCGATTTGGAATAGGAGCAAATATGACGAACAGGACGGCCTTCATCACGGGAGCCACCGCAGGGATCGGCGAAGCTGCCGTGCGTGCCTTTGCGGCGGCGGGCTGGCAGGTGATCGGCACCGGTCGCCGCGCCGACCGGCTGGAGGCGCTGGCTGCGGAGATCGGACCGCAGATGCAGATTCTTACATTCGACATGCGTGACGGAGCGGCGATCGATGAAGCATTGGCGTCGTTGCCGGAGGCTTTCCAAAGTATCGACCTGCTCGTCAACAATGCGGGGCTGGCGCTCGGTACGGCGCCCGGTCAGCAGGCTGACCTCGCGCAATGGCAGCAGATGATCGACACCAATATCAGCGGCCTCGTAGCGATCACCCACAAACTGCTGCCCCGTCTGGTCGAACGCAAGGGGGCGATCATCAACCTGAGCTCGGTTGCTGCGACCTATCCTTATGCCGGTGGCAATGTCTATGGCGGCACCAAGGCGTTCGTGAAGCAATTCTCCCTCGGCCTCCGTTCAGACCTGCATGGGACAGGCGTGCGCGTCGCCTCGATCGAACCGGGTATGGTCGAAACGGAATTCACACTGGTGCGTACTGGCAGCCAGACGGCATCGGATACGCTCTACGGCAATGCCAATCCGATGACGGCGGAGGATATCGCCCAGACCCTGCTCTGGGTCGCGGGCCAGCCGCCTCACCTTAATTTCAACAGCATCGAACTGATGCCGGTCAGCCAGTCCTTCGCCGGTTTTCAAGTCGCGCGCGACGGATAGGATACGACGCCGAACCGCCCGCTGCCGTCCGCGGCAATCGTCCCAGGGCCTCGCCATGGCCCTTGGATTGTCGGCGGTCGCGCTGACGGGGGGGCGATCATCCTCGCCCACCCGGCCAAGACGTCGGCTGTCACGTCCTCTATATGTGGAAAGATGGTGTGACCGGTCAGAAGTCGACATAATAGTCCTTGGGGAAATTCTCCCCGCCATAGGCCTTGCGCATCGTCCAGGGCTGGGCGGGCGCGGTCCAGTAGCTGTCGTCGGCGGGCAAGCCCAGCGCCAGAAGGCTTTCGGCCGTGATGTACATGCTGCCGGCGTTGGAATAGACGTCGCCCAGCGATGGCTGATGTTGGGCAAAGCCGATGGTCAGGAAGCCGTCCGCGTTGAAATTGCTGGGGTCGGCGAAGATGCGTCGCTGCGTCGCCAGCGTCGCGGCACGCACCTGGCCTTCGGGCAGCTTCTCGTGCAGCAGCTTGCGCCATGCCAGATAGGCCAGGGGCTGGTGCACCGCCGTCCGATAGGTGAGCGACCGGCCGACGGGCGGAAAGGCGCCGTCCGGCCCGATCATCCGCTCCAGCGCTTCGCCGAAACGCTGCATCCGCTTGATCTGCACCGGCAGCTTCTCCTTTGCCCCCAGGCTGTTGAATCGTGCGTCTGTGCGGACCAGCACTTCCAATATCTGGGTCAGCATCGGATGGATGACATAGCTGTTATACATGTCGAAATGGAAATGGACGCCGTCCGCATACCAGCCGTCGCCGACATACCATTCGCCGAACTTGCGGACCGCCATGTCGACGCGCACCGGATCCCATTGCGCGCCGACCGACAGCAGGAAAGCCTCGTTCATCGCTGCGAACAGCAGCCAGTTGGTATAAGGCGGCGATACGCGGCGCAGCCCCTGGATCTCGGCGATGATCCGATCCTTGGTCTTGCGATCCAGCGGTTCCCACAAGGCCTGTGGCGCGCGCAGCAGCGCGCTGGTGAAATAGGCGGAATCGACCAGCGCCTGCCCTTCGCTGCTCCACAACAGATAGTCGGGGCTGCGCGGGTCGACGCTATGGACATAGCTTTCCAGCGCCTGGCTCCGCATTTGCGCTCGCAATCGTCCTTCTGCACCGCTGTCGTCGGTCAGGGCCAGCCAGGGCGCGATTCCGTCGATCAATCGTCCGAAGGCTTCCAGATAGGCGACCTTGGGATTGCGGCCGTCCCAGGTCGGGCTGAGTTCGGGCGTCCATTGCTGTTGCAGGCGCCCCTTCGCCATCCGCGACAGGATGGGCGTGGCCATGCGTTCGAGCAGCCCGAGCATATAGGCACGGTCGTCCGCGCTGTCGGCGGAGGTAGCCGGAGCTTGCGTCTGGGCAAGGGCGGGCAGGGCAGACAGGGCTGCGCTTCCGGCGGCGACGCCGGTCAACATCGCGCGGCGATCCAGCATGGGGGACATGATCACTCCTTGGGCAGGCTGAAGTCGAGGGGCTGGGCGGCATAGGCGTCCCATGCGGCGCGGCTGGTAAAGCCGCCTTCGCCATGGCTCCAGGCGCTGCCCGAATAATAGACGAAGGGTTCGCCAGGCTTTACGGTCAGCAGGATCAGATGATTGTCGAAATCCTGCCGTATTTCGGTAATGCGGGCGGGGTCGACGCGGATGGCGATGGCTATGCGGCCGTGATCGCCATCGTCCGGCCCCCACCAGCTGATCATTCCCTTCGTGCGATCGACCGTCACCTCGCCGTGGCGCGCGCCGGTTGTGCGTTTCCCGACACCGATCCCGACAATCAGCGGAGCGGCGCTGTCGGACTGGAGCGTCGACACCATGCGGGTGAAATGCGTGCCGAGCGGCAGGGTGAAGCGGCGCGTCTCCCACACCTTGCGGCCGGTATCCACCGGCCAGGGCGCATAGTCGACGGTGAAGTCCGCCGTCTTGCCCCCGGATTTCAGGATATGGGAGCGGACATAGTTGCGCGACGTCCACAGCTTGTTGTCATGCCAGATGCCCAGGCCGCCCGCGCCGCGCGTGGTGCCGACATTGTAGAAGTCCAGCCCCTCGCCATGATAGCCATGCTGGTCCCCCGATCGCAGTTGCCTGTCGGCAAAGGGCCAGGCGACATTCTTGCCCCAGCTGTCGATGCCTGATCCCGATGGCGGTTCGGCCGCCTCCAGTGCATGGCCGTAGATGCGATGGGCCGTCCTGTCATTTTCCCAGAGCAGATCGTCGTAGCGATAGGCGGCGACCTGCGCGACGGCGGCCGCGACCCGGCTGGGGGGCGGAGGAAGCGGTTTGTCGACCGGCATCGGCGGCGCGGCCAGGCCGCTCGTCACGGCAAGCAGGGCGGCAAGGCCGATCGCGCACCGCGATGTCCGCCAAACTCCGTGCGTAACCCGAACCATGCCGCGTCTCCTCTCAAATTTATATGATAAGCTGATAAATTAGCGTCTGTCGTTTGCCAAGGCCTTGCGGTAGATTTGCAGGACAGTTTCATCCTTCCTGCCGTGATTCACGAAAGCATCTGTACATGACCAAGGCCGTTTCGCTCGCGGACATTCTCTATTCCAAGCTTGAGGCACAGATTGTTTCGGGCGAAATTCCGGCCGGCTCCAAGCTGCCCTCGCAAAAGGATATTGCCGAGACGGAGGAGGTCAGTCGCACCGTGGTGCGCGAAGCGGTGGCTCGGCTGGAAGCGCAGGGCTTTGCCGTGGCGCGGCAGGGTTCCGGCGTTTATGTGTCTGAAAATGCGCGCTATCGCGCGTTTCAGGTGACGCGCGAGGAATTGTCCGAACTGTCCGACGTCATCAAGCTGTTGGAGATGCGGCTGGCGATCGAAACGGAGATGGCGGGCTTGGCGGCCGCCCGACGGACGCAGGAGGATATTGCCGCAATGCGCGCCGCACTGCGGCAGATGCGCGAGGTCAGTGACGATCCTGCGGCGTCTGCTCTGGCGGATAGCCAGTTCCATCTCGCGATCGCGCGGGCTACGCGGAACGATTATTTCGCCCGTTTCATCGACTTTCTCGGCGTCCGGCTGGTGCCGCCGCGCAGCCTCTATCTGCGCGATCAGTCGGACGCGGCGCACCACGCCTATGCCGATAAGGTGCGGGACGAGCATGATGCGGTGCTCGACGCCATCATCCGCATGGATATCGAGAAGGCACGGGCTGCCGCACGTGCGCACATGCTGGAAAGTCTCCATCGCCATTCCGAACTGAGCGATTCCATTGCCGAAGCCGACGACGCGGAGCTGGGACAAAAGTCCGACAATTGACACTCCTGTAAGGTTATATGATAACTTCTTTCACATGACACGAATCGTGCATGGAGGGAGGATGTATGAAAAGGTGGGTTCACACTGCCGTAACCAGCATGGGCGCGATGGCGATCGCTTCGATTTGTCCATCCGTGTCGGCGCAGACCGCAGCCACGATGCCCGCGCCGCAATCCGCTGCGCCACAGGAGGCGACGGCCGCTGACATCATCGTCACCGGTTTCCGCACCAGCCTGCAAAAGGGGATCGACCTGAAGCGCGAGTCCGTGGGCGTGCGCGATTCTATCGTGGCGGAGGATATCGGCAAATTCCCCGAACAGAATGTCGCGGAATCGCTTCAGCGCATTCCCGGCGTCTTTCTCAGCCGCGACGGCGCCAGCAATGAAGGGCAGCGGATCAGCATTCGCGGTCTGGGTTCGCAATATTCGGTGACGACGATCAATGGCGCGCCGGTGCGCACCACATCGTCGCAGAATGTCGGCACCTCGACCCGCGATTTCAATTTCGATGTCTTCCCGTCCGAACTGTTCGGTCGCGTCGATATCTACAAATCGCCGCTCGCCAATCTGGAAGAGGGCGGCATCGGCGGCAATATCGACCTTCAGACGCCGCGTCCGTTCGACAGTAAGGGGCGTGTCATCCGCTATGCAGGTTCCGCCAACTACAACAGCCAGTCGAAGGAATGGACGCCGCGCGCATCCCTGATGCTGAGCGATACATGGGGCAATTTCGGTGCGCTGTTCGGCGTCGCCTATGCCCGCAGCGTCAACGAACGATCAGGATTCCAGTCGACCGGTGGCTATAACAGCTCCGCGCTGGCCTCGCGTGCCTATGCGACGCCCGCGCCTGCGCCCAACACCACCGGCCCGTTCAACTTCGACCTCAATTTCAACGATCCGCGCGCCAATCTGGGTGGGCTGACCCGCGACCAGGTGGCCAATGCCTATCTGCCGCGCTTCTTCCGCGTATTTTCCTCCAATAACGAGCGAGAGCGGCTCGGCATGGTCGGATCGCTGCAATATAAGAGCGACCGGCTGGAGATTAGTGTCGACGGCATCTATGCCGACCTCAAGGATCAGGCGGACGAATTTACCTTCGGTGTCGCCGTCCGCAATTCGCGCACCGTGCCGGGCACGACCTCCCTGCCGGGGCGCGGCACCAATTCGGGACTGGTGCCGATCGACGTGTCGATCGACGAATATAATAATCTTTACGGCACCTTCGCCAATGCCAGCTTCATCAACGAGAATTTCTTCCGCGATGCACGGACCAAATTTACCTATGGCATTATCAGAGGCGTCTACGACCTGACCGACAGCCTGAAATTGTCGGCGCAGATCAATGCGAGCAAGAGCGATGCCCGCTATACCGCCAACCGCATCGTGTCGAACCTCTATGCGGTGGAGGCCAGGTTCGACCCGACCGGTGACGTCACCTATCCCACGATAACCACGCCGGTCGATGTCACGAACCCGCGCGTCTATGCCGACCCGGCGCTGGGCTTCTCGCTCAATCGGGAAGTCGACAAGCAGAAGACTGGGCGCATCCAGCTGGACTGGGACGCCGGCGAATGGGGCGGGGTGGAATGGTCCGCGCTGGCGGGTGGAAGCCGCGTCGACACCACCAAGAGCATCTCGCTCCAGGATGGTAGCAGCATCGCGGCGGCAAAGCTCGCGGGGATCGACGTCTATTCCTACATGAATCCCTATGTCCAATATGGTGCGCTGGAAAATGGCGGGAATGCCGGTTTCCCCTCGCAGTTCGCCACCTTCCCGCGGTCTTTCGTGATGCGCTATCTCGACGCCAACGGGGCCAATGCGGCGGCGCCGGTGCGCCTGAATTCGGCCTTCACGGCCGAAGAGCAGGTTACGTCGGCCTGGATCGAGCTCAATGCGAAGATGGATATTGGCGGGCATGAACTGCGCGGCAATATCGGCATGCGCTATTCCGACACGAAGACGATCATCGACAATTATCTCAGTACGGGCGGCGGCAATTTCGCGCCGCAGAACCGGGAAGGCGGCTATGACAACTGGTTGCCTTCGGCCAGCCTGGCCTTCGACATCACGCCCAAGCTGGTCGCGCGCGCATCGGCGGGCAAGACGATCACCCGCGCCGCACTGGCCAATATCGCGTCGGGCACGCTGGTTCCCAACGTCTTCAACGGCGATATCACCGTCGGCAATCCGAACCTGCGCCCGCAGGTCGCGACCCAGTTCGACGGCAGCCTGGAATGGTATTTCAATCAGGGCGGCCTGCTGAGCGTCGGCGGCTTCTACAAGAAGCTGAAGGGGACGGCGACGGCGATTACCGATCTGGTCACGCTGGGATCGACCGGTCTGCCAGACAGCGCTTTCAACGCCATCGCGCTGGGGTATCCGGATGGCAATATTCCCGACGATTTCCTGCTGCGGCGGACCACTTATATCAATCAGGGCGCGATCACGCTGAAGGGGCTGGAGTTCGCCTATCAGCAATCCTTCACCTTCCTGCCCGAACCTTTTGACGGTCTGGGCACGATCGCCAGCTTCACGAAAGTGTTCACGCAGGGCAATGATTTCGTCACCAGCGACGGAACCAGCGTCTCTGTCGCGCTGGTGCCCAAGACGTCCTACAGTCTGACCGCCTATTATGAAAAGGGGCCGTTCGCCCTGCGCGGCTCCTACAATTATCGGGCGCGCAGCGGGATTACCAATATCAACAATGGCAACGACCAGATACCGTATAACTCGCCGCAGGGTTTTCTGGATGCGACGATGAGCTACAAGATCAACGACGCTATCGAGCTGCGCGTCGACGCGCTTAACATCACAAACGTCAACAGCTATATCTATTATGAGGATCCGGACGGTCCGAAGGGCAATGGCAAGTCGCGCCGCGACAACAGCTTCTTCAACGGCCGGACATTGTCCTTCGGCATTCGTGGCAAATTCTAAGGCTCCCCACTGGGCGCCCGGTCCTGCACGGTCGGGTGCCCATTTTCCATAACGTCCTTCCTGACAGGAGCGCTCCTATCGTGACCTTTCGCCCCTTCGTCTCCTCCGCTTTGGTCTGCGCCGCTCTCGCCGCGCCGGTTCAGGCCGCCCAGCCCGCCAAGGCGCCGATCGAGGCCGCGGTAAGGCTTGCCGACTGGCAGCTCGCGCGCCTCGACGACCTGTCGCATATCCCAAGCGCGACCGATGAGACGCGCAAGACGCGCGGTTGGGAACAGGCGGTCTTCTGGGTCGGCATGACCGCATTGGCCGATGCCGGCGCGCCGCCGCGCATCAGGGACGCGATCCTTGCCATGGGACAGCGCAATGGCTGGCGGCCGGGCGACAATCTCTATTTCGCGGACGATCAGGCGATCGCCCAGGCCTATCTCTGGGCGGCTGGCCATGGCGCGGGCGCACAGGCGCTCGCGCCGACGCGGGCGGCCTTTGACACGGTGGTGAACAAGCCTGCCGTCACAACATTGGCCTTCGCCATCCCGCCGGAGGGCTATGGCGCAACCGAATGTCTGAAACGCTGGTGCTGGTGCGATGCGCTCTTCATGGCGCCGCCCGCCTTTGCCGAACTGTCGCGCCAGACCGGCGACGATCGCTACCGGGCATTTGCCCTGAAGGAATTCTGGGCCACCACCGACTTTCTCTACGACCCGGCCGAACATCTCTATTATCGCGACAGCCGTTTCTTCGAGCGGCGCGACGACAAGGGCCGGAAGATGTTCTGGAGCCGCGGCAATGGCTGGGTCTTCGGTGGCATGGCGCGGGTGATCCCGATGCTCGATGCCGCCAGTCCCGATCGCTCTCGGATGGTGGCGCTGTTCAGGGACATGGCGGCAAAGATCAAGGCGCTCCAGAAGCCGGATGGCTATTGGGCGCCCTCGCTGCTGGCGCCGGAAAATGCGCCGCCCGAAACCAGCGGTACGGCCTTCTACACCTATGGCCTCGCCTGGGGGATCAAGGCGGGGCTGTTGCCGCGCGCTGACTATGAGCCGGCGGTGCGAAAGGGATGGGCCGCGCTGCAAAAGGCGATCCAGCCCGGCGGTCGGCTTGGCTGGGTGCAGCAGGTGGGCGACCGGCCCGACAAGGTTTCCGCCAGCGACACGCAATATTTCGGCGTAGGCGCCTTCCTGCTTGCCGCCACCGCCGTCGCCGCGCTTGACGGCCAGCCGCGCTGACAACCGATAGGGAGACGCCGGTGTTCGAGAAAACCTATTATGCCGCGCATCCCGACATGATGGAGGGCGTGAGCAACGACGCCTTGCGCAACCGTCATCTCGTGTCGGGCCTGTTCCGGTCGGGGGAGATTGTGCTGACCTACTCGCATGGCGAGCGCTTCATCATCGGTGGCGCGGTGCCGGGGGCGAAGCGGCTGGCCTTGCCCCGCCAGACCGAACCGGAAAGCGCAGCTGGCCGTCCTTTGCTGGAACGGCGGGAGCTGGGGATCATCAACATTGGTGCGGGCGAGGGACAGGTGCATGTGGACGGCCAGACCATATCGCTTGCCCGCTATGAAGCGCTTTACGTGCCCATGGGATCGCAGGAGGTCGGCTTCACTGGCGAAGGCGCGCGCTTCTATCTGCTGAGCGTCCCTGCCCACGCCGCATTTCCGCTCCGCAAGATCAGGCAGGAGGATGCCAGCCAGATGAAGCGTGGCAGCCTCGAAACGTCCAACGAACGCACCATCTACCAGCTCATCCTGCCGCACATCTGCCAGAGCGCCTCGCTCTGCATGGGGCTGACCCAATTGGAACCGGGCAGCGTCTGGAACACCATGCCGCCTCATGTCCATGAGCGGCGATCGGAAATTTATCTCTATTTCGATCTGGCGGATGACGACAGGATATTCCACTATATGGGCCAACAGGACGCATTGCGGCACATCGTGATGGGGAACGAAGATGTCGTCATTTCGCCGCCCTGGTCGGTGCACATGGGCGCGGGGACGAGAAGCTACAGCTTCATCTGGGCGATGACCGGCGAAAATCTCGATTATGAGGACATGGACGTCCTCGACATTTGCCAGTTGCGATAGGGGGCAGGATGCACGGACGAATGAAGGCGCTGGCGGCGGCAAGCGGGCTGGCGCTGACGGGCGCGGCGATGGCCCAGAGCCAGCCGCCACAGGTACAGCCCGTTCAGGTCGATCCCAGCCGTCCGGAATGGGAGAATCCGACCATCCACGCGATCGGCAAGCTGCCCGCCCGCGCAACGGCCTTCCCCTTCGAAAGCCGCGAACGGGCGCTGGTCGGGCATCGGACCCAATCGTCGCGCTTCCTGTCCCTGAACGGCGAATGGAAATTCGCCTTCTCCCCCAATGCCGATGATCTGCCCAGCGGGTTCGAGAAGCCCGATTTCGACATATCCGGATGGAAATCGATCAAGGTGCCCGCTGACTGGCAGGCGGAGGGCTATGACCAGCCCCGCTACAACAACATCACCTATCCCTTCCCCGCCAACCGGCCGCTCATTCCCCATGCGACCAATCCGGTCGGCTCCTATCGCCGCGATATCGACTTGCCCCCGGCATGGGGCGGGCAGGATGTCATCCTGCATATCGGCGCGGCGGGGTCTGCCTATCATGTGTGGGTGAACGGGCAGAAAGTCGGCTATGCGGAGGACAGCAAGCTGCCGTCGGAATTCGACGTGACCCGTTTTCTCCGACCGGGGCGCAACAGCGTTGCGATTCAGGTCTTTCGCTGGTCGGACGGTTCCTATCTGGAGGATCAGGATTTCTGGCGCGTATCGGGCATAGAGCGCGAAGTCTTCCTGATGGCGGCGCCGAAAACCCGTATCCGCGACTTTTTCGTCCATGCCGGCTTCGATGAAGGCGACGGGACGGGGAAGCTGGCGGTCGACGTCGCGGTGACGCCCGGCGCGGCGACCAGCGCGCGCTACGTGCTGATGGACGGCGATCGCACCGTGCTGGAAGGACGCCAGCCTATGGCCGCGGGGAAGGTGGAAAGAAACGTGACGCTGTCCGGCCGCCTGCCAGGGGTCAAGCCCTGGACTGCGGAGACGCCCAACCTCTACATGCTGCTGGTCGAACTATATGACGCGCAGGGACGGACCATACAGTCCAGCTATGCCCGCATCGGTTTCCGCACGGTGGCGATCCGGGACGGCCTTGTCACCGTCAACGGCAAGCCTGTCACCATTCGCGGCGTCAACCGCCACGAACATGACCCAGAGACGTTCCACGTCGTGTCGCTGGAGTCGATGGAACGCGACATACGGTTGATGAAGCGCAACAATATCAACGCGATCCGCACGTCCCACTATCCCAACGATCCGCGTCTCTACGATCTTGCCGACCGCTATGGCCTCTATGTCATGGACGAGGCGAATATCGAGAGCCACGCCTATATGGACTATGCCAACAAGCATCCCGAACGGCGCGGGGAACTGCAACTGGGCTTCGATCCGGCCTGGAAGGACGCCCATGTCAGCCGCGTCGCCAACATGGTCGAGCGCGACAAGAACCACCCCTCGATCATCTTTTGGTCGCTGGGTAACGAGGCGGGCATCGGCCCCAATTTCGAAGCCGCCGCCGCTGCGGCCAAGGCGCGCGATCCCGGCCGTCTGGTCAGCTATCTGGGCTGGGGCACATTCGACCGCCAGTCGGACGATCACCGCCCCAACGGCTATGCGGACATCTACGCGCCGATGTATGATCCGGTGTCGCGGATGGTCGACTATGCGACCAACTGGAATTTCAGACAGCCGATGATCCAGTGCGAATATGCCCATATGCAGGGCAATTCGGGCGGCAATCTCAAGGAATATTGGGATGCGATCTATGCCCATCCCGGCAAATTGCAGGGCGGCTTCGTGTGGGACTGGGTCGACCAGTCCATGTATCGCTACACGAAGGACGGCACCCGCTATTGGGGTGATGGCGGCGAATATGGCCCCAATCCCGGTGGCGATATCGAATTTGGTGACGGGCTGCTTCAGTCCGACCGCACGCCCAATCCGGCGCTTTACGAACTGCGCAAAGTCTATGCCCCGGTCCAGTTCGACGGTTTCGACCCGGCGACGGGCCGGCTTATCGTCCGCAACCGGCAGGATTTCCTCGACCTGGCGGGCTTCCGCTTCGACTGGCTGTTGCAGGAAAATGGCGTCACCGTCGCCAGCGGGCCGCTCGCCGCGCCGCAAGCCTCCGCCCATGGATCGGCCAGCCTGACCGTGCCGCTTTCCGTTTATCAGCGCCGCCCAGATGCCGAATATTTCGTGACGGTGCGCGCCCGCGCCGTAACGGATCAAACCGCCCCCGGGCATGTCGTCGGCTGGGAGCAGTTCGCCCTGGCTCCTGCCGCTGCAAAGCAATTGCCGCAGGCGACAGGCCCCGTCATGGTGATCGACAAGGGTGGCCTTATCCGTCTGAGTTCGGCCGATGCCGTGCTGGAGGTCGATCGGGCGACCGGCCTCATCCGCTCCTACGCCAAAGCCGGCAAAGCCCTTGCCGACGGCGGCGCGCCGCATTTCTGGCGGGCCATCACCGACAATGACATCGGCATCGGCACGGCACGACAACTGGCGGTCTGGAAGAGGATGAGCGATTCCCGCGTCGTGACCTCGGTCCGCCTGCGCAAGCGGGATGGCGGCGCGCAGGAGGTCGCGGTCGATTTCGCGCTGGGCGATGGAGCGGCGACCTTCCACTCGACCTATCGCATGGCGGGCGATGGATCGGTGACGGTGGCGGGCGAACTGACCCTGCTCAAGCCGGACCTGCCGCCCCCCTTCCGTGTCGGGCTGGCCTTCGGTCTGCCGACGGATATCGACATGGCGCAATGGTATGGCCGTGGTCCGCACGAAAGCTATGTCGACCGCAAGACCTCGGCATCCATCGGTCTGTGGCGCGGCAAGCTGGCCGATCAGAATCACGACTATATCCGCCCGCAGGAAACCGGGAACAAGGTGGATGTGCGCTGGATGGAACTGTCTGGCGCGGGACGCGGGCTGCGGGTGCAGGGGGCTAACCCCCTCATGATGAACGCGCTTGCCTTCCCTTATGCCGATCTGGACCGGCATGCGCCCGGCAGCTGGAAGTCGAGCGATATCAGGCCGCACGACCGGGGCACGCTGCTGGTCGACGCCGCACAATGGGGGGTGGGCGGCGACACGGCGTGGAGCGAGTTCGGCAAGCCCATGGCGCCCTATCGCACCAGGATCGAACCCACCCGGATCGAGGTCCGTCTTTCGCCCTTCTCCGGCGATGGCAGCATGACCGGCAAGGCCCTGCCCGCCACCGCCACGGGAGCCGAATAGGAGAGGGGAAGCCTTCCCCCTCGATCAGTCGGACCGGCTGGTGACGATCGCCTGACCGTCGTGGCCGATGGAAATCAGGTGCGCATCGCCATTCTCGCAGTGCACCTTCCATTCGCCATTCTTGACCTTCGTGCCCATCGGTTCGGCCGAGGCGATCTTCTGGCAGGGCAGGCCGGCGTCGCGCACGGCACGGAAGAAGACTCCATTACGCTGCCCCGGTGGAAGCGCCGCCACGGCCGCGGCATAGTCGACGCCGCCGGTATTGCCCGCCGTTTCATTTTTCGGTTCGGCTTTCTGCGCGCTCTCCGGGCTGCCGCAGGCGGCCAGTGCGAGGCTGGCCATGATCGTCGCCGGCAAAAATCGCATCATCTCTCTCTTCTGACAGGGGCGGCGGACGATGAATGACATATGCCAGCCAAGGGAAACACATTACCGCTCATCATGCGCCCAAAAGCGGATATTTCAAGTCCCTATGCTTTTCCCAAGGCTCAGCACCAAAGTACGAATCCGATAGAGTGAACGACTGTCACCCTTTCTTTGGCGGCATGGTATCTTGCCGCCGCCAGAAGATCATATGGCGAAATCGGGCGGCCCCATGGTTGAGCCTCTTCTGAAATTTTCGTTGCCGAATGCAGCCATATTGCTGGTCAGCGCCCATGCTGAACTTGAGGTCCATATCCCTTATAGAGATTGCAAGTGACTCGCACTTGCGGCAAATGGCCTTCGTTTGAGACGTTGGATAGGGCTGATGTCTCGGGGGATGAGGCTCCAATATGCCAGGTTCGTATCGTACATCGACGTCACTTTCCGCTGTCTTCCTTGCGGGATATTGCCTGTTTTCGTCAGCAGCCGCCCTGGCTCAGGATGTAGCCAGCGATGATATGCCGAGCCTTCAGACCACTAGGCAGGACAATGGCTCGATTATCGTGACGGCACGCAGATTCGTGCCTTCGGGCGCTATCACGGCCAGCAAGACCACCGCGCCGCTGATCGAAACTCCGCAATCGGTTTCGGTCATTTCGCGCGATCAGATCGACCTGTTGAACTTCGTCGATGTACAACAGGCCGTCCGCTACACCGCCGGCATCGTCGGGGAGAATTACGGCCCCGACCTGCGCTTCGACTTCCTGACGCTGCGCGGGTTCATCCCGGTCCAATATATTGATGGACTCCAGGCGCCGGTCAGTTCGACTATCGCCAATGTCGGCGTCGATCTCTACGGTTTCGAAGCGGTCGATATCCTCAAGGGGCCGGCCAGCGTCCTCTATGGTTCCAGCCCTCCGGGCGGTATCTACAATCTTACCAGCCGTCGCCCATCGTCGCGTCTTGGCGGCGAAGTGCAGGTTCGATACGGTAGCAACGATTTCAAGCAGGCGGCCGGGACCATTACTGGCGCACTGAGCGACGGCATCAGCGCCCGCTGGACTGGCCTGTATCGCGATCGAGACAGTCAGACGGACTATGTCAACGCGCGGCGCGCCTATGTCGCGCCCGCAATTGCTTTCGATGTCACCCCGGACACCAGATTGACTTTGTTGGGCAATTATCAGTGGGATCGGGTGGAAGGTGACACCAACGGCTTCCTGCCGACGCTGGGCGTGCTGTACGACAATCCGGTCGGCAAGGTGCGCCGCTCCATCAATCTGGGCGAGCCCGACTATAATTTCTACCGTCGTGAGCAATGGGGGCTGGGCTATGAACTGACGCATCGCTTCTCCTCGGCGTTGCAATTCACCCAAAATCTGCGCTGGACCGATTATTCGGAATATCAGCAGGTTATCTATGGCGCAGGCCTTGCCGCCGACAATCGTACCGTTTTGCGCTTCAACTTCCCCTCGTCGGAGGATTCGCAACAATTTGCGGTCGACAGCCGTTTCGATGCAACGATCGCCACCGGCGTGCTTGAGCATCGCATATTAGCGGGCCTCGACTATCGTAACTATCGCAACCAGGCCGCCTTCGCCTTCACCGCGGCGACCAGCATCGACCTGTTCGATCCCGTATACAGCAGAGCGCCGATCGCGGCGCCGGCACTTGGCGATCCATATGTCGATCGTCGCCTGAAACAGACCGGCCTCTATGTGCAGGACCAGATCAAATTGGGCAGCTTCATCGCCACGCTGTCGGGGCGTCAGGACTGGATCAGGCAGACCAGCTATCTGACCAGCCCGGCTACGCGCGACAAGCAGGCCAAGTTCACCTGGCGCGTGGGTGCAACCTATGTGACCGAAGGCGGTTTCGCCCCTTATGTCAGCTATGCGACCTCCTTCCAGCCGGTGATAGGGGCGACCTATGACGGCATTCCCTTCGTGCCGAGCGAGGGCAAGCAATGGGAAGGCGGCGTCAAGTATGATGCCCGCACTCTGGGCGACGATATCAAGCTGTTCGCCACGGCCGCCATTTTCCGCATCGACCAGACCAATGTTCTGACGACCGATACCCGCCCGGGTGCCCCGGCTTTCTTCCAGATACAGGAAGGCAAGGTGAAGTCGGAGGGCGTCGAACTGGAGCTGGTGAGCCGCTTCTACGAGAAATTGAGCGTCAACGCCTCCTACAGCTTCACCAATGCGCGGGTCGCGCGCGGTGACAATGAGGGCGCGCGTCTGGCTGCGCAGCCACGCCACAAGGGATCGCTGTTCGTCGACTACACGCACGACAGGGGTGCATTGGCCGGATTTGGCGGTGGTGTTGGCATCCGCTATCTCAGTAATAGTCCGGGGATCGTCGGCGCACCTTATTATTACAGCCCCTCGGTCACGCTGCTCGATGCCACGCTGCATTACGACATTCCGGGCTGGCGTCTGGCGATCAATGGCAGCAATCTTTTCGACAAGCGCTATGCTGGTCGTTGCAGCGGGCAATATAGCTGCTTCTTCGGCGAGGCGCGGCAGGTCATGGGAACCGTCACCAAGAAGTTCTGACAAGTTCCCGAAGCAATGGTCGGACTATGGCCATTGCTTCGGACATTCAGGGCCGTAAAATGGCGGCACCAGTGGCTGGCATTCCAGATGCGTCGGCTTATCCGCTTAATCCCCTGATCGCCATGGCCCTTGAGCGGCGTTTCGGTGCGGGGTTGGACGAAATCGGTCATGCCCTGGGTCTGGTCACGCTGGCGACCAGCATCGGGTGCCTGCCCGTGGCGGGATTGCTCGACAGGCTTCTGCGTAAAAGGCTGGGCCTTGCGGTGCGACCTCTTATCATGGGGCTGGGCGCGCTGACCGCTGTTTCTTGCGCCGGTCTTCTGATGATCGCCGGCGATCTCGACGCTGCTCTTGTCGCGGTCATTTTGTTCCTGTTCCTGACCTGCACCGCCAATGCGCTGGTGCCGACAATGCCCCAGGATCTGACGCCTGCATCCTTGCGCGCGCGCAACTGATTGCCGGCGGATTATCGGATTTTCTGCTCGAAGGACAGCTTCTCAAGGCGATCGCGCTGACCGCCATTCCTGCACTGTTCGTGTCTTGCGCCTGTGCGGTGCGGTCTGTCACCGGTCGAATTGCATCCGCCTGTCCGGCCGTCGACTGAACTGTCCGTTCGGCCACTGCGTGGCGCCATGCGCTAATCCGTAGAGGCGGCCCTGCTACTATTTATCCTCCTTTCAAAACACCCCACTTAAAATTCCCCACCCAGTCCAGCGAATAGCTTCGTCACGACCGGGCATGGAATGTGGTGCCGCGCTCGCCTCAGGGGATAGGCCATGTCATTGCCAGCACAGCATCACCGCATCCATTCGCGGCCCGGCGCCAACGGAACCGGTTTATGATCTCGGATGTCGCACAGGCGCAGGTCCGTCCGGAGGGGGCCTTCATTACGGTGACGGAATTGCTGGCTATCGCCTATCGCCGGCGATGGTGGATCATCGCTCCGCTGGCGCTGGGCCTGATTGCCGCCATTACCGCGATCCTGACGATCAATGCGCAATATCGCTCGACGGCGACCTTGCTCATCGCGTCGCAGGAAATTCCGACGACGCTGGTTGCATCGCCGTTGACCAACTATGCCGATGAACGGATTGCCAAGATCAGGCAGCAGATTCTCAGCCGCGCCAATCTTGACCAGTTGATCCGCACGATGCGGCTTTACCCTGAGGAAAGCAAGCGGCTCACTGCCGACGAGGTCCAGAACCTGATGCGCAAGGCGATCAGCGTCGAACTGGTCGGGGCGAACGAGGCGACCCATGGCGGCCAGGCCAACGGCAAGACCATCGCGTTCAGCCTGTCCTTCACCTATGACGATCCCGTCGTCGCGCAGGTCGTGACAGAGCGGCTGACCCATATGTTCCTGGAGGAGGACAAGCGCCTGCGCACCGAGCAGGCGTCCGGCACGGCCGACTTCCTGCTCAATCGCGGCAACGAGATTCGTGATCGGCTCATGGATCTGCAAAAGCGGCGGCGTGAGATTGAAGCGCGCTATCAGGGCGCCTTGCCCGAACAGGTCGCGCTGAGCACGCAGGCAGCGTCAGCCCTGCGCGCCGAAGTGTCGCGGATCGACGCTGAAACCCAGGGTATTTTTCAGCAGAACGGCATATTGGCGGCCCGAAGCCAGGATATCATGGCAGCGCCCACATCGCAGGGAGAGGCTTTGCGATTGATGGAAAATCGACTGGCCCAACTGAGCGCCACCTATTCGGATAGCCATCCCGACGTGGTGGCGGCACGGATGGGGATAGAAAACCAGCTGGCCGATATTCGTGCTACCGCCTCCCCGCGGGCTGGCGGGGGCGTGATAGGGGCGGAGATCGCCGCTGGACGCGCGCGTATGGGCATGCTGGCGCAACGGCGCTCGCAACTGGTCGGCTCGATTTCGGACATGGAGCATCTGAGCGCGTTGGCGCCGCAAGCAAGTTATGAGCTGAACAATCTTGAACGCGAATATGCGAACCTCACCCTGCAATATCAGGATATTCGTGAAAAGCAGATGGAAGCGCAGGTCGCGGCCAATCTCCAGGCCGAGGACAAGGGCGAGCGATTCACCATCGTCGATGCCGCGAGCTTGCCTACCGATCCGGTCTTTCCGGATCGGCAGAAGCTGTTGATCGGCGGCGCGGCTGCGGGCTTGGCGTTGGGCATCATATTTATCGCGGCGGTGGAATTTTCCGCCGGGCTGATCCATGGCGACGCCGCGATAGAGCGGCTGACGGGCATCCCGTCGCTCGCCGTCATTCCTGATCCGCAGGTGGTGGGAGTAGGACTGATCGGATTGCTGCGCCCAGCAATGCCCCGGATCGGCGGCAGCCTCAAGCGGCCATGGTTGATCTTCGGGAAGGGGGAAACATAATGACCCGCAGCGCAAACAGCATGGCCAGTGATATGGCGGTTCACCCGACCGAAGCGATGCAGGAACCCTTGCCCGTCAATCTGGATCCCGATCATCTGGCCGCAAACAACCTGCATGCGCTCGATCATTTCGATCCGCGTGCGCGCAGCTTCGCGCTTCTCCGATCGCAGATCATGAACGGCTTTTTTGCATCGGGTGAGAGGGTGTTGGTCGTCACATCGACCCAGCCCGGCAATGGCAAGAGCTTCGTTGCCGCCAATCTCGCCTTGGCGCTCAGCCGGGTGCATCCGGTGGTGCTGGTTGACCTGGATCTGGCGCGACCGACATTGGGCAGTCGGCTGGGATTGAAGCCGATCGTCGTCGGCGTGGACGATTATCTCGCCGGCACCGCGGCGCTGCCACTCAGTCGACATCGTGTCGAACAATTGCGTCTTGCGGTGTTACCGGTCCGCCAGCGCCGGTTGGACGCAGCAGGCCTGTTGTCGGGTGAACGGTTCCAGACGCTGTTCCATGACCTGGCGCAAGGGGAGGGCGATCCGATCATCGTCGTCGACACCCCGCCCACACTGGCGACGGACGAGATATTGTCGATCGCGGCTCGTGCCGACGGTGTGCTGATGGTGGTGGAGGAGGGGCGGACCCAGACGATCGAACTGTCCGAGGCGATGAACCTGCTGCAACCGACGCCCATCATCGGGACTATCCTCAACAAGTCGATCGGCGGGCTGTTCCGCCGCGGCAGCCGCTATCATTATGACGATAGCCATGGCCCGCAAAAATCGGGCCGGCTGCCGGCCTGAGGGAAAACGCCTCCGCGCTTTCATTGCTGCAGGGATGACGTTGAGGCTGCGCAGACGGGCTGTTACCTCATCTTTCGTCAGAGCGAGGCGGGCGGAATCAGGCGCATCAACGGGGTCAGCTTGCGACGCCACAATATAGCGCTTTGCTGACGTTCGGGCAGGTCGCGCGCCAGTCGATAGAGATCGCGGCGCCGCATCCCGGACCGTTCGCACAGGAAGGGATGGCGTGGCTGTTGCGCGAAATAGCTGTAGAAGATTACCGTGCGGTCGCGTGCCGTAGCCGGTTTGCCGCGATGGTAGAAACGTGCGGTGTCCGTGAAGATCACAGTGCCGCGCAGCCCTTCGCAACTGACCAGATAGGGGGCCACGGGAACACCCAGCCGGTCTTCCAGTTCATCCTCGGTTGCCAGCTCATAGGAAAAGCCGCTGCGGTCATTCTGGGTCGAACCATGGCGGCTGATGATCTGGAAAGGACCGCCGGCATGATCGACATTATGGAGGTAGACGGCGACCTTCAGCATCCGCCGGTCCTCCCAGTCCCGGTGCCATTTGCGCGTCGATACTTCCCGACCATCGGCCACGGTATAGTTGATGATCGCGCCATCATAGGCGACCGGCAGGCCGATATAGGATTCGGCAATATCCAGCAGTTGGTCATGAAGACCCCAGCGGAAGATGCGCGGACTGGCCGCGATCTGTTCGGGCGGTACATAGAGAAATGTCTCGCCCCGCGCGGCGCGGGCATGGGCTTCCCTGGCAAAGCGTTCAGCCAGCATGGCGCTGCTGTCGATCATCGCCTCGCTGCCGGAGAGCCCGAGCGCGTCGATCTGCGTGATGAACACGCCGTCCTGTTCAAGCGCGTCAACAATCTCGCGTCCCAGGGCGCTCAGTCGTGGCAAGCGGGGCCGATGTAGCGCAAGCGCCTCTTCATGCCTTTGTCCCAGCGCTTCGCGGAAATAGGGGTGATTGCAGAAGCGCAGGGCCGTGCGTGCCGGCAGGTCGTGCAACCACTGGACGTGGCGATCGAGGCTTTTGGGCATCATCCTGACGTTTATCCTGTTGCTCCGGATGTGTCGGGCCGCGCGGCATGCGATCGGCTTCGACATGGGGCATCCTCTATCCGTCTTCCAGAACGGGAAAGAAATGCGGGCAATGCCGACGGGCGATCATGGTCCGATAAATCGGAAGGGATAATTGGGAGCAGAAGGCGCGCCTGTTTCCCTGCATCATGCCGGAAGGCCGGAAATCGCATTAGGGGGCACGAATGACATCCGCACGATCGGCGGATTCGAGGAGCAAGGTCAGAGGTGCAGCCGCGCTTTTCATGCTTCTGGCATTGGGGGGCAGCATCGCCCTCGCGGGTCGGGTGGCGCCGGCCAATGATCTTCGTCGCCCCGAAGGACCATCGACCGAACGGGCCGCCCCTTCATTGCCGGCGCCTGAGCCTACGCGGCTCGGCATCAACCTCTTCGGTCTTGCGACTTTCAACCGGCAACAGGTCTTTTCAAACCTCATCCTGCAAAGCGAGTGGTTTTCCTCGAGCGGGGAGGGGTGGAGCGCTTTTCCCGCGGCGCAACTCGACGCGCAGGGTTGGGTCCGATTTCTCGAACCGGGCCAGACTGCTCCGCGTCCTATCGTCCTGCCACCCGCGCCGTTCCGCCGCGTTGCCGTGCGCTGTGGCTATGAAGGGCGTGGGAGGATCGAGGCCGGTGGCGTCGCACGGATAGGCGAGCGGATGGATCATGGCTTCATGATGGACCTGGCGCCCACGGGAGGCGAGGATGAAGGGGCATGGATAGAACTAGTCGAAACGGATCCCTCCGATCCCGTGCGCCGGATCGATTGCCGTCTCGCCGACCGACCGGACAATGAAAGGTTCAGCCCGGAATTCCTGTCCTTCACCAAACAGTTCAGGATCATTCGCTTTCTCGACTGGCAACGGACCAACGATAATGGCGTCGCCCGATGGAGCGAACGGACGTTGCCACAAAGCGCAACGCAGGTCGGCCCGGCAGGCGCATCGATCGAGGATATGGTCGACCTCGCCAACCAGAGCGGCGCCGATCCATGGTTCCTGATGCCCTATCAGGCCGATGCCGCCTATGTCCGCGCCTTCGCCCGGCTGGTGCATGATCGGATCGATCCGGCGCGCACCGTCCATGTCGAACTGGGGAACGAAGTGTGGAACAGCATGTTCGACGCGGCCCGGCAGGCCCGGCGAGAAGGGGTGGCGCTGGGCCTGGGTAATGGCGATCCGATGCGGGCGCAGATGCTGCGCTATGCCCGGAAAGTGCGGGAAGCCATGCAGATCTGGACGGATGTCTTCTCCGACCGCCGCGAACGGCTGGTCCGCGTGGCGGCCACGCAGAATGCCTGGCCCGAGCTGGCGACCATCATATTGGAGGATGGCGACACATTGCGGTGGATCGATGCGATCGCCACGGCGCCCTATATCTGGGTGAAACTGGACGGCATTGGCGTGCGCGACATCGACCAGGTTTTTGCCATGGGACCGGCGGCCATCGACGCTTCGCTGGGCGATGCCCTCAAGCACCGCGCCCTCGCCGTGCGGCATGGCAAGGCATATCTGGCCTATGAAGGAGGGCAGCATTTCGTAACGCCCGACCTTGAACTTGCCCGAAAATTGCAGCGCGACCCGCGCATGACCGACCTCTACAAAAACTACCTGACGCAGTGGGAAAGCCGGATTGGCGGGGATATGGTGCTTTACGCGTCCACAGCGCCGATCGGTTCCTACGGTGCATGGGGGCTACAGGAGTATGCGGGTCAGCCGTTGGATCAGGCGCCCAAGATGCTCGCGGTCCAGCGATTTCTGGCGGCGCGGCGCTGATGGCTGTCGCCGCACGCATGGCTGTGCCCTTGTTCGCTATGGGCTTGCCCGTTCTTGCCTATCTGGCGATCAAGCCTGCCCTGCATGTTGCGGTGATCAGCGCCGCAACGGTGATGTTCTATCTCCATTGCCTCGTGCACGAGCAGCGTCGCGACATGGCCAGCGCGCTGTCGATCGTCATATTGATGCCCATCATCGCATGGACGCTGACCAATCCATGGATGCTTTACCTGGTCATGGTCGTCTGGGTTCCGCTGTTTGCGCGTGACGCGGGGAGGGTTGTCCCGGTCTATCTGTTCAGCCTTTTGCTGCTGCCGGGTCTGGACATGACGGCGGTCGTCGGTTCCCTCAAACTGTTCGATCTGGGGGTGCATGATGTTTTGGGCGTCGGCGCGGCCGCGGCGCTCTTTTGCAACCGGGGCAAAAGCAGGATCGACTGGCGCAGGGACGTGCCGACCTATTCCGTCATTCTGCTGATCGGCGCTGCACTGGCGCGGGATACCAGCTTTTCCCACCTCCTGCGGTCGACATCCAACCTGATGCTCGACTATGGGCTGCCCTATTATATCGCCAGCCGCGGCGTGCGGAACATGGATGAATTTCGGCGTGTCCTGCTGTGGCTGGGCTGTGGCGCGTTGGTGCTATCGTCATTGCTGATCTATGAGGCGATGCGTAGCTGGCCGATCTACAACGAACTGTATGGTCAGTATGGCGGCATCTTGCCGATGGTGAAGTCACGCGGGGGCATGATCCGCGCGGGCGGTCCGTTCGTCGAGCCGACCTCCGCCGCGATGGTGCTCGCGCTTTGCACCATCGCCATCTGGATATGCCGCAGCGCGTTTCGCACGGCCCGCCATCATGCCCTCATCCTGCTCATAGCTTTTGTGGGACTTGCCGCCCCACAGTCCCGAGGCGCCTGGATAGGGCTGGGCTTTGCGCTGGTCCTGGTTGAAATCTATCTTGGCCGCTATCGGGCGATCGTCAAGGGCGGGTTGATCGCGACGCTGGGCTTCTCGGCGCTTTTCGCCGCCGCCCTGTCATCCCCGCAATTGTCGGAAACGCTGGGCCTGTCGGGCGGTTCTAGCGAAACGTCCGAATATCGCCGCCAGCTGTTCGAACGCGGGATGGAAGAATATTGGCAGTCGCCCCTCCTCGGTTTCTCCAACCCGGAACTGGAAATTCGTTTGGCCGATCTGCGGCAGGGCGAAGGGATTATCGATTATGTGAACAGCTATATCTGGATCATGCTGATTTCGGGTGCGGTGGGACTGGCGATCTTCGTGGGCGCCTTCGTCCATTATCTGCGGAAGCTGATCGGCTATCGCCGCCTGCCGACAAGCGATCGAGCTGGCCGGGAGAGCGCGGCCTTCATCTTTGCGGGGCTCAGCATGACGCTGGAGATGTTGTTTTTCACATCCTTCGGCACGCGGCCAGCCATCTTCACCTTCGTGCTGCTGGGATTTGCGGCCGCGCTCTTCAACCTCTACCGCAGGCCGGCCCGGTATCCTATGTCTGCGGTGATAGCGCGCTATGCGCCAGCGGTCCCGGCATCAGGCCAGTAGCGGCGTTATCAGCGCGCTGCCGGCCATGCCCGTGGCGATCCCGCCCACCCCCGCTCCAAGAAAGAGCAACTCCTTACCCATGTCCAGCATGCCGATCCGATGCATCTGCACCCATTTGAACAGGACGGAGGGGATTTCCATCATCCCGATCACCGCGACCAGCGCCAATTGTCCTATGGTCAGCCAGGCGATCGGCGCAGCGATCACGAGCCAGCCCAGTTTGGCGACGCTCGCCTGGAAGGTGGTGGCGACGCGTCCCGCCGCCGTCAGCATTTCGTTGCCACTGTAGGACGCCAGCGCGAAGAAGGGCATGATCGCCAGCAACTGCAGATAAATGGTCGTGTCTGCATAGCGATGATCGTAGAGGATCGCGATGATAAGCGGCGCCGATCCGATCAACCCGCCCACCGCGATCATGTAGAGCATCGAGGCCAGCCATCGCCGGGCGTAGAATTGCGCCCGCAGATCGCCGCTGTTGTTCCGCCAGATCTCTGCATAGCCGGGATAAAGTATTCGGCTGGCATAGGCGGACGTGAAGGCGATGGGCGCGCTGGCAAGGTTGCCGGCGAGAACATAAAGCCCGAAATCCTCCAGCGACATCAGCCGCGCCAGCAGCAGCTTGTCGCATTGCAGCAGCAGCAGCGTGATGATGCTGGATCCGGTGACATAGCGGGCGAACCGCCACAAATCGCGGGCGTAGGCGGGGTCCAGCGCCAGCCGTCGCCGCGAATCTGGGAACATTGCATAGCTGAGCCCGGTCTTGCAGATGCTGCCGACGACCAGCGCAACCAGCACCGCCCAGACATCGCGCCACAGCCAGGCGAGGATGACGCTGGCCAATATCTGCACGACCATGACGATCAATTCCAGCAATGACAGGCGCAGGATCATCCGCTGCCGGATTGCGGTCAGCAACGTCAGGGAAGCGAGCCCCTCGATCGCGAAGACTAGCGCCGACCATTGGATCATCGGCGCCAGATCCGGCTTGGCGAGCATATGCGCGATCGGCCAGGCCAGCGCGAAGAGGGCGATCGTCAGCAGCGCGGACCGGATCAGCGCGATGGTCCAGACGGTATCCAGGAAACGTGGGCGATCGCCATCCTGATGGCGTACTACGAACGCCTGGAACCCAAGGTCAGACAGCATCGCCGCCGTGAAAGACACAGATGCGATGATGCCTGACACGCCGAACGCTTCCGGCACCAGCAGGCGCGTAAGGATCACGCTGCTGAACGCACGGAGCAAATTGTTGAGGATGACGGATGCGACGACGATATTGGTGTCTTGTGTGACCAGAGCCACAATTCGCCCGATGCACTGGCCGCCGGAAGCAGCCGCCGGCTGCATCCGTTGCGCCTGATCTTGGATCATCGACGGCTTTCCGCGATCGTCGTGCGGTACCAGTCTACCATCCGGCTTCCCACCGCCCCGGTCGAGAAATGGGCGCGGCAGTGCGCCTGGGCACGATCTCCCATGGCTGCAATCTCTTCCGGATGATCCAGCATCCATTCGAGATTGGCGGCCATGGCGTCGGGATCGCCAACGGGCGTCAGCAGGCCATTTTCTCCATGGGCGATGATCTCTTCCGCGCCCGCCCAGTCTGTGGAGATCATCGGGCAGCCGGCCGACAGGCCTTCGGTCAGCGTATAGGGGAAATTTTCCAGCCGGGAGCATTGAGCTGTCACCAGCGCCTCACGGCGGAGACGCGTGATGGCTGAGGGCGACAGCCGGCCGGTGAAGCGCACCTGCCGACGTGCTAATGGCGAAAGATGCGTGGCGACATAGTCGCCAAAGGAGAGCATGGCGCCCGAAGCCATTTGCATTCCCATATCCGGCCCGACGAGTGTCAATCGCGCGGCGGGGCGCCGTTCGATCAGTTGATTGAACGCGAGCAATATCGTGTCGGCGCCTTTCGGATGATCGAACCGGCCAACCATCAGGATATGGTTACGATCGCACGCGTCCAGCCGCCAGCTGTCGTTCGCCATGGCGATGGGGTTCGGGATCGCGGCGGCCTGCTTGCTTAGCGACCGACCATAATGAAGGCATGTCCTCTCCAGAGTCGCCATAGTTGGGGCGGTCAGAGATGTCGCGCCGACGATTGCGATGCCTTCGGCCTTGCGCCTCTGGGAGTCGGCGCGAACTTCCCGGTTCGAGCGCTGCTCGTCGGGTTTCAGGAAGAAGGGGCCATGCAGTCGCGTCACCACCGGCACCTGTGAAGTGCGGCGGACAATTTCGCTCCATCCGAAGCTTTCTTCCATCTCGATGAGGTCGAGCGGAGCCAGCCGGTGCAGCGCCTGGAACTGTTTCCCCAGCGCTCGACCAAGACAGGGCAGATCGCCCCTGTGTCGTTCCAGAAACCGGCGGGCACGCCCGACGATGCCGCGGCCGTCTTGTCCGATGCCCATGTCCTGATCACGTCCGGTGCTGTCGATCATGCGCCCCAGCGTCAAGACAGACACCTCATGTCCTTGGGCCAGTAGATAATCGCGCATGGCGGCGACATAGGTCACTATGCCGTTTGCGGCTTTTGCCGGCGGCCATTCGGGGGAATAGAAAGCGATATGCACCCGAAAGGCCTCCATCATTGCTTGGCGCCATTTTATCTGGCCCGGTCACGCCAAGTCGATCATGAGAACTCACCACATGTTTTACAGCGCTTGTGCTGAGAGGCGGGGTGGCGCTTATTCTCGTGGCGAATCCATGCTGGTTCCGCGCGCTTCATTGGCTGCGCACCATGGTCATCGAGAGGCGAGAATGGCGCTGCTTAACCTGAAGAATGTCGATGGATATCGGTGTTTCGACATCGAGCAATGCCGGCGGGAAGGGCAGGTGCTTTCAGGCCGCTATGCCAGCGACAACCCGTTTCCGCATATCGTCATCGACGATTTTCTGGATGCCGATGTCCTGAAGCAGGTTGCGTCGGAATTTCCCGACAGCAGCGGATATAGCTGCTTCATGCGCGATCAGGAGCGGCTCAAATTCGAATATAAGCCGGATGAGAGCTTGGGCGGCATGACGCGCATATTATTTGCCGAACTCAATTCCCATGCTTTCCTCCAGTTCCTGATGGAAATGACGGGGATCAGCGGGCTGATCCCGGACCCCTATCACGCCGGAGCAGGGCTGCATGAAGTCAAGGCCGGTGGGCATCTCAGTATCCATGCTGATTTTCCCCGGCATGAAAAGATGAAAATCAATCGTCGGCTCAATCTCCTCATCTATCTGAACGAGGATTGGGAGAACGAATATGGCGGGGCGCTGGAGCTGTGGGACAGGAAGATGCGATCCGCCGCGCAAAGGATCATGCCGATATTCGGCCGTGCGGTGCTGTTCAACACCGACAGGGATACTTTTCACGGTCATCCCGATCCGTTGACATGTCCGCCCCATCGGTCGCGTCGGTCGATCGCTACCTATTACTATACGGCGGCGCCGTCTGCCCAGCCTGGCATCGACCGGACGACCAATTTCCAGCCTCGGCCCGGGACCGCGGACAAGCGAGACTGGCGGATAATGTTGCGGCACCTGAAGGCTGACTGGCTGCCCCCGGCGCTTCAGCGCGGTCGCATGAATGGTCCTGAATGATCATGACCGCCGCGACGATCTTTGCGCTGGCCAGAACGGGTTTCGTGGTGATCGGCAGAAACGAAGGCGGGCGCCTGGCGGGATGCCTGGAAAGCGTGCTGCAAGCGATCGACTGCGTCGTCTATGTCGATTCAGGGTCGGTCGATGGAAGCGCCGACATGGCGCGGCGCCTTGGCATTCCTTTGGTCGAACTGGACGACAGCATTCCCTTCACGGCGGCGAGGGCGCGCAATGCTGGTGCGGAATGGCTAAGCGAGCATGCGCCCCATTTGCTCTATATCCATTTCATCGACGGAGATTGCGAATTGCGGTCCGACTGGCTGCGCCGAGCGCTGGACGTGATGGAGGCCGAACCTAATCTGGCCGCCGTCTGTGGCCGCCGGCGCGAACGTTTCCCAGATCAAAGTGCCTATAATCGGCTTTGCGACAATGAATGGAATACCCGAATCGGCCTGACCGAGACATGCGGCGGCGACGCCCTGTTCCGGATCGAGCCGTTTCGAGAGGTTGGCGGCTTTTCCAGCGCCATGATCGCGGGGGAAGAGCCGGACCTTTGCCACCGGATCAGGCGGCGGGGTTGGTCGATCAGGCGGATCGACGCTGAAATGACCGTGCATGACGCGGCAATGACGCGCTTTGCCCAATGGTGGCAGCGCAATCGGCGTAGCGGCTATGCGACGGCGGAAGCGCTGATGTTGCGCGGCAAAGATGTGCGCGGCCTGTTGCGCGATGTGGTCAGCAACATTTTCTGGGCAATGCCGCTGAGCTGGCCTCTATGGCCCTTTTTCTGGTGCCGGATTTTTGTCCGCAAGGGCGCGCTGGAGGCGAGCTTTCTTCTGTTGGGCAAATTCCCCCATTTTCAGGGGCAAATCGATTATTGGTGCAGTCGCCGGTATCTGATTGAGTATAAATAGCTGCCGATCGCCCCTCAAAGGCCAAGTGGCGGTACATATGTCACGGCCAGCGCGCAGCCGATCAGGCCTTTTGATATGGCGAAGGCGACCATATGCGACCGGTTTCGCGTTCGGGTCTTCAGGCGCACGCGTCCGATATGTCGTTCCACTGTACGTGGCGCGATCTTGAGCGTCAGCGCGATTTCCTTCGCCGATTGCCCTTTTGCAATATGCCTGAGGACTTCCACTTCTCGTTGGGTAAGCCAGCTTTCCAGATCGGTATCGTCCATCGCTATTTCCCCTGCCCGGAGTTTGACCGGGGCCATCAATGTCCACTTTCATGTTTGGCAAATAAAGTTAATTTATTTCAATAGAAACATATTATATCATTATAGACATATAGATGATTGATAATCATCAACTATGAATTGATAGTTTCTTGCCGATCCTTTTTCGATTGATATATTGATAATATCAATATTTGGTTGCATCCACCCTCTATCGGCATGGGGGAAAATGCCTACATATTTTTGCATGGGCCAATTTTTAAGAAAATTTATCTAATCAAAACATTTGCTTGCGCTAAAGCGTGATTTTATTCCATCCATGGATTCTATTTATTAAAAATTTACTATTGTTGCGAATCGAAAAATGCACAATGCTGATTTCGACATCGGAACAACGGTCTACCTATGTTCTTTGTATGTCCAAATCATCCGGCCCAGGGCATAGCCGAGGGTGAACGGATGAAAAGTGGTCGCGGTTATAACTTTAGACCTGCTTGACTGTGCATTGTCTCCTGCGTGAAGATTTTAAATTTTGAGAGACAAGCGTGGTTCGGCGGTTTTTGGGGGCCAGCATGCCACATTATAATATTTCGACCGCTATTGAACTCACCAATCGGGAAACCGAAGTTCTTCAACTTGTCGCTTTCGGGTTATCGGCGAAAAAAGTCGCCAGGGCGCTGGATATAGCGACCTGTACCGTGGAGCGACATATCGAGAACGTTCGATTGAAAACGCGCACGCGCAACCGGGCCCACATGATCGCCTATGTCATCCGCGAAGGCATGCTGCCGGTGCAGCAGGATTGATCACCTCTGGCGCATTTTTCGAGCAGACGGAATCATCCGTTATCTCGGAAAATGTGATAAAACAGAGGTCTGGATCGGATGGACCGATGCAATCGGATCGGAACTTGCTCTAGTCCTTCATAAGGACATACGGCTTTGATCGCCCGTTTCATCTACCAGTCCGACGCGACTTCAGGCAGGGATCATATTCCCTCCCGCGAAGTCGTGTGTGGCGCCTTGGCAGGATGAGCAGATGCCCGACCCAGACAAGAAAGCCGGAGGCGTCATGCCGCGTTCAGGACAAGTCCCGCTGGGCATTTTCCCGCCGCTGATGCAGATCTGTGACTTCGCTGCGCTCAATATTGCTGTATTGTTTCTTTCTGCGAATGAAGATGCAATGGTGTTGGGATCATCACCGATCGTTTCGAGCCATCTTGGATTGATCTGCGGAACAGTGTTCGTGATCGTCGGACAGCTGACGGGCGCCTATGAAAGCAGCCTGCTATTCTCCGTCCGCAGGAGCTGGTCGCGTCTGTTCAATGCCTGGCTTGGGACGACATTGCTACTTCTATCGCTGGGATTCCTGTTGCGCCTGATGACGAGCGCGTCCCGCGGCTCGATATTCCTCTGGTTCATTGTTGGGCTGGCGATGCTCGCGCTTCTTCGCCTCCTTCTGGTGACGATTGCCCGCAGCCTCAAGCGACAAGGTCGGTTTGATCGTCGTTGCGCCATATACGGAGCGGGCGGGCAGGGCCAGGATCTGGCCCGCTATATCATCAATCACGACAAGCTCACGCTTTCCCTGACGGGCTTTTACGACGACCGCCGTCAGGACCGGCTAGACGAACGATTGCCCATACCGCTGCTGGGCGGCATTGACGATCTTCTGGCGGCCATACGGAAGGATGAGATCGATCAGGTGATCATTGCGCTGCCCTGGGCCGCGGACGCGCGCTTGCGGCAGGTCGTGGGCGCCTTGGCCGTCACGCCGGTACAGATCAGGCTGGCGCCGGAGAAGGCCGGCTTTGCCTTTGCGCGGATGCCGGTGATGCTGCTCGGTGGCCTGCCGGTGATGACGCTGCTTGAAAAGCCGATGCATGGCAGCCGGATCATCGAAAAATGGGCGGAGGATCGAACGCTTTCATTCCTGCTGCTGATCCTTCTGTCGCCGCTGTTTCTGCTGATCGCGCTTGCGATCAAGATGGAGTCGCGCGGGCCGGTCTTCTTCGTGCAACGCCGCGAGGGGTTCAACTGCCGTGACTTCCGGATCTTCAAGTTCCGCAGCATGTATGTCGACCTGTGCCAGACGGACGAGATTGTGCAGGCCAGCAAGCGTGATCCGCGCGTGACGCGGGTTGGTGCGATCCTGCGCAAGACCAGCCTCGACGAATTGCCGCAATTGCTGAATGTGCTGCTGGGTGAAATGTCGCTGGTCGGGCCGCGCCCTCATGCGCCCTCCACCCGTGCCGGCGGCAGGCTGTTCAATGAAGTCCTGTCGTCCTATGTCGCCCGTCACAAAGTAAAGCCCGGCCTTACCGGATGGGCGCAGGTGTGCGGCTGGCGCGGCGAGACGGATACGGAAGACAAGCTGATCAAGCGGATCGAGCATGACCTCTATTATATAGAGAATTGGTCGATATGGTTCGATCTCTATATCTTGCTGCGGACAATATCGGCGGTTCTCGGTGGTCAGCGGGCCTATTGACGGACTTCAGATTGTGGTGGCCCAGGACATTATCCTGGTCCCCACGATCATGGTTTCGACCTGCACCTGCAGAGTGTCGGCCATCTGAACCTTGCGGCGGGTCAACTCCAGTCCTGTAGAAACGCCGACGGGGTCGAGCGACAGCCCTGTCCCAGCCGCCTTCAGGCAGGCTTCCTTGCGCGTCCATCCGCTGAGGAAAAGGTCGCTTTCCGATACGCCGCATAGCTTGTCGCGCAAGGCCAGGCGTTCCGGCATGTCGAAAATATTCTCGGCCAGATCCCTCGCATCAGGGAGGTGACGTCGATCCTCCACATCGACTCCTAGGGAACCGCGCCGCGTCACGCCTATCAGAACGGCGTTATCGGCATAGCTGAGGTTGAAATATATGTCCGGGGTGTCGAGCAGAACCGGCTTTCCTATTCCGATCTCGCCAAAGCGCAGCGCGTCCGCCGCGATGCCGGACCAGTCGGCCAGCATCTGGCGGATCATGAAACGGCCCATGAGATAGCGGCGGCGATGGTGCATGAAGCGGAAGCGGATTATCCGGTTGTGCTCCTCCGGCGATCGGGGATGCAGAACGCTCTCCGGCACGTCATCGATATGGATCAATCGCAGTTCCAGCCCCGCGTCCGCCACCGGTAGCCGGGCGCCGTGGCTCATAGGCTGGACCATTCCGGCGGCGCGGAAACAGGTGTTGCTGACTTGCCCTCGATATCGGCAGGCAGCTTGCGCCAGGCCGCATAGGCGATGAAATCGGAGAGCAATTGCGCTGGATCATCGTCCGGCAGGCGTTGCAGCCGCCGCCTGATCCGCCACCCGCCATGGGCAAGTATCCAGGCAAGATCGGCGCAAATGGCATAGCCGCGACCGTGGTTGCGGACGAAATATCGCCGCCGCGATTCGAACCAATAGGCCGGCATCCGCGGAACCACCGCATTTTTCCCTGTTAGACCGGTGCTTTGTCCGGCGATATGCAGGATGCGTGCGCTGGGCACATACCAGCATTGCCAGCCGGCCCGGCGTGCGCGCAGGCAGAAATCGGTTTCCTCGAAGTAGAGGAAATACCCCTCGTCGATCGGGCCGATGGCGTCGAACACTCCGGCGCGCACCATCATGCTCGCGCCCGACACCCAATCCACCGGAGCCGGGTCCGGCCCCATGCGACGGAGGACGGCGCTGCGTCGGAGCAACCGGCTGACGAGGCCCAGTCGTGCACCGCGCTCGACTTCGCTCGCCGCCGAAGGAAAGCGGAAAGCATAGGGCCAGGCTATGCCGTCCGCATCCTCGATCAGGCTGCCGGCGATGCCTGCGGAGGGATGGTTGTGCATGAAGTCGAGCAAGGTACGGAGCGCGCCCGGCCGTACCCGCGTGTCGGGATTGAGCAGCCAGACGAAGGAAGGCGTGAATCCTTCCGGCGCTGCCGAAACGGCCAGATTGACGCCATAGGCGAAGCCGCCATTGACCGGCGATGCGACCATCGACGCCCAATGCCATCCATGTTGCTCGATCGCTGCGCCGATGCGTTCAACTGATCCGTCGCCTGAATCATTGTCGACCACCACTACCCGCGCTTGGGGATAGGTGGCCAGTTCATCGGCGAGACTTTCGAGGCAATCGATCACCAGACCGGCGGTGCGATAATTGACGATGGCCACCAGTAACGGCGATTGCCTGCCGGTGAAGCTGTGGCAATTCATTGGCCCTGCTCCGTCGTGATTGGCGCTGATGGATTGGTAGATTCCGTCGTCGGCGACGCGCGCCTTTTCATCTCGATCAGGGCCGTGTCCATCGCATCCTGCATCAGCCTTGCCAATCTTTCCACATGCGGCTGCTGCAATGCGCTGGAATGGCCGCCCGGCACCTCCACCACCTCGATATGATTGGCGACGCGGCGTCCCCAGCCCATCGCATGATCCCCGAACTTTTCGGCAAATGGCTGGTCGTCCAGCGTGCCGTCGCCCATCATGGCCTTGTACACGACGACCCGCTCCGCCCGGATCAAGCCTTCAGGTTGATGCAGCCGGTGTGCCGCCTGATACAGTTCCAGGAAGGACAGGGATGTCGGGGCGCTGACGCCGCTCAGACTGGCCTGCTTGACCTGCTCGTTCATGCGCCGCTTCTCACGGCGGGAGGCGATTTCGTAGGTCAGCATGTTCGCGAACTTGCCGATGAGTTCGGGCGCAAGCGTCGCCAGTCCGGAAAGCGATCCGCAATGGCGCGCAAGTGCAGCCTTCCGCCGCGACCATCGCGTCCGCATATGGTGGAACGGGCGCTCCAGTGCCTCGACATCGGCGGCATCGATGATACCGATATAAGCCAGTTCTTCGCCCGCCTCCTCCAGTTGCAGCGCCATTTCGGCGGCAATGACTCCGCCTGCGCAAAGGCCTGCCAGCATATAGGGGCCGTGCGGTTGCACCTGCCGCATCCGCAGGACATGGCTGCGCGCCATGTCCGCGATGCTGCTGTGGATGAAGCTGCCGTCCGGATGGCGCTCGGGCTGGATGCCATAGGCCGGCGGCCCTTCCAGCCGCAGCGCCAGCGTGCGGTAGAGCAATGTCTCGCCCAGACCGTCATGGATCAGGAACAGCGCCCCCGTATCGTCGCCCGCGCGCAGCAGGACGATGCCCGGAGCAGGCGATGTGGGCAGCAGGCTCTCTCCATCCTCGATCACTATATCGGCGGGCGCTATCAGCGCCGCCAATCGCGCAAGCGTCGGTGCCTCGACCAGGGCGGTGAGTGGCAGATACTGGCCGAACTGCTTGCGCAGCCGATTGATCAGTTGCACCGCCAGCAGGGAATGGCCGCCCAGATCGAAAAAATCGTCGCTCCGCCGGATCGCGGCTGTACCTAGCATGTCCTGCCAGATCATGGCGATGGCCCGTTCCGTATCGGTGCGCGGCATATCCTCCGCCGGCAAATCGGTCGCGCTCGCGCCTGAGTGTCGGTGCGACAGGGCGGGCGTCCGCAATCGCGCCAGCGTGGGCAGCAAGTCATGTGGCGACACGATGATTTGCGCGTCGTTGCGCGATGCCAGAATATGGTCGATCACCGCCATGCCATCGTCCGACGTTATGCCCATATCGGTATCGATCACGGTGGGACTCGCGCCGCTGCCCTTGCCCATGGCCTGGGCATCGCGAATGCGTATCATGGTGAAGCCTTCGATTTCCGCCAGCACCTGCCCGTCGGGCGAGGCGATGCTGATGTCGAAGGTCGCGACTTCTCCGGCCTCCGTCGCTTCGGGCCTCAACCGGATATGGCTCACGATCCGGCCGGAGAGCGGGGCTGTCAACCTTAACCGGCCGTAGGACGCCGGTGCATAAAAGTCATTCGCCTGATCGAAACCGGGGATCAGCTTCTGCGCACCCGCCGTGGCGAAGTCGAGCAATGCAGGGTGTAGTGCCAGTCCTTCGAGATCGGCCAGGAAGGGTTCCGGCAGGCATAGGTCCATCAGGGCTTCATTCTGTCCCAGCCGCAGCGCCTCCACATTGCGCCAGCGGGGGCCGAAAGCCAGATGCGTGTCCGATCCACCCGTTAGGGGTTCCGGTCGGTCGCAACGCGCCGCGATCATGTCCCGGTCGAGCCGCCTGCCATCATCTGGTGTGCCGACCAGCGCGTAGCCGCGCGCATGCTCGGTCCAGGGCTGCGTCTCTTCCGCGCCCGCATCGCGGCCCATGACATGCACCCGCCACACGTCGCCTTCCTGATGCAGCAGATCGACATGCAGGTGGCGCGCGCCGTCATCCGCGACCGCGAAGGGTTCGAGAAACAGTATTTCCCTGAGTTCGAACGGGCGATTCTGGGCAATGTCCTGAAAGGCTTGGCGGACGATTTCGACAAGGCCGGTACCAGGTATCAGAGCCGTGCCATGGCGCAATCTATGTTCATCCAGCAACCAGTGCTTCCGGGGGAAGAGTGTTGCCGCAACCGTCCGTCGCTTTGGCGTATCGACCAGCACATGGTCCAGGAAGGCCGCATCCATCGTCGTTTGCACCATCGCCGTGCAAGCCGGCCGTTTCGGTGCAATATGGGCGGAGGTCGCCATGCCGACATCCTGCCATCGCGGCCATCCCACTGCGATCACGGCTGTCCGGCCGCGGCCGGCATGCTTGCGCGCATGGCTGTCGAGGAAGGCGTTAGCAGCGGCATAGTCCACCTGCCCGGCAATTCCCGCCACCGCGCTGACGGAGGAAAATAGCATGACGAAATCTGGCTGCGCGCCGCGCAATGCGGCTTCCAGCGCCTTCGTGCCACCTATCTTGGGCGCCAGCACGGCGGTAGCGCCATCGGGAGACTTCAGCGCCAGCGGCCCGTCGTCGAGCAGGCCCGCCGCGTGGAAGACGCCATGGATGGCGCCGAAACGCGTCTGGGCGCTCGCCACCGCTCGACGGATCGAGCGGGTATCGGCCACGTCGGCGTCGATCAGCAGGATTTCCGCGCCCTTGTCTTCCAGCGCCCGAACCTTTCGGATACGGCGCGCCAGCGGATCGCCCGGCGACAGGCTGGATAGCAGGGCAGGCCAATCTTCACGCGGGGGCAAGCCGGATCGCGATATCAGCGCTAGCCGGGCCTTGTGCTTGTCGAACAGATGTTCCGCCAGCTTCAGGCCGATGCCGCCCAGGCCGCCGGTAATGAGATAGGCGCCACCCTGCCGCATGCGGTTCCGCTCGGCTTCCGCCAGCATCAGCGGCTCATATCCCTCGACCCAGCGCTCCATGCGGCGATAGGCGACGGTCCCGTCCGGTTGCGCCACGGACAGTTCCACCAGCAGGCAGGATGCCAGTTCCGCGCGTCGTTCGGCTGTCGCGGGCAGGTCGACATCGATGGCGACCATGTGCAGGTTCGGATATTCATTCGGCACCACCCGGCACGGACCCAGCGCCGCAGCCTTGGCCGGCTCGATCATGGCTTCATCGCACACCCGCTGCATGGCGCTGGAGACAAGCGCGATGACGATGTCGCGGTCGACGCCCGCATCGCCGAGCGCCCGTGCCAGATGGAAGAGCGACCAGAAACCACGCTGCAAGGCATCGCCCTCATCCGTCGTCAGCCAGAGATGGAAGATGCGCGACGGCACTCTGTCATGATCGGCCAGATGCGCGACAAGCTTCGCATAATGGTCTGCGTTACCCGGATCGATGGTCAGCCCGTCCTTCGCGGAAACCCGGAACCGCCGGCCGGCGCGCACCATGGTTACGGCACAGCCGTCCCGTTCAAGGCGCTCCGCCAGCGCCTCGCCCAACCAGCCGCCGTCCATGAAGATCAGCGCGTCACCGCTTTCCCGCTCAACATCGGGCAGGGGTACCCGCCGCCAGGCCGGCTGATAGAACCATCGCGCTTTATCGGGATGGGCGAGTAATTCCACATGCGGAGTGCCTTCGCCGGTCGCCGCCGTGCCCGGCTCGATCCAGTGCCGTTGCCGGTCGAAGCGATAACTGGGAAGTGGGACGCGTCGACGCTGTTCCGTCCCCCGCAGTTTTTCCCAGGCGACAGGGAAGCCCGAAGCCCATAATCCGCCCAGCGTCTTCAACATATAGGCCTGGTCGTCGAATGCCTCATCGGCATGGCGCAGCGAGTTGAAGACGGCCTGCTCCGTCCCGCGTGCGCGGTGCTGCCGGGCCAGGCTTGCGAGCGTGCGTCCCGGTCCGACTTCCAGCAGCAGATGGCCTGATGGCAGTAATGTCTCCAGCGCCGTATCGAAACGCACCGTCTCGCGCAGGTGTCGGACCCAATAATCGGCCTGCGCCACGTCGCGCGGCTGGACCCAATCCCCCGTCAGGCAGGAGACGAAGGCGCGCTTGGGCGCTTCCAGTTTAATGCTCTCCACCAACGCCCGGAAAGCGCCCAATATCGGATCGAGCATCGCGCTATGCGCTGCGACCGATATGGCGACCGGCTGGCTGTTCACGCCCTCTGCCTCCAGCGTGGCACGCAGTTTTTCTACAGCCTCGACCGGGCCTGACGCGACCGTCAGGGCCGCGCCATTGACAGCCGCGATGGACAGGTCCGCACCGATGAAGGGGCGCAGCCTGTCCTCCGACAGCGGCACGCTCAACATGCGGCCGGCGGGCAGGCTTTCGAACAGTTGTGCCCGTCCATGGGCCAGCTTCAGTGCGGACCGCAGATCGAACACGCCCGCAAGATGGGCGCCGACATATTCGCCCATGCTGTGGCCGATCATCGCATCCGGCTCGACGCCCCAGCTCATCCACAAGTGTGCCGTCGCATATTGGATGGTGAAGAGCAGCGGCAGCCCGATGGTGGGCCGCTGCATGGCCGCCGCCGCTGCATCGCGCTCTCCGGCCCTGGGGAAGAGCGCGAATCGGAAATCCGCCGGGCTTATTGCGCCCAGCAGGGTAAGGCATTGATCGACCGCTTCCCGGAATATGGGTTCGGAATCGTACAGCCCTTGCGCCATCCCGGCATATTGTGCGCCGCCGCCTGCGAACAGGAAGGCGACCTTGCGATCTGGCGCGGAACAATGGCGACTGACGGCATAGACCGATTCCGGATCGCGCAATGCGGCGGCACCGCCATGATGGCTTTCCGCCACCACGATCCGGCGATGGGCCAGCGTCTTCCGGCCACTTTGCAGGGTGAAGGCGATATCGGCCAGCGCCTCGTCCTGCTGTTGCTCCAGATGGTCAGCCAATGCCAGTCCATTGGCAGACAGAGCGGTGGGCGTGGCGGCGGACTGGACCAGCAACTGCCAGCGTCGCGACGGGCCGGACGGGGAAGGCGGTGGTGCCTGCTCCATGATGACATGGCAGTTGGTGCCACCCACGCCCAGTGAACTCACGCCGGCGCGCAGCGGCGATCCGGGCGCGCCGTCCCAGCGGCGCAGCCGATCATTCACCACGAAGGGCGACTGTTCCAGCGCACAGGCGGGATTGGAGCGGCCATGGTTCAGGGAAGCGGGCAATTGGCGATGCTGCATCGCCATCGCCACCTTGATGAAGCTCGCGACGCCGGCGGCCGTGTCGGTATGGCCGATATTGGGCTTTACCGACCCGATACCGCAATAGCCGACGGCATCCGTGTCCCGCCTGAACGCCTGCGTCAGCGCCGCAACCTCGATCGGATCGCCCACCGGCGTGCCGGTGCCATGCGCCTCGACATAGCTGATCGATCGGGCATCGACATTGGCGATGCTGAGCGCTTCGGCTATGGCGCGCGCCTGTCCATCGACGCTGGGGGCGAGGTAGCTGACCTTGCCTATCCCGTCATTGTTGACAGCCGAGCTGCGGACGATGGCATGGATATGGTCGCCATCCTCCATCGCATCGCGCAGGCGGCGCAATACGACCACGCCCGCACCGCTGCCGAACACCGTGCCGGTCGCATCTGCATCGAAGGCGCGGCAATGGCCATCGGGCGACAATATCTCGCCCGGCTCGTAGCGATAGCCTTGTCCATGCGGTAACTCGATGGTGACGCCGCCGGCCAGCGCCATGTCGCTTTCGCCGTTCAGCAGGCTCTGCATCGCCATGTGGATGGCGACGAGCGAGGTGGAACAGGCCGTCTGAACATTGACGCTCGGCCCTTTCAGGTCGAGCAGATAGGATGCGCGGGTGGCAAGAAAATCCTTGTCGTTGCCGGTATGCCGCATCAGGAAGAAGCCGACCTTGCGGACGAGGTCGGGATTGGTCAGCAGATTATAAGGCAAATAGGCGTTATGGCCCGATCCGGCGAACACGCCGATCGCACCGACAAACCCGTCGGGCGTATGACCCGCATTTTCGAGCGCGGCCCAGGCACATTGCAGGAAATGCCGGTGCTGCGGGTCCATGATGGCGGCATCGCGGCTACTCAGGCCGAACAGCGTGGCGTCGAACATCTCCATGTCGGGCAGGGGCGCGCCTGCCCGCACATAATGGGGATCGGCCAGCACCCGTGGATCGACCCCCGCTGCCAGCAGATCCTCGTCGTTGAACCGGCTGATACATTCCCGTCCGTCGCGCAGATTGCGCCAATAGCTTTCCAGATCCGGGGCCTCCGGGAAGCGGCATGCCATGCCGATCACCGCGACATGATTGTCGATGTCCGCATCACGGGGGGCATCGCCGCCCCAGTTCACAGGCTGGTCCATCAGGCCTGACTCCGTTCCATCGACGTCCGCGCCATCGCCCGGCGCGCGAGGGCTGCCTTGCGCCCGTCCGCCCGTGCAAAGCCGTCCCGTGCGGCCTGATCATTTGCCACCCCGCCCGACAGATGCGCGGCCAATGTGCGAATGGTGGGGAAACGGAAAATGTCGGTCAGCGCCATGCTGCACCCGAGTTCTCCCGTCAGGCGTCTGTGCAATTGTACCGCCAGCAGCGAATGACCGCCGGCATCGAAGAAATTGTCGAGCGACCCGATCGTCTCCAGCTTCAATATGTCGCGCCAGATCACCGCGATCCGGCTTTCCATGCCGTCATCCGGGGCGACGAAATTTTCCTGGGACACCGGTGCGACACGTTCGGGCCGGGGCAGGGCGTTGCGGTCGATCTTTCCGTTTGGCGTCTGCGGCAAACGCGCCATGCCGACATAGTGGGTCGGCACCATGAATTCGGGCAGCTTTGCCCGCAGCGCCTCCCTTACGCCCGCAAAATCATGGTCTGTATCCAGTGGCGCGGCATAGGCGACCAGTATCTGTTCGCCATCCTCCGTGAGGATCGCATTGACGACAGCCTCCCGCACGCCATGCATGTCATGGAGCAGCGCCTCGATCTCGCCCAGTTCGATGCGATAGCCTCGAATCTTGACCTGATGGTCGAGCCGCCCGAGAAATTCGAGTGTCCCGTCCCTCCGTCGCCGGCCAAGATCCCCGGTTCGATACAGCCGCGCCGCCGGGTCGCCGGGATCGGTGACGAAGCGCTCGCCGGTCAGTTCCGGCCGGTACAGATAGCCCCGCACCACACCCGCGCCGCCGATCACGATTTCGCCCGGAACGCCCGGCGGCATCGCCTGCTGCCGGCTGTCCATGATATGAATGTCCTGATTGACGAGCGGCCTGCCCAGCGGCACCGCGCCGCCGGTCGCGACCGGATGGATGGCGGACCAGATGGTCGTTTCGGTCGGTCCATACATGTTCGTCACCTTACCCCGTACCAGATGGGCAAGATCGTCAGCCAGATCGGGCGGGAAGGCCTCCCCCCCTATCATCAGATGACGAAGCCCGGCGACATGCGGCGTGATGCCCGGCTCGGCGAGCAGCATCCGCATCATGGATGGCGTGCATTGCAGATGGGTGATGCCGTGGCGCTCCATCAGCATGGCAATCGATTCCGCCGGTTTCTCCTCGACCTCCACCGTCAGTCGGCGCAGTTCGTCCAGATAGGGAAGATGGGCCAGAACCGTCTCGCTATCCACGCCGAAGTCGATCAGGTTGGCGATCTCGTCGACGCCGATGGTCCGCAGCCGGTCCACCATTGCCAGGCATTGTTTCGGCGTCCCGAACAGCCCGCTGCTTTCGAAGTAGCGCTCGAACGCATGTTCCAGCAGCATCTCGGTTTCTTCCGGTGATAGGCTATCGAAATCGACGTTCGACACCGTGTCCGCCATGCCCGGCCGCCGCTTGAAGGCCGGGAAGGACCAGGCATATTGCTTGACCAGGCTGGTCGCGGTCCGCAAATAGGCGATCAGCGGTTCCCGCACGATGGCGCGGATGGCTTCGGCGTCCGGCCCGACGAAGCTGTGCAGCATCAAAGTGACCTGGCCCTCGCCCGTGTGGCCCGCCTCCCGCCGTGCCTCCCGATAAGCGCGGATCTTCTCCGTCAGTTCCTCCACCGATTGCCCAAGTAGATGGGTCAGGATGGACGCTCCCGCCCGGCCGGCTGCCGCAAAGGTTTCGGCATTGCCCGCGGATGTGATCCAGAAGGGGAGTTCCGCCTGCACCGGCCGAGGCAGTGTCTGCACCTCGACCGGACCGACCGGTCCCTCAAACGACCTTGATTCACCGCGCCACAAGGCCCGGATGGTTTCGATATCGTGCACCAGTCCGGTGTTGCGGTCCGCATAGGCCGCAGGCCGGAGCGCGAAATCGTTCGGCTGCCACCCGGACGCGAAGGCGATCCCTACGCGCCCGCCTGACAGATTATCGACGACCGCCCATTCCTCTGCCACTCGTGCAGGATGATGAAGGGGCAACACGACACTGCCGCCCCTGATCTGGACCCGATCGGTAATGGCCGCGATCGCGGCGCCTGCGACAGCTGGGTTGGGATATATGCCGCCAAAGGCATGAAAATGCCGTTCCGGCGTCCAGACGGCGGCAAAGCCGTTGCGGTCGGCGAAGCGTGCGCCCTCCAATAGCAACCGGTATTTGTCCTGGCCCTGGGTGGCCTCATCGCTGGAAAAATAGAAGAGGCTGAAATCCACTGGTCGTTTTGGCGCTGCTACCGGCTTCAGTTCCTGGCCCGTCGCCAGCACGACCTGCATCCCGCGGGTCAGCGTCCAGGCCAGTTCCAGCACGGAAATGTCGAAACTGAGGCTGGTGACGGCGAGCCATTTGCCTTCGGCCGTAACGTGCCGATCCATGCCCGCGAAGAAATTCACAACATTGCGATGTTCCACCATCACGCCCTTGGGCCTGCCAGTGGAACCGGAGGTGAAAATCACATAGGCCAGATTTTCCGGACCGCTGGCGAGGGGGAGGGGCGTTGCCTCCTCCGCTGCAATCGCCGCCCAGTCTCCGTCCATGCTGAGGATAGGAGCATCTTTTGCCAGCGTGGGAACAAGGTGCGACAGGGTAACGATCGCCCGCAGTTTGGCGTCCTCGACCATCTGGTCGATGCGCGCCGCCGGATAGGCCGGGTCGAGCGGCACATAGGCTCCGCCAGCCTTCCATATGGCGAGAAGGGCGACGACCATGTCGACGGATCGATCGCAATATAGTCCGATGATATCGTCCGGTCTCACGCCCATATGCTGCAACCGACGCGCTACCCGATTGGATCGCTCGTCGAGTGCGCCATAGGTCAGGCTTTCGCCGCGACATGTCACGGCCAGCGCCATCGGGGTACGCGCTGCCTGTTCCTGGAACAGCTGATAGATGGTTGCATCCTTGCGCCAGTCGATCCGCTCGCCCGATAGCGAAGCGTCCATGCTGGCCAGAGGCAGTTCGCCGATCGGACGAAGACCATCGGCACGACAAATATCGGCCACCGCCCGCTGCATTTCAAGAACTAGCTGGTTATCGATATAGGTTCGATCGAACAGCCAGCGGCTCGTTCCATCCGCGCCGATCGCTATCAGCAGTCGGCAACCATCGGGCAGCGTACAGCTTGTCGGATGCTCGACCATTGCAATGCTCAAGGGCAAGGAAAGATCGCGCTCGGCCGCCAGTTCCTCTCCCAGTCGGGCGGGCAGGTCGGCGCGATAGCCCTTGCGTTGATGCCTCTCCGCTATCGACGCCGCGAGTGTCGCTTGAAGCGCCTGCAATCCTGCACCGAAATCCACTTCCACGCGTAACGGCAGCGTCTGCGCAAACCACGGCGCCACCATTTTGGTTTTGGCGTGGAGCGCCGTATCGCCAAAGCCGATGTCAAAGCTCGTGCGGTCATGGATACGCGCGACATAGGCGACGATGGATGCAAGCAGGAACTCCGTCGCAATCCCTTCTTCAGATCGGTGATCGAGATGGTCGACGCCGACATCAGGCGCAGAGGGGCGCTCGAAGCAATCCATAGGCAAGGGATCGAGTGCCAGCAGCCGTTTGCGCCACCATGGCTCATGGACCGCAAAACTGGCCGCTACCTTGGACAGCGCAGCTCGCCGATCAGTATTCGGCCAGTCGAACCGTGCGCCGACGGTTAGGCCGAACATCGCCGCCAGGTGATGCGGCGCAAGAGGCACTCCCCGCGGCGTTGCGAAGCCCTCCAGTCGTACTGCGCCGTCTCCGGTCGCCACGATCAAGGCATCGTCATCAACGCGCAGGATGGTACCTGGCGTGGTCTGGCGGGGCTCCTCGACTGCCCGAGCTGTTTTCGCCGTCAGTATCCGACCGTCCACCAGCAACGTCGGCACGGCAACCGGATTGGCGTGAGCACCGAAGTCCAGCGCCCGGACGAAGTTCTCGACCTGCCGCGCGTTGGCGTCCCATGGGATCATGCCGGCGCAGGCTGTCCGGTCGCTCGCATTTTTCGGCGGAGCGTCGGCCTGATCGATCTCGACCAGCGTTCCTTCTGCCAGTCCATCGATCATCTCGACAAAGCCATCGATGGCCGCAGCAAAACATTTGGTGTTGAGTGAAAAGGTGGTTTCCCCCGTGTCCACTGCAAAGGCGCGGCTCGCCAATATCGCGCCGCGATCGACCTCGGCCGTCATCCTGTGCCAGTTGATTCCGTGCTGCGCCTCTCCGTTGATGAGCGCCCGTACCGGTGCATTCAGCCCCGGATAATGCGGAAGCGGCCCATCATGGAAGTTGATCGCCCCACGCAGCGGCAGAGCGAGGATCGGTTCGGGCAATATCTTCAGGTTCGCGATACTGAACAGATAGTCGAATGTGCCGACTTGGCTCCCGTCCAAATTCTGGATATCAGCAAAAGCCGGGATATTCTGGGTTCCGCACCATTGCAGGATTGACTGCCGTTCGCTGACGACTGCAACGATATGATGTCCGCGTTGAAGCAGGATTTTCCCACATTCCGTCAGCAGCGTCTCTTCACCTATCAGCACGCATTCCCACGGGCGGGCGTCGTTGCGATCATCTTGCATGATGCCGGTCTTCCTGTTCAGGACAGAGTGATATGGGTTTGGCCGCGCTTGCGGATCTGGCGGGCAACGACGATGGCGCAGGTCAGCAGGCAGAAATAGGTGGCGAGGCCGGGGCCTTCGCTTCCGTCACTTTCGCCCTCGGCCTGCTGCGTGGTGTCGGTGGCGACCAGGGTTGCTGTGGCGGCAGAGGGCTTTGACGCCTCGACATCGACGGGTTCGTCGAGTTGATAGGTGAACAGCAGGACAACCGCCATCAATATGGCTGCCCTTTGCGCTCCCTGCATCGACCAGAACGACATGATGGTCCCCTTTTGAAAGGCGTGTGTCTTTGCGGTGCGACCCGAGGCGACTCTTTGACAGGTTTCCGATATTATGTTCGATCCATGGCCGGGCTTTCAGCCTGTCCTTTGCCTCATGGAAATTGGGAGGGTGGATCGCGGTCCGTCCGTACCCATTCCCGTTGCCGCCGAACCAGAAAGCGCGTCAAAAGCGGGGCCTTCCAGAAAAGATAGAGCAACAACTGGTACAGTGTGGAGGCGGAAATCAGATCGCGACCCCAGCGCCGCCAGACCAGCACCAGACTCAACAGAAAGAAAGTGAGGTTGACGACCAGGAAGGTGAAAGGTGCGAGATCACCCAGGGCCAAGCCGCCAGCCAGCAACGGAAGCAGGGCCAGCGCGGAGAGCATTGCCAACATCCCCAATGGCGGCACCGCCAGATCCATCGCCAGCATCCAGCCACTGGTTCGGCCTGTCAACGCAGCCTTGAGCAGTCGTCCGACATGACCGGGCGCCGATGCCATGCTGCCATGTTCCCATCGGGTCCGTTGCGACATGGTGCCCTGCATGCCACTGATCGGGCTGCTGAAACGTGCCGCCTCGACAAAGCCGACCCGATTGCCGCGCAGATAGAGGTCGATCCCCAGTTGCAGATCTTCGACCAGACAGGCGGTGGCAAGGGGGGCCGTGCTGAACATGCGCCAGGGAAAGGCCATGCCGCTCCCCTGCAGCAGCGCATGGCCGGACAGGGCCTGCAATCCCTTCTGCCGCACCAGATTCTTCAGTCGAAAGGCCAGGGTGGAGATGGCGATCCTTGGTTCCCCGGTCGGCCCTTCGATCAGATAGCAGCCCTGAAGCGCGGCATTGTCCCGCACCGCCGCAGCGGCAATATGGCCGATGGCCCCTGCCGCCGGGATCGTGTCCGCATCGATTACGAGCACGACTCCCGGCGGTTCGTTCGCCAGATGATCGCGTCCGAAGGCCAGCGCATAGCCCTTGCCGCGCCGGATCGGATCGCGCCTTTCCAGAACCTGCGCACCATGGGCGCGCGCGATCCGGGCGGTCGCATCGCTGCAATTGTCGGCGATGACGATCATCCGGTCTTCCGGTCGCAACTGCGTGGCCACTGCCCTCAGCGTCCCAGCGATGCAAAGCGCTTCGTCATGCGCCGGGATCAGCACCGCTATGGGAGGCGGCAACGGCAGCGGTTCGGCGCGCGCTTCATGCAGCAGCGCGGCGCAACATTCCGCGCTCACTACCAGCAACGGGAGCACGACAAGCCCAGCGATCACCCAGAGGAAAAGGGCCGCCATGGCTATACCAGCGGTCTGAACAAGGCGGCAAGCGCAGCCGCATTGCGGTCGACATCATGATAGCGTCGCACCCGCGCCCGTCCGGCCTCTCCCATGACGGCGAGCGTCTCCCGGTCGGCTTCCAGGACTATATGCAGCGTTTCCGTGATCGCCTCGGTCGATCCCGCCGGCACCAGATAGCCGCAATGATCGTCGACCAGTTCCGGTATGCCCGATATGCAGGACGCGACGACCGGCTTGCCGAGCGCCATCGCCTCCATCAGAACGATGGGAAGTCCTTCGGCCAGGCTGGGCAGCACCAGCGCGCGCGCCTGCATCATTTCCTCGCGCACCGTCTCCGCACTGCACCAGCCCAGCAGCGTGACATGATGCCGCAAGCCCAGCCGCTCGATCTGCTCTTCCAGCATCGGCCGCAACTCGCCGTCGCCGATGATGCGCAGTTCAAACCGTCGGAGGGGCGCGACTTCCGCGGCCGCCTCCAGCAGCAGCGCCAGCCCCTTCTGCGCGCTCAACCGGGCGACGCAAACGAGCCGGTTGGACAAAGGCGAGATATCAGGGGCGATGTCGACATCATCGTCGATCCTTTCCAGCTCTATGCCGCAACGGACCACTTTGATCTTTGCCCAATCCTGTGCATGGGTCCATCGGATCAACTGCCCCCGGCAGAAGCTGGAAATGGCGACGACGAAGGCCGCGCCCGACACTTTCTCTGACAGTTGCAGCGATTTGGGTTCGTCGAACTCATCCGGGCCATGCAAGGTCACGCTATAGGTGACGTTGCTCAGGTCGCACGCGATCCGGGCGACGGCGGCGGGATTGGTACCGAAATGCACATGGACATGCCGAATCCCCGCCCGCTCCAGATATTCGACCAGCAGGCATGCTTCCAGCAGATAGGCGCAGATCCGCACAGGCCCCACCATGCCGGCCGCCAGCATCCTGTGCGCCGTGCCGATGCCCCGCCACAGCCGCCGCGGTTCCCGCCACACGCGCGACAGAAAGGCCGCCAGCAGTTCCAGATAATTTCCGTTGAGCAATATCCGGGTGCGGTCCTGCTCGCTCCTGTCGGCCGGGTCGGGCAGCGCGTCTGCCCCCTCCCTTACGGAAAGGCGCGCAACCTCGAACCCCTGACGTTCCAGCGCAAATATTTCCCTGCGGATGAAGCTGTGGCTCGGCTTGGGGTAGACGTTCGTCAAATAGGCGACGCGGGGCGCCTTCATGGAGGAGGGCAGGGCGGAATGCCTGCGCTTCCGAAACCATGGCTCATCTGCAACCAGCATCGTCATCTCTCCTTGGCGCGGCGTCGGTACTAAAGCGGTGCGCCGAGCGGAATTTGCCCGGCGCACCCTGCGTCTGCATACATCCGGCGAGTAGTCGGCATTTCAGCCCCACATGATTGGGTCAGGATAATTGGGACCGGAAAAATCCCCATCTTGTCAGGGTGTCACAGCGGCAGCGGCTCATATTGCAGCTGGATGCCGACCACGGTGGAGGACAGGGCGCGGCCATCCGGCGGCTCGCGGCGGCGATATTCCGCGACAGCCGACGCCGTCAGCCGCCGGTTCACGCGTCGGTCCAGGCGCAGCCGTGCCTGCGCCGAATCCAGATTGGGCAGCCGGCTGCGTTGCTGCGAGGCGCGTTGATACCGTCCCTCGAACCCCAGATTGAGGCGCGGTGTCAGGCGCCATCGTACCGATCCGGCCATGTCGAAGCGACGCTGCAAACCGCCCAGCCCGCTCACTTCGGATGCAAGCGCCCCGCTGGCGCACGCGGTCAACCGCTGTGCTTCGTGGCAAAGCTCGATCCGACCGGCGGCCTGCGTCCGGCTGGCGGACGGCGTGAGTTGAAAAGTCGACGTGCGAATATGCTCAAGCCCCATTTCCGTGCGTACCAGCCATGTCGTGCTCAACCGCTGGTCCAGCGTGACATAGGTCGACAACACATGGCTGTTCGGCGCTGCATCCACCTTGTTCCAGGACTGACCTATGCGCGCGCCCAGCGTCGTGTAGGGGCTGGTCCGTCTTGTCGCATGAAGCGTCAGCAGCGTCGAATCCGTGTCGCGCAGGTTAGTGACGGTGGGGTATCGTCCATTTTCCACGGTCAGTTCAGGTTGAATCCGGGTTCTCGCGTCAGGGTGCCAGATTACCGAGAGGCTGCCGATCCGGCCTTCCCGCACACCGGCGCTTCCGATCGAGGCATCAATATCAGTCGCCAAGCGATCGACCATCGGTTCGCGATCGATCCTTGTCCGTGCCAACACGGAAATCCATTCGTTCTTGCGCCAATCTGCCGTCAACTGGACATTGCCATGGGTCAGGTCTTCAAATCGGTGGCTATATTGTCGCATTGCCAGTATGCTGCTCAGTTCCACTTCCAAGCCGGTGGCGTCGGTAAAGGTCATGGAAGGTTTGATCGCGGCATCCACAATGGCGGAACCCCGATCCGATCCGCGCACCAGCAGCGGATTGGAGGCCGCCGAAAGCCCGCCCTCTACGGTAAGGCCAGGCTTTACATCAGCGATCACACCGGGTGCGCAGATGTTGATCCCGGCGATCAGCAGCGCGCCGCCGGCCCCCTTGCGCGCTGCCCCCCAATATGTTTCGCTTGGCCTCATGGGATTACGAGAACATCGCCGCTCCTCAGCACGGGGATCGGGTTGGGCAGGGTTCCCGTATTCAGGCTGCGGCTACCCTTGAGAATGCGCGCGATATGCACACGCTCGACCAGTTGGCCTTCCGGCGTCTGACGCAGGATCACGGCACCCTTCACATCGGCAAATTCCGCAAGTCCACCCGCCAGGCTCAATGCCTGAATGATATCCACGCCCTGGCCGGCCGCGTAGCTGCCCGCATTGCGCACCTTGCCCAGGACATAGAAGCGCATTCCCGAAGAGTCGCGTACCGATACTGTCACGTCCGGCGCCCCGTTCCGATATTTATCGGCCAATCCCGCGCGGATTGCCAGAGTGACCGCGCCTGTAGTGCTGCCGGCCGCCATGATCCTGCCGGCGAGAGGAAAGGAAAAGGATCCGTCCGGTTGTACGCGGACCAGCCGCTGCATCCGTTCTTCGCCCCACACCATGATGTCCAGTTCGTCGCCTGCATTGATGCGATATTGGGCATCGTCGCGGGCCATCGCCATGTCGATGCCGTCCGCGCCTGCCGTGGCCGGGACATGGCCGCATGCGATTGCGACAATCAGCCCGCACAGGGCGGCGCGATTAGCACCGCGCAGAAGGCACGACTGAAACGCCTTTAAAGCCATGGACTGTCCCTTCAGCTAAGCTTGTCTGGACAATAGGCCGCCCGCCCATCCGCCGATATTCGGCAACGTCCCCACTGGAAAATCGGGAGGGTGTTGGCCGGAAAGTTTTGCCTGCTCACCCCTGCGCATAATCGTGCTGCCGTCTTCGCTGGAGGAGTCGGGGCAATGAAAACCACGAGCGGGAGGGGCGGCAATGGCGGCTTTGGCACCTATGGCGGACCTTTCGGCCGCATCGGGGAAAACGGCGCGGCGTTGGTCGCCGCCACGGTACATGGTCAGCTTCTTGGACATCGATTTTTGCGACCTGTCGTTGGAGGATGCCCTTGCCGCCATCCTGAAGCGCCCCGCCGGAGCACCCTTTGCCTATGTGGTGACGCCCAATGTCGATCATGTCGTGCGCATCCAGCGACGTCGCTCCGATCTCTGGCCGGCCTATCGATCGGCATGGCTGTGTCTGTGCGACAGCCGGATATTGTCCCGCCTTGCGGCTCGTGCGGGCGTGAACCTGCCCGCTACGCCCGGAAGCGACCTGACGGCTGCGTTGTTGCGTGCCGGCCATGAACCCGGCGACCGGATCGCCATTGTCGGTGGATCGGAAACATTGGTCGACTGTCTGCAATCCATGTTGCCGATGGTCGATTTCGTCCGCTTCAATCCCCCCATGGGTTTCGTCGCCAATCCGCATGCCTTCGCCGCGGCGCGCGACTTCCTGATCGATGCGCAGGCTCGCTTCGCCATCCTTGCCGTCGGTTCTCCGCAACAGGAATTGCTCGCCTGGCACGTCGCTCGGTCGGGCAGGGCAACCGGCACGGCGCTCTGTGTCGGCGCCAGTCTGGATTTCCTGACCGGCGAGCAGAGGCGGGCGCCCGAATGGATGCAGATGCTGAGCATGGAATGGCTGTTCCGGCTGTTGACGAATCCCCGGCGCCTGTGGCGGCGTTACATGATCGAGGGGCCGGTCATATTGCCGATCTACCGCAACTGGCTGGCCCGGCGGCGGCGCAGCCGCGTACGCATTCCTCCCGGTGCAGGTCTTGGACAACATCATTGAGGCCATGAATGCGCGCCGCTTTCTCTTACCGGGCATCATCATGCTGGCGGCGTGTTCGCCCGATGGCGAGCACCGGACTGCGGCTCATAGGATGAGCTGGAAACATCCCGAAAGGGCGATTATTTCCGGCCATAGCCTCACCGATGGCGCCTATCCCGATCAACTGGCGCTGATCATGGCCGGTCCCTCCGATCGTTTGCAGGTCGATGCTCATAATATCGCAGGCTCGACCATCGCCACGCGCATGGAACGCGGCTTGAAAGCGCAACTATCCCGGCCCGGTGGTCGCTATGACATAATGCTTGTGACAGAGCAGCATACTTTGCTCGGCAATATCGTCTGGAGCGATACGATCGGTCAGCTCCGCCAGGCACAGGATGCGTTTATCACCGGCAATCCCGACGGACGCAGTTTCCTATTCACATCCTGGCTGGCGATCGATGACCTGACCGATCCCGGACGCTGGATCGCTGTGGAAGAGGCGATGGCACCGTTGTGGAGATGCGCTGCGTCACGGGTGAATCGTAGCCTGGCCAGCGATGGTCGAAAGGATAGGTTGGAAGTCATCCCCACAGCGGCGGGTCTGGCATGGCTGGTCCGACAGGCGACCGGTCCCGAGGGCGTCCCCGGCCTGACCATGCCGAGCACTGCCGAAACGCTGCGACAGCTATTTACCGACGATGTTCATCCGACGCCGGTTGCTTCGTGGTTCGTGGCGTTGCTGACGCACGCGTTCATCTCGAGCAGGCCAGCGCCAACCCACCGTCCGACGTCTGTTTCCATCAAACTCGATCTTAGATTGCGTGATCTGGCCCGGCAGTTCGTGCAGCTTGAAAAGAACGCATCAAGCGCGACTCCGGAACAATGTCGTGACCATCTGATCCATACCGCCTTGCCAATCTATCTTGCCTATCAGCGGGATACGCAGTGGCAGAAGGATGGGAAGCGGGCGGCTTATGCCAAATGGATACGTCATTCAATAGAATGGAGTATAAAGTTTCGTCTTAGCGATCCATTGAGTTCCGACTTGCCTCTTTAATGCTGAATGTTCAGCAGAACGCATCTGGAGACGCGCTACGGCTTGTGGGTGCGTCGCTCTGCCGCGTTAAACTCTATCGAGAAACTGACACATATTGACACAGAATCAAATTTAACGGACCGATTGCAACAGAGTCGCAGTAAGAAAACAAGCCATTTCGAGATTCTCCGCCCGGTCAGGGTTCGGCGTACGGAAGGGTGTATATGGCGGCTCTCGGCGTCTCGCTGTTCGAACTTATCGGGCTACCGCCTAGTTCGACATCGCTCGTTCCGCCGGATATTCGGCGGGAGCTGGAAAAGCTCGCCGTCGTCGATTTTTCGATTATCACCAGCGACGATGCGTTCATCTACACCGGCACGATCCGGTCGCTGGGCGAGACCCTGTTCGCCTCCTCGATGAACTGGCCGATCGAACTGCCGCTGCTCAATGTCGGCGTGCCGTTCCAGTTGGTGCGCAAACGCCTGCCGGTCGTGGCGGGCGAGGATATCGAGCCGGCACCGGACGGTTTCCAGATCGATCTGCTGCTTCAGCGCATGGCGATCGTCATCCCCGGCCTCGTGCCGGCCAAGCTGGTGCCGAGCGCGGGCACGACGGCCGCCCATCTCGTTCGGCCGGTAAGTGGCGACAAGCTGTTCGGCACCAAGGTGAAGATCGTCGGATCGGGCACGCTGCGCATCGCTTCCTCACCCAGTGGCGGTGCGCCTAGTATCCGCTTCGTCGCGCCACCCGATCCGCTCGATCCCGGCGCGCCCACCGGAGCATTGCTGTCGCTGGGGTTCCAGCCGCCGCATTTCTTCATCGGCTCTTCCGACTATGGCATGACGGTCGACACGCTGGTGTATGACGACAGCGAGGTCTTCACGCCGGCAGATATCGAGGCGCGCGGGCAGGGCCCGGATTGGCGCGGCATCTCGATCAAGGAAGCGACGGTCTATTTTCCGCGCAACTCGCCCGTGGTCGGCGATCTCAGTGCCGGAGTGCGCGATGTCTTGCTCGGCTCGCCGCTTGGCCTGCAGGGCGAAATCCGCATCGAATTCGGCACGACGCCAGTCAATCCCGACACGCTGATCTTCACCCAGCATCGCGTCGGCGATCCGCCGGTCGATATCGCGCTGGGCAGTGCCAATTCGGTCACGAGCCAGACCTATCGGATCAATCTGGCCAGCGGAAGCGGCGATGCCGCCTTTGTCTCCGCCGCCGGTCCCACGGGCAGCAACCATCGCTGGAAACTGCCCGACGGGACCATAAGCAATGGTCTGTCCAGCGGCGAGTTCCGCGCGCTGCCCGGTGACTGGCTGATGGTGTACGGACTTGAGGGCACAGAGCCAGACGTCGCTGAATCACCGCCGATCACGGTGCAGTTCGTCGCGGCCGCGCCGGTCGCCCTGCCTTCGGTCAACGCCACGCTGGTCGGCACGACATGGCAGGGTGTGCTCAGCCTGTCGGGCTTTCAGGAAGCCCTGGAAGACGTCACCTTATCGCTCGATCCGGCCACGGGCGTAGATGATTATGTATGGGAGTTCGGATCGAGCGTCGGCGCGCAGACGGGCAAGGGCGCAACCTTCGCTCCGAAATTCCCGGCGCTTGAGGGGCATTATTACATCACGGTGGGCAAGCCGGGCGCGGCGCCGCAGCGGATCGAGATTGAAGTGCTGCCTATCGGTGAGTTGATCGTCGGTTGCCGCGCCGGTGTATTCGACGGGCATAACAATCCGATCGACGTGCGCGCGATCGAGGGCAGTTACAGCCTTCCTGCCTTTCTGCAGCGTGGCAATTTCCTGCCGGCCGAGAGCGACGCAACGGTAACGGGCACGACCTTGTCCGTGCCGGCGGAAACGCTGGCGAGCATCACGGTGGAGCGTAACAGCGGCGCCGATCCCGTCCCGCCGCCCCCGGCGGTAGAGCGGCAGGTATCGCGGCATGCGCAGATATTGATGGACATCGACGGCACCGAGCCGCTGAAGTTCATCAAGGATGCTGACAATGGGGGCGCAACCGAAGATTTTACACCGGAAGCCCTGCACGAATGGCGTGACCAGTTCAGCGGTTCCGACTTCCTCGTCGTCGGGCGCGCCTGCGACATCGGGACGGCCCAGCGCAATCAGGACCTCGCCTCACAACGTGCGAAGGTCGGAAAGACGCTCCTCGGTGCAAGCTCGGCCTTCCAGCGCGGCGAACGATCGCAATGGAGTGAGAGCGGCGCTGATCCGGGCGGTCAGGCGATCGAGAACGCTGCGACAGAAGCAGATGGCGTTCTAGACACCATGAAGGCCAACAACGTCATGACACCCGGCACATCGACCGCGACGGCACCGGGCTATGACGGCTGGCTGTTCAAGATCAAGAATGACGGCGGCTTCAAGGACGACAAGGATAGCGAAGCGCATGATCGCCCACATTATCGCCGTGTCGATTTCCATGCTGTCGGCGGCACCGTGGCGCCCGACCCCAACGCGCCGCCGACGCAGTCCTCGCAGGCGGCCGTCACGCTGCGCCGCGCGCTCGTGCCCGGCAGCCTGCCGCCCGCGCTGAGCCCGCCAAAGCCCAAGACCGTCGCAAGGCCCTATCGCGTTCGCCTCGTGATCCGGTGGGATAGCCCGACCGTCACCGAACTTTCGGACGCCATTCCGACGCAGGCGGAAATCACCGTCGCATGGCAGTCGCGCGCGCTGCCCGTGCCGGGCGGGACGGGCGACGTCACCCCCGCCAAGACCCAGCCCAGCGCCGGCGGCCCTGAAATTTTCACCTTCGTCGGCGGCTGGACCTATGATCCACGCACGACGGCGACACAGTTCAGCCTCGCGCTCAACTCGACCGGGGATCCCGACGGGCTCGCCATGCTGACCGGCGATTCAGCCGCGATGAACGCGGTGGCGACCGCGCTGGCGATCGGCCCGGCGTTGCTCGCCGGCATTCAGAGCAGTGACGTGGTGGGCGGAGCCGCCCGTGTCGCGGCATTGGTGGCCGGCATCGGCTTCGCGGTTGCCTACGGCAAGGATGGCAAGGTCGTCCTGCACGGCGTGAAGATCGAGTGGCGACAGCGCGCGATTACCAGCGTCGAAGGCGCACGCTTCCGCTTGCTCTGCGATTACACTGCGTCGATCGGCTTCGATTTCGACGAATTCGGCATTCGCATCACTGCGAACAAGCCGATCCAGGTGCGCTACCGCGATGTCGGCATAGAGATCGACAGCGCCAAAAGCGGCTTCGATGCGTTCGGTGTCATCTACGAAAATACCAGCTTCGACATCGCCGATCCCGGCCAGTGGACGATCCAGGGGCCGCTGGGCGACCTGATCCGCGTCACCGCCACGCGTGCGGGATCGGGCAGCACATGGGTGGAACTGGATCTCGCCTTCGCGCTCGATCTGGGCGTGGTGAAGATCACGGGCTGTACGCTACGCGCCAGCTTCTCGGACGGTGGACTCGGCATTGAGTTTCGCGGCTTCTCCGCCTCGATCGATCTGCCCGGCGTGGTGCAGGGGAGCGGCGGCGTCACCATCGGCGATGGCGGCCTGATTCGCGCGGGCCTTGCGGCGGACATCCTTCCGATCAACACTTCCGCCATGGCAAGCCTCGCGCTGCAGGGCGATTTCGTAGCGCTCGAAGTGGGGGTTCTGCTGCCGGTGGGCATACCGCTCGCGCAATCAGGCCTCGCCATTTACGGTTTCGTCGGCCGCGTCGTCTCCAACGGGCAGCGCAACCTTGTGGGCCTCAGCAGCGACCCCGTGCTGCGCGAACTGGAATGGTATCGCCGGCCGGGGCAGGACAAATATAGCCCGGCGCCCGGCCAGTGGGCGATGGGCCTCGGCATCAGCGTCGGTACCATGCCGGACACCGGCTTCACCTTCAACGCCTTGGGCATGCTCTCGGTCGGCTTCCCCGATCCTGATGTCGTGATCAGCATTGACGCCAGCCTGTTTAAGAAGCCCAAGCTGCCCGCCGCCGACAATAATGAGCCGCAGGCTGGCCTCACCATCCTAGGCGTGATCGCGATTTCCAAGCGTGCGGTCGTCGTTGGGGTGAAGGGCACCTATGTCATCCCGAAGGTGCTGAAGCTCGACATGCCCTTCGGCGCTTATTTCCCGCTGCCGGGCAATAATGATCCGGCCTTCGTGCGGGTCGGCGCCGATGGCGTGAATGGCCGCACCGGTGATCCCGTCACGCTCACGCTGCTGCCCGATACGCTCGACATCCGCGTCTGGTCCTACATGATGGTCGAGGAACGCAATCTGCTCGACCTCGGCGGCGAAGATGATCTTGACCTCAACGGCTTCTCGATCGGTTTCGGCGCTGGCTGGGCGATGAAATGGGGCGGGGGGCCAGTCTATCTCCGCGCGTCGGCCAAGATTCTGGCCGGCATGGGCACAAAGCCGCTGACCATCGTCGCCGGGCTGTATATCGAGGGCGAGTTGCGGCTCGTTATCGTCTCGGTTTCTGTGCGCGGCAATGTGAAAGCGCTGATCACCGAGCAGCATCAGTCTTTCTCGGGCGAATTCTGCGGCAAGGTGGATTTCTTCTTCTTTTCGGTGGAAGGCTGCGTCGACTGTTCGTTCGGCAGTGGGTCGGATCCTGGTATCCCGATACCGGATGCGCCGCTGAGCCGCATCGACCTTACCGGGCGCACCGGCGCGATCGTGGGCCGCGCCTATCGCAACGGAGAGCCGCAGGATCCGACGTTGCCACCGATCGCATGGCCCGACACCGTACCCCTGCTGAATTTCGCCACCTATATCCAGAACTGCCTGATAGGCTCATCCTTCGCCCCTAATCCGTCCGAGTTGCCGGGCGTGCCGTGGAGCGGCAGCACCGAGCTGAAATATGCCTATCGCCTGACGAAGCTGGAAATCCGCAAGCGTGGACAGGCGCCGATGGCCGGCCCGCTCGAAAGCGTGTGGTGGTGGCCGACGCATCGCAGCGGCGTACTCAATCCCGCTGATCCCGAACCGTCGGAGCATGAGGGGCGACTGCTCGGGCTGCTGAGCTGGCATCCCGCGCCATGGGGCCGCAACATCGCCGATGGCGGCGCCGGGACGCCCGCCGATCCGGGCAATACCGTTGGACAATTGTGCGAGCCGGTGACGGACAGGTTCCGCGGTTGCGTGCGCGGCGATCTGCTCACGCGACAGAGTTTTGCGGCGGTGAAGCTGTCGGGCATCGCCGGTACGCGCTTCGCCGCCAACATCGCCGAATATATGCCGGGTTCCGACTCGCTCGCCGATGCGCAGGCGGCAGTGGCGCTGGCAGGGTGGCAATTGATCGCGGGAGCCTCAAGGCCCTTCGCGCCACCGCTCGACGTGCCCTCCGGCCCATCGGCGGTCGCCGCCGGATATCAGCTGGCCCGTTTCGTGAAGGGTCCGCAGTTAATCGCCACGCTCGGCGCGCGCATAATGCCGACGCTGGCGCTGGACGATGCGCTGCTGACGCTGGAGGTCTGTATCGAACGCTCGCGTGGCGTGCTGGAGGCGGGCTGCGACGACTATGCCGATCTCGAAATCGGTGCGCGCGTTTCCGATGGCGTACTCCAGCGTCCCGGCGTCTCCTATCGCTGGCGGTCGAATGCGTGGCAATCGGCCTCGCCGATAGTCGATCATTTCGCGCCCGCGACTGATCGAAAAGCGGAGCTTTGGGTCGGTTCGAAGGGCGTCGTCGCCACCTTCGATGCGCCAACCGACCAGGTTGCACTCACCGTCTGTCATCTGGAGGGCGAACCCGTGCAGGCGGTCGCGATGGATGCCGCCGGCAACATCGTAGCGCGCGTGGCGGCGCAGCCATTGCCGGCGCAGGCGCAGCGGATCGTGCTGGAGGGCGCCGGCATCGTCAGCGTGCGGATATTCGGTGGCAGCGCGCGTGGTGCCGACGGGATCAGCCCGAAGTCCGGCGGGTCACTGCTCAAGCTGTGCCGCGGCAAGGGCGAAGACGATCTGGTGACGCCGATACTCTCGGAAATGCTGGCCGGCTCCGAACCCGGCAAACCGCCGGTGGTGGAGGCGCTTTGCGCCGATGGCAGCAGCATTGTGCTGGAACCGAAGCTCTTGGGGGCCACGGCCAGCAACCTCGCACTGCTTGCCCGCGCGGCGACGACACGGCGGTGCGCGCTTGTCCAATATGCTGCGCCGGCCGGGCAGACTATTACCGAACTGCGCGTCGCGCCGTGGACGGGCGGGCGCATTTCTGTCATCTCTCTGTGCGGCACGGACTGGGTCACGCGCTATGTGCAGACCACCAATGGCGATGCGCAGTCCGGCACGGCCGGCAGCTTCGATGATCATTCGGACCCGACGACGAGCAGCGAGCGGCCCAACCTGCTCGATGCCGACAGTGAATATGAAATCGTCGTCGGCATGCAGTGGGTCGGCTGGCGGCGCGATCGCGACGATCCCGTCACCGCAACGCCGCCGCCGCTGGCGGATACGCTCGACTGGAAGGACTTTACCGATCAGGTCTTCGCCTTCCGCACTGCTGCCGAGGCGGCGCTGCCCGCCAACCCGCCGCCGGCCGATTTCAAGGACGAGCGAACTTTCGATCCGCGCGGCCTGATGCGCTATTTGATCGGCTTCGATCCCGACGGGAAGGGCGCGCCGCATTTCCTTGACGATCCGATCAACGTCTATTTTCGCGCCGATCATATCGAGCCGCTGCTCGCCAAATATGGCCGCTCGCTGCGCTTCAAACTGCGCCGTACCGATCCGCCGCCCGGCGCGCTCGCATCCCCTGATGGACTGGGTTCCTCAGTGCGGCCGAGCGACATGGCGATCGTGACGGCCATCGGCCTGCTGCCCACCATGTTCCTGGAGGCATCCGACGCGCTGCTCGTCGAGGCGGCGGAGGCGGCGCCCTGCGTCAAGCCACCGGTAGTCGGCGGGCAGGCGGTGGCGATCACCGCCGATCTGGAGCCTGATGCCGATTACGACCTGCTCCTGGTGGCGCCGCCATCGGCAACGCCGGAGGTGGATACCGTACTGATCACGCGCAGCCATTTCCATACGTCTCGCTACATCGGCCCGGCGGACATGCTGGCGGCTATGGCCCTGCCGACCGACGGCAGCGTCGATTTCCGTCTGCCGTTCGATGCGATGATCGAGGCAAGTGTGCCTGCGGCAATCGCCATTCCCAACGATGCCGATTTCGAGACTGTAATGCGCGCGCTCGGCCTCGATCCCTGGCCGCTGCCGGTCGCGCCACGGGTCGTGGCGCTGTGGAGCAAGACGGCGCCCTTCCAGCTGCATGGCATAATGCTGGAGACGGACGAGCCCATGGAGCGCGGTACACGCATGTCGGTGAGCGGGATCAGCATCAACGGGACGGGTCTGCAGCGGATCGTGGCCAACACGGCGACGACGCGTGCCATCTGGATGGTCGCGTCCCCCGTGCCGCTGACGGAGGAGAATGTGATCGACGTTCAAGTGAGCGCCAACGGCGTGGCGCTGCACGGCCGTCGGTCGGTGCTGAAGGTGCCAAGGCTGGCGCTGCTGGAGGGCTTGGCATGACCTATCTCGCACCCACTGCTCTACTGACCGGTGCCGGGATCGACGACCCTGCCGATCCGCACCTCGCCGTGGCGGGGCATATCCGCCTGTTCCCCTATCCGCGTCTCGGCTTGCCGGTCGCGCCGATCCTCATTTCCCGCACGCTGATCAATGCGGCCATCGTCAAGCGCCAGGCGCGGCACGACATCGAATGGAGGAATGCGGACAATCAGGTGCTGACGCCGCCCTTCGCGATCACGCCGGGTGAGCCTGTCTATGGTTGGCTGCCGAATGATGGCCGCTGCGTGTGGATCGAGTTGAACGCCACGCCTGCGCGCGTGATCGGTCCGATCGGACCAATCCGCGACGTTCTTGACCCGGTCATTCGCGACCCCCGCCTCGTCATTGCCAATCGCCTCCCGTTGGATCGCCTGCCGCTGGGTCGCCTGCGCGCGTTGCGTCCGCGTCTTGCCGGCATCGAGATCACCGAGATCGAACCGACCGAGCGCGGCGACAGCGTCATCCAGCGGCGCAGCAAGGCGCCATGGCAATTGGCCGGCAGCCATATCCGCCGCATCCGCGTGACTGGCAAGGGTATGATAAACGGCGCCAGCTGGCTGGATGCAAAGCGGTTCAAGCCGTCGAATGTCTGGCGCGAATGGACGTTGCCGCATTACGATGCGCCACGCTACGTCTCGCGGCCCAGCGCGATGTCCGACGCGAAGGATCGGGTGGCTCGCGGCGCCATCCAGCGTGAGCAGCTATATGATGCTCCGAATGCCGATGCTGCCTCCGCGCCAGCTTTCGCCGATCCTATGGGACATGAGGTGAACCGGATCGACGCTCGCTATTCGCCTGATCTGGAGACAATGCTCGATCGGCTGCTGACGGATACGTCGCAGCCTGCGGTCTACCTGACCGAGCCGGTGCAGAGCCGCGATGACCTGACAGGGCAAGTGGTCGGCACGATCAATCTCAATCTTCTCGCGACGATGCAGATGGCGGCGGTCGATCCCGGCATGTCGCGCTGGCTCGGTCTGGCCGATACCGATGAGGAGACGCGCTCTCTGCCGACGGGCACAATCCTGCTCTACTGGGTCGATGGCTGGTGGGACGGGGCCGAACTGCCCAAACGGTCGCTGCTTATCCGTTTACTGCGCGCGGCGTTGCGCAATGAACCGGATGCGGCGGAGGCTTTCAGGCGTCGCTTCGATCGCGATCCGCCAAGAAATACCGGGTGGCTGATGAACCTCGGCACGATCATTCCGCTGATCGTCGGCATTCCGCCCGATCGTCCGCAGCGGCCGGGGCTGGGCGCAATCACCAGCGGGCCGTGGAACAGCAGCCTGATCCCGCCGGCCGCCGCGCGGCAGGTGACGCTGCCGCTCAGCGGGCTCTCGCCAGCCGGGCAACTGGCCTTTGCGCGGGTCGACGCCAACGGACCGGTCGCGCTGCATGAAAAGGCGCCGGATGGCGGCGCGCTGCCCGTTACGGCCGCCGTGCTCCCTGATGCGCAGGCGCCGGGGCTGGGTGAGTTATATGACCAGCTCGCGCCGCCCGATGCCACGCGTTACCGCGTCGCGCAGACCGACTGGTTCGGCCGCTGGAGCGATTGGGTGGAAGGCCTTGCGCCCGCCGCCGAGCGCCCCTATCCGCCGCGCCCGGTGCCCGAGCTATTCTATTCGCAGCCACCGATACCCAATCCGATGCACAGCAATCCGTTATACGGTCTCGTGCGCATCCGCGTCGGTGTGCCGCAGCCTTCGCAACTGCCGGCGGGAAGCCTGGCGATCGCCAATCTGGAGGTCGTACTCAATGACGGCGTGCCGGAATTGATTCCGGTTCCGCCCAACGGCATAAACCTGGATTTCGTGCGGGCAGGCCCGGCGCTGGAGCGCGCGGGCATCGGCACGGTCAAGTTGGTCTGTCGGTGGCAGGACAGCGCCGGTCGCTTCTCCGACCCCTCGCCGCCGATCGAGCGCGATGTCCGCGATCCGCGTCCGCCGGTCGCCGTCGTCCTGCCCGAAACGCTGGCCTATGGGTCGCGGCCGGACGTCACCGGCAAGTCGCGTATCCAGATCGATTGGCAGGCCAGCCCCGGTCAGGCCGCCTATCGCGTCTATCACAGCGACGAGACTACGCTGATGACCGCGCTGGAGCGGGAAGGGGCTGCAACTGTCTCGATCCGGGCGGCGATCGCGGCCGCACCGAATGCTGCCGCGCGCGCCGCAATTTTCATCGCCAACAAGAACCGGTTCGACAAGACGCGTTTCGAAGCGATCAGCCCCGACGGCTTCACCGCCACGCGCTTCGAACATCGCGTGTCGGGCAGCCTGCGTGTGCTCGTCTTCTACCGCATCGTGCCGATGAGCCTGGCAAATGTCGAAACACCTTTCGACGAAAGCGCAATGGTGCCCTTTGGCATCCCCAACAGCGGCCCTCCATCGACCCCGCTGCTCGTCGTCAAACCGCTGGTAGAGGCCGGCGTGCCGCAGGCGGCAGTGCATATCCGCGTGCCGCAAGGGCCGGTGGTTGCCACCGAGTTCCGCCTGCGCCGCTCGATCGTGGAGAGCCGCGATCCGCTGCGCATGCCTGTCGCGCTGACGGGCATAGTGCCGCCGCTTCCGCCGGGTGCGGGGGCGGAGGTGATGCAGGAGGTGGTGAGCTTCCGCGATCTCGGTGGCAGCGAGTTGAAATCTCCGGATCCGCTGCGACCATGGACAGCCTATAGCTGGGCGGTCGAGGTGCGCGGCGCGCCTGAGGCTGGCAGCAGTGTATCCGGCGAATGGTCCGCGCCCAGCGCGCCGGTGACGACGGCGATCATGCCGCCCCGCCCGCCGCTGCCTCCTGCCGATGGAGCCTGGGACGGTACGATGGAGGTCAGCTTCACGCATCCCGAGCCGTTGATCGGCGGGAGCATGGGCGCCTATGCGATCGACCTCTATATGGAGCGTCCCGGCGAGACGATGACCTTCTTCAAGGCGCTTTCCGCCGATGCGGAAGCGAGCGCTGGCGGCCGTGATCCGGATCGCACCGGCCGCTTCCGTTTCATGTTGAGCGCGCCGCCGCAGGCCGGCACCCGGTTCCGGGCAATGATCACCGATCCGGGCGGGCGCACCAGCCAGCCCAGCGCCGAACTGCTGATAGCATGAGGGAGGCCTGAACATGGCGCGCGCGCTCGTTCCCGATCCCTCCAGCCTTGGCATGGCGTCCCCTGTCATCGGCGCGTGGTTCAGCGACTCCGGCCTGTCTCTGACGACGCCCGCCAGCGACCTTTCGGTGACGATCACGCCAAGCGGCGCCACCAAATGGCAGCCGCCGGCGCGGGGCATATTGTCGCTCTATTTCGCCACGCCGACCCGGCCGTCCGGCCTCGCACTGCTAAGGGCGGCGAATGGCAAGCCGGCCTTCAGCGACAACAACCTCGTGGCGCTGTTCCGGGTGCTGCCTGAGGTAGAGGCGCGGTTGCACGCGCTGATGAAGGAAATACCATCGCCCGACGGCAGCACTGCTACGGTGCCGACCCGACCTGCGGTGCGCTGGTTCGCGATCGAGGCGACAAGCATCACCACGTCGAGCACGGTCACGGCCATTGCCGACCTGTGGCCGATGTCGTTCCCAGCCAGCTATACCGACAAGCTGAAGCTCGACGAAATCGGACTGGACGGCACGTCTGGTGCGCTCACCAACGGCAAGAGCCCGGCTACTGTCCTGCGCGGCCCCGGCGCGATCATTGGTGATGGCGATGCGCTGCTGTCGCTCGATACCTCCAGCTTCCGGCTATGGGCGTTCGACCGGCGGGGCAGGGCGATCGATCCCGGCGCCGTGGCCGCCTGGTGGGCGCATCTGGCGACCACACTGTTCGACAATCTCTGGGCCGGTTCAGGCAATCAGCGGACTTGCGCCGCCACCGCCGCGCGAAACGTGCATGTCGTCAGCGCCCATGAAGGACCGGTGGCGCCGCTGTTGCTCGGCCGCACGACCATTGGGGGGGCGAGCGGAACAGCGACCGACATCGTCCGCGCGGCGAGCGGGACGGCGGCGGTTACGGTGGCCTTCTCCACCGCGCCGACGCCCGATACCGCGCCCGTTCCGCGAGCGGCGTTGCTGCCGCACGGGCGCTGGACATCCACTCTCAACCTGTGGCCGAGCGGCCCTGTCGCCACCGGGCTTGAGCGCGATTATGCGCGTATCGCCCTGATCGATATCGAGGGGCATCTGACGGGCCAGCCCCGATCGCCGGTATCGACCACACCGACGGGTGGCGAGACTCGCCGCGCCGCCAACCAGAACCGCGCCAGCACCCGCGTGGGCGTGGCGCGCGCCGTGCGCGACGATGCGGCCGCCTCCGTCACCCGGCCGAGCATCGATGAAGCGGCGGATGGTCTCGTCGCGCTGTTGCAGGGCAGCGCCCCCGCGCTGCTCGTCATCCCACAACTCGATCGCGACTATGGGCCGTTGCAGCCGCTGGCGGACGATGCCGATCCTTTTCCCACCCATCTGCCGACGCCGACCACGCGTGCGCTGACCGGGGGAGGCACAGCGACCGGCACCACGATTGCCGGCCAGCGCGCCCTGCTGGAATTCACGCTCGATCCCTCCCTTGCCGGAGCGATGCTGCGTGTCTGGCCCAACGCCGTCGATCTGACGAACGGCCGCCGCAAGGCGACGGATGGCGGCGCCGGCAGGGTACGCGCCGACGGCAAGGTGAGCCTCGTCGCGTTGCTGCCCGACGGCAAGAACGACGACTCCGATCTCGGCGCCACAGCATTGCTCGCGCACGGCGGCGGTACGCGCCTTTATGGCGAGATCCGCTTCAAGCGGCCACTGGATTCGGGCGGCGCGCTATTGGCTTGGGGCAGCGCATCGGGCGCGATCATCGCCTGCGAGCAAGACCGCTTTGCCAACACCGGCGCGGTCACGGGCATCCTGCCGGGCATGACGCTGGTGCATGACGACGGCGCGACCGCCAGCCTGATCGATCCCGCCACTGTACCAGCGGCCGCCTTTGCTGCGGATACGGTGATCCGGTCGCTTGCGGCGAACGATCGCGTCCTGCTGACGCAGCCCGCCTTCCGCACCGAACCGGTCGGAAGTCCGGCGACAACGCTTGCGGTAAGTGGCGCGACGGTAGCTGAGCAGGCCCGCGATGGCGTGACGCGACCCTCTGGACCCGGCACGCCGCTCCCGTCGCAGCAGGCCTTGACGAGTGCCGGCGTGACATTCGACGCGACCACCGCGCGCGCCGTGCTCCTGCCACCGCCCGCATTATCACGCTATCATGAGCTTGGGCTGGCCCAATCGGGGCATCCAGGCGCGCCGGCGACGACCGAGGTGGCAGGGGTAGGCATCGACCTTCAGGGGCCGGCTGCGCTGCTGTTCGCCGAGGCGCTTGGCGCTGTCGCCGATGCCGCCACGCCGGCCATGGTTGCCGCAGCTCTTGCGCGTACCGACATGGCGACTGATCCGAACGGTGCCGCTCTGTGGGCTGCTGCGCTGCGCACGCAATCCGCCGGGGTGGAGGGCGAGCGCGGGCTTGATGGCGAAGTGACCGACAGCAGCCACGCCTATCCCTTCGACGGCGACGAGGCGGCGCAGCGCAACTGGTACGGCACCCATCCTTCGATCACTATTCCGGCTCCGGCGAGCGGGCGCGAGGCGGTGCAGCAGCGCGCCCTCGCACGGCGGGCGCTGGCGGCGGGGCGTGGGTTGCAGGAGGGCGCGATCGCGCTGAAGGCCGCGTTCGAACGGGCGGAGGATTTCGTCTATCTCGAAACCCCGGCGTTGGACCTTGCGACGATCGGCAGCGGAGAGAAGATATTGCGCCCCGTTCAGGCTCTTGCCGATCGGCTTACCGCGCAGCCGGCGCTGCATGCGGTGCTGTGCGTGCCGGTCGACAGCTATGTCAATGCGCCCAAGGATTATGCCCGCGTCCGCGCTGACGCGCTGAAATCGGCGCTAACCGCACTCGATGCCGCCGCGCCAGGGCGCTTCGCCACCTTCTGCCCCAGCGCCGGTGCAGGCAGGTCGCTGCGGCTGATGACGACGGTGGTGATCGTGGACGATATGTTCGCTATGGTCGGCTCGACCCATTTGTCACGGCGCGGGTTGAGCTTCGATTCCAGCCTTTCGGCTGCCCTGTTCGATGAGCAGATGGTCGATGGGCGCTGTCAGGCGATCGTCGATCTGCGCCGCGCGCTCATCGGCGCCCGGCTTGGCCTCGATACCGGGCTTGTGCCGGACGAGGGGAGTGCACTGGTAAGGGCAGTCACTAGCCTGACCGCGCGAGGTAGCGTACGACTGACGGTCGCGACAATCCCGCCGGTCGATCCGCCGGTGACGGACAGCGACCGGATATTGTGGAATCGCGATGGTACCGTCGCTCCCAACCCGACCGACCTCACCGTCTGGCTGACGCAGCTTGCTACGGGCAATGTGCTGAACTGACGCGCGTTCGCGATCGGCTGATGTCTGTGCAGTCCAGAATCGATCGGGTCCAGATCAATGTAGGTGAACAGCAACTGTAAGCATTCGTCATTGAAGGTTCATCGCCGCTCCCTATATTCGTCTCATCACCCTTTTCCCCTTTAGGGTGACCTCCCTGAACCTTGGCCCCGCCGCGCATCTTGCTGCGGCGGGGTTACTTTTATCGGCGCATAGGGCAGCGCAGCATATCCTCGCCCGTCATGTCCAGCCAGGAATATATCCAGCCATCGGTCCACTCTTTCCTCTTTCAGGACAGATATCATATTCAGTCCGAGGGAAATGGGGAGGACCATCCCATGTTCAACACCCATCTCCAGACGATTCGAACAGCAGGACCGGTTTGATCGCGGCGCCATTTTCGGAATCGGAAAAGGCGTCGTTGATCGCTTCGAACGGGTAGAAGCGGATCAACCGGTCGAAGGGGAACTGACCCGCCTGGTATAGTGCCACCAGTTGCGGGATAAATGCCTTTGGATCGGCGTCTCCTTCCACGATACCGCGGATCGTGCGGCCGCCGCTCATGATGTGGGAGACATCGGCTTGGAACATCGTGCCCGGCGCTGCCGCGCCGACGATGCCACAGGTACCCCGTACGCCGAGCATAGCGACGCCCTGCTGGATGACGGCGGGCAGGCCGGTGCAGTCGATCGCGAAGTCCACACCGGCGGGGAGGGTCGCCAGCACATGAGCGACCGGGTCTTCGGTGCCGCCATTGATGGTCAGCGTCGCGCCGAGTTCGGCGGCCAGCGTCAGCCGGTCCGGGTTCAGGTCTACCGCAATGATCGAGGTGGCACCCGCTACCTTGGCCGCCATGATGGCTGACAGGCCAACCGAGCCGGCCCCCAGCACGACAACGCTCTGGCCTGGCTGGACCTTCAGAGCGTTCATCACCGCGCCGGCGCCGGTCAGTATGCCGCAGCCCAGCGGCCCGGCGATGCGCAGGTCCAGGTCGCGCGGCACCACCACCGCATTGCGGACATGGCAGATGGCATGGGTCGCGAAGGAGGATTGGCCGAAGATGTTGGCGAAGACTGGGCTGCCATCCTCTCCCCGCAGCGCGCTGCTGCCGTCGGGCCGGGTGCCGAAGAAATTGCGCGGGAAGAAGTCGTGGCAATAGCTGCTGTGATCCGAACAGCAAGTGGGACAGGCACCGCAGCTATTATAGCTCATCACGACGGGATCGCCCGGCCGGATGTCGGTCACGCCTTCGCCCACCTGCTCGACGACGCCGGCGCCTTCATGGCCCAGCACCACCGGCTGGGGCACGGGTACGCCCTGTTGCCACATGGTCGCATCGGTATGGCAGACGCCGGTGGCGACCAAGCGCACCAGCAGTTCGCCGGGGCGGGGCGCCTCGATGGTCAGGGGGCGGATGACCATGGGGCGATCCGATGCTTCGACGATGGCGGCGCGAATATCCATATGATCCTCTTCCTTCCATGTGCATTTAATGGGACCGATATCAAATCATGGTATCACGGCCAAGTCCGTGATTCGCATCGGCAGATTTTTCTGTCGACTTTTTTGAAAATTAAACGACAAAAAGCCAAAAATGAAGGGTATTGGACAAATTCTCGGGGTTAAAGCCTATGTCATTTCCTGCCTGGAAGGGGATTGCCTTGTCCTGATATGTTCGTTAATGTGACCGATATCACGAGCAATCGGATGACAGATCCGGCAGTGTTGGGAGGATGAATTGATGCATCGCATTTTGGTGAATCGCTTCAAATATGGACTGATGGGTGGCGGCGCGGCTTTGTGCGCACTGGTCGTGCCGAGCATGGCGCAGGAAGTTGTGTCGCAGCCAGCCCCTCAACAAGCCGAAGTGGATGAGGCAGCCGCGGCCGACATCGTCGTCACCGGTTCGCGCATCGCCCGGTCCGGCTTCAATGCGCCCACGCCCGTCACTGTGGTCGGTGAAGAGCGGCTGGCCCAGCGCGCCATCACCAATGTCGGCGATGCCCTCAATGAATTGCCGTCCTTTCGTCCTCTGGTGACGCCGGCGACGCAACAAGCGGTGGGCGGCAACATCGGTGCGCGCGTGCTCGACCTGCGCGGCTTGGGTGCCACCCGAACGCTGGTGCTGCTGGATGGCAAGCGCTTCGTGCCCTCGACCACGCAGGGGACGATCGACGTCAACCTGATTCCCAGTTCGCTGGTATCGCGGACCGAAGTCGTGACCGGCGGCGCATCGGCCGCCTATGGCTCGGATGCGGTGGCGGGTGTGGTCAACTTCATCCTCGATCGCGACCTGACAGGACTCAAAGGCTCGATTCAGGCCGGTATTTCCAGCCGGGGCGATTATGGGCAGCAAAATGCCCAGCTCGCCTGGGGGACGAAATTCGCCGACGACCGCGGCCATTTCATGATCGCTGGCGAGTATGACAAGTCGGACGGGATGGGCGATTGCTACACCCGTAGCTGGTGTCCGCGCGAACAGCTCATCGGCAATACGCCGGCTGGTGCGGGTGGGCTGCCCGCCAGCATCCGTGGCGGCCCGGCCGGCACCGGCACGATTTCCTCGGGCGGTCTGATCGTCGCCAATTCGGGACCGTTGCGCGGGCTGGCGTTCAATCCGAACGGCACGACGCACGCTTATAATTTCGGCACAATTTATGGCGCCAATCCGTCGCCGCTCTTCACACAAGGTGGTGAAGAGTCCGTGCGCAACGGCTTTCTGGATGGCATCCTGCTGATTCCGCCGGTCAAGCGGTTCGTTACTTACAGCCAGGCGTCTTACGAATTTTCCGACACGCTGAAGGCCAGTGTCGACCTGTCCTATGCCCGGTCGAAGGGCATGGTCATCGGGTCGGTGGCGCGCACGACGCAGACGATTCAGCGTAACAACGCCTATCTGCCCGATGGTGTCGCAGCTATCATGGACGCGAACGGAATCACCTCCTTCACCCTTGGCCGCGCGCTGATGGACCTGGGCGGGTCGGTCAATCATAGCGACAACCAGACTTATCGTGCGGTGCTGTCGCTGGAGGGCAAGATCAGCGATAACTGGCGCTGGGACGCCTATTATCAATATGGCCGCAACGAATTCCGGCAGGACTATACCGGCAACGTCGTCGCTTCTCGCGTCACGAACGCCGCCAATGCCGTCAACGTCAACGGGCAGATTGTGTGCGGCATTAACGCCGATGCCAGCGCCGCGAATGACGATCCCAATTGCGCGCCGATCAACCTGTTCGGCTCTGGCAATATCTCGCCAGAGGCCGCTGCCTATATCGCGCCTTCGGGATACCAGACGACCGATACGACCGAGCATGTCATCGCCGCCAATATCAACGGTGCGGTCTTCGCGCTGCCGGGTGGCGACTTCTCGATCGCGGCGGGCGGCGAATATCGCAGCGACAAGGCCGTCGGTACCGCCGATGCACTGTCCACCGCCAACGCTTTCTGGTCCTTCAATGGCAAGGCGGTGAATGGCAGCATTCGCGTGGCCGAAGCCTATCTGGAAGCGCAGGCGCCGATCCTGAAGGACGTGGCTTTCGCCCAGACGTTGGAATTGAATGGCGCGGTTCGCCGGACCCATTATCGGCGCTCCAGCCCCGGTCTCGACACGACGACGGTAGATGCCACCACCTGGAAGCTGGGCGGCGTTTATGCCCCGATCGAGGAAGTGCGCTTCCGCGTCACCCGGTCGCGCGATATCCGGGCGCCCAACCTGACCGAATTGTTCGGTCCGGTGACGCTGGGGCGCACTACGATCGTCGATCCGCTCAACAATGGCGCGCAGATTCAGGTCAACAGCTATTCGGGAGCGAACCAGCAATTGTCGCCGGAAAAGGCCGATACCTGGACGGCGGGCGTGGTGCTGGCGCCCAAGGGCTTCCTGCGTAACTTCCGCTTCTCGGTCGACTATTATGATATCGACCTGCAAGGCGCGATCTCGACCCTGGGCGCGCAGGTGGTGGTGGACCGCTGTGCTGCGGGGCAGGCGTTGCTGTGCAACTATGTCCAGCGCGATGCGTCCGGTTCCCTGACCAGTGTCAGCGACGTACTCCAGAATGTCAGCCAGGTGCGCAATCGCGGCATTGATTTCGAGGCCAGCTATCGCACTGATGTCGGCAAGCTCGGCAGCCTCGATTTCCGCCTGCTCGCCACCCATTATCTCAAGCTGGAGATTGGCGGCATCGATCGCACCGGCCAGACCGGCTATCGCCCCGGCACCACGACGGGCGTACCCGACTGGATCGTGGACGGCACGGTGCTGTGGGATCTGGGCAGCGTGGCGCTGAACCTGCACGGCAAATACATCCCCAAGGGTGTGTTTGATACGACGCTGATCGGGCCGGAGGATGACGGCTATTCCGCCGGCCTGCCCAATAGCGTGAACAATAATCGCGTCGCCGGCCGCTTCTATCTCGACCTTGGCGCGACGGTGAAGGTGAACGACCAGTTCGAGCTGTTCGGCGTAGTCAATAACCTGCTGGACAAGGACCCGCCGCTCGCCGCCAGCGCGCAGGGCGGTACGAACCAGGTCTATTTCGACCCGATCGGCCGCTACTTCAAGGTCGGCGCCCGCATCCGCATGTAAGTGTTTCAACAAGGGAAATTGGCAAGCACATGGCAAAAAAGTCTCTGCAACAACTGCTCGAAACCAGCGACAAATGCATCGTCGCCCCCTGCGTCTACGACTGTGCGTCGGCGCGGGCGGTGGAGATGGTCGGCTTCGAAGCGATGATGCTGTCGGGCGGCGAAGTGTCGATCGCGATGAACGGCGTGATCGACTATGGTTTCAGCAACCTGACCGATGTGGAATGGATCACCAGCCGCATCAGCCAGACATCGCCCATTCCGCTGGCCGCCGATATCGAGGATGGTTTTGGCGGGCCGCTGGCCGTCTATCGCAGCGCCCGGCGCATGGCGATGGCGGGCGCGACCGCGCTCCAGTTGGAGGATGCCGACGATATGGAGGAATCCACCGGCCTGCTGCCGCGCGAACGCTATCTGGAAAAGGTGCGGGCGGCGCTCGCGGCGCTGGAAGGCACCAACTGCTTCCTGATCGCGCGGACCAATGCCGACCCGGAAACGCAGATGGACGAAGGCTGCGAGCGGATGCGGCTGGCGCATGAACTGGGTGCGAAGATGACCACCGTGGTCAAGATCGGCACGCTGGCCCACGCGCAATATGTCTCGTCCAAGGTGCCGGGGTGGAAGATGTTCCCCGACGTGCGCAACATCAACGGCAAGCCGGCGGTGACGGTGGACCAGATCCATCCGCTCGGCTTCAACATGATGACGATGCACTATACGCTGAAGGCCGCGATGGACGGGATGCTGGAACATGGCATCCGCAATTTCGCCCAGCAGGGTTGCGACTATACCTGCGAGAAGGTCGACGCGACCGGCATCATGGGCATGAGCGCCACGCCGCTGTTCGATCCGCAAAGCTATATGGAACTGGAAGGCCGTTTTTCGGGTCGCGCCAAGGAATATACGATCGTCGGCAATCAGGTCGAAGACTTCCCTGAAGGCTTCGTCCGCTCCTCGATCGACGATCGCCTTTAAGGCTTAATCCCTCTCCCCTGGAAGCCCGGTCGACTGCACGCGATCGGGCTTTTTTGTGCCTGTTGTAGGAAAGCCGGCGCTTAACTTCGCACATTTCCCGCTAAATGCGACATTTCAGAACAAATGTTGGACATTTTATGTCGTGGCGGGGTGCGGGTGCGGACGATGGGAAAGAGCGGGGGCTGGGATAGCAGATTGGGTGGGAGTAGGACAGGATTGGCCGTCAGTCGGCTCTTCTTCTCCCCTCCCTGAAAGGTTCGACAGAGGCACGTGACTCTGTCGAAGGCTGGGGGTGGGCGCCGCCGAGGCACTCGGCGGTCTTATTCAGTATCACAGACAGCACACCGTCCAGATTTTCAAACACGTCGCTGTTCCAGAATCGCAGAACCGTCCAGCCGGCTTCTTCGAGAAAGGCCGTGCGGTGTGCATCATAGGCTTGGGCATCACCATGCTGGGAGCCATCAAACTCCAGCGCCAGCTTTGCAGTGCGGCAAGCCATGTCCACTATATAGGGACCGACGACAAGTTGCCGGGTAAAGCGCGGCCGGTAGCGAGATAGTTGTTTCCATATCAGCCGTTCCGCGTCGGTCTGGCCGTTTCGCAGGGCGCGGGCATTGGCGGTCTATGTTCTGGAACGCGGCGCATAAGGGCGATGGTATCAAGGCACGCTTCGCGTGCCTACCCACCCCCGGTCCCTCCCTTTCAGGGAGGGGGGAAGATATCTGACCTATCCCTCCAGCCCCGCCAGCCTTAGCGCCCTGTACGGCTTCAGTGCCAGCAGCAGCAGGCCACACATGATCGGGGCGGCGCAGCCGACGACGATGGCGAGGGAATAGCGGATGTCGGTGGGGGCGGTGAAGAGATGGTCGGTCATGAAGCCGATCACCACCGGGCCGATGCCGATGCCGACCAGCGAGATCACCATGATGTAGAGCGCCGTCACCTGGCCCCGCGCGCGGTTGGGGAGGATGAGTTGCAGCGCGGTGCCGGCGCAGGGGACGGGCATGCAGCTGAGGAACATGGCCGGCGCGATCAGCGCCAGCGCGGCCCAGGCGTTGGGCATCAATGGGGCGAGCGTGCCGAAGACGCCACAGGCGAGGAAGCCGAAGGCGGCGACGCGCAGATGCGCGTCGACATGGCCGGCACGGGTCAGCCGGTCGCTGAGCCAGCCGGCGAAATAGGTACCGCCCGTGCCGCAGATCATCATGATAAGGCCAAAGCCGATGCCGACCTGCGCCGGGGTCCAGCCATAGACGCGGGCGAACAGCGCGGGCGTCCAGACATTGTATGCGAAGTTCACCACCGTCACCATCGAGAAGCCGGCGAACATCAGCACCAGCGCGCGGCGGCGGGCGCGGATGACGCCCAGCACTTCGGCGATGGTGAGCGGGGTCGTGCCGCCGGGGCCGCGCCGTTCCGGCTCCTTCATGAACAGCAGTAGCGGCGCGAGCAGCAGGCCGGGCGCGCCGACAATCAGGAAGGCCGCCTGCCAGGGTTCCAGGCCAAAGGGCAGGCCGGTGCCATGCCAGCGTTCGGTGAGCGACTGGAGCAGCTTGCCCCCGGCCATGAAGGCAAGGCCGATGCCGAATGGAGCGCTCAGGAAAAAGACGCTGACGGCGCGGCCGAGCTTTTCGGGCGGGAAGAGGTCGCTGAGCAGCGAAAGGCCGCTGGGCGTGACGCTGGCTTCGCCGCAGCCGACCGCGACGCGCGAAAGGAAAAGTTGGGAGAAGTTGCGGGACAGGCCCGACGCCATGGAGGCGAGGCTGAAGAAAAAGAGGCTGATGCCCAATACGATCCGCCGCTCATAGCGGTCGGCGAGGCGGCCGAGCGGCACCGCGCCCAGCGTGTAGAAGATGCCGAACGCCACCCCCTGCAACAGCGCGAAGCTGGTGTCGTCGAGGCCAAATTCCGCCTTCACCGGTTCGACGGTCAGGTTGAGGACGACCCGGTCGAACTGCGACGCGATCGAGGCGAGCGACAGCAAAAGCGCCACGGTCCAGGCCCGGCGCGGGTTCGGCCATGGGCGCTGGTCGGTGGCGTCGGGGGCGGCGATGTCCGGCTGGGGCATCAGGGCCATGGTCATCCTCTCGTCTTGCGGGCTGGCGACGTCAGCCTCCTTATGAATATTGCAGCGCGGCTTCGATCTGGCGGACCTGTTCGGCGACGGGCAGATTGCCGTCGATGATCAACGCCCGCTCGTCCGGGTCGGGCGGTTCCAGCGTGGCAAGCTGGCTGTCGAGCAGGGAGGTCGGCATGAAATGGCCGGGCCGTTGCGCCATGCGCCGTTCCAGATCGGCGCGCGACAGACGGGGCAGGGTGAACAGCACGTCGCCCACCTGCCGGCGGATCAGGTCGCGATAGTCGCGCTTGAGCGCGGAGCAGGAGGCAACGGCGCCATTATGCGATGCGGCTAGCGCCGTGGCGACATTGCGCAGGAAGGGCAGGCGCGCTGCGTCGTCCAGGGGCAAGCCGGCGGTCATGCGGGCGACATTTTCGGCCGGATGGCAAAGGTCGCCCTCCACGAAGGACCAACCGAGATGCTGGGCGAGAGCGCGACCCAGGGTCGACTTGCCGCAGCCCGCTACGCCCATCACCACGATGGCGCGGGTCATGCCGGCTGCTCCCCATCCATGTCGAACAGGCGCATATAGGCGGCACTGTCCGCCGGGCCGAGGCCGCCGGCTACGGCGATGCGGTGCAGGTCGGCGATCAGCGAGGTGACGGGCAACGGCGTGCGGGTGGCCAGCGCGGAGGCCTGCACCGTCTCCAGATCTTTCAGCATATTGTCGATCCGGCCGGTCGGCGTGTAATCGCGCCGGGCCATTTTCGCCATATATTCCTGAAGGATGCGGCTGTCGGCGCGGCCGCCGGCCAGTGCGGCGGGGATCAGCGTGGCGTCGACGCCATGGGCTTCGGCAAAGCGGACCGCTTCGGCGACGGCCATGAAGTAATTGGCGCAGAGGATCTGATTGATCAGTTTCACCGTCTGGCCCGCGCCCGGCGGCCCGAACAGGGTGATGTTGGTGGAAAGATGATCCAGCACATTGCGGGCGCGGGCGAAATCCTCCGTCGTGCCGCCGACCATCAGCGTGAGTTTCCCCTGTGCGGCGGCGGGCGCGCCACCCGACAAAGGCGCATCGACCCAGCCCATGTCGGTTTCTTCCCGCAGCCGCTGCGCCATGGTGGCGGTGCGACCGGCGTCGATGCTGGACATGTCGATGAGGAGCTTGCTGGCGTCCGCCGCCTGCGCGACGCCGTCTGGCCCGAAGACGGCCTGTTCGACGATGGCGGCGCTGTTCAGGCTGATGATGACATGGTCTGCGCTGGCGGTCGCTTCGCGCGCGCTGGCGGCGGCGATCGCGCCGCGTGCGACCAGCGGCGCCATCTGCGCAGGATCGCGGTCGTAGAGGTGAAGAGTGGCCCCGCTGTCCAGCAGGCGGCCGGCGATCGCCGATCCCATGACACCCACGCCGATGACCGCAAGCTGCATCTTATTTATCCTTGATGGAGGCCCGCTCCACGATGCGCAGGCCCACGTCGACGACGGACGGGGCCGGGGTGGCATCGCTGGCGAGCATGTCGACCAGCATCTTGCCGGTGCGAAGCCCCAGCGCGCGAAAGTCGACATGGATGGTGGTGAGGGCGGGATTGATCTCCCGCCCGATTTCGAAATCGCCGAAGCCCATGATGGAGATGTCTTCTGGGATACGGAGGTTCATGCGCTGCGCCTCCATTACCGCGCCGACGGCGGAGAGGTCGGACACGGCGAAGATCGCCTCGATATCCGGCTGTGCCTCCACTAAAGCGCGGAAGGCGGTGGCGCCATGGTGGAAGCTGACCGGGGCGCTGCCATGGCGCAGCACGGCGTCGGTGGGCAGGCGGGCGAGGCGCAGTTCATCCTCGAACCCGCGCATGCGCTCTTCGCCGCGATGGTCGGTGACTTCGCCGTCGGGCGAAGCGGCCAGCGCGCCGATGCGGGTGAAGCCGCGATCGAGCAGGTAGCGGGCGGCGGTGCGGCCGACCTGATAGTTGGAAAAGCCGATCGCATGTTCGATCGGCTGGCTGGGCAGGTCGGCAATCTCCACCACCGGCACGTCGGCGGCCATCAGCATGCGCGACGCATTGCGCCGGTGCATCGCCCCGGTCAGCACGATGGCTTCGGGCCGGCGAGCGAGCAGGTTCAAAAGCTGCCGTTCCTCCTCCGCCATGTCATAGTCGGTATAGGCGATCAGCAGGTGATAATTGGCCTCTCGCAATGCCTCCGTCAGGCCATGGGCGACCGCGGCGAAGTTGGCGTTGGTCAGCGTCGGGAGCATCAGCGCGATGAAGCCGGTGCGGCGGCTGGACAGGCTGCCGGCGGTCTTGTCGGGTACGTAGCCGAGGTCGGCGACGGCCTTCAGCACTTTGTCCCGCGTGGTCGGCAGGACCAGTTCGGGATCGCTCAGCACCCGCGACACCGTCATGCGCGACACGCCGGCCAGCCGCGACACGTCGCGGATGGTCGGGCGCTGGGACGCGCGCCGGCCGGGTTTCGGCTCGGTGGCGGCGGTGGTTTCGCGGGGGAGACGGCTCATGGGCGGGGCTTTCCTGATGGCTGCGATCCTAGTCGCATATCAGCGTCAGGCGGTTGCGGCCACTGCGTTGCCGCCGCTGATGGTGTGGTAGAAACGCCCCTCGAACATCTCCAGCAATTCCAGCGTGAGGGCGCGGGCCTGGGTGCGGATAGGCGAGGCCAGCGCTTCTTCCAGCGCGGCGAGCGAGGGATAGTCGACCTGCTGCATCATCGCGATCGGCGGCGCGCCGTCATCGACCTGATCGACGAAGAAGAGGCGGACATTGCTGGCTTGGGGGAACTGGCTCCAGAGAGGGGCGAGGCGGGTGCGGACTTCGTCACGGAAGCGATCCTCATAGCCCGGTTTGATCGTGCCTTCGAAAATGGCGGTGCGCGTAATCACAGGATATCCTTGTTGATGGCGATGTGCAGTTTGACGAAGCGCGAGCGGTCGCCGGCCTGTTCAAAGGCGTCGACCGATTGTTCCAGCGGGAAGGTGCCCGACAGGATCGGCGAAACGTCGATCGCGCCGCTGACGATCAGGTCGACGGCGAGGCGAAACTCGCCATTGGCGCGAAAGGCGCCGACAAACTCGATCTCGCGCGATTGCAACGGGTTGACCGGGATCGGGGCGGTGCCGGGGGGAAGCATGCCGACCTGGACGATGCGGCCGCCGCGCCGGACGATGGGGAAGAGCGAGAGCAGGGCGGACGGTGCGCCGGAGGCTTCGAACGCGACGTCGAAATGGCCGGCGGGACTGGCATAGGTGGCCAGCGCGTCGGGATCGGTCGCCACATTGATGGTGCGGGTGGCGTTCATGCGTTCGCGGGCGACGGCGAGCGCAGCATCCTCGACATCGGTGCAGACCACTTCGATCGCGCCGGCATGGATCGCACAGCGCGCGGTCAGCAGGCCGATCGGGCCGGAGCCGGTGATGATGACGCGCTTGCCCATCAGCGGGCCGGCGCGGTTCACGGCGTGAAGGCCGATCGACAGCGGTTCGGCGACCGACAAAGCGAGCAGGTCGGCATCGGCCGGGACCGGGATGATCTGGTCGCCGCGCAGAATCAGGGTTTGCGCAAAGCCGCCCTGCACATGGGGAAAACGGCCGGCGCTGCCCAGGAACATCATGTCGGTGCAGAGATTCATGCGGCCGGCGCGGCAATAGTCGCAGGTGAGGCAGGGGCGGCTGGGGTCGAGCGCGGCCTTCATGCCCGGTTCGACATGGGTGACGGCCGATCCGACCTCCAGCACGACGCCGGAAATTTCATGGCCCAATGCCATCGGCTCGCGCACCGCAAAGTCGCCTACGGCACCGCGATGATAATAGTGCATGTCCGACCCGCAAATGCCGCCATAGGCGACGCCGACCCGGACCTCATCGGCGGCCAGCGCCGGCTCCGCACGGGATTCCACCCGCAAATCCTTCTTCCCATGACATATCGCAGCCAACATGAGTCTCTCCTTTAATGGGACCGATATCATCTGTCACATCGTGCCGCAATAACGTTATGAAACATAAAAAATTGAAAATTGTCGATTGCAATGTGACCGGTCCCTTTCTACGCTGAAAGGTAAGTATGGAGGTTTCCCACATGACCCTTTTCTCTCTTGAAGGGCGCACGGCGCTTGTCACCGGCGCGGCGCGCGGTATCGGTTTTTCGATCGCGACGGCGCTGGGGCAGGCCGGTGCCCGCGTGGTGCTGAACGGTCGCAGTCAAGAAGCGCTGGACGCGGCGGCGGCGCAATTGGCGGCGCAGGGCATCGCGGTCGCGACCAGCCTGTTCGACGTCACCGATCAGCCGTCGGTCAACGCCGGCATAGCGGAAATCGAGGCGGACGTCGGGGCGATCGACATCTTGGTCAATAATGCCGGCATCCAGCGCCGCGCGCCGCTCGACAGCTTCAATGACGATGACTGGCGCGAGCTGATGGCGACCAATTTGGACAGCGTCTATTATGTCAGCAAAGCGGTGGCGCCGCACATGATTGCGCGCGGCCATGGCAAGATCATCAATATCGGCAGCGTCCAGTGCGAACTGGCCCGCCCCGGCATCGCCCCCTACACCGCCAGCAAGGGCGCGGTGAAAAATCTGACGCGCGGCATGTGCGCCGACTGGGCGCGGCATGGGTTGCAGGTCAACGCGATCGGGCCGGGCTATTTCGATACGCCGCTGAACAAGGCTTTGGTGGAAGACCCTGTGTTCGACGCCTGGCTGTGCCAGCGCACGCCCGCCGGTCGCTGGGGCAAGCTGGAGGAACTGCACGGTGCGGCCGTGTTCCTTGCTTCGTCCGCATCCAATTTCATCAACGGCCAGACCATCTATGTCGATGGCGGCATCCTGTCCGTCATCTAAAAGGGAAGCGGGATCATGGAACAAGGGGTCGTGTTGCAGCTTTGCCCGCTGTCCGATTATCTGGAGGCGCAGTTGGCCGAACGTGGCCCGGTGGTGCGCTGGTTCGAACTGGACGCGGTGGCGCAGCGCGCGTGGCTGGCGACGGAGGCCGAGAGCGCCAAGATCGTCGTGACGGGCGGGCATCTGGGCTGCACCAATGACCTGATCGACGCTCTGCCCTCATTGGGGCTGATCGCCATTAATGGCGTAGGTTTTGATAAGGTCGATGTGCCCTACGCGCAGGGCCGGGGTGTTGCCGTCAGCACGACGCCCGGCGTGCTGACCGAGGACGTTGCTGATCTGGCGGTGGGGCTGACTATCGGCCTGCTGCGCGGATTGCCGGCGGCGGATCGCTTCGTGCGCGGCGGGCGCTGGCTGGAGGAAGGCTTTCCCCTGAAGCGCAAGGTGACGGGGCGGCGGTTCGGCATCGTCGGGCTGGGCCATATCGGCCGGGCAACGGCGGATCGGCTGGCGGCGTTCGGGCCGATCGCCTATCATGGCCGCATGCCCAAGGATGCGCCCTATCGGTTCGAGCCTGACCTGCGTGCACTGGCACGGAACAGCGATGTGCTGGTGCTGGCCTGCGCCGCGACCGAGGAGACGCGCGGCCTGATCGACGGAGCGGTGCTGGAGGCGCTGGGACCGGAAGGCTATCTGGTCAATGTCGCGCGCGGCAGCGTGGTGGACGAGGATGCGCTGGTCGTGGCGCTGGAGCGCGGCACGATCGCCGGCGCGGCGCTGGACGTGTTCGCGGACGAACCGGTCGTGCCCGCCGGCCTGATTGCCAGCGATCGCACTGCGCTGGCGCCCCATATCGCCAGCGGTACCGTTGAAACGCGTAAGGCGATGGCCGATCTGGTGCTGGCCAATGTGGACGCGCTGCTGGCCGGTGCGCCGCTGCCGAGCGCCCTGCCCACGGTTTTGCCATGAATGGCCGGGTCGCCGTCATTACCGGCGCTGGCAGCGGTATCGGCCGGGCGGTGGCGATTGCGCTCGACCGGCGCGGCTATCGGCTGGCGCTGGCTGGACGGCGCGCGGAGGGGCTGGCGGAGACGCTGGCGTTGCTGGAGGGGGTGGGGCATCTGCCGGTTCCCACCGACGTCACCGACGGGGCGAGCGTCACCGCCCTGTTCGACGCGACGGTCGCGGCGTTCGGCCGGGTCGACCTGCTGTTCAACAATGCGGGCGTGAATGTGGTGGACGTGTCGATCGACCGGTTGGCGGAAAGCGACTGGCGCCGGGTGATCGACACCAATCTGACCGGGGCTTTCCTCTGCCTTCAGGCGGCGTTTCGCGTGATGAAGGCGCAGGTGCCGCAGGGCGGACGCATCATCAACAATGGCTCGATTTCCGCGCATAGCCCCCGCCCGGACTCGATCGCCTATACCGCCAGCAAACATGGGGTGACAGGCCTCACCAAATCGACCGCGCTGGATGGCCGGCCGTTCGGCATCGCGTGCAGCCAGATCGACATCGGCAATGCAAGCAGCGCCATGGGCGATCGGATGTCGGCCGGCGTGCCCCAGGCCAATGGCGAGCGCATGCCCGAACCGGTGATGGATGTAGCGCAGGTGGGGGAGGCGGTCGCTTATATGGACGGGCTGCCGCCGGAGGCCAATGTCCAGTTCATGACATTGATGGCAACCAACATGCCTTTTGTCGGGCGCGGATAAGTTTCCTTCAAATCCGTTTGCCACAGACGCTGTCCGCATGGTCGTGCGCATATCGCCGATGCGTTGGATGCATTCGAACTTGATGTCGCGGGGTGGCATGTCAGGCATCGTTCACCAGGCGAGTGTGGAGAATATTTGTTGGCGGTAGTCGAGCCAAGCCCCCTCGAATGGGGTAGGTGTTTAGTTCCGGCATTTGAAGGTGCATTGTTCAGCCGAGAAGGTGGAGCGCTATGGGCCTGATTTTACATGGGAGCGCTTGCCCGACGGAGGAGGCGCCGTCGGCGTTTCCCCCACCAAATGCCTCGCTCGCGACAAAGGGAAACTTGGCATGTGACTGGCTGCGAACTGTTGGCGATTGAGTGGCACAGCCGCTTTGTTCCCGTGGGGGCAGCGCCCGCTCTCACCGTCGTAAATTTGCGGCCACCAGCCTCGCCACCCGAGACGCCGCCGGAAGAAAAGGACGCACCGGAACCGATCGAGATAAAGCAAACGTCCCTGGATCGGCCAAAGATGGAGCCGATCAAACTACCGTCCCTCCCCGATTGATCCGACCCCGATGACGGTCGAGGCCACAGCGCCCAAGACCGAACCTGCGCCTGTGGCTCCACAGGTAACCGGCAATACGCCCGATACCTGGGAGGGTCGGGTTCTTAGTCAACTCGCGTCCCATCGACGTTATCCCCGCCTTGCCCTGAGCAGGCGGCAACAGGGCGTGCCCTATATCCGCTTCGTCATGGATCGGGCGGGTAAGGTCTTATCGTCACGGCTCGAACGATCATCGGGCTTTCCCGATCTTGACCGCGAAGCCGTGGCTCTTCCCAAGCGGGCACAGCCACTCCCCAAGCCGCCGAATGACAAGCCGGGAGATACGATCGAACTGGTCGTTCCCGTCGAGTTTTCCTGCGGTGACTTGGTGAAATGATCGAAGGGTGTCGGAAACCGGGCCGTTCTCGACACCTAGCACCGGAAAATCCAGGTCGAAGATATTTACCGTTCAACATGATTCTCTCGATCGGAGGGCGACCAGTGTCAGTCGTCGAAAACGCATCCTGAGTGTCTCGCCTTCACTCCATCATCGCATGAAGAACTCGACCGGTACGATCAGTTCTATCGTATCGCCCTTCACCTCTGCGGGCGGCTTGGGCAGTGGTTGCGCCCGTTTGGGCAGGGCGACCGCCTCATCGTCAAGTGCGCGAAACCCCGATGATCGCTCGATGCGGGACGACAGCAGCTTGCCCTCCCGGTCCATCACGAAACGGATATAGGGCACGCCCTGCTGGCGGCGAAGGGCGGCATTGCGCGGATAGCGCTTCACCTTGTTGAGTGCGCCAAGCACCATGCCTTCCCACGTTGGCTTTGCGTTATTCTGTTCCGGCGCGGGCGGTTGAGGCCTTGTTTCAGCAGCAGTCCTGTTTTTCACCGGCAGGCTGGGGTCGGCTACCGGCTTCACCACGGGAACGGGGAGGACATTGTCAGCAGGAAGCTGAATTTCCGCTGGCGGCTGCTTTGGCTGCTCAGGCAACGGCTCCACCCGTTCTTTCCGAACCTGTTCCGGCTGAGGCGGCGTTTCGTTGACGGGTTCGGGTGGGGCTGCCGGCGGCGCAACATCGAACAGGCTCAGATGCGACGGCTCCTTTACCGGGCGGAAGACCGTCCAGGTGAAGAAGGCGCCACTTAATATCAGGACAGCGACCATCGCCACGCCGCACATTCCGAACAGCCGGGTGCCCAGCGGCATTGGCTGTTCGCAATAGCGTGTGGACGGCCCGATCCCGAAAATCGGCGGATTGAGTTCCTGGGATGTTTTGCAGGTCACGGGTCTATGTCGAGCCGCTCGACATGGCAATCAATCCGCCTGGCATGGGCATTCACCAATCATAAGCGAGGGTCACATAAATGTTCCGGCCCTGGCCATATTGGCAGCCGTTCCGATTGAAGCATCCTGCGATATAGCCCTTGTCGAAGAGATTCGATGCATTCAGTTCAAGGGATAGCCCACCCAGAGCAGGCGGTGCATAGCGAAGAAAGGCATCGACGACGGTATAGGAGGGCACCTTGAAGCTGTTCTCTCGATCGCCATAGCTGCTGCCTATATAACGGAAGCCGCCACCGCCGCTCAGGCCCGAGAAAGCGCCTGTGGTAATGCTATAGTCGCTCCACAGGGACGCCTGATGTTCCGGCACGCGAAACGGACGGTTCCCAAGGATGGCCGACTCGTTCGATCGCATTACCTTCACGTCGTTCCAGGAAAAGGTGGCGAGGAGGTTGAAGCCCGCCGCCACGCTCAGCTTAGCCTCAGCCTCCACGCCACGGGATCGCGTCCGACCATCCTGAATGCTGTAGCCGGGATGAAGCGGATCGGTGGTGGACACATTGTCCTTGGTGAGGTCGAAGACGGCGATCGTGTAGAGGCTGTTGCCGTCTGTCGGCTGATATTTGACGCCCGCCTCATATTGCCGACCGGTTTCCGGCCGGAATATCTGATTGTCGAAGGTGCGGCCCGTCGCAGGCAGGAAAGACTGGGAGAAGCTGAGATAGGGAGCAAGGCCGTTGTCGGCCAGATAGACCAGACCGGCGCGCCCTGTGAACTTGCCGTCCTTCTGCACTGGTTCGGCGGCCCAACTGGCGCTGTTGGCGTTGCGCACCCAGTCATAGCGACCGCCCAGCAGCATGACCCACTTGCCGCCAAGTTTGACCTGATCCTGAAGATAGAGGCCGGTCTGATCGATGGTTTGCTCATATTCGCTGGCCGGGAAGAAGAAGGGCGTGACATTGCCATAGACGGGCGTGAACAGATCCAGCGGCGTGGCATAGCCGAGCCGCTGCCACTGGTCGTAGCTGGTCCGGTTATAGTCCAGCCCCGCCAGCAGCGTATGGCTGAGCGGTCCCGTCTGGAAACGGCCCTCGACCTGTGTATCGACCGAGAAGATATCGCCTGAACCGCGCCGCTCGTCCGAGAAGCGGTCGATCGACCGCTGGGCGGTGCCGACCCAGCTGAGGAAGAAGAGTTCGGCGCTATCGTGGCGGACATGGGTATAACGCAAGTTCTGGCGAAGGGAGATCGCCTCGCTCAACTGGTGGTCGAAGGCGTAGCCCAGCGCCCATTTCTCGCTGCTGCTACGGTCGAAGTCGGGATCACCGATGTTGCGGTTGCGCGGGATATGGCCATTGGGATTGGAAAATAGCGAGCCATCGGCGGGGACCGGGTTGGCGAAATTGCCGGTCTGCTTCTGATATTCCGTCAGGATGGTCAGTTCCGTCCGGCTGTCTGGCCGCCATGTCACCGTGGGCGCGACGAAGATACGCCTGTTATGGATGAAATCGACCTGCGCATCGCTTTCCCGATACAGGCCTGTCAGCCGATAGGATAATGTCCCATCCTTGTCGAGCGGCCCGCCAATGTCCCCGGCCGCATGCCAATAATCGAAACTACCGCGTTGCAGTTGCAACTGATAGAGCGGTTCTTGCGGCGCGCGCTTGGAAATGAGGTTGATCTGCCCGCCCGGATCGGATGCGCCGTACAGGACCGAACTTGCCCCGCGCAGGATTTCCACCCGCTCAAGGCCATAGGGTTCGGGCGCATCCCAGCCGAGATAATCGCTCGGGAACATGCGCAGGCCATCCTTCAGCACCCGGCCCGCGCCTTGCTGGAAACCCCGGACGATGAACTGGTCCGCAATCACCTGCGATCCCGCGATATCCGCCGTGACCCCGGCGGTATATCGCAACGCCTGTGATATCGTCTTGACCTGCTGCACGTCCATCTGTTCGCGCGTGACGACAGAGATGGAAGCGGGGGTTTCGATCAACGGCGTATCGGTCTTGGTTGCCGATGCGCTGCGGCGCGCCACATAGCTGCCCACCGGCCCTGTCGCCGTTGCAAACTGCGACGCGGTCGGGCTGGAAGCGGCGCTGTCTCCCTCGACCCGGACGGGACCAAGACGGACCACCCCATCCGTCGACTGGGGCGCAGGCTCCAGCGTGACGGCATTCGCGCCGGTGAAACGATAGGTTAGGCCCGTTCCGGTCAGAATCCGCGACAGCGCTTCCGCTGCAGAGAAAGAGCCGGACGCTTCGCCAGCAGCTACACCGCTACCGACAGAGGCGGTGTAGACGACCTGGATGCCGGTCGCCTGCGAAAACTCCCGCATCGCGTCCACCAGTTGCTGTGACCTAATGTTGAAGTCGCGCGCCGAGGCCGTTGCGCCTCCTGATTGAGCGTAAGCCACCGTGCCGCCGAGCGGACCGAGTGCAGTGCCGACAAGAAGCGCCGCAGTCAGATGCGCGGCACGCAGAAAAATCGGACGGGATGAACGGTTGGACAAGACGAAACCCCCAGCAAGAAATCATAGCAGACAGCATCCGATCAAATGATGCGTCGCATTGTCATCTGATCGATCATGCCCATGGCGTTTTCAGAATCGTCTTGCCTAACCCTTGCGGCGAAATTTTTATCGCGCCGGTCGAACGATCGCGATTCCGCCGGGCAAACGGGTGATTTGCAGGGATGCGCTGGCAGCCAGCGCATCCAGCCCTTCATCCGCGCGGGCGGCGCGAAGGATCGCCGTCACAGGTGCGAGGCCGTCCACTTGCCCGAAAATGAAGGTCGGGCCGCTCCGATAGCGTGCGATCTCCTGAATGGCATCGCGGACAGGTGCTTGCGTGAGCACCACGTCGCCCCCTCGCCAGGCGGCGATCCGGCCGATCGGCAGGGCGGCCCGGCGCATCGGCGCCGCGCCATCGGTCCAGGACGCGCGCTGCCCCACGGTCAATCGCATCCAGCGGCCATCGCCTCTGTCGGATCGGACCTGAACGATGCCGCTGGTCACGGCGGCTTCCGAATTCTCGCCTCCAGCCGACACGGTGAAGGCCGTGCCCACATCCTCGACGATCCCGCCGTTGGCTGCGACCCTGAACGGTCTGGCATTGTCGTGAACGACGTTGAACCAGGCGCGTCCCTTGAGCAGTTCGATCCGGCGCCCGCCCGGGTCATAGTCGACCGCTATGGCGCTTCCGGCATCCAGCATGGCGCGTGACCCATCGGGAAGCGAAACCATCTCCACGGTAGCGCCGGTGCGATGATCGGACTTCAACCGCAGAAGGGCCTCCGGCACGGCGGCCATCAGGGCGAGGCTGGCTGCGATCCCCGCTATGGCATATCTGCGCTGGAAGCGTTGGCCGACCTTCGCCGCCACAGGATCTGATGCCGGCACCTGTGGCGCAAGATGATCGCCCACGGCGTCAAGACTTCGCCAGAGCGCCAGTTCATGCTGAAACACCGCCTCGCAATCGGGCGCCTCGCGCCAATGCGCCAGATCCGCCAGTTCCTGTTCCGTAATGTCCCCGGAAGCAAGCCGCATGATCCAGTCACGGGCGGCCTGCGTCATGGCCCCGCGGTCGCCCTGTTCACGAGATGTCATGGGCTGTCTTCACAGCATGGCGGTGCATAGGCTCCATGTCGGCGAGGCGTTTTCCGTAGCACCGTGCCTAACCCCCGATGAAAATAAAAGATCTCATCCCCCGTCGCGGGCCTGACCCAATAGCGAGAGGGCGCGCCGGATATGCTTTTCGACGGTGGTGCGCGAAACGCCGAGGCGCACGGCAATGTCGCGTTGGGGAATAGCCTCGATCCGGTTAAGCCAGAAGATGGTGCGGGTCGGTTCCGACAGGTGATCGGCCGCCTCCAGCACGCGTTTCAGTTCGTCGCGCGCGATCATCATGGTTTCGGCTGAAGGACTGCGCTCCGCCCCCCACAGGATCGCGTCGGCTTCCGCCTGAATCTTGCGACGCCGGGCCAGTTCGCGGCCCTGATCCCAGGCGACGTTGGCGGCCAGAGCGAACAGATAGGAGCGCTTGTCGTTGATCGGCGGATCGTCCCCCACTTTCTGGATTCGCAACCACAAGGTCTGGAGCGCATCGGCGACCATGCTGCGATCCAGCACGCGCAACAGCATCCGCAAAAGCGAAGACCGTTCGCTCTGAAGCAGGCATGAAAGATCGAGGGCGTTTGTCGACACCATGGCGGTCTAGACGAAGTTGATAACCGTTCGCAAGAGCCTGCAGCGTAGGCAGCCAGGGCATTGTTGTAACGAGTGGCTCTTTGCAGAGGGCGGACGGCATTCCATGTCTAAATCGACCAAACTCGGTCGTTCACATCTGCTCCGGTAAACGTCCGGTCCTGATGAGAGCTGTCGCCGAGGTCTGTCTAGATTGTATCGCAAAGGAAGGCGACCCTGGGGTAGATGCCGGCTCCGCGCATGGCTGCATCGTCGGCCTAATCAGCCGGTAGGCACTTAGCCCAATGTATCGCACCTCAACGGTGCTTGGTAGCCACCCGACGCTCGCCAAGGGTTGCGCCTAGCCTATCGGGATTGAGCGACGTTTCGAGCTTTCATAAGCGATCAAGATCTGAGCATCATTGATGGAACGATCGCAGTTCCACACGTCAACTATAACGCGATGCTCAGGCCCCCTCTACGAACGGCCCATCATTGCCAGCCTGGAGGTATGCCACACACATTCTGGCAAGCGCGTCCTGACGCCTTAGCCTTTGCGGTGAGCCAGGAGCTGAACTGGGAAATTGAATTTCGCGAATAACGAACGAAAAGATAATATGGAAAACCTCATCGGCTTTCTCGACTTGTCGTGCAGCAGATTTATTTTCGACGAAGGACAGAAATGTCGCTTTAGCCAAATCCTCCGCTTCCTGTGCAACTTCCACCCCTAATCGAGAAAGGTCTCTGTTAGCCTTAATAACGCCGATAGATCCATTGAATATAGGATTAAAATCCTGCATTATTCTAAAGTATTCTTTAATATATGACCGCATCATTTCATCGATATTTCTACTTTCTTTAATAAGTTTGTTATGCATGATCCTCTCTTTATCTCTTATATCGTGAAGAAGGTGGGTAATCAGTGTGATGGACAGCGCCTCCTTGCTGTTGAACCGATAATGAAGGGCGCCATTCGATACGCCAGCCCTCTGCGCCACCTCTTGTAGTGTCAGGCCGGAAATTCCCTTCGCGATCAATATGTCCTTGGCCGCATCGATAATTTTACGATGCGTTTCCCGGCTACGCTGCTGGAGGGGGGGGCGAACCAATGCGGGCGACGCAGCGACAGCAGAGATCTCCAGGATGCGATCATCATTCATAGGCCGACACTAGTGCCCCGAACTGGCTAAGCCAACCTGTTCCCCAGATAGCCAATCCTTGCCACCCGATCTTTGCCAATCCCGTTTAGAATCCATTGACTCAAAAGCCGGTTTAAAATATTGGTTCTATAAATAGAGGCAGACTAGGCCCGATATCGTTGAACTGAGAGAAAAATTGGGGAGGATTCACATGAGAGCATATCTTTTGGGCACGTCGTTGACGGCGCTTTTGATCGGGCTTGCCCCCGCGGCTCAGGCTCAAAACCGCGATACAGGTGACATCAGAGATAGCGAAATCATCGTGACCGCTCAGAAAAGAGCGGAAAATGTTCAGGATGTTCCGATCTCGATAACGGTCGTGTCTGCCGATCAGCTTGCCCGGCGAGGGGTGCAGTCGGTGCAGGATCTCTCACAGGCCAGCGCTTCAATTGAGTTCACGGCCCCGGCCGCTGCGCCAGGCGGCGGCGGCTTTGTCCGCGGCATTGGCACCAATCAGATCGGCAACGCCACCTCGGCCAGCTCGGTCAGCATCGTGCTGGACGGCATCGTGCTGGGCAATGCGAATATCAGCGACATTTTCGACACGGAACGGGTTGAGGTGCTGAAGGGGCCGCAAGGCACGCTGTTTGGAAGCTCCGTCTCCGCAGGCGTTCTCAACATCACCACGCGTGCTCCGCAGATTGGTGAGTTGTCGGCATTCCTCAACGGTGAAATCGGGATCAAGCCGATAGGCTCCGAATATTTCCGCGGCGCAGTGCGTGGCGGGGTGAACATTCCCGTGTCCGATACGTCAGCCCTGCGCCTTGCCGGTTACATGTTCAACAACAACGGAATATCCCGCGATCTGAGCAACGGGCGCCAGCAGGATACGACCAATTTCGGTTTCCGGGGCCGTTATCTCTTTGATGTCGGTGATGATGTGACGGTCAATCTGATCGTAGACTACAACAAGAGCACCAACAAATATGGCGGCGGCCTGCTTTACCGGGCGGCAACACCGGGAAGCCTGCTGGCTCAGGCGCTGGCAGCATGCGGCATCACGCCTTCGCCGGACAATGTCGACAACTGCGCCGGTTTCCCCAATAGCGCCCGCCAGCAGATCGGGGGCATATCGGGCCAGGTTGACTGGAAACTCGGCGCAACGACCCTGACATCTCTCACATCCTATCGCAAGACAAGCCAGAAGTCTGTTTCCAGCGTGATCGGCATCGCACCGAACTTTGCCCGCACTTATTTGCAAAATTGTGATTTCGTGAACTGTTCGCCGGTCGTCTCGCTGACGAGCGGTAGTGTCGACGATCCGGAACGCACGCGCCGCAGCCTGTTCACCCAGGAATTGCGTCTCGCGTCGGAAACCAATTTGCCACTCGAATGGGTGGGAGGGCTGTATTTTCAGAGCGCCACCTTCTCCAATCACAAGCCGAGCCAGCTTGTCGCACACCCCGCTTTTCTTGGATTTGACGTGGTATTGGGCAATGCCATTGGCGAAACAACCTCGACTGCCAAGGATTATGCCGTCTTCGGCAACGCCACTTATCGCCTGTCCCCTGCCGCTCGCCTGATCCTGGGCGCTCGCTATACGCACTCCGACGTGTCGGAAACCATTTCCGACCCGATCAATTCCGGCGTCAGCGACTATTTCTCGGCTAAGGCATCGGCTGACGCTCTGACCTGGCGAGCCGGTGTGCAATATGACCTGTCAGACGCAACGATGGCGTATTTTACGGTATCGACGGGTTACAAGGCGCCGCAAATCAACGACGCGCTTACCAGAACTGATCGCGTTCTCGACGCTATCGATGCGGAGCGCCCGACGAGCTTTGAGATAGGTATCAAACAGAGCCTTTTCGACCGGAAGCTCTATTTCAATGCAGATCTGTTCTACACCCGGGTCAAGGATTTTCAGACCCAATCCTGCGTTTCGGCCCCGACCGGCATCCTGTGTTCCAATGTGAATGTGCCCAAGGTTATCAGCAAGGGCGCGGAGTGGGAATTGTTCGGCCATCCCTTCCAGGGGAATACGATCAATATTTCCGGCATCTACAATCTGGCGAAATATCCCAGGAACTTCGTCGGCGCTGACGGCTCCGCCCTTGAGGGTAAGCAACTCAACTACGCCCCGAAGTTCAAGATGACCATTTCCGTCGAACAGGAAGCACCATTGACCGGCGATGTCTCTGCCTTTGTGGGCGGCGACGCCACCATTCGCTCGCGTCAGTCCATGTATCTGTCCGCCGATCCGATCTTCACCGTCCCGTCGCAAACGCTGTTCAATGCGCGCGTCGGACTGAGAGGCGGTGAAGGTTGGACGCTCGCCCTGTTCGGACGCAACCTGACCAACAAAATCTATCCAACCCAGATCTATCCAACAACGGCCTTCGCCAAGGGCGGACTGTGGCAGATTCTCGATCCGAACTCGCAACGGACCGTCGGTCTGCAATTCGACGCTCGTTTCTGATAACTGCAAGAGGGAGAACAGCTTTGCATCCTGTCCGCATATTTGCCATCCGTCTCCTGGCAGGCGTCACGCTGGCTGTAACATTGACCGCCGCAGCCCCGCCACCCGACGCACCAATGGTCAGGCTGGACAACGGACAGGTAAAGGGCGTGCGCAGCGGCGCTGTTGTCGCCTTTCTGGGCGTGCCTTATGCTCAGCCACCGGTCGACGGGCTCCGCTGGCGTGATCCGCAACCAGTGCGACACTGGAACGGAATACGCAACGCCACGCAAAAGTCCGCAGCCTGTTATCAGTCGCCTTCGCGTCTTTTCGGACCCTATACGGATGAGTTCCTCAACCAGGCGCCCGTCAGCGAGGATTGCCTCTATCTCAATGTCTGGACGCCGGGCGCCGACACCAAAGGTCGCCCGGTGCTGGTCTATATCCACGGCGGTGGTTTTGGCAGCGGATCGGCCTCCATGCCGATTTATGACGGAGCGAAACTGGCAGGGCGCGGCGTGGTCGTCATTTCGATCAATTACAGATTGGGGGTGTTCGGCTTTATGGCGCATCCCGAACTGACGCGGGAATCGGGTCACGGGACATCAGGCAATTACGGCCTGCTAGACATGATCGCCGCGCTGAAATGGGTCAGGTCGAACGTCGCGCGGCTGGGTGGGAATCCAGATGATGTCACCATTTCCGGAGAATCTGCCGGCGCGGCGGCAGTCAATGACCTGATCGTGGCGCCTGCCGCCAAGGGACTCTTCCAGCGGGCTGTCGCGGTGAGCGGATCCGGCATGGGCGTGAACATGCGGACGCTCGAAAAGGCCGAAGGCTATGGCGTGGAGTTGGCGCAAAGAGTTGGCGCCGGTTCCATCGCGGACCTGCGCAAGCTAAGCCCTGCGCAGCTTCAGGAGGCAAGCTATGTGCCACCGCCCAAAAGCGGCAAGAACGCCAGCATGCCAGAAATCCGTTTCGCGCCCAATGATGACGGCGTGGTGGTGAAGGGCGATCCCGGCGCCGGCAGCACGCCGATCGTGTCCAACGTGCCGCTGATGACCGGGTTCAACGCGGATGAAGGCACCGTGTTCGGTGTGCCGAAAAGCCCGGCAGACTTCGAGGAGTTCGTGAAAAATCGCTATGGCGATTTTGCAGATCGCTTCCTTGCGCTCTACCCTCACTCCACGACTTCCGAGATCGACCATTCCATCAAAGAGATCAGCCGCGACCGCTACATGGCGAATCTTCTGGTATGGGCAAGGGAGCGAGTGCGTAGTTCGGGTCAGGCAGTCTATCCCTACCTCTACGACCATCCTTATCCCGCTGCGACGGGGGGAGCCGCTTTCGGCGCATTTCATACGGCCAGCGTCCCATATCTTTTCGGCAATCTCGGCATGGGACCGCGGAAATTCACGGACAAGGATGTAACCGTCTCACGGCAACTACAAGATTATCTGATCGCCTTCATGCAACATGGATCGCCTGCGACACCGTCATCGCCCTGGGCGCGATTCAGTCCTGACGACTCCCTTGTGATGGGACTGGGCGATACTCTTGGCCCACGACCCGCTCTTTCTTCGCCCCAACGCGAAACGACATTCCAGGCATATCTGGAAGCCGGTGGCAAATTGTCACTTTTCTAAGTGTCCGCACCGAAATTCAGTTGAGTGATATCAGCGCCCTAGCTTTACAGCTTGGGTGAACATTGCTTCCGGGGTTTCGCCAAAAACGACTTGGATTTCAACGATGTGGACTGACATCACTCGGGGGCGCCATGCCAGCAAAGGCCTGCGTTTGCCAACCGATTTGACGGCCGGCGAGTGGGAAATCCTGCAGCCGTTCTTGCCTCCGGCATCCAGCTTTACTAAGCTGGAAAAGGCAACGATCCAGTTGCAGAATGTGTGCAGCGGTTTGCGGCACGGTCGAGAATCCGCTATCAACGATTATCGGTCATGGCCGCCTCAGCCGTTCTCGAATGCAATGGGTTGGGGAAGCCGGAACGGCAGCTTACCTTCTCGCCGCTCCAAAGCCGACCGAGCAGAAAGTCCCAAGGTCAGTCGTTCCGGTATCGACTGAATCCCCGCTGAAGGGGCCGCTGACAAAGTCGGTGTCGCGCCTTCTCCTTCAACTTTGCAATATGCGCAGAGCATATCGAATGCGATGTCTTACCGAGAGCCTCAACGCGTTCGGCCAGCCAGTTCAACTCATCCAAGTTGATCTGATAGTGCTTGGAATAGCGGGCCTTCAAGTAGGCGTCCTTGAGTTTCTGAAACATCGCGCGCTCTCTGCGGGGCCCTCGCGGCCAGACGTCGAAGAGGGTAGGGTCACGCCCTTCAGATTGCAGCCGAAGAAACGCGATATTGTGATCGTATGGGGTGTAGAAGGTGAGGGTATGGTATAGTCGCTCGGCGGTTTGGTGGAGATCGAATGCCGCCTTCCTGAAGAAGGACTTTTCGATACCGAACTTTGCAACTTCGAAAGCCTGCATCGCCTCAGAAAAGTAATCGTCGAAATAGTCCTGCGCTGCCGCGGCTGCCTCTGGCGGGGTCTTGGGCTTGGGCTTGGCAAGCTCGCGATCGTCCGCCTCGTAAAGGGCGATGCCCTGCTCGGCGATTTCCATGAAGAAGACCCGGCCGTGGCTGAGGCCCTGGTTCACCTGCTGGAGCGAATGGACGATGAAATGCGCCGGCGTGTTGAGGCGCTTCTCGATCAGATAGGCATCGATCAGGCGCTGCTCGGCCACCGACCAGTAGGCCGCCACGTCGGCCAGTTCCTTCTGGTTGACGATCACCAGGATATCCATGTCGGACTTATACTGGTTGGCGTCGAACGGCGCGTCGACCCAGTCGCCCTGGGCGTAAGAGCCGAACAGGATGATCTTGAGGATGCGGGCCGATTTCTTGCGGCCGGTCGCATTCTCGGTCGCTTCACGAAACTCAGCGAACAGGATGCGGACGACTTCTTCAAGCTCGCGCTACTTGGCCGCGGGAAGATGGTCGAGGTCGGTGCGCATCAATGATTTCCGATGAGGTGGATCGCGTCCTTGCCACCCGTAACCCCTCTGGAAGTAAGGCGCCGGTCGAAAGTGGCGAGCTTGCCCTTGTTGGCGACGGTAAGCGCGAGGAGATAGGTATCGGTCACTTGGGCGGAGGTAAGGATCTGGCTGGCATCGACATGTGCCGCTGTCAGGAGGCTGATATCTTCGGCCCAGAAGCTGTGCCCGGGAAGCTTGCACATCTGGCCCATGATCATCGCCACTTCAGCCGGCGAGCCTGGCGTTGAGGGGTAGCGGACGTTGCCGACGATCCGGATCACGCCATTTTCCGTGATAGGGCAGGTCGCCCAGGCCTTGCTGCCTTCTGCTTCAAACCAGCGATGGGCCGCTTCATGGCCCACATGATTGGGATCGATCAACGCGACCAGGACATTGACGTCCAGAAGATAAGTCATGGCGCCTCATCGCGAAGGGCATTGACGATCTCCTGCGTCACCACAACACCCGGCTTTGTCGGAAGCAGGCTGATGCCGTTCCGCGTCCGCGACGCCTCCGGGGCGTGCAGCGCCTTACGCGCGAGATCCGACAGAACGCGACCGATCGAGCTGTGTTGATGGTCGGCAATGGCGCGCGCGGCCGCCATCACGTCATCATCGATCACAAGAGTCGTTCGCATCGTCCCATCCTCCAGCATTGCGCATCACACATCATATGCTATCGGTATCAATGGTGCAACGATCGACGAAATCGATCGCAGCGGTGGATGCTTCGTCCATGATTCTGTCGAGCGCCTCCTTCACGGGCGGCACGAGCCGGACCGTGACCCGCCGCTTGTCGCGCAGGTCGAGGCGGCGCATCAATATTTTGCGTGTTGCGATGGTGGCGGTCCAGCGATGGGCGCTGGAATATGGAATATTGGCGACCGTGCAAAGCGCCGACTGGTAGACCGCAAAGCCTTCCGGTTCCGCTTCATAGAGGTGGAGCAGCATGTCGCAGTTCGGATTGGCACAAAGCTGGACGCCAAGGCTCTTCTCCACAAGTCGCCGTTCCTCGATGAGCGCGCGGCAGGTGCCGAGGCGTTTGTGTCGCCGCCTTTCGGCGGCGCCCTCCTGATGATCATGGTCCCGCATTTCATCCCCTGTCGATCCATGCGAACATCTGTCCCTGTGGTCAGTCAGCCGGTCACGGGCTCGGGCAGTTCGTCCGCCCGAAGGGCTTCGATCAGCGCGTGCTGATCGGGCGCGTGGGCGTCGATCGCACCTGCCTTCCGCTCCGGTTCGCGAAGTAGTCGAGAAGGGCAGCGCCCCTCATGGTTGCCAAGGTTCGGTCGATGAATCCGGCATCCCAGCAAATCCGTCAGTTCAGGCTCGAAGGCTCGCGCGACCTCCGGCGGATAGGCGAGCCACTGCTCTATCCGATCGTCCAGATCGTCGAAGCGAGGGACCTCGGACCTGACGATGGCCAGGTCAATGTCACCAACAGTCGCTTCCTCGCGCATCAGGGGCTCGCCATTCGGCTTTGCCACGCCTACTAGGCCGTAAACTCATAAATAGATTGCGGTTTGGCGAGTGAGATGATTCACGGCTCTCCAGCATTGGAGGGTTGGATGGCACGTCGTCGGTATGAACTGACAGATCGGGAATGGGGGATTATCGAGCCGTTGCTGCCCAACAAGCCTCGCGGTGTGGCGCGGGTGGATGATCGCCGCGTTCTCAACGGGATCATGTGGCGCTTTCGCTCGGGAGCTACATGGGCCGAAGTGCCTGAGCGCTATGGGCCTCCGACGACCTGCTACAACCGGTTTGTCCGCTGGCGCAAAGCCGGGGTCTGGGACCGGCTGCTGGCAGCGGTTTCCGCCGGATATAATGGCGAACTGGTGATGATCGATTCCACTTGCATGCGCGTCCACCAGAACGGTGCGACGGGCAAAAAGGGGGAAGTTGCGATCGTGGCATGGGACGTTCCCGGGGCGGTCTCACCAGCAAACTCCACGCTCTTGTCGATGCTGAAGGACGCCCTGTCAGCCTAAGACTGACAGGCGGGCAGGTCCACGATGCCTGTGAGGCTGAAGCGCTGATCGACGCCATTCCCGAAGGCGCCACCCTGCTGGGCGACAAGGGGTATGACAGCAACGCAATCCGTGAGGCCGCTGCGGCTAGGAACGTCTGGGCCAACATCCCTAATCGATCCAATCGAAAGCAGCGCTTCGCCTTCTCGCCATGGCTCTACAAACAGCGAAACCTCGTCGAGCGCTTCTTCAATCGCATCAAGCAGTACCGTGGCATTGCCACCCGCTACGACAAGGATCCAGCCAATTTCCTCGCCGCAATCAAACTTATCTGCGTTCGAATCTGGTGCGCCGCATAATGAGTCTACGCGCTA
>NZ_QJQX01000038.1 GCF_013393185.1 Sphingobium lactosutens | reverse complement strand
CGTACGCATCCGGTGAGGACCGCGGCTACTGACGGTTTGCTGGGGGATTTGGCATCTTACTTGCCGAGGAAGGCCTCGACGCCTTCTTGAGCGAGCACATCGCGGAATGCAGCATCGGCATCGCGGTCGGTGGGGAATAGATTGTCCCAGACCGTCGAGGTGCCGTGCTCGTTGACGACCTCGAGGGACCAGCCACGTTCGGTGGCGAGCCGCACGATGTTGATGGTCAGCCGTACGCCCGCCTGTTCGATGGACCGGCAGAGAGAGGATTCAATCAGTTCGGGTTGCGGGTCAAATTCCATGCCGTGATGCTATGAGATCACGGCTCCAGCTTCAACGCTGTTGGTTTCCAATTCCATGGGAGCAGATCGCCAAGCCGATTAGCCGGATGACCGGCGATGCGGGCAAGGACGTCGGCGAGCCAAGCCTGGGGATCGAGGTCGTTGAGGCGACAGCTTTGAATGAGTGAAAACATGATGGCGGCGCGCTGACCGCCGCGATCGGAGCCGCAAAATAGCCATGCTTTCCGCCCGAGTGGCACACAGCGTAGCGCCCGTTCCGCTGCGTTGTTCGTGAGGCATACCCTGCCATCGACGAGGAAGCGGGTGAAGGAGTCCCAGCGCCGAAGCATATAGTTGATAGCCTTGGCGAGATCATGGTTACGCGACAGCTTGGCGAGTTGGGCGTTCAACCAGTCGTGCAGTTCGGCGATCAGTGGCGCGCTCAACTCCTGACGGGCGGCAAGCCGCTCCGCTGGTGTCTTGCCGTTGATACCGCGCTCAACGTCGAACAGGGCGTCCAGCTTCTGCACCGCCTCCAGCGCAATCGGATAGATCGGGCCAGTCCGCTCGCCGCGGCTCTTCTTGCGCGCAGCGCCCTCGACGTCAGCAAGTTCGAAGAACTTCCTGCGCGCGTGAGCAAAGCATCCTGCCTCCAGGATGAGACCAGGCTGGCGGTTGGGAGCGTACAGCTCAAAATAGCCCGCATAGGCATCAGCCTGCAGAATCCCGGACCAGGACGCGAGGTGCGCCTGGGGATGTTCCCCGCGCCGGTCGCGCGAATAATAGAAAACCACCGCCGGCGGATCGGCGCCGCCGAACGGGCGGTCATCCCGGACATAATCCCATAATCTACCGGTATCGGTCTTGCCCTTGGCCATGACCGGCACGGTGGTATCGTCGCCATGCACGCGCTCGGCGGCAAAGACATGGGCCTCGATCAGCCGAAAGATGGGCATCAAGGCGAAGGACGCCGCACCAACCTGATCGGCAAGCGTGGAGACGCTCAGCGGCACGCCTTCGCGAGCGAAGCGCTCCGCCTGGCGGTTGAGCGGCTGGTGCTGCCCATACTTCTCGAACAGCAGCATGGCGAGGAAGCTTGGCCCTGCCCAGCCACGCGGCACGACATGGAATGGCGCGGGCGGCTGCGTGATCTTCTCGCAGTCACGGCAGGAGAATTTCTCGCGTACGGTCTGGATGACCTTCCAGGCACGCGGGATTACCTCCAGCGTCTCGGTTACATCCTCGCCCAGCTTCGACAGGCGCATGCCGCCACAGGCCGGACAGGAACAGGGCGCCGGAACGACGACGCGGTCGCGGGGCAAATGGACGGGGAACGGTTTTTTAACTGGCCTCTTGCGCTCAAAGGCGGTGACGTTCGTCGCCTTTGTCGCGGCGGCCTCGGCGGCCAGATCATCTTCGGCGGCGTCGGCCTCCAAATCTTCGAGCTCAAACTCCATCTGCGCAAGAAGCCGGCGGGTGCGTTCGGCGCTGGGGCCGTACTGCTCGCGCCTGAGCTTGGCGATCTGCAACTTGTAGTGCGAGATCAACGCCTCGGTGGCGCTCTCCCGGGCACGGGCATTGGCCAGTTCGGCTTCAGCGCTCGTGGCCCGCTGTTCGGCTTCATCGGCGCGCTGCGCACTGAGCCGTACCAACGCCTTGAGCGCTTCGATATCGTCAGGCAGGGGCGAAACGGCGGCGTCCACAACTTGGATGGAATCATAGAAAACCTCCCGGATGAAGCGGAAAATGCAGCCTCCGCCGAGAAAATCTGCGCCTATCCTGCGCTCTGTGGGCGCCAGCTATATTGCGGGTTCCGCCAGTCCACTCCGTCGAGCAGGCAGGCCAGCTGTGAGCTCGTCAGCGACACCACGCCGTCCTTCGCGGCGGGCCAAATGAACTTCCCTCGTTCCAATCGCTTCGAATATAACGACATCCCGAGGCCGTCGTGCCAGATTATCTTCACAAGCGCCCCGCTGCGCCCGCGAAAGACCCAAAGATCGCCGGCAAATGGGTCTCGCGAGAAGCTCTGCTGCACCATTGCTGCCAAGCTCTGCATGCCGCGCCGCATATCTGTGTGGCCCATCGCAATCCACACCCGCGCGCCAGCTGGGATCATCGCAGGGCCTTGAGCGCTGCCGACACCAAGGCAGCTGGTGCCGACGCAGATATGCTCACGCGCCCTTTGCCACCCAGATCCACGATGATCACCGGCATTGCGGCCTGGTGCGCATTCTGCTGTTCGCCATCGTCAACCACCGCCTCGGCGAACTCCGTCAGGGCGGGCGGCTGCCGCAGCTTGTTGCGCCACGTGTAAATGCGCGCCGTGGAAATATCGTGCCGACGCGCCACAGCCAAAACGCTGGCCCCAGGCGCAAAGGCTTCTGCCAAAATCTGGAGCCGTTCCTCGTCGCTCCAGCGCCGCCGCCGTTCCGGCCCGGTCATCACCGTGATCTGCCGCATCCACTGCTCCTAAGCGTGCTCTCGAGAGCGTTCTTAAGAGCAGGCCCCTACCTCACGACAAGGCGCGTCTCGCCGGATGCATACCACAGATCGCCCACGCATTGGCAATGAAAATTGATTCATTGGTGCTAATCTGCTCGCGGGGTTAGTTGCGTTATTCCAAAAGGGCGTGGACGTTTGGTTCTACTGACTTGGTGCGCCCTACCGAACTTCAAAACTGTGATGTGTTGTCGAACCTCCGATCTTCGGCCCATTTTTGAAGATCGGCTTGCGCGTAGAGCACGCGTCTCCCGAATTTTCTGAACGGTGGTCCTCCACCTACCACTCTCTGCTTTTCAAGAGTGCGAGGCGAAAGACGCAAAAATTCCGCTGCCTCAGAATTGGTGAGAAAGATGCAACCATTAGGATTGTCGCTCTGTTTCACCGGTCATAACCCTTATGTGGGAATGCCGCATGGAAGCACGTTGAAATTTGTAAATTATAGATACTGATGAAAATGAATAGCGTTGCACTTGATTTTATTCGATTTATCTGATTATTCAGATAAATAAACCAAATAAAAATGAGAACGATATAACAAAAACAGAATTTAATTTGAATTGATATATTCTGGGTGAAAAATTCAAAGCTTGCAGAAAGGCTGATAACGTCCGCGCTTCGCCCCGCGGATTCTGCGGGGCCGAGTTTCGAGAGCGACGAGAATGTTCCACAACAAACGTCGTGGTAAATCAGGGCTTCGGATTTAGGCGTTCTATCAATCACGGCCTTCAGCCGCAAAAACTGCCCGTTCTTCTCGTTCATGTACAAACCAACCTTTTCGTTGGTCTGCCCGCGTATGAAACATGCCTTAGGTCCAGCGGCGGATCAAGATGGATTGGAATGTTTTTGCACCGCGGTGTCCTACCCCCGCAACCAACACAAGGTCCAAAAAGACCAACAAAGTCTCAAATGGTCATCGAAAAATCTGGTTTTTTCAATCAGTTATTCGATGTAACATGATCTCACACAGGATCATAACTGCCCAGGCGGTTACCATGAGATTTGTTGGTAAATTTGTTGGTTCAAAAGGCCGGATTTTAAGTCCCGCGCACGGAACTCAGGAGACTGATCCGTGCTGACCGATAGCCTTATCCAATCCATTCTTCCGGCCACGCGCCCCATCAAGAAAGCCGATGGCGGCGGCCTGAACATTTGCGTCCTGCCCAATGGACGACGCGAGTGGCGTCTCTCCTATCGTTTTGCCCACAAGCAGAAGAGTATCACGGGCGGTGACTATCCGGTCATGAGCATCGATCGTGCCCGCGTCTGGCGTGAGGAAATGAAGGCGGTCCTAGCCGCCGGAAATGACCCGGCCGATATCAAGCGGCAGCAAAGGCATGAGGATCAGGCTGCGCGTACGACGTTTCGCCAGCTCGCCCAGGAATGGATGCTGGCCAAGAGGCCAGGCTGGTCGGATCGCTATGCCGGTGTGATCGAACGGCGGCTTGAGGCGGACATATTCCCTACCATCGGCAAGCTATCTGTCCGTTCGATCCTGCCGCGCGATATGCTCAATGCCCTCAAGTGTATTGAGGATCGCGGTGCGACCGAAATGGCGCACCGGGTACGTGCCTATTGCAGCGAAATCTTCCGCTTCGGCATCCCAGATGGCCGTGTGCTCTCCGACCCTTGTCGTGACCTGGGCACGGTCATGCGCAAGCGTGCGGCCGTAAACCACCGCGCGAAGATACCCATTAAGGAATTGCCACGCTTCTACGCCGCCCTCAACGCGGATACAGGATCGCGATTAAGCCATCTGGCGTTACGCTGGACGATCCTGACAATGGTTCGAACAACGGAAACCCGTCACGCCCAGTGGTCCGAGTTTGAAGGCCTTGGTGGAGCAGAACCGCTTTGGCGCATACCGGCCGAGCGGATGAAAATGCGGGTTGAACATCTGGTACCCTTGCCTCCACAGGCGGTTGCGCTGCTGCGGGAGATCAAGGACCTCAATCTCTATGGCAAATATGGCAATGAACGTTTTGGACAATATCTGTTCCCGGTAATTGGGAATCAGGGAGACACGATCAGCTCGAACCGCATGCTGGTGTAGTTGCAGCGGCTTGGGGTGGGCGACAAGGCCACAGTGCATGGTTTTCGTTCGATCGCCAGTACCGTGCTGAACGAAACGGGCCACTTCAAGCCGGATTGGATCGAGCTTCAACTGGCGCATGTGCCAGGCGGGGTACGCGCCGTCTACAACGCAGCACGCTATCTCTCTCATCGCCGACTAATGCTTGAATGGTGGGCGGAATATCTCGACAAGGCCGAACAGGCTTCGGCAGCCATCGCTATAGAAAAGGCGACGCCTGCAAAGCCTGTAGTAGGCGCGCTGGAGTGGTTTCAGTCGTCCTGGTAAGCGTTGGGCGCGTGCATCCAGCGCAAAATCTGTGACAGGCGCCAGGCTACTGCCCTGGCGCCTATTTTCTCGGGGGCTGGAAATCTACCCAAGTGGATATCGCGATAAATCGAGGCTTTGGGCTTGCCCGTTTTCGCAATCACGGCGCGCAGTCGCAGAAACTGCTCTTCATTCTCGTCCATTTACAAACCAACTTTCTCTGTTGGTCTGCCCGCGTTAGCAGTATGTCAATTTGACATCAGCCTTTCAACAAAAGACTTGCAGCGAGGGCTGCGCGGCGCAGCATTGTACCAGCTAATACAGGCACCCCACAGCTTCTGCCCTCGCCCTAGCCACGACCGTTATCTTATGTCTCTAATCAACGGGTTATCGTGTAAGTAAGGCTTTTTCACTCCGACTTCGGTTTAGGCGCGCACTTCTGATTGTACAATCCTAAAGGCAGACAGCAGCGGCGAAGCATTGTGGCGAAATGGACTTTTAGATGGAATCTATACAGGTTTGCGCTGCTAATGAAGAAGGTCCCAAGCTGGACGCTTCGAAAAACCGGTTAATTTTGGCGTGATGTCGCATTGAGAAGTTGGGAGGCCTGACAAGGCGCATTTTCCGGCGGTTTTGATGGACTGTTGTCGTTCCGATGCCCGTTCTGGGGCCGTTCTCGCGTCAAGCAGGCGCAGTCCGGCCTTCGAGCCATGCGAGGCGCTGGAAGTTATAGACCAGGTTTGCCATGCCGATCTTGATGCGGGCTCTGGCGATGCCGATGGTTCGGACGACGAGGCCCATCCGGTGCTTCTGCCCGGCGAAGACATGCTCTACGGCAGCGCGGACCTTTGAGCGCCGTGCATTGGCCCTGGCTACCCGTTCGGGCAGTGGACGCCTGGGCAACCGCTTCTGATGGATGTTGCTGGTGAACCTGCCCCTGGCGAGGAACGCCTCGTTCTTCTTCGATCGATAGGCGGTATCAGCCCAGACGCCCGAGGCGGTGTTCTCCTTCCTGATCAGATCGGGCAGTCGCGCCCCGTCATGGGCATTGGCAGCGCTCGCATCCCAGGTGCGGATCAGCCCGTGCGCCCGATCGATGCCGATATGGTTCTTGTAACCGAACATCGGGATGGCTAGATCGACCGGTCTGGACGCCTTGGGATCGGCGCCTTCCTGCACCTTGGCCTTGGGGTATTTGATCGACCAGCGCGCATCGCGATCCTTCTGTCGGACCTTGGCCGGCGTCCAGTCCGCAGGGATCCGCCCTTCCTTGATCGTGGTCTTCTCCTCATGGGTGTTGCGCTGTTTCGGCGCGGGTACGACAGTCGCGTCAATGATCTGCCCTCCCATGGCTAGATAGCCCCGGTCCTTGAGCGCTGTATCGAAGCGCGCGAACAGCCGATCGATCGCTTTGGCCTTTACCAGCCGCTCCCGGAATAGCCAGACCGTGGTCGCATCGGGCACGGTGCCCTCCAGCCCAAAGCCCAGAAATCGCTGGAACGACAGTCTATCCTTGATCTGGAATTCCGTCGCTTCATCCGATAGCGAGTACAACGCCTGCAACACCAGGATCTTGAACATGACAACCGGATCGAACGGCGGCCTGCCGCCCTTGTGGCGAGGCCCGCGCCGCAGCGCCGCTACCAGCGCACCGCGGAAAACCTCGAAATCCACAACAGCCGACAATCGTTCCAGCGGATCACCCGCCGCGCTCAGCGCCTCGTACCTGGCTGAAAGATCGAAGAAACCCGGCTGCCCTATCATTACCGCCTCCGCCGCATCGCCGGCTAAGTGAATCAAATCTGGCACTCAAAAGCTAGGGTTTTTCGAGGTGTCCAGCTTGTGTCGGAGGCTGGCAGTTGTATGAAAGCGTCGGCTTCGAACATGGCGGCCGGGTCGGGTCAGCGAAGCAGGCGCTGGAGAATTTTCGCTTGTTCGGCGCCCCCACGCCTTGATCGTTACGTCACCGCGTGATCTGGGAACATATGGAGCGATCGGTTCGGGTCTTTATCTCGGCACTCTTCTGATCGCCGCGCAGAGCCTTGGTCTGGGGATTATCCCGCAGGCTGCTCTCGCCAACTATGCCCCGCTCATGAGCGCGCATTTCGGCATCCCGGAGGACCGGCTGATCATCCTCGGCGCTTCGTTCGGGTTCGTCAACGAATCGCATCCGGCAAACGGGTTCCGCTCGCGCCGGGCGGGATTGGACGAGATAGTCGAGTGGGTCGATGGCTGACCCATTTTGAGTCCACACTCTATCGGGACGGGGTCGTGGCCGAGACGATTTTTGGTATCGAGCAAGACGCGAAGACCGAACGATGCTCCCGCATCGTGACCGACACGTGACGCCGCCTGGGGCCAAATCGGTGCGCTGCGCAGGTGTCGTCGTTTGCCATCGCCAAGCGACTGCGCCGCACTCCTTCAACGCCGTCGTTCACGACGGTCGCGACCCGCGTTCTGATAAAATATGGCCTCTCGGCTCGGGACGTCTTGATGGCGTGCAGGCGCGAGGATCGGTTGATTGAAAGGGGCGTGAGAAGGCGTCATCATGCCTGATGTGATCTGGCTGTCGTAGGCACAGAATATATCCTGCTTCATCCGTGCCTGTGCTGCCGCACGAACGAAGCTGAGCCTGTCCGCTGTCAGTAAGGCAAAAGCCCCGCGTCACGAAATTCTTCGATCGCCGAGTCGTAAAATGAAATATCTGACCGGCTTCTCGCCAAGAGCTGCGCACCGGCAATGGCTCCGAAGATGGCCCATGCCCTTTTTTCACTATTGTTGATCGGGACTGTCGCTGCTGCGGATAATTGCCTGGCGATCCATGCCACATTAACGTCAGCGAAGGCTTGTACTTCCTTTTTTACGACATCCGGCAAGTCGTCATATTCCGCGCCCATGAAACTGCTCATGCACATCCGGTTGTCATTCTGAAGGGCCGCGCGAAACGTATCGGGGTATCGCCGCAGACAGTCCAGTGGATCGGGCGCCTCGTCGGACATGGCTTCCAGAGCAATGACGGTATCTTCTCGATAGCGCTTCGCTACGGCCGCGCCCAAGTCGGCTTTGCCAGCAAAATAATAATGGATGCTCGCTGATTTTATCCCGACATCTGCGGCAAGGTCGCGAAAATTCAGGCCACCATAGCCTCGCGCCTGCGCAGTTCGCCTTGCGGCACTCAAGATTGACTCTCGGGTGTTGCTACTCATTTTTACGCCTTCGTACCGTGTTGCCTGCCAAATGACAGTAGGCATTGACGCGGCCAGTGGCGACGGTCTAATCTATCTATCAACTGGTAGATAGAGAGGATTTTTTATGAGAATATATGACCGCGAGGCAGCGCCGCATCCCGCTCGGATTCGGATCGTCCTTGCCGAAAAAGGCCTTGATGATGCGGTTGAGTTTGTCAGCGTCGATCTGATGGCAGCTGCCCAGAAGCAGCCGGACTTCCTGGCAATGAATCCGATCGGGAAAATCCCCGTGCTTCAACTCGAAGATGGTACGATAATCTCTGAATCGACGGCGATAACCGAATATCTCGACAATTTGGATGATAATCCCATTCTGACTGGCACGACGCCGAGGGAGAAGGGTCTGATTCACATGATGCAGCGTCGAGCGGAGATGATGATGATCGATGCCATCGACGATTATTTCCACTATGGAACCCCGGGCCTTGGCGCCGCGCTCCGACCTTGGCGGATGCCTGACTGGAGCGGTGCGCAGGAATGGGGGCAGCGGCGCGGAGCATATGCTGTAGCAAATATGACCTACTTCAATGATCTTTTAGCAAAGCAGCCGTTCCTGGCAGGCGATCGATTTTCGCTGCCCGACATTACTTTGTTTTGCGGCCTGATGTTCGCCGACATCGTTGGCTTGCCGATCGCTGCAGAACTCACAGCGCTTCACGCTTGGCGCAACCAAGTGGCTGAACGTCCTGCTGTCAAGAACCGGACAGGCCAAACGCCGCTCCCTGAAGATCCGGCTCGCGTCAACGTCGTGCCATGAAGAAGCCTTATCTTTTGCGCTAAAGCTGACATGCACCTTGACGGGATTTGCGTAGCCTGAGGATAATATTATGCTCAGGCTCATTACCGCCCATCAGTGTGGAGATTATGCCGCCGTGTAGCGGCTATCGTCCTTCACTCGGCGTGCCTGACAGCGCTTGGCGCCGCCATATGCTACGGGAACACTGCCTGCGATTTGGCCATGATGTTGGTACCCGGCCTCAGGCTATCCTTTCCCGCTCGGCGATTATAGGCATCGCGTCGAACGATGAGAGGAGAGCCTGCCTGTGCAGGTCATATTCCTCGACGGATGCGTCCTTCACCGGGCCATACCCCCGCACGTCATAAGCTGCCCCGGCAAGTTCAATCGCCCTAGCACTACTTTGGCAGAAGTGGGTGATGTACATTTGCCAAGCATCCTCCGCAATGAGGGCAATGGCGCGGCGGGGCGCGCGATAAGCGGTCAAGGATAGCTTGGTGTACAGCCGGTAGGCTCGGCTGAGGGGGCGGACCGGAGACTCTTTTTTTTCCGCCCCGTCTGAGCGAGCCTTCGTGTTTGCAGGAAGGCATAGGCGATCATTGTCATGAGCGCATGGCGATGCAGCCCGGTCCACGAGCGGCCCTCGAAATGGTCGAGACCAAGTTCTTCCTTGAGTTGCTGATGCGCCTGTTCGCAGACCCAGCGCGCCTTGATGGCGCCGGCGACATCTTTGGCTGGCGTGTCGGCGGGAAGGTTGGAGAGATAGTATTTTCGCTCGCCGCTGGAGCGATGCTCGCCCACCAGCCAAGCCTCTTCGCCTGGCATGTGCTGTGCGCCAGCAGCACCGATCCGCTGTGGCGTGCCATCAGCGATCCGCACGCGCATGACAGCGAAGCGGGCGCTCAGACGGCCTTTGGTTCCCCGGCGCCAACTGATCTGCCGCCACTTCGCCTCCTCCAGCATGGTATGGGCGGCTAGGGATTTGACATCGGGTACGTGCCGGACACGCGGTCTTCCACGTCCCGCCACCGGAAAGATCAACTGCACGTCGGCGGGATAAACCTTCTGGTGGCGGGGGATGCCGACCGCCCAGCAGAGGCCCCGTGCGCTGAGCGCCTGCCGGAACGGTGCGGACACGCCATAACCGGCATCGGCCAGGACGCAGCCAAAGCGCACGCCGGCAGCGATGATGCGGTCGATCTCCTCGATGGCGATGTCAGGCTTTGTGCGATAGGCCCGAAATGCTTCGGGCACGGCCGCCTTCGCCATCCGCACCGTGTCGCTGGTCCAGCTTTCCGGCAGGAACAGCCGCAAACCCAGCATGACCGGAACTTCTCCCGAGGCCAACGTCACGGACACCAAAGTCTGGCAGTTGGCGTTCTTGCCTAACACCGTGGCGTATTGCGGCGCGACACCGACCGAGGCCTTGCCCTTCTTGGGCAGCGCTGTGTCGTCGATGATAAGCCAGGCCTTGTCGCCGCCGACCAGCGCGTCAGCCTGTCGCGACAACGTCGCCTCCAGCGGCGCGCTGTCCCAGATCCCTGCTCCGACGAAATGGTGTAGCCGGTCATAGCTGAGCGTGTCGATGCGTGCCGCCATCGGCTGGATACTCTTGCGATCGCCCGGGCCTATCAATCCGGCGATATAAGTCGGACACATCCGCCGCCGCGTCTTGTTGGCCAGAGCTTGCAAATACGGCTCAAGCCACTGTTCGAGATCCCGCCGCCAATCCTCTTCCATCGCCAGCCTCCACAAAAGCTGGCTCCCTATGAATCACGCATTCCTACGAAGGGGAATCCCAAAAATCACAATTCTGCCAAAGTAGTGCTAGCGCGTAGACTCATTATGCGGCGCACCAGATTCGAACGCAGATAAGTTTGATTGCGGCGAGGAAATTGGCTGGATCCTTGTCGTAGCGGGTGGCAATGCCACGGTACTGCTTGATGCGATTGAAGAAGCGCTCGACGAGGTTTCGCTGTTTGTAGAGCCATGGCGAGAAGGCGAAGCGCTGCTTTCGATTGGATCGATTAGGGATGTTGGCCCAGACGTTCCTAGCCGCAGCGGCCTCACGGATTGCGTTGCTGTCATACCCCTTGTCGCCCAGCAGGGTGGCGCCTTCGGGAATGGCGTCGATCAGCGCTTCAGCCTCACAGGCATCGTGGACCTGCCCGCCTGTCAGTCTTAGGCTGACAGGGCGTCCTTCAGCATCGACAAGAGCGTGGAGTTTGCTGGTGAGACCGCCCCGGGAACGTCCCATGCCACGATCGCAACTTCCCCCTTTTTGCCCGTCGCACCGTTCTGGTGGACGCGCATGCAAGTGGAATCGATCATCACCAGTTCGCCATTATATCCGGCGGAAACCGCTGCCAGCAGCCGGTCCCAGACCCCGGCTTTGCGCCAGCGGACAAACCGGTTGTAGCAGGTCGTCGGAGGCCCATAGCGCTCAGGCACTTCGGCCCATGTAGCTCCCGAGCGAAAGCGCCACATGATCCCGTTGAGAACGCGGCGATCATCCACCCGCGCCACACCGCGAGGCTTGTTGGGCAGCAACGGCTCGATAATCCCCCATTCCCGATCTGTCAGTTCATACCGACGACGTGCCATCCAACCCTCCAATGCTGGAGAGCCGTGAATCATCTCACTCGCCAAACCGCAATCTATTTATGAGTTTACGGCCTAGT
>NZ_QJQX01000037.1 GCF_013393185.1 Sphingobium lactosutens | reverse complement strand
TTACAGTTTTTCGGTAAGCTCGGGCACGATCTTGAAGAGATCGCCGACGAGGCCGATGTCGGCGACCTGGAAGATCGGTGCGTCCTCGTCTTTGTTGATGGCGATGATGGTCTTGGAGTCCTTCATGCCGGCGAGATGCTGGATCGCCCCGGAGATGCCGACCGCGACATAGACTTCGGGCGCAACGATCTTGCCGGTCTGGCCGACCTGATAGTCGTTGGGCACATAGCCCGCGTCGACAGCGGCGCGGCTCGCACCGACCGCCGCGCCCAGCTTGTCCGCCAGCGGGAAGATCACTTCCTCGAAGGTCGGGCCGTCCTTGAGCGCACGGCCGCCCGAGACGATCACCTTGGCCGAAGTCAGTTCCGGACGCTCCAGCTTGGCGATTTCGGCGCCGACGAAGGAGGAAAGCCCCTTGTCCCCGGTCGAAGCAACCGCTTCCACCGTGCCGCTGCCGCCTTCCCTGGCCGCCTTCTCGAAGGCCGTGCCGCGCACGGTGATGACCTTCCTGGCGTCCTTCGACCTGACGGTCGCGATCGCGTTGCCGGCGTAGATCGGCCGGGTGAAGCTGTCCTCGCTCTCGACCGAGAGAATGTCGCTGATCTGCATCACGTCGAGCAGAGCCGCGACACGCGGCGCGATATTCTTGCCGTTGCTGGTGGCCGGCGCGACGAACGCGTCGTGGCTGCCCATCAGCTCGACGATCAGCGGCGCGACATTCTCGGGCAGCGCATGGCCGAAAGCCGCGTCGTCGGCGACATGGACCTTGCCCACGCCCGCGATCTTGGCGGCTTCCTCGGCCACGCCGCCAACGCCTTGCCCGGCGACCAGCAGATGCACTTCACCCAGCTTGCCAGCGGCGGTGACGGCGGAAAGGGTGGCGTCCTTGACGGCGCCGCCCTCATGTTCAACCCACACAAGCGTCTTCATGCGGCAACTCCCAGAGCTTTCAGCTTCGCGACCAGTTCATCGACATCGGCGACCTTCACGCCCGCCGAGCGCTTGGGCGGTTCGGCAACCTTGAGCGTTTCGAGGCGCGGCGCAATGTCGACGCCATAGTCAGCAGGCGCCTTGGTCGCGAGCGGCTTGCTCTTCGCCTTCATGATGTTGGGCAGCGAGGCATAGCGCGGTTCGTTGAGGCGCAGGTCGGTGGTGATGATCGCCGGGGTGTTGAGCTTCACCGTCTCCAGGCCGCCATCGACTTCGCGGGTCACGCTGACCTTGTCGCCCTCGACCTCGACCTTGCTGGCGAAGGTGCCCTGCGGCAGGTTCAGCAGCGCGGCGAGCATCTGGCCGGTCTGGTTGCTGTCATCGTCGATCGCCTGCTTGCCCAGGATGATGAGGCCAGCGCCTTCCTCTTCCTGCACCTTGGCGAGCAGCTTGGCCACGCCCAGCGGTTCAACCTCATTGTCCGTCTGGATCAGGATCGCCCGGTCCGCGCCCATGGCAAGTGCGGTACGCAGCGTTTCCTGCGCCTTCGCCACGCCGATCGACACCGCGATCACCTCGGTCGCCACGCCCTTTTCCTTCAGGCGAATGGCTTCCTCGACCGCGATCTCGTCGAACGGGTTCATGCTCATCTTCACGTTCGCCAGATCAACGCCCGTCCCGTCCGCCTTCACCCGAGGCTTCACATTATAGTCTATCACCCGCTTTACGGGCACAAGGATCTTCATCTCCAACATCCTCCTTTAATGGTAGGACCATTAAAAATATAAAGGTTGTTGTCAAGCAAGTTGGTCCATCCATTGCCGAATGAAGTGGAGGGAGCTAGCGTCAGCTTTCCTGTTCGAGAGGTTTATCCGTCATGAAAACGTCGTCTCCCGCTCCCAGCTTCGCGCCGATCAAGACGCAGCGCGCCTTCGAGGTCATTTGCGAGCAGATTCGCGGGCAATTGGCGGCAGGCACGTTGAAAACCGGTGATAAACTGCCGGCGGAGCGCGAGCTGGCGGCGGAGTTCCAGGTCAGCCGCAGCGCCTTGCGCGAAGCGCTGCGCAGCCTGGAGGTGGCGGGGATCATCCGTAATGTGAAGGGCGTGAAGGGCGGAGCGTTCATCCAGTCGGCCGAACCAGACCGGATCGTACAAGCGATGCAGGATTATGTTCACCTCGGCAATGTTTCGCTTGATGAGCTGACAGAGGCACGGCTGGCGACGCAGGATATCATTGTCAGGCTGGCTTGCGAACGGGCCAGTGAAGCGGATTTCGCTGAGTTGGAGGCTATTGCGGAACGAACCCGACAGGAAAATGGTGTCGAGGCGCGCTACGAATGTGCCGCCGATTATTATCGGGTTTTGGCACGCGCGACCAAGAATCGCATGTTCGGCATTTTCGTGGACTCGCTTTCCGCCATTCTGCACGAGTTCGTGCAGGGGCCGGACTATGAGACTTTGCAGGAGGCGCTGATCGAATCCCGCTTCAAGCTGGTTCGGCATTTGCGGGCGCGCGATGCGGACGCCGCTGCGGTGGAAATGCGCAAGCATCTGGAACGGGTCCATCGCCATGTCCGCAAAAATCTCAAAGCGCAGGATGCCCCGGCAAAGGTCGGGAAAGCACGCGCGAAGGGCGCGCGCCCAGATTGACCGCCTGCAAACGCCATGCGATAGGTAGGACCATTAAATATTTCTGGTCTATCGAGGATGAGGCATGGCTGAGGAACAGGCAGCGACAAAGGGCGACGCCCTGGCAGGCGTAAAAGTGCTGGATTTCACCAGTGTGATGGCGGGGCCGTTCGCGACACGGATGCTGGCTGATCTGGGCGCGGATGTAGTGAAAGTGGAATCGCTGGAAGGCGATCAGGTGCGTGCCCGACCGCCGGTGCGCGATGGGCATAGCGCCTATTTCGGCCATCTGAACGCAGGCAAGCGGTCAATTGCCTGCGACCTCAAATCGCAGGAGGTCCGGCGGCTGATTCTGGAACTGGTGAAACGGTTCGATGTGGTGGTGGAAAATTTCCGGCCTGGTGTGATGCAACGCTTCGGGCTGGATTATGCGACGCTGGCAGCCATCAACCCGCGGCTGATTTACTGCTCGATCTCCGGTTACGGGCAGGAGGGGCCGAAGGCGCATCATCCTGCCTATGCGCCGGTGATCCATGCGGCGAGCGGCTTCGACATGGTCAATCTCCATTATCAGGATGATGCCGAAAGCCCTGCGACCGGGGGTATTTTCGTGGCTGATGTTTTGGGCGGCACCCATGCATTCGGTGCGATCCAGACAGCGCTCTATCAACGGGAAAAGACCGGGAAGGGGCAGCATATCGACCTGTCGATGCTGGAGGCAATGGTCGGCATGCTGGTGTTCGAAGTGCAGGAAGCGCAATTTCCCGGCGGCGCGCGGCGGCCGCTCTATTCCCCACTGCGGACCAGTGACGGCTTCATCATGGTTGCGCCGACCAGTCCGCGCAATTTCGAGCAGTTGAGCGATGCGGTCGGTCATCCCGAATGGCGCAACGATCCCCGTTTTCGCACCAATGCCGATCGGAACGCCAATTGGGCGACATTGCTGGGCCTGACCGAGCAATGGACTATCGAGCGGACATCGGCGGAGGCGGAGGCGATCCTGTCCAGCCATGGCGTGCCATGCGCGCGCTATCGGGACATGGCGGAGGTGCTGGATGATCCGCAGCTTGCCGCGCGGGAGGCATGGACGACGATCCATGATGCAGCCGGTCCCTATGCCGTGCCCAATCCGCCGTTCCGTATGAGCGGATCGCGGGCGCAACCGCGCGATCTGGTGCCGGAACTGGGCGAACATGGCGCATCGCTGCTGCGCGAGGAATTGGGATTGTCCGATGATGCGCTCGCGGATCTGCGGACGGCAGGGCAACTGATCTGACGATTGGGGGAGGGGAAATGCCCTCCCCCTTTTCGCTTAACGCAGCAGTTCGCGCGCGATGGTGTTGCGCTGGATTTCCGAGGACCCTTCATAGATCCGCGTGATGCGGATGTCGCGATAGAGGCGCTCGACCGCAAAGCCGCGGCAATAGCCGTTGCCGCCGAAAATCTGGACGGCGGTGTCGACGGTACGGCTGCCCGCTTCGGTTGCGAACAGCTTGGCCATGGAGGCTCGTTCGCGGCTCTTGTCGCCCTGATCGTAACGCCAGGCGGCGTCGAGCAGCATCAGGCGGGCGGCGCGCATGTCGGTCGCCATATTGGCCAGATAGTGGCGGATCGCCTGGAATTCGGAGATGACGCCGCCAAAGGCCGGGCGGACCTTCGATTCCTCGATCGCCAGTTCCAGCGCATATTCGCCCATGCCGACCGCCGTGGCGCCGACATTGATGCGGCCTTCATTGAGGCCTTCGAGCGCGTAGCGGAAGCCCTGGCCCTCTTCGCCCAGAAGCGCGTCGGCGGGCACCTGACATTCGTCGAAGCTGAGTTCGAACACGCCGGGCGATGCGGTGCCCATCAGTTCGATCGTGCCGGTGACCGAGAAGCCGGGGGTGTCGGCCGGCATCAGGAAAGCGGAGATGCCGTTGCGGGCGCCCGCTGCCTTGTCGGTATAGGCATAGACGATGACATATTTCGCCTTCTTCCCGTTCGAGATGAAGGTTTTGCTGCCATTGATCCGCCAGCCGTCGGCATTGCGGACGGCGGTGGTGCGCATCGACCCCGGATCGGAGCCGCTATTGGGTTCGGTCAGCGCGAAGGCGATCGGGATTTCGCCGGTGGCCATGCCGGGGAGCAGGGCAGCGCGCTGTTCCTCGCTGGCATGATAGATGATGTTCTTTGCCCCCGGCCCCATCAGCGGACGCAGTTCGGTCCAGAATTGGGGAGGAAGGCGGGCGAGTTCTATCTGCACTGCCGCCTGCGCCAATGCGCCGAGGCCAAGGCCGCCATAGGCTTCGGGCAGGGCCATGCCGAAATAGCCATTGTCGACCAGCGTCTGGCGGACGATCGGCGGGACCATGCCGGTTTCCTGAAATTCGACCTCATAGGGCAGCAGGTCACGCACAATGGTGCGGGTGACGTCGCAAAATTCCTTGATATCGTCGGGCAGTTCGAAATCCACGGGGCTTCCCCTCCTATATGAGTGAGACAATGAGTTGGACAGCTGAATCGCTTTTTCGTCATTAATGGTCCTACCATTTGATAAATGGTCAGTCCATTCAAATCTTCTATCCCTGCTGGCGTTCCTGTCGGCAGGCATTAGGATGCAGCGCTGATGTCCACCGACCCGTTTGATCTCAACCTGCGGCACCTGCGCGCCCTGCTCGCGATCCGGGAGCATGGCGGCATCACCGCCGCAGCCGACGCGGTCAGCCTGTCGCAGCCGGCATTGACGCAGGGGCTGGCCAAGCTGGAGCGGCAGTTCGGATACACGCTGTTCGAGCGGCGATCGGGCGGCATGGTCGCGACTCCGATGGGAGAGATCGTGATCGAGCGTGCGCAGGCGGCTTTGGAACATCTGTCGGCTGGGGCGAAGGGCCTGTCGGCGGTGTTCCTGCATCCCGAGCGACTGATGACGATGACACAGTTGCGCGCCTTTCTGGCGCTGGCGGAGGCGGGGAGTTTCGCGTCTGCCGCGCAGGGCACCGGCCTGTCGCAGACGGCGGTGCATCGCGCGGTCGGCGATCTGGAGCAGATGATCGGCGGCAAGCTGGTCGAGCGGCGGGGACGCGTGGTGTGGCTCAATCCGGCGGGCAAGCGGCTGGCGCGGGGCACACGGCTGGCTGTGGCGGAAATTTCGGCGGCGATCGCGGACCTGGGGCTGGATAGCGGCAGCGGCAGCGAACTGATTGCGTTCGGTGCGCTGCCGCTGTCGCGGCCCTATCTGGTGCCGGCCGCGATGGGCCGGTTGACGCGGGAGGAGCCGCGCGCGGCGTTCAAGGTGCTGGAGGGCAGCTGGCGCGAACTGGTCGAACCGCTGCGCGATGGCGTGATCGACATGATTGTAGGTGCCTTGCGGCCTTATGAGATTGCCGACCTTTACCAGATGCCGCTGGTGGAGGACCGGCTGGTGATCGCGGCGGGCAGCGGGCATCCGCTGGCGCAGGTCTCGGCGCCGACCATGGCGCAACTGGCTGCCTATCCCTGGATCGTCGCGCCCGCCAATTCGCCGCTGCGCGAACAATGGCAGCAATTGTTCGCCGATCAGCCACAGCCTCCGACACCGATCGAATGCGGATCGGTGATGATTATCGGCCGGCTGCTGACCGAAGGGCATTTCCTGACCCTGTTGTCGCCCGATCAGGTGGCGTTGCAAATCCGCAGCGGATTGCTGACGCAGGTCGGCCCGCCACTGGAAACCAGCCGTCGCCTGGTTGGCATCACGACGCGCCGTAGCTGGCGCCCTACCGCTATCCAGCGGCGGTTTCTGGATCTGGTGAAGGATGCGGCGACGCGCCGTGTGGAAGAAGCGGAGGTTGTGGGGTTGCGCGGGGAGGGCTGGGTCTAAGCGCCTGTCCGCGCGCGCGCCTCTCAATCCAGCTTGATCCACACCGCCTTGGTTTCCAGATAATCCTCGATATGGTGCGGACCGGACTCCCGGCCGAAGCCGCTCATGCCATAGCCGCCGAAAGGGACGCCGGGGTCGAGCATCTGGTAGCAATTCACCCATACCGACCCGGCCCTGATCCCGCGCGCCATGCGGTGCGCGGTGGCGAGGTCGCGGGTCCATACGCCGCTGCCGAGGCCAAAGGGGGTGGCGTTGGCACGCTCCAGCACGTCCTCGACGGTGTCGAACGAGAAGGCGGACAGGACCGGGCCGAAAATCTCTTCCCGCGCGATCGTCATGTCGTCGGTGACATTGTCGAAGATGGTGGGGGCAAGGAAATAGCCGTTGTCATAACCGGCGCCGGACAGGCGGCCGCCGCCGGCCAGCGCGCTGGCGCCTTCCGCCACCGCGCTGTCCATGAAGCCCAATATCTTGTCCATCTGAAGCGCGGAAACGACCGGGCCGATCTGGGTTTCCGGGTTCAGCGGGTCGCCAACCTTAATCGTTTTCGTAAAGGCGGCGAGCCGCTCCATGAACTCGGCGCGGATCGAGGACTGGACGAAGAGGCGGGTTCCGGCAGAACAAATCTGGCCCGAATTGGCGAAGACGGCCATGGCGGCGGCGGGCACCGCCTTGTCCAGGTCCGCGTCGGCAAAGACGATATTGGGGGACTTGCCGCCCAGTTCGACCGTGACCCGCTTCATGGTGGGGGCGGCGGCGTGCAGGATCTTCTCGCCCACGCCGGTCGACCCGGTGAAGGCGATCTTGTCCACGCCGGGGTGAGAGGAGAGCGCCGCGCCGGCATCGCCCATGCCGGTCAGAATGTTGATGACGCCTTCGGGCACGCCCGCCTCAAGGCACAGTTCGCCAAAGCGCAGGGCGGACAGCGGCGTCTGTTCGGCCGGCTTCATGACGAGGGTGCAGCCGCTGGCGAGGACCGGGCCGGCCTTCCACACGGACATGCCGATCGGGCCGTTCCAGGGGTTGATCGCCGCGACGACGCCGATCGGTTCCTTCAACGTATGGGACAGGACATCGCCGGGCGCGCTGTTGTCCAGTGTTTCGCCGGCGATCAGCGTCGCCTGGCCCGCATAGTAGCGCAGCAAGCTACCGGCGCGCGCCTTGCCCAATATGGTGCGGCTGTAGGGTGCGCCGAGGTCCAGCGTGTCGAGCATCGCCAGTTCCTCATAATGGGCCTCCACCAGATCGGCGAGGCGCAGCATGATGCGTTGCCGTTCCGCGCCTTTCATGCGGCCCCAGGGACCGGAGAGCGCGGTGCGGGCTGCCTGGACCGCGCGGTCGACATCCGCCGCATCGCCCTGCGCCACCAGCGCCAGCAATTCGCCAGTGGCGGGATTGCGGGTTTCGAACCGCTTGCCCGACAAGGCCGGCACGCGCTGGCCGTCGATCAGCATATCCTGTTCGGGCCGATCGAGTAGGGCGGGGCGAGGCGGGATGGTGGTGATGGTCATAAGTCTCTCCGGGCCGGTCAGGCGGCGATATTGGATCGAAGGGCGTCTTCGAGGATGAAGCGGGCGGCGCGCTCGGCGATCATCATGGTAGGGGCGCTGGTGTTGCCGCTGATGATTTCCGGCATGACCGATGCGTCGACCACGCGCAGGCCGGCAACGCCGCGCACGCGCAGGCGATTGTCGACAACAGCCATGGGGTCGCTGTCTGGCCCCATCTTGGCTGTGCCGGTCGGGTGGTAGGCGGTGTTGACGATCTGGCGCAGGGCGGCGTCGATCTCCGCGTCGCTCTGATGCTGGGCACCGGGTTCGATTTCCGCGCCGGTCATGGCGGCCAGCGAGGGCTGAGCGAAGATATTCCGGGCTTCGCGGAAGCCGGCGATCAGGGTCTTCATGTCATAGGGGTCGGCGAAGAAATTGGGGTCGATGACCGGCTTGTCCTCCGGCCGGTTGGTCGCCAAGCGGACCGATCCGGCGCTTTTGGGGCGGAGCAGCTGGATCAGCGCCATATAGCCGTGGCGGCGCGGGACCGAGCGGGCGTCGATCTTCAGCCCGACTAGGAAGGTGATCTGGATATCCGGCCGGCCGCTGCCATCGGTGCAGAGGAAGCCGCCGCATTCGGCGACGTTGGACGCCAGCATGCCGGTGCGGTTGAAGAGGTAGCGGAAGGGGCTGGCGAGGATGCGGGGCAGCGCCTTGGGCGAGATGGCGTAGGATTCACCCGACGGATTTTCCATCGCGACATGGACGGTCGGATGATCCTGCAAATGCTGGCCGACGCCGGGGAGGTGATGGATGAGGTCGATGCCCATGTCGCGCAGATGATCTTGCGGACCGATGCCTGAGAGCATCAGCAGTTGCGGCGAGTTGGTCGCGCCGGCGCACAGGATGATCTCCCGTCGGGCGGTGAGGATGCGGCGGGCGCTGTCCTTCTCGATCTCGATGCCGCTGGCTCGGCCGCGATCGAAGAGGATGCGGCGGACCATGGTTTCGTCAAGGACGGTCAGATTCTCGCGATGGAGCGCCGGATGGAGAAAGGCGCGGGCGCTGGAGAGGCGGGTGCCGTTCCGCTGGTTGAGGTCGTAGCGGCCAAAACCGTCCTGCCGCTCGCCCGCGAAATCAGTGTTGCGGTGATGGCCGGCCTGTGCGGCGGCATCGACGATGGCGGTAGCGATCGGGTTCCAGCTTTTGGGCTTTTCGACGTCCAGTTCGCCGCCCTTGCCGTGCCAGGGCTGGTCGGGACCGTGATAATTTTCCACCGCCTTGAAGGCGGGGAGGACGTCGTCATGGGCCCAGCCGGCATTGCCTGCGTCCGCCCATGCGTCATAATCGGCCTTCTGCCCGCGAATATAGACGCCGCCATTGATGGCGCTGCATCCGCCGAACAGCTTGCCGCGCGGGAAGTTGATCTGGCGGTTATTGACGGCTTCGTTGCCGGCCAGCGACTGTTTCCAATTATATTTTTCGTGCGGCAGCAGGAAGATATTGCCGACCGGCATGGCGGTCTTGACGTTGACGGGCCAATTGCGGTCGGACGGGCCGGCTTCGATCAGGGCGACGCGGTTCGCCGGATCGGCGGACAGGCGGTTGGCCATCAGGCTGCCGGCGGATCCGGAACCGATCACGATATAGTCATAGTCGCTCATGCGCGTACATCCTGTCGGCCGAGCCGGGGGACATGACCCCGCACGGCGATGAAACCAAGGGCGTTGACCAGCATCAGGGCGGCAAGAACGCCGAAGAAACCCATATTGCCGCCGCCGATCAGGGAGGCGCCGGCGACCGCGCTGACGATCGCGCCGGCGCGGCCGGCTGCGCCCATCAGGCCCAGGCCGCGCGCGCGCACGGCGGTGGGGAAGGCGTGCGCGCCGACTGCGAACATGGCCGACTGCGCCGCGCTGGCGAACAGGCCGAGCGCGCCGAGAGCGGCGAGGACTGCCGGTTCGTTGCGGCCGCCGTCGATGGACAGGAGCGCCAGCAGCGCGCAGACGCCCGCGCCGGTGATCGCCATCAGGATCAGCGTGGGGCGCGATCCGAAGCGGATGATGGCGAGACTGGCGAACATGGCGCCGATCGTGCCGCCCAGGTTGAAGCTGGTGAGGCCGAGGCTGGCGGTCTGGAGACCGAAGCCGGCGCTGAAGAGCATGGTCGGCGCCCAGTTGAACATGAGGTAAATCATGAACATGCCCGAGAACATGGCGAGGCTGAGCGCCAGGCTGTCCCGCAGCATTGTGCCTTTCAGCAAGGCGCTGAAGGGGGTGTAGGGCGCTTTCCCATCCACCTTCTCCGCCGGTTGGACGGAGGCCGGATCGGGATGGGCGATGCGGCGCAGGATCGCGTCCAGTTCCGCGCGGCGATCGGGCCGTTCGGCGAGATAACGGGGCGATTCCGGCAGGAGGAACCAGAGCAGGGCGACGAAGGCCATGGTGAGCAGGCCGCCCAGATAGAAGAGCCAGCGCCAGCCCAGCACAGGAAGGATGGCAGCAGCCGCGACGCCGCCCAATATGCCGCCGATCGACACGCACACCACGCCGAAGGTGACGGCGACGCTGCGCCAGCGGGCGGGGGTGAATTCGGCGATCATGGCGCTCGCCGTGCCGGGCACGCCGCCAAGGCCGACGCCTGCCAGCGTCTTGAGGACGGCGACATGCCAGAGTTCGACCGAAAAGCCGGTGGCGAGCGTCGCCACGCCGAAGATGGCCACGCCGATTAGCAGCGCGCCGCGCCGGCCGAACCGATCACCGATGAAGCCGGATGTCAGCGTACCCACCGCCATGCCTACGAAACCCAGCGCAAAGACGAAACCCAGCGCATCGCGGCTGATTTGCCATTCCTTCAACAGGGACGGGGCGGCGAGGCCGAGCATCTGATTGTCCAGACCGTCCAGAACGACGGTCGCGGCAATCATCAGCACAGCCCATACCTGAAAGGAGGACAGGGGCAAGGCGTCCAGCATGCCCTTGCCTTCCGGCTCCAACGCGATCCCTGCCAAACGGCTTCTCCTCGATGGGCTTTTGCCCTGTTATCCTTCTTCGCTGCCCACTACCCATGGGCTGCGCGCTTGCCCTTATATGTCCAGCACCAGATTGGCGGTCTTCGCGCCGGAGCAGCAGACCATGATGAGTTTGTTCGCGGCCTTTTCCTCATCGGTCAGGAAATGGTCGCGATGGTCGGGCACCCCGTCCAGCACCTTGACCTGGCAGGTGCCGCAAATCCCCTCCGAACAAGCGAAGCCGATATCGACGCCCGCCATCAGCAACGCGTCCAGCATCGTTTCGCCTTCCTCGACCGCGATGGTCTTGCCGGTCCTGGCCAGTTCCAGCGTGTAGCCGCCTTCGGTCGCCAGTTCGGTTTCGGCGGAGAAATATTCGATATGGGCATGGCCCTTCGGCCGGTCGGCATTAGTCGCGACGAAAGCGTCCAACATGCCGGTCGGGCCGCAGCAATAGAGATGCGCGTCGGCCGGGGCACGGCCACAAATGGCCTTCAGGTCCAGCCGCTGGCCACCGGGAAGGCCGTCATAGGCGATTTCGACCTGCCCATATTCTTCGACCCGGTCGACATAGGCGGCGCGATCCGGGGTGGCGGCGACATAATGGAGTTCCCAACTTCGGCCGAGCTTCTCCAGCCGCGCGATCATCGGCAGCATGGGGGTGATGCCGATGCCGCCGGCGACCAGCACCGTGTGGCTGGCATCCTCCACCATCGGGAAGTTGTTTTTTGGCTCCGACATCTCGACGATCTGGCCGACGCGCCATTTTTCGTGAATGTGGCGCGATCCGCCGCGACCGTCGATCGCATGGTGGACAGCGATTTCATAATAGCCGCGAATGGCGGGATCGTTGACCAGCGAATAGCTGCGCGCCAGCCCCTTTTCGAGTTGGAGGTCGACATGGGCGCCGGGTTCGAACGCGGGCATCATGCCGCCGCCGACCGGTTCCAATATATAGCTGTTGATCCCTTCCGCTTCCCAACGGATGGTCCGGATACGTACCTGCATCACACTCTCCCCTCGGCGCGATGCGTCTCTTGACCCGGCCGGTGCGCGATGGATAGGCGCCCGGTGCGGATCGCAATGCGTCTCGTCACCTTATGTCCCTTCATTCGGGGCAAGCCGGCACATGGATCGTGCCGGCCGCCGGTCTGGTTCACTCCGCCGCCTCGACCTTGGCGGGCCAGCGAACGGCCTTTGCCAAGGCCGTTTCATAGGCATTTTGCAAGCTGTCGCTGGGGTCGTGCAGGAAGGAGCCTGCGCGGGCGCGGTAGAAGACGTCCGGATTTTCGATACCCGGCGGCACTATGCCCTTGTTGGCGAAGGCGCGGGCGGCCAGCAGTACGCGGCGGCGGACACGGGCGATCATCTGGTCGGTCGGGGCCAGATTTTCGAAGCTGTGATCGGTGATCGGCCCCATGCTTTCGGTCACGGCCTGATCCTGCATCGTGATGTTGGGGATGCCGGTGAACTGGTGGCCGTTACGCTGCGATTCCCGGTCGATCGCCCAGTCGTTCGCTTCGCTGTCGGTCGAGCGCCAGCGGCCGAACCAGTCGGTGGTGTTGGGGGCATAACTGATCTGGTCGAACAGCGGTGTGCCGTCCTTCAGCGTCGAATTATAGGCCGGGTTGCCTGCATCCACGCCGCAGGTGATGTCGAACAGCATCGAATGTTCGTCGTCCATCGGCACCCAGGCGCGGGCGATGGCGCGGGTGGCGAAACGGTTGTTGGGCGTCTGCGTCCACATCGGGAACATATAATGGGCGACGCGCCAGCTCATCTGGCCATCGTCATTGGGGCGATAGCCGCCATACATGACGCCCCAGTCGGACTGGGCTACTTCATATTCCGGTGCGCGATCCAGCACGGTCGGGCGCATCGGATGATCGGGTTCCAGATCGTCCGCCTCGATCCCGCCGACATGCAGGAAGCCAACATGGCTGGTGTCGATGTCGCCTTCCAGCGCCTGGAGCCAGTTGCAGTCGCGCTGCAGGCACCAGATTTCGGCGTCCGGGTGCATCGTCGCCTCGATTTCCGGCAGCGGCGGCGGGTTCGCCTGATCCTGCCCCATATAGACCCAGATCAGGCCGTTGGCCTCATGGGTCTTGTACGCCTTGGCATGAACCTTTTCCTTGAAATCCATGCGGGCGGGGACGGACGGCATGTCGACGCACTTGCCGTCCACGTCGAACTTCCAGCCATGATAGACGCAGCGGATGCCGTTCTGCTCGTTGCGGCCGATGAAGAGCGAGGCGCAGCGGTGCGGGCAGCGATGGTCCATGATGCCGACCCGGCCGCTGCTGTCGCGAAAGGCGATCAGCTTTTCGCACAGGATCATCAGCCGGACCGGATCGCCGTCGCTCTGCACTTCGGACGAGAGGCAGGCGGGCAACCAATATTGCCGCATGAAATTGCCCATCACGGTTCCGGGACCAACTTTGGTCAGGTCTGCGCTATCACTGGACTGCATGGTTCAGGCTCTTCCTACACTACCCTGTCGGACGGTCGGGCCAATACGGAAAATGCCGCCATTGCCCGCCGTCGTTCGTTGCATCTGCTGCATCCTCGCTAGACGCTGGCGGGCGGCGACCCCAATCGGAATATGGTCGTACCATTCAAAAATCGGGACGAAGCTATTGTGCGACGAAGAAATTTGCTGCTTCACCCCACTGGTCAAGGCGGCAGGCAAGCCGCTCGCATCCCAGGGGAGACGCTTTTCATGCCGTTCAAAATCCAAACTTCCACCGCCATCGGCGCCGTTCTGGGCGCTTTGATGATCGGCGCCAGCGCGCCGGCCATGGCGCAGGCGGAAGCTGCCGCGCCGCAAGAGAGCGCGCCGCAGGAATCGGTCAGCGGGGACATTATCGTAACGGCGCAGCGCCGCGAATCGACGGTGCGCGAAGTGCCTTTCTCGATCGCGGCCTTTGGTGGCGAGGATCTGCGCAAGACACAGGTGTTCAGTCCGACCGCCCTGACGCAGCAGATGCCGGGGATCACCGTCAACACATCGGACAAGTCGCTGTCGATAGTCGCGATCCGCGGCAATGTGTCGACCTTCCGCACCGCCACGCTGGACACGCCGGTCGCCTATTTCATGGACGACGTCTATTATGTGTTCAACAATGACCTGAACGCCAATTTCTACGATATCCAACGCGTGGAAGTGTTGCGCGGGCCGCAGGGCACGTTGTTCGGCCGCAACGTGGTGGGTGGCGCGATCGCGGTCATCACCAACAATCCCGAAATGAAGGAAGACTGGTATGGCCAGGTGACGGCGGGCAATGGCGCCTATGTCCGCACCGAGGGCATGGTGAACGGCGTGCTGGTGGACGACAAGCTGGCGTTCCGCGCGGCGTTCAGCACGGAAACGTCCAACGGCCTGATCGACACGCGCAACCAGAAGGGCAGCTATGGCAAGACCGATGGCGTCGCGATGCGCGGCAAGCTGCTGTTCCAGCCGACCGATACGCTCAAGATCGTCCTGTCTGGCGACTATAGCTATACGGAAGGCAATGGTGGGGCGATTGGCCTCGGCATTGGCGGGGTGCAGCGCATTCCGGCGACCTTTGGCGATTATGATAACAGCAAATGGACGAACAATGATTTTGCCCGCTCACCCTATCGCCAGCGGTTGCGTGGCGGCTATCTGCGCGGCGATCTGGACGTTTTGGGTGGCACGCTGACGTCGATCACCGGCTATCGCCTGAATGACAGCCATGCGATCAACGACGACGTGCCGGTTGCGACGCAAGTGCCGGTGTTCGATCGTCGGCAGGTGGTGAAGAATCGCAGCTTCACGCAGGAAGTGCGCTTCGCGTCCGCGCCGGGCCGCTTCTCCTATGTGGTGGGCGCCTATTATCTGTCGGCCGACGTGTCGACGACCAACATCTTCTATTACAGCCCGCTGCCCGGATCAGCCGTGAATGCGACCGTGCGGCGCAACCCCGACGTCACCAACATCACGCGCGTACAGGACGGTAACGTCCGCAGCGTCGCGGTGTTCGGCGAAGGTACGTTCGAAGTCACCGACAAGCTCTCGCTGGTCGCTGGCGGCCGCTATACGTCGGACCGCAAGAAGATCGACTATCATGCCTTCTCGACTACCGATGCGGGGGCGATCCCCGGCTTCGGTTTCCCCGGCGAAGTGCTGGCATCGGGCGGCAAGACCTGGAACGCCTTCACCCCGCGCGTGACGCTGAAATATGAGCCGATCGACAAGGTCAATCTCTATGCGACCTGGGCGAAGGGTTTCAAGTCGGGTGGTTTTGTGGACAATGCCTATCGCGACCCGACCATCCCGCTGGACCCGGAAAAGGCGCAGAATTACGAAATCGGTGCCAAGACGCGGCTGTTCGACAATATGCTCGATCTCAACGTCGCGCTGTTCAAGCAGAAGACCAAGAATCTCCAGAATTTCTCGGGCGCGGGCGGTATCGCCCATACCTATAATGGCACGTTGAAGATGAAGGGCTGGGAAGTCGAAACCGTGCTGCGGCCGGTCGATGGGCTGCGCCTGACCGGCAATTATACGCATCTGATCGGCAGCTATACCGATCTGCGCGATCCGCTGGTCAATCTCGACTATTCGGGCAATCCGGCCAAGTTCGCGCCGCGTGACAGCTTCACCGTCGGGGCGAGCTATGACCTGGCGATGGCCAATGGTGCGAAGCTGACGCCGCAGGCTGATTTCAACTATTCCAGCCGCATCTCGACCGACGATGCCAATACGCTGCGGCTCTACGACAATCTCTATGACGATACCAAGGGGCGGACGCTCAACGCACGGCTGAATTATGAGTCCGCCGATGGCCGCTGGACATTGGGTGTCTGGGGCAAGAACCTCACCAACAATTATCAGATCGTCAATGCCGACGACATCACGGCCTTCCTGGCGGTGCCGGGTAACGGCACGACCTATTGGAAGATCTTCACCAATACGCCGCGCACCTACGGCCTGACCCTCTCCATCAGGCCGTAAGTCGGAAGGCGTTACAGGGGGAGGGTGCAGCCTCCCCCTTTTTCTTTATCAGGATCAGGACGGATCATGGCCGAACAGTTTGATTTGCCCGCTAATGGCAGCTTTTCCTTCGAAGGGCGCACAGCCCTCATCACCGGCGGCGGCCGGGGCGTGGGTGAAGCGATCGCACGCGAAATTCACGCTGGGGGCGGCAAGGTGGCGGTCAGCGACGTCGATCTGGCCGTTGCACAGCAGGTGGCGGATTCGCTGGACCGAAGCGGCGCGAGCGCCATCGCCCTGCCGCTCGACGTGCGGGAGAAGGCGGCTTTCCTGGCTGCGCGCGACCGGATCGCCGCGGATTGGGGAAAGGTTGATATCGTCGTCAACAATGCGGGTTTCGCCAAGCGCACCCCGACGCAGGATATCACGCCCGAAGAATTCGATGCGATCGTCCAGATCAACATGCGCAGCGTGTTCCTGAGCTGCCAGATTTTCTCCGAACATATGCGTGAACATGGCTATGGCCGGATCGTCAACATCACCTCGCTTGCCGGGCAGAATGGCGGCACGGTCGCTTCGCCCCATTATGCCGCGTCCAAGGCGGGGGCGATCATGCTGACCAAATATTTCGCCCGCTATCTGGCCGGGACCGGCGTCACCGTGAACGCCATCGCGCCCGGCCCGATCGACACGGCCAAGGCGCGCCTGTCGGCGGAGCAGATTGCGCGGGTGGAAGGCGAGGTGCCCGTCGGCCGCTTCATGGCGGTGAGCGAGATTGCTGCTGCGGCGGCGCTGCTGGCGTCCGACCGGGGCGGCTTCTTCGTCGGCGCGACGCTGGACATGAATGGTGGCCTCTATCTGCGCTGACGTCAGGGGAGTCGGGCGGATCGGTCCGCTAATCTTATCGCTCATCCCGCTTATCTTATGGCATTAACGCATAGCGATTGGCGGGCGAGACGCGTGGTGCATAGCTTACGTACAAGATCAAATGGGGCCGGCACGTCATCGGCCAGGGTAAGGAGAGTCGCATGTTCATTTATAACGCCTGGTATGTGGCCGCCTTCGCCGCCGATATCGAACCGGGCAAGACGCTGGGCCGCAAATATCTGAACAAGGCGGTCGTGCTGTTCCGCACCGAAAGTGGCGAGATCGCCGCGCTGGAGGATCGGTGCAGCCATCGCGCCATGCCGCTGTCCGCCGGCCATGTCGATGGCGACGTCATCCGCTGCTGCTATCATGGGGTCGAGTTCAACGGGAAGGGCACCTGTACCCGTATCCCCAACCAGGCGCGCATTCCCGCCTCCGCCAACGTCCGCCACTATCCGGTGGTGGAGAAGGACCATCTGATCTGGATATGGATGGGCGAACCGGCGCTGGCCGATCCATCGATCATCGTCGACAGCCCGGAACATAATGATCCGGCCTGGACGTGGCGACCCTATAATTTCCCGGTCAAGGCCAACTGGCAACTGATCATCGACAATATCATGGACCTGACCCATGTGCCCTACATCCATGCGCGGACGATCGGCGGGAACCCGGAACAGCATTATAGCGCCGACACCAAGGTCGAGTTTGACGGGCGCAAGGTGACGCTGCTGCGCAAGATGCCCAATTCGGTGCCGCCCAAATCCTATATCGACGCGGGCGGCTTCAAGGGGCGGGTCGACCGCTGGCAGGAGGTTCGCTTCGAACCTGGCATAGGCATGACCTGCCGCGTCAATGCGGGTGGCTGCGATGTCGGCACGGGGGCCTATGAAGGCAAGCGCGACAATGGCTTCATGCTGGCCAACAACCATTTCATCACGCCGGAGACGGAGACGACCAGCCATTATCTCTGGACAATCTGCACCACCGCGCCCAGGGAAAGCGGCGTGCCGGATGTGCTGTTCGACCAGTTTTACGACACCATCACCGAGGATGAGGAAACGTTGCAGGCGCAGCAGGCGCGCATCGACGACGAGCCGGAACGGCCCTTTGTCGGCATCGCCAGCGACGGTGCGGTCAATCAGGCACGCCGCGTGCTGAGCGCGATGCAGGAGGCGGAGGAGGGCGGCAAGGTCGCCGCCTGAACGATATAGCCTTGCGTATATAAGTAACATAGCGGGTTGCCCTGTCCGTTCCGCCATGCTGTAGCCATGTCATGAAGATGCGGGAGTTGGAGGAACGGACCGGGGTCCATCGCGAGACGATCCGCGTCTATCTGCGCGAGGGGCTGATCCCCGAGCCTGCCCGCCCGCGCAAGACCGTCGCCGACTATGGCGAGGAGCATGTGCAGGCGATCCTGGCGGTGCGGCGGTTGCAGCGTGAGAACCGGCTGACGCTGGGGCAGATCAAGGCGATCATTGGCGGCGAGGGGACCGATGGCCGGGTGGAGGCCAGCGCGTTCGACCAGCTGGAGCAACTGGTCGCGCACCGCGTCGGCGTGGACGGCCCGCCGGTGATGATCGCGTCGCTGCTGGATCGTTACCCCGATGCTGCGGAGGATGCCCGCACGCTGGCGAAGATCGGCATCCTCGACATCATCGACACCGATCAGGGCGAGGCGCTCAGCATCACCTGTGCCCATCTGGTGCGTATCTGGGGCGACATGCGCAAGGCTGGTTTCGACCAGCGGTTGGACTATACGCCGGAGATATTGGGCTTCTACACCGAAGCGGCGGACTTTGTCGGGCGGTGGGAGGCGACGACCTTCATGGAGCGGGTGGAGGGGCATATCGACGTGGACGAGGCCGCGACCATGGTGGAACATGCGCTGCCGCTGATGCTCGATTTCTTCGGCCTGATGCGCCAGCGCGCCTTTTTCCGCCATGTCGAGGCGATCCGCGCCGGCAAGGAAACGGATCGCCCCGACGAGACGGTCAAGCCATCGTCAGCACGGCCTTGACGCAGCGGCCTTCATGCTGGTCGGTGATCGCCTGGTTGATGTCCGCCAGCCGATAGCGTGTCATCAGTTTTTCGAACGGAAACAGGCCCTGTGCATTGAGGGCGATCAGTTCGGGCAGGAAGGTCTGAGGATCGGCATTGCCTTCGGTCACGCCGCAGACCGAGATGCCCAGCGATAGCAGGTGCAGGATGTTGAGGCTGATCGCGGCATCCGGCGCCTTGGGCACGCCGACGATGGCGAGGCGGCCGAGTGGACCGAGCACCGCGACGCCCGCTTCTATCGCGGGAACCGCGCCCGACGTGTCCAGTACGCAATGCACGCCCGGCGGCACGATGGCGCGCAACTGCTCCGCTATATCGCCCGCCGTCACGTCGATGACATGGGTGGCGCCCAGGTCCAGCGCCATGGCGCGGCGACTTTCCAACGGATCGGCGACGATGATGGCGCTTGCGCCCGAAGCTCTGGCCGCCATGACGGCGCTGAGGCCGACGGGGCCGCCTCCGGTGATCAGGATGGTTTCGCCCTCCTGCAATTTCAGCGCCTTCATCACCGCGCCCGCACCGGTCATGATGCCGCAGCCGAGGGGACCAAGCAGATCGAGCGGTGCGTCGGCGGGTACCTTCACCACGTTGCGCGCGGCGACGATGGCGTAGGTGGCGAAGGAGGATTGTCCGAAGAAATGGCTGCTGACCGGCGCGCTCCCGTCATGCAGGCAGGTCGATCTATCGGCGCGGCACCCGCCGAAATTCAGCGCAGCGAAATCGCGGCAATAGGCCGGTTCGCCCGCCAGACACTGAGGGCATTCTCGGCAGGCGGCGAAGCCCAGCACGACAGGATCGCCGACCGCAACCGAGGTGACGTCCGCGCCGATCGCCTCGATGATGCCGGCGCCTTCATGGCCGAGCACCGCGGGCAGCGGCGTCGGCAGCAACTGGTCGCGCACGACGATATCGGTGTGGCACAGACCCGTCGCGACGATCCTAACCCGCACCTCGTCGGCGCGGATGTCGGACAGGGTCAGTCGTTCGAGCGTGAAATCGCCGCCGGGGGTCCGGGCGACGGCTGCCTGCACTTCCATGGTCATCCTCCTATTCAATCTTTGGGCGATCATTCAGTTTTGGGGACGGTATTGCGGCATTTTCGTTCGTAGAGGCTGAGTTTCCGTCGATTCCCGCCATTCAAAGGCTGAATGGTCCGACCGCTTTTTACGATTGACGACTCCGCTTGTCCACAACTACGTAATAGGCATACGTAATACGCAAGTGTCCCGAGACGGCGTAGCAGGGAGAGGGTAGTTTCATGGCGATTTCGCTGGATGCAGACACGCGTCCGATCATTCCCGACGACATTGCGCGGATCGTGATCGCGCCCAGAAGCTATACCGACGACGCGACAATCTATGGCGCGTTCAAATGGCTGCGTGAGCATATGCCGCTGGGGATCGCGCAGGTGCCGGGCTATGACCCGCTCTGGATCGTCACCAGACATGCCGACATCAAGGAAGTGGAGCGCAACGCCAAGCTGTTCCACAATGCCGACCATAATCCAGTGCTGAACGACCAGGCGTCCGACGCCTTTACCCGCGAGATCAATGGCGGGTCACTGCGCATATTATCGTCGCTGACCTATATGGATCCGCCCGAACATGCGTCCTACCGCACGCTGACCTCCAACTGGTTCCTGCCCGGCAAGATCAGCAAGCTGGAGGAGCAGATTCGGGTGCTGGCGCGCCAGTCGGTCGACAATCTGCTGAGCTTCGACGGGGAATGCGACTTTGTCCGCGACTTCGCGCTCCATTATCCGCTGCGCGTCATCATGACGCTCTTCGGCGTGCCGCCAGAAGACGAGCCGAAGATGCTGAAGCTGACGCAGGAATTTTTCGGCGTCCATGATCCCGAGGAGCAGCGGCCGGAAATGGCGGCGGACCCAGTGGTTGCAGCCAGGCAATGGGCCGCCTCGATCGAGGATTTCTACACCTATTTCGACAGGTTGAGCGCGCAGCGGCGCGAACAGCCGACCGACGACCTGTTGTCGCTGATCGCCAATTCGCGGATCAACGGCGCGCCGATCCCGCGTAACGAGGCGAACGGCTATTATGTCGCGATCGCCACGGCTGGGCATGACACGACGTCATCGTCCACGGCCGGCGGGTTGCACGGCATGATGGTCTATCCGGAGAATTGGGCGAAGGTGAAGGCCGATCCGTCGCTGATCCCCGGCCTGGTCGATGAAGCGATCCGCTGGACCAGCCCGGTCAAGCATTTCATGCGCAACGCTATCGCCGATACGCAGGTGCGCGGCATGGACATCCGCGCGATGGAGCGGCTGATGATCTGCTATCCGTCCGGGAACCGGGATGAGGATGTGTTCGCCGACGCGGATCGGTTCGACATCAGCCGATCGCCCAACCCGCATATCGCCTTCGGCTTCGGCCCGCATATGTGCCTGGGCCAGCATCTGGCCAAGCTGGAGATGCGCATCCTGTTCGAGGAACTGCTGCCGCATCTGGAATCGGTCGAGATGGCCGGCGATCCGCGACTGGTCGAGACCAATTTCGTCGGCGGCTACAAGGCGCTGCCGATCCGTTTCAGGAAAGCCTGAATTTTCAGAAGCCGGAACACCGCGCAGGCGGGGCCGGGACAATGCCCGAGGGTAGAATATCCGGGCAATATGGGAGGAGCCTGACATGCAAAAGACAATAGCCCTGCTGGCCGCAAGCGTTTCGATTATGGCGCTGCAATCGCCTGCCTTCGCACAGGAGCATGGCGCGCCGCAGACGCAGCAGTCCGCCGGTCTGGGCGACATCATCGTCACCGCGCAGAAGCGCGAACAGGCGATCAACGACGTGCCGCTGTCGATTACTGCCGCGTCGGGTGAAAAGCTGGCGAACCAGGGCATCACCAATGTCGCCGACCTGGTGAAGATCGTGCCGGGTTTCAACTATACCGAAAGCGCCTTTGCGACGCCGGTCTACACGCTGCGGGGCATCGGCTTCTATGACACCAGCCTTGCGGCCAAGCCCACGGTCAGCATCTATCAGGACCAGGTGCCGATCCCCTTTTCGATCATGACGCGCGGCGCGACGCTCGACCTGGAGCGGGTCGAGGTGCTGAAGGGGCCGCAGGGCACCTTATTCGGATCCAACGCGACCGGCGGCGCGATCAACTATATCGCGGCCAAGCCGACGTCGACCTTCAAGGCCGGGATCGACGCGGGGGTGGACAGTTTCGGGCAGGTGTCGGGCGGGGGCTTCATCAGCGGGCCGATCAGCGACACGCTGACGGCGCGGGTGGCAGTGCGTACCGAGCAGGGCGGGGCGTGGCAGCGCAGTTACACCCGCGACGAGAAGCTGGGGGACCGCAACTTCACCACAGGGCGCATCCTGCTCGACTTCGAGCCGTCGAACGGGGTGCGTTTCTCGCTCAATCTCAACGGCTTCATCGACAAGAGCGACGGGCAGGCGGCGCAGCAGATCGGCGTGGTGCCGCTGGGCAATCCGGCGCGGCTGTGGCCGCTGGCGACCTATCCGATCGCGCCGCGCAACAATCGTGACGCCGACTGGACGCCGGAGCAGAAGCCCAAACGCGACGATTGGTTCTTGTCGGCGGCGTTCCGCGGCGACATCGACCTGACCGACGACCTCACCCTGACGTCGATCACCAGCTATTCGCAATATCATAACGACCAGGACATCGATCCCGATGGCGTGGCGCTGCGCGACTATTTCTACAACACTACCGGCAAGATCACGGCGCTGTCGCAGGAATTGCGGTTGCAGGGCAGGACCGGCGGCCTCACCTATATTCTCGGCGCCAATTATGCGCGGGAGAAGACCTACCAGCAGGATGACGCCGGTCCCTATGACCAGTCGACATCGGCCTATAATTTCGTCGATGCGGGGCTGGGCATCCCCTTCTTCGTCTATAGCCAATATGCTCGGCAGAAGTTCGTGAACAAGGCGGTTTTCGCCAATCTGGACTATGATATCGGCGACAGCATCACGCTGCATGCCGGGGTGCGCTATACCAAGACCAATATTGATTTCGCGGGTTGCACGGCCGACCGCGGCAACGCGCTGGGCTTTGGCATCGAAAATCTGGTCAACTTCATTCGCGGTACGGTGAACTTGCCGGCGATCGACATTCCGACCGACGGCTGCGTGACGATCGATGGCACGACCCTGACCGTTGGAGAGGTGCAGCGCTCGCTGAATGAGGATAATGTTTCCTGGCGTGCGGGTATCGATTACAAGCCGAGCAGGGACGTGTTGCTCTACGCCTCGGTCAGCAAGGGATATAAATCGGGCAGCTTCCCGCTGCTGTCGGCCAGCGACGCCAACCAGTTCAACCCGGTGACGCAGGAATCGGTGACAGCCTATGAACTGGGGACCAAACTGACGCTGCTGGACAACACCGCCCAGATCAACGGTGCGCTCTTCTATTATGACTATAGCGACAAGCAGTTGAAGGGCCGCGTCATCGCCAATCCCGATGTGTTCGGGCCGCTGGAGGCGCTGGTCAACGTGCCCAAATCGCGCGTGCAGGGCGCGGAACTGCAGCTCGACCTGGCGCCAACCGACGGCCTGCGCGTCAGTATCGGCGCGACCTATCTCGACACGAAGATAAAGGGGAGCTTCGTCAATTATGACAGCTATGGCAACCAGCTGGACTTTGGCGGATCGGCCTTTCCCTATACGCCCAAATTCCAGATCGTAACCGACGCCCAATATGATTGGGCATTGAGCGACGATATCGAGGCGTTCGTCGGCGCAAACCTGAATTTCCAGAGCGATACCAAGGCCGTGTTGGGTAATGCCCGCGCGACCCCGTCTGCGGATCTGACGGCGCAGGGTGGGCTGACGATCGAGGATTATACCTTGATCGACCTGCGCGCCGGCCTGTCTTTCGACGACAAACGCTACAAGATCAGCGCCTTCGTGCGGAACCTGGGCAACATCTATTACTGGTCCAACGCCACGCGCATCACCGACACGACGGTGCGGTTCGCGGGACGGCCGCGCACCTTTGGCGCGACCCTGTCGGCTCGCTTCTAGCCTTTGTTTTAACGCGATTTCCGACTCATCAGATGGGTCCATCTGATTTGAAATCGCTTCTGCTCCCCCTGGGCCGCGTCTTGAAAGGCGGGCGCGGCTCCTTCTTCTCAACTGGAGACATGGCCCATGAATGCACCCTCAACGATCGCCGCCGGAGTGCATGGCGAGAAGGGGCATGAGGTCCGCCTGCCACAGCAGAAGATGCTGATCGGCGGAGCATGGGAAGCGGCCGGGGACGGTCGCACGATCGATGTGGAAGACCCGGCGACCGGGCAGGTGTTCGCCAGGGTCCCGGCGGGGACGGCGGCGGATGTGGATCGCGCCGTGACGAAGGCGCGCGCCGCATTCGAGTCCGCCGCATGGGCGCGGATGCGGCCGCTTGATCGCGGCAGGATCATCGAGGCGATCGCGCGCAAGATTGAAGATAATGACCAGGAACTGGCGCTGCTGGAAAGCTACGACAATGGCAAGGCGGTGCACCATGCGCTGGCGGTGGACGTGCCCGCCGCGGTCGACATCTTCCGCTACATGGCCGGCTGGACGTCGAAGCTCTACGGGCAGGTGAACCCGATTTCGGGCGATGGCCGCCAATATCACAGCTATTCGGTGCGCGAGCCGATCGGTGTCGTCGGCCAGATCGTGCCGTGGAACTATCCGCTGGCGATGGCGGCCTGGAAAGTCGCTTCCGCGCTGGCGGCGGGATGCACCATCGTCCTGAAGCCGTCCGAAGTCACGCCGTTGACGGCGTTGCGCCTAGCCGAACTGGCGCTGGAAGCAGGGCTGCCCGAGGGTGTGCTGAACGTCGTCACCGGTTATGGGCATGAAGCAGGGCAGGCGCTGGTCGAACATCCCGGGATCGACAAGATCGCCTTCACCGGATCGACCCGCGTGGGCAAGCAGATCGTCCAGACGGCGGCGAAGGATCTGAAGCGTGTCACGCTGGAACTGGGCGGGAAATCGCCTTCGCTGATCTTCGCCGATGCTGACCTCGACAAGGCTGCAATGGGCGCGGCGCTCGCCATCTTCTTCAATTCGGGGCAGGTCTGCCTCGCCGCCTCGCGCCTCTATGTCGAACGTTCGGTGTTCGACAAGGTGGTGGACGGCGTCGCGCAAGCCGCGAAGACGTTTAAGCTGGGCCATGGCCGCGATCCCGATACGATGCTGGGGCCGCTGGTGTCGAAGGTACAGCAGGGGCGGGTGTTGGACTTCATCGCGCAGGGACGTGCGAGTGGGGCGGACCTCGTCACCGGTGGCGGGACGGGCGACCGGGACGGCTATTTCGTCGAGCCGACGATCTTCGCCAATCCCGATGCCGACGCCAGCATCGTGCGCGAGGAGATTTTCGGCCCGGTGCTGGTTGCCACGCCCTTCGATGATGTGGATGAGGTGGTGCGGGCGGCCAACGACACGCGCTATGGTCTGGCCGCCAATATCTGGACCCGTGACTTGTCCCGCGCGCATCTCACGGCGCGCCGGCTTCAGGCCGGAACGGTGTGGATCAATACGCACGGGATGAACGATCCCTCGGCACCTTTCGGCGGGGTCAAGGAATCCGGCTGGGGCCGGGAGGTCGGCGAGGAGGGAGTCCTCCATTATACCGAGACAAAGACAGTCACAGCGTTGTTGAACGATTAGCCAGTCAAAGCCGGGGCGCCTTCGGCATGCGAGGATATCGCATATGGGCGTTGGAAGAGCATCCGCCCCATGGTTGGCGCGGGAGGCATCCTTTCCAGGACAGGCGATGTTTTTATTTCCGGAACGTCTCCGCCGCCGCGCAGGCGAGCTGGTCGGCGCGTTCATTCTCGGGGTGGCCGGCATGGCCCTTCACCCATTGCCACGTCACCTGATGGCGCGCGGCGGCCTTGAGCAGTAACTGCCAGATCTCGACATTCTTGACCGGCTTGTTGTCGGCGGTCTTCCAGCCCTTCTTCTGCCAGCCGAAGACCCATTTGGTGATGCCGTCCATCACATATTTGCTGTCGGTGTAGAGCGTCACGCGGCAGGGCTTCTTGAGCATGTTGAGCGCCTCGACCGCGGCCATCATTTCCATGCGGTTGTTGGTGGTCTGCGGCTCGCCGCCGGAGATTTCCTTCTCCTTGTCGCCAAAGCGCAGCACCGCGCCCCAGCCGCCGGGACCGGGATTGCCCTTGCACGCGCCGTCGGTGAAAATGTCGACCTGGGGAAGATCGGTCATGCGCCGAGCAATTCCGCCGGGTCGGCCTTGGCGTAGAAATCCAGCCGGCGCAGATAGGCGAGCGGGTCTTTCCGCGTCACCAGCGCGTCGGCGGGCGTGTTGATCCAGTCATAGGCGCGCGTCAGCAGGAAGCGCAGGGCTGCGCCCCGGCACAGGATCGGGAAGGCGGTGCGCTCCGCATCGGTCAGCCCATGGGCGCTGGCATAGCCTTCGCCGATCGCGGCCGCGCGGTCGCCGAACCAGATCGCGCCGTCATTGCTGAAGCACCAGGCACTGTGGGTGACGGCCAGGTCATAGGCGCGGATGTCGGTGCAGCTGAAATAGAAGTCGATCAGGCCCGTCACCTCATCGCCCAGCATCAGGACATTGTCGGGGAACAGGTCGGCATGGATCACCGATCGCGGCAGGTCGGTGGGCCAGTGGGCGTCGAGGAAGGCGAGTTCCTCCGCCACGCGCGCGCCGAGGCCCGGTTCGATCTGGTCGAAATCCGCGCCGCATTTGTCCGCCAGAACGTGCCAGCCGGCCTTGTCGAGCGCGTTGCGACGCTCGCCGGTGAAGCCCTGCGCGGCCTTGTGCAGTTCGCCAAGCGCCACACCGGCTGCGCGCGCCTGTCCGGGCGTCGGTTCGGTGACGCTGATGCCGGTCAGGAATTCAATCAGGCAGGCGGGGCGGCCCGACAGCTGCTGGAGTCGCTTGCCTTCCCGATCGGCGATGAAGCGCGGAACGAGGCAACCGCGCGCCCCCAGATGGTCGAGCAGATCCATGAAGAAGGGCAGGTCCGCCTCATCCACGCGCTTTTCGTAGAGCGTCAGGATATAGCGATGGCCCCCTGGATCCTTGCGCCCGTCCTGCCCCGTGGTTTCGAGCAGGTAATTGCTGTTTTCCACCCCTTCGGCGATGCCCTTGGCCGACACGAGGCGACCGGCGTCATAACGGGTGAGGAAAGCGTCGATCTCTTCGGCGGGAACGTGGGTGTAGACGGCCATGGTTTATGCGGTCTCCAGTCCGCGGGGTAGCTTGAAGGCGATATGCTCCTGCGCCGTCTCGACCTGTTGTTCGGAGATGGCGAAGCGCTCGCCGATTCGGTCGACGACCTCGCGCACCAGTATCTCAGGGGCGGAGGCGCCGGCGGTCAGGCCCAGCGTCTTCACATCCTTCAGCCAGTCGAAATCGATGTCGGCGGCGCGCTGGATCAGGCGTGCGGGGGTGCCTTCGCGTTCGGCGACCTCGACCAGCCGCAACGAGTTGGAACTGTTCGGCGCGCCGATCACATAGACGGCGTCGCACTTGCCCGCGATCGCCTTGACCGCAGTCTGGCGATTGGAGGTGGCGTAGCAGATGTCCTCGCCCTTGGGCGCATGGATGGCCGGGAAGCGGCGCAGCAGCGTGGCGACGATCGCGGCGGTGTCATCCACCGACAGCGTCGTCTGGGTGAGGAAGGAGAGGTTGGCGGGGTCGGCAGGCGTGAATGCTTCGGCATCCTCGACCGTCTCGATCAGGGTCATGGTGCCGTCGGGAACCTGGCCGAAGGTGCCGATGACTTCGGGATGGCCCTTGTGCCCGATGAAGAGGATGTGGCGGCCGGCATCGACCTGGCGTTCGGCCTGGCGGTGGACCTTGCTGACCAGCGGGCAGGTGGCGTCGAGATAGTCGAGGCCGCGCTCTTCCGCCTTGGCCGGCACGGCCTTGGGCACGCCATGGGCGGAGAAGACGACGGGAACGCCGTCGGGAACCTGGTCGAGGCTTTCGACGAAGATCGCGCCCTTGGCCTTCAGCCCATCGACGACGAACTTGTTGTGGACGATTTCGTGGCGGACATAGACCGGCGCGCCATATTTCTCGATCGCCTTCTCGACGATGATGATCGCGCGGTCGACCCCGGCGCAGAAGCCGCGCGGCGCGGCGATCAGCAGGGTCATGGGTGGCAGGGCGGCGGGCGCATCGGTCATGCCTGCCGCTTAGGCGAATGTCGCGCAGGAAGAAAGGGTGAACCGGAAAGCCGCGTCCTTGCAGTTGCGTGGCGGGCGGGGGATGGATAAGGAAGCGCAAAGCTTCTGGCCTATTGGGCCGCGTGAAGGAATATCTGCCTGTGAAATTGTCTCATATCGCCCTGACTGGAATGATGGCCCTGGCTCTGGCGGGCTGTTCGCGCCGGGGTGAGATCGACGCGACGGGCGGCATCGTCGCGGTGCGTTCGGCCTGCCCGGTGGCGGCGATCCCGGCGCAGACGGGTGACATCACCCTGTTTAACCCGGCCAACAGCACTGATGCGTCGGCGATCGACGTGGTGGCGAACATTACGAATCTGCGCTCGACCTGCGCGGATGGCGCGCAATTCTATACCGAGGCGACCTTCACCGTGAATGCCCGCCGCAGCGACGCCAGCGCGGCGCGGCAGGTCGTGCTGCCCTATTTCTCGGCCGTGGTCCAGGGCGGCAACGCCGTGATCGCCAAGCGCATCGGGCAGGTGACGCTGAACTTCGCAGCCGGCGAATATCGCGCCAGCGCGCAGGCCAAGGGCGGTTCCTATGTCGACAAGGGTGCCGCCACGCTGCCCGCGGAAATCCAGCAGAAGATCACGCAGAAGCGCAAGGCGGGCGACGCCGACGCCGCGATCGATCCCTTCGCCCAGCCCGACGTCAAGGCGGCGTTGCAGCGAACCAGTTTCGAGCTGCTCGTGGGTTTCAACCTGACCCAGGATCAGCTCCGATATAACGCGACCCGTTAAATGTTGCGCCCACTTTAATTTTTCCCCGTTCGTGCTGAGTAGGGACTGAGCGAAGTCGAAGTTGAACAGGTCGGATCGTCCCCCGGACGATCCTGAACCATCCGGGGGATGGTTCACCTGTTCAAGTATCGAAGCATAGTGTCTGGGAAAGACCCTTCGATACGCCATTTCGACAAGCTCAATGGCTACTCAGGGCGAACGGGATAGAAAGAAAGTTTCGTCCCGTGTCCCTTTACACCCGTTTCACCGCCCATCTCGATGCCGTGCTCGACGCGCTGGAGGCCGAAGGCGCCCTGCCCGCCGGTCTCAACCGCAAACCCGTGACGGTCGAGCCGCCGCGCGATGTGTCGCATGGCGACCTGGCCACCAATGCCGCCATGGTGCTGGCCAAGCCCGCAGGCACCAATCCGCGCGCGCTGGCCGAGGCGATCGTGACGAAGTTGCAGGCGCTGGACGAGGTGGATAGCGCCTCCATCGCCGGTCCCGGCTTCATCAACCTGACCCTGACCGATCCGACATGGCGTGCCGAACTGGCGGCGATCCATGCCGACGCCGATGATTATGGCCGGTCCGACTTCGGGCAGGGCGTGACGGTCAATGTCGAATATGTCTCGGCCAACCCGACCGGTCCCATGCATATGGGCCATTGCCGGGGCGCGGTCGTCGGGGACGCGCTCGCCACGTTGCTGGAATATGCCGGGCACAAGGTCACGCGCGAATATTATATCAATGACGCGGGCGGTCAGGTCGACGTGCTCGCCCGATCGGCGCATGTCCGTTATCGCGAGGCGCTGGGCGAGGATGTCGGCGCGATCCCCGAAGGCCTCTATCCGGGCGACTATCTGGTGCCGGTGGGGCAGGCGCTGGCTGCCGAATATGGCGACAGGTTCGTCGGTGCGCCCGAAGCGGACTGGCTGGTGACGTTCCGTACTTTTGCCGTGGCGAAGATGATGGACATGATCCGCAGCGATCTCGCGCTGCTCGGCATCCATCACGATCTCTTCTCGTCGGAGGCTGAGTTGCAGGCGGCGGGCAAGCCCGAGCAGGCCGAAGCCTGGCTGCGCGCGCATGATCTGGTCTATGACGGCGTGCTGGAAGCGCCCAAGGGCGAACTGCCCGACGATTGGGAGCCGGTGGAGCTGCCGCTATTCCGCTCGACCAAATTCGGTGACGATCAGGATCGGCCGATCAAGAAGTCGAACGGCAGCTGGACCTATTTTGGCGCCGACATGGCCTATCACTACCAGAAGGCCCAGAGCGCCGACCAGCTGATCGATATCTGGGGCGCGGATCATGCCGGCACGGTGAAGCGCATTCAGGCAGCCGTCGCCGCCCTGACTGAGGGCAAGGCGCGGTTCGACGTCAAGCTGATCCAGATGGTCCGGCTGCTGCGCGACGGCGAGCCGGTGAAAATGTCCAAGCGCGCGGGCAATTTCGTAACTTTGGCCGATGTGGTGAAGGAAGTGGGCAAGGACGTCGTCCGCTTCACCATGCTGACCCGCAAGGCCGATGCCCAGATGGACTTCGACTTCGCCAAGGTGGTGGAAGCGTCGAAGGACAATCCGGTCTTCTACGTCCAGTACGCCCATGCGCGTATTTCCTCGCTTGGCCGCCGCGCGCAGGAGGCGGGGATCGACCTGCCCGCGTCCGACCTGTCCCTTCTTGGGACGGCGGAGCTGGCGATGGTCAAGCTCGCCGCGCAATTCCCGCGCGTCGTCGAAGGATCGGCGCAGGCGCGCGAGCCGCACCGGATTGCTTTCTATCTCAATGACTTGGCGTCTGCCTTCCATGGCTGGTGGAATATGGGCAATGACGATCCCCGCGCGCGCGTCATCCTGGCGGATGATCCGGCGATTACGGCTACCCGCCTTTTCCTCGCGCAGGGAATCGGGCAGATTATCCGCAACGGCCTGGCCCTGATGGGCGTCGCGGCCCTGACGGAAATGCAGTGAGGCGCTGAAACATGGGCGATTATGCGCGCGGTCAACTGGATCTGGACGATGAGGATCGGCTGCCCTGGCTTGAGCCGGCGATCGACGACGAAGAGGAGCGGCTGTCGCCGCTGCGCCTGCTGGGGCTGATCCTGGTCGGACTGGCGCTGATCGGCGCGGTCGTGGCCGGCGTCTGGTGGATGCAGAATCGCAATGGCGGCGGGGCCGGCGAAGGCCGGCTGATCGCGGCGCCGACGGGCGACTACAAGATCCCCGCGCATGAGGCCGACGCCAAGAAGTTCGACGGGGAAGGCGACGCCAGCTATGCCGCAAGCGAGGGCGTGGCGCGCGACGGTCGGATCGATCCGAGCCGCGTGCCCGAAGCGCCGATCACCGGCACCGCGCCGGCGCCCGGCAATGCCAAGCCGTCCGTCGCGCCGCGCGCCGCGCAGAGCGTGTCGGCACGCGTTGCCGATGAAACGGCGGCCAAGCCCGCCGCTGCGCCCAAGGCTGCGGCCGCGAGCGGCACGATCCAGCTGGGCGCCTATGGCAGCGCGGCGGTGGCCAAGGATGGCTGGGGCCGCCTGTCCAAGCGCTTTGCCTATCTCGCCCCGCTCGCCACGACGATCGAAGAGGCGCAGGTCGGCGGCGGCACCGTCTATCGCCTGCGCGCCAGCGCGGGCGGGCAGGCGAGCATGATCTGCGGCAAGCTCAAGGTCGCCGGCGAAAGCTGCATGGTCGTCAACTGAGACGGAGGGGGGGCTTCTGCGGTTTCGCTCTCAGGCTTCCATATCCACTGTCGCGCTTCGGCTTGCCTGCGCAAGTAAAGCCTGTAAGCTTTTCTATAACTTGCCATGCCGGCTGTCGCAATTGCCTGAGAATGCTCAATGAATGTGACTGGACAATCGATCCTCGTCATCGGCATGAGTCACGTCAACGCGATTTGTGGAAGTTTGGACGGGGATGAAGATCAGGATATTCAGGTCACAAATCTGAACAAGAGTCCTCATATTTTTGACCGTCGCAGAAACGAAATCGATTGCTCCGGTTTTGGCGATGTGCAGCCGAATTATATATTCCTGTCGCTGCATGGAAACTTCCACAACGTCATCAGCCTGATCGAAAATCCCGTCCCGTTCAGCGTCGGCGACACGGAGCAGGGTCATGTTCCCGGTGATGACGCCATTGACCGCGTCTTCATTCCCGAAGACATGATGCGGGCGTTTGTCGAGGCGGAGCTTCAGGCCACGACCTTTATCCATTTCCCCAAACTGGTCGCGCATTTCGCCGCCGCGAAGATCTTCCATCTCTGCGCTCCGCCGCCGAGCGGTGATCAGGCGCATATCAGGAACTTCCCCGGCGTCTTCAAGGATCAGCTGCATCTGCGCGTCAGCCCTTTGCCGCTGCGCCTGAAGCTGTATCGGATTCAGTGCGAACTGTTCCGACAGGCGTGCGATCAGCACGGTATCTCTTTTGTGGACGTGCCCGATGCAGCCTTGTCCGACAGCGGCGCATTGAAGCGCGATTACTGGAATGACGATCCGACTCACGGAAATCTGCAATATGGACGGTTGGTGATCGACCAGATGAAGGCAATCGCGGAGGTCAGCTGATGAAGCCCGTCTCGCCCTATTCGGGATTGCCCGACCGTCAATTCTGGAGGAAGGAGCCGGGCATCGTCGAGCCGGCGCTCTTCGATCCGGTCCATAATGTCCCATTCCGGATCGGGCCGGACGACAGAATTGTCACGGCCGGCAGCTGCTTTGCGCAGCATGTGGCCCGTTATCTGAACAATAGCGGCTATCATCATCTGGTGACCGAGCAGGCACATCCGCTGATGGGTGAGCCGATCGCCAGAACCTTCAACTATGGCACCTTTTCGGCGCGCTACGGCAATCTTTACACTGCGCGTCAACTTCGGCAATTGCTGCTGCGCGCGCATGGCGCGTTCGAGCCGGTGGAAAAAAGCTGGCCGAAGGGTGGAGGCGGGCGCGTCGTCGATCCGTTCCGTCCGCAGATCCAGCCCCATGGCTTCGTATCAGAGGCGGAACTGCTGGTCGACCGCGAGCAGCATTTCCGCGCGATCCGCGAAGCCATCAGGACGATGGACATTTTCGTCTTCACGCTCGGCCTGACCGAGGGCTGGGCCGATCGGCGCGACGGCGCGGTCTATCCGCTGGCGCCGGGCGTGGCAGGCGGCGTCTATACCCCCGAACTGGTGGCGTTCAAGAATTTCGATCTGGCGGAAACCGTCGAGGACATGCAGTTCTCGCTGGATTATATCCGGCAGATCAATCCGAACGTACGCATCATCCTGACCGTGTCCCCGGTGCCGCTCAACGCCACTTTCGAGGACCGGCACGTGTTCCAGTCGACGACCTTGTCCAAGGCCGTGCTGCGTCTGGCGGCCGACGAGATGACGAAGCGTTTTTCCCACTGCCTCTATTTCCCCTCTTATGAGGTGATCACCGCGCCGCATGTACGGGGCGCCTATTTCGGGCCGGATTGCCGCGAAGTGGTGGAAGAGGGAGTGAGCCATGTGATGGGGCTGTTCTTCAAGCATTTCACGACGGGCGGGCAAAAGACCATCGCGCCGAAGGTGCAAGACAATCCGGATGTCGCCGTCCATCTGGACGCGATGGGCCGCGCTATCGACATGCTCTGCGATGAGGAAGCCATCACCAACGAGTGACGCGATTGTCGCGGATCGGGTCGGCGATCGTCTTGCTCAGGTGGACAATATCGTTCGGCTGATCGACAAGACGCCATGCCAGACCGGAAACTGACCCGCGACACCATCGCCGCTGCGGCGCTGGAGATTCTCAACGAACAGGGCCTGGACCAGCTCAGTCTGCGCAAGCTGGCGGCGCGGCTGGAAGTGAAGGCGCCCTCTCTCTACTGGCATGTCGCCGACAAGAATGCGCTGCTGGCATTGCTGGCGGAAAGCGTGTTCACCGACTGCCTGGCGCAAATTCCGCCGAGTGACGACTGGCGTGGCTGGCTGCATGCTTTCGGTCTGGCGTTGTGGCGCGCGCAGAACGGGATGCGCGATGCCGGGCGGCTGATCCTGATGACGGGGCAGGAAGAGGCGGTGCTGGCACGGATGGAGCAGGCGATCGTCGCGCCGCTGACTGCGCTGGGGCTGAGCGCGGCGCAGGCCGTGTCGATGCAGGCGTCGGTGCAGGCGCTCGTCACTGGCTGGACGACCTTCGCGCAGGGGCCGAATGCGGCCTATCTCCATGCCCATATGTCGATCGATGCGGCGTTCCAACAGGGTTTGGACGCCCTGTTGAACGGGTTCGATCCCATTCGTTGACGCCACTCTCTAACAGTGTTAGTCTAACATTGTTAGAGAGTGCTGGATGAGATCGCGACAGCGGCGCATCCAGAGTCATGGAGCAGGGAGAGGCATCATGTATCCATTTCGCGACGGGTGTTTCGCGGTCCGCAACGGCTGGTATGTCGCGGCTTTCCGCAACGAACTGGGACGCGACCTGATCGCGCGGACGATCCTGAACCAGCCGGTCGTGCTCTACCGCAAGGAGGATGGCGAGGCGGTCGCGGTGGGCGGGCGCTGTCCCCACCGGCATTTCCCGCTCGGCAAGAGCTGCCTCAAAGGCGACAGCATCGTCTGCGGCTATCATGGCATCGCCTTCGGTGCGGATGGCCAGTGCACCGATATTCCAAGTCAGGATTTCGTACCGCGGGCTTACCGTATTCCGAGTTATCCGTTGGTCGAACATGGCCTCTGGGCCTGGATCTGGATGGGCGATGCGGACAAGGCGGATGAGTCGCTGCTGCCCGATCTGGAGGAGATCGGCTTCACCATGCCGGGCATGGAGGCGCGGCCTTTCTATGTACAGGAGGTGCAAGGGCGCTACCAGCTGCTCAACGACAATCTGCTCGACCTGTCGCACCTCGCCTATCTGCACGCCAGCAGCATCGGCACGGTCGAGAACGCGTCGACGCCGGAAGTGCTGACCAAGCGGCCGGGTTTCCTGAGCTGCCGCCGTACTATCCGCAATGCCGATGCGCCCGCCGTGATGGCGGCGGCGGGGCGCTACGCGGGCAAGATCGACCGGGTGACGGGGATGGATTTCTACCTGCCCGGCTTCCACGCCGGCATTGGCGACATGGCCTATCCGCAGGATCATCCCGAACGGCCGGGCGAGACGATCGTGACCAGCCGCGTCTATCATGCGGTGACGCCGGCGACGCCGGGCAGCTGCATCTATTTCTTCGCCATGGCGTCGGAGGATGTGGACGGCATGGACTTCATGTTCGACTATCTTCGGCCGGTGCTGGAAGAGGATAAGTTCGCCACCGAGGAAATCGAGAAGATGCTGGCGGTGGTCGGCGAGCATCCCGACGAACTGCTGATCAAGACCGATCGCAATGCGGTGGAGGGGCGGCGGATGCTCCAGGCGATGATGGATGCGGAGCGCGAGGAAGTGGTGGAGCGAATACCGGCCTGACGGTGACTACCGCCGGTTATGGCCAGCCTGCCATTTGCGCTTCGACAGGTTGCACGGGGGGCGCTAGGATCGTGGGCATGAAGCCTGTGATCTTCGGCCTTGCCGGCGAAACCCTGACCCCCGACGAACGCGCCTTCTTTGCCGAGGCGGAGCCGGCGGGTTACATCCTGTTCAAGCGCAATATTGTCGATCGGGCGCAACTGCGCGCGCTGACCGACGATCTGCGCGCCCTCCACGGACGCGACGACCTGCTGATCATGATCGATCAGGAGGGCGGGCGCGTGACCCGGATGCAAAGCCCGGTCTGGCCCAGCTTTCCGCCCGGCGCGATCTTCGACCGGCTCTATGACGTTGCGCCTTCGAGCGCGATCGCGGCGGCGCGTGCCAATGCGCGGGCGATCGCGCTGACGCTGGCGGAGGCCGGCATTACCGTGGACGCGCTGCCGCTGCTCGACGTGCGGCAGGAGGGGGCGAGCGACATCATGGGCGACCGGACCTTGGGCGCCGAGCCGATGCGGGTGGCGGCGCTGGGCCGCGCGGTGCTGGAGGGGCTGGCCGAGGGCGGCGTGGTCGGCATCGTCAAACATATCCCCGGCCATGGCCGCGCACTGGTCGACAGCCATCTGGAACTGCCGTTGGTCGACGCGAACCTCAATGCGCTGGAAACGGACATTGCTCCCTTCCGCACGCTGCGCGACGCGCCGATCGGTATGACCGCGCATGTCGTCTATACCGAATGGGATGCGGAACGGCCCGCCACCCTGTCGCCGACCGTGATCGGCGAGATCATCCGCCAGCGCATCGGATTTAACGGGCTGCTGATGTCGGACGACCTGGATATGAAGGCGCTCAAGGGCAGCATTCCGGAACTGGCGGCAGGCGTGATCGCGGCGGGATGCGACCTGGCGCTCAACTGCTTCGGCAAGATGGACGACATGGTCGGCATCGTGGAAACGCTGCCGGAGATCAGCGACCTGTCGAGGGCGCGGCTCGATCGCGCCATGGCGAGCGTGACGCGCGGAAGCGACCAGCCGCCGCTGGATGAATTGCTGGCGACGCGCGACCAATTGCTGGAGCCGGTGGCGGCTTGACGGGGTGAATGGCAGGAAATGAGCCCGCATTTGCGGGACATTTCCTGTGCCGCCATTCCAGCGACAGCCGGAACGCGACACGGCATGTGAAGTGCGACGGTTGGAGAGCGTCGGCCCCGGCAGGGGGAAGAAGCTCCCCGTGCCATTGCCGCCGGGACAGGCTCACCCAGCCGCCTTCATCAGCCCCTTCGACAGTTGCAGCGCGCCGTTGAGGCGGGCTTGCGGGTCGGGCCAGGCGCGTTCGACGACGATCTTGCTGTCGGGGCGCAGGCGAGCGACGCCGTTGAGTTTCTGGACATAGGCGACTAGACCCGCGGGCTTGGGGAAGCGGTCCTCGAAGAAGCTGACCAGCGCGCCCTTCGGCCCGACGTCGATCTTGGAAATGTTCGCGATCAGGCAGTTCTGCTTGATCTCTATGATCTTGAGCAGGTTCTGCGTGGGTAGCGGCAGCTTGCCGAAGCGGTCGATCAGTTCGGCGGCAAACGCTTCCAGACCGTTGCGGTCCTCCAGTTCGTTGATGCGGCGATAGAGGCCCATGCGCAGGTCGAGGTCCGGCACATAATCGTCGGGAATGAGGATCGGCGCGTCGACGGTGATCTGGGGCGAGAAGCTGTCGCTGCGCCGCTCGATGCCGACACCGCCGGCCTTGGCGTCCATGATCGCGTCCTCCAGCATCGACTGGTAGAGTTCGAACCCGACTTCCTTGATATGGCCCGATTGTTCGTCGCCGACGAGATTGCCCGCGCCGCGAATGTCGAGGTCGTGGGAGGCGAGCTGGAAGCCTGCGCCGAGCGTGTCGAGGTCGGAGAGAACCTTCAATCGCTTTTCCGCCGTTTCGGTGATGATGCGGTTGGCGGGCGTCGTGAAATAGGCATAGGCGCGCGTTTTGGAGCGCCCCACGCGGCCGCGCAGCTGGTAGAGCTGGGCGAGGCCGAAGCGGTCGGCGCGGTGGATGATGAGCGTGTTGGCGCTGGGGATGTCGAGGCCGGATTCCACGATGGTGGTGGAAAGCAGCACGTCATAGCGCTTGTCGTAGAAGGCGGACATGCGTTCTTCGACGTCGGTGGCGCTCATCTGGCCATGGGCGACGATGGGCTTCACTTCGGGGACTTCGGTGCGCAGGAACTCCTCGACTTCGGTGAGGTCGGAAATGCGCGGTACGACGAAGAAGCTCTGGCCGCCGCGATAATGTTCGCGCAGCAGCGCCTCGCGGATGACCACGCCGTCCCAGGGCATGATGTAGGTGCGGACCGCGAGGCGATCGACCGGCGGCGTCTGGATGACCGATAGTTCGCGCAGGCCCGACATCGCCATTTGCAGCGTTCGCGGGATGGGCGTGGCCGTCAGCGTCAGGACGTGGACGTCCGTTTTCAGGGACTTGAGGCGTTCCTTGTGGGTGACGCCGAACCGTTGCTCCTCGTCGACGATGACGAGGCCGAGGCGCTTGAACTCCAGCCCCTTGGCGAGCAGCGCGTGGGTGCCCACGACGATGTCGATCGTGCCGTCGGCCAGGCCCGCCTTGGTCGCCTTGGCCTCCTTGTCGGGGACGAGGCGGGAGAGGCGACCGATATTGACCGGGAAGCCGCGGAAGCGTTCTTCGAAATTCATGTGATGCTGGCGCGCCAAGAGCGTGGTGGGGCAGATAACCACCACCTGCATTCCCGCCATCGCTGCGACGAAGGCAGCGCGGAGCGCAACCTCTGTCTTGCCGAAGCCGACATCGCCGCAGACGAGGCGGTCCATCGGCTTGCCGGCGCCCAGATCCTCCACAACGTCGCTGATCGCGCGGTCCTGATCGTCCGTTTCCTGATAGGGGAAGCGGTCGACGAAGGCGGGATAGCCCGCCGCGTCGGGCTCGGCGACGGTGGCGGCGCGCAGGGCGCGTTCGGCGGCGGTCTTGAGCAGCTCGCCCGCGATTTCGCGGATGCGCTCCTTCATCTTCGCCTTACGCCGCTGCCAGGCTTCGCCGCCCAGCTTGTCGAGGGTTACGCCCTCATTTTCGGAGCCGTAGCGGGAGAGGACTTCGAGATTTTCGACCGGGACGTAGAGTTTGTCGCCGCCGGCGTAGGTGAGGGCAACGCAGTCGTGCGGGGCTTTCGCCACCGGGATTTGCGTCAGCCCTTCATAGCGGCCGATGCCATGGTCCATATGGACGACGAGGTCGCCGGGCGAGAGGGTGGCAAGTTCCTGAAGGAAGGCGTCGGCGCTCTTCTTGCGCTTGGCGCGGCGGACGAGGCGGTCGCCCAGCATATCCTGTTCGGTGAGGACGGCGACATCGGGCGCGGTGAAGCCATGGTCGAGGCCGAGGACCATGAGCGTGACGCTGCCACCCGCGGCGATGCCCAGCGCTTCCTGCCAGCTGTCGGCCGCGGCGAGGCGGGCGACGCCATGATCGGCGAGCAGGCCGGAGAGGCGTTCACGCGCGCCGCCGGAATAGCTGGCGATGACGACCTTCTTCTTCTCGCGGCGGAGCGCAGCGATATGCTTGCCGACGGCTTCGTAGATATTGCTGTTCTGCGCGCGTTCGGGCGCGAAATCGCGAGGTCCGTCCACGGAGAAGTCGAGCACGGTCGCGCTTTCCGGTTCGTGGAAGGGCGTGGTGCCGTGCATCGGCAGGGTGGCGACGGCGGCGTCCCATTCGGCGGCGTCGAGATAGAGGGAATCGGGTTTCAGCGGGCGATAGGCGCCGGGATCGGCGGATTTCGCCTGGATACGGTTGGCGTGATAGTCGCGGATCGCCTCGAACCGGGATTCCGCCGCGCCGGCGACGCCATGATCGCGGATCAGCACTGCGCCGTCGCCCAGATGATCGGCGAGAGGGACCAGCTTTTCCTCGAACAGGGGCAGCCAATGTTCCATGCCCGCGAGGCGGCGGCCGTCGCTGACCGCCTGATAGAGCGGGTCGCCGGTCGCGGTCGCGCCGAACGTCTCGCGATAGCGCAGACGGAAGCGTTTGATCGTGTCCTCGTCCAGCAGCGCTTCGGAGGCGGGGAGGAGGGTGAAGCCCTCGACATTTTCGATCGTGCGCTGGTCGGACGGGTCGAAGCGGCGGACCGTCTCGATCTCGTCGCCGAAGAAGTCGAGGCGCAGCGGTTGTTCCTCGCCGCCGGGGAAGAGATCGACGATGCCGCCGCGAATGGCGAATTCGCCCCGGTCGTGGACGGTGTCGGTGCGGACATAGCCGTTAGCCTGGAGCATCTCGGCCAGCTTCTGGATGGCGATCCGTTCCTTGGGCGCGAGCTTCGCGACCAGCTGGCGGACGCGGAACGGGGTCAGGGTGCGCTGGGTCATCGCCGCCAGCGTGGTGACGACCAGTTGCGGCCCCTTGGGTTTCGCCTGGAGCGCGTAGAGGCCCGCGAGGCGGGCGGAGGCGGCGCGCAGCGAAGGGCTGGCGCGGTCGTAGGGCAGGCAGTCCCATGCGGGGATTTCGATGATTTCGATCTCCGGCGCGAAATAATGCGCCGTATCCGCGACCGCGCGCATCAACTGCTCGTCGGACGCGATGAAGACGGCGCGGCCATTCGCGGCCCCGCCCCCCACTCCGGCAGCGCGGGCGATGTCGGCCAGCAGCCAGGGCTGGAAACCCGCGGGAACGCCCGACAGGGTGAGCGGCGCCTTCGCCTTCAGGATTTTCTGGAGATCGGTCATGCTGTTTTTCGTCATTCCCGCGAAAGCGGGAATCTATCTCCCGGCCTTTCGCCTAGTTGGTCCGTCAGGAGATGGATCCCCGCCTTCGCGGAGATGACGGCATCAATTTTCGATCTTCACGAAATCGAGCTTGAGGAACTTGTCCATCATCGGGCCTTGCCACACTTCGGGCACGGGGATGGTGCCGAGCGCCCAGCCGATGATGTCGGCGTCCTGCTCATCCATGAAGCGTTCGAACCAGGCGATTTCCTCCGCGTCCCATTCGGCATGGTAACGCTCGAAGAATCCGCCGACCGTATAGTCCGCCTCCCGCGTGCCGCGATGCCAGGCCCGGAATTTGATGCGGCGCATCTGGGGATTGTCGTTCACAATTTGTTCCTTTAACGGGCATGGCGCCGCCTGCCGATCGGGTATTTGTATGACCGTCCCGGCTGGCGCAATTTGTTGTCACATTTTCCGAGCCAGCGGCCGTTCCGACCGCCTCGAAAATGCTCTAGGGGGAGCAGATAGCCATGCGACCCGATATTCTCAATCCGCTCTTTGCCGAAATATCCCTGTTCAAGGGGATCGGCCCCGCGCTCGCCCGTCCGCTGGAGCGGCTGGGGCTGGCGCGCGCGGTCGACGTCGCCTTCCATATTCCGGTGAGCTGGGTGGACCGGCACCTGACCGATGAGCTGGACATGGCGGATGCGGGCCGGGTGATTGGTACGATGCTGACCCCGGTCGATTATCGCGCCAGCGGCAGCGCGCGCGCGCCGTTCCGCGTGCAGGCGGTGGACGGGGGGGGCAATACCGTCTCCCTCGTCTATTTCGGGAAGAACAGCGCCTGGCCGCGCAAGCTGCTGCCGCTCAATGAACCCAAATTCGTGTCGGGCAAGCTGGAAGCTTATGGCGACAATCTCCAGATGGTGCATCCCGACTATGTGCTGCCGCCCGAAGAGGCGGCGACCGTGCCCGCGCGCGAATCGGTCTATGGGCTGTCGGAAGGGCTGACCAACAACCGGATGCGCGATATTGCGGGGCAGGCTTTGGCTCGCGCGCCCGAATTGCCCGAATGGATCGAGCCGAGCCTGCTGGCGCGCAAGGACTGGCCCGCGTGGAAGGATGCGCTGGCGCGGGTCCATGCCGATCCGTCGGACGCTAAGGCGCGCGAGCGGCTGGCCTATGACGAGATTTTCGCGGGGCAACTGGCGCTGATGCTGGTGCGGCAATCGTCGCGGCGGCGGCGTGGCGTTCCGATCGAGGGCGACGGGCGGCTGCGCGCGATGCTGAAGCTGCCGTTCGCGCCCACCGGAGCGCAGCGACGGGCGATCGGTGAAATCGAGGGCGACATGGCGCAGGCGACGCCGATGCTGCGGCTGCTTCAGGGCGATGTCGGGTCGGGCAAGACGCTGGTGGCACTGATGGCGCTGCTGAACGCGGTCGAGGCGGGAATGCAGGGCGCCATGCTGGCGCCGACCGAAATCCTGGCGCGGCAACATTATGAGACGCTGCGGAAAATGGCGTCGGGGTTGCCGATCGAGATCGCGATCCTGACCGGGCGTGAGAAGGGCAAGGTGCGCGAAGCGACTCTAATGGGGCTGGCGGATGGCAGCATCGACATCCTCGTCGGCACCCACGCCATCTTTCAGGAAGCGGTGCAATATAAGGCGCTGGGTCTGGCGGTGATCGACGAACAGCATCGCTTCGGCGTGGCGCAGCGGATGATGCTGGCGAGCAAGGCGGAGCGGTCGCCGCATCTGCTGGTGATGACGGCGACGCCGATCCCGCGCACGCTGACCTTGACCTATTATGGCGAAATGGAGGTGTCGCGGCTGGACGAGATGCCGCCGGGGCGCCAGCCGATCCAGACTCTCGTCATGGCCGCGAGCCGGCTGGACGAGGTGGTCGATGCGCTGGCCCGCCATGTCGAGGGCGGCGGACAGGCCTATTGGGTTTGTCCGCTGGTCGAGGAAAGCGAAACCAGCGACCAGGCCGCGGCCGAGGCGCGGGCGGAGTCGCTGAAGATGCGCTTCGGCGACCGCGTTGGCCTTGTCCACGGCCGGATGAAAGGGCTGGACAAGGATGCGGCGATGGAGGCCTTCGCCGCCAACCGCACGCAGATACTGGTCGCGACCACGGTGATCGAAGTGGGCGTGGATGTGCCCAATAGCAGCCTCATCATCATAGAGGGGGCGGAACGGTTCGGGCTGGCGCAATTGCATCAGTTGCGCGGGCGCGTGGGGCGCGGCGACAAGCCGTCGGTCTGCCTGCTGCTGCGCGGCAATGCGCTGGGCGAGACGTCGCGGGCGCGGCTGGCGCTGATGCGCGAGACGAATGACGGGTTCCGCATCGCCGAGGAGGATCTGAAGCTGCGCGGCGCGGGCGAAGTGCTGGGCACGCGCCAGTCGGGTGAGGCGGAACTGAAGGTCGCAACGCCCGAGCATGTTGCGGCTTTGGTCGACAGCGCGCGGGACGACGCGCATCTGCTGATCGAGCGCGACGGCGGCCTCGACAGCGCACGCGGGCAGGCGGCGCGGACCTGCCTCTATCTGTTCGAGAAGGATGCGGCTGTGGGATTGCTCAGGGGCGGGTAGAAGCCGGTCCGGCGTCAGGATCTGACCTCCGCAACCGCGCCCTGCTCAGTTGCGCCTGAAGGTGCGGGCGGCGGCATCAACTCCCGGATCACGCCCCAATAGCCGCGCGTGATATGCGCGTTCGCCGCATAGACCGGATCGGTCATCAGATGCCTGTGTAGCCGCCGCAGATTGTGCCCCGGCACTGACGGGAACAGATGATGTTCCAGATGATAGCTGACATTGAACGGCGCGATCAGGAACCGGTCGAGCAGAGTGGGGATGACGGTGCGCGTGCCGTTGAGTTCCCGCTCGTCGGCGACACCATTATGCTCCGCCATCGCCCGGATCCGGTTGAAGACGTTCACCCAGAGGAACTGCGGGATCGTGAACAGGCCCAATATCTGCCAGCGCCACGGCGACGCCAGGATCAGGCCGTAGACCAGCGCCGCCCAGACGATATAGCGCAACCGCAACCCCAGCCGATAATCGAAGCCGAAGCGCCGGGGATTGTGGAAATTGGCAATAGGCGCCCAGATCCGACCGGCGCGCGCCACGCGATAATAGTTGAGGCCGAACACACTGCGCAGCAGCAGCACCCCCATCTCACGACCGCTTTTCGGGAAATGCTGGTCGGGATCCTTCCGCTGGACCCGATAATCAAAGTCGCGCATCGTGTTGGTGTGGCGGTGATGCACCATATGGGCGACACGATAGAGATCCACGCTCAGCGCCAGCGGATAGGCGACGAAAATGTCGCCGATCAGATCGTTGAGGCGACGATTGCTGAACAGCATCCTGTGACAGGCCTCGTGCATCATCACCGCAAGACACTGGATGCGCGATCCGATGACGACCCCCGCCAGCAGATAGGCCCAGACCCGATCCACCCGGATCGCGATCACACAGGCCGCGATCATGACGACCCATTGAAAGATCAGCAGCAGGGCATTGCGCCAGTCGGGAACAACGGAAAGTTGCCGGATCAAAGGCGCGGTGTCGCGTCTCGGATAGCGGTATCCGGGCGCGCGCTCCGTGGGGATGTCTTCCATGGGAGCATGCCTCCGAATACTGCACCAGACTGTGACGGATGCTATGGTTGGCGCCAGCGGGCGTCAAGCATTGGACCATGCTGGGCGCGCGGAAAACTGCGGTGCATCAGGATAAGATCGGTAGCAAATAACCCTTTGCCGCAAATCCCGCTGCATCTGCGAAACAAAAAAGCGCGTGCCCGCGTTGCCCCAGGCATGTCCGACATCAGCCTGACCCATATCTCGCCGATGGCCGCGCTTTCGATCGCGCTGTCGGTGGCTATCGCCTTCGTCATTCATTGGGCGCTCTACTGGATCGCGGTGCGCGTGGTGAAGCGCGCGCGGATCGAGCCGGTACTGCTGCCCGCCATCTTCCAGCCGACCCGATGGCTGGTCGTGCTTCTGGCGCTGGGGGCGGGCCTCAAGTCGATCGAACTGGGCGAACGTATCGAGGATATATGGTCGATCGGCGCGCGCATGATCTTTGCGCTGCTCGTCGGCTGGCTGATCCTGCGGGTGATGCGCGCGGGCAAGGCGATGCTGGAAGAGCGCGCCGACATCAGCGTCGAGGATAACCTCAAGGCCCGGCGGCAACGGACCAAGATCAGCATCCTCTATCGCATCTGCCAGTGCATCGTCGGCTTCTTCGTGATCGCGATGATGCTGATCGCCATTCCGGGCGTGCGAACGATCGGCGTGTCGCTGATGGCGTCGGCGGGGCTGGCTGCCCTCGCGGTCGGCGCGGCGGCGCAACCGGCGCTCAAGAATCTGATCGCCGGCATCCAGATGGCCTTTTCCGAGCCGATCCGGCTGGACGATGTCGTCATCATCGAAGGCGAATGGGGACGGATCGAGGAGATCAAGCTGACCTATGTCATCGTGCGCATATGGGACGACCGGCGCATGGTGGTGCCGGTATCCTATTTCCTCGAAAAGCCTTTCCAGAACTGGACGACGAAGACGTCCGACCTGCTGGGCACGGTCTTTCTCTATGTCGATCCGACCGCCGATATCGAACGTATCCGTGCCTGCTTCGTAGAGGCCGTGAAGGCCAACAGCCGCTGGGACGGGCGGGTCGCGATCCTGCAGGTAACGGACCATCGCGCCGATGCGCTGGAACTGCGCGGCCTGCTGAGCGCGCGCAATGCGGGCATCGCCTTCGACCTGCGCTGCGAGGTGCGGGAGGCGATGCTCACCTTCCTGCGGACCGACATGCCCGAGGCGCTGGTGCGCGGGCGTCAGCGGGTGGAAGCGGGCGAGGGCCTTGTGGCGCTGGAAGCTGCTACCAGGCGGTACGGCGCGGCGGAATGAGCGCCATCATCGCGTCGTAGAGCCGTGGCTTGACCGGTTCCATGAACTCCATGCCGGCACGCCCATCTTGCGCCCAGCGGATGACGGCGGGATAATCCTTCAGCACCGGCAACCAGACGGTGATGCGCTCCCCGGTCAGGAACTCGCCGTCGGTGCGGCACATCAGGCCCAGCGCGGAGATGTTGATGATGCGGATGCCCTGGGTGCGGCCGCGCGCGGTGGCGTGGCTGACCATGTCGACCAGGTCGCGTTGCGCGCGCCTCTGCTCGACCGAAGGGTCGCGCGTGCGCAGCACATGGCCGAGATTGGCGAAGACCGAGGAGGACATGCGCCCGAGTCTAGTCCCTCGGACATGGACGCTTTACTAGGGGAGAGCGTTAACCACTGGCTAACGCTCTTTCCCTTTAACCAGCATCAGGCGACGATAAGACCGTGCTTCTTCGCGCCGAAGCTGAGCTTGTCGCCGGGCTTCAGCGTGACGGCCGGGTCTGTGACGACTTCGCCATTCACCTTGATCGCGCCCTCGGTCAGCTTGCGCCGCACTTCCTTGTTGGACGTTGCGAAGCCGAGGCCGGTCGTCGCCTGCACGACGTTGAGGCCGTCCGCGCCAAGGCTGACGGTCGGCAGGTTGGCGTCCGATGCGCCTTCCTCGAATGTCTTGCGGGCCGTTTCCGCCGATGCCGTCGCGGCGTCGAGGCCGCGGCAAAGCGCCGTCGCCTCATTGGCGAGGATCTTCTTCGCCTCGTTGATCTCCGCGCCCTGAAGCGCGGCGAGGCGGTTCACCTCGTCCATCGGCAGGTCGGTGAACAGGCGCAGGCGATTGGCGACGTCGGCGTCCGCGGTGTTCCGCCAGAACTGCCAATAGTCGTAATGCGACAGCTGATCCTCGTTCAGCCACACGGCGCCGCCTACGGTCTTGCCCATCTTCGTGCCGTCGGCATTGGTGAGCAGCGGGGTGGTGAGGCCGAAGACCTGCGTCCCGTCGACCCTGCGCGCGAGTTCGACGCCGTTGACGATATTGCCCCACTGGTCGGAGCCACCCATCTGGAGGCGGCAGGCCGAGCGGCGCGACAATTCCAGGAAATCATAGGCCTGGAGGATCATATAGTTGAATTCGAGGAAGCTGAGCGATTGTTCGCGGTCGAGGCGCAGCTTCACCGAATCGAAGCTCAGCATCCGATTGACCGAAAAATGCTGGCCGATGTCGCGCAGGAACGGGATATATTCCAGTTTGTCGAGCCAGTCGGCATTGTCGACCATGATCGCGTCGGTCGGGCCGTCTCCAAAGGTCAGGAAGCGTTCGAACACGCGCTTGATGCTGGCGACATTGTCCTTGATGCTGTCGACCGTCAGCAGTTTGCGCGCTTCGTCCTTGAAGCTGGGATCGCCGATCTTGCCGGTGCCGCCGCCCATCAGGACGATCGGCTTGTGACCGGCCTTCTGCAACTGGCGCAGCATCATGATCGACACGAGATGGCCGACATGAAGCGACGGCGCGGTCGGATCGAAGCCGATATAGCCCGGCACCACCTGCTTGCCGGCAAGGGCGTCCAGCCCTTCCGCATCGGTCAGCTGGTGGATGTAGCCGCGCGCTTCGAGCAGGCGCAGGAGGTCGGACTGATAGTTGCTCATGGCGCGCGCCTGTAGCATTGCGGTTGCGACTGTAAAAGAGGCGGAGTGTTTTGACTATGCTAGCTATCGGCCTGATGTCCGGCACATCGCGCGACGGGATCGACGCCGCGCTCATCGAGACGGATGGCGCGGGGCAAGTCGAGGCGATCGCGTTTCACGCCATGCAATATGATGACGGGTTCCGCCTGCGGCTGGCCGAGGCGTGCCAGCGGGCGATGGCGATGAAGAAACCGGGCTTCGAGCCGCTGATCGCGTCGGTCGAGGCGGACCTGACCGAATATCATGTGAAGGCGGTGGCGGACTTGCTGGGACGCAGCGGGCATATCGCGCAGGATGTGGGCGTGATCGGCTTTCACGGTCATACTGTCGCGCACCGGCCGGAATGGGGTTGGACCTGGCAGATTGGTGATGGCGCAGCGCTGGCCGGGGCGTTCGGGATTTCCGTCGTCGGCGACCTGCGCAGCGCCGATGTGGCGGCGGGCGGGCAGGGCGCGCCGCTGCTGCCGGTCTATCATCGCGCGTTGGCCGATGGGCTGGCAAAGCCGGCGGCCGTGCTCAATCTGGGCGGGGTGGCGAACATCACCTTCATCGGGTCGGACGGGACGCTGGTCGCCTTCGACACCGGCATGGCGAGTGGGCTGATCGACAACTGGATGCAGACCCATGGCGATGCCGCCTATGACGCGGGTGGAGCGTGCGCTGCGCGGGGAACGGTGGACGAAGCGCGGCTGGCGGCATTGATGGCCGATCCCTGGTTCGCAGCGCCTCCGCCCAAGAGCATCGACCGCGAGCAGTTCAGCATCGACGCTGTTCGGGGCATGAATCTGGAAGATGGCGCGGCAACCCTGACGGCGTTCACGGCGGCGGCGGTGGCGCGGGGTGTCGATCATCTCCCCGAGCGGCCGGCGCAGATCCATGTCGCGGGCGGCGGGCGGCATAATGCGACGCTGATGGCGATGCTGGCGCAGCGGACGGGAGCGCAGGTGCTGAGCGTGGACGAACTGGGCTGGGATGGTGACGCGCTGGAGGCGCAGGGCTTCGCCTATATGGCGGTGCGGCGCCTGAAAGGGCTGGCGATCAGCTTTCCGGGGACGACGGGCGCACCGGCGCCGATGACAGGCGGGGTGCTGTTCCGGGCCTGATCGGTTCCAGTCCGAACGGTAATGCTGCCCCTGGATATGTGCGGAGGCGGATTTATCCACCCCCCGGCGAATTATGGCCGCCTGCCGGAACCGGCCCGCCGCTGGGCGCATGGCCATGGTCGGGATTGCTGTCCCAGTCGATATGATAGAGGTCGAATCGGCGGTCGCGAAGGTTGCGCACGGTCCCTTCGGCGCGTGCCCAGCTGAGGTCCGCCAGGTTCACGTCGGCCATGGTCAGCGTTTCGACATTCTCGGTGGATTCGGCCGCGATGCCGTCGCGGGCGAAAGGCAGGTCGCAGGGCGTCAGGATCGCGCTCTGGGCATATTGGATGTCCATATTGTCGACGTTCGGCAGGTTGCCGACATTGCCCGACATGACGACATAGCATTGATTTTCGATCGCGCGGGCCTGCGCGCAATAGCGCACGCGCATATAGCCGAGGCGGGAATCGGTGCAGAAGGGCACGAAGATGATCCGCGCGCCCTGATCCACCAGCCGCCGCGCCAGTTCGGGAAACTCGCTGTCATAGCAGATGAGGACGCCGATCGGGCCGCAGTCGGTCTGGATCACGTCGAGCGCGTCGCCGCCCTTGATGTTCCACCAGAAGGCCTCATTGGGGGTCGGGTGGATTTTTTCCTGCGTATGGACCGATCCGTCCCGCAGCGCGACATAAGCGATATTCTGGATATCGCCATCGTCGGCGCGGGTCGGGTGAGAGCCGCCGATGATGTTGATATTATATTCCAGCGCCATCCGCGTCAGTTCCTTGGTCAGGCGCGGGGTGTATGCGGTCAACTTGTCGATCGCCTCGATCGGCGTCAGCTTCTTCGTTTCGAAGGAGAGGAGGGGAAGGGTGAAAAGCTCCGGGAAGACGATGAAGTCGGATCGATAATCGGCGGCGACATCGACGAAATATTCGATGTTGCGGACGAACTCGTCGAAATCCTTCACGGCGCGCGCCTGAAGCTGGCAGGTGGCGAGGCGGACGCTCTCCACGCCGCGCGGCACGCGCATTTCGGGCGCCTCGTCGGGGTCGACATAGGGATTGCGCCAGACGAGATGCGCGGCATGGCCGTCCGACTGCTTGTCTTCCGGCAGGTAATTTTCGAGCACGCCGAGCGGCTCGAATTGGTTCTTGAGCTGGAAACTGATGACCTGATCGCGCAGCTTACCCTGGATCACCTTTTCCAGATAGTCGGCCGGGCTGCCGACGCGGCGCCTGGCGCGGGCATAGCCGGGCATGCGGCCGGCGATGACGATGCCATGCAGGTCCAGTTCCTCGGCCAGTTCCTTGCGCTCGTCATAGAGGCGCTGGCCTATGCGCAGGCCGCGCAGCTTGGGATCGACCGCCATTTCATAACCATAGAGCCATTCGCCCGCCGCGCTGTGGCGCGTGCCGAAGCCGTTGGCGGTGATCTCCTCCCAGTCATGATAGGAAAAGGCCATGCTCTTGCTGACGCGCATGGTCGCGCAATAGCCCACGACCTTGCTGTCATAGAGGGCGACGAAGCAGCCGGTCGGGAAATTGTTGATCTGGCCGCGCAGGGTAGCCAGCGAATAATTGGGCAGGCCGGGATAGACGCGGGCGATCAGCCGCTGGATGCCGCGCACGTCGGACGGGACCGCGGCGCGGACCTCCAGGCGTTTCTTGGCGGTGGTGGTCAAGGTCAGTCTCCCGGTCGTTGCTGCCAAAGAAAAAGGCGGCGCCGGGATGCGGCGCCGCCTCGTTCCGTTACCGTACTGAAACCGTAAGGAAAGGGATCAGTTCCACTTGCCCATTTCGGTTTCCAGGTTGGCGCGGATCGCCTCGAAGAACTGTTCCGTGGTCATCCAGGCCTGATCCGGGCCGATCAGCAAGGCCAGATCCTTGGTCATCGCGCCGCTTTCGACGGTCTGGATGCAGACCTTTTCCAGCGTTTCGGCGAACTTCACGACATCGGGCGTCTCGTCGAACTTGCCGCGGAACTTGAGGCCACCGGTCCAGGCGAAGATCGAGGCGATCGGGTTGGTCGAGGTCGCCTTGCCCTGCTGGTGCTGGCGATAGTGGCGGGTGACGGTGCCGTGCGCGGCTTCGGCTTCCACCGTCTTGCCGTCGGGCGAGAGCAGGACCGAGGTCATGAGGCCGAGCGAGCCGAAGCCCTGGGCGACTTGGTCCGACTGGACGTCGCCGTCATAATTCTTGCAAGCCCAGACGAATTCGCCGCTCCACTTGAGGGCGGACGCCACCATGTCGTCAATCAGGCGATGTTCGTAGACGATGCCGGTGTCCTTGAACTTCTGCGCGAAGCCCTCGGTCTCGAACACTTCTTGGAACAGATCCTTGAAGCGGCCGTCATAGGCCTTGAGGATGGTGTTCTTGGTCGACAGGTAGACCGGCCACTTGAGGTTCAGGCCATAGTTGAACGAGGCGCGGGCGAAGTCGCGGATCGAATCGTCGAGGTTGTACATCGCCATCGCGACGCCCGAGCCGGGGAAGTCGAACACTTCGCGGTCGATCGTCTCGCCATTCTCGCCTTCGAAGACGAGGCGCAGCTTGCCGGCGCCGGGCACCTTGAAATCGGTCGCGCGATACTGGTCGCCGAAGGCATGACGGCCGACGACGATCGGCTTGGTCCAGCCGGGGATCAGGCGCGGCACGTTCGAGATGACGATCGGTTCGCGGAACACGACGCCGCCCAGGATGTTGCGGATCGTGCCGTTCGGCGACTTCCACATCGACTTGAGGTTGAATTCCTCGACGCGGGCTTCGTCGGGGGTGATGGTGGCGCACTTCACGCCGACGCCATATTGCTTAATCGCGTTCGCGGAATCGATCGTGATCTGGTCGTTGGTTTCGTCGCGCTTTTCGACGCTGAGGTCGTAATATTTCAGGTCGATGTCGAGATAGGGGAGAATGAGGCGCTCACGGATCCATTCCCAGATGATCCGGGTCATTTCGTCGCCGTCGATCTCCACGACGGGGTTTTTCACCTTGATCTTCGCCATAGCGCCTATTCGCCTTCTTTCTCTTGGGTGGAATTATGGGGACGCCCTAGGGAAAGCGGCGGCAATGTTCAACCATGGAGGGGCAGGAATCTGCCGCGTGCGGAGCCATGCGCCGGATCGGTCGTTGTCAGGGCAACACTCTCTCCCTAAAGACGGTGCCCATGGAGAATGACGAGATCACGATTGCCGCCGGCGGCAATGTTAAATGGCGCTTCCCTTCGGTCCATCCGGAGGGGATGAAGTTCGGCCTGATCGCCGCCGCGATCACTGGCCTCCTGTTCCTTGTGGGGTGGGAGATATTGGGCTGGCTGATGGTCATGGTGACGATCTGGGTGTTCGCCTTCTTCCGCGATCCGGTGCGCGCCGTGCCGCAGGATGAAGGCGCGATCATCGCGCCGGCCGATGGTCTGGTGACGCTGATCCAGCGCGTGCCGCCGCCGCGCGAAATGGCCGGGGAAAATGGGCTGGGCGACCAGCCGCTGATCCGCGTGTCCATCTTCATGAGCGTATTCGACGTCCACATCAACCGCACGCCGATCGGAGGCACGGTGAAGTCGGTCGTCTATATCTCCGGCAAGTTCCTCAACGCGGACCTCGACAAGGCGAGCGAGGATAATGAGCGCCAGCATATCCTGGTCGAACGTCATGACGGGTTGCGCGTCGGTTTCACCCAGATTGCGGGTCTGGTCGCGCGGCGCATCGTGCCCTTCGTCAAGCCTGGCGACATGGTCGCGGCAGGGCAGCGCATCGGCCTGATCCGTTTCGGCAGCCGGGTCGACGTCTATCTGCCTGCCGGCACCGCGCCGCGCGTGATCCTGGGCCAGCGCACCGTCGCGGGCGAGACGATCCTCGGCCAGATCGGCGACCGCCGCGTGGTGGCGGGCATCCAGCAGTGACGCGCATCCTTTCCCAGCAGGCGGAGCGGTTGGCTTGAGCCGCCAGCGACGCACGGTGCCGCGCGGGCTGCGGCGGGGGATAACCCTGCGGATGCTGGCGCCGAACGCCGTCACGGCGATGGCGCTGTGCTTCGGCCTGACTGGCGTGCGGTACGGCATTTCGGGCGAGTGGGAGCGGGCGGTTCTGTCGATCCTGTTCGCCGGCGTGCTCGATGGGCTGGATGGCCGGATCGCGCGCATGTTGCGTGGCGAAAGCCGTTTCGGCGCGGAACTGGACTCGCTGTCCGATTCGATCGCGTTCGGCGTCGCGCCGGCCCTGATCCTCTATCTCTGGTCGCTGCATGCCATGCCGAAATTCGGCTGGATCTTCGCATTGGCCCATGCGCTGTCCTGTGCGCTGCGACTGGCCCGCTTCAACGCGAACATCGATGCGGATGAGCAGCCGCACAAATCGGCGGGATTCCTGACCGGCGTTCCTGCGCCTGCCGGGGCCGGGCTGGCGTTCGTGCCGCTCTATCTCTGGCTGGTGACGGGCGAGGAGTTTTTCCGCGCCTGGTATGTGGTCGCCCCTTGGACGGCCTTCGCGGCGTTCCTGATGATCTCCAATATCGCCACCTATAGCTGGTCGGCGCTGCGATTGCGCAAGCGCATCAGGCTGGAGGCGATTGCGGTGGCGGGGCTGATGGCGGCCCTGCTGGTGACGGATCCCTGGCTGACGCTGCTGATCCTGTGTGCGGGTTATATTGCGCTCATCCCGTTCGGCATCATGTCCTATGCCAAGGTGAAGCGGCAGCGCGAGGCGGCGGTTCAGGGCTGAGTTGCTCTGTGTGTCTCGACTGCGATCGAAACGAACGGAAAAGGGAGGGGCTTGCCCTCCCCATAAATCAGATCAGGCTGCGATTGCGCCGACGGGCAGGGGACGGTTCACCTTGCGCAGGCCATGCGTCACGCGCGGACGGCTGACGCGGATATGATAGACCTGCGGCGTCTGCGGAATGGGCTGGAACAGCAGGGCGGCCACCATCTTGTCATGATAGGCCGCGAACATCCACGCGATGGTGCCGATCGCCAACATGAAGGCGGCGGAAAAGAGAGTCGCTGCAACAAGAGTGAACATGTCGACCACTTTCTATCTTGCCATATGAACGCCATGGCTCACTATGACGATGGGAACGGCTGCTAACCGTCTTTGTTCCGTCTGTTCTTCTTATGTTCTCATTCGGGCGCGCCGTCAACCCTTGCAATTGTCTTTTTTCGCGTCTAAACGCGCGCCCATTCCACATGGGAATCGACATATCCGGTGCCTTGCCCGGCCTTTCAGGTCTTGGCTGGTTCCTGATTCCCAGAGGTAGCAACCGGAAGGAGAAAGATTATGGCGGCACCTGTCGTCACCATGCACCAATTGATCGAGGCTGGCGCCCACTTCGGCCACCAGACCCACCGCTGGAACCCGCGCATGAAGCCGTACATCTTCGGCGAGCGCAACGGCATCCACATCCTCGACCTGTCGCAGACCGTGCCGCTGTTCGGCCGCGCGCTGGACTTCGTGTCGGCGACCGTCGCCGCCGGTGGCAAGGTGCTGTTCGTCGGCACCAAGCGTCAGGCGCAGGATCCGATCGCCGAAGCCGCCCGCAAGTCGGGCCAGCACTTCGTCAACCATCGCTGGCTGGGCGGCATGCTCACCAACTGGAAGACCATTTCCGGCTCGATCAAGCGCCTGAAGACCCTCGAAGAGAAGCTGTCGGGCGACACCCACGGCTTCACCAAGAAGGAAGTCCTCCAGATGACCCGCGAGCGCGAGAAGCTGGAACTGTCGCTGGGCGGCATCCGCGACATGAACGGCATCCCCGATGTCATGTTCGTGATCGACGCCAACAAGGAAGAGCTGGCGATCAAGGAAGCCAACACGCTGGGTATCCCGGTCGTCGCGATCCTCGATTCGAACGTGTCGCCCGACGGCATCGCCTTCCCGGTTCCGGCGAACGATGACGCCAGCCGCGCCATCCGCCTCTATTGCGACGCGATCGCCGCCGCCGCCACCAAGGGCAACCGTGGTGCGCAGCAGGCTTCGGGCGTCGACCTGGGCGCGCTGGCCGAGCCGGAAGCCGAAGAGATCGCCGTTCAGGCCTGATCCGCGGTCTTCGAACTGCAAGAATGACAGGCTAGGGCGCGCTCCACAAGGAACGCGCCCTGCCGCATATTTAAATCCCCTCAGAAATTAGGAGCCTTATCATGGCCGAGATTACTGCTGCCGCCGTCAAGGAACTGCGCGACCGTTCGGGCGCGGGCATGATGGACTGCAAGAAGGCGCTCACCGAAGCCAATGGCGACATCGAAGCGGCGACCGACTGGCTGCGCGCCAAGGGTCTGGCCGCTGCCCAGAAGAAGTCGAGCCGTACCGCCGCTGAAGGCCTGGTCGGCGTTGCCGTCGCCGGCACCAAGGGCGTCGCCGTCGAAGTGAACAGCGAAACCGACTTCGTCGCCAAGAACGACCAGTTCCAGGATTTCGTCCGCACCGTTTCGGCCGTCGCGCTGGAAAGCGGCGCTGCCGACGCTGAAGCCCTGACCGCGCAGGCGCACCCCGCCGGCGGCACGATCGCCGAAAAGCTGGTGTCGAACGTCGCCACCATCGGCGAAAACCAGACCGTCCGTCGCGTCGCCCATGTCGAAGTGACCGAAGGCGTCGTCGTGCCTTACGTCCACAACGCCGCTGCGCCGGGCCTGGGCAAGATCGGCGTGCTGGTCGCGCTGGAAGGCAATGCGCCTGCCGACGTTCTGGAGCCGCTGGGCAAGCAGCTCGCCATGCACATCGCCGCCGCTTTCCCGCTGGCCCTGTCGGCTGCCGACATCGATCCGGCCCTGCTGGAGCGTGAACGCGCCATCGCCGCCGAAAAGGCCGCCGAATCGGGCAAGCCTGCCGAGATCGTCGCCAAGATGGTCGACGGTGCGGTCGCCAAGTTCGCCAAGGAGCAGGCTCTGCTGTCGCAGCTGTTCGTGATGGACAACAAGACCCCGGTCGCCGACGTCGTCGCCAAGGCCGCCAAGGATGCCGGCGCTTCGATCACGCTGAAGAGCTATGTCCGCTTCCAGCTGGGCGAAGGCATCGAGAAGGAAGTCAGCGACTTCGCCGCCGAAGTGGCTGCCGCCGCCGGCGTCTGATCGCCAGCGCACGCGACAGGAAAAAGGGAAGGGGCGCCCTGCGGGGCGCCCTTTTTCGTTTCGCTTGCGGATGAATAGGCGTTCGCTATCGTGGCCCGCCATGGGATCGAAGCAACGCACGACATCGCTGCCGCCGCCATATCTGAAGCGTGTCTGGCTGCGGGATGACGATCCCGATCGGGCGCCGGACTGGGGTCATTATCCCTTCAACCTTCCGCTCATTCGTAACGGCGGGCTGGACTTCCATTTCTCCAGGCCGGTGACGATTCTGGTCGGGGAGAATGGGACGGGTAAGTCCACCTTGCTGGAAGCGATCGCGCAACTGGCTGGGTTCAGCGATTCCGGCGGCGCGCAAGGAATGCGGGCGGTGGAGGATGCGCCGGCCTCGGCTGGCGATGCTGGCTCGCTGGCGGGGCATCTGCGCGGAGCGTGGCTGCCGCAGGTCAAGCAAGGCTGGTTCTTTCGCGCGGAGACCTTCTTCTCGGTCGCGCGCTATCTGGATCAGGCGGCATTCGAGGTGGGGGCTGTCGGCCCCCAATATCTGCGCGCGTCCCATGGTGAGGGATTTTTCGATTTCTTTGGCGAGCGTATGGAGCGCCAGGGACTCTATATATTGGACGAGCCGGAATCCGCCCTGTCGCCCCAGCGGCAGTTCGAATTTCTGAAACTGCTGCGTCGGATACAGCGCGCCGACAATGCGCAGGTCATCATGGCGACCCATTCGCCGATCCTGATGGCATTGCCTGGTGCGGACCTGTGGCAGATCGACAGTTACAGCGTCAGGCCTGTCGCGCTGGAGGATGTGCCGCATTTTCGGCTCTACCGCGAATTCATGCTTTACCCTCGGGAAACGGTTGAAGCGATGATCGAGTGAGGTTTGTTGGATCATCATTGCGCAAACGCCCCTTGGCATCCCGGTTTTGCCCCTCTAATGTCCGCGCGCTTTCCCTGCCAACCATAAGGATTCTTGCCCCGCATGACCCGGCCCGCCTACAAGCGCATCCTGTTGAAATTGTCCGGCGAAGTGCTGATGGGACAAGGGCAGTTCGGCATCGAGCCTGAAACCGTGGCCCGTGTCGCGGGTGAGATTGCGGCGGCGAAGGATGCCGGCTTCGAAATCTGCGTCGTCGTGGGCGGTGGCAATATCTTCCGTGGCCTTGCCGGCGCAGCCAAGGGCTTCGACCGGGCGAGCGCCGACTATATGGGCATGCTCGCCACGGTCATGAATGCGCTGGCGGTGCAGAATGCGCTGGAAAAGCTGGGTTATGACACCCGCGTCCAGTCGGCCATCCCCATGGCGTCGGTGTGCGAGCCCTATATTCGCCGCAAGGCCGAGCGCCACATGGAGAAAGGCCGGATCGTGATCTTCGCGGCTGGCACCGGTAGCCCCTTCTTCACCACGGATACGACCGCAGCGTTGCGCGCGGCCGAAATGAATTGCGATGCACTGTTCAAGGGCACCAGCGTCGACGGCATCTACAATGCCGACCCCAAGAAGGTGAGCGGCGCCGTCCGCTACGAAGAGATCAGCTTCGACCAGGTGCTGAACGACAATTTGAAAGTCATGGACGCCAGCGCCATTGCGCTGTGCCGCGAAAACAATATTCCCATCGTCGTCTTCAACATCCGCGAGACGGGCAACCTGGCCAAGGTGCTCGCCGGGGATGGCGTGGCGACGATCGTGCAAAATCAGGAGCGCTGAAATACCATGCCGCAATATAACAAGGCTGACATCGAACGCCGCATGGCCGGCGCGCTTGAATCGCTGAAGGGCGACCTGTCCGGCCTGCGCACGGGCCGCGCCAACATCCAGCTGCTCGATCCGGTCACGGTCGAAGTCTATGGCGCGCATATGCCGCTCAACCAGGTTGCGACCGTATCGGCGCCCGAGCCGCGCATGCTGTCGGTCCAGGTGTGGGACAAGAGCAATGTCGGTCCCTGCGACAAGGCGATCCGCTCGGCGGGTCTGGGCCTCAACCCGATCGTCGACGGGCAGACGCTGCGCCTGCCGATCCCGGACCTGACCGAGGAACGCCGCAAGGAACTGGCCAAGCTCGCCAGCAAATATGCCGAAGGCGCGCGCGTCGCCGTGCGTAACGTCCGTCGCGACGGCATGGACAGCCTCAAGACCGACGAGAAGAAGGGCGAGATCAGCGAGGACGAGCGCAAGCGGCTGGAAACCGAGGTGCAGAAGCTGACCGACAGCAGCATCGCGGATATCGACGCGGCAGCGAGCTCGAAGGAAAAGGAAATCCTCGGCCAGTAAGCCGGGGCTTTCCTTTCGCGGCCAAAACACGCATGTCCTTCTGATGGCCACACAAGCCAAGCCCGATCTCACCCGCGCCGCGCCTGCCCATGGCGCGCGCCACGTCGCCATCATCATGGACGGCAATGGCCGCTGGGCGAAGAAGCGGCTGCTGCCGCGCATCGCCGGCCATCGCGCCGGGGTGGAGGCGGTGCGCCGTGTCGCGCGTGCGGCGCAGGATATGGGCCTCGAATGCCTGACGCTCTACGCCTTCTCTTCGGAGAACTGGAAGCGGCCGGCGACCGAGGTGTCCGACCTGATGGGGTTGCTGCGCCATTTCATCCAGTCGGACATTGACGAGTTTCACGCCAATGGCGTGCGGCTGCGGGTGATCGGCAATTATCGGGCGCTCGAACCGTCTCTGGTCCAACTGATCGAGAGCGCCATGGCGCGCACCGCAGGCAATACGGGGCCGGTGATCGCGATCGCGCTCAACTATGGCGCGCAGGACGAGATGGTGCGGGCGGCGCAGCGGCTCGCCGATCGCGTCGCGAAGGGCGATCTGGCGACGCACGATATCGGTATTGCCGCGATCGATGCTGAACTGGATACCGCCGACCTGCCGCCGCTCGACCTGCTGGTGCGGACCTCGGGTGAGCAGCGGCTCAGCAATTTCATGCTGTGGCAGGCGGCCTATGCCGAACTCTATTTCACCGACATGCTGTGGCCCGATTTCGACGCCCATGCATTGGCGCAGGCGCTGGACGCCTTCCGCCTGAGGGACCGCCGGTTCGGCGGATTGTGATTCTATGACAAGCGAATTGCGCACCCGCACCATCGTCGGCGTCGCGCTGATCGCGGTGGCGCTCGGCGCCCTGCTGGCGGGCGGGCTGTTCTTCTGGCTGCTGCTGGTGGTGGCCGGCGTGCTGATGCAGGGGGAATGGGGCGACCTGACCGGCGCGACGCCCGAACAGCGCAAGGCGGCGATGTTCGCCGTGTCGATCCCGCTGGCCTTGCTCTGCCCGCTGGCGGCCGGCATCGACTGGCCGGTGTTGATGGCCGGGGCAGGGGCTTTCTTCTTCATCGTCTTCACCAGCCGCAACATGAAGCTGGCGCTGGGCATTCCCTATATCTGCGTGCCGATCACCGCGCTCCAGTTCCTGCGTGGCGAGCAGCCCTACGCCTATGGTCTGCTGCTCGCCTTCTGGGCGCTGTCGCTGGTGTGGGCGACCGATATCGGCGCCTACTTCGCCGGGCGTTCGATCGGCGGGCCGAAGCTGGCGCCGAGGGTCAGCCCGTCCAAGACCTGGTCCGGTCTGGCCGGCGGCGTGCTGGCGGCGCTGGTGCTGGGTTTCCTGCTGCATCGCTTCGCGGGTCTGCCGATCCAGCTCGCGGCGGCGAGTGGCCTGCTGGCCGTGGTGGCACAACTGGGCGACCTGCTGGAAAGTCATATGAAGCGCCGCGCCGGAGTGAAGGACAGCGGTACGCTGTTGCCCGGCCATGGCGGGGTGATGGACCGGCTCGACGGGGTGGTTGCCGCCGCGCCGCTTGCCGCCTTGTCCTATCTGATCCTGGTGCAGGGCGGATGAAGAGCGTTTCGATCTTTGGCGCCACCGGATCGGTCGGCCTGTCCACGCTGGACCTCATTCGGCGCGATCCCGATGCCTATCGGGTGGTCGCACTGACGGCCAACAGCGATGTGGACAATCTCGCGGCGCAGGCGCGCGCAACGGGTGCGCAGGTGGCCGTGATCGGGCAGGAGCGGCTTCACGGCGCGCTCAGGGAGGCGCTGGCCGGATCGGGGATCGAGGCGGCGGCAGGCGAGGATGCTCTGGTCGAGGCGGCGGCGCTGGGCGCGGACTGGACGATGGCGTCGATCGTCGGCTGTGCGGGCCTCAAGCCTACCATGGCGGCGCTCAGGACTGGCGGCACGGTGGCGCTGGCGAACAAGGAATCGCTGGTGTCGGCGGGCGGGCTGATGATGGAGGCGGCACGCGCGGCCGGCGCGACCCTGCTGCCCGTCGACAGCGAGCATAATGCCATTTTCCAGTGCCTTGCCGGCAGCGATCTGGATTCCGTGTCAAGAATCATCCTGACCGCGAGCGGCGGCCCGTTCCGCACCCGCCGCCTGGACGAGATGGCGGATATCACGCCGGCGCAGGCGGTGGCCCATCCCAACTGGTCGATGGGCGCGAAGATCAGTGTCGACAGCGCGACGATGATGAACAAGGGGCTGGAACTGATCGAGGCGGCCTATCTCTTCCCGGTCGGGCTGGATCGCATCGAGATATTGGTCCACCCCCAGTCCGTGATTCATTCGATGGTCGAATATCGAGACCGTTCGACGCTGGCACAACTCGGTTCGCCCGATATGCGCATCCCCATCGCTCATGCGTTGGCCTGGCCCGACCGGATCGCCACGCCGTGCCAGCCGCTCGACCTGGCACGGATTGGCAGGCTTGACTTCGAAGCACCTGATCCCGAACGGTTTCCGGCTCTTCGTCTCGCCCGCGCCGCCGCCAATGAGGGTGGGGCCGCGCCTGCCATCCTGAACGCCGCCAATGAGGTCGCGGTCGCCGCTTTCCTTGCGGGGCGGATCGGCTTCCTTGATATTGCCATGATTGTGGAGGATGTGTTGGACCGCTATAGCGCGCCAACGCCTTGCGCGATCGACGATGTGCTCGCTGCGGATGCACAGGCGCGCGTCATGGCGGGCGAAGTGATGGAAAGATTGACGGCTTGATCCAGAATCCCGGTTTCCTGTTGACCGTTCTCGCCTTCGTGGCGGTCATCGGACCGCTCGTCTTCGTGCATGAGCTGGGCCATTATCTGGTCGGCCGCTGGTGCGGGGTCAAGGCGGAGGCCTTTTCGATCGGCTTCGGGCCGGAGCTGTTCGCCTGGGTCGACCGGCGCGGGACGCGCTGGCGCGTCGCGGCGCTGCCGCTGGGCGGCTATGTCCGCTTCAAGGGCGACATGAACGCGGCAAGCATGACCGATCCCGCCTGGCTGGAAATGCCGGCGAAGGATCGGGCGGAAAGCTTTCCCGGCAAGCCGCTGTGGCAGCGCGCCGCGATCGTGGCGGCAGGGCCTGCGATCAATTTCCTCTTCGCGATCCTGATCCTGGCGACCTTCGCCTTCGTCCATGGCGAAGGCCGCACCCCGGCGGTCGCCGGTCAGGTGCAGGCGGGCAGCGCGGCTGCGGCTGCGGGTATCCAGGCGGGCGACCGCATCGTGTCGCTGGGTGGCCGTGAGATGGCGACCTTCGACGACATCCGCCTCTATGCGCAGATCCGCCCCGGCGAGCCGGTCGAGATCGTGCTGGACCGCGCAGGTCGACGCATTGTCAAGCAGGGCAGGATCGGCAGCGTCAGCGAGGATGACGGCTTCGGCAACAAGTTCAATGTGGGTCGCCTCGGCCTGGCGCCGGGCAAGCCGGTGATCGTGCCGGTCAGCCTGGCGCGCGCACCGATCGTGGCGATCGAGCGCACCGGGCAGATCGTGCGCACCATGGTTGAAACGCTGGGCCAGATCGTCGGCGGCGGCCGGTCGGTCAAGGAACTGGGCGGACCGCTGAAGATCGCGCAGGTGTCGGGGCAGGCGGCGACGCTGGGGCTGGAAAGCTTCATCTTCTTCGCCGCGCTCATCTCGATTAACTTGGGGTTCATCAATCTCTTGCCAATCCCCATGCTGGATGGTGGCCATCTGCTGTTCTACGGGATCGAGGCGGTGCAGCGGCGGCCGGTCAGCCCGCAGGCGCAGGAATGGGCCTACAGGTCGGGTCTGGCGGTGCTGATGGCGATGATGCTGCTGGTAACTTTCAACGATTTATCGTCTTTCGGCCTGTGGAAGAGTCTCTCCGGCTTGATCGGCTGACGCGCTTCGGGCAGGGATGCGCCATTTGGCGGCGTCTGTTGCAGCAGACACATGTTTTTTCGAGTTTTTGAGGTGGTGCGGGTGACAGCGAACAAGAGCAGCATGAGGCAGCGCCCGGTGGTGGCCGTCCTGTTGGCGACGACCATGATCGCGGGCCTGCCGGCGGTTCCCGCCATGGCCCAGACCGCGCCTGCGCCTGCCACGGCGGCACCCGTTTCCGCGCCCGCGCCGCAGGGCACGATCAGCGCCGTCACCGTGACCGGCACCCAGCGGCTGGAGCCGGATACCGTCCTGTCCTACACCAAGTTGCGCGTCGGCCAGCCCTACAGCCAGGAAATCCTCGATCAGGCGCTGCGCGACCTGTACGAAACCGAACTGTTCGCCGACGTCCAGATCCGCAACGACAATGGTGCGCTGACGGTCGAGGTGAAGGAAAATCCCGTCATCAACCGTATCGTCCTTGAAGGTAATAAGCGCCTCAAGGAAGACAAGATCCGTCCTGAAATAAAACTGGCACCGCGCCAGATCTATACCCGGTCCAAGGTCCGCGCCGACGTCGCCCGCATCGTCGAGCTGTATCGCCGTCAGGGCCGCTTCGCCGCGACGATCGAGCCGAAGATGGTCCAGCTGGATCAGAACCGCGTCGACATCGTGTTCGAAATCTCGGAAGGGCCGAAATCCAAGGTCCGCCAGATCAACATCATCGGCAACGAGAAGTTCAAGGACGGCGAGCTGCGCAGCCAGATGGTGACGAAGCAGTCGCGCTGGTTCCGCGTCTTCTCCTCGGGCACCAGCTATGACCCGGACCGCCTGGCCTATGACCAGCAGAAGCTGCGCCAGTTCTACCTGACCGAGGGCTATGCCGACTTCCGCGTCATTTCGGCGGTGGCGGAACTGACGCCCGACAAGCAGGACTTCATCATCACCTATGTCGTCGAGGAAGGCGACCGCTACAAGTTCGGCGACGTAAAGGTCGAATCCGACATTCGCGACCTGTCCGGCGACAGCCTGACCAAGCGTCTGCCGATGAAGAAGGGCGACTGGTACAATGCCAAGCAGGTCGAGGACACGGTCGACACGCTGAGCGAGACCGCGGGCCTGTTCGGCTATGCTTTTGCCGACGTGTCGCCGGACTTCAACCGCGACAAGGATTCGCTGACGATGGGGATCAATTTCCGCATCGCCAACGCGCCGCGCGTCTATGTCGAGCGGGTCGACATCAACGGCAATACGCTGACGCAGGACAAGGTCATCCGCCGCGAATTCCGTCTGGCCGAAGGCGATGCCTTCAACAGCTTCCTCGTCAAGCGCTCGAAGGACCGCATCAACTCGCTCGGCTTCTTCCAGGAGAAGCTGGACATCGAGCAGAAGCCCGGTTCCGCGCCCGACCGCATCGTGCTGGAAACCAACGTGCAGGAAAAGTCGACCGGCGAGCTGTCGCTGTCGGCCGGTTTCTCGTCGCTGGAACGCTTCATCGTCGCGGCGTCGATCACCCAGCGCAACTTCCGCGGCAAGGGTCAGGAACTGCGCACCTCGGTCAATTATTCGGCCTATTCGAAGTCGGTGGAAGTGGGCTTCACCGAGCCTTATTTCATGGACAAGAATATCGCGCTGGGCGGCGACATCTATCGCCGCGACCTCAACAGCTTCCGCTACCTGACCAGCAACACCCGCGATACGACCTATGAAAATACGTCGACCGGCTTCCAGCTGCGCGCGGGCGTGCCGATTACCGAATATATGTCGCTGGCGCTGCGCTATCAGCTGAATTTCGACGATACCACGCTGGACAAGAGCACCTATTATACCAACGGCGTCTGCGATCCGCTGCTGGCCGGCCGCTATCTCTGCGACGCGATCGGCAAGCGCACCACCTCGTCGGTCGGCTACTCGCTGATCTATGACACCCGCGACAACCGCATCCGTGCGACCCGCGGCAACAGCATCACGCTGAGCCAGGATTTCGCGGGTCTGGGCGGCAGCGTCAAATATGTGAAGACGCGCATCGCGGCGTCCAAATATGTTCCGCTGGGCAGTGGATTCATCTTCTCGCTGTCGGGCGAGGGTGGCTATATCCACAGCCTGGAAAGCGAGCGTCGCGACGCCACCGGCGAACTGGTCGAGAAGGTCCGCCTGGTCGACCGCTTCTTCCTCGGTGAACCGCAGTTCCGCGGCTTCGACATTCGCGGCGTCGGCCCGCGCGTGAAGCGCTTCTACTTGACGGATGCCGATGGTGACGGCGTTTATACGCGCGACAACAGCAACAACAATGTCTCGGACGACGCGCTGGGCGGCAAGATCTACTATCTGGCCCGCGCCGAAGTGGAAATTCCGTTGGGTTCGGGTGCGCGTGAAATGGGCCTGCGCCCGTCGATCTTCATGGATGCCGGCGCGGTTGCCGGGCTGAAGAATCCGGGCACGATCAACTTCGCCGGCTATTGCACAGTCACCACGGGATCGACGTCCACGACCGTTCGGGCGCCGTCGGTCGGCAATTGCGACACGCCTGCAGTCGGTTCGACCGCCGCCTATGCGGGCGGCGCGTTCGAAGAAGAATATCTCGGCGACACGCTCAAGCCGCGTCTGTCGGTGGGCTTTGGCGTCAACTGGAACTCGCCTTTCGGCCCGTTCCGGATCGACATCGCCAAGGCCCTGCTCAAGGAACCAGGGGACGACAACAAGCTCATCACCTTCAATGTGGGGACTCAGTTCTAATGAAGACCATCGTTAAAGCAGCCGCGCTCATCCTGGCGCCTATGACCACCCTGGCCCTGACGGCGGTTCCGGCCGCTGCCCAGTCGAAGACCGGCATCGCCGTCGCCGACCTGCAGGGCGCTGTCGGCACCAGCGCCGCCTACACCACGGCGCGCACGCAGATGCAGACCACCTACAAGCCGCAGATCGACGCGTTCAACGCACGCAAGACGGCGATCGACACCGACCTCAAGACCAAGGGCGACGCCCTGCAGGCTGCCCTGAAGGCGGCCGGCGGCAAGCCGACCCCGGCGATCGAGACCCAGTATCAGCAGTTCCAGCAGTCGCAGCAGACCGCCCAGGCCGAACTGCAAAGATTGGGCCAGCCGATCGCGCTCGCCAACGCCTATGTCGAGGAGCAGATCACGGCGAAGCTCTCCGACGCGCTCAAAGCCGCGATGACCAAGGCGAAGGTCGATCTGGTTCTGAATCCGGAGGCCACCGTGTCCTATCAGCCGGCCGTCGACATCACCCAGTCGGTCGTGACCGAACTCAACGCGCTGGTTCCCAGCGTCGGCATCACCCCGCCGGCCGGCTGGCAGCCGGGCCGTCAGGGCCAGGCCGCTGCGGCCGCTGCTCCCGCTCCGGCGACCCCGGCGCAGGCGCCCAAGTCGCGCTGATCCGAATGACGGCCGAGACTGAATCGACCGCCCGTGGCCCGATGGATATCCGTCGGGTCATGGCTGCGCTGCCGCACCGTTACCCGATGCTGCTGATCGACCGTGTGGTGTCGCTGGTGCCCAACCAGTCGATCCACGCGATCAAGGCGGTGTCGGTGAACGAGCCTTTCTTCCAGGGGCATTTCCCCACCCGGCCGATCATGCCCGGCGTACTGATCGTCGAGGCGATGGCGCAGGCCGCCGGCGTGCTGGCGGTGGAATCGATGAACCTCGCCGACAGCGGCAAGCTCGTCTATTTCATGAGCATCGACGGCGCGAAGTTCCGTTCGCCGGTGGAGCCGGGATGCCTGCTCGACCTGCATGTCGAGGTAACGCAGAATCGCGGTGCCATCTGCAAGTTCAGCGGCAAGGCGATGATCGACGGCAAGCTGGCGTCGGAAGCCAATTTCGTCGCCATGATCACCGATCCGCCGAAGGATTGATATCCTGCCGTCGCGTCGCGGATCGCGATGCGACGGCTTTATTCTTGCAAAGGCGCGCCGAACCCGCTAACGGCGCGCCTTCGTATTTTACCGCATCCGGCCGGTCGGAAACCGGCCATCAAAGGAGCATATCGCCATGAAGGCCAATACCCACCCCGACTACCACCTGATCACCGTCCAGATGACCGACGGCACGACCTTCCAGACCCGCTCGACCTGGGGCAAGGAAGGCGACACGCTGGCGCTCGACATCGACCCCAAGTCGCACCCGGCCTGGACGGGCGGCAACCGCCAGCTGGACACCGGCGGTCAGGTGGCGCGCTTCAACAAGCGTTTCGGCGGCCTGACGCTGAAGAAGTAATCGCACCGGAAATGGTACGAACGGAAAGGGCGCCCAAGGGCGCCCTTTTTGTTGGTCTGGGCCGTGGCGGTTATCGACCATTCCTTGCCGTTCTACATACTTCAAAATGATCCCGATTGCAGACATTGGTCTGATCATCGATAGTCGGGATATGAAGAGTCCAACCTCTGAGCCGTCGCCACGCCATTGGCTAATGGGAAGCTGGTCAGTTTATGTTGCGCTGCTCTTCCCGGCGTCATTCCTCGCCTATATCGGCATCCTATGGATCACTGCTTCAGAGCGAGGTTGGCAGACCCAGATCGCTGCTGCCGCACTGGTCGCTGCATGGTTTCTGCTGGCGTCAGGGGCATGGTACACATGGGTTGCCTCGAAGGCAGAAACCCGCCCTAGCCGTCTATCGAAAGCGGCCTTTCTCCTCGTCGCCTTGTCCTTCTATGCTGTCGCTTTCGCGTGGGGCGGACGGATGATGATATAGTCGGCCATCGACCATAGCATGAAATTGCCATTGCCGATCTCTGTTAGCTCACTGTCGAAAATGGGATAAAGCTAGAGCCATGAGCGTCGCCGATATCGAACAGCGAATAGCAAACATTCAGTCCGAACCGGGATTTGACGCACCCAATATGTGGTTGACGTTTTATCTTGCGGCAGCACCTCAGAACCTTGATGCGCTTGCCGATGAATTGCGTAAATTGCAGGGGGTAAATCTCGATGATGGAGAGGGCGGATTTCTGTATCCGAAACTGCCCGTCCCAAACTCAGCAGGTGACATCGTGGCGCTTATCGAGCGGGTGCGGCATTTGGCACAGGCACACGATGTTGACGTGATCGCGGTGGATGCCGACACCACTACCGATCCATCAACGTCTCGATTTGCTGAAATCACCGTTATGACGGGAATGTCAGCTAAGGTCAGAAACGGTCCTGATATCAGACCGTCGCCTAACCACCCGTCGCAGACCTCAGCCCGCCCGTTCCTCATCCAGAAACGCCGCCACATCGTCCAGCACCACATCCTTCGACAGGAAGGTCTGGCCGATGCCGCGCGCCAGGAGGAAGGGGAGGGTGCCCGCCGCCATCTTCTTGTCGTGCAGCATATGGCCGACCAGCGCCGTACCGTCGGCAGTCACATGGGCGGTGGCGAGGTCGTGGGGCAGGCCCACGGCCTTGAGATGGGCGGTGACGCGCTCGGCATCCTCCACGGGGCACAGGCCAAGCCGCGCCGAATAGCGGAAGGCGAGCGCCATGCCCGCCGCGACGCCCTCGCCATGGAGCAGCGTGTCGGAAAAGCCGGTGTCGGCCTCCAGCGCGTGGCCGAAGGTATGGCCGAGGTTGAGCAGCGCGCGGCGGCCCGACGTCTCGCGCTCGTCATCGGCGACGATCGCCGCCTTGGCGCTGACGCTGTGTTCGATCGCATAGGTGCGCGCGTCCGGGTCGCCCGCCAGCAGCGCGTCGGCATTCGCCTCGCACCAGCCGAAGAAAGCGGGATCGTCGATCAGGCCATATTTGACAACCTCCGCATAGCCGGCACGGGTTTCGCGCGGCGGCAGGCTGTCGAGCGTCGACGGGTCGATGAGGACGAGGCTGGGCTGGTAGAAGGCGCCGATCAGATTCTTGCCGGCTTTCGCGTTGATCGCCGTCTTGCCGCCGACCGACGAATCGACCTGCGCCAGCAGGGTGGTCGGCACCTGGACGAAATGGCAGCCACGCTTCAGGATCGAGGCGGCGAAGCCGACCAGATCGCCGATCACGCCGCCGCCCAGCGCGACGATATGGTCGCCGCGCTCGATCTCTTGGGCCAGCAGCGCGTCGAGCAGTTGCTCCAGATGCCGCCAGCTCTTGGTCTGCTCGCCCGGCGGCAGGATGATGGGTTCGACCGCGACATTGGCGGCGCGCAGGCTGGCTTCGAGGCGGGGTAGCTGGGTCGCGGCGACATTGGCGTCGGTGACGACCACCAGCCGGCCCTTGCGCGCAAAGCCGCGCAGCGTTTCGCCCGCGCGATCGAGCGCGCCCTGTTCGATGACGATATCGTAACTGCGCGCGTCCAGCGCGACGCGGACTAATGCCATGCCGTCAATTGCTCCATGATGCGCTCGACCGCGACTTCATGCGGTGCGGCGATGCTCTTCACATGAATGGGGGCGAGCGCGTAGATCGGGTTGCGCACCGCCGCCAGTTCGGTCAGCACGACGCGCGGATCGCGGTTCTTCAGCAGCGGCCGGCTTTCCCGGCGGCCGACGCGGTCGACCAATATGTCGATATCGGCGTCCAGCCAGATGGCGGTCGCCTGCTCCAGGATCAGCTTGCGCGTCTCATCCTGCATGAAGGCGCCGCCGCCGGTCGCGATCACCTTGGGCGCGCCGTCCATCAGACGAGCGATTACGCGGCGCTCGCCGTCGCGGAAATAGGATTCCCCATAGCGTTCGAAAATCTCCGCCACGGTCATGCCGGCGGCCTTTTCGATCTCCTCGTCGGCGTCGACGAAGCTAAGGCCCAGCCGCGCCGCAAGGCGGCGGCCGACGGTCGATTTGCCCACGCCCATCATGCCCACCAATACGATGGGACCACGCCTGGCCTGGCTCTCCGGGATTTTGCTGTTTCGCTGCATGGCGAGGGGGGCTATACAGCCAGCCGTCACAGAGGCAAATCGCATCTTTTCTTTGTCACCCGGCCTTTCAGGCCCGGAAAGCCAAGCCCCGGAAAGCCAAGTCAAAGACCTATGAAGAATAATCGCAACTTCAGCAGTTTCGAAGGCAGTTCGCGTCGCCGCGGCAGCCGGCTGCCTCTCGTCCCGATCATCCTGGTGATCCTTGTCGCTGCTTTGCTCGCCTTTTTCTGGTCGCGCGGCGGCGAAAAGCCGCAGCAGCGCGTCGAAAAGATCATCCCCGCCGAGAAGCTGGGTCAGTAAGGCGGATGCGCTGGTCGCGGGCGAATGCCAAATGGGCGCTGGGCAGCTTCGCGCTTGCCCTGACCTTGCCCGTGGTGGCGCAGCAGGCGCCCGAATCGCTGCTGCCGCCCGGATTCGGCGACGCGCCCGAAGCGCCGACGCCGACGCCGCAGCCGTCGCGGCCCGCCCAGACGACCCCGGCATCGCCATCCGTGCCGATGGTGCAGCCGCTCAACCCGGCGACCCCGCCTGACCTGACGGCGATCGCGGCGGCGCAGAATGCGGCCGAAGAGGAACTGACGCCGGAAGAACTGGCGGCGCAGAAGGCGAAATATGACCTGCCCGACACGGCGCGCCGGTCGCTCGACCGGATCGGCCCGCTGACGCCGCAAACACGCGGGTTCGAGCCGGACGCATTCGGCAACCAGTCGGGCAAGTTCCTCGCCACGCTGATGAAGGAAACCCATGCGCCGATCCTGTCGCGCTGGGCGTCCATCCTGCTGCGTCGGGCGCTGCTGAGCGCGACCGACACGCCGCGCGATATCGACGGGGCGGACTGGGCGGCCGAACGCGCCTGGCTGCTGCTGCGCATGGGTGAGGCGGACAGCGCGCGCCTGATGGTGCAGAGCGTCGACCCGGACCGGTATTCCCCACGCCTCTACGCCATCGCGATGCAGACCTATCTGGCGGCCGCCGATCCGGCGGGCCTGTGTCCGCTGTCGGCCGGCGCGCTACGGTTCAGCAAGGAGCCGGGCTGGGACATGACACGGGCGATCTGCCCCGCGCTGTCGGGCGATCAGGGCACTTCGAGCGGCGCGCTCAACCAGGCGCAGCGCAAGGGCGTGGTGCGCGGCGTTGACTATCGACTGGCGGAAAAGGTCGTCGGCACCGGCTTCAACGCCCGCCGATCGGTCAAGATCGAATGGGATGGCGTCGATCGCCTGACCGCCTGGCGCTTTGGCTTGGCGACGGCGCTGAATGTCGAAATTCCCGATGACCTCTACGCTACGGTGGGACAGCATGTCCGCGCCTGGGAAGCGCGCGCGCCGGCGCTGACGGCGGTGCGCCGCCGGCCGGGCGTCGATATCGCGGCACGGCTGGGCGTCTTTTCCAATGCGGCGCTGGTCGGTTTCTATGGCCAGATCGGCACCGATGGCGACGCCCCGAACGATATCGCGGACAAGGTCGATGCGCTGCGCACGGCCTATTCGGGCGCGACCGTGGGCGATCGGCTGGGCGGGATGCGCAGCTGGTGGCAGGATGAGGCGAAGCCCGATTATGTCGGCCTGATCGCGACCGCCCGCGCCGCGGCGGCCTTGCCGGTGGCGCAGGCGTCGGCGCAGGATGCGTCGAACCTCGTCGCGTCGATGCTGACCGCCGGATACGACCGCAACGCCGCCCGCTGGGCGCAGGCGATCGGCCAGCTCGATGGCGAGGGCGCCTCCCAATTCTGGGGCTTGCTGGCGGTCGGCGCGCCCAGCCCGGTGGTGGAGATCAACAGCAGCCGCGTGTCGGCCTATGTCAGTGATGCGGGCGCGGAAAAGGGCCGGATGCTGATTGCCGCACTGGCTGGCCTGTCCCGCCTGTCGCCGCAGGATGCCGCGTCTCTGGCGCAGGATAATGGCGTGACGCTCGCCGCCAACAGCCGCTGGGCGCGCGCCATCGGCACGGCGGCGCAGCGGGGCGAGAAGGCGACGGTGGCGCTACTGGCGGCCGTGGGCATGCAGGGTAGCGACTGGAGCCGCCTGCCGGCCGCGCATCTCTATCATGTCGTGGCCGCGCTGCATCGGGTCGGCCTGGACCCCGAGGCGCGGATGATCGCGGCCGAGGCGATCAGCCGCGGCTGACCATGGGGCAGGAAGACGCCGCCCTGGTCGACCGCTTCCTCGAAATGATGGCGGCGGAGCGCGGCGCGTCGCGCAACACGCTGCTGGCCTATCGTGCAGACCTTGCCGGCGCGGGCGAGCTGCTGGGCGGGCTTTGCAGCGCGACCAAGGAAGGGCTGGGCACGCTGGCGACGGCTTGGGCGGAACTGGCGGCATCTTCGGTGGCGCGCAAGACGTCGGCGTTGCGGGCTTTTTACGGCTTTTTGGAGGAGGAAGGGCTGCGTGCCGACAATCCTTCCGCAGCCCTGCCGCGTCCGACAACGCGCCGGCCGCTGCCCAAGATCCTCTCCACTGCGGAGGTCGATCGTTTCTTCACGCTGATCGCCGAGCGGATCGACGTCGAGCATCCCGTACCGCTCGACCTGCGGCTGGCGGCGCTGATCGAGCTGCTCTACGGTTCGGGCCTGCGCGCGACCGAACTGGTGTCGCTGCCGCGCCGGGCGCTGGCGCATGACCGGCCATTCCTGATCCTGAAGGGCAAGGGCGCGCGCGAACGGCTGGTGCCGATTTCCGACCGCGCGCGCGCCGCCGTCGCCGCCTGGCTGCCGCATGTGCCGGGGGACAGCGCCTGGCTCTTTCCGTCGGGCAAGAGCCATCTGAGCCGCATCCGCCTCTATCAGCTGGTGAAGGCGCTGGCCGCCGCCGTCGGCATCGCGCCGGAACGGGTCAGTCCCCATGTGCTGCGCCACGCCTTCGCCACGCACCTGCTGGAGGGTGGAGCGGACCTGCGCGCATTGCAGGCGATGCTGGGCCATGCCGATATCGGGACGACGCAGATCTATACCCATGTCGACAGCCGGCGACTGGTCGAACTGGTCAATCAACGGCATCCGCTGGCCACGATGCAGGCCAAGATACCGCATCACCGCGTTGACGGCGACGCGCCATCGCCCTAACGCCTTGCGCCATGGTAAGCTTTCTGGAATTTGAAAAGCCGATCGCGGAGCTGGAAGCGCGCATCGTCGAATTGCGCGCCACCGCCAGCGTGGGCGACATCAACATCGACGGCGAAATCGCGACGCTGGAACAGCGCGCGGCCAAGCTGCTGACCGACACTTATGCGAAGCTGACGCCCTGGCAGAAGACCCAGGTTGCGCGGCACCCCGACCGTCCGCATTTCAAGGACTATGTCGCGGGCATGTTCGACAATTTCATGCCGCTGGCCGGCGACCGCGCCTTTGCCGACGATCAGGCGATCATCGGCGGCTTCGCGACGCTGGGCGACCGAAAAGTCATGGTGATCGGCCATGAAAAGGGCGACGATACCGCCAGCCGCGTGCGCCACAATTTCGGCATGGCGAAGCCGGAGGGCTATCGCAAGGCGATCCGCCTGATGGAACTGGCCGATCGCTTCGGCCTGCCGGTGGTGACGCTGGTCGATACGTCGGGCGCCTTCCCCGGCGTGCAGGCGGAAGAGCGCGGCCAGGCCGAAGCGATCGCCCGGTCGACCGAAGCCTGTCTGGCGCTGGGCGTGCCGATGGTGGCGGCGGTAGTGGGCGAGGGCGGCTCCGGCGGGGCGATTGCGCTGGCTGCGGCGAATCGCGTGCTGATGTTCGAGCATGCCGTCTATTCGGTGATCTCGCCCGAAGGCTGCGCCTCGATCCTGTGGCGCACCGCCGACAAGGCGAGCGACGCCGCGACGGCCATGCAGGTGAGCGCACAGCATCTCAAGAAGCTGGGCGTGATCGATCACATCGTGGCTGAGCCGGTGGGCGGCGCCCATCGCGAGCCGGTACAGGCCATCGCCAATCTGGGGGCGGCGATCGAGGCGGAATTGAATGCGCTCGACGGGTTGAGCGCGCAGGCGCTGCGTACCGATCGTGCCGACAAGTTCCTCGCCATCGGTGCCTGATTCCGTCGGTCGGACGGCTTGATCCGGCCGAAAAGGCCCCAGGCTGACGGTTCGGCGCTCGCTTTTCCGGGAACGCGCCGCCATGATCGTTCGTTACGTGGCGGTAACGGCGGAGGATGAGGGTTTATGAACTGGAAGATGTCGCTGGGCTGCACGGGGGCGGCGCTGGCGGTTGCGCTGGCTGCACCGGCGGTGATCGGGCAGCAGCGGGCGATACGCACGGTGTCCTCGATCAGCCAGCAGGACAAGGCGAGCGGCGCCAAACAGCATCCCGAATTGCTCAAGGAATTCGGCGGCGCCTATGCGGGCGCGCAAGCGAAATATGTCGAGGGGGTTGGACGACGGATTGCGGTCCAGTCCGGCCTGTCCAACGCGCAGGGCGATTTTACCGTCACCCTGCTCAACAGCCCGGTCAACAACGCCTTCGCGATCCCCGGTGGCTATGTCTATGTCACGCGCCAGTTGATGGCGTTGATGAATGACGAGGCCGAACTGGCGGGCGTGCTGGGGCATGAAGTCGGCCATGTCGCGGCCCAGCATGGCCAGCGGCGCCAGCAGGCGGCGCAGCGCAATGCGATCGGCGGCGCGCTGCTGGGCGCGCTGGCGGGAGCCTTACTGGGCGATTCGGGCCTTGCCGGACTGGTGCAGAAGGGGATCGGCACGGGCAGCCAGTTGCTCACCCTCAAATTCTCGCGCAGCCAGGAATATGAGGCGGACGATCTGGGCATCCGCTATCTGGCGTCGGGCGGCTATGATCCACGTGCGCTGTCGGACATGCTCGCCTCGCTGGCGGCGCAGAGCGATCTCGATTCGCAGGTGGCGGGCAACGCGCGATCCATGCCCGAATGGGCGAGCACCCACCCCGATCCCGCTTCGCGCGTCGACCGGGCGGCGCGGGCGGCCGAAGCAACTCGCGTCACCAGCACGGTGCGCAACCGCGATGCCTTCCTCAATGCGCTGAACGGCGTCCTTTATGGCGATGATCCCAAGCAGGGCGTGATCGACGGCAGCCGGTTCCTGCATCCCGACCTGCGCCTCAGCTTCGCCGCACCCAGCGGCTTCGGCATGGAAAATGGCACGGACGCGGTGTCGATCACCGGGTCGGGCGGGCAGGCGCAGTTCGGCGCGGCCCCCTATTCGGGCAATCTGGCGACTTATATCAACAGCGTGTTCGCCAAGCTTGGCGGAGGGAATGGCGGCGTCCCGGCGGGAGAGGTCAGTCGCACGACCATCAACGGCCTGCCGGCCGCATGGCGCACGGTGCGCGCGTCCAGCAAGTCGAGCCAGGTCGATGCGACCGTCTTCGCTTATGATTTCGGGGGCGGGAAGGCCTATCATTTCCTGCTGCTGACACCGGCCGGGCAGGGCGTCGGCCCCTTCACCTCGATGGTGGAGTCGCTCAAGCCCCTGTCGGCGCAGGAGGCGGCTGCGATCAAGCCGCGCCGCGTGCAGGTGCTGACCGTCAAGCCCGGCGACACCGTCCAGTCGCTGGCGAAGCGCATGGCCTATAGCGACTTTCCGCTGGAGCGGTTCCTGACGATCAATGCGCTGAGCGACAATGCGGTGCTGCGACCGGGGCAGCGGGTGAAGATCGTCACCTGGTAAGGCACGAAAAAGGGCGGCGAACCTGCGTTCGCCGCCCCTTCATTCGACAAGAAGCCGAACCTTACTGGAGGTTCTGCGACACCTTGTTGAAGGTCGTGTTCAGCTTGGTGCCGATGCTGGTCATGGCGCCGATCGCGGCGACGGCGATCAGAGCGGCGATCAGGCCGTATTCGATCGCGGTGGCACCTTCTTCATTCTTCAGCATCTTGCGGATGAACTGCATGTGACGTCTCCTTGATTGGATTATCCGTTAAACTACCCGGCCGCCCCGCTTGGTAATTCGTGGTCAGCTAGGATCGAATTAGGGCCGCTGAGTTGAAAAATGTTTAATGGCGGAAGGAAGTGTCAGATTTTGATGGTTAATACTTCGTTACTTCGGTCGCGACGTTATTCCACATGGTGATGGTCTTGTTCGCGACATTGGTGAGCGCCACGATGATCGCCAGTACGACCATTGCAAGAATGAGGGCATATTCCACCGCCGTTGCGCCTCGCTCGCATCGCAGCAGGCCCCGACGGGCTATGATTTCGATAAGCCCGCGCATCATCACCCCATTTCGCTACAGACAGTCGTCGTCGGACATGTAAAGCAGCCACGGTTAACAAAGCCCTCCTGACTGGAAAGATATGCCGCCAATGTCCCCCCTGTTCGTCGTCGCCGTCGCGTTGATCGATGCCGATGGCCGCGTCCTGCTGCAGCAACGCCCGCCGGGCGGATCGATGGCGGGGATGTGGGAATTTCCGGGCGGAAAGGTGGAACCGGGCGAAACGCCGGAGGCCGCGCTGGTGCGCGAGCTGGAGGAGGAGCTGGGCATCCGCACGCACGAAAGCTGCCTGGCGCCCGCCACCTTCGCCAGCGAGCCGCTGGGCGACAGGCATTTGCTGCTGCTGCTCTATGTCTGCCGCAAGTGGCAGGGGGTGCCCGAGGCGCGCCATGCGACCGCGCTGCAATGGATGCGGCCAACGCAAATGTATGGGGTGGAGATGCCGCCCGCGGACCTGCCGCTGATCGGGATTCTTGAGGCGTTGTTGTAGAAAGAAAAAGGCGAGGCCGCCGCCGGAGGGTTGGCCTCGCCCGATATATGCCGTTGCGGGCGCCTTATTCTTCGGCGGCCTTGCTTTGCAGCTGGATATAATTCTGGATGCCCATGCGCTCGATCATCTCGAACTGGGTTTCCAGCGTGTCGACATGTTCTTCCTCGCTTTCGAGGATATATTGGAACAGGTCGCGGCTGACATAGTCGCGGATCGACTCGCAATAGGCGATCGCGTCCTTCAGCACCGGCAGCGCCTCATATTCCAGCTCAAGGTCGGACTTGAGGATTTCTTCCACCGTCTCGCCGATCTTCAGGCGGCCGAGCAGCTGGAAATTGGGCAGGCCGTCGAGGAACAGGATGCGCTCCGCCACCTTGTCGGCGTGCTTCATCTCGTCGATCGATTCGGAATATTCGAACTTGGCCAGCTTCTCGATGCCCCAGTGATTGAGCATGCGATAGTGGAGGAAATATTGGTTGATCGCGGTCAGCTCATTCTTGAGGACCTCGTTCAGGAAATCGATGACCTTCGGGTCGCCCTTCATGGCGTTATACTCCGGCTGTTTTTGGAACGCCGGAATTATAGGCGCAATGCACCCGTCTGTTAAGTCGAAAACCCTTGAAAATCAGGGCTTTTTTACTGCGCTATTGCGTCGGCTTCGCGATTGTTTCGTGCGCATGATTTGCAATTTTATCAGGCCGATGCGCGCTCCGCGGCGATGATCGTCCGCGCGTAGGGCACGCACTGGCCGCATTTGGGGCGGCGACCGAAACGGGCATAGGCATTGCACGGCGTGTCCGCGCCGTCGCGCGCAGCTTCCCGCAAGTCTTTTTCACGAATCGCATTACAGACGCAGACAACCATCGAGGCTCTTCTCCTGACAGAGGAGAGATAGCGCGCCTGATAATGGGTCGCAATAGTCTTTAGCTGCTTCTGCGAATCTTTTGCACCGCACCATGGCTGAGGCTGCGCCACAGCCATTCGGCCGGACCCATAGCGAATCGGACGGCATAGGGCTGCGACCAGAGGAGCATGACAACCCAGATGGCAAAAACGAAGAGGGGAAGCGTGGCATGGTCGACATGGGCGAAGAGGCCAATCCCCCAGCCGTAGAAGATCGTCGTCATCACCAGGCTGGTGCCCAGATAGTTGCTGAGCGTCATCCGCCCCGCCGCGGCGATCCGGCCGACCATCGGGCTGCCCTTGTGCCGGGCGAGCAGCCAGAGGATCAACGCCGCCCAGCCGACCGTCAGCGGGATGCGGAAGGGCAGCGACCAGACCAAAGCCGCGCCATAAGTGGGGAGGGGGGCAAAGCCGCTCCACCACACCCACAGGCCCAGTGCCGCCATGGGCGGCACGCCGATCAGGAAGCAATGGCGTGCGGTGCGGCGATATTGCTCCGCGTCCCAGTTGCCGGTCAGGAAGCCACCCTTCAGCATCGCCATGCCGAGCAGCATGAAGCCCAGCGTCTCGAATGCATTGAACAACAAGCCCCAGAGCCAGTCGCCAGGAAAGCCTGCCAGCTTCATGCCGATGATGGCGGACAGGCTGCTGCGATAGGTCGCGATTTCCATCTGCGTGGTCGGGCTGGTCGGATCGGACAGGGCGGCCATGAAGTGCAGGAAGCCGTCGCGCGTGGCGGCGCCGACATTGGCCTCCCCGGCGGCATGGCCCCAGAGATAGAGGCTGCCGATGAAGGCGGCGAGCAGCAGAAACTGGAAGAGGAAGAAGAGGAAGGCGCGCTTGACCAGATCGAGCGGCTCAAACCGGACGAAGAGCAGGGCGAACAGGCCAACGATCGCATAGACGCGCAGGATATCGCCCCACCAGAGCAGGAAGAAATGCAGGCAACCGATGACGAACAGCCAGCCCAGGCGGATCATCTGGGTCCGGCGCCCGTCGCGGCCCGCCATCTCCTCCTTGTCGATCAGCAGCAGCATCGACGCGCCGAACAGCAGGGCGAACAGGCCGCGCATCTTGCCGTCGACGAAGATCAGGCTGATTGCCCAGAAGATCATGTCCCCGGCCGAGAGCGGCCCCGCGACCGCCGGGTTGAAATAGGCATTTTGCGGCAGGGCGTAGGCGGTGATGTTCATCCACACGATTCCCATCACCGCGCAGCCGCGCAGCACGTCCATGGCGGGGATGCGGGGGGATGCGGTCATGCGATGGACGTTCCTTGAAAGGGCTGGCCAGAAAGGCAAGGCTCTGCCATCCGCCTAGCCATGAATGACGCGCGCAAGCAACGGATAAGCGATGCCTTCGGCGCGGCGGCCGGCCATTATGAGGCGCATGCCGGGCCGCAGCGGCTGGCGGCGACGCTGGTGGCCGACATTGCCCAGCGGCAGATGCCGGGCGGGGTCGCGCGCGTCCTGGAGATTGGCTGCGGCACCGGCCTCCTCACTCGCGATATCCAGACGCGCTGGCCCGGCGCAGACCTGATCGCAACCGATATTTCGCCGGGCATGCTGGAGCAGGCGGCGTCACACGGCCGGGTCGCGGGCCGTTTCCTGACGATGGACGGGGAAGCGCCGCCTTTTGACGGGCCATGGTTCGACCTGATCCTGTCGAGTCTGACCTTCCAGTGGTTCGACGATCTGCCGGCGGCGATCGCGCGGCTGGCCGGGCTGTTGCGGCCGGGTGGGAGCCTCATCTTCTCGACCATGGGGCAGGGCAGCTTCGCCGCCTGGCGCGCCGCCCATGCCGCCTGTGGCGAAGCGAGCGGCGTGCCCGATTATCCCTCGCTCGACGCGCTGCGCGCCATGCTGGCGGGCCATGCGGACGCCTTTGCCTTTGAGGAAACGGTGGCGATGGAGGGGAAGGGCGCGCGGGCGCTGATCGCCCACCTCAAGGGCATCGGCGCGGTCGTGCCGGGCGAGGGGCGCAGGCCGCTCGGTCCGTCCGCGCTGCGCCGGGTCATGGCGACCTATGACGCGGCGGGCGGCCGGGACGTCTATCAGTTGCTGCTGGGCCGGGTGACGCGCGCCGCCCAGGCATAGGGACCGATGATGGTGCCGACGAAGCCGCCGGCCTGCTTCGTGCTGAGGAAGTCTATATCCACATCGGACGCCAGCACCCGCTCTGCGCCGCCGCTGACATAGCTGGCGCGCATCCGGCCGCCGTCCAGGGCAAGGGTGAGGGTTACGGGCCGTGCCGGATCGATCGGCGTGGAGGCAATGAGTCGGTCGCTGTCCGATCCCTCGCGCGCCATCAGGGCGATCCGCGGCGTGCCGCCGTTCTGGATCAGGCCGAAGAAGAGGAAGGACCGGTCCGACTGGATCGCGACCAGCCCCGCGCGATCGCCATCGACTTCGGGGCGGTAGTCGAGCGTGGTGGAGACGGTGGCGACATGGTGCTGCTGGCGCCGGCCGATGAAGGCCGGCGCGCCGGACAGGTCGCCGATCGCGGTCGCACCGTCCAGCACCAGCGCGCCCTGCTCCAGCCGATAGACGGGCCTGGCCGGGGTGCGGATGCCGATCCAGGCCGGATCGAGCCGCGTACCGGTGAAATCGTTGCGGTGGTAGGAAAAGTCGCCGCTTGTCGACGGGATTTCGGTCGGTCCGCTGGGCAGGTCCGGGCGCGGGGCGGTGAAGGGAATGGGCTTGCCGGCGTCCAATATGTGAGGCCAGCCGTCGCGCCACTCGACCGGCAGCAGGAAGGTTTCGCGCCCGATATTGTAGAGGTCGGGACCATAGGGCCGGGTGGCGAGGAAGGTCGCCCACCAGTCGCCCGCCTGCGTCTGGATCAGCTTGGCGTGGCCGGCTGACGTCACCGGATTGGGGCGGGCCGGATCGAGGCTGCGCTGGCTGAGGATCGGATTGCTTAGATAGGGCGTGAACGGCCTGCGCAGGTCGGGGGACCGGAAGACGACTTCGCTATGCTGGTCGCCGGTGCCGCCTTCGGCCGCGATCAGATAATAATAGCCCTCCCGCTTCAGCAGATGCGGCCCTTCGATCCATGCGGGCTTTTGCGCGATGTCGACGCCGCCATTGACAATCTGGGTAGAGGGACCGGTCATCCTGAGGGTGCGCCAGTCGAACTCCTGCACCCAGATGGCGCGATGCCCGTCATAGCGGGGCGGCTCATCGGGCGCGCGGTTGTTGACGATGAACGCGCGATCACCCTCCCAGTAGAGGGACGGATCGATCCCCTCGAACGGCAGCCAGGTCGGGTCGGACCATGGCCCGGCCGGATCGCGCGCGGTCATGACGAAATTGCCCCGGCAATCGACGCAGGTGCCGACCAGATAGAAATGCCCATCATGCCAGCTGATGTCGGGCGCGAACATGCCGCGCGAGGTGCGAAGTCCGGAAAAGTCGAACTGGCCGGGCCGGTCGATCGCATTGCCGATCTGCCGCCAGTGGACCATGTCGGTCGAGGTGAAGATGGGCAGACCCGGATAATGGGCGAAAGAGCTGTTAACGAGATAATAGGCGTCGCCGACGCGGGTGATCGACGGGTCGGGATAATAGCCCGACAGGATCGGGTTGCGATAGTCGCCGGGGCCGGGCGTCGCCTGTTCCTGCGCGCGGCCGTCATAGCGGAAGTCTTCGAAGCGGGCAGGGCCGGCCAGTGCCGGAGCCAGCGGCCCGATGACGCTGGCGAGCAGCCAGAAAGTGGCGCGTGACGCTGGGCGCATAATCCCTCTCCTCCCTGTTTTGACAAGCATAGGAGAGCGGATTTGATAGCGCTATCAAAAATATCGGGCGATCAGCGGGCCGACTTGCGGATCATCAGCTTGAGACCAGACCATGTGGCATCGACCGCGCAGACCTTCACGTCGACCAGATCGGTCGCGGGCAGGATGACCGCGCGGATAACATCCTCGCTGATGTCGGTCGGCACTTTAGATGCCTTTTTGGGCCAGCTTATCCACAGGAAGCCGGTGGGGGCCAGCAAGGGACGGAGCGCCGCGATGCGGGCCTCCATCGTCGCGCGGTCGGTGACGAAGATATGGGCGGCGTCGATCGGCGCTTGCGGCGCGGGCAGGGGGATGACGCCGCTGTCGCCGATCTCCGCCGCGACGCTGGCGGGCATATCCTCCCACCAGGCGCGCAGGCCGGGTTTAAGGCTCAGTTTCTTCGCCAGTGGAGTGCCGGAATAACCGGAGTTCATCGCCGCCTCCCGCGCCGGGCCGCGACAAAGGCGATGGGCAGGCCGACAAGGATGCAATGCGAGAAAAGCTGGTTGCCGATGCCCCAGGCGATCTTGCCGATCGGCCGTCCCGCATAGGCGTCGGGCAGCCAGAGCGCGTGCCAGCGCCACGGCCGCACCAGCCAGTACATGATGATCCAGAGCAGCAGCCCGTAGAGCAAGCCGGCGGCGACCGGCCGGCGCCTGAGCACAGGGATATGCCGCGCCGCGTGCATATAAACGGTGGCCATGCACGCCATGATCGCAAAGTGGACGGCAAGGCCGATCGCGGCCCAGAGCCAGACGGGATTGCCCTTGGCGGCATCGCCGAACGGTCCGCTTGCGACGAAGGCCAGCACGGGCAGCGGTTTCATGCCAGCCATGCCGGCGAAGACGAAGGCGGAAATGATGTCGAGCGTGCCGGCGATCAGCGTCGCCCGGATGATCCTCTCGCGCATATGGCGCTCCCCTCTCTTGTGGGGCGGATCATGGCAGATCGGAAGAGGATTGTCCCGCCGGGATGCGTCGGCATCCCGGCGGGGAAGATGATCAGAGTTCGTTGTCCATCAGGGCGGGGAAGAAGCCTTCATGGGCGGTGCGCAGCGTGTCGAGCGCAACGCCCGCAACGCTGGAGCCGCCGGTCGTGCCGATCTTCACCGCGCCGGCGATCTCGACGCCTGCGGGCGCTGCCACCACGTAGCGGCCCTGGTCTTCGCCAAAGGCCGAAGCCGTGGTCAGGGCGATGTCCAGTGTCGCGCCGATCTTGCCGGCCAGCGCCATTTCCGCGACGGTGACGATCAGGCCGCCATCGGCGATGTCGTGGACCGCATTTACCTTGCCTGCCGCGACCAGCGCGCGGACGATGTCGGCATTGGCGCGCTCGGCGGTCAGGTCGACCTTGGGCGCTTCGCCGGCTTCGCGACCGGCGATCTCGCGCAGCCAGATCGACTGGCCGAGATGCGTACCTTCTCCGCCGATCAGCCAGATGGCGTCGCCTTCATTCTTGAAGGCCACGGTCGCCATCACATCCACGTCCTTGAGCAGGCCGATGCCGCCGATCGCCGGGGTCGGCAGGATCGCCGAGCCGCCGCCGGTCGCCTTCGACTCGTTGTAGAGCGAGACGTTGCCCGACACGATCGGGAAGTCGAGCGCGCGGCAGGCGTCGCCCATGCCTTCCAGGCAACCCGTGAGCTGCGCCATTATCTCAGGGCGCTGCGGATTGGCGAAGTTGAGGCAGTTGGTGACGGCCAGCGGAGTCGATCCAACGGCGCTCAGGTTGCGATAGCATTCGGCGATCGCCTGCTTGCCGCCTTCATAGGGGTCGGCATAGCAATAGCGCGGCGTGCAGTCGGTGCTGATGGCGATGCCCTTCTGGCTGCCATGCACGCGCACAACGGCCGCGTCGCCGCCGGGGCGCTGCACCGTGTCGGCGCCGACCATATGGTCATATTGTTCCCAGATCCAGCGACGGCTGGCGATGTCGGGCGAACCCATCAGCGTGACGAGATCGGCACCGATGTCGGCGCTCTCGGCGATCTCGCCCAGCGGCTCCACCTTCGACCAGACCTTGTATTCATCCTTTGGCATCGACGGACGGTCATAGAGCGGCGCATCGTCGGCCAGGGGGGCAAGCGGGATGTCGCAGACGATTTCGCCCTTATGCTCCAGCACCATGCGACCGGTGTCGGTGACATGGCCGATGACGGCGAAGTCCAGTTCCCACTTGCGGAAGATCGCTTCGGCAAAGGCTTCGCGGCCGGGCTTGAGCACCATGAGCATACGCTCCTGGCTTTCCGACAGCATCATTTCATAGGTCGTCATGCCGGTTTCACGCTGCGGCACGTCGTCCATCTTGAGGTGGAGGCCAACGCCGCCCTTCGACGCCATTTCGACGCTGGAGGAGGTGAGGCCGGCCGCGCCCATGTCCTGAATAGCAACGATGGCGTCGGACGCCATCAGTTCCAGGCAGGCTTCGATCAGCAGCTTTTCGGTGAAGGGGTCGCCGACCTGCACGGTGGGGCGCTTGGCGTCGGCATCGTCGCCGAAATCGGCGGACGCCATGGTCGCGCCATGGATGCCGTCGCGGCCGGTCTTCGACCCGACATAGACGATCGGATTGCCGACGCCCGATGCCGCCGAATAGAAGATCTTGTCGGTGTCGGCGACGCCCACGGTCATCGCGTTGACCAGGATGTTGCCGTCATAGGCCGGGTGGAAATTCACCTCGCCGCCCACGGTCGGCACGCCGACGCAATTGCCGTAGCCGCCGATGCCATGCACCACGCCGGCGATCAGATGCTTCATCTTGGGGTGATCGGGGCGGCCGAAGCGGAGCGCGTTCATGTTCGCCACCGGACGCGCGCCCATGGTGAACACGTCGCGCAGGATGCCGCCGACGCCGGTCGCCGCGCCCTGATAGGGTTCGATGTAGGACGGGTGGTTGTGGCTTTCCATCTTGAAGATCGCGGCCTGACCGTCGCCGATGTCGACCACGCCGGCATTTTCGCCGGGGCCGCAGATGACCTGCGGGCCTTTGGTCGGCAGCTTCATCAGGTGGATCTTGGAGGATTTGTACGAGCAATGCTCCGACCACATGACCGAGAAGATGCCCAGTTCGGTCAGGTTCGGCTCGCGGCCGATCGCCTTCAGGACGCGGTCATATTCTTCCGGGCTGAGGCCATGTTCGGCGACGACTTCCGGGGTGATCTGGGGTGCGGTGCTGGACATGTGCGCGCCTTTAGCGAGGGCGAGGGCGAATCACAATGGTAGGCGTGCGTCGGAGGGACGGATTGCCGTTCAGGCTGATGGCAGCCGCAGCCGCACCAGCAGCCCGCCCAGATCCTCGCTTTCCTCCAGCGCGACCGTGCCGCCATAGATTTCCGCCACATCGCGGACGATGGCGAGGCCAAGGCCGGTGCCCGGCTTGCCGGAATCGAGGCGTACGCCGCGATCGAAGATGCGAATGCGGTCGGCTTCGGGAATGCCCATGCCGTCATCCTCGACCAGTATCTCCACCATGCCCGCCGCCCGGCCGACCGTCGCAAAAACGCTGCCACCGCCATATTTGGCGGCGTTTTCTATGAGGTTGCCGAGCATTTCGTCGAGATCCTGCCGTTCGACCCTGACCGCTGCCGCCTTGTCGCCATCCATGTCGACGCGGACGTCGGGATAGAGGCGCTGCACAGCACGTTCGACGGCTTCCAGGCTGGACCAGAGTTCGGCCCGGCTCTGGGCGGCGCCACGCCTTCCTACCGCGCGGGCGCGGGCGAGATGATGGTCGACCTGCCGGCGCATCGTCGTCGCCTCGCGGATCACTGCGTCGCCAAGGTCGGGCGCCTGCGCCGTGGCGGCGTTCATGATGACGGTCAGCGGCGTCTTGAGCGCATGGGCGAGGTTGCCGGCATGGGTCCGCGCTTCTTCCGCCTGCCGCTCATTATGCGCGAGCAGGGCGTTCAGTTCCTCGACCATGGGCAACACTTCGGCGGGCATGGGTTCGGTGACGCGATTCTTCTCGCCGCCGCGCATCCGCACGATCTCCAGCCGCACCTTGCGCAGTGGGCGCAGACCATAGATGGTCTGGAGCGTCGCCAGCACGAACAGGCCGAGCGCCAGCAGCGCGAAACTCTTGAACAGGGTCGAACGAAGCGTGCGGATCTGTCCGTCCAGCCCTTCGCGCGCCTGCGCCACCATGAACATCCAGCGAGCGTTGGAGCCGGGCAGGATGACGGTCCGTTCCATGATGCGCAGATCCTCGCCGGGAAACTGCTTGCTGTCATAGACGTGAAGATGGCGGTCATGATGCTCCGCCGGCACGTTGAGCGCGCGGTCCCAGAGCGATCGGGACCGCCAGTCTTCATGCCCCTTGGCGCTGATCTGGTAATAGAGGCCGCTATTGGGTTCGAGGAAGCGCTGGTCGGCCAGTTCGCGGTTGAATAGCACTTCGCCGTCCGGGCCGATTTCCGACGCGGCGATCATCGCGGTCAGCACATAATTCATGCCATCGTCGAAATTGCGCGTGATCGCGTCGGCCAGCACCCGGTCCAGCGCCACGCCGCCGCCGATCAGCAACACGCTGATCCACAGCGCGGCAATGCCCATCATCCGCCGGCTGATCGAGCCGGTGGAGCGGACAGGGGGAGGACTTGTTACATCGGTCACTAAAGGCCGTTCGCCCTGAGTAGCCACTGAGCGAAGTCGAAGTGGCGTATCGAAGGGTTCGTGCGAGGTGCTTCGATACAGGTCTTAGACATCGCTCAGATCCTACTCAGCACGAACGGTGACAGATTACCGCCCCGGCTCGTCCAGGCTGTAGCCAAGGCCGCGGATGGTGGTGATGACGTCGGCGCCCAGCTTCTTGCGGATGCGCGTCACGAACACTTCGATCGTGTTGGAATCGCGGTCGAAATCCTGGTCGTAAATATGCTCGATCAACTCGGTGCGACTGACCACCTTGCCCTTGTGGTGGAGCAGGTAGGACAGCAGCTTATATTCCTGCGCCGTGAGCTTCACCGGGTCGCCCTTCAGCGTCACCTTGCCCGATCGCGTGTCGAGGCGGACATCTCCGGCGGTCAGTTCGCTCGACGCATTGCCCGACGCACGGCGGATCAGCGCGCGAAGCCGGGCGATCAGTTCCTCGCTCTGGAAGGGCTTGGCCAGATAGTCGTCGGCGCCCGCGTCGAGGCCCGCGACCTTGTCCGACCAGCTATCGCGCGCGGTCAGAACCAGCACAGGAAAGCTCTTGCCCTCCTTGCGCCAGCGATCGAGCACGGTCAGCCCGTCGATCGTGGGCAGGCCCAGGTCGAGCACCACCGCATCATAGCTTTCGGTCGCGCCCAGAAAATGGCCGTCCTCGCCATCGGTGGCGAGGTCCACGGCATAGCCTGCACCCTCCAGCGTGTTCCTGAGCTGCTGGCCCAGATTCGGTTCATCTTCGACGATCAGCAGGCGCATGGGGCTAGTCCGTTTCTGTTATGCATAGGGTTGAAGCGCACGCAGGTCAGCGCGCCATGCCGATAATATCGCCTGTCCGGCCGTCGGCATCAACCCACACAACCTTGCCATCCTTCACATATTTGAGGCGATAGCGGTTGGACGAGGGGTTGAATTCGCTGCCGACATAGGTGGCGCCGCCGACGGCCGCGTCGACCCGGCGCTTGATCATGGAAAAGGGCATGACCTGACCGTCCAGCATCGCCCGGCGTGCGGCGTCCTGCTCGTCGCGTCGTCCACCGGCATCGGCGGCCGGCGCCAACATCAGGACGGTCATGGCCACGCCGGTCCCGGCTATCAGGCTTTTCCACTTCATCATCATCCGCATGGCATAGGTGAATAGCATTGAACAGGTGGTGAATGGCGCGAAGATGAACAGAAAAGGCGGCGCCGCACAATCGCTTCGCCGCCTTTCCGACGTCTTACTTGTCCAGCGCGTACTGGACCGTCAGCGTCACCGATGCGCTGACCTGGCCGGGTTCGACCGGCGTGTTGGCGACCGCATCGGCCTTGAAGCGGGCGCTTTGCATCATCGGCATCGGGGGCTGCCCGCCGCTGTTGCTTTCGCTGATCGATACCAGCCGCGCCGAGCGATAGCCCGCCGCCTGCGCATAATAGTCGGCCTGCGTCTTGGCGCTCTTGAGCGCGGTGCCGCGGGCCTGCTGGATCAGTGGCGAGGGGTCTTCGATCGAGAAGGTCGGGCCGTTGATGTTGGTGGCGCCCGCCGCGACCATCGCATCGAGCGACGCGCCGACCTTCTTGATGTCACGCAGCTTCACGGTCAGCTGGTTGGACGCCTCATAGCCGATGAAGCGCGGTCCTTCGGGCTGGCCGTCGCGGTTGCTATAGTCATATTGGGCGGAAAGGTTGATGCCGCTGGTCTGGATATCCTTCTTGGCGATGCCGGCCTTGGCCAGGGCGGCGATCAGCTTTTCGGTCTTGGCGGCATTGTCCTGCATCGCTGCCTGAGCGGTCAGCGCGCGGGTCTGGACGCCGGTGCCGACGGTCGCGACATCGGGCGCGGCCTCGACGCTTTCGGTGACGTTCAATGTCACCACCGGCGCAGTCTCGGCGATGGTGACGCTGGTCTGGGCGATCGCCGCTACGGGAAGTGCGGCGGCGCCGAGCGCCATCAGGGCGAGAGCGGATTTCATGGACGTTTCTCCTCTGTAAGTCCTGCACCCCATTTGGCCGGGGTGCGATGAATGGACGCTGACATGCGTTGAAAGCCGTCCGACAGCTTTCCGGTTCCGCTCTTGCTACGAGAAGGTAGGAAGGCGGTTTTCGTTTCCGCATTTTCCGAGCCGACAGGTGTTCCACCGTCCAAGAAAATGCTCTAGCTGCACCGCCATGGCAGCTCCCATCCTCTCCTTCGAAAATCTCGGCCTCTCGCAGGGCACCCACTGGTTGTTTCGCGGCATCGACATCCATGTCGGCCAGCGCGACCGGCTGGCGCTGATCGGTCGCAACGGCGCGGGCAAGACGACCTTGCTCAAGCTGATCGGCGGGCAGATCGAGCCGGACGAAGGCATCCGCTCGGTCCAGCCGGGCGCGCGCGTCATCACGCTGGAGCAGGATCCCGACGTCACCCCCTATGCCACGCTGCATGATTTCGCGCTGGCGGGCGAGTTCGCGCCGCCCGCGCATGAGGTGGAGGCGATCGCCGACCAGTTGGGCATCGACCTCAGCCGCGAAGCGAAGACCGCGAGCGGGGGCGAGCGCCGCCGCGCCGCCATCGCCCGCGCGCTGGCGAGCGAGCCGGACCTGCTGTTGCTGGACGAGCCGACCAACCATCTGGACATCGCCGCGATCGACTGGATCGAGAACTGGATGGCGCGCTATAATGGCGCCTTCATCGTCATCAGCCACGACCGCGCCTTCCTGACGCGGCTGACGCGCCAGACTTTGTGGCTCGACCGGGGGCAGATGCGTCGCAACGAGGTCGGCTTTGGCGGCTTCGAACAGTGGATGGAAGCCGTCTATGCCGAGGAGGCGCGCGCCGCCGACAAGCTGGACGCCAAGCTGAAGATCGAGGCGCACTGGCTGGAGCGCGGCGTCACCGCGCGGCGCAAGCGCAATCAGGGCCGTCTGGCGAAACTCTGGGAAATGCGCGCCCAGCGCGCCGCGATGCAAGGGCCGCAGGGCACGGCCAAGATCGCGGTAGCCAGCGACGACAGCAAGACCAAGAGCGTCATCAAGGCCGAGCATGTCACCAAGACTTTCGGCGACCGCACGATCATCAACGATTTCAGCCTGCGTGTGCAGCGCGGCGACCGGATCGGCATCGTCGGCGGCAACGGCGCGGGCAAGTCGACGCTCTTGAAGTTGCTGACCGGCGAACTTGCTCCCGACAGCGGCGAGGTCAGCCAGGCCAAGACGCTCGACATGATCTTCATCGACCAGCAGCGCAGTTTGATGCAGGGCGACAAGAGCGTCCGCGACGTGCTGGCCGAGGGCGGCGACTGGATCGACGTCCGGGGCGTGCGCAAGCATGTCCATGGCTATCTCAAGGACTTCCTGTTCGATCCGTCCTTGGCCGAGGCGAAGGTCGGCACCCTGTCGGGCGGCGAGCGTTCGCGCCTGCTGTTCGCGCGCGAATTTGCCCGCGAATCCAACCTTCTGGTGCTGGACGAACCGACCAACGACCTCGACCTCGAAACGCTCGACCTGTTGCAGGAAGTGATCGCCGATTATGAGGGCACGGTCCTGATCGTCAGCCACGACCGCGACTTCCTCGACCGTACCGTGACGGTGACGCTTGGCCTCGACGGGTCGGGCACGGTCGACGTGATCGTCGGCGGCTATGCCGACTGGGTCGCCAAGCGCGATCCGCGTCGTGCGCCCAGGGCGGAGAAGAAGGAAGTCGCACCGCCTCCGCCGCCCAGGCCCGTGTCCGCCAAGCTGACCTATAAGGACCAGCGCGACCTCGACCTGTTACCCAGGCGGATCGAGGAACTGGAAGCCGCGATCGCGCGCGATGAGGAAACCCTGCACGATCCCGCGCTCTACACCCGCGACCCCAGGAAATTCGCCGCGCTGACCGCTGCGATCGAAAAGGCGCGGGCCGAGAAGGATGCGGCCGAGGAACGCTGGCTGGAACTGGCGGAAAAGGCCGAAGGGCTGGCGGGCTAGTATCCAAGCCCGTTCGGTTCGAGCGTGTCGAGAACCATGGTAGGCGATGGTGTTGGACTTCGTTTCTCGACTTCGCTCGAAACGAACGGCAGGGTGGGCGCGACATCAAACTGAGGGGCATATGATGGACACGCAAACCACGCCGCAACCCCATCACGCCGTCCACTATGTCAACCGCGTCGGCTGGCTGCGCGCGGCGGTGCTGGGGGCGAATGACGGGATCGTGTCCACCGCCAGCCTGATGACCGGCATTGCGGCGTCCGGTGCCACGTCGCAATCCATCATCCTCTCGGGCATCGCCGCGCTGGTGGCGGGCGCCATGTCGATGGCGGCGGGCGAATATGTGTCCGTCAGCGCCCAGTCCGATACCGAACGCGCGGACCTCGCCAAGGAAAGGAAGGCGCTCGCCACCCAGCCCCATGCCGAATGGGTGGAATTGCGCGACATCTATGTCGAGCGCGGCCTGACGCCCGATCTGGCGGGCCAGGTGGCGGAGCAGCTGATGGCCGCCGACGCGCTTGGCGCCCATGCCCGCGACGAACTGGGCATTTCCGATCTCGCGACGGCGCGGCCGGTGCAGGCGGCGCTGGCGTCCGCCGCCAGCTTCGCCGCAGGCGCGACGCCGCCCGTGCTTGCGGCCGCGCTTGCGTCGTCTAACGCCGTCCCGGCGATCGTCGGCACCTGCCTGCTCTGCCTCATCCTGCTCGGCCATGTCGGCGCGCGGCTCGGTGGCGCGAAGCCTGCGCGCTCCATCGTGCGCACGCTATTCTGGGGAGCGCTGGCGATGGCGATCACGGCTGGTGCGGGACATCTGTTCGGCGCGGCGATTTGATGCCAAGGTCCGCCGCGACCTCAATCCAAGGAGATGCTTCAATGACCGATATCCAGCAGATTCCGCTCAAGACCATCAAGGGCGCGGACGCCAGCCTGGCCGACTATGCGGGCAAGGTCGTGCTGGCGGTCAACGTCGCCTCCAAATGCGGCCTGACCCCGCAATATGAAGGGCTTGAGGCGCTCTATGCCGGGTACAAGGACAAAGGGCTAGTGGTCGCGGGCTTCCCCGCCAATGATTTCGGCGCGCAGGAGCCGGGCAGCAACGACGAGATCGCAACCTTCTGCACCACCAATTTCGGCGTCGATTTCCCGATGTTCGAAAAGATCGTCGTCACCGGCCCGGACAAGCATCCCCTCTATGCCGCGCTGACCAGCGCGCAGCCCGAAGCGCAGGGGGATGGCGATGCCTTCCGCGAGAAGCTGAAGGGCTATGGCATGACCCCCAATCCGGTCCCCGAAGTCCTCTGGAATTTCGAGAAGTTCCTGATCGCGAAGGATGGCAGTGTCGCCGCTCGCTTCGCGCCAACCACCGCGCCCAACGACCCGGCGCTGGTCGCCGCGATCGAGGCGGAACTCGCGAAGTGAATCGACAAGAGGTGATTCGTCCCGTGATTGCCGCCGCCCTGTTATGGGGCGGCGCGTCCGCAGCCCATGCGGCGCTCAGCCCGGCCGAACGGAAGATCGGCGTGAGCGTGGAAGCGGGCTATGAACCGTCCGTCGCGCTGCTCGAACGCCTCGTGAACCAGAATAGCGGGTCGATGAACTTCGCGGGGGTGAAGGCCGTCGCCGACATGCTGCGACCGGAGTTCGAGGCGCTGGGCTTCACCGTGACATGGAAGCCGATGGACGCGGCCAAGCGCGCCGGCCATCTGATCGCGGTGCACAAGGGCAGGGCCGGCACGACGAAGATGCTGCTGATTGGCCATCTCGACACCGTGTTCGAGCCGGATTCGCCCTTCCAGACCTTCAGGCGCGAAGGCGATTTCGCGACCGGCCCCGGCGTCGCCGACGACAAGGGCGGCGTGGCGACGATGCTGCTGGCGCTCAAGGCGATGCAGGCCGCCGGCACGCTGAAGACCGCGAATATCGAAGTCGTGCTGACCGGCGACGAGGAGGATTCGGGCGATCCCGTCTCCATCGCGCGCGCCGATCTGGTTGCAGCGGGAAAGCGCGCCGACGTGGCGCTCGATTTCGAGGGGCTGGCCCAAGAAAATGGCAAGGACATGGGGTCGATCGCCCGCCGTTCCTCCAACAGCTGGACGCTGACCGCGACCGGCAAGTCGGGCCATAGTTCGGGCATCTTCTCCGCTGCGGCGGGCGACGGCGCGGTCTACGAACTCGCCCGCATCATCACCGCTTTCCGCAAGGAACTGCCCGAACCCAATCTGACCTTCAACGTCGGCCTGATCGGCGGCGGCCAGAGCGCGGAGGTCGACAAGGACGGCGTGCGCATCGCCGTAACCGGCAAGACCAACATCATCCCGCCGATCGCCGTCGCCAAGGGCGATTTCCGGACGCTCAGCGAGGAGCAGACGAAGCGGGTTCAGGCGAAGATGCAGGCGATCGTGGATGCCGGGCACCTCAACGGCACCTCGGCCAGCATCGCCTTCGACCTCGGCTATCCGTCCATGGCGCCGACCGAGGGGAACCGGGCGCTGCTGACGAAGCTGAACAGCATCAACAGGGATCTCGGCCTGCCCGAAATGCCCGCGCTCGATCCGTTGAAGCGCGGAGCAGGGGACATCGCCTTCGTCGCGGCGGACACGGACGGCTATGTTGGCCTCGGCCTTGCCTCCAGCGGCGATCACAGCCCGGCGGAAAAGGCGGACCTGTCCACCATGAAGCGCCAAGCCAAGCGCGCCGCCATGCTGATGAGCCGGCTGGCGGGGGAGAAGGGGCGGAAGTAATTTCTCTTCGTTATCCCCGCGCAGGCGGGGATAACGTATTTCGTGTTTGCTGAATAACCTCCGTTCGTTTCGAGCGTGTCGAGAAACGAGGCAAAGCCGAGTTCAGCGAAGCTAATAGGGAAGCGCGATTCCATCCGCTTCTCGACTTCGCTCGAAGCGAACGGCTAGGGATATGGTCATGCTCCCACCCACCCCCTCTCTCGCCACCTCGATCGGCCCGGTACTCGAAACATTGAGCATCGGCGGCACCTTCGTCTTCGCCGCGTCAGGCGCGCTCGCGGCGGCGCGGCTGGGGCAGACGCTCGTTACCTTCCTGTTCTTCGCGCTGTTGACGGGGGTCGGCGGCGGCACGGTGCGCGACCTGCTGATCGGCGCGCCGGTCTTCTGGGTGGTGGACGCGGTGCCGGCGATCGCCTGCATGGGCGCGGCGCTGCTCGTCTGGTTCACCCCGCGCCGCTGGTGGAGTGACCGCGCGCTCGACTGGCTCGACGCGATCGGCCTTGCCGCCTTCGCCGTGTTCGGCGCGGCCAAGGCGATGAGCTTTGGCGTTCCCCCCTTCGTCGCGGGCATGATGGGCGTCGTCACCGGCTGCGTCGGCGGCATCATGCGCGACCTGCTGGCGGGCGAGCCGTCGATCCTGTTGCGGCCGGAACTCTATGTGACGGCGGCCGCCTTCGCCTCGGGCCTGTTCGTGGCATTACGCTGGATCGGTCTGGACGTGCCGGTCGCCGGTGTGATCGCGGCGCTGCTCGGCTTCGGCCTGCGCGCCATGGCGATCTGGCGCGGGCTGGGACTGCCGGGCTATCGAGGGGAGGGGGAGTAGAGGGTGATTTGGTGGGTGGCGGACTGGCAGATTTTGGACGCTCACGGGTAAAAGGCAACCGACCACCTTTGGGCCGAGATCACCAAGGCCGTTGCTTGCCGTCAAAGGGACAGCAGCATGTCCCATCGATCCAAACCCGGCCCGTATCCCTCCTGAGTGATCCGCTCGGTTTGAAAGCCGAAGCGCGCGTAAAATCCCTGCGTATGCTGGCTGGTATCGAGCCTGATTTGGATCACTCCCGGTTTGGCAGCAGCAACAGTCAGGCGCGCTTGGGTTAAAGCGTTGCCGAGGCCTGTTTTCTGAAGCCCACGATCCACCATGCCCCAGCACAGGCTAGCAGTCTTGCCGTCTTTCTCAAAGGCCAAGCCTCCGCAGGCAACGACGCGGCCATTTCGCTCTATTACAAGATAGGACGAATTTATCGCGTCCTGCTCCAGAAATCGAACGAAATCCTGTCGTTCGGATGCGGCAAAAAAGACGGGCACATTTCCGTCGAACAAAGCTAGACATCTGGCCCGATCAGAAGAGGTGTAAGGGCGGACGCCGTCTTCGCACTTATGTAGTTTAGTGAGCACGGCTTGTTGAATGGCGGGTTTCGGGAGTTACGGCAATAACTTTGACCATCCACTGATGGTCATCACAAACATGCGCCTTCCTTTCAAAAGCGGGAAAGGGAAGTTGCTGGCCGTCAGCAGGCTCCCTATCGCAACCATCCCGCCAGCATCGCCAACACACCGCGCTCTTCCGCCGTATTGCGCTGTTTCGGTGCGCCATAGCCGCGGCATTCCAGGCAATCCGCGCGCACGCCAGCGCCCATAACCAGTGACTTGACGTCCGACACGGCCTGCATCGCCCAGCCGCGTTGCATCCACGCCTGACGTGCCAGCATGTCGCGCGGGGCGCTGCTGTCATCCTGTTCGCGGTCGGCGATCGACTGGATGAATTCGGCGAACTTGTCGGGTTGCTTCTCGATATAATAGGGCCTGGCCTTGGCGGGGTCGATCTTCGCCCGGCGCGCGGCTTCGGCGATGGCGTCCTCCAGCCCGCCGAAACGGTCCACCAGCCCGATCTGGCGCGCGGTGCCGCCGTCCCAGACGCGGCCTTGCGCGATGGCGTCAATCGCTTCCGGGGTTTTCTTGCGCGACTGCGCGACAAGGCCGACGAAGCGGCGATAGATATCCTCGACACCCAACTGCATGATCTGGTCGAACTCGGGCGTCGTGCCGCCGGTGACGTCGGGCTGGCCGGACAGCGGCGTGGTGCGCACGCCATCGGTGGTGATGCCCATCTTCGCCAGCGTGCCCTCGAAGCTGGGGATGATGCCGAACACGCCGATGGAGCCAGTGATGGTGTCCGGCTCGGCAAAGATGACGTCGCCCGGCGTCGACACCCAATAGCCGCCGCTCGCCGCGACATTGGCCATGGACACGACCACCGGCATGCCGGCGGCCTTGGCCTGCATGATCGCGCCGCGAATCTTTTCCGACGCCATGACGGAACCGCCCGGAGAATCGACGCGGACGACCAGCGCCTTCAGCTTCTTCTCATTGAGCGCGGTCAGCAGCAGGTCGGAAATAGTGTCGCCCGCCGCCGTGCCGGGACCGGCCTCGCCATCGACAATGTCGCCTGCCACGGTCAGCACGCCGATCTGCCCATCATTGGCGGGTTTGCGCGCCTTCACATAGGTGTTGAGGTCGATTGAGGCGAACGCGCCGGCCTTGTCGCTGGTGGCTTCGCCCGCAATGTCCGCCACCCGATCCCCGAAAGTGGCTTCGTCGCCCAACTTGTCGACAAGGCCCGCGGCCAGCGCCGCCTTGGCAATGTCGCCCCCCGCTGCCTGAGCAGCGGCGAGGGGATTGGCGGCATAGGCCGCGATCTGCGCCTTGGGCCGCGCCTTGGCCACATCGTCCTGCCAGTTTTGCCACAGGGCGCCGGCCAGCGCCTGATTGGCCTGTTTCGCTTCGGGCGACTGGTCGGTGCGGATGAACGGCTCAACGAAGCTCTTGTAGGTACCGACGCGATAGACATGGGTGTTGACGCCCAGCTTGTCGATCAGCCCCTTATAATAGAGGTTGGAGCCGCCCCGACCGAGTATCGCGACGCCGCCCAGCGGATCGCTCCACACTTCGCTGGCATGGGCCGCCAGTTGATAGCTGTCGTCACTATAGAGGGTGGCATAGGCCAGCACCGGCTTCTTCGCGGCGCGCACGCCATCCAGCGCCTTGCCCACGCGCGCCATCGCGACCTGACCGCCGCCGATGAAGCCGTCGAGGTTCAGCACCACGGCCTTGACCTTGCCGTCGGTCTTCGCGGCGTCGAGCGCGGCGACGATGTCGGACAGGCGATATTCCTTCGCCTCCGGGCCGGAACCGCTCAGCAGCGCCATGGGGCTGACTTCGGTCGGCTGTTCCACGATGCTGCCGTCCAGGTCGAGCAGCAGCGCCCCCGACGACACGGTCTTGCCCGGCTTGGGCGAGAAGGAGAGGGCGGCATAGAGCGCGCCGAAGAAGAGCAGCAGGAAGAGCAGGACGAGGCCGTCCTTGATCGCGACCAAAATGCGCCAGGCGCCCTTCACAAATGCCAAATCTTCTTCCTCCGCTGGACCCTGACTGGCTATCGCAAGGACGGCCTGACTGCAATGTGGGGCGAAACGCATGGGCGACAAGCTTGCGCCCGCGATTTTGCCCGTTATGGGATGCGCATCATTTTGCCGTTATCGTGCAGGAGACGCGCCCCATGCCCACTCTCGTCCTCATTCGTCACGGCCAGTCGGCCTGGAACCTGGAAAACCGCTTCACAGGATGGTGGGACGTCGATGTGACGGAAAAGGGTGTGGAGGAAGCGCGCGCCGCCGGCCGCCTGATGGCGGAAAAGGGACTGGACTTCGACCAGTGCTACACCTCGCTTCAGAGCCGCGCTATCAAGACGCTGAACCTCGCGCTGGAGGAAATGGGTCGGCTCTGGCTGCCGGTGGAGAAGGACTGGCGCCTCAACGAACGTCATTATGGCGGCCTGACCGGCCTCAACAAGGCGGAGACCGCAGCCAAGCATGGCGACGATCAGGTCAAGGTCTGGCGCCGCAGCTTCGACATTCCGCCGCCGGTGCTGGAAGCGGGCAGCGAGTTCGACCTGTCGGCCGACCGTCGCTATGCCGGCATCGCCATCCCGTCGACCGAATCCCTCAAGGACACGATCGCCCGCGTGCTGCCCTATTGGGAATCGACCATCGCCCCCGACCTGAAGGCCGGCAAGCGCGTGCTGATCTCCGCCCACGGCAATTCGCTGCGCGCGCTGGTGAAGCATCTGTCGAACATTCCCGACGACGAGATCACCGAGCTGGAAATCCCGACCGGCCAGCCGATCGTCTATGAACTGGCGGACGATCTGAGCGCGATCGACCGTTATTATCTGTCGGAGCGGTAAAAGCCCCGCCTTTCGCCCGAATCCACATTGCCCCCTGGCGGCCCGGCCGCTAAGGGGCTTTGCTTTCCGGGCATCAGGGGAAAGCAGCACGGTCATGAGCGCAATCGACGTCGGTATCATCATGGGGTCGCGGTCCGATTGGGAGACCATGCGCCACGCCGCCGAAACGCTGGAAACGCTGGGCGTCGCCCATGAATGCAAGGTCGTGTCGGCCCACCGCACCCCGCAGCGCCTCTATGATTACGCCACCGGCGCAGCGGCGCGGGGCCTGAAGGTCATCATCGCCGGCGCGGGCGGCGCGGCGCATCTGCCGGGCATGGCGGCGTCGATGACGCGCCTGCCGGTGCTGGGCGTTCCGGTCGAATCCAAAGCGCTGAAGGGCATGGATTCGCTGCTCTCCATCGTCCAGATGCCCGGCGGCATCCCCGTCGGCACGCTGGCGATCGGCAAGCCCGGCGCGATCAACGCGGGGCTGATGGCCGCCGCGATCCTCGCCATCAACGATCCTGACCTCGCCGAACGGCTCGATGCTTGGCGCGCGCGCCAGACCGACGCTGTCGCCGAAACCGTCGAAGACTGATAGATAAGAGAGACATGACCATCATCGCGCCCGGCTCCACCATCGGCATCATCGGCGGCGGCCAGCTCGGCCGGATGATCGCCATGGCGGCGGCGCAGCTGGGCTATCGTACCTGCATCTACGCGCCGGAGGAAAGCGGCCCCGCCGCCGATGTCTCGCCCTGCTGGACGCGCGGCGCCTATGAGGATGCCGCCGCGCTGGCCGCCTTTGCCGATCGCGTCGATGTCGTCACCTATGAGTTCGAGAATATCGATCCCGCCGCGGTCGAGGTGCTGGGCGCCCATGGCCTCGTTCGCCCCGGCGCGCAGGCGCTGCGCGTGGCGCAGGACCGGCTCGCGGAAAAGCGCTTCGTCTGCGACCTTGGCGGGCTGACCGCGCCCTTCGCGCCGGTCGAGAGCCTCGACGACCTCGAAAGCGCGATAGAGCAGGTCGGCAGCCGCGCGATCCTCAAGACCAACCGCATGGGCTATGACGGCAAGGGGCAGGCGCGTCTGTCGGAGCCGGGCGACGCCGTGGGCGCCTGGAACGCCATTGGCCGCCAGAGCGCGATCCTCGAAGGCTTCGTCACCTTCGCCGAGGAATTTTCGGTGATCCTGGTGCGCGGCGCGGATGGCGAGGTGCGCTTCTGGGATTCGCCCGCCAATGTCCATGTGAACGGCATTCTTGCGACCTCGACCGCGCCCGCCGGGCCGCTGATCGAGGGGCAGGCGGAGCAGGCCCGCGCCATGGCGGCAAAGATCGCCGACGCGCTGGACTATGTCGGCGTGCTGACCTGCGAATTTTTCGCCAGCGCCGACGGCCCGGTCTTCAACGAGATGGCGCCGCGCGTTCACAATAGCGGCCACTGGACCATCGAGGGCGCGGTGACGAGCCAGTTCGAAAATCATGTGCGCGCGATCTGCGGCCTGCCGCTCGGCGACACCGGCCTTGCCGCGCCGCGCGTGGAGATGCGCAACCTGATCGGCGACGACGCCAATGACTGGCAGGCGATCCTGTCCGATCCGGCGAACCATCTGCACCTCTACGGCAAGCATGAGGCGCGCCCCGGCCGCAAGATGGGGCATGTGACGCGGCTCAGCCTGTGAGCGGGATTGTCCTCGTCCTCGCCCGCGCCGACAATGGCGTGATCGGCAAGGATGGCGACCTCCCTTGGCGGCTGCCGGCGGACCTCAGGCACTTCAAGGCGATCACCGTCGGCCATCCGATGGTGATGGGCCGCAAGACCTTCGACAGCCTGCCCGGCCTGCTGCCCGGTCGCCGCCATATCGTGCTGACCCGCGATACGGCATGGACGGGGGAGGGGGCGGAGATAGCCCATGACGTCGAAAGCGCCATCGCGCTCGCGGACGCGCCGACCGTCATGGTGATCGGCGGGGCGGAAATCTACCGCCTGTTCCTGGGTCAGGCCGACCGGATCGAACTGACCGAAGTGCATCTGGAGGCGGAGGGCGACGCCGCCATCGCCTATCCCGACGCAGCGGAGTGGCGGGAAACGGCGCGTGAGGATCATCCGGCTCTGGACGGGCGTCCGGCCTACAGCTTCGTGACCTTCGCACGGCGATGACCACCCGGTGGGGCATCCCCAATTGCCACGCCCAGCGCACGCCCCTATAGCCCGCGCGATGGAACGGCTCCTCAGCAGCGCCCCGATCCCCGCCCATCTGCGCGGGAGCGTCATGGCGCTCGGCAATTTCGATGGGTTTCACGCGGGCCATCAGGCGGTGGTCGGCCGCGCGATCGATCGCGCCCGCGCCGAAGGGCGTCCTGCGATCGTCGCCACCTTCGATCCCCATCCGATGCGGCTGTTCCAGCCCGGCACGCCCAGTTTCCGCCTCACCACGCTGGACCAGCGACAGGCGCTGTTTGGCAAGGCGGGGGCGGATGCGATGCTGATCTTCCAGTTCACGCCGCAACTCGCCGCGCTCGATCCCGCCGCCTATGTTCGCCTTCTTACCGAAGATCTCGGCGTCGCCGCCGTCGTCACGGGCGAGGATTTCACCTTCGGCAAGGGACGCAGCGGCACGATCGCCAGCTTCGGCGAACTGGGCCTGCCTGCCGAGGCGGTCGCGCCGGTTACGGACGGGGAGGGCGTCATCTCCTCCAGCCGTATCCGCGACGCGTTGCGCGCCGGGGATTGCGCCGCCGCCACCCGCCTGCTGACCCGGCCCTTCGCGATCGAGGGCGTGGTCCAGCATGGCGACAAGCTCGGCCGCACCATCGGCTTCCCCACCGCCAATATCGACCTTGGCCCCTATGTGCGCCCGGCCTATGGCATTTATGCCGTGCGCGGGCTGCTGTCCGATGGCCGCGTCCTCGATGGCGCGGCGAATCTCGGCATCCGTCCGAGCTTCGATCCGCCCAAGGAATTGCTGGAACCGCATTTCTTCGATTTCGCCGAAAGCCTCTACGACAAGCGCATCGAAGTGCAACTGATCCAATATCTGCGGCCGGAGGCGAAATATGACGGCCTCGACCCGCTGATCGCGCAGATCGCGCAGGACTGCGCCGATGCACGGCAAATCCTTGCGGGAACGCCCCACGTCGCTTAATGCCGCGCAGTTATTCCTAATCCCGTTCGCTTCGAGCGAAGTCGAGAAGCGTCCAGCGCCGCACTTGCGTTTCTCGACTGCGCTCGAAACGAACGGATGTTTGCAGATACCGGACACCCATGACCGACGCACCTGACTATAAGAGCACCGTCTTCCTTCCCGTCACCGACTTTCCGATGAAGGCCGGCCTCGCGCAGAAGGAACCGGCCATCGCGGCGAAGTGGGAGGCGATGGACCTCTATGGCAAGCTGCGCGAAAAGCGCGCCGGCCGCGAACGCTTCATCCTGCATGACGGCCCGCCCTACGCCAATGGCGACATCCATATGGGCCATGCGATGAACAAGGTGCTGAAGGACATCATCGTCCGCAGCCAGTCGCTGCTCGGCAAGGATGCGCCCTATGTGCCCGGCTGGGACTGCCACGGCCTTCCGATCGAATGGAAGATCGAGGAGGAATATCGCAAGAAGAAGCTGAACAAGGACGAGGTGCCCGCGTCCGAATTTCGCGCCCAGTGCCGCGCCTATGCCGACAAGTGGGTGGGCGTGCAGAAGGACCAGTTCAAGCGCCTGGGCGTGATGGGCGACTGGTCCGACCCCTATCTGACCATGAAGTTCGACGCCGAGGCGACGATCGTCGGCGAACTGCTGAAATTCGCGGAAAGCGGCCAGCTCTATCGCGGCGCCAAGCCCGTCATGTGGTCCCCGGTCGAAAAGACCGCGCTGGCCGAGGCGGAAGTGGAATATGAGGACATCACCTCGACCCAGATCGACGTGGCGTTCGAGATCGTGGAAGCGCCGAACGCGCCGGAACTGGTCGGCGCCCATGCGGTGATCTGGACGACCACGCCCTGGACGATCCCGGTGAACCAGGCTTTGGCTTATGGGCCGGAGATTGAGTATTTGGTTGGCCAGGCTCATTCTGGCGAAGCAAAGTTTATTAATCCCGGCGATGATATGCCGATGATCAAGGAAGAGCGGCTTGTTGTTGTCGCAGCCGACTTGGTTGAGGATTTTGAGCGCCGCACTGGTTGGAGCGTCGCGGAGCGCGGACGTTTCAAAGGCTCCGACCTCGCCGGCGCCGTCGCGCGTCACCCAATGCACGCGCTTGGCGGCTTCTTCGCCAAGCCGCGTCCGTTTCTCGCGGGCGATTTCGTCACGACCGAGGCGGGCACCGGCCTGGTCCACATGGCGCCCGACCATGGCGAGGACGACTTTGCGCTGTGCAAGGCGAATGGCCTGAACCCCGTCTTCGCGGTCGAGGGCGACGGCAAATATCGCGCCGACTGGCTCTGGCTGGGCGGGCAGGGGTCGGTCATCAACCCGAAGTTCGTCAGCAAGGACGGCCCGATCTGCACCGACCTGCGCGAAGCGGGCGGGCTGCTCGCCGCGTCGGACGACTTCAGGCACAGCTATCCGCATAGCTGGCGGTCCAAGGCGAAAATCATCTTCCGCTGCACCCCGCAATGGTTCATCCCCATGGATAAGCCGCAGGAAGGTGCGGTGGTGGATGTCGAGGGCGGCGTGATGCCGACCCCGATCGTCAGCGGCAACGGCCCGACTCTGCGCGAAATAGCGCTCGACGCGATCGAGCATACCCGCTGGGTGCCGGAGCGCTCGACCAACCGCATCCGCTCCATGGTCGAAGGCCGTCCCGACTGGGTCATCAGCCGCCAGCGCGCCTGGGGCGTGCCGATCGCCCTCTATGTCCATCGCAAGAGCGGCGACTATCTGGTTGATCCGGCGGTCAATGCCCGCATCATCGAAGCGTTCAAGGGCGCCGGCGCGGACGCATGGTTCGGCGCCGATCATCAGGCGCTGCTCGGCCCCGACTATGATCTGGCCGACTATGAAGTCGTGAACGACATTCTCGACGTCTGGTTCGACAGCGGATCGACCCACAGCTTCGTGGTCGAGGGGCGCTATGGCCAAGGGACGCGCGCCGACCTCTATATCGAAGGGTCGGACCAGCATCGCGGCTGGTTCCAGTCCTCGCTCCTCGAAAGCTGCGGCACGCGCGGCCAGGCACCCTACAAGGCGGTCCTCACCCACGGCTTCGCGCTTGACGGTTCGGGCAAGAAAATGTCCAAGTCCTTGGGCAATGTGGTCGACCCGCTCAAGATTATGAGCGAGAGCGGTGCGGACATTCTCCGCGTCTGGGTCGCCAGCACCGACTATTTCGATGACGTGCGCATCGGCAAGGAAGTGCTGGCCGGTTCGTCCGACGCCTATCGCAAATTGCGCAATACCTTCCGCTACATGCTCGGCGCTCTTTCCGACTATGATGAGGAAACGGAAGCGGTCAGCTACGCGGAAATGCCGGAACTGGAGCGCTATATGCTCCATCGTCTGGCCCAGCTCGACGCGGAATTGCGCGCCGTGGTGGACAAGGCGGCGAAGAGTGAGAACTGGCTGGAATTCAGCCGCTACACTCGCGCCATCTTCGACTTCGCGAACAGCGACCTTTCCGCCTTCTTCTTCGACATCCGCAAGGACTGCCTCTATTGCGATGCGAAGTCTGACCCCAAGCGTCGCGCCTATCGCACGCTGCTCGATACGCTTTTCCATGCGCTGGTCCGCTATGTCGCGCCGATCATCCCCTTCACCGCTGAGGAAGTCTGGCAGAGCCGCTTCCCAAGTAACGAGGATAGCGTCCATTTCCTCGAATGGCCGGAAGTCGACCATCACTGGATCAACAACCATCTGAACGACAAATGGGCCGAACTGCGCGACCAGCGCGAGCAGGTGAACGAGGCGATCGAGCCGTTCCGCCGCGAAAAGGTGATCCGCTCCAGCCTGGAAGCGGACGTGACAATGGGCGAGTTGCTGCCCAGCGACGGTGTGAACTTCGCCGAAATCGCCATCGTCGCCCGGATCGAGATGGGCGTAGGCGACGGCATCGTCGTCAAGCCCAGCGACTGGCACAAATGCGGCCGCTGCTGGCGTCTGCTGCCGGAGGTCGAGGAAGACGGCACGCTCTGCAATCGCTGCGACGAGGTGTTGAAAGGGTGATCCCTCACCCTTTCCTACTTTCCATAAGGCTGACATAGCTTCACCATGCCCACACCCCTCAATCACCGCCCGCTCGGCCTGACCGTCGCGATCGTGACGCTCGCGCTCGACCAGCTGGTCAAATATACCGTCACCTATCCGCTCGCGCTCAAGAGCCGGGCGGATGTGGGGATCGATATCCTGCCCATCTTCCGCCTGCGCTGGCTGGAAAATCGCGGCGTATCCATGGGCTTCTTCCACGCGGACACCAATGTCATGCGCTGGGCGCTGGTCGGCATGACGATGCTGATCGCGGGCTTCGTCGGCATATGGATGTGGCGCGAGCGCGCACGGCAGGATGTCGCGGCGCTTGGCCTCGTCCTGGGCGGTGCGATCGGCAATATCGTCGATCGCGTGCGGCTGGGTTATGTGGTCGATTATGCTGACCTGCATTTCGGCGAATGGCGGCCCTTTCTGATTTTCAACCTGGCGGACGCCGCCATCACCATCGGCGTGCTGATCCTGCTTGCGCGGGCGCTGCTGCTGCGCGACAAGAGCGCAAAGACGGAGACTTTGAAGTGAAGCGTAATCTGATCCTCGCCGCTGGCCTTGTCGTTACCCTGTCGGCGTGCGGCGGCGGTGGCGGCGGCCTGCTCAACCGCGGCCGTCCCGACGAATTCGCCGTCTCGCGTCAGGCCCCGCTGGTGATCCCGCCCGATTTCGCGCTGGTCCCGCCCGCGCCGGGCACCCCTGCCGCAGCCGCGGTCGATTCGCGCAGCGAAGCGATGCAGGCCATGTTCGGCGGTCCCGCGCCGCGCAGCGCCAGCGAAAGCGCCACGCTGAACGCCGCCGGCCGCGCCAATGCCGCCGCGGGCATCCGCTCCTCCGCGGGTGATCCCGACACGCAGGTCGTCGACAAGGGCGCCACCACGCGCGACATCATCGCCGCGCCCGAAGGCGACGGCCAGAACGCGCGCGCGTCCGTCCCGCAATAATGATCGCATAGGCGGGAAGGGGGTTAACCGTCCCCTTCCTCCACCATGGCCTTGAGCCGGGCGAGCGTGCCGTCCCATTGGGCGTTCACCTGGTCGAGCCAGCCGCGCGCGGCCTCTATGGCGTCGCGTCGCAGCGCATAATGAACCTCGCGCCCGCTCTTGCGGCGGTGAAGCAGTCCCGCGCCGTGCAGGACATCCAGATGCTTGGCGACCGCCTGCCGGCTCATCGGCAGCCCTTCGCCCAACTGCACGATCGACCGTTCGCTGCCGTCCGAGAGCCGCGTCACCAGCCCCAGCCGCGTCGGATCGCCCAGCGCCGCGAACAGGTGCGCCGGCTCACTGCTCGGCATAGCGCCTGATATTCTCCATCTGCTCGGCCCAACCGCCGTCATTGGAGCGCAGCACATTGCCTCGCCGTGGCTCGGGCACCTTGTCGAAGCCGCTTTCGGTCACGGTCAGCGTCGTGCCGGTCGCGCTCGGTTCCAGCAGGAACTCGACCAGCGTCCATTCCGGCACGCCATTTTTGATCGCTTCCTCGTCGCCGCCCGTAGCGGGCCATTCGAAGGCGAAGCGGGTCATTGGTTCGATGGCTACCGTGCGCGATTCCCAGGGAAAATGTTCATAGCCGGGATAGGTCATGCGGCCGGTCGTGGTCTGGCCGACGACGAACGGCCGGTCGAGCGCCACCATAAACCAGGCGCCGAACTTCTCATGGTCGACCAGCGCGTTCCAGACTTTGGCAACCGGGGCGGCGATCTCGACGGTCTTGATGATGGAATCGGTCATATAGGCAACCTCCTGGTTGCTTGATAGTCATTCTCCCCATTTAACGCAACCAAATAGTTGCATGAAAGGACCATATGATGGATCCATGCCTTGTGGTGATTACGGGCGGGCCGGGGTCAGGAAAAACGAGCTTGGTCGAAGGACTTGCGATGCAGGGAATTCGTACCATGCCCGAAGCAGGGCGAGCGATCATCCGCGCGCAGCATGCGATCGGGGGACCGGCGCTTCCTTCGCGTGATCCCATTGCGTTTGCCGAACAGATGCTGGGTTGGGAATTGCGGTCTTATGCAGAAGCGGCCGATCGTCCGGAACTGACGCTGTTCGATCGCGGCATTCCGGATATCATCGGGCATCTCAGGCTTTGCTCGCTTCCCGTTCCGGATCATGTGCTGACGGCCGCCAGATTGCATCGATATGCGCGACGCATCTTTCTCGCGCCTCACTGGCCGTCAATCTATCATGGCGACGACGAGCGAACCCAGTCCGAGGCGGAAGCCGCTGCAACCTGCGCGATCATGCGCCGGGTCTACGCTGAACTGGGCTATGAGGTCATAGACCTCCCATTTGTGCCGCTGTCGGAACGCATCGCCTTCGTCCGAAGCCAGCTTGGCCACTGATATCAGGCCCGCGCCTCCGCGCCGACGCTGTTGTGGCGCAACGCAGTCAGCACCGTTTCGACGATCGCGTCCGCATCCAGTCGCGCCTGCGCATATTGCTTCTCGGGCTTGTCCTGGTCCTGGAAGATGTCGGGCAGGCGCATGGTGCGCAGCTTCAGCCCATTATCGATCAGGCCAAGGTCGCTCGCCAGCGTCAGCACATGTGCGCCAAGGCCGCCGATCGCGCCTTCCTCGATCGTCACCGCGACTTCATGGGTGGTGAGCAGGCGGCGGATCATGGCCTCGTCCAGCGGCTTGGCGAAGCGCAGGTCGGCGACGGTGGTGCTGAGGCCCTTCGCCTCCAGCGCCTCGGCGGCCTTCAGCGCTTCCTCCAGTCTTGTGCCGAGCGACAGGATCGCGACCTGCCGTCCTTCGCGCACGATGCGCCCCTTGCCGATTTCCAGCGCTTCGGGAACGACCGGCATGTCGACGCCGATGCCGTTGCCGCGCGGATAACGCACCGCGATCGGGCCGCTGTCATGCACGGCGCAGGTATGAACCATATGCACCAGCTCCGCCTCGTCGGCGGCGGCCATCACCACGAAATTGGGCAGGCTGGCGAGATAGGTGACGTCGAAGCTGCCGGCATGGGTCGACCCGTCCGCCCCGACCAGCCCCGCGCGGTCGATGGCGAAGCGTACGGGCAGATTCTGGATCGCCACGTCATGGACGACTTGGTCATAGGCACGCTGGAGGAAGGTCGAATAGATGGCGCAGAAGGGGCGCATGCCCTGCGCCGCCAGCCCCGCCGCGAAGGTCACGGCATGTTGCTCGGCGATACCGACGTCGAAAATGCGGTCGGGAAAGGCCAGCTCGAACTTGTCGAGACCCGTGCCCGACGGCATCGCCGCCGTGATCGCGCAGACGGTGGGGTCGCGCTCCGCTTCGGCGATCAGCGCCTGGGCGAAGACGTTGGTGTAGCTGGGCGGCCCCGGCGGCGCCTTGGCCTGGGCGCCGGTGATGACGTCGAACTTCTGCACGCCATGATATTTGTCCGCCGCCGCCTCGGCCGGGGCGTAACCCTTGCCCTTCTGCGTCACGACATGGATCAGGCACGGTCCTTCCGCTGCGTCGCGGACATTTTCCAGCACCGGGATCAGATGGTCCAGATTATGGCCGTCGATCGGGCCGACATAATAGAAGCCCAGCTCCTCGAACAGGGTGCCGCCGGTCGCCATGCCGCGGGCGAACTCGTCGGTCTTCTTCGCCGCCTTGTGCAGCGGGCGGGGCAGCTTGCGGGCCAGCTTCTTGGCGAGGTCGCGCAGGCCCAGAAACTCGCGGCTGGATACCAGGCGCGCCAGATAGGCGGACAGGCCGCCCACCGGCGGCGCGATCGACATGTCATTGTCGTTCAGGATCACGATCAGGCGGTTGCCCGCCTCGCGGGCATTGTTCATCGCCTCATAGGCCATGCCCGCCGACATCGCGCCATCACCAATCACGGCAATGCCCTTGCCCGGCTTGTCCTGCATCTTGTTGGCGACGGCGAAGCCCAGCGCCGCACTGATCGAGGTCGAACTGTGCGCCGCGCCGAACGGGTCATATTCGGATTCGGCGCGCTTGGTGAAGCCGCTAAGGCCGCCGCCCTGGCGCAGCGTGCGGATGCGGTCGCGCCGGCCGGTCAGGATCTTGTGCGGATAGCATTGGTGGCCGACGTCCCACACCAGCTTGTCGCGCGGCGTGTCGAACACATAATGGATCGCGGTCGTCAGCTCGACGACGCCAAGGCCGGAACCGAGATGGCCGCCGGTGACGCCGACCGCCGCGATGGTTTCCGCGCGCAGCTCGTCGGCCAGCTGGCGGAGCTGATCCGGCTCCAGCTTGCGCAGGTCATCGGGGGTATGAACGGTATCGAGCAACGGCGTGGATGGATTGGACATGAAGAAGTGCCTACTCGTTTTCCTGCGCCAAGTCGAACCCTGACGATGGTTTTGGCCGCTCCAGCGCCTCGACAAGCCGGACCGCGCGGGCAAGGCGCGCGTCCCAGTCGCCGCCGACCGAAGCCCAGACAACGCCTGATTTTTCCAGCATGTTCCGGCTGATTGCCGCGAAGCGTGTGCGGACCGAATCGTCGCCGTAGATGCGCACGGCGTCGGGCACCCATGCGACATCCGGTTCCATGAGGAGGTAGAGATCGGCCTTGGGATAGGTCAGCAGTACATCGGGAACATGGCCGATCATCATCTCCGCCCAGGCGGCGGTCATCAGCGAATCGGTGTCGGCAAACAGGAAGCGGTGCGCGCCGGGCAGTACCGCCTCGATCATCGCCGCCTGCGTCCGGCCGATCGTCAGCAGATCCTCTTCGCCCATGTCGACGCCATGGGTTTCGGCATAAGTGCGGCCATATTCGGGCACCCAGATTGTGCCGAAATGCCGCGCAAGCCGCTCCGCCAGCACCGATTTTCCGGTGCTTTCGACACCGTGCAGGACCACGCGGAACGTCATGCCTTTGCGCCCGCCATGGTCCGGCGCCAGGCGACCAGCCCGTAGAGCGCGATCGCAAGGAAGACGGCATAGAGGACCGATGTGGCGATCAGCCCCCGGCTCCAGAACAGGCCGGTGGCAAGTGCGTCGACCGCGACCCACAGCAGCCAGCTTTCATATTTGCGCTGCGATTGTAGGATCTGCGCCGCAACGCTCATACCCGCCACGGTTGCATCGGCGAAGGGCGCGGCGGCGTCGGTGAAGTGGCCCATCATGCTGCCCCAGCCGAGGACGGCGACCGCCGTGCCCGCCAGCCAGAAGAGGCGGGCAGGGTTGCCCAGACGCTCCACTACGATGCCGCCATCATCCTGTTTTTCGCTGCGGACCCAGTTCCACCAGCCATAGATGTTGATGACGAAGAAGAAGATCTGGAGCAGCGCGTCGCTGTAGAGCTTCGCCTCGAAGAAGACGAAGAAATAGAGCGCCACCATCGCTAGGCCGAAGGGATAGTTCCACAGCGACCGGCGCGCGACCAACAGGATATTGACGAGGCCGAGCGCCGCCGCGACCCATTCCAGCATGTTCAACGCAGGCGTGCCGTCAGTGCGCGCTACAGGTGCCGCGCATCTCGATCACTGCGCGCTTGGGCTTGAAGCCGGCCTTTTCGGCGGCGGTGCGCAGGGCGCTGGTGATCGGATCGTCATCGATATGCGTCACCTGCCCGCATTCGTCGCAGACCAGGAAGATGCAGTCATGATGGCAGCCCGGATGCGCATTGGCGATATAGGCGTTGGCGCTTTCCACCCGCATGGCGATGTTGTTCGCCACGAACAGGTCAAGGATGCGATAGACGCTGTTGGGCGCGACGCGCTTGCCGCGCGCTTTCGACACATTGTCGGCGATATCATAGGCCGATGCCGGCTTTTCTTCCGCCGCCAGCGCATCGAAAATGGCCGCGCGCATCGGCGTCCACTGCTCGTTCTGCGCCTCCAGCGTCGCGCGGGCAGCGTCGGCCAGCTTGGTGCCGGTGGGTTCCTGATGGTGGTGATGCGCGTGGGCCATGGACTTTATCTAGGCGTGACGGCGGTTCCGGGCAAGATGGGGCGGATCAGCCGCGGGAGAAGCACCATGCGGCCCAGAGCCACCCCGCGATCATCAGCGTGCCGCCGATCGGCGTGACCGCGCCGAGCCAGCGCGGACCGCCCAGCGCCATGACATAGAGCGAAACGGCAAAGATCGCCGCGCCGATCAGCAGCAGCGCGGCGGCGCCGCGCGCCACGCCCAGGATCGCCACCGCCGCGACGGCGTGGATCAGCTGGTACAGGCCGCCGGTGCGCAGCCATTCGGCCGCCTTCGGGTCTGTGACGCCATGGGCTCCGAACGCGCCCGCGCCGATGGCGAGCGCGGCGGACAGGCAGGCCAGTATCGCGATCATATGTCTTCCTTTTCTCCCCGGCTCAGCAGCCGCATGGCCTTGCCCGGCCGATACATCAGATCCTTGGCCGCCAGCAGCGTGCCATGTTCGATCTGGAGCGCGAACCGCTGCTCGTCATTGGCGCGATACTGGCGCTCGACCTCCTCGACCTCCTCCTGCGGCACGCCCAGCGACTGCATCGCCTGCACGCCCATGCAGATGGCCGATTCATAGACTTCGCGGACCACGCCGGCCAAATCCATCTCCTGCAACGCCAGCACCTGTCGCCGGTCGAAGGCGCGGACCATCAGCGCCGCCTGCGGGAAGGCTTCGGCGATCGGCTCCAGCGCCCGGCTGTCGAGCGAGGGATCGTCGATGCAGAAGGCGATCAGCCGCGCCTCCTCCGCGCCCGACCGGCGGAGCAGGTCGATGCGCGTGCCGTCGCCATAATAGACCTTCATGTCGAAGCGGCTCGACACCTCGATCTGCGCCGGCTTCTTGTCGATCAGCGTGACACCGAAGCCATGGCCCATCAGCATCTGCGCCACCGTCTGACCGAAGCGGCCATAGCCCACGACGATGGCCGATCCGCGCGGCGCATCCTCGGGACCGGGCAGGCTGCCGTCATCCTTGGGCTTGGCGAACTCGAACCGGCGGGCGAACAGCATCAGGAACGGCGTCGTCGCCATGGAGAAGGTGACGATGGCGCTGAACAGGCTGGCGGCCTGCGGCGCGATCAGCAGCGCATTCTGCGCCTGCGCGAACAGGACGAAGCCGAATTCGCCGCCCTGGCTCAGCAGCAGTCCCGCGCCCAGCGCCTGTTGTCCGTTCATCCCGAACAGCCGGGCGAGGCCGGTGATGATCGCGGCCTTGGTTACGACCAGCATCGCCGCCATCGACAGCACGAATAGCGGATTGGCGGCAACGGCGCGCAGGTCCAGCACCATGCCGACCGCCAGGAAGAAGAGGCCGAGCAGGATGGAGCGGAACGGCTCCACGTCGGATTCGATCTCATGGCGATAGGGCGAATCGGCCAGCATCACGCCCGCGACGAAGGCGCCCAGCGCGGTCGACAGGTGCAGTGCATGCATCAGCGCGGCAGCGGCGAGGACGGTGAACAGGCCGACGACGACGAACAGTTCGCGCTCGCCCATCCGCCCGACCAGCGCCAGCAGCGGGCGCAGGATAAACCGGCCGGCCAGCACCAGCCCGGCGATGGCGGCGACGGTATAGCCCGCCATCATCCATCCCGGCGGGCCGCCCGCATCGGCGGGATTGCGCGATAGGGCGGCGACGATGGTGATGAGGGGAACGATCGACAGATCCTGGAACAGCAGGATCGAAAAGACCTTCTCGCCGAAGGGCGAATTGATGCGCCCGCTCGACTTGAGGCTCGGCAGCACCTGCGCCGTCGAGGAAAGGGCGAGGGGGAGGCCGAGCGCGATCGCCGCGCCCCAACTGAAGCCGGTCGAATAGAAGATCAGCGCCGTCAGCGCGCAGCCGCACAATATGACCTGCGCCGCGCCCAGCGCGAAAATGTCGCGCTTCAGTCGCCATAGCCGCGCGGGATGCAGTTCCAGCCCGACCAGGAAAAGCAGCAGGACGATGCCGATCTCCGCGATGGCGAGCTTCGATTCGCCGCCGCCGACCAGCCCAAGCCCCTGCGGCCCGACCAGCGCCCCCGCGACCAAATAACCCAGCACGGCGCCCAGGCCAAAGCGGCGGAACAGCATGACGAAGGCGACGGCCGCGCCCAGCAGGATCACGCCTTCGGACAGCAGCACGTCGGTCGCGCTCACGGCAGCATGCGGCTCCATCAGGCGTCCGCCATCCGCGCGGCTTCCGCGATCGCCTCGAAACCAAGGCGGATCGAGGCGTGGCGTGCGGGATAGCCGCGCGCCGGCGCCAGCACTGCCAAGCCCGGCCAGAAATCGAGATCGTCGCTTTCCCCGGCCAGATAGGCAGTCAGCCGGTCACGCGCGTCGGCCAGTTCCTCCGCCGTCAGGCCGATCGCATGGCATCCCATCAGCGCCGCCGATGCCTGCCCCAGCGCGCAGGCCTTCACGTCCAGCCCCATTTCCGCAAGCCGTCCATCGGCCATCCTGACGTCGGCGGTGACGCGCGATCCGCAGGTGGGGGAGCGCTTCTCGACGGTCGCCTGCGGGTCGGGCAGGCGCTGGTGATGCGGGATGCTGGCGGCGAGCCGCAATATGTCCTTGTTATACAGGGGGGCACTCATGCCGACCATGTAGGGCAGGAACATCGCGGGGTGAAGGCGGCACTTGGTCCCCGACCGAAATAACCGCCGAAATAAGCTGGCCTCATCGCGTCCGCCCGCCTATCGCCCGGCCCCATGAAGATTTTGGTCGATGCCGATGCCTGCCCCGTGAAGGAGGAGATCTACAAGGTCGCCTGGCGGCATGAAGTCCCCGTGACGATCGTCAGCAACAGCCCGATCCGCATTCCCGCCCATCCGCTACTCGATCGGGTGGTGGTCAGCGACGGTTTCGACGCTGCCGACGACTGGATCGCGGAGCGGGCGGACAAGGACAGCATCTGCATCACCGCCGACATATTGCTCGCCGACCGCTGCCTGAAGGCCGGCGCCGTGGTGATCGCGCCCAATGGCAAGCCCTTCACCACCAGCTCGATCGGCGCGGCAGTCGCGACACGGGCGATCATGGCCGATCTGCGCGCGGGCGCGGTGGGTGACGCGATCGGCGGACCGCCGCCTTTCTCCAAGGCGGATCGCTCACGCTTCCTGTCGTCGCTCGACGAGGCGCTGGTGCGCCTGAAGCGAGGCCGCTGATGACGGATTTCGACGCGATCATCCTCGGTGCTGGCGCGGCCGGCATGATGTGCGCCAGCGTCGCGGGGCAGCGGGGCAGGCGGGTGCTGCTCGTCGACCATGCCGATGCGCCGGGCAAGAAGATCCTGATTTCCGGCGGCGGGCGGTGCAATTTCACCAACATCCACACCGCGCCCGACCGGTATCTGTCGACCAATCCGCATTTCGCCAAGTCGGCGTTGGGCCGCTACACCGCACAGGATTTCCTCGCGCTGGTCGAGCGCTACGGCATTGCCTGGCATGAAAAGACGCTGGGCCAGCTTTTCTGCGACGGATCGGCGAAGCAGATCGTCGCCATGCTGGAAGAGGAATGCGCGAAGGGCGGCGTCACCATGGCGCTGGGCCATCCGGTCACGGACGTCTCCCATGGCGACGGCCTGTATCGCGTCCGGCTGGGCGACCGGGAGCATCGCGCGCCCGCGCTGGTGCTGGCGACCGGTGGCCCGTCCATCCCGAAAATGGGCGCGACCGGCTTCGCCTATGATGTCGCGCGGCAATTCGGCCTGTCGGTGGTGCAGCCCCGTCCGGCATTGGTGCCATTTACGCTGGGACCGGACGAACAGCTTTTCCAGTCCCTGTCGGGCGTGTCCACCGAAGTCGAGGTGCGCTGGAACAAGACCCGCTTTCGCGAGGCGGCGCTTTTCACCCATCGCGGCCTGTCCGGGCCTTCGATGCTCCAGATCAGCAGCTATTGGCAGCATCGCACCTCGATCAACGTGAATTTCCTGCCCGATCGCGCGGCCGACTGGCTGATCGAGGAGAAAAAGGCGCGTCCCCGCACCCAATTGCGCAAACTGTTGACGCAGGCCTTGCCCGAGCGCCTTGCCGACGCTTTGCTGGAGCGGATCGAGGCGCAGGGCGAACTGGGCAATCTGACCGACAAATTCCTGCGCGCGGCCGGCGCGCGCCTGTCCGACTGGCCCTTCACCCCATCGGGCACCGAAGGCTATGCCAAGGCCGAAGTGACCGTCGGCGGCATCGCCACCGCCGGCCTCTCGTCCCGCACCATGGAAGCCGCCAAAGTGCCGGGCCTGTATGCGATCGGCGAGGCGGTGGACGTCACCGGCTGGCTCGGAGGCTATAATTTCCAATGGGCCTGGGCCAGCGGCGTGGCCGCCGGACAGGCGCTGTAGATCAGGCTACCTGCGCGCGGGCGGCGGTGACGCTTGCCTGAAGATGTTTCTGGCGGAAGGGTTTGGACAGGCGCGCGATATGCGGCGCGATCAGATCTACCCCCTCATAGCCGGAGATGATCAGCACCGCGATGTCGGGATGATCGACGCGCAGCTGCAGCGCCAGCTCCACGCCGGTCATGCCGGGCATGATATGGTCGGTGATGACGATATCCGGGCGGTGTCCGGCCTCGATCATGCCCAGCGCCAGCTCGGCGCTTTCGATATCGACCACGTCGTAACCCATTTCGGTCAGCATCTCGCGCGTGCTGCTGCGGACCAGCGCATTGTCGTCGATCAGCAGCGCCTTGCCCTGATTGGCGCCGCTCGCCTCGCTGCCCGCGGCCGGGCTGGCGGGCGCGCGCTTCACCTTCTCCACCGGCAGCCAGAGCTGGATCTGCGTGCCCTTGCCGACTTCGCTGTCGATTTCCAGCGCGCCGCCCAACTGGCTGGCCAGGCCATGCGCCATCGACAGGCCAAGGCCCGTGCCATGGCCGACCGGCTTGGTCGTGAAGAAAGGCTCCATGGCAGACGCCTTGACCGCCGGCGTCATGCCGACACCGGTGTCGGCGATGGTCAGCCGCACATATTTGCCGGGCGCAAGCTGGGCGGGCCGGCGCCACTCATTCACCTCCGCCGTAATGGCCAGCGCGCCGCCCTCGGGCATGGCGTCGCGGCTGTTGATCGCCAGATTGAGGATCGCCAGTTCCAGCTGATGCGCGTCGGCATGCACGGCGGGCAGGGATATGGGGGCGTCCACCGACAACGTCACGCGCGGCCCCAGCGTGCTGGCGAGCAGAGCCTGCATCCCCGCAAGCAGATCGGGGAGGTCGACCGCCGTCGGCTGGAGCGGCTGGCGTCGGGCGAAGGTCAGCAGACGCTGCACCAGAGTTTGTGCGGTTTCGGCCGCCTGCATCGCGATCCCGGCGGTCCGGCCGGCTGCCGCCACCGATCCGTTGCCCGACAGGATCAGGTCCAGACTGCCGATGATCGGGGTCAGCAGATTGTTGAAATCATGCGCGACATGACCGGTCAGCTGGCCCAGCATTTCCATCTTCTGCAACTGGCGCAGCTTGTCCTGCGACTGTTCCAGTTCGCTGCTCTTTTCCCGAACGCGCTGATCGAGCTGGCCGTTCAGCGCCTCCAGCGATGCGAAGAGGCGGCTATTTTCGATCGCCGTCGATGCCGCGCGCGCCAACGCTTCCAGCAGGGCGATCTGATTGTCGGTCGGCACCTCCGCCTCGCACCAATAGGCGCCGACTGCCGCGATCGAATCGACCCGGCCGATCGGCACCATCAACATGCTGCGCACGAAGGTCTGGCGATAGGCTTCGACGGGGACGCGTTCATCATCGAACACGTCGGGAATGACCGCCGTCTGATGGTTCATCATCGCCCAGCCGGACACGCAATTCACCATCGGGAAGCGCTGCCCGGCCCAGAGCGGCTCCATCGCATCCTCGGCGATATAGTGGCACTGGTCGCCGTCCCGCATCACGATGGTGATGCCGTCCGCGCCCACGACCCGGCGCGCAAAGGCACGCAGCACGGCGGTGATCGCGTCGATCGACCGCGCGCCCGCCAGCGCTTCCATCGTCTCCGCCGCCATGCTCCAGCGCGCCGCCAGAGCCTTCTGCTCGGAGTTCAAATCGCCGTTTCTTCCCCCACCCATCGCGTGACCTCAGAATTGGACATCGTTTCTCTATAGCATCGAAGTATAGCCGTAAGGAAATGGGGGATCGTCAACACTTTGTCGCATGACGTGCAAGTCATATGTCCAATATGGCATCGATATCGGGCTTAACCATCTTAGTCCTTGAAGCGATTAGGGTCCGCTGTCCTCGCCCTCCGGCTGGGTCGGTGCAATGCGGGGCGGCGGCGTGCCCTGCGGCGGCAGCGGCAGGGGCTGATCGGACGGAATCCGCAGCTGGTTGCCGCCGATATTGACCGTCATTCCGTCCTGATCGACGCCCACGCCGACATTGCCGATTCCCGTTTCGACCGTGACATTGGCGATGGCGTTGACCAGATCGGGATCCTGTTCTTCCTCGGGTACCTTTTCGACCGGCTCGTTGATCGCGCCGCTCATGAAATTGCGCCAGATGCGCGCGGGCACGCCACCGCCGGCCGCGCCGCCGGGCAGGGGGGCATTGTCGTCATTGCCGATCCATACCGCCGTCACGAGGCCACCGGCATAGCCGACGAAGATGGCGTCACGGCTGTCCTGCGTCGTGCCGGTCTTGCCGAACGTGCTGGTGCGCAGCGCGGCGGCGCTGCCGGTGCCGCGATTGGCGGCAGAGGACAGCAGGTCGCGGATCATTTCCAGCTGATCGTCGCTGAAATGGCGCTGGCGCTGCATCAGCTTCTCGAACCAGCCCTGTTCCTCGGGCGGCAGGCCATGGGCGACGACCGGATAGGCGCCCGCGGCAACCGACGCATAGGCTTCCGCCAGTTCGACCAGCGGAATTTCCGATGTACCGAGCGCGAGGCTCAGATCCTCGGTCAGTGGCGCGGTGACGCCCAGGTCGCGCGCGACCTTGATGACATTGTCGACACCCACCTTCTGGGTCAGGCGCACAGCGGCGACATTGCTCGACGCGGCGAAGGCCTGGCGCAGGGTTATGCGGCCGCGATATTTCCCGCCATGATTGGCCGGACGGTACGTGCCGGCCGTGATCGGCGTGTCTTCGATCATGTCGTCGGGCGTCATCCCCGCGCGGAAGGCGGCGAGGTAGACGAACAGCTTGAAGGTCGATCCCGGCTGGCGCTTCGCCTGCACCGCGCGGTTGAAGCTGCTCTTCTCGTAATTTTTCCCGCCGACCATGGCGACGACGCTGCCATCGGGTTTCATCGCCACCAGCGCCGCCTGCGCATTGCCCAGCGGCGCGCGGCGAATCGCCGCTTCGGCCAGTCGCTGGATGCGCCAGTCGAGCGTCGTCGGCACTTCCTGCTCGCCATAGACCGCGCCCGCCCGGTCGCGCGCATGGGGCAGCACCCAGTCGGCAAAATAGGTGCCGCTGGTCGGATCGGGATCGTCATGGACGTTGAGGCGCGCGGGCGGCAGGGCGTTGCGCTCCGCCTGGGTAATATAGCCCGCTTCGACCATCGCCTGCGTCACCAGCGCGGCGCGCGTGCGTGCGCCCTTCAAATTGCTGGTAGGCGCCAGCCGCGAGGGCGCTTTGAGCAACCCCGCCAGCATCGCCGCCTGCGGGATGGTCAGCCGTTCGGGCGACCGGTTGAAATAATGGCGCGCGGCGGCGCGCAGGCCATACACATTGTCGCCGAAATAGACGTTGGAGAGATATCTCTCCATGATCTGGTCCTTGGTCAGCCAGGCTTCCAGCCAGATCGCGATCAGCGCCTCGCGCGCCTTGCGGCCGAAGGTGCGGTCGGCGGACAGGAACACGCCCTTGGCCAGCTGCTGGGTGATGGTGCTGCCGCCCTGCGACGACCCGTCCGACCAGAGATTATGCCACATGGCGCGCGCGACGCCACGCGGGTCGACGCCCCAATGGCTCTGGAAACGCCGATCCTCGATCGCCATGAAGGCCTGCGGCACATGGGCGGGCAGTTCCGCCATCGTCACCGGCTTGTCGATCACCGCGCCACGCCGGGCGATCAGATGGCCATCCGCCGACATCAGGCTGATTGCGGGCGGCGCGATCGGCTTCAACGACCGCGACAAAGGCGCCGTGACCGCCAGCCAGGCGATCAGCAGCATCAGTACGGCCAGGCCGGCGGCGACGACCCAGCCGAAAATCTGGAAGCGGCGACGCCAGGGCGTGGGCGGCGCGAAGGCGCTGGGCGGTCCCGCGCCGAATTCACGCTGCGGCACCGCTTCGGGAGCGTGGGGAGGGACGGACTCGTGCATCGGTTCGGTCATGCTGTATTGTTCACATCATACAGTCAAGCATGTCCCGCACCGGGACAGCTGAAGATTAACCCTGAATGCCAATGGCCAAAATGGTAAATATTTCGTTAACCAGCCATCATGCGAAACCGACCTCTCGTCCTTACCACCGAATCGGCCCGGCATCCGTTCCGCCAGCGGTTGCCCGCCCATATATTCCGGGTGGTCGACGATCGCACGGCGCGCCGCAAGCGCCCGGTCGATGACGACAGCGACTGGAAGCTGTTCGCCCTCAGCTTTTGCGCCTTCTTCACGGCCTTCTACAGCTTCATCTATTAAGGCGCCGATCCGCGTGCCCTTCAGTGGCACAGGGGGCCGTCGCAGGCCTTGTGCAGCTTCCACGCCATCGCCGCGCAGGGCAGGGTGAGGATCGCGACCAGCAATAGCTGCATCACCACCGACATGCCCGCGATGCTCAGCCCGATCGCGCAGAGCGATCCCACCACCATCGCGCCGGAATTGACGATATTGTTCGCCGCCACCGTGCGCGCCGCCTCACACTTCTCGACCGTGGTGGTGAGGAAGGCGTAGAGCGGCACCACGAACATGCCGCCGAAGGTCGCGACACCCAGCAGGCAGAGCGACAGCGGCACCGCCAGCGGATGCGCCAAGAAGCCGCCGAGCGAGAGCATCTGTCCCTCCGGCGCGGGCGTCCACAGGTCGCATACGATATGGAAGGCGATGATGCACACCCCCATGCCGATCACCGATGCGGGCGCATATTTGGCCGACACATGGCCCTGCAACAGTCGGTTGATCGCGATCGACCCGATGGCGATGCCGATCGAGAAGATAGCGAGGAACAGGCTGGCGACCGGCTTGTCGGCGGTCAGCACATTCTTCACCAGCGGCGGAAACTGGATGAACAGGATCGATCCCACCGCCCAGAACAGGCTGATCGACATGATCGCCAGGAACAGGCGGCGGATATGCATCGTCCCGCGCACCAGTGTGATCGAGGACCGGATGATGTGGAAATCGATCGGCTGCTTTTCGAGCAGCGACGGCGCGGAGGGCACCTTGCGCCCGGCGACATAGCCGATCAGCGCGGTGACGATGATGCCGATCGCGGCCATCTCCACCGGGATGATGCCGGCCAGGATAGTGCCGGCCAGGATCGCGATATAGGTGCCTGCCTCGACCAGGCCGGTGCCGCCCAGCACTTCATCGTCGTGCAGATGCTGGGGCAGGATCGCATATTTGATCGGGCCGAAGAAGGTCGAATGGATGCCCATGGCGAACAGCGCCACCAGCAGCAGCGGGATCGCCAGCGTATGGATGGCGATGCCGCTCCAGATCAGCCCAAGGCCTATCGCACCCACAAGCATGATGGCGATTTCGGCCGCCTTCACCCAGCGGATGATGACCGCCTTGTCGCGCTGGTCGGCCAGCTGGCCCGACAAGGCCGACAGCAGGAAGAAGGGCAGGATGAACAGGCCCGTCGCCAGCGCGCTGAACCAGGTTTCCGACCGTTCGTCATTATAGACCTGGTAGACGACGAACAGCACCATCGCGTTCTTGAACAGATTGTCGTTGAACGCGCCCAGCAGCTGGGTGATGAAAAGCGGCAGAAAACGGCGCTTGTTCAGGAGCCTGAGAGAGGCTTGCATGGATAAGGGGGTCTTCTTTCCCGTTAGCGACCGGGGCGGGGTCTAGCGGCTGGCGGCGGCCCTGTCCAATGCCGTTGCACCCGCCGACATGCTTCGCTTGTGCGCAGCGCCGGTCTGTGGCAGTTCGCGCCCATGCTGACGCTCCCCAATTTGCTGACGCTTTCGCGCATTTTGACCGTGCCGTTGCTCGTCGCCCTGCTCTGGCCGGCCGATGTCGGCGCCCGCTGGATCACCGGTTATGCGCTGGCTTTCGGCCTTTACTGCCTGATGGGCATCACCGACTATTTCGACGGCTATCTGGCCCGCGCGCAGGGAACGGTGTCGAAACTCGGCGTCTTTCTCGATCCGATCGCGGACAAGATCATGGTCGGCGCGGTCATCCTGATGCTGGCGGCGACACGCGACATTGCCGGCATGCACATCGTCGCGGCGATGATCATCCTGCTGCGCGAGATTGCCGTGTCCGGGCTGCGCGAATTTCTCGCGGGGCTTCAGGTTTCCGTGCCGGTGTCGCGCCTCGCCAAATGGAAGACTACCTTCCAGATCATCGCCCTGGGCGCGCTGATCCTGGCGGGCGCCGTGCCGCAATTCCCCTTCGTGCAGATGGTGGGGATCGCGACGCTCTGGGCCGCCGCCATCCTGACCCTGGTCACGGGCTGGGATTATCTGCGCGTCGGCATCAAGCATATGGATTGATGCGATGGCGCCGCTGATCATCATCTATTTCGCCTGGGTGCGCGAGGGCGTAGGTCGCGATGAGGAGCAGGTGGAGAGGCCCGGCCCGGACACCACGGTCGCCGACCTCGTCGCCTCACTGGCGGCGCGCGGCGGCGGATATGCCGAGGCGCTGGGCGATTCGGCCCGGCTGCGCGCGGCGCTCGACCAGCGATTCGTGCCGCTCGACACGGCAATCGGCGACGCCCGCGAAGTGGCGCTCTTCCCCCCGGTGACGGGCGGATGAAGCGGATCGCGATCCAGTCGGACGATTTCGACGTCGCAGGCGAGCTTGCCGCGCTGGAGGCGCTCGGCGGAGGCGGCGTGGCCAGCTTCACCGGCATAGTGCGGGGCGAGGGCGGGCTGGTCGCGCTCGAACTGGAACATTATCCCGCGATGACGCAGGCGCAGGTCGAGCGCATCGTGGAGGAAGCGCTGGCGCGCTGGCCGTTGCTGGGCGTCAGCATCATCCATCGTTTCGGGCGACTGGAGCCGGGCGCGCGCATCGTTTTCGTCGGCGCCGCCTCGCGCCATCGCACCGCGGCGCTGGAAAGCTGCGCCTATCTGATCGACTGGCTCAAATCGCACGCTCCCTTCTGGAAGAAGGAGCATTTCGCCGACGGCGCGACCCAGTGGGTCGAAGCCCGCGCCGAGGATGAGGCGAAGGCGAAGGAGTGGGGTGAAGAGCGAGGGCGTGAGTGAGTCTTGGCGGGCGGATTAAGCGACTGATCGTCAGGCGGATATTTGCGCCTGCTTTACAGCGGGTGGGAGCACCATTAAGCCGGTCCCGTTGGGGCAATGGCAGAGTCCGGAGCGGCAGTGGCCGCCGGGCTAATCAGGATGGATCCGTGCATAGTTTAGATTCTCGCGTCGACGAAACGGCCGTGCGTTTCGCCTATATGTATCTGCTTGGCCGCAATCCCGAAAATGAAGCGGTGGTTCAGAATGGCGCTGCCTTTGAGCGGAATATCCGCCAGCTGCGTCATGACGTGATGCAAAGCGCTGAGTGGGCATGCACGATCAACCAGCAAGTACAGGACAGGATGATATCGTCCTATCTGAAATGTGCGATCGAGAAATTCAGCACGATCAACGATAAGGGTGCCAGCGGCGAGATCATGGTCGTCCAGACCGCCGATGCCGAACGATATAGTGGTCTTTTGGCCATTTCATCGCAATTCAACAGAAAATATGCGGATATCCATGGGCTGGGCTACCAAAGCTATGTGGGTGTGAAGCGCGGCGCCTTTCCCCACCACGCGATGTATAATCGCATCTACATGCTTAACGACCTGATCGATGAGGGCTTTTCCGGTTGGGTCGTCTATGTCGATGCGGATGCGATTTTCTCCCGCCCCGATTTCCCGATCCGCTCCTATCTTGCATCGTTGCGCGACGATGGGAAAATCATGGCGCTGCATTCCGTCTATCAGAAAGATGATCCGCGATATGATTGGTGGAACATCAACAATGGCGCTTTCGCCATAGATTTGTCATCGGCGCTGGCTCAGAATGCCGTGCGTGCATGGCGCGGAATTTACACCGATTTATACAGCATGGATGATTATCGCCAGGCGTCGAGCTGGGATAGCATCATCATCAACGATCAGGCGTCAATGAGCTCCATCCTGCGCCATTTCAACATGGAGCCACATGTGCATCTGGGCGATCTGCAATCCACGGCCGGGTTCGTCACGCAAGTTCTGCGCGCCATCTGCGATCAAGTTTCCCCCGACCAGGAAATGGAGCAGCGTAAACAGCAACTCATGTCGATCGGACAAGCAACCTACGGGAACTGACGGTCGGATCGCCGCTGCGCAATGAAACGGATCGGGATCGCTGCGGCGGTTCCGTAGTCAGGCGGCTTCCGGCAATCGGCAACTGATCTCCGCCGCATCCCGCAAGATTTCCGCGAGCATGTGGAATTCCTTCTCGCGCGGGCTGTTCTTGCGCCACACCAGCGCGATGTCGCGGGACGAGCGTTCGGATTCCAGCGGTCGCGCGGTGATCTTGGTATGCTCCAATATGCCGCCCGCAATCGCCATTTCCGGTATCATCGTCACGCCCAGCCCATTGTCGACCATCTGGATCAACGTGTGGAGCGACGTCCCCATCATCGTCGCATTGGCGCGCAGGTCCGGCCGGTTGCACGCGGCCAGCGCATGGTCCTTCAGGCAATGGCCGTCCTCCAGCAGCAACAGCTTGCTCTCGTCGATCATGCCGGGCTTGATCCATTCGGGCGGATTGGTCGGCTCATCCTTCGGGAAGGCGACATAGAGGCGGTCCTGGAACAATATCTCGCTGTCCAGTTCGCCCATGGGAAAGGGCAGCGCCAGCAGCACGCAATCGACATTGCCGTGGCGCAGCGATTCGATCGCGGCCTGGCTGGTTTCTTCGCGCAGATAGAGCTTCAGCTCCGGTCGCTCGGCCCGCAGCCGGGGCAGCAGGCGGGGCAGCAGGAAGGGGGCGATGGTCGGGATCACGCTCATGCGCAATTCGCCGGTGAGCGGTTTGCCTGAGGCTTCGGCGATCGCCGCCAGTTCCTCCGCCTCGCGCAGGACGCGGTGCGCCTTCTCCACGATCCGGTCGCCCAGCGCCGTGAAGCGCACCACGCGGCGGGTGCGCTCCACCAGCGTGACGCCAATCAGCGATTCCAGTTCGCGGATGCCCGCCGACAGCGTCGACTGGGTCACGAAACAGCTTTCGGCCGCCTTGCCGAAATGGCCCTGCTCCTTGAGCGCAACCAGATATTGCAGCTGTTTCAGGGTAGGCAGGTAACTGGACATTTATCGGCTTCCTCGATCAGAAAGCCGAATATAAGCGGTTCAGCCAATATATCCAAGCCATTTGGCCACGCCGAACATCGACGTCAGGGTCAGGATGACGCCCACGGCCGAGAAGAGCAGGCGGGGCGCGACATGGCGGGCCAGCATGGCGCCGAACGGCGCGGCCACGACGCCGCCGATCAGCAGTCCGACCGTGTAGGTGGTGAACGTCTCCCAACCCAGATGGATGAGGAAGGTCAGGCTGATCGACAGGGTGAGAATGAACTCGACCGTGTTGACCGTGCCGATCGTGTGGCGCGGGCTGGCCCCCTGCAACAGCAGGTTCGACGTGACGATCGGTCCCCAGCCGCCGCCGCCGCTGGCATCCATGAAGCCGCCGAACAGGCCCAGCGGCGTCACCCATTTCGGGTCGCGCGGCTTGGGCGGCAGATGGAAGCCGCGCCAGATGAGATAGACGCCGATCGCGGCGAGATAGGCCTGGACGAAGGGCTTCACGACCGCGCCGTCGATGTTCGACAGAAGATAGGCGCCGGCCACGCCGCCGATCACGCCCGGAATGATGAGCCTGGCGAACAATGTCCAATCGACATTGCGATGGAGAATATGGCTGATGGCCGATACGCCGGTGGTGAAGGTTTCGGCCGCATGGACGCTGGCCGAAGCGCGGCTTGGCGGCACCCCCAGGGCGAGCAACAGGGTACTGGAAATGACGCCATAGGCCATCCCGAGCGCACCGTCGATCATCTGGGCGCCGAAACCGATCAGGATGAAGGGCAGAATGTCGCCGAAATTGGCGATGAAGGCGTCAATCATCCGTTGTCCTTTGGTTTGATTGTCTACCTCAGTGATAGGCATATGTCGGATTGCAAAGCAAGATTCCCTTTCTGGCGGAAAAGCGGATATTCCTGCCGGTCTGGAAAAAATCCAGCCATGGCATTATGTAGGACTGCGTCAGGAAAGAATATTCAGGGACGCGGGCATGCTGGGCAATCTTGTTGCTTATCTCGATTCGGTGAAGGCACGCGACCCCGCGCCCCGATCCCGCGCCGAAATCCTGCTCTATCCCGGCGTCTGGTCGCTGGCTTTCCACCGTGTGGCGCATCGCCTGTATGGCGCCCGCCTGTTCTTTCTCGCGCGGGCGGTGAATCATTTGTCGCGCTTTCTGACCGGTAATGACATCCATCCCGGCGCGACGATCGGCAGGCGTTTCTTCATCGACCATGGCTTCACCGTGATCGGGGAAACCGCCGAGATCGGCGATGACGTCACCCTCTACCAGAATGTGACGCTGGGCGGGACCGATCCGGCCAACGGCATCGCCGGCAAGCGGCACCCGACTCTCGGCGACGGCGTGATCGTCGGGTCCGGCGCGCAGGTTCTGGGACCGGTCCAGGTCGGTGCGCGGGCGCGGGTCGGCGCCAATGCGGTCGTGACCAAGGACGTGCCCGAAGGGGCGACGATGGTGGGCATCCCGGCGCGGCAGATGCTGGTGGACGTCACCGCCTATCAGCGCGAATTCGTGCCTTATGGGACGCCCTGCACGGATTGTTTCGATCCGGAAAAGCAGAAGCTGGAAATGCTTCAGTGCGAGGTCGAGCAATTGCAGAAGCGTCTTGCCGAACTGATGGCGGAGCAGGGCAAGCCTGACCTCGTCGATCAAGCTGCGCTGTTCAAGGAGCGCGGCCGGGCCTGATGACCAATATAACGCCGTTCCCTGCGGTTTCGCCCGGACAGGTGGGCTTCGACCGACTGGAATTGCAGCGGATCATGGATCTCTACGGCCGGATGGTGTCGGCTGGCCACTGGCGCGACTATGCCATGGACATGGGGCGGGATGCCGCGATCTTCAGCGCCTTCCGCCGCTCCGCCGAGCGGCCCGAATATCGCATCGAAAAACGCCCCGCGCTGCGCCATCGGCAGGGCATGTGGGCGCTGGTGGGGGAAGGCGGCCATATCCTCAAGCGCGGGCAGGATCTGCAGAATGTGCTGGCCCCGGTCGAGCGCAAGCTGCTGCGCCTCGTGGAGGACTGACCCCGCCTTGGACAGGGTCATATCGGCTTGATACAGCCGGACCATGTTGTCCGCTCTCATCTATCTCTGCGCTGCCGTTGCGGAAATCGCCGGATGCTTCGCTTTCTGGGCCTGGCTGCGGTCGGGGCAATCCGCGCTGTGGCTGCTGCCCGGCTGCGCGTCGCTGATCCTGTTCGCCTGGCTGCTGACGTTGGTGGACACGTCGCAGGCGGGCCGCGCCTATGCGGCCTATGGCGGCATCTACATCCTGTCCGCGCTGATGTGGCTCTGGCTGGTCGAGGGGGTCCGGCCCGATCGCTGGGACATGGCCGGCGTGACCCTCTCGCTCGTCGGCGCAGCGGTGATCTTCTTCGGCCCGCACCGCAACGGGTAGGAAAACGGGCGCCCCGTTCAGGAGCCGCCCGTTTTCCTGCATTCACGCCGCCAGCGTGGCGTTGTCGATCACGAAGCGATATTTCACGTCGCTCTTCAGCATCCGCTCATAGGCGGCGTCGATCTCCTGGATCGCGATCATCTCGATCTCGGCAGTGATGCCCTTGTCGGCACAGAAATCGAGCATTTCCTGCGTCTCGGCAATGCCGCCGATCAGCGATCCGGCGATCGCCCGGCGCTTGAAGATCAGCGCTGCGACATTGGGCGAGGGGTGCGCATGTTCCGGCACGCCCACCAGCGTCAGCGTCCCGTCCCGCTTCAGCAGCGTCGTGAAGGCGTCAAGGTCGTGGCTGGCCGCGACCGTGTTCAGGATGAAGTCGAAGCTGTTCGCATGCGCAGCCATTTCCTCGGCGTTGCGCGACACCACCACTTCGTCCGCACCCAGGTCGAGCGCGTCCTGACGCTTGGCATCGGACGTGGTGAAGGCGACGACATGTGCGCCCAGGGCATGGGCCAGCTTGATGCCCATATGGCCAAGCCCGCCGATGCCGACGATGCCGACCTTCTGCCCCGGCCCGGCCTTCCAGTGACGCAGCGGCGACCAGGTGGTGATGCCGGCGCAGAGCAGCGGCGCCACGGCGGCAAGCTGCTCAGGCGCATGGCTGATCTTCAGCACGAAATCGTCCTTGACGACGATGCTCTGCGAATAGCCGCCCAGCGTATGGCCGGGGGCGTCGGCCGTCCGGCCATTATAGGTGCCGGTAAAGCCATTTTCGCAAAATTGCTCCAGCCCCTCGTCGCAGGCCGAACAATGCTGGCAGCTGTCGACCAGACAGCCGACGCCGACCGTGTCACCGACCTTGAACTTAGTCACGTCGCCGCCGACCGCCGTGACATGGCCGACAATCTCATGGCCGGGGACGCAGGGATATCGGGTGCCGTCCCATTCGGAGCGGACCTGATGGAGGTCCGAATGACACACGCCGCAATAGGCGATGGCGATCTGCACATCGTGCGCGCCGACCGCGCGTCGTTCGATATCGATGGATTCCAGCGGTTTGTCGGCGGCATGCGCGCCATAGGCTCTTACGCTCATTGGGTGGTCCCTTTGATGCTGATGGGGTCGCCAGGGGGCTGGCGAACAAGGATAGGGAGAGGCCGTATCTTTCTGTACGGTCCGGTATAGATAAACCGGATATCGCCGCGATCAAGCCCGGCCATTGCGAAAGGAGCGGGGGGCGCTATCTCTGCCCCCATGTCCGGCCCGCAATCCCCCGACCGTTTCAACGAAGACAAGGCGACCTACACCGTCACCGGCAGCCAGCCCGATATCGATACGGGCGTGGAGGCGATCCGCACGACGCTGAAGACCCTGCCGACCCGCCCCGGCGTCTATCGCATGCACGATGCGCGCGGCGATGTTCTCTATGTCGGCAAGGCGCGCGCGCTCCGGAACCGCGTCGCCAATTACACCCAGGTCGACCGCCTGCCCAAACGGCTCCAGCGCATGGTCGCCCAGACCCGCAGCATGACGATCGTCACCACCAACAGCGAGGCGGAAGCGCTGCTGCTGGAGGCGCAACTCATCAAGCGCTACCGCCCGCCCTACAATGTCCTGCTCCGCGACGACAAAAGCTTTCCCTTCATCCTGCTGCGCGACGATCATGCCTTCCCCCGCGTCCAGAAGCATCGCGGCGCGCGCAAATATAAGGGGCGCTATTACGGTCCCTTCGCCAGCGCCGGATCGGTGACGCGCACCATCAACGCGCTGCAGAAGCTGTTCCTGCTGCGCAGCTGCACCGACAGCTTCTTCTCCAACCGCTCGCGTCCCTGCCTGCTCTATCAGATCAAGCGCTGCTCGGCCCCCTGCGTCGATCGCATCGATGAGGGTGGCTATGCCGAACTGGTCAAGGACGCGCAGGATTTTCTCGGCGGCAAATCGACCGCCGTGCAGAAGAAACTGGGCGCGGCCATGGAGGCGGCGGCGGAATCGCTCGACTTCGAGCAGGCCGCCGTGCTGCGCGACCGGTTGAAGGCGCTGACCTTCATCCAGGGGTCGCAGGCGATCAATGCCGAGGGGTTGGGCGATGCCGACATCTTCGCGCTGGCGGAAAAGGGCGGAGCGATGTGCATCCAGGCCTTCTTCATCCGCGGCGGCCAGAATTGGGGCCATCGCAGCTTCTTCCCGGTCCACACCGCCGACGTCGCGACGGAGGAGGTGCTCGAAAGCTTCATGGCGCAATTTTACGAGGAAGTGCCGCCGCCCAAGCTGATCCTCACCGATCGTGAACCGGCCGAATGCGAACTCATGGCATTGGCCCTGTCGGAACGAATCGGCAGCAAGGTGCGGATCGAGGTGCCCCAGCGCGGCGACCGCACCCGCCTCATCAAACAGGCGCAGCGCAACGCAGTGGAAGCGCTCGACCGGCGGCTGGCCGAAACGACCAGCCAGGGTCGCATCCTCGACGACATGGTCGAGGCCTTCGGGCTGGAGGGCGTCCCCGACCGGATAGAGATCTACGACAACAGCCATATCCAGGGCGCGCACGCCTTGGGTGCGATGGTGGTCGCGGGACCGGAAGGCTTCCGCAAGAACGCCTATCGCAAGTTCAACATGAAGAACCCCGAAATCTCGAACGACGATTTCGCGATGATGCGCGAGATGTTCGAACGCCGATTCGGGCGCGCCCAGAAGGAAGACCCCGATCGCGACAGCGGCGAATGGCCCGACCTCGTCCTGATCGACGGCGACAAGGGGCAGCTATCGGCCGCCCGCACCATGCTGGAGGAAATGGGGATAGAGGATGTCTGCATGATCGGCGTCGCCAAGGGGCCGCATCATGGCCGCGAGGGGCGGGAGGTGTTCCACCTGATGGACGGCCGCGAAATCACCTTCCCGCTCAACCATCCGGTGCTTTTCTACCTCCAGCGCCTGCGCGACGAAGCGCATCGCTTCGCCATCGGCGCCCATCGCGCCAAGCGCAGCAAGGCGATCACCGTCAGTTCGCTGGACGAAGTCCCCGGCATCGGCCCCGCCCGCAAGAAGGCGCTGCTGATGCACTTCGGCACCGCCCGCGCCGTCCGCGACGCCGCGCTCGAAGACCTCCAACGCGCGCCCGGCGTGTCGAAGGCCGTGGCGCAGCAGGTCTACGACTATTTCCACGGGTGAGGGGGCGGTCGTCGGAGGACTGCCTTCTTTTGTGCCGTCGATCCGGCTGCGCGGGAATGACGAAGAAGGGTGGTTAGGAGGCTGTCTGCTTTTGGAGAGATGACCGGCTATAGCTGACGTCTCGTGGTAAAAATCAGTCGGCCTCAATCGCCCCATTGCAGAAGTTGAATATCACAGTCATTCTGTTGGAATGAAGATAGCCGAACGCATCCTATATGCCTCCTGTGGAGCACATTGCGCAGCCGCTTTCACGGGATTAGCCGTTAATTGGAGAGCATTCTATTACGGTTCGTTCGTGACTGGCTCACTCGCTGCGATCTTCCTGTCCGTTTCTTGGTTCCGGCAACGTCGAACGGCTTCAAAGGGCAACTAACCACCCGATTTTTTCATTCAGCCCTCCACTTGCCATACGAATGAGCATCCGGTTCCAGAGGCGCGGATGATTTAACGGAGTGACAAAAAATGGTCGCCTCCCGCCATTCCCCTTCTTCGTCATGCCAGGCTTGACCCGGCATCCCGCTGCCTTTCTGCCCGCCGCGTAACATCTTGCTATCAATGTAGGATTTTCTCTGATCTACCCTGTCAAATGAGCCGTTCCGTCCCACACGCCCGTCCTGCCGACCCCGCCGCCAGAATAGTGACCCGACCGTGACCCGGATGGAGCGCATCCGTGACCTGACCGGTGCGTCGGCGGGGCGTCGCCATGATCCACATGGCGCGTCCCCGTCGCGTGCGCGGCGCGTTGCAGTCACTTTCCTGGCGCAAACCGCCTGAAATCGCTAGGTTCCGGCGGTCTGCAACGGTGTGAACTTCGGCGCTGTGATCCAGCCGTGACCCGGCGCCGGACTTGGAGCCAGCCGCGCCTGCCCCTAGAAGAGGAACTATGCCCGGCTTCACCACCTCCGCCATCGTCTGCGCCCTTCGCCCGCATGGCGAACATGGCGCGATCGCGCGGTTGCTGACGCCCGATCATGGCCTGATGCCGGGCTATGTCCGGGGCGGGCGATCGCGCGCGCTGCGGCCGGTGCTGCTGCCGGGCAATGTGGTGAAGGCGGAGTTTCGCGCCCGGACCGAGGACCAGCTGGCAGGCCTCACCGTCGAACTCGCCCACAGCCGCGCGCCCCTCCATGCCGAGCCTTTGCCCGCCGCCGCGATCGACTGGAGCTGCGCGCTCACCGCCGCGACCCTGCCCGAAGCGACGCCCTATCCGGCGCTGCATCAGGCGTTGGAGGGATTGCTCGACGCCGTGGAAGCGGCGCCGGCCGCGCGGGGCTGGGCGGTCGCGCTGGTCCGCTACGAACTGCTGCTGCTCGCCGAACTGGGCTTCGGCCTCGACCTCACCCGCTGCGCCGCGCTGGGGCAGGCCGACGACCTCGCCTATGTCAGCCCGCGCAGCGCCGCGGCGGTCAGCCGGGCGGCGGCGGTCGGCTATGAAAACCGCCTGCTGCCCCTGCCGCCCTTCCTGCTGGAAGGCGGAACGGGCGACTGGACGCAAATAATGGACGGCCTGCGCCTCACCGGCTTCTTCCTCGAACGCTCGGTCCTGACCGACCGGCGCGCTGATGTGCTGGCGGCGCGGGAAAGACTGGTCGAGCGGCTCAAAAGGGCGGTTGCGTGAAACCTCCTGTCTCCATAAGGGGCAGCCACCTAATATAAGGAGTCTCGCCATGTTGATCGCCCTGTTTCCCGGAGATGGTATCGGCCCCGAGATCGTCGCTCAGGCGAAGCGTGTGCTCGATGCACTGGCGATCGACGGCCTGACCTATGAAGACGGCCTCGTCGGTGGCGCGGCCTACAAGGCGGTCGGCCATCCGCTGCCGCCCGAAACGCTCGACATTGCGAAGCGCGCCGACGCCATCCTGTTCGGCGCGGTCGGCGATCCCGACTGCGACTCGCTCGAACGCCACCTGCGCCCCGAACAGGCGATCCTGGGCCTGCGCAAGGAACTGGGCCTCTTCTCCAACCTGCGCCCGGCCAAGGTCTTCCCCGAACTGGCCCATGAATCGGCCCTGAAGCCCGAAGTCGCCGGTTCCATCGACCTGCTGATCGTCCGCGAAACCAATGGCGACGTCTATTTCGGCGAAAAGGGCTTCCGCACCACCGCCGACGGCCTGCGCGAAGGCTATGACATCATGTCCTACAACGAAGCCGAAGTGCGGCGCATCGCCCATGCCGGTTTCCAGGCCGCCCGCGCCCGTCGCGGCAAGCTCTGTTCAGTGGACAAGGCCAATGTGCTGGAAACCAGCCAGCTCTGGCGTGACGTGGTGATCGAGGTGTCGGCCGACTATCCCGACGTCGCCCTGACCCACATGTATGTGGACAATGCCGCGATGCAGCTCGTCCGCAACCCCGGCCAGTTCGACGTCATCGTCACCGGCAACCTGTTCGGCGATATCCTGTCGGATCAGGCGAGCATGTGTGTAGGGTCGATCGGCATGCTGGCGTCGGCGACGCTGAACGGCAGCGGGCAGGGATTGTATGAGCCGATCCATGGTTCCGCGCCCGATATCGCCGGGCAGGGCAAGGCCAACCCGCTGGCGACGATCCTGTCGGCGGCGATGATGCTGCGCTACTCGCTGAACCTGCCCGAACAGGCCGACCGCATCGAGGCTGCCGTGGCGAAGGCGCTGGCGGGCGGCGCGCGCTCACCGGACCTTGGTGGCACGATGAACACGGTGGAAATGGGCGACGCGGTCCTCGCCGTCCTCTGATGTCTCGGTTCGTCGCATAAGCGACGGAAAGATTTAAGTTTTGCGGCCCCATGCCGATCTAATCGAAAAATGGGGTCGCAACTATGGTGATGGTGTTGAGGCAGGATCATGATGGTCTGCGCCTGTTGATGCGGGAATTTGCGCAATTGCTGGCCGTCGCCAGCATAAGGGATATGCCGGATCTGGCACGCCGCCGGATCGCCTTTTCGCAGGCGTTTCGGGAACATATGGGGCGTGAGGATGCGATGGTGCGCGACCTCGGCCGTCGCTCTCCGACGCCGCAGGCGACAGGCGTGGTGCGGGAGCATGGCCGGGCGATGGTTGCCCTGTTCCTGCGTTACAGTGACCATGTGAAGGACTGGGCTCCGGCGCAGATCAATGCCGACCTCGCCGGCTATCGCAACGCGGTGCGGGCATTGCAGAACGGTTTCCATGACCGGATGGCTTGGGAAGAACAGCATCTCCATCCGCTGCTGGAAGGCCCGACACTCCGGGCGGCCTGAGGTTCAGGGCAGGACGGGGCCAATCCCTGCGCATCGGTCCTGTCCTATCCTGCGCCCGATCGATAAAGGCGCAGGATGACCGATCTTTCGCTCGCCTCGCTCCGTTCCGCCGCCGCCATGGTCCATGCGCAGGTGCCGCCGACGCCGCAATATGCCTGGCCGCTGCTCGGCCAGCGGAGCGGCTGCGACCTCTGGGTCAAGCATGAGAATCATACGCCGACCGGCGCCTTCAAGGTGCGCGGCGCGATTACCTATATCGACTGGTTGCGGGCGACCCATCCGCAGGTGAAGGGCATCATCACCGCCACCCGCGGCAATCACGGTCAGGCGCAGGTGCGTGCGGCTAAGGCGGGGGGCCTGTCCGTCACCATCGTCGTTCCCCATGGCAATGCGCTGGAAAAGAACCGCGCGATGCGCGCCTTCGGCGCCAACCTGATCGAACATGGCCATGACTTCGACAGCGCCAAGGCGGAAGCGCTGCGGCTGTCGCAGGAGCAGGGGCTGTTCATGGTCCCGGCCTATCATGGTGAACTGGTGCGCGGCGTGGCGAGCTATGGCCTGGAACTGTTCGACGCGGTGCCGGACCTCGACACCGTCTATGTCCCGGTCGGCTGCGGATCGGGCCTCTGCGGCACGATCGCGGCGCGTGATGCGCTGGGCCTGAAAACGAAGGTCGTCGGCGTCGTCTCCGCCCATGTCGACGCCGCCAAGCGCAGTTTCGAGGCCGGACGCCTCATCTCCAGCCCCACTGCCTATACCTTTGCCGATGGCGTCGCGGTCTGCACCCCTGTTCAGGCGGCGCTCGATTATTTCGGGTCGCGTGCCGACCGGTTCGTCGCCGTAACCGACGGTGAAGTGGCCGAAGCGATCCGCATCTATTGGGAGGATACGCACAATCTGGCCGAAGGCGCGGGTGCTGTCGCGCTGGCAGCGCTGATGCAGGAAAAAGAGGCGATGCGCGGCAAGAAGGTTGCGGTTATTCTCTCGGGCGGTAATGGCGACAGGAGCCAGATGGCCGAGATATTGAGCGGGGCTACCCCGCGGGTAGAATTGCGGAAGGCGATATGAAGCGGAAGAGCGGGCAGAACCCTGAAATCACCAGGAACTGGAAGCCGGCGACGCTGGCCGTTCGCGGCGGCACGGCCCGCAGCGAATATGGCGAGACGTCGGAGGCGCTCTTCCTGACCAGCGGCTATTGCTACGACCGGGCCGAGGACGCCGCCGCGCGCTTCGCCGGCGATCAGGTCGGCATGACCTACAGCCGCCTCCAGAACCCGACCGTCGAGATGCTGGAACAGCGCATCGCCCTGCTGGAAGGGGCGGAGGCGTGCCGCGCCACCGCCACCGGCATGGCGGCGATGACGGCGGCTCTGCTCTGCCAGTTGTCGGCGGGCGACCATGTCGTCGCGGCGAAGGCGGCCTTCGGCTCCTGCCGCTGGCTGGTGGACACACTGCTGCCCAAGTTCGGCATTCAGACCACCACGATCGACGGCGCCGATGTCGCGGCCTGGGAAGCGGCGGTGAAGCCCAATACCAAGGTCTTCTTCTTCGAAACGCCGGCCAACCCGACCATGGACGTGGTGGATATCGCGGCCGTTTGCGCCGTCGCCAAGACGCATGGCATCACCACCGTGGTCGACAATGCCTTCGCCTCGCCCGCGCTCCAGCGGCCGATGGAGTTCGGCGCGGACGTTGTCGCCTATAGCGCGACCAAGATGATGGACGGGCAGGGCCGCGTGCTCGCTGGCGCCGTCTGCGGCACGCGCGACTGGATCGACAATGTCCTGCTGCCCTTCCACCGCAACACCGGCCCGACGCTCAGCGCCTTCAATGCCTGGGTGGTGCTCAAGGGGCTGGAGACGCTGGACCTGCGCATCCGCCGCCAGAGCGATAATGCGCTGAAGGTCGCGCGCTTCCTTGAAACCCGCCTGCCCAAGATTCTCTATCCGGGCCTCGAAAGCCATCCGCAGCATGCGCTCGCCATGAAGCAGATGGAAGCAGCCGGGCCGATCTTCTCCCTCTATGTCGGTGGCGGCCGGGCGGAGGCGCATGGCCTGCTCAACGCGCTGGAGCTGGTCGATATCAGCAATAATATCGGCGATTCGCGCTCGCTCATGACCCATCCGGCGTCCACCACCCATTTCGGCATGGCGGAAGAAGCGCGGCTGGAAGTCGGCATTACGGAAGACATGCTGCGCCTCAATGTCGGGCTGGAGGATGCGGACGATGTCATCGCCGATTTCGACCAGGCTCTGCGCGCGATAGGCCGTTGACGGACATGGGGGTTAAGGCGCATTTCTGAACCATGACGACCACTTTTGCGCTCTTCCCCTTCCACGCGACGACGCGCGATATCGGCGTCCATGTGGCTGTCACCTATCTGCCCGAACAGTCGGAGCCGGATCGGGGTCGCTGGTTCTGGGCTTATCATATCCGGATCGAGAATATGGGCGACCAGCCGGTGCAACTGCTCACCCGGCACTGGGTCATCACCGATGGGCGCGGGTCGCAGCATCGGGTCGATGGCGACGGTGTCGTGGGCGAGCAGCCGGTGGTGCAGCCGGGAAAAAGCTATGACTATGTTTCGGGTTGCCCACTCAACACGCCGACCGGCTCGATGCAGGGCAGCTATCGCATGATCGGTATCGGCGGCGAGACGTTCGACGTGGCCATTCCCCATTTTGCCCTCATCGCCCCGGCGGTGGCCGAATGAAGCGCACCCATTTGCCGCTGAACGGCCTGCGCGTGCTGGATGCGGCGGCGCGGCACCTGTCCTTCACCCGCGCGGCGGACGAACTGGCGGTGACGCCGGCGGCCGTTGGCCAGCAGATCCGCGCGCTGGAGGATATGCTGGGCGTGGTCCTGTTCCGCCGGACGCCCAAGGGGCTGGAACTGACGCCCGAAACCGAAGCCGGCCTCGATGCCCTGCGCGCCGGTTTCCTGGAGTTCGAGGAAGCGGTTCGCGCGATGCAGGCGGGCCAGTCCAGCCATGCGCTGACCATCGCCGCGCCGCGCGACATCAGCGCCAAATGGCTCCAGCCGCGCCTTGCGACCTATGCGACGGGGCAGCCCGACCTGACCTTCCAGCTGATCGCCGCAGACGAAGCGCTGGACTTTACCGAGGCCAATCTGGACATCGCCCTGCGCCTCACCGACAGCGCGGGCGAGCATGAAGGCATCAAGATCGGCGAGGCCGCCTATGTGACGGTCGAGGCGGCGGCGGGCGGTCCCGACCATCGCATCGACTGGCCCGGCTGCCCGGCCGGAGACAAACCTGCGACCATCCGCGTCGCCGACGGCGGCTTGGCGATCGAGGCGGCGGCGAATGGCTTCGGTCGCGCGCGCGTTCCGCTGCTGCTGGCGCAGGCCGATCTGGCGGCAGGCCGGGTGCGGCAGGTGGGCGACACGACGCCGACCCTGCTCGCCTACTGGCTGATCGCGCCGCTGCCCCAATGGCGGCAAAAAAAGGTCAAGGCACTGGTCGAGGCGCTGACGGCCTAACGCCTGCGCGGCTTGGCGGCATTCAATTCCGCCGCAGCCTGTATCAGCGCCATGAACGCCGCATCGTCGATCGCATCGCCTTCGTGGATATCGATCGCGCGGCGGACATTGCCGTCCAGGCTGGCATTGAACAGGCGGGCCGGATCATCCAGCGTCGCGCCCTTGGCGAAGGTCAGCTTGATCGCGCTCTTGTAGCTTTCGCCGGTGCAGAGAATGCCGTCCTTCTCCCACACCGGCACGCCGCGCCATTTCCATGTCTCGACTACATCTGGGATGGTCTGGTGGATCAGACCGCGGACCTTGGCCAGGGCTTCGCCGCGCCAGTCGCCCAATTCGGCGATCCGCGCATCGATAAGGGCCGATGGGTTGCTCGCTTCCTGATCCGCCATGCGATGCTCCGTTCAGATGTCCTGCGCGATCCGTCCATAGAGTTCCGGCCGGCGATCGCGGAAGAAGCCCATGCCGGCGCGGTGGATCTTCGCTTTGCCAAGATCCAGCGTCGCGACCAGCGCGCCATTATCCTTCGCGTCGGCCTCGGCCAGATAGTCGCCCCATTCGTCGCTGATGAAGCTGTGGCCGTAGAATCTTTGGCCATCCTCATCCCCGATGCGATTGGCGGCGATCACCGGCATGCAGTTGCTGACGGCATGGCCGATCATCGCACGACGCCACATGCGGCTGGTGTCGAGTTCCGCGTCATAGGGTTCGGAACCGATCGCGGTCGGATAGAAAAGCATCTCCGCGCCCATCAGCGCCATGCAGCGCGCGGTTTCGGGATACCATTGGTCCCAGCATATCCCGACGCCGACCGTGCCGTACTTAGTCTTCCACACCTTGAAGCCGCTATTGCCGGGGCGGAAATAATATTTTTCCTCATAGCCGGGACCATCGGGAATATGGCTTTTGCGATAGACGCCCATGATCTCACCCTCATCGTCGATCATGGCGAGCGAGTTGTAATAATGATGGCCGTCGCGCTCGAAATAGCTGGTCGGAATATAGACGCCCAGTTCCTTCGCCAGCTTGCGCATTTCCTGCACCGCCGGATGCTCGTCGGTCGGCTGGGCGGTGGCGAACAGCGCTTCATCCTCGACGCGGCAGAAATAGGGGCCTTCGAACAGCTCGGGCGGAAGGATGATCTTCGCCCCGCGCATGGCGGCCTTGCGCACATGGTCGGCGACCAGCGCGATATTGTCGGCCATGTCGTCCGAAAAGGCGAGTTGCAGGGCGGCGACGGTCACGCGGGTCATTCTTCACTCCATGGCGGGGAACAGCGCGCCATATAGGGAATGTCCGCCGGACATGCCACCGGGCTTGTGATCAGAGCAGCGACGTCGCGTGGCTCAGCACCAGGTCGCACAGCTTGCTCTTGGCCTTCGCCTTGAGGCCGCCGATCGACAGCACATTCTGGTCGGTCTGGATCGTGCCGCTCTGCCCCAGCTTGAAGCCACTCGATTCGGCGACGCCGGGCTTTCCGGTCAGCTTGCCCAGCACGGAACTGGCGCTGGTGGCGTTCACCAGCTTGTTCTTCACGCAATAGCTGAGGACGCCCGCCGCATTGCCGGCTCCGACCGAGGCGATATTGGGCAGCGCGCCACCCATCAGCCCACCAAGGTTAGACAATTGAGCGGAGGAGGCGGTCGCGCCGCTGAGGATGGCGAGCGTCAGCGCGGCGCGGATGGGCATGCGGGTCATGGGCATTCTCCCTGCCCGGCGACTCCGGCCGGGTCGGGGCGAAGCCTGATCCCATCCGCGCCGATGCGCAACGCCGTTCGTCAGCCGATGGACGGCATCTGCTGACTGCAACAATGGAAGCTGCCGCCGCCCGACAGGATCGCGTCGCTGCGCAGGCCGACAATGTCGCGATCGGGGAAGAAGGGGCGGAAAGCGTCGAGCGCCGCCTGATCGTTGGGCTGGCCATAGATCGGCACGATGACGGCGGCATTGCCGACATAGAAGTTCATGTAGCTGGCCGGGATCGCCTCGCCATCCACCAGCACCAGGCCGGGGGAGGGGATGTCGACCACCTCGACGCCGAACGCCTTGGCGCGGGCGCGGGCGTCGGTATAGAGGGCGGCGTTGGGATCGTCCTGCGTCGTCGCGATCGGCAGCGCCAGCTTGCCCGGCGCCACGAAGCGGGCGAGATTGTCGACATGGCCGTCGGTATGGTCGTTCAGCAATCCGTCGCCCAGCCACAGCATGTCCGACAGGCCCAGCGCACCGGCCAGCAGCGTCTCGATCTTGCCGCGATCCAGATCGGGGTTGCGATTGGGGTTGAGCAAGCATTGTTCGGTCGTGACGAACAGGCCGGCGCCATCGGTATCGATCGCGCCGCCCTCGAACACCCAATGCTGGGTGGAGGTCGCCATGCCGGTGGTCGCGGCCAGCCGCGCGCCGATATCCTCGTCGCCCGGCATCTGATATTTGCCGCCCCAGCCGTTGAAGCCGAAATCGACCAGCGCGCGGCCTCCCGAGCCGTTCAGCACCGCGATCGGCGCGGTGTCGCGCAGCCATACATCGCCCAGCTTGTGGACGGCGATCTGAACGCCGGGCGCCAGCAGCGCGCGCGCCGCCTCCGCATCGCCTTCATTGGCGACGACCAGCCGGACTTCCTCGCCCTTGCCGTCGGCATGGAGCGCGCTGGCGAAGGCCGCGATCTGCTGCCGGGCTTCCTCGAACGCGCCGGGCCATTCGGCGGGGTTGGTCGGGAAACCGATCCAGGTCCAGTCGTGCGGGGCCCATTCGGCAGGCATGCGGAAAGTCATGGCTTTTGTCCTTGCTCGGCGGGAAGGCCGATCCGTAAAGTGCGGGAGTGTTGCGGGCTCCATAGCGCGCTCGATAGGGTCTGGACAGGGGCGCAAGCCATGAAGAAGAGAGTTTCCACCATCGCGGCTGCGCTGCTGCTGGCCCTGTCCGGCGGCGCGGGGGCAGGCGAACTGCCCGACTGGCTGACCGGCGAATGGACGCAGGAAAATGGCGATCGCTGGAGCGAGGAAGTCTGGACCCTGCCGCGCGGCGGGACGATGATCGGCGTGGGTCGGACGGGACGGGGCGAAAGCCTGCGCTCCTGGGAAGTGATGCGCATCGTGCGGGCCGCCGATGGATCGCTGTCCTTCCATGGCGCGCCCGAAGGCGGTCCAGCGACCATCTTCCCCGTGGTCGAGCAAGGGGTCCGTGATATCACCTTCGCCAACGCGGGCCATGATTATCCGCAGCGCATCCGCTATTGGCGCGAAGGCCGCCTGCTGATGGCCGAAACGTCGAAGATGGACGGCAGTTCGGCGCAGAACTGGACCTACGCGCCCGCGGGGAAATAGGCGTCAGGCGATGATATGCGGTACGAAACGAGCGCCATTGCCGGTGATGGGGCCGTCTTCGCGGATGCCCATGCCGGCCGGTTCGCCATCGACCACCCAACTGCCCAGCACGGGCCGCCGTTCGCCTTCGCCGGGCAGGGTGAAGAGGCGCTGATACACATGGCCTTCCTCGCCATAGTCTCCGCCGCTCTGCGCCACAGTCATGCCGTCCCTGACGATGCGGACATTGGCGCCCTCGCGCGCGAGCAGCGGCTTTGCCACATGATCGCCCGCTATCGGAGCGCGGCTCGCCTCCAGCAGGTTGGGATGGCCGGGGAATAGCTCCCATAGGATCGGCAGGATCGCCTTGTTGCTCCAGATCATCTTCCAGATCGGCTCGATCCAGAGCGTCGAGGACAGGCTTTCGATCACCTCGCGGCCAAATGGCTCATGCACGATCCATTCCCATGGATAGAGATGATAGAGCGCATCGATCGGGCGATAGTCCAGGTCGACGAAGCGGCGACTGGCGCTGTCCCAGCCAAGATCCGTCGTCAGGATCAACTGGGTATCGATCCCCGCCTCCCGCGCCAGATCCGCCATATAGGCGACCGTCACCGCATCCTCGCCCATATTGCCGTCGACATAGGTGAGATGGAGCATGGACGTGCCACGCGGCGGCGCGATGGCGCGCCATCGGGCGACCAGCCGCTCATGCAGGCTGTTGAACTGGTCGGCGTCCGGAAAGGCGCTTTCCTTCCAGTCCCACTGTATGACCGAGGCTTCCAGCAGGCTGGTCGGCGTATCACAGTTGAACTCGAACAATTTGGGCGGCCCGGCCCCGTCATAGCCGAGGTCGAACCGGCCATAGTTGAGCGCGGCAGGCTCTCCGTCCCAGCTTTGCCGGATCGCCTCATGACAGAAATCGGGAATACCGAAATCGCCGAGCAGGCCGTGATCCAGCACATGCTGGCCCGCGTCGATGAAGAGGCGATAGAGTTCCGCCGTCGCCGTCTCGATTTCCTCGATCTGCGCAGGCGTGAAGCGATAGGCGGCGGTTTCGTCCCAATAGGGCTGGGCGTTCGCACCGTGCCAGACGAGGCCAAGTTCCTCGACCCGATGCTGCCAGTCGGGGCGAGGCGTGCAATCGATCCGCTCCATCAGCTGAGGCTGCTGCGCCCGGAGCCGCCCAGTCCGCCGCGCGTCACCGTGGCGGGCGACGCCTGACGATAGATCTTGCCGAAGGTCGGCGCGATCGATCCGCCGCTCAAGGGCTGGCCGACCCGCGCGACCGGGCTGCCGCGACTGAGGAAATACCAGGCGAATGCCGCCGTGCCGACGCCACTGCTACGCGAATGACAATTGCTGTCCTCGACCCGACGACCTTGCGCATCCTTGCACACGCGCAGGTCGGAATCGGCAGTGTCGGGACTGCGCGAACAGCCGGTGGCGAGAAGGGCGGCGGCGACTGCGGAAGTGATCGGCAGGACGCGCCGGTCGAATTTCTGGCTCATGCGGTCTTTATAAGCAGGAAGATGAAGGGCTGGCGACAGATTTTCCCGTCGCCAGCCTGCTCTTCACTTCCCGGCCCGGTCCTTGTCGCGGATGGCGCGGAACTCGTCGCCCTCTACCCAGTTGGGCCAGTCGCTCGTGGACGCCAACTCGCGGCCGACGCCATAATAGAGCTTCAGGTCCGCCAGCACGCCGGTCCAGTCCCAATTGGGATCATATTCGTCCTTGGGACCATGATAGCGGTTCTTGGTATAATCTTCCGCCGCGGCCATGCCTGCGGCGGTGCCGCCCTTCACCAGATCCTCGCCGCCCTCGAAATAGAGCATCGGCAGGCCGTGCTTGGCGAAGCTGAAATGGTCGGAGCGATAATAATAGCCCTTTTCCGGCGTCGGTTCGAGCGTCGCGACCCGCCCCTGTGCCGTCAGCGCACGATCCAGATAGGCGTCGAGCTGCGACTTGCCCTTGCCGATGACGACGACATTCCTGGCGAGGCCCGCGACGCTGAGCGCATCCATGTTCACGCCGCCGACCGTCCTGGCGAAGGGGAAGACCGGGTTCCTGCCATAATAGTCCGATCCCAGCAGGCCGGATTCCTCACCGGTCACGGCCAGGAAGACCTGGCTGCGGTCGGTGGGGCCGGCCTTCACATTGGCCTGCGCCAACGCCACCAGAGCGGCGGTGCCGGTGGCATTGTCCACCGCGCCGTTGCAGATGTCGTCGCCGTCGGGCGCCGCCTGGCAGTGGCCCAGATGGTCCCAGTGCGCGCTGTAGAGTACATATTCGTCCGGCCGCGTCTTGCCCGGCAGCAGCGCCACGACATTTTTCGAGCTATGCTTGCGCAACTCATTGTCGAAGGAAACATTCGCGGTCACGCCGGTCAGCGGCACCGCCTTGAAGCCCTGCTTCTTCGCGGCCGCCATCTGCGCGTCGAGGTCCAGCCCGGCGCTGGCGAAAAGCGCCGCCGCCTTGTCCTTCGTGACCCAGCCGATCGCGGACGACTGGCCCGCATTGCCGTCGGCGCTGTCGGCGACATGCTGCGCGCCGGTCCAGCTCGACTGGACGACGTTCCAGCCATAGGCAGCCGGCGCCGTGTCATGCACGATGATCGCGGCGGCCGCGCCCTGCCGCGCGGCTTCCTCATATTTATAGGTCCAGCGGCCATAATAGGTCATGGCGCGGCCGTTGAAGGGACCGGTCAGCCCCTGCGTCTCATAGTCCGGGTCGTTGACCAGGATGACGACCGTCTTGCCCTTGACGTCCAGGCCCGCATAGTCGTTCCAGCCCTTTTCCGGGGCATTGATGCCATAGCCGACGAAGACGACCGGGCTGTTCTTCAGATCGATATGCTTTTCCGTGGTGCGGTAGGTGCCGATCACCATTTCCGGGCCATAGGCGGCGGTGACGGGCGTCTTGCCACCGCTGAAGCTGAGCGCGGAGACATTCTTCGCAGTGATCTCGACCAGCGGCACGTCCTGGAACCAGCTGCCCTTGTTGCCGGGCTTCAGGCCCAGCTTGCCGAACTCGGCGGCGAGCAGGGCGAGCGTCTTCTCCTCGCCGGCGGTGCCGGGCGCGCGGCCTTCGAACGCATCGGACGAAAGCTCCTTCACCAGCCGCTTCATCGTCTCGATCGACGGTTCGGCGCTCTTGGCGGCGGCGGACTTGGCGGGCGCGGCGATGCCCGCGGCAGGCGCGGACAGGGCAAGAATGGCGGCGATCGCTGCGATGGAACTGCGCATGATGTGTCCCTTTATTTTACGAATGCGCAGGTGATGCCACCGCGAGACCGGCCGCGCAAGAATGTTGCGCGCAGCAAAAAGGGCGGCTCCTTGCGGGGCCGCCCTTTTCTGTAACTCTGTTCGGAAAACCGATTAGCGCGAATAGAATTCGACGACCAGATTCGGTTCCATCTTCACCGGGTAAGGGACTTCGTCCAGCGTCGGAACGCGGACATAAGTGATCTTGGCGGTGCCGTCCGGCGACACATAGTCGGGGATGTCGCGCTCGGGCAGGCTCTGCGCTTCCAGAACCAGCGCCATTTCCTGCGCCTTCTTGCCCAAGGTGATTTCGTCCCCCGGCTTCACCAGACGCGAGGCGATGTTGCACTTCACGCCGTTCACATAGATGTGGCCGTGCGAAACGATCTGGCGAGCCGAGAAGATGGTCGGCGCGAACTTGGCGCGGTAGACGACGGCGTCCAGGCGGCGCTCCAGCAGACCGATCAGGTTCTGGCCGGTGTCGCCCTTCATGCGGCTGGCTTCGAAATAGTTCTTCTTGAACTGCTTTTCGGTGATGTCGCCATAATAGCCCTTCAGCTTCTGCTTGGCGCGCAGCTGGATGCCATAGTCCGACATCTTGCCCTTGCGGCGCTGGCCGTGCTGACCGGGACCATATTCACGCTTGTTGACCGGGCTCTTGGGGCGACCCCAGATATTCTCGCCCATGCGGCGGTCGATTTTATACTTTGCGCTGGAACGCTTCGACATGATCTGTCCTTCGATATGCTAACAACGTTGATCCACCCAGCTTTCGGGAGGGAGGATGTTTTTCCCGGTATCGCCTGTTTTCCATGTTTCAGGGACAGGGCCGCCGCTTCACCGGGATGCGGAGCCAATCGCGAAGGCGGGCCTATGGCGACAAGGGGGGGCGATGTCAAGCCTCGACAGGGCAGGGTAGGCGGCCTAATTCCATGCGCCATGAACCCCGATAGCTATAGCAGCATGGCGCAGGTGCGCGCCGGTGTCGACGAGATCGACCGCCAGCTTGTCGCCCTGCTCGACCTTCGTTTCGCCCATATGCGCGCCGCCGCGCGGATCAAGCCCGACCGCGGCGCCGTCCGTGACGAGGCGCGCAAGGCCCAGGTGATCGACAATGCCCGCGTCGAAGCCGAACGGCTGGGGGCGCCCGCGTCCGTCATCGCCGACCTGTGGGAGCAACTGGTCGAAGCCTCCATCGCCTATGAGATGGACGAGTTCGACCGGACGCGGGGTTAGCGCCCACCCTGCGCCTGAAACCAGGGGATCATCCGCGCGATCGCGTCCTCGACCCGGTCGGTCGACACGGCGAAGCTGAAGCGGATGAAGCGATGGCCGTCGACCGGATCGAAATCGATCCCCGGCGCGGTCGCCACCCCGGTTTCGCGCAGCAGCTTCTGGCAGAAGCTCAAACTGTCATTGGTAAGGTGGCTGATGTCGGCATAGATGTAGAAAGCGCCGTCGGGCGGCGCGATGCTGGCGAGGCCCAGCGCGGGCAGGGCGTCGAGCAGCAATTGCCGGTTGCGCCGATAGCTGTCGACATGCCCCTCCAGTTCCTCGGTGCAGTCGAACGCGGTCAGCCCCGCGCGCTGCGCCAGTACCGGCGGCGTCAGGAACAGATTGCCCATCCGCGCCCGCGCCACGCCGATCAGCTCTTCGGGCACCACGATCCAGCCCAGCCGCCACCCGGCCATGCTGTAATATTTGGAAAAGCTGTTCACGATCACCGCGTCAGACGCATATTCCAGCATGGAATGCGCCGGCTCGCCGAAGCTCAAGCCGTGATAGATTTCATCGGAAATGATACGGATGCCGCGCTCCGCGCAGACCTTCGCGATGCGCGCCAGCTCGTCCGCCGGGATGATCGTGCCGGTCGGATTGGCCGGGCTGGCGAGGATCAGGCCATCCGGCGCGGGATCAAGCGCCGCGAGCGCATCGGCGCTGATCTGGTAGCGTTCGGCGGGGCCGCAGGCGACCTCGACCGGCTCCAGATACAGCGCCTTCAGATTGTTGCGATAGGCGACATAGCCCGGCCGCGCGGTGGCGACGCGGGCGCCGGGCCGGAACAGGCAGGTGAGCGCCAGCACAAGGCCGGGCGAAGCGCCGCAGGTCAGCAATATCTGTTCCGGGTCGACCGCAACGCCGTGCCGATCGGCATAATGGCGCGCGATCCGTTCCTTGAGCGCCGGGCTTTCCCAATAGCCCATGGGGTCGGTGTCCAGCACCTCATGCGCTACCGCGATGGCGGCGGCCGGTGCGCCGGTCGACGGCTGGCCGAACTCCATATGGAGGATGGAGCGCCCCTCGGCTTCAAGGGCGTGGGCCTCGCGACTGATCGCGATGGCGTGGAAGGGGTCTATCTCGGCAACCATGGGCGCGTGCCTATAACTGTGCCGCAACCATGTCCATGGCCGCCGCGTTCCTGCCGGCATGAACCCGACGCTGCTCACCGCCCTGCAATATTATGGCGCCGGCGCCGCGGCGCTGGCCGCCCTCATCGTGTCGCTGAACCTGGGGCGACGCGTCACGGGCTGGGCCTTCGTCCTGTTCGTCACCAGTTCCATCGCGCTGATCGGCTGGGGCTTTCTCGATAAGGATAGCGAAGGGATCGGCTGGCAGAATGTCGCCATGCTGGCGATCAACGTCGTGGGCGTGTGGCGCTACCTGATCTCGAAGCATGAGCCAGCCAGCTAAAAATCCTCCGTTCGTTTCGAGTCCTTCGACTGCCTGCCAAGGCAGGCGCTCAAGATAAACTGCGTCGAGAAACAGCTAGCGCAGCGCTCCTCGTTTCTTGACGCGCTCGAAACGAACGGAAGTTGAATCAGGCTTCGCTGATCCACACCTCGACCGGCACCTTGTCCTGCAACAGCGCCAAGCGGATCGGCAGTTCCTCGACCGCGCCGACCGCCAAAGCGCGATCATAGACCGCTTTCTTTTCCGCGCCGCCGATCTGGAGGAAGACATGGCGGCTCTGGAGAATGGCATTCGCCGTCAGCGACATACGCTGATGCGGCGCGACGGGCGGCGTCGCGGCGATGGTCAGCGCCGTAGACGACAGGCCCTCCGCCAATTCCTGGCCTTCCGGAAACAGCGATGCCGTATGCCCGTCATCGCCCATGCCCAGCAGGATGATGTCAAGCGGCCAGGGCAGGTCTGCGAACGCCGCTTCGACCGCCGGTTGACCGGCATAAGCGTCGGCAGCGTCAGTCTTCATCGGCACGAAGCGCGCCGCTGCCGCCGCTCCCTGCAACAGCGTCTCGCGAACCAGCCGCTCGTTGCTGTCGGCGCTCACCGGCTCGACCCAGCGCTCGTCGACCAGGGTCACGACCAGCTTCGTCCAGTCGAGCGGCGCCTTCGACAGCGCCTCCAGCACCGGCCGGGGCGAACGGCCGCCCGACACGGCGATGCTCGCCACGCCGCGCTCGGCAATGGCGGTGGACAGGATCGTCGCGATGCGGGTGGCAATGTCGGCGGCGGCCTGCGCCCCGGTGGCGAAAAGATGTTCGGTCGGCATGGCTATCCCTCGACGGTTTCAGGAAGCGTGCAGATGTCTATCCATTGCGCCCCGGTCAAGGCGGCAAGCCGGTCCGGCGTCAGTTCGACCGATGTCGTTCGCGATCCCGCCGCCGGAAAGACGGTCGCGAAATCCTTCAACGACACGTCGCAATAAACGGGTAGGGGAGAGGGCAGGCCGAAGGGGCAGACGCCGCCCACCGGATGGCCGGTCAGTTCCTCCACCTCATGCCCGCCCAGCATGCGGGGCTTGGCGCCAAGCGCCGCCTTGGCCTTGCCATTCGACAGGCGGGCGTCTCCACGCGCGCAGACCAGCACGACCGCATCCCCCACGCGCAGCGACAATGTCTTGGCGATCCGCGCCGGCTCGACACCCAGCGCGGCGGCCGCCTCGATCACCGTCGCGGTGCTGACGCCCTGGTCGATGATCGCGACATCGGGCGCCTTTTCGGCAAAGAAGGCGCGGACGCTGGCCTCGCTCATGCGCCCTGCAAATCGCTCAGCTTGCGTTCCCAGGCCAGCGCATGGGTCACGATCTGCTCCAGATCGGCATAGCGCGGCTCCCACGGAAATTCCGCCATGATCGCGCGATTGTCCGAAATCAGCGAATCCGGGTCGCCCGCGCGGCGGCCTTCCAGACGGCGGTCGATGGTCATGTTGGTGACGCGATCGACGGCGTCCAGCACCTCCAGAACGGAAAAGCCCCGGCCATAGCCGCAGTTGAGTAGATAATTCTGCTCCGGCTTGGCGATCAGCGCTTCCAGCGCCAGCACATGCGCGTTGGCGAGGTCGCTGACATGGATATAGTCGCGCACGCCGGTGCCGTCGGGCGTATCGAAATCGGTGCCGAACACCGACACATGGCTCCGCTTGCCCAGCGCCGCCTCGACCGCGACCTTGATCAGGTGGGTCGCGCCCGCCGTCGACTGGCCGGTGCGCCCTTCCGGGTCAGCGCCCGCGACGTTGAAATAGCGCAGCGCGCAGAAGTTGATCGGATGCGCCGCGGCCACGTCGCGCAGCATATATTCGGTCATCAGCTTCGACATGCCATAGGGATTGATCGGCCGCTGCGGCGTCGTTTCCCTGACCGGGCTTTCTTCGGGAATGCCATAGGTCGCGGCGGTGGAGGAGAAGATGAAGTGCGGCACGCCCACGGCCACCGCGCTCTCGATCAGGTCGCGGGTCTTGGCGCTGTTGTTGTGATAATATTTCAGCGGGTTCTCGACCGATTCCGGCACTACGACCGAACCTGCGAAATGCATGATCGCCTTCACGCCATGCTCGCGCAGCGTCGCCTGCACCAGCGGCTGGTCGGCAATGTCGCCCTGCACGAAGGCAACGCCGTCCGGCACGGCAAAGCGGAAGCCCGTGACCAGATTGTCGATCACCACCACGCCGTAGCCCGCGTCCTTCAGCGCCAGCACCGCATGGCTGCCAATATAGCCGGCGCCGCCCGTAACCAGGACTATAGGCTTGCTCATAAGAAAAAGGTCTCCCCGGAGATGTCCGGGAAGACCTAATACAGAAGCGTTACGATTTACAAATCGATCATGCTGCGGCGCGGGACGGAACGGGGCGATAGAAGGTCGCGCCGTTGGCAGCCATCTCTTGCAGCTGTGCTGTGGGTGCGAAGCGGGGACCATGCGCCGCCGCCAGCCTGTCCAGCACGGTCACGACATGGGCGATGCCGACCGTGTCCATATGGCTGAACGGGCCGCCGGTATAGGGCGCAAAGCCCCAGCCGAAGATCGCGCCGATGTCGCCATCCTCGGGCGTTTCCAGCACGCCTTCCTCGAAGCAGCGGGCGCATTCGATCAGCTGGCGATAGAGCAGGCGCTCCTTGACCGCTTCCACGCTGGGCTGCTCCGCTGCGCGGGGGAACATTTCGCCCAGCACCGGCGACAGATGCTTCTTCCCGCCTTCGGGATAGTCATACCAGCCCTTGCCATTCTTGCGGCCCAGCCGTCCGGCGTCGACCATCCTGACCATGATGTCGTCAGATCCCTGCGGCACATAGGCGTCGTCCAGTTCCTTCTTGGCCGCCGTCATGATCTTGACGCCCAGTTCGATCGACACTTCGTCGCTGACGGCGAGCGGGCCGGTCGGCATGCCGAGCTGCTTGCCCGCATTTTCGATCAGCGCCGGATTGACGCCTTCGCCGACCAGTTCCGCGCCTTCCTGCACATAGGTGCCGAAACTGCGCGAGGTGTAGAAGCCGCGGCTGTCATGGACGACGATCGGCGTTTTCTTGATCTGAGCGACGAAATCCAGCGCCTTGGCGATGGCGGCAGGGCCGGTCTTTTCACCCAGGATGATCTCCACCAGAGGCATCTTCTCGACCGGCGAGAAGAAATGGACGCCGATGAAATTTTCGGGCTTGCTCCATGCCTGCGCCAGCTTCGTAATAGGCAGGGTGGAGGTGTTGGACCCAAAGATGGTGTCCGCGCCCAGCACTTCTTCCACCTTTTTCGTGACTTCCGCCTTGATGCTCACATCCTCGAACACCGCCTCGATCACGAAGTCGGCGCCGGCCAGCGCGGCATAGTCGGTGGTCGGCGTCACGCGGGCGAGGGTGGCGGCCATCTTCTCGGGCGTCATGCCCTTGCCGAGCCGCTTTTTCAGCACCTCCTCGACATGCGACTTGCCCTTTTCGGCATAGGCCTGATCGCGGTCGAACAGCACGACCTCGATCCCGGCCTGGGCCGCGACGGTGGCGATGCCCGCGCCCATCATGCCCGCGCCCAGCATGGCCAGCTTGGTCGTCGGCGCCTTGGGCTGATCCTTCGGACGGCGCGCGCCGCGCTCGGCGGCCTGCTTGTTGACGAAGAGGGTGCGGATCATGTTCGACGCCTGCGGGTCGGCGGCGACCTTGGCGAAATATTTGCTCTCCACCCGGATCGCGCGGTCCATCGGCAGGGTGATGCCTTCATAGACCGCCGACAGCAAAGCGATGGGTGCGTTCATGTTGCGCTGGGTCTGCTTCAGCGTCATCGGCAGCGCGCCCGCCATAGTCTGCACGAAAGCGGGATTGAAACCGCCCGCGCCGCCCGGCACCTTATAGCCCTTCACGTCCCATGGCTGGGCATAAGCGGTCGGATTTGCTCTCACCCATTCCTTCGCCGCCGCAACAGCCGTGCCCTGCGGCACCACGCCGTCCACGACCTTCAGCATCGCGGCTTCGGCCGGGCGGAACAGCTTGCCCTGAAGCATGTACATCAGCGCGGCCTGCACACCGATGATGCGCGGCAGGCGCTGCGACCCGCCGCCGCCGGGGAACAGGCCGATCAGGATTTCGGGCAGGCCCAACTGCGTCTTGGGGCTGTCGCCGACGAAGCGGCGATGGCAGGCCAGCGCCAGTTCGAACCCGCCGCCGACGCAGGTGCCCTCGATCGCGCAGGCGATGGGCTTGCCGCTGGTTTCAAGGCGGCGGAACAGGGCGTTCAGCACGAACAGCTTGTCGAAGATCGCGGCCGGAGCAGGGCGCTCGCCGCCTTCGCTCGCCAGCATCGAGCCGAAATATTTGAGGTCCATGCCGGCCATGAAGCCGCTGTCCTTGCCCGATGCGATGACCGCGCCCTTGATGGCCTCTTCCGACGCGATGCGCGTGATCGCGGCATCCAGGTCGGCCAGGAAGTCGGGGCCGATGACGTTCATCGACTGGTCGGGCACGTCGATGGTCAGGGTGGCGATGCCGTCGGCGTCGATGTCGAAGTTGATGGTATTCATTGGTATGGCTACCTTTCCCAACATCCGTTCGTCCTGAGTAGCCATTGAGCGAAGCCGAAATGGCGTATCGAAGGGTGCTTAGATACGGGACTTCGACAAGCTCAGTCCCTACTCAGCACGAACGGATTTTATTTTTGTTTCAAACGCGCTCGATGATGATGCCAGTGCCCATGCCCGCGCCGACGCACAGGTTGATGAGCGCGGTGCCCTTGCCGGAACGCTCCAGTTCATCCAGCGCCGTGCCCAGCACCATCGCGCCGGTCGCGCCCAGCGGATGGCCCATGGCGATCGCGCCGCCATTGACGTTGATCTTGCTATGGTCGAGGTCCATCGCCTGCATGTAGCGCAGCACGACCGAGGCGAAGGCCTCGTTCAGTTCCCACAGGTCGATGTCGGCCTGCGTCATGCCCGCCCGCGCCAGCAGCTTGCCCGCGACGAACTCCGGCCCGGTCAGCATGATGAGCGGCTCCGACCCGATCGATGCCATCGCCTTGATCTTCGCGCGGGGCTTCAGGCCATATTTCTCGCCCATCTCCTTGTTGCCGACCAGCACGGCCGCCGCGCCGTCGACGATGCCGCTGCTGTTGCCGGCATGGTGGATATGGTTGACCTTCTCCAGTTCGGGATAGCGGAGCAGGGCGACGGTGTCGAAGCCCGGCATCTCCTCGCCCAGTGCGGTGAAGCTCGGCTTCAGCGCGCCGAGCGACTGCATCGTCGCATCGGGGCGCATATGTTCGTCATGGTCCAGCACGATGCTGCCGATCACGTCCTTCACCGGCACGATCGACTTCCTGAACCGGCCCTCGTCCCAGGCCTGCTTGGCGCGCTTCTGGCTTTCCACGGCGTAAGCGTCCGCGTCGTCGCGGCTGATGCCGAACTTGGTGGCGATCACGTCGGCGCCAATGCCCTGCGGCGCGAAATAGGTCTTGTACGCGACCGCCGGGTCCATCGCCCAGGCGCCGCCGTCCGACGCCATCGGCACGCGGCTCATCGATTCGACGCCGCCGCCGATCGCGAACATCGCTTCGCCCGAATAGACCTTGGCGGCAGCCATGTTCACCGCTTCCAGACCCGAAGCGCAGAAACGGTTGATCTGCACGCCCGGCACGGTCTGCGCATAGTCGGCGTTCAGCACGGCGACGCGAGCAATGTCCGCGCCTTGTTCGCCCACCGGACTTACGCAGCCCAGAATTACATCGTCCACGTCCGCCGTGTCGATCTGACTGCGATCGCGCACCGCCTCCAGCACCTGTGTCGCCAGCTGGATCGGGGTGATTTCGTGCAGCGACCCGTCGGCCTTGCCCCGGCCACGGGGCGTCCGGACGGCGTCGTAAATATAGGCTTCCATGTTCATTCCCTCTCCGTGGGGGTCATTCCGGCGTTTCGCCACATTCATGAGATGCTGCCGTGAATGTATTTACGTTTACGTAAAGTGCAAGTCTCTATTGCGATCCGTTCGCCGCGTCAGCCCTGCCGTAGCGGCAGTCGCAAGCCATTGATGCAAAACGCGCCGCGACTGTCCAGATCGTTGTCGGCTTTACCCTCTTTTATCGCGCGAATCCCCATGGCATTCAGGGCCATGCGCATCGCCGTCCTGTCCGACATTCATGGCAATCTGATTGCTCTTGACGCCGTGCTGGCGGACATTGCGACGCATGCTGTCGACCGCATCGTCAATCTGGGCGATATCCTTTCGGGACCGCTGCTTCCGTGCGAAACTGCCGACCGGCTGATGGCGCTCGACCTGCCGACAATCCGCGGCAATCATGAGCGCCAACTGCTGACCCTTGCGCCGGAAGCGATGGGTCAGTCCGACGCCTATGCGCATTCCGTCCTGCAACCCCGTCATCGCGACTGGATCGCCGGTCTGCCGGATCAACTCTGGCTGACCGAAGAGTTGCTTATGGTCCATGGATCGCCGGACAGCGATCTCGTCTATTTCCTCGAAACCATCGAGGGCGACAAGCTGCGGGCCGCCACGGCATCGGAGGTGGAGGACCGGGCAGGGGGCGTCGACGCGCCGCTGATCCTGTGCGGCCATACTCATGTCCCACGCATCCATAGCCGGCCGGGCGGCGGCCTGATCGTCAATCCGGGCAGCGTCGGCCTGCCTGCCTATGATGACGACAAGCCAGTCCCGCACAAGGTGGAGACCGGATCGCCCCATGCCCGCTATGCGATCGTGGAACAGGGCGCGACCGGCTGGACGGCGGAGATCGTCGCAATCCGCTATGACGGGGAAGCGGCGGCGCGGCTTGCGGATATGCGCGGACGCCCAGACTGGGCGCAGGCATTGCGAACCGGCACCGTATAGAAGCGTTGCGCCTTCGGTCATGGGGTCTATATCCCCCCTATGGACAGCGTGACCCAAGCCCCGACCCAGAAATCCCCGTCACCTTTCTCCATTCCCACCTTTCGCGCCATCTGGACCGCCAGCCTTGCGTCCAACTTCGGCGGCTTGATCCAGTCGGTCGGTGCGGCCTGGATGATGACGTCGCTCTCGGCCTCGCCGCTGCTGATCGCGCTGGTGCCGGCGGCGACGACGCTGCCGATCATGCTGCTGTCGCTCTGGGCCGGGGCGGTCGCCGACAATCTCGACCGGCGCAAGGTGATGATCGCCTGCCAGTGCGCGATGCTGCTGACGTCGGCGCTGCTCGCGATCACTGCCTGGACGGGGCTGATGACGCCCTGGCTGCTGCTGGGCTTCACCTTCCTGCTCGGCTGCGCGACGGCGATCAACGGCCCGGCATGGCAGGCTTCGGTCGGCGACATGGTGCCCCGCACGCTCCTGCCCAGCGCGGTCGCGATGAACTCGATGGGGTTCAATCTGGCGCGCAGCGTCGGTCCGGCGCTGGGCGGCGTCATCGTCGCGGCGGCGGGTGCGGCGGCGGCGTTCCTGACCAATGCGCTCAGCTATGTCGGCCTGCTCGTCGTGCTGGCGCGCTGGCGGCCGAACCTGCCGCCCAAGCTGTTGCCGCGAGAGCGGCTCGGCGTCGCCATGGTCGCGGGCGTCGGCTATGTGTCCGCGTCGCCGAAGATCAAGCTGGTGCTGTTGCGTGCCGGCGCCTTCGGCATCGGCGCCGCTGCCGTGTCCGCCCTGATGCCGCTGGTCGCGCGGGACGTGCTGGGTGGAGGGGCGCTGACCTTCGGCATTACCAGCGGGGCGTTCGGCATCGGTGCGGTATTGGGCGCGCTGTCCAGCCGCAATCTGCGCGCGCGCTTCTCGATCGAGACGATCGTCCGCTGTGCTGCGCTGGCGCTCGCGCTGGGGACGGCTCTTACGGGCGCCAGCCATTGGCTGGCCTTGGCGATCCTGGGCTATATGCTGGCCGGATCGGGCTGGGTGCTGGCGCTCTCCACCTTCAACGTATCCGTCCAGATGTCCGCGCCGCGCTGGGTCGTGGCGCGCGCGGTCGCGCTCTACCAGATGATCGCCTTTGGCGGCATGGCCGGCGGCGCCTGGCTGTTCGGCTGGGTGGCGGAACATCATGGCGTCGTCGCTGGCCTCTATGCCGCCGCCTCGGCCCAGTTCGTCGCGGCGATGCTGGGCTTCTGGCGTCCGCTGCCGCAGACCGGCAACGACAATCTCGATCCGCGCGACGACTGGCATGAGCCGGACACTGCCGTCCCGGTCGAGCCGCGCAGCGGACCGATCGTCATCACCATCGAATATCGCATCCCGCCCGGATCGGTCGTGCCCTTCCTCACCGCCATGAGCGAGCGCCGCCGCATCCGCCGCCGCGACGGCGCCCATGGCTGGCAGTTGCTGCGCGACCTTGGCGAAGCGGACCTGTGGGTCGAGCGCTATCATGTGTCGACCTGGCTCGACTATGTGCGCCACAATCAGCGGCGGACCATCGCCGACATCGCCAACAGCGAGGCGATTCACGCGCTGCATGCCGGCCCCGATGCGCCGGTGGTGCACCGCCGCCTGGAACGGCAGACCGGATCGCTGCCGATCAGCCGCGCTCCCGACGCCCGAGAAATGGGCGACGGCCTGACCGATCCCACCCGATCCAGCTAAGCTGCTAGGCCGGTGTCACCGGCCGGCCGCCCGTCAGATCCTCGGGCGTATCGATATCGTGAAGGATCGCGCCGGTCGTCTCGATCTGGATGCCATGGCTCAGCAGCGCCCGCGCGCCCTGATCGCCTTTCAGCGCCAACAGTTCGGGGAAATGCTTGCGGCCGATGAAGGCGGGCGGGGAGGAGGAGAAGCTGTCGGTGCTGGCCACCACGGAACGGATGTCCTCCGCCGCCAGGCAGATGCGGTTGTAATGGCTGGGTGGCACATCGGGCATATCGGCCAGGCAGATCAGGATCCCGCGTATCCTGTTATTGGGCATGACATGTTCGACGGCGCGGATGATGCTGCCTGATATGCCGTCTTCGGGCTGGTCGTTCACCAATATGGTATAGCCGCGCCGATCGAGCTTGCGATGAATCACCGGCGCCAGTTCGATCGGGCGCACGACCGCGACCAGTTCGGCGAAGGCCATCGACGCCACCGTTTCGAGCGTATGGGCCGCCACCGGCTTGCCGCGCAGCTCCGCCATCAACTTGTCTTCCTCGCCGAAACGGGACGAGGTACCGGCGGCGAGCAGGACGGCCGCGATACGTTCAGTACGCATGACGTATAAAACGGACTGGCATTATTTTCTTTGCGATCCCTTTTGCTCCGATTTGCCACCACCGCGATCTTGTGTCCAGCGGGGCCAAAAGGGCTGGCCATAGCGGAACCGAGTCGCCATATGCGGGGCCAACAGCATAAGGAGTGGCCCTGTCCATGGCATATGACCTCGATGCCGAAACCGTTGGCGAAGGCAAGGAGCCGGTTCCCGCCAACGTCAGCGAAGCGATCCGCACGCTGATCCGCTGGGCCGGTGACGCGCCCGAACGCGAAGGACTGCTCGAAACGCCCGAGCGGGTGGCGCGCGCGTGGAAGGAATATTGCCGCGGCTATGGCGACGACCCGGCCTATCATCTTTCGCGCATCTTCCATGAAGTGGGCGGCTATGATGATGTCGTGCTGTTGAAGGACATACCCTTCCAGTCGCATTGCGAACATCATATGGCGCCGATCGTCGGCCGCGCGCACATTGCCTATCTGCCCGGCCAATATGTGGTGGGCATATCGAAGCTTGCCCGCGTGCTTCATGCTTACGCCAACCGCTTGCAGGTGCAGGAACGGCTGACCTCCGAAGTCGCCAACTGCATCTGGGAAAATCTGAAACCCCAGGGCGTTGCCGTCGTCATCGAGGCCACCCATGGCTGCATGACGGGGCGCGGCGTGCGCACGCCCAACGTCATCATGAAGACCAGCCGCATGCTGGGCGTGTTCCGCGATGATGAAAAGTCGCGCGAGGAAGTGCTGAAGCTCATCGCCTCATGAACGAAGGGGACGAACCCGCCTATCGACCGCTGGGCAAGGCGCGCGGCGATGCAAAGCCGGTCGGTGCGCCCTTGGCGCAGAAGCGTCTTGCACTCGTCACCGGCGGACATCGGCGGCTGGGCGGCGTCATCGCGTCGGCTTTGGCGAAAGCTGGCCATTCGCTCGCCATCCATGGCAGCCATGACACGCGGCTCGATTCCCATCTGGCGCTGACGCTGGAGGAGGAGGGGACGGAATGGGATGGTTTCGTCGTCGACTTCGCCGATCCGGAAGGTGCGGAGGAACTGGTGGCGATGGTGGCGGAGCGTTTCGGCCGCCCACCCGACATCCTGGTCAACAGCGCCGCCATCTTCGGTCAGGACCGTCTGGAAACGGTGAGCGCGGACGATCTGATGCGTCATTACGCGGTGAACTGCGCGGCGCCGACCATGTTGACAAAGGCGTTCGCAACCGTGCCGGCGGGGGTGGGTGATCGCTGCATCATCAACATTCTCGACCAGCGCATCGATCATCCCCATGCCGACCAACTGGCCTATACCCTCTCCAAGCTGGCGCTTGCCGGCCTGACCCGCACCAGCGCCAACAGCCTGGCGCCCAAGATCCGGGTCAATGCGGTCGCGCCGGGCCTGACTATCGCGACGCCCGATTATGACGAGGCGCAGATGGAGAAGCTGGGTGCGATGATGCCGCTTGGCCGGCTACCGCAGGCGGAGGAAATTGCGCAGGCGGTAGTCTATCTGGCGAACGCCACCGCCGTGACCGGGCAGACCCTCTATATCGACGGCGGCGCGCATCTCAAAAGCTATGAACGGGATTTCATGCATCTGTGCCGATAGCATTCGCACAAATGCGATGTGTCGGGGACTGGCGAAGCGTGGGCCATCCCCATAAAGCGGTTCCCGACTGAAATATGGGAGATGGCGATGACCTATGAAATGATCCTGGTCGAACAGCGTGACGCGGTGACGCTGATCACGCTCAACCGGCCGCAGGCGCTGAACGCACTCAACAGTCAGGTGCTGCGTGAACTGAGCGCCGCTTTCGCCGCCTATGATGCGGACCCGACCCAGCTTTGCGCGGTCCTGACCGGCAGCGGCGAAAAGGCATTTGCTGCGGGCGCCGACATCAAGGAAATGGTCGACAAGGAGTCGGCCGACTTTTTCCTGGAGGATTTCTTCTCCGGCTGGCAAACCGGCGTAGTCGCGACCCGCAAGCCGTGGATCGCGGCGGTGCAGGGCTTCGCGCTGGGCGGCGGCTGCGAACTGGCGATGATGGCCGACTTCATCCTCGCGGGCGACACGGCGAAGTTCGGCCAGCCCGAAATCAAGCTGGGCGTCGCGCCGGGCATGGGCGGGTCGCAGCGCCTGACCCGCGCCGTGGGCAAGGCCAAGGCGATGGAAATGTGCCTGACCGGCCGCATTATGGATGCGGCCGAAGCCGAGCGTGCGGGTCTCGTCAGCCGCATCGTTCCTGCCGCGGACCTGTTGGATGAAGCGCTCAAGACCGCCGCGGCCATCGCCGCCATGCCGCCCATGGCGAGCATGATGAACAAGGAAATGATCAACATCGCCTTCGAGACTGGCCTGGCGCAGGGTCTGCTGACCGAACGCCGCCTGTTCCAGATCCTGACCGCGACCCAGGACAAGAAGGAAGGCATGACCGCCTTCGTCGAAAAGCGGCCCGGCGTCTGGAAGGGCCGCTGATCGACAGCGGTTCAGATTGGGGAGGGGATTATTTCCCCTCCAGCATCTCGATCATGAGCGAGAAGTCGCGACCGGCCTCGCCTTGGTTGGCGAGCAACTGGTAGAGCGCTTCGGCCGCATTGCCCATCGGCACCGACGCGCTCACGGAAGCGGCGGCTTCGGTCGCCAGCTTCAGATCCTTGAGCATCAGGCCGACGGCGAAACCGCCCTGATAGCCATTGTCGGCGGGCGTCTGCGGGCCGACGCCGGGGACGGGGCAATAGCTGGTCATGGACCAGCTCTGGCCCGACGACACGCTGCTGATGTCATAGAAGGTCTGCGGATCGAGGCCGAGCTTCTTCGCCATGGCGAATGTCTCGCAGGTGGCGACCATGGTCGCGCCCAGCAGCATGTTGTTGCAGATCTTGGCGGCCTGGCCATTGCCCGCGCCGCCGGCATGGATCACCGCCTTGCCCATGGCTGACAGGATCGGCTTGGCCTTGCCGAATGCCGCGTCCGTGCCGCCGACCATGAAGGTCAGCGTGCCGCCATTGGCCGCCGCGATACCGCCGGACACGGGGGCGTCGACCATCTCGAAGCCTTGCGCCGTTGCCGCCTCGACCACGCGGCGGGCGGTGGCGACATCGATCGTGGAGCAGTCGAGGAACAACGCGCCCGCCTTTGCTGCGCCGAAGACCTCACTACCATAAACGCCTTCGACATGCTTGCCGGCGGGCAGCATCGTGACGACGGCATCCGCGCCAGCGACCGCATCGGCGGCGCTGGTCGCGCGGACCGCGCCATGGCCTTCCGCCTTGGCCAGCGCCTCTTCCGACAGGTCGAAGGCGCGCACCGCATAGCCATTCTTCAGCAGGTTGGCGGCCATGCCGCCGCCCATATTGCCAAGGCCGATGAAGGCGATCGTTTGGGTCATGTTCCGGGCTTCCTCTTTCGATTATGTGTCAGATGTGGGACGCCGCCTCGGGCAGCGGGGTCCATTGCTTCTCCGGCGGCAGGGGCGCGAAGATCGCATCGATCATTGCGTCGGTCGCCTCCTCCAGCGTCGCCGGATTCCAGTTCGGCGCATTATCCTTGTCGAAGATCACCGCACGCACGCCCTCGACGAAATCGGGACGACGGATGATCGCGCAGGCGAGGCCGAACTCCATCGCCATATTGTCGGCGAAGTCGGTCTTCTTGCCACCCTCGACCAGCTGGCGCAGCGCGACCTTGATCGTCTGGGGGGACTTGGTGGCCAGCACGGCCAACTGCTTGGCCGCCCATTCGCCGCCATCGGCCGTGAGCGCGGCGACGATCGCCTCGGCCTTGTCGGAGGCGAACAACTGGTTGATCTCCGCGCGGTACGCCTCCAGTTTCGAGGACGGGGGCACTTCCGCATTCTCGTCCAGTATCTCGCCCATACCCAGCGGATCGGCCATGATACGGGCTTTGATCGCGTCGAGCTTGTCCGAATGGATATAGTGGGTGGCGATGCCGATCGCGGCGCAGTCCGCCCCATCGATCCGCGATCCGGTCGCCGCCAGCCAGGCGCCGACCCGGCCGGGCAGGCGTGGCAGGAACCAGCCGCCGCCCACGTCCGGGAACAGGCCGATGCCGGTTTCGGGCATGGCGAAGGTGGTGCGTTCGGTCGCGACGCGGAAGCGAGCGGGAAGCGAAATGCCGACACCGCCGCCCATGACGATGCCGTCGATGAAGGCGGCGATCGGCTTGGGGTAGACGAACAGCAGATGGTTCATCCGATATTCGACGTGGAAAAAGCGCTCCGCCTCGACACAGTCCGCTTTGGCGCTGTTGGCGATCAGCGCAATGTCGCCGCCGGCGCAGAAGCCGCGACCTTCCGTATGATCGATCATGACGGCCAGCACGCCGTCATCCTGCGCCCATTCCAGCAGCGCGTGGTTGATCGCTTCGCACATCTCCGGCGTCAGCGCATGGATCGCCTTGGGCCGGTTGAGCCGGATACGGCCGACGCCATTTTCGATGAAGGTCAGAACCTGGTCCGTCATATCTGCTCCTCAAATCCGGTGGGGGAGGCGACTATTGCCGTAGCATGTCCCGCGCGACGATCATCCGCATCACCTGATTGGTGCCCTCCAGGATCGAATGGACCCTGAGGTCGCGCCAGAAGCGCTCGATCGGATAATCCATCAGATAGCCGTAGCCGCCATGAAGTTGCAGTGCGCGATCGGCCACGGACGATCCCGTGTCGGTAGCAAGCCGTTTCGCCATCGCGGCGAAGCGGGTCTTGTCGGGCGCATTCTCCGTCACCTTGACCGCGGCGGCATAGAGCAGGGTGCGCGCCGCCTCCAGTTCGGTCTGCATGTCGGCGAGCGTGAACTGGGTATTCTGGAAGTCGGCGATCGACTGGCCGAACTGCTTGCGATCCTTGGTATATTGGACCGCCTCGTCGATACAGCGCTGCGCGCCGCCGAGCGAACAGGCGCCGATATTGAGGCGGCCGCCGTCCAGACCCATCATCGCGATGCGGAAGCCTTCGCCTTCGCCGCCGACCAGATTTTCCACCGGCACCCGCACGCCGTCAAAATTGACCTGCGCGGTGGGTTGGGAATGCCAGCCGAGCTTGCGCTCCTGCGCGCCGAAGCTGACGCCCTCCATGTCCTTTTCGATGACGAGGCAAGAAATGCCCTTGGGGCCATCCTCTCCGGTGCGAACCATGACGACATAGACTTCATTCTCGCCGCCGCCGGAGATGAACTGCTTGGAGCCGGTGACGACATAATGGTCGCCTTCCCGGACCGCGCGGGTCTTGAGGCTGGCCGCGTCGGAGCCTGCGCCCGCCTCGGTCAGGCAATAGCTCGCCATGCGCGCCATCGGGACGAGGTCGGGGAGATATTTGTCCTTCACCGCCTGGCCGCCGAAACGGTCGATCATCCAGGCCGACATATTGTGGATGGAGATGAAAGCGCTGGTGGACGGGCAGCCATAGGACATCGCTTCCATGATCAGCGCGGCTTCGAGACGGCCCAGGCCGATGCCGCCCGCTTCCTCCGACACATAAATGCCGCCAAAGCCTAGTTCGGCGGCGGCGCGGATCGTATCACGGGGGAAGATATGCTTCTCATCCCACTCGCCGGCATGCGGGGTGATCGCGTCGGCGGTAAAGCGCTGCGCCATCTCCTGGATCGCGCGCTGGTCGTCGGTCAGGTCGAATTGGGTCATGGCAGCCTCATTCCTCAACGGCGTCATGCCGGACTTGATCCGGCATCCAGAGTGTCGCGCATTGCGCCGGGAACTCTGGATCCTGACTTTCGTCAGGATGACCAAAGAGGGAGAGGCCGAGCCTCTCCCCCCAATCCTCTCACCCCATGGTCGGGATGACGAAGGCGTTGGCCGCATCGCCCACGCCGCCATCGGGCCAGCGCTGGGTGATGGTCTTGACCTTGGTCCAGAACTTCACGCCTTCCATGCCATGCTGGTTGGTATCGCCGAAGGCCGACCGCTTCCAGCCGCCGAAGGTGTGATAGGCGACCGGCACCGGGATCGGTACGTTGATGCCGACCATGCCGACATTGACGCGAGCGGCGAATTCGCGTGCCGCATGACCGTTGCGGGTGAAGATAGCGACGCCATTGCCATATTGATGCTGGCTGGGGAGGGCGAGCGCCTCCTCGAAGCTTTCGGCGCGCACCATCTGGAGTACGGGGCCGAAGATTTCCTCCTGGTAGGAGCGCATGGTCGGCTTCACATGGTCGAACAGCGTCGGGCCGACGAAGAAACCTTCCTCATGCCCCTGGAGCGTGAAGCCGCGACCGTCGACCACCAGTTCCGCGCCTTCGTCAACGCCCATCTGGATATAGCTTTCGATCTTCGCCTTGTGCGCGGCGGTGACGACCGGGCCATAATGGGCGTCGGGATCGGTGGAAACGCCGACGCGCAGCGCTTCGATCGCGGGGATCAGCTTTTCGCGGAGCGCGATGGCTGTCTTCTCGCCCACCGGGGTCACGACGGGGAGCGCCATGCAGCGCTCACCCGCCGACCCGAAGGCGGCGCCGGAGAGGTCATTCACCACCTGGTCGAGGTCCGCGTCCGGCATGACGATGCCGTGGTTCTTGGCGCCGCCCATGGCCTGCACGCGCTTGCCGTTGTCGACGCCGCGCTTGTAGACATAATGGGCGATGTCCGACGATCCGACGAAGCTGATCGCGCCGATATCCGGATGGTCGAGAATGGCGTCGACCATTTCCTTGTCGCCCTGCACGACCTGAAGGATGCCTTCGGGCAGGCCGGCTTCCAGGAAGAGTTCGCAAAGGCGCACGGGCACCGACGGATCGCGTTCGGATGGCTTCATGATGAAGGCATTGCCGGTCGCGATGGCGACGCCCGACATCCACAGCGGAATCATGCCGGGGAAATTGAAGGGCGTGATGCCCGCGCCGATGCCGATAGGCTGGCGGAAGCTGTAGACATCGATGCCCGGACCCGCGCCCTGGGTATATTCGCCCTTGAGGACATGGGGGATGCCGCAGCAGAATTCGATGACTTCCAGGCCGCGCTGGATGTCGCCTTTGGCGTCGGCGATCACCTTGCCATGTTCGGAACTGAGCAGATGCGCCAGTTCGTCCATATTCTTTTCGACCAGCGCCTTGAAGTTGAACATGACGCGGGCGCGACGCTGCGGATTGACCATGGCCCAGGCCGGCTGCGCCTTCTTGGCGGCCTCGACCGCCTTGTCGAGCAAAGCGGCGTCGCCCAGCGCGACGCGGGCCTGCACGCTGCCATTATTGGGATCGAACACGTCGCTGTAGCGCGTCGGCGCGACGTCATGAGCGAAGGCGAGCTTGTGCGAAATCTCACGCATTGGGGGATCCTCTCCTTGGTTGCCGCCTTGTAGCGCTGCGGCGTTATTGCAAGCAACAGCGGAATATCGCATGACGATGCTGCAATAATGCAGCGAGAAGGGGCGGCATGTTCGATTGGGACGATCTCAGGGTATTTCTGGCGGTGGCGCGCGCGCGCAAGGTTGCGCCAGCGGCCCGGACGTTGGGGATCGACGCGACGACCATAGCGAGACGGCTGGCGCGGCTGGAAAAGGCGCTCGATGCCGAACTGTTCGAGATGGGGGCGGGCGACCGGTCGCTGACATTGCGGGGGCAGGAATTGCTGGGCCATGCCGAGGCGGCCGAAAGCGCGGCGTTGGCGGCGGTCGAGCAGATGAGCGGGCAGGAAAGCAAGCTCAGCGGGCAGGTAAGGCTGTCTGTAGCGGAGGGCTTCGGCACCTGGGTGCTCGCGCCAGGCATGGGGGATTTCAACCGGCGGCATCCGGGCATTCGCCTCGACCTCATCACCGCGTCGGGTTTCCTCAACCCCTCCAAGCGCGAAGCGGACATGGCGGTGATGCTCGCCCGGCCCCAGCGCGGACGGCTGACGGTGCGGCGACTGGGGGATTATCGACTGCACCTCTATGCCTCGCCCGCTTATCTGGAGCGGGTCGGCCGGCCGGGCAAGCCGGCGGATCTACGCGACTGCACGCTGGTTGGCTATGTGCCGGAGTTCATCTTCTCTCCCGAACTCGACTATCTGGACGAGGTGGAGGCGGGGCTGGAGGCGCATCTGCGATCGACCAGCATCACCATGCAGCAGAGGATGATCGCGGAGGGCGCGGGGATAGGCGTGCTGCCCGACTTTATCGGCCGGCGCGATCCCGGCCTGATGCCGTTGATGGCGGATCGGGTGGAGATCGTCCGCAGTTTCTGGCTGGTCATGCATGGCGACATGCGGCGGCTGGCGCGCATTGGAGCGGTTGCTGATTGGTTGCAGGAAAGGGTCGATATCTTAAAGTCAATCGACGTGGCCTCTCGACATCGCTAAGGGAGTCGCGATGGATAGAGAGCGGTCGCATTTCGCCCATGCAGCATAAGCCCAAGCGCAGCCGGGCCATAGCCCTGCAAGGCAACGAGTTTCGCGCGCGCGCGACCGAATATCTGGACTTCCTCGCCGCCTGGGTGAAGAAGCCGCGGCAGACTGCGTCGGTGGTGCCGTCTAGCCGTTATCTCGCCCGGCTGATGGTGGCGCAGATCGATCCGCAGGATGGCCGCGTGCTGGAACTGGGCGGGGGCACCGGCGTCTTCACCCGCGCGATCCTGGAAACCGGCCTGCCGCCTGAAAAGCTGGAGGTGGTGGAGATCAATCCCGCATTCGCCCGTGGCCTGCGCCGCCATTTCCCGCATGTATCCGTGCTGGAAACCCCGGCGCAGATCGTGTCGACCGCGACTGCAGGCGAGCCGGGCGACTATCAGACGGTGGTGAGTGGCCTGCCGCTGCTGGCGATGGACCGGCGCATGCATGTCGACATCCTGTCCGAAGCCTTCCGCATGCTGAAGCCGGGCGGCAGCTTCGTGCAGTTCACCTATTCGATGCGTCCGCCGGTCAATCGCGAGCTGCTGGAAGCGCTGGATCTGGATGTGGTGCGCGCCGGCCAGACGGTGCGCAACTTCCCGCCAGCCACCGTCTTCCGCTTCTTTCGCCGGGGCGAATAGCGACAGAGTGTGAGAAAAGGGGCTGCATCGGGTGATGCGGCCCCTTTCTCTTTGCCTTAGTAGAAGGCGCCGTAGATCACGTCGACGATCTTGCGGTCGCGGGTGCGGACCAGCAGGAGATCGGGTCCATAGCGGACCCAGCGATAGCCGCGCGGCGGCGCGCCAACGCCGAGATGGGCATAGTCATCATAATAATATTGGGTCGACAGGAAGATCGTCGGCAGCAGCAGGCCGATGCTCCAGCGGCGATAGCGGTAGCCGTGCGGATAGAGGAAGCCGGGCCGATGAATCGGCGTGAAATGCGGTGGACGGCCCGCGCCGGGACGATGCGGCGGCAGCGGCCTGACTGGGCGAGGCGGTTGCGGTTTGTCGGGGCGTGGCGGCTGAATGGCAGGGCCGCCAGGTCCGGGGCGGGGCGGCTGGATTGACGGGCCGCCCGGACGAACGGGCTGAACGGCCGGACCACCGGGCCGGGGCGGTTGAGGTTTGGGGGGATTGGGTCGGGAAGGCGGCGTCGGTCGCGTGGTGGGCTGGGACGGCCTTTGCATCCGGTCCTGCTGTTGCTGGGCCAGCGCTATGTCGGGTGTGACGATCAGCGCGATAGAGAGAAAGAGGACTGCCTTTTTCATAGGGCCTTCTCCGCATATGGGATGCGGAAGCTATGCTCATCATATTGCCGGAGCAATGTTTTTTGAGCGGTTGTATCGTGGCGTCGCGGCCCTATCTTCGCGGCAACGCAAAAGGGGCAGAGCCATCCATGGCATCCATCATTGAAATCAAAGGCCTGACGAAACGCTATGCGTCGGGTTTCGAGGCGCTGAAAGGCGTCGACCTGACCATTGAGGAAGGCGAGATTTTCGCGCTGCTGGGGCCGAATGGCGCGGGCAAGACGACGATGATCTCCATCATCTGCGGCATCGCCCGCGCGACCGTCGGCAGCGTCACCGTGGCGGGGCACGATATCGTGCGCGACTATCGCGGCGCGCGGACCGCAATCGGGCTGGTGCCGCAGGAACTCAGCACCGACCAGTTCGAACAGGTGATCGACACCGTGACCTTCAGCCGTGGCCTGTTCGGCAAGCCGCGCAACGACGCCTATGTCGAGAAGATCCTGCGCGACCTGTCGCTGTGGGACAAGCGCAACGCCAAGATTCTCGAACTGTCCGGCGGCATGAAGCGCCGCGTAATGATCGCCAAGGCTCTCAGCCACGAACCGCGGGTGCTGTTCCTCGACGAACCCACCGCCGGCGTCGATGTCGAACTGCGCCGCGACATGTGGAAGCTGATCGGCGAACTGCGCCAGACCGGCGTCACCATCATCCTGACCACCCATTATATCGAGGAAGCCGAGGAAATGGCCGATCGGGTGGGCGTCATCAACAAGGGCGAGTTGATGCTGGTCGAGGAAAAGACCACCCTCATGAAGAAGCTTGGCAAGAAGGCGCTGACCGTGGTGCTGGCCGATCCGATCGACGCGGTGCCGGCGGAACTCGCCGAATGGGCCGTCACGCTGGGCGCCGACGGCCATGAGATAGACTATATTTTCGATACCCAGGCCGAACGGACCGGCGTGTCGTCGCTGCTGCGCAAGCTGGGCGATCTCGGCATCGCCTACAAGGATCTCAACACAAGGCAGAGCAGCCTGGAGGATATTTTCGTGAGCCTGGTCCATCAGGAGAAGGCCGTATGAGCCTCCGAAACCTGCGCGCCATCGCGTCCATATATAGGTTCGAGCTGCATCGCTTCCGGCGCACCCTGCTGACGGGCCTGCTGGTCCCGGTCATCACCACCTCGCTCTATTTCGTCGTGTTCGGCGGGGCGATCGGGTCGCGGATGACGGAAGTGGACGGCATTCCCTATGCCGCCTTCATCGTGCCGGGTCTCATCATGATGGCGATGTTCACGGAGAGTATCTTCAACGCCAGCTTTGGCATCTACATGCCCAAATTCACCGGCACCATTTACGAACTGCTATCGGCGCCGGTCTCCGCGGCCGAGACGATCGTCGCCTATGTCGGCGCGGCGGCGACCAAGTCGCTCATCGTCGGCGCCATCATCTTCCTGACGGCGCATCTGTTCGTCGACGTGCCGGTGGCGCATCCTGTCGCCATGGTCGGCTTCATGGTGCTGATCGCGGTCAGCTTCTGCCTGTTCGGCTTCATCCTGGGCATCTGGGCACAGAGTTTCGAGCAGTTGCAGGTGATCCCGCTGCTGCTCATCATGCCCATGACCTTCCTGGGCGGGGCCTTCTATTCGGTGCACATGCTGGCCGAACCGTGGCGCACCATCACCCTGTTCAACCCGATCGTCTATCTGATCTCGGGTTTCCGCTGGACCTTCTTCGGTCGCGGGGATGTGGGGATCGAGTTCAGCCTGATCTTCGTCGCCGGCATGCTGGCGGTTTGCATCGCCATCATCGGCTGGATGTTCCGAACGGGCTATCGATTGAAGAAATGAGCGGGGCGTGAAAACGCTCCGCGGCAATTGCGTTGCGAGCACAGCGAAACGATCCACGGCCTGGCCACGGATTGTTTCGTTGTGCTCGCAATGAGGAAATTACGGGACCGAAAACCGCAGGAAATCAGGCAGCCTGGCTTTCGGGCGTCACGGCAAAGAGGGTCACGCCCTTATATTTGTCGTCGCCGTCATTATAGAGGCCGTACATCGCCTCGAACGCTTCATCCAGCACCTGAATGTCGGACAGGCCGACCAGCTTGAACGTGCCGAGCTTCAGCTCGCGCGGCGGGCGGCCGTCGCGATCCGTAGTCACGGCATCGATGAACATCTCATCATGACGCGTATAGAGGATGTGCGGCGCCAGGGTGACGACCATCTTGTTGTAGGTCACCTTCAGGCACTTCTGGAGCGCTATCGCTTCAAAAATCTCGGTCGGGGCTTGCATGATCGGTTTTCCCTGACCGATTTTCGTGATTCTTTCAATTGCTTTGTGCGCCGCACCATATCCCTTCCGTGCAATCGCCGGGATGAACGGTTCAGGCCGGGACCAGGCCCAGCCGTTCGCGCAGGCTCCACCGTGCGATCAGAAGCACCGCGACCGCGCCGAGGCCGCTGGCAAGGCCCAGCCAGATGCCGACCCCTTCCATATGGAAGGGAAAGGCGAGCAATGTGCCGACACCGATGCCCACGATCCAATAGCCGACCAGGGCGAAAATCATCGGCACCTTGGTATCCTGCACGCCGCGCAACACCCCGGCGCCTACCGCCTGCGCTGCATCCACCAACTGGAACAGGGCGGCAATTGCAAGGAAACTGACGGCAAGGCTCGCGGTACGGGCATTGGCGGGATCCGACAGGTCGAGAAAGGCCGATACGAGCGTGCGCGGCATCAGGATCAGCAGTGCACCCGAACAGAAAGCGAAACCGGTGCCGATCAACAGCGCCAGCCAGCCGGCGCGGCCGATCCCGGCGCGGTCCTTGCGCCCATAAGCGATGCCCACCCGCACCGTGGCCGCCTGGCCGATGCCCATGGGCACCATGAAGACGAGGGCGGCGATCTGGATCGCGACGGCGTGGGCGGCCAGCGAGTCGCGATTGATAAGCCCCATGAGGAAGGCCGATGCGTTGAACACCGTCGTTTCGAACCCCAGCGTGATCGCGATCGGCAGGCCCAGCGCCCAGACCTGCCGGTGCCGCTCGCGGTCGCGGGTCCAGAAACGGCCCATCAGCCTGTATCGGCGGAATCTCCGGTCCACCAGGATGACGACCATCAGCCCCAGGAAGAGGAAGCTGGACGACAGGCTGCTCGCCAGTCCCGCGCCGAACAGGCCGAGCGCGGGGAAACCCAGATGGCCGAAGATCAATGCCCATCCCGCCGCCACATTGAGCGGGATTGCGGCGAGCATCACGACGAGGCCCCAGATCGGCCGCTCCAGCGCGGCGATGAAGTTGCGCAGCGTGGTGAAGCAGAGAAAGGGCAACAGCGCCCATTGCAGGCCGCGCATCAATTGCCCGGCTTCATGGGCAAGATCGGCCTGCTGCCCCATGGCGAGCAGGATCGTCTCACATTCCCACAGGATCGCCCAGGCAGGCAGGACGAAGAAGATGGCGGCGCGCAATGTCTGGTGGACCGTGCGGCGCACGTCGCGCACGCTATGGCGACGCCGGCCCCGTTCGCTGGCGATCAGCGGCGACGCCGCGGTGACGAGGCCCATGCCGAAGATCAGCAGCGCATGGAACAGGTTGATGGCGAGTGCGCCTGCCGCCACGCTTTCAGCGCCCCGGCGGCCGAGCAACAGCAGATCGGTCGCTGCGATCGCCGACCAGGCGATATTGCCCGCGATCATCGGCAAAGCGAGCGCGATCAGCGCGCCTGCCTCGATGCGCCAGGGGGAAGGGTGGGTCACGTTGATGGTCCAGACGAGAAGATACGGTGCTCCTGCGGAAGCAGGAGCCCAGGATGCTGGGCGCTTATCGACGCCCTGGGCTCCTGCTTCCGCAGGAGCACGGCGTTCATAATGGCCTCAGTGCTTCTTGAACAGGTGCAGCACGCCGACGATGACGCCGCCGACTACCAGCCCGACGATCGCACCGCCGATGGCGTTGACCAGCCAGTCGAGGAAGCCGCCGATCGCGGGTACGGCATGGGCGGCGCCTTCCGCCACATGGTGGATCGCACCGGGGATCAGGTCCAGATGGAATTCGTGCAGGCCGTGGACGATCAGGCCGCCGCCGACCCACAGCATGGCTGCGGTGCCGACCACGGCCAGGATCGAGATCAGGATCGGCATTGCCTTCACCAGCGCGCGGCCCAGCGCCTTCGTGCCGGCGGATTCCTTCTTGGCGAGATGCAGGCCGATATCGTCCATCTTCACGATCAGGCCGACCACGCCATAGACGCCCGCTGTGATCAGGATGGCTACCACGAGGAGGATGATCGCCTGTTCCCATACCGGTTCGGTCGCGACCGTGCCCAGCGCGATCGCCATGATTTCGCCCGACAGGATGAAGTCGGTACGGATCGCGCTCGATACCTTCTGGTTTTCCAGCTCGCGCGAACTATGCGTCTCGATCGCCTCCTCGGCAACATCATGTCCGCCCTCGAACGCCTCCAGCAGCTTTTCCACCGCTTCGAAACAGAGAAAGGCCCCGCCCAGCATCAGCAGCGGCGGCAGCAGCCATGGGGCAAAGGCGCTCAGCAGCAGCGCGGCCGGCAGCAGGAAGAGCAGCTTGTTGCGCAGCGAACCCTTGGCGATCTTCCAGATGATCGGCAATTCACGGTCGGGGGTCAGGCCCATCACATATTTGGGCGTGACGGCAGCGTCGTCGATGACTACGCCGGCGGCCTTGGAACCCGCGCGGCCGGCGGCGGCCGCGACATCGTCCAGCGAGGTCGCAGTCAGCTTAGCAATGCCCGCCACATCGTCGAGCAGCGCGATCAGACCCGAAGGCATAGTCTTTGTTTCCCCTGTTGCGGGCGAAAACGCCCGTGCGTCAGCCTCATAGAGGGCGCGCATCGGGGGAGCAATGGACTGTATCGGTTCGGAAAATCGAAGTCAGGTTGGTTTGAAATGCAGGGAAGTACGCATTTTCAGTACGGCGCCAATCGCTGAACAGCGCATTGCCTATCAGGCAATTCAGAAGTTTCCGGGCGGGTCGCTGGCGGGGAAGCTTTCGTCGGACTGTTCGTCGACCTTGTCCCACTGATCGGGCGAAATGCCATTTTGCGGCCCCGCGTCGCGCACGATGCCGGACGAGCCGACCGGTCCGCGATCGTCGGGCGCCTTGTCATCGCCCATCCATTCACGCCAGCCCTTGAACGCCATCGCGCCAAGGCCGGTGACGATGGCCAGTTTAAACAGCCCCTTCATGGTCGCTTCTCCTGCTCGGGATGCAGATGAACCCAGTCGGCGCGGTCGCCACCGACGCTATCCGGCGTCAGGCGAATCTCGCCTTCTTCGTCCGATCCTGGCGGTGCATCCTCATCGGCGGCAAGCCGCCCGACGCCCCAGCGTTCGCGCAGCGCCGCGTCGATCATCGCGTGCCATATGCCCGCGTCGCCCGCGGCGCGCATGGCGGCATCCGGCTCCTTGATCAGGGCGAGAATGCTGGCGGCATCCTCCACCCGGACGGGCCAATCGGCCGGTTCGGCCGCAGCGAGATGGCGCGCGAGCCGTTCAATCAGGGAGCGGTCTTCCATGAAGACCGAACGCACGTCGACGCAGCCCGTTCCGTCCCGTCGTGACGATATCGCACCGATATGAACCGCGGGCCGTGCGGCGTGTTGAACCGGAGCGAGGTGCAGAGGAGATCGGCCATGCCCCAGGGTGACAAGAGCAGCTATACCGACAAGCAGAAGCGCAAGGCGCGGCATATCGAAAAGGGCTATGAGGAGCGGGGGGTCGGCCATGAGGAGGCCGAGCGCCGCGCCTGGGCGACGGTGAACAGGGAATCGGGCGGCGGCAACAAGTCCGGCTCGGGTCGCGGCAGGCCCGACACCCATGTTTCGTCGCGCAAGGGTGTGCGAAAGGGCGGCGCGGCCTCCGCCCGCCGTTCGGCCGCCGATCGTTCCGCTGCGGCGAAGAAAGGCTGGGAAACCCGGCGGAAGCGAGCGCAGGGTTGACGCGCGCAGCTGCCGCCGGCCAGTTGGGCAAAGCGCCTGACCTTCCGGCGGTCACATCCCGTCATCCCAGCGAAAACCGGGATTTCATGCTACGACCTTCTCTCCATCTGAGGACCCGGCTTGCGTGTGGCGCGAAATGAGGATGGGGAAGGCGGAAAGTCCGGCTTCCCGTCCAAATTCCCCCTCCCGCAACCAACAAAAAAGCCGCCCGTTTCGGGGCGGCTTTCTTGTTCGATCCTGTCAGAAGGCTCAGGCTTCTTCAGCCGGCGCTTCTTCGGCTTCCACGGCGATTTCGCCGGGTTCCGCGTTGGGATCATAATCTTCGGTGAAGCCGGCTTCGTCCTTTTCGAACAGGTCGGCCATCACGTCGACGCCCTGCGCCTGCAGGTCGGCTTCTTCCGGCGAGCGGGCGACGTTCACCGTGATGGTGACGGCCACTTCCGGGTGCAGCGCGACCTTGACGTCGAAGACGCCCAGGGTCTTGATCGGGCGTTCCAGCACGACCATCGCCTTGGTGACGTTGGTGATGCCTTCGGCGTGCAGCGCTTCCACCACGTCGCGGACGGCGACCGAACCATAGAGGTGGCCGGCGTTCGACGACTGGCGGATCAGGACGATCTGCTTGCCGTTGACGCCTTCGGCAGCCTTTTCGGCGTCCGTGCGGCGAGCAGCGTTGTCGGCCTCGATCTTCGCGCGGTTGGCTTCGAAGACCTTCTTGTTGGCGTTGTTGGAGCGCAGCGCCTTCTTGTTGGGCAGCAGGAAGTTACGGGCATAGCCGTCCTTCACGGTGACGACGTCGCCGATCGCGCCCAGCTTCTCGATGCGTTCGAGGAGAATGATTTCCATGGGTCTTTCCCCTTACTTCACGATGTAGGGCAGCAGGCCCAGATGGCGGGCGCGCTTGATGGCCGAAGCCAGCTCACGCTGCTTCTTGGCGGACACAGCCGTGATGCGGCTGGGGACGATCTTGCCGCGTTCGGACACGAAGCCCTGCAGCAGACGGACGTCCTTATAATCGATCTTCGGCGCATCCTTGGCGGCGAAGGGGCAGCTCTTGCGGCGGCGGAAAAACGGGCGTGCCATGTTTCAGATCTCCTTATTCAGCAGCCGGGGCTTCTTCGCGGTCGCGGCGCGGGCCACGATCTTCGCGATCGCCACGGGGGCCACGATCGCCACGGGGACCACGGTCGCCACGTTCCGAACGCTCCTGCTTGCGCATCATCACCGACGGACCGGTTTCCAGCTCATCAACCTTGACGGTCATGTAGCGGATGATGTCTTCGTTGATCTGGGTCTGGCGCTCCAGTTCCGCAACGACGCCGGCGGGGGCATCGATGTTCAGCATCACATAGTGAGCCTTGCGGTTCTTGGCGATCTTGTACGCGAGCGAACGCAGGCCCCAGGTCTCGACCTTGGTGACTTTGCCTTCATTTTCCTCGACGATCTTGGTGGCGGTTTCCGCCAGGGCGTCCACCTGCGCCTGTGCCAGATCCTGGCGCGCAAGGAACACATGCTCGTAAAGAGCCATGGGTAAGCCTCATCATGTTGGCCGATCGCTGACGCCCACCCCATGTGGAACGCCCCTCCGGCTGTCGTCTCAATGCTTCGCGGTGACGCCGAGTCACCCCGGAGCCGATGCGAAGGCGCGCCTATGGCGGAAAAGCGGGGGGAAAGCAAGGGCGCATCGGTGCGCCATGGCCGTGCAAACATGCCACTTGCCCTGCGCTTGTCGCAGTCCTGTTTTTCCTCTTAGATCAAGCGAGAAGATTAATCTGGGAGAGTTCATGGCCGTAGCGATCGCCGCCCTGTCGCTGATATTGCTGATGATCGCCGCCTATCGCGGCATGAGCGTCATCGTCATGGCGCCGCTGCTCGCCATGCTGGCGGTGTTCCTGACCGACCCGACGGCCGTTCCCGCCGCCTTTTCCGGCCTGTTCATGGAACGGGTCGCGAGTTTCCTGAAACTCTATTTCCCGGTCTTCCTGCTGGGCGCGCTGTTCGGCAAGCTGGTGGAGATTTCCGGCTTTTCCCGCGCGATCGTGACCGCGGTGATCGGCTTTATCGGCGCGAGCCGGGCAATCCCGGCGATCATGATCGTGACCGCGCTGCTGACCTATGGCGGCGTTTCGGTCTTCGTCGCCGTGTTCGCCGTCTATCCCTTCGCGGCCGAGATGTTCCGCCGCGCCGACATTCCCAAGCGGCTGGTGCCGGCGACCATCGGGCTGGGCGCGCTGACATTCACCATGGATGCGCTGCCCGGCACGCCGCAGATCCAGAATATCATCCCGACCAGCTTCTTCGGCACGACCACATGGGCCGCGCCGCTGCTGGGGGTGGTCGGATCGGCCTGCATCGTGGCGCTGGGCCTCGCCTATCTGGGCTGGCGGCGGCGCAGCCTGATGGCGGCGGGGGAGGGCTATGGCGCGCTCGAAACGCTGGTCAACGAACCGGAACGGCATGAGGAGGATGCGCGCATCCATCCGCTGATCGCGCTGCTGCCGCTGCTGGTGGTCGGGCTGGGCAATCTGCTGCTGACGCTGGCGATCCCGCGCTGGGTGAGCGGGGAGGAGGTGACGCTGTCGCTGCCCGGCATGGCCGATCCGGTTGCGGTCAAGGTGGCGCAGGTTTCCGCGCTCTGGGCGGTCGAGGGCGCATTGCTGCTGGGGATCGGGACGATCCTGCTCTTCGCCTTCCCGACCGTGGCGAGGCGCTTTGCCGACGGATCCAAGGCAGCGGTCGGCGGGGCACTGCTGGCGGGGATGAATACCGCCGTCGAATATGGCTTCGGCGCGGTGATCGCGGCGCTGCCGGGCTTCCTGCTGGTCAAGGAAGCGCTGCGCGCCATTCCCAATCCGCTGGTCAACGAAGCGATGACGGTGACGTCGCTCGCCGGCATCACCGGATCGGCATCGGGTGGCCTGTCGATCGCGCTGGCGGCCATGGCGGAACAGTTCGCGGCGGCGGGAGACGCGGCGGGCATCCCGCGCGAAGTGCTGCACCGGGTCGCCTCCATGGCGTCGGGGGGCATGGACAGCCTGCCGCATAATGGCGCGGTCATCACCCTGCTGGCGGTGACGGGCCTGACTCACCGGCAGGCATACAAGGACATATTCGTCCTGACGCTGATCAAGACGATGACGGTCTTTGTCGTGATCGCCGTCTATTATCTGACCGGCCTTGTCTGAAATATAACGCTTCTGCGCAGAAAAATGCTCCCGAAGGCGAACCTTCGGGAGTATTTCGATATATGTTTCAGGCTTAGCGAATGGCGCTGCCGACGACCGCGCCGATGATGCCGCTGGTGATCGCGATCAGCACCGCATCATTGCCCGAGCGGACCCACTGATAGCCGCGCGGTGGTGCCGACAGGCGATAGTCCCGATAATTGTTCACCACCCGATAATTGGTGGCATAGCGCCGGTCGAAGCGCTGGCCCTTGGCCCAGCGGCGGCCATTGTCGCGATGCATGTCCTTGCGCACGACGGTCTGCTTCTTCACGACCGTGCGGCCATTGGGCTTGTGCTGGACGGTGGTGCGGGTGACTTCGTGACGGCCGGGCGCGGCCTGCGCCTGCGCGGTGACGATCGGGCTGGCGACCAGCGTCGTGGCGGTCAGGGCCATGATGATCTTCTTGAACATGTCTTGCTCCTTTACCTGTGTATCGGGCGCCATTCCGTGGCGTCGAAGACAGAGATAGGCGGCACTTGTCGCAAGCCTGTGCCAGGGAACGAGGAAGATTGTCGGAAAGTGTAACACTATGCGATTTAGCCTGAACAGATGTTCATAAAAGCTAAAATTACAGTAGGTTATGCTTGTCACGGAGACGTGGAGGGCGCGATGAACGCATGCTGATCGCCATCCGGCGCTGCCTGACGTTCGGAGAGCAACCCCGCCTTCAGCATGACCGTTCCGCACCTTCGCGCGAACAAAAAAGCCCCGCAGCATCGCTGCGAGGCGTCGGAATTGCGGCGGGAAGGCCGGTCAGTTCGGCAGCGGCGTCGCTATCACCACCATGCGCTGGAGCAGGATCGGCCTGTCCTTGCCGTCGATCATCGGTGCGGGTTGGGCAGCAGGGGCAGCGGCCAGTGCAGACAGGCTGGCGCCAAGGACCAGCGCGCTGCTAGCAAAGCTGAGAGCGATGGTCTTCATGATGGGGGTTCCTTCCTTGGCGCCGAGGTGACGGCGTGGAAGGAGCTTTAGGCGCGGGATGTCGCAGGACTGTGCCGGGCATGGGTCGTCTTTGTCGGAAATTGTATCAGGCGGGATTCAATCGAGCAGCGCCAACGCTGCAAGAGTGTCTTTACGCGTTGGCCGCCAGTCATCATCTCTCGCAGTAAAGCGTCCGCTATCGTCTTCCACGAAAAATATCGCATCTCGCGTAGCATCGTCTGCGAACTCGAAATCATCATTCATGACAATGCAGTCAGCAATGTAGTTAGCCGCGTCGAAGGGTAGCTGCTCGTTGGCTAACGCTTCCAACAATCTCCGCGCGCCCTCCTTGGTCACTATAAATGATGGTCCGTCAGAAATGACAATACGCCCATTAGCGGTTGCCTTGAGCGATGCTCTGAAGGCGGCCACCTCAGCAGCTATTTCTACAGCTAATGTCTCAGGCGAAATGGTGCCCGACAAAAATCCGACTATTGAGGAATGCTGCATCCGACCAAACTGCACCGTTCATCGAACGTCGGCAATGACGAATTGTGTAGAGGTCTGTCGACGGCAACTTCTGGTCGCCTCTCGTCATGCCGGGCTTGACCCGGCATCCCGCTTCTCTTCGCAAGCGCCCATGAAGAAGCGGGGTCAGGACCAAGCACGGATGACGTTTGTGCTCATCTACTCATGCCGCAGCGCGTCGATCGGATTGAGCGCCGCCGCGCGCCGGGCCGGGAAATAGCCGAACACCACCCCGATCGCCGCCGAGAACAGAAAGGCGATCGCATTCACCTTCACGTCGAACAGGAAGGGCACCTGCATCAGCGGGGCGATGGCGACGGAGGCGATGAGGGCGAGGAACAGGCCGATCAGGCCGCCGAGGCAGGACAGCACGATCGCCTCGACCAGGAACTGCATCAGCACCTCGCGCGCGACTGCGCCGATGGCGAGGCGGATGCCGATTTCCCGCGTCCGCTCCGTCACCGACACCAGCATGATGTTCATGATGCCGATGCCGCCGACCAGCAGCGATATCGCCGCCACCGCGCCCACGATCTGGGTCAGGATGGTGGTCGTGCCGGTCAGCGTGTCGCTGATCTGCTTGGTGTCGAAGACGTTGAAATTGTCCTGATCGCCCGCCTTGATCTTGCGCCGCTCGCGCATCAGTTCCTCAAGGCTGCTCTGAACGGTGGCGCTGTCATAGGCGTCGTCCACCGCGACCATGATCTGGCTGATGTCGCGGTCGCCGGTGAAGCGACGCTGCACGAACTTGATCGGCATGACGACGACGTCGTCCTGATCGCCGAAACCGCCCTGGCCGCGGGTCGCCAGCACGCCGACGACCTGGCAGGACACGCCCTTGATCCGCATCCGCTTGCCGACCGGTTCTGCGCCCTGGAACAGGTTGGTGCGCACCGTATTGCCGATGATACAGACGGATTTCCCCGCTTCCTCCTCGTCGGGCAGGAACAGGCGGCCATCCTGCACCTTCCACTGCTGCACCTCCGAATAGGCTGAGGTCGTGCCATAGACGGTGGTCGACCAGTTATTGCCTTCATAGATGGCGGTGCCGCTCGACTGCACCACCGGCGCCACGGCGCGCACGCCGGTCAGCTGGTTTTCGATCGCGGTAAGGTCGGCGGGCTTGAAATCGGGTGGACGCGGACCGCCGCCGCCACGGCCGAAGCCTTGCCCCGGCCGCAGTTGCAGCACATTGGCGCCGAGCGAACTGATCTGCTCGCGCACGGCTGCGGTCGCGCCATTGCCCAGCGTCACCATGGTGACGACCGCCGCCACGCCGATGATGATGCCCAGCGTCGTCAGGAAACTGCGCAGCTTGTGCCGGTTGATCGCGCGAAAGGCGAGGATGACGGTGGTGCCCAGCATTACGCCTTCACCCCTTCCTCGATGCTTTCGACCAGCCCATCGCGGAAATGGACGATGGTGCGGGCATAGGCCGCCATGTCGGGTTCATGCGTCACCATCAGCACGGTGATGCCGCTGTTGCGGTTGAGATCGGTCAGCAATTCCATGATCTCGATCGAGCGCTGGGAATCGAGGTTGCCGGTCGGCTCGTCCGCCACCAGCACGTCGGGCTGAGTGACGATGGCGCGGGCGATGGCGACGCGCTGCTGCTGGCCGCCGGACAGTTCGGCGGGCGTATGGTCCCACCAGTCCTTGAGGCCTACCTTGTCGAGCGCGGCCATGCCCATGTCGTAGCGCAGCTTCTTGTCCTCGCCGCGATAGAGCAGGGGCAGTTCGACATTCTCCAGCGCCGTCGTGCGCGACAGCAGGTTGAAGCCCTGGAACACGAAGCCGAGATAGCGGCGGCGCAACAACGCTCGCTGATCGCGGTCCAGCGTCTCCACATGATGGCCCTTGAACAGATAGGTTCCGCCAGTCGGCACGTCGAGGCAGCCGAGAATGTTCATCGTGGTCGACTTGCCCGAACCCGACGGACCCATGACGGCGACGAAATCGCCCTGCTGGATGTCGAGGTCGACGCCTTTCAGCGCCTGAAACGCGGTCGGCCCCTCGCCATAGACTTTCGTCACGCCGCGTAGCGAGATGATGGGATTGACGGACACGGATCAGCTGCCGTTCTGGCGGCCGGTGCCGCGCGTTTCGGACGGGGCGGGCTGGCTATTGCTGGGGGCGACCGGCGCGGTTTCGGGCGCGGCGTCGCCCGAATTGCCGAGCTTGCCGACCGTCGCGGGCGTGCCGTCGGCCGACGGGTTGCGCTGGCGGTCGCGCGCGCCCTGATCCTTTTTCGCGTCGCCATTCTGGTCCTCGGCGGGCGCCTGCTGGCCCTTGGCGAGCTGGCCGGTGATGACGCGCATTCCAGCCTTCAAATCGCCGCCGGTGATGACCGTTCGCGATCCGTCGCTCGCGCCGACCGTCACCTGAACCGCCTTGGGATCGCCATCCTCACCCACGACATAGACGGTCTGGCTGCTGCCCGCACCGAAGCTGACCTGACGATTGCCGCCACCGCGCCGCATCCGGCCGGGGCCGGGCAGGACGCTGGTGATGCCGCCGCCCTGCGCCTGCGTGCTGGGCTTGAAGCGCAGCGCGCTGTTGGGGACAAGCAGCACGTCATGCAGTTCCTGCGTGATGATATCGGCCGTCGCAGTCATGCCGGGGCGCAGCGTTTCATCCTTGTTGTCGACCGACAGCACCGCGGTATAGGCGACGACCGTCCCCGTCGATGTGCTGGTGGAACTGCTGCTGGTGGACGAGGAGGACGAACTGCTCGAAGCGTTCGACCCGACATTCACCCGCGTGACTTTCGCCGGGAAGGTGCGGCCGGGGAAGGCGTCGACGGCGAAATTGGCGGTCTGGCCTTCCTTCACCTGACCGACGTCGGCTTCGTCCACCGACACCTCGACCTCCATCTGCGTCAGGTCTTCGGCCAGCGTGAAGAGAACCGGCGCATTGAGCGACGCGGCGACGGTCTGACCCGGCTCGATATCGCGGGACAGGACGACACCGTTCACCGGCGACACGATCTGCGCGATCGACAGGTTGGTCTGCGCCGTGGACAGCCCCGCCTGCGATACGCGCACCTGCGCCTGCGCCGACCGCAGATTGGCAAGCGCGCTCTGATAGTCGGCGCGGGCCGAATCCAGTTCGGTCTTCGCCGGCACGCGGCCGCCCGATAGCCTGAATACATTTTCCTGCCGGTCGAGCGTCGCCCTGGCCAGCGCGACCTGCGCCTGCGCCTGCGCGACACTGGCCTGCGAAGAGGCGACCTGCGCCTGATTCTGGTTCACCGTGTCGACCAGACGGCGGGTGTCCAGTTCGGCCAGCTTCTGCCCCTTGGTCACGCGGTCGTTCACGTCGACATAGACGGCGGTGATCTTGCCCGATTGTTCGGACCCGACATCGACCTGATTGATCGGCTTCAGATTGCCGGTCGCCGACACGCTGACCGTCAGGTCGCCCTGCCGCACTTCGCGCGTCGCGTAATTGGCCTTGTCCTCGCCCGAAAAGCAGCGGGCGACGAGCAATATAAGGATCAGCAAAATGACCCCGATACCGCCCCGGATCGCCCATTTGCGCCAGGGTTTCTGCGGCTTCTCGCCGAGGAAGTCGCTCAAATCCTTATCGGTGCTCACATCATTGCTCATTAGGGCGATTGTCCATGCTCTGCCAGCCGCCGCCCAGCGCATTGTAAAGCTGGGCGATGGCCAGAACCTCGTCGGATTCAGCCGAAGCGAGGCTGTTGCGGGCGTTCAAGAGGGTGGTTTCGCTGGTCGACAGCGTCTGGAAGTCGGTCAGGCCCGCCTGATACTGGCTGCGCGCCAGGATCGTGGCGTTGTTCGACGCTTGCATGGCGGTGGCGAACTCGGCTTTGCGCGCGCGGGCGCTGACCAGCGACGCCATCGCATTCTCGACATCCTCCAGCGCGGTCAGCACGCTCTGCTTGTAGGCGGCAAAGGCGGCGTCGGTCGCGGCCTTCTGCGACCGGACCTGTGAGGCGAGGCGGCCGCCGTCGAAAATGGTCTGCGCCACATTGGCGAAGATGCCGCCGGTGATCAGGCTGAACAGCTCCCTGAAGCTGTTCGACGTGGTGCCGATGTTGCCGCTGATCCCCAGCGAGGGGTAGAGCTGCGCCTGCGCCACGCCGATCCGCGCGGTGGCGGCGGCCAGCGCCCGTTCGGCGCTGCGCACATCGGGCCGCTGGCGCAGCGTGTCGGCCGGGATGCCGGTCGCGATCTGCGTCGATGCGGTGGGGATGGGGGCAGGGGTCTCCAGCGCGCGTGTCGCCTCGCCCGGCGCTTGCCCCGTCAGCACGGCGATGCGGTTCAGGCTACCGCGCAAGCTGGCCTCCAACTGCGGAATGCTTGCATTGGTCTGGGCCAGCTGCGCCTTGGCCTGCTGCTCGTCCAGCGAGGAGACGAGGCCCGCCTGCAAGCGCCAGCCGGCGATATCATAATTGTCCTTCTGGACCGCCTGCGTTTCGCGGGCGACGCGCAACTGCTCCTGCGCCAGCCGCGCCTGCACATAGTTCGTCACCAGTTCGGAGACGATCGTCATCCGCACATTGGCGAGGTCATAGCCCGACGCGGCGAGGTCGGCGCGGGCGGCTTCCGACGTGCGCGCCAGTTCGCCGAACAGGTCCGCCTGCCAGCTGGCGTTGGCGCGGATCGAATAGCTGCTCGACCAGTTGCTGGAGCCGCCGCCGATCGGATTGCCGCTGCTGTCGAGGCGGCCGCCGGCATCCTGGCTGCTATAGTTGCGACCGCCCGTTCCCGATCCGCTCACCTGCGGCAGGAAGCTGGCATTGGCCTGACGCAAACTCTCGCGCGCCTGCCGCAACCGTGCCTGTGCCTGCACGATATCCAGATTGTTCGCCACCGCCGCGTCGATCAGTCCCGTCAGGGCCGGGTCGTTGAGGCGCGTCCACCACTGGGCGAGGTCCGCATCGTTCAGCGCACCGCCATCGCCCTGACTATAGGCCGCAGGAACGCCCAATGCGCCCGTCTGCGGCGCGTGATAATCGGGGCCGGCGGCGCAGGCGGACAGCATAAGCGCGGTCCCGCTGATCCATGCAAAGCGATAACGCACCTTTTCCTTGCACTCCGTCATCGTTAAAGGGACCGCCACGCGCCATCCCCGGATGGAGAGGCAGACGTCCATGCCCTGACTGCCGCAGGGATATGTACGTCTCAATGACATTTATGTCTCAAAGTGTAACGGTTTTGGATTTCAGCGCTTTTCGGCACGCGCTTGGGCTTGGAGTTGGATGATGCGGGCATTTCTCTTTCCGGGGCAGGGTAGCCAGTCGGTTGGCATGGGCAAGGCGCTGGCGGATGCCAGCCCGGCGGCGAGGGAGCTGTTTCAGGAGGTCGATGACGCCCTGAAACAGCATTTGTTCCGCATCATGGTGGAAGGTCCGGACAGCGACCTCACGCTCACCGAAAACGCCCAGCCCGCAATCATGGCCAACGCTATCGCCACGCTGCGGGTGATGCAGAGCGAAGGCGGCTTCAGCCTCGCCGAAAAGGGCGATTATGTCGCCGGTCACTCGCTGGGCGAATATAGCGCGCTCTGCGCGGTCGAGGCGTTCGACATTGGCACCACCTCGCGCCTGCTGAAGCTGCGTGGCCAGGCGATGCAGGCGGCCGTGCCGGTGGGCGAGGGCGCCATGGCGGCGCTGCTCGGCGCCGACATCGAAAAGGCGCAGGCGCTGGCTGATGCGGCTGCCGAAGGCGAAGTCTGCACCGTTGCCAATGACAACGACCCCTCGCAGGTCGTCATCTCGGGCCATCGCGGCGCGATCGAGCGCGCGGTCGCGCTGGTCAAGGACCATGGCATCAAGCGCGGCGTTCTGCTGCCGGTGTCGGCGCCCTTCCACTGCCCGCTGATGCAGCCCGCTGCCGAAGCGATGGAGGAGGCTCTGGCCAAGGCCGCGATCAATGCGCCGCTGCTGCCAGTCTATGCCAACGTCCTCGCCGCGCCGATCGCCGACACGCAAGAGATCAAGGCGCGCCTGGTCGAGCAGGTGACGGGCCGTGTCCGCTGGCGCGAATCCGTCGCGGCGATGTGGGACGCGGGCGTCACCGAGTTCGTGGAAGTCGGCGGCAAGGTGCTAGGCCCCATGGTCAAGCGCATCGCCCCAGACGCGACCGTGCGCAGCATCGTGACGATGGACGATATCGAAACGGCGCTGGGGGCGATGTGAGCACCCCGCCGCCCGTCCTGACGCAACGCGACGGGGCCGTCCTGACGGTCACGCTCAACCAGCCGGATCGGCGAAACCCGATTTCCGATCCGGCCATGGTCGATGCGCTGTGCGCCATATTCGAGGCGGCGGATCGCGACCTGTCCATTCATGTCGCGATCCTGACGGGGGCTGGCAGCGCCTTCTCGTCGGGCGGCGACCTCAATGCGATGCGGCCCGATGCCGGCGGCCTGCGCGCGGGGCTGCCGGCGCAGACGCGGCGTAATTACCGCGCGGGCATCCAGCGTCTGCCGTTGCTGTTCCAGGCGCTCGAGCTACCAGTGATCGCTGCGATCAACGGCCCGGCGATCGGCGCGGGGCTCGACCTCGCCTGCATGTGCGACCTGCGCATCGCGGCGCAATCGGCGCGCTTTGCCGAAAGTTTCGTGAAACTGGGCATAGTGTCCGGCGACGGCGGCGCTTGGCTGCTGCCGCGCATTATCGGCTTTTCGCGCGCGACGCGGCTGTCGCTCACGGGCGAGACGATCGATGCGGCCGAGGCGCTGGCGATCGGGCTGGTCGGCGATGTCGTGGCGGACGCAGACCTGATGGCGACGGCGCGGGCGCAGGCCGACGCCATCGCCGCCAACCCGCCCCATGCCACGCGCATGACCAAGCGGCTGCTGCGCGCCGCGCAGGCGGTGGAATTATCACAGATACTGGAAATGGCGGGTGCGATGCAGGCGCTCGCCCATGCGACGGCCGATCATGACGAGGCGATCAACGCCTTCTTCGATCGCCGGCCGCCAACATTCAAGGGAGACTGAATATGTTTGACCTCACAGGCATGACCGCGCTGGTGACTGGCGCTTCTGGGGGGATCGGTTCGTCGATCGCCAAGGCACTGGCCGCGCGCGGCGCGACGCTCGCCCTGTCGGGCAGCAATGAGGAAAAGCTGAAGGCCTTCGCCGCCGAACTGGGTGGCGACCACAAGACCGTCGTCTGCAACCTCAGCGACCCGGCCTCGGTCGATGCGCTGGTGCCGCAGGCGGTGGAAGCGCTGGGTGGCAAGATCGACATCCTCGTCAACAATGCCGGCATCACCCGCGACAATCTGATCCTGCGCATGAAGGATGAGGAATGGTCGCAGGTCATCCAGGTCAATCTGGAAGCCGCCTTCCGCCTCGTCCGCGCTGCCGCCAAGCCAATGATGAAGGCGCGCTTCGGCCGCATCATCTCGATAACCTCGGTCGTCGGCGTCACCGGCAATCCGGGTCAGGCTAATTATTGCGCGTCGAAGGCGGGCATCATCGGCATGTCCAAGTCGCTGGGCCAGGAACTGGCGAGCCGTGGCATCACCGTGAACTGCGTCGCGCCCGGCTTCATCCGCTCGGCCATGACCGATGCGCTGAATGATGCGCAGAAGGGCGCGATCCTGACCAAGATCCCGGCAGGCGACCTCGGCAGCGGCGACGATATCGGCGCGGCGGTCGTCTATCTGGCGAGCAAGGAAGCCGGTTACGTCACCGGCCAGACGCTGCACGTCAATGGCGGCATGGCGATGATCTGATCGCGCTTCCTGGCGCGAAACGAAAAGGGGCCGGGCGTGTGCGTTCCGGCCCTTTTCAATATCCGGCGCGTTTCAGCGCCTGCTTCACCGCCGCGATCGTCTGGAACTTCGCGATCATATCCGGCCCGTCGCGGCGGCCGCAGTCGCATTCATAATGTTTGAACAGCCGCCCGGCGGCCTTCACGGGGCTGAGCGCACGCTGGCCGGGCTTCCAGTCGTCCAATATGCGCACGTCATATAGGGTGCCGCTGACGTCATAATGGCGAATGTCCCAGGCAAGGATGACGATCAGTTCCTTCGCCTTGTCCCGATCCGCATTGGCGAAACCGATGGCGGCGATCCGGGGTGCGCCGCCTTTCTGTTCGCCGACGGTGACACGAACCGGCGGGCCGTCCATCGTCTCCGCCAGCATAACCAGTTGCCGTTCCTCCTCCCCCTCTTTCCCGCTCAGATAGTCGGCGAAGACCTGTCCGCGCCGATTCCATGTCGCGGGCGTGACGTTGACCGCATCCGCTGCAAGTCCAAGTCGCTGCGCCGCCCGGTGCTGCACACTGGCCGCATGCGCCGCATCCTCCTGTGCGCTCGCCGGCGCCGCCAGCAGCGTCGCCGCAAGGAGAGGGGCGGCGACCCACCTCACGCCTCCATCCCCTCCAGCGCGGTGAAGCGCTGCGACCAGAGCGCGCCATAGACCGCCATCCACTGGACCACCGGCGCCAGCCCCTTGGAACGCGCCGAATAATAGGTTTCGCGCCCGGCACGACGCGCCGTCACGAGCTTCGCCCGCTTGAGCTTGCCCAGGTGGCGCGACACCATGGGTTGCGATACGCCCGCGATCGCCGTCAGCGCATGGACGCTCTGTTCGCCCTCGCGCACCAGATATTCGAGCAGGGCGCGGCGGGTACCGTCCGACAGCGCCTTGAACTGGGCGTCGATGGTGGGGTTGCGATCATCTTGTAATGGTTCCGTCATCGCTACGTCATAACCAAATGGTTATGAATGGGGCAAGCCTTGCTGCGCCGAAACGACTTTCAGCGGGGTTAACCAAAAAAAGTCAGTCGCTCCAGAGGGCTGAGTCTTTTGAGTCACACCGCCCCATATTGAGTCCATGTCGACTCCGCTGACTCAACATCTTGTGGGTCCACCTTTCGTTCTCCCTTTTGCACCTTGCGACTCGCGCTGAATCCGCGAGTCCCCTACACTTGACGCCGGACTCCGGAGGACTCATCGGTGCGTCTCAAGACAAAAGGGGGTTCAGCATTTATGGGTGTCATGACACGCGTCGCATCGCCGCGGCGGAAGAAGGCGATCGAATCGGTCGAGATCGAGGCCGATCGCCTGCTGCGTGGCGATTGCATCGCGCAGATGGCCTCGCTGCCCGACAATTGCATCGACATGATCTTCGCGGACCCGCCCTATAATCTCCAGCTGGGCGGCGACCTCTTCCGTCCCGAAGGCGGGCGCGTGGATGCGGTCGACAATGACTGGGACAAGTTCGACACGCTGGGCGCCTATGACCGCTTCACCAAAGCATGGCTGCGCGAGGCGCGCCGTATCCTCAAGCCCAACGGCTCCATCTGGGTGATCGGCAGCTATCACAATATCTTCCGCGTCGGCGCGGCGTTGCAGGATGAAGGCTTCTGGATCCTCAACGATATCATTTGGCGCAAGGCGAACCCGATGCCCAATTTCAAGGGCACGCGCTTCACCAACGCGCATGAGACGCTGATCTGGGCCAGCCAGGGCGAGGATGCGAAATATACGTTCAACTACAAGGCGATGAAGACGCTCAATGACGAGTTGCAGATGCGCTCCGACTGGGTGCTGCCGATCTGTAGCGGGCAGGAGCGGCTCAAGCGCAACGGGACCAAGGCGCATCCTACGCAGAAGCCGGAATCCCTGCTCTATCGCGTGATGCTGTCCTGCACCAAGCCGGGCGACGTGGTGCTCGATCCTTTCTTCGGCACCGGCACCACCGGCGCGGTCGCCAAGCGCCTTGGCCGTCGCTGGATCGGTATCGAGCGCGAGGAGGATTATATCGAGGTCGCGCTGGAGCGTATCGCCGAGGCGCTGCCCCTTGATGAATCCGCGCTCAGCATCATGCAGAGCGCCAAGAGCCAGCCTAAGGTCGCCTTCGGCACGCTGGTCGAGACCGGTTATCTGAAGCCCGGCACGATGCTGACCGACACCAAGCGCCGCTGGCAGGCGCAGGTCCGCGCGGATGGCTCGCTGGCCGTGGGCGCCGACACCGGCTCCATCCACAAGATGGGCGCGACGCTGCAAGGCGCGCCGAGCTGCAACGGCTGGACCTTCTGGCATGTCGAGACGGAAGGAAAGCTCCAGCCCATCGACACGCTGCGCCAGACCTATCTGCTCGCCAACGAGCCGTAATCACTAACCTGATAACCAGTCACCGTTCGTGTCGAGCCCTTCGCCTGCCTGCTAAGGCAGGCGCTCAGGATAAACTTCATCCGCAATGCGGATGAAGTCGAGAGGCCTTTGCGCTTCACTTGTCTCGACTTCGCTCGACACGAACGGATAGGGGATTGTCATGACGATTCTCTCGAACATCCCCGCCGACGCACGCCTCTATCTCAAGCCGACCTGGTATGTGCCGACCCCGATCGGCCTGGACGATGGCGCGGCGGCGCGGATGGGTAATGGGCTGATCTGGTTCCAGGCCTATGAACTGACCGTGCTCCGTGGTGCCCAGCGGATCGCGCGGGTCACGATCCCGGTCGCCGCCTTCGCCGATGCCATCGCGGCCTTGCCCGCCATTCTGGCCGAGCGCGCCCGGCAACTCGCCGCCAATATCTCCGCTCAGCGCCAGCCGCTCGCCCTTGGCGACCGCACCATCCGTTTCGACGCGCCGCAGGTGATGGCGATCCTCAACATCACGCCCGACAGTTTTTCCGACGGCGGCAAGCATATGGACGATCCGCAGGCTGCCGCCGATGCGGGCTTCGCCATGGCATCGGCGGGGGCGGCGCTGATCGATGTCGGCGGCGAATCCACCCGGCCCAAGGCGCCACGCCTCTGGGAAGGGGATGAGATCGCCCGCATCGTGCCGGTGGTGGAGCGGCTCGCCGCGTCCGGCGTCGCCATGTCGATCGACACCCGCAAGGCGGCAGTGATGGAGGCGGCGCTGGCTGCCGGCGCGCATGTCATCAACGATGTCAGCGCGCTCCAGCATGACCCCCGCGCCATGGAGGTGGTCGTTGCGGCGGGTTGCCCGGTAATCCTGATGCACGCGCCCTCGGCCGGGGACGATCCGCACGACAATCCTGCCGGCTATGGCGATGTCGTCGCCGACGTCTACGATCATCTGGAGGCGCGGATCGCCGCGTGCCTCGCCGCCGGCATCCCCCGCGAAAAGATCATGGTCGATCCCGGCCTCGGCTTCGGCAAGAGCCTGGCCGACAATCTGGCGCTGGTGAACAATGTCGCGACCTTCCAGGCACTGGGCGTGCCCTTGCTGTTCGCTGGCAGCCGCAAGCGGCTGATCGGCGCACTCTCCAACGAAGCGCCCGCGCCCGAACGGCTGGGCGGATCGGTCGCGCTGGCCTTCCGCGCGGCGCAGCTTGGTGCGCAGATGGTGCGCGTCCATGACGTGAAGGAAAGCGTGCAGGCGCTGCACCTCTGGCGCGGCCTGGCGGACGCGGGATTGAGCGCGATCTGATCCCGAGGCCCGCTCCTCCGCCCGGCTACCCATTAAGGATATGCTGTAGGCGGCCGGACGGGGAAGCAGGCCGGTACCGTCCAAAGATGCGCCCTTCCGCGCATCTTTCAGAGGGAAGGTATTATTTTACCCGCCAGGAAAGCCGCGCATCTCTTGACTTCCAGCGCCTCTACCGTCATTAGCGCCCCACTTCCGGGCGTCGGTAACGGCGTCCGGTTTCATTTTTTCATTCTGGAGTATTGGCACCATGAAGGCGCTGATGAAGACCACCAAGCCGGCGACCCCGGCAACGGTCGAAAAGAAGTGGATCCTGATCGACGCCGAAGGCCTCGTCGTGGGCCGTCTCGCTTCGACCGTCGCGAATATCCTGCGCGGCAAGCACAAGACCAGCTTTACGCCCCACGTCGATTGCGGTGACAATGTCATCATCATCAACGCCGGCAAGGTGAAGTTCACCGGTCGCAAGCTGACCGACAAGGTTTACTATAAGCACACCGGTTATGCCGGCGGCATCAAGGAAACCACCCCCCAGAAGATTCTGGAAGGTCGTTTCCCCGAGCGCGTCCTGGAAAAGGCCGTCGAGCGTATGATCCCCCGTGGTCCGCTGGGCCGTCAGCAGATGCGCAACCTGCGTATCTTCGCTGGTGCCGAACACGCCCATGAAGCCCAGAACCCCGAAGTGCTCGACTTCGCGTCGCGCAACCGCAAGAACAAGGTGGGTGCATAATGACCGATAACCGCCAGTCCCTGTCCGACCTCGCGTCGATCGCCGCTGAAGCTGCCGCCGCTCCGGCCGCCGCTGCTCCGGTTTCGGACGCCGTCGACGCGCCCGTCGCTCCGGTTCAGCCTTCGGCTCCGCTGCGCGATCAGGAAATCGACGGTCTCGGCCGCGCCTACGCCACCGGCCGCCGCAAGGACGCCGTTGCCCGCGTGTGGGTGAAGCCCGGCACCGGCAAGATCACGGTCAACGGCCGCGATCAGGAAATCTATTTCGCCCGTCCGACCCTGCGTCTGGTGATCAACCAGCCGTTCGGCGTGACCGAGCGTGAAGGTCAGTATGACGTGATCGCCACCGTCAAGGGCGGCGGTCTGTCGGGTCAGGCCGGCGCTGTGAAGCACGGCATCGCCCAGGCTCTGTCGAAGTATGAGCCAGCGCTGCGCAGCGCGGTCAAGGCCGAAGGCTTCCTGACCCGCGACAGCCGCGTTGTCGAGCGTAAGAAGTACGGCAAGGCGAAGGCCCGCCGCAGCTTCCAGTTCTCGAAGCGCTAATCGCTTCGCGACATGCGAATTTGGAGAAGGGGCCGGTTTTCCGGTCCCTTTTTCGTTGCGCCTGCGTATTGGCGGCAACCTTTGCTCCGGCTGGTTGGTTGATCCTGCAACTGCAACCAAAGGAGATGTTTCATGGGTGAAGCAACCGACAAGGTGAAGGCTGCTGCCAACAAGGCGGCGGGTTCCGTCAAGGAAGGCATCGGCAAGGCGACCGACAATGAACGTCTGGAAGCCGAAGGCAAGGCGCAGAAGGCCAAGGGCACCGCGCAGGACATTGCCGGCTCGGTCAAGGGTGCGCTCGGCGACAAGATCTGATCGCTAGCCCGGACATGAAAAAGGCCTCGCTCGGCAAGAGCGGGGCCTTTTTGCTTTTCTGTCCTACAGGCGGTCACTTTGCTATTGAAAGGATGCCGGAGGCGCGGACATTTTACGATAGGATCAACCGACCGTAACAAAATGTCAGAATCTGCGGGAAATATGCGAAGTTAAGCCTCCTCCGCCAGATACGCCTTCACGTCCCGGCGCAACTCACCCGCACACAGATAGAGGGCGATCACATTGGGGATCGCCATCAGGAAGAAGCTGGAATCGACGATGCCGACCACCCGGCCCAGATCGATCGCGGCGGCCGGGGGCAGGGCGACGACATAGAGGATCTTGTAGGTCCATTGCGCCCTTGGCCCGTTGCCGAACAGATAGCCCCAGGCCTGCAAGCCATAGAAGCCCCACGCCACCAGCGTCGAATAGGCGAACAGGAACACCACCACCGCCAGCAGCCAGGGGAACCAGGGCGACACCTTGGCGAAGGCGGCCGAGGTGATCGCGATCCCCTCCAGCCCCGTATTCCATGTCCCCGCAACCACCAGCGCCAGTCCGCCCAGCGCGCAGACGATCATGGTGCCGAGCAACGGCTCCAGCAGCGCGACCAGACCCTCCGACACAGGATGCTTGGCGCGCGCCAGGCTATGCGCCATGACCGCCGACCCGACGCCGGCCTCGCTGGCGAAGACCGCGCGGCGCATCCCCGCGACGAAAGCGCCGATCGCGCCGCCGGTCGCCGCATCGCCCGACCATGCGCCATTCCAGATCAGCGCCAGCGCCCCTGGTATTTCGCCGATATGCAGGATCAGGATCGCCGCCACGCCGCCCAGATAGACCGCGACCTTGAGCGGGGTGAGGCGCTTCGACACCTCGCCCAGCCAGGCCGCGCCGCCCAGCGTCACGAGGGCGACGGCGCTGGCCAGGAAGACGCCATAGGCCCAGCCATTGGTGAGACCCGTGACGACCTTCACCTGCGCGAAGCTCTGGTTGACCTGCACCATCGGGATCGCGCCGAACAATGCGAAGAAGGCATAGCTGCCGCCCAATATTAGCCCCAGCTTTGGCCAGCCGCGCGCCGCGCCTACGGCCTTCAACACGTACATCGGCCCGCCATGAACATGGCCGCGACTGTCGAACACGCGATATTTCAGACCCAGCGTCACCTCTGCCATCTTCACCGTCATGGCGAACCAGCCGATAATGAACATCCACAGGATCGCGCCCGGTCCACCCATCGTCAGCGCCACCGCGACGCCAGCGATATTGCCAAGGCCGATCGTGCCCGACAGCGCGGTGGAAAGCGCCGCCCACTGGCTGACATCGCCCTTCGCCTCGCCCTCATGCGGCTGGGTGCGCAATATGCGGATCGCGCGGCCGACATGGCGGACATTGGGAAAGCCCAGCCACAGGGTGAAGAACAGCATCGGCAGCGCCAGATAGAGTACGATCAGTTCGATCTGCGCTCCGAACAGCGGCACCTTGAAAAAGACGGCATTCGACAGGCCGTCGACAAAGGCGTTGAAATTTTCCATCACGCCCGGATGCCGCCGGATTGACGGAAAGTCGATTAAAGATTTCTTATCCCCACCCCGTTCGCCGTGAGCTTGTCGAAGCCTGTCCTGAGCAACGCCGCAGGCGGCATCGAAGGGGGCGTGCGTTACGTCCTTGGACAGGCTCAGGACAAACGGATAATGGGTTGCGAGGCAATGGCCGATAGGTGCATGGGAGGGATATGAGCAGGCAATATTTTGGCACCGACGGCATTCGCGGGCGCACCAACCAATGGCCGATGACGGCGGAACTGGCGATGAAGGTCGGCATGGCCGCCGGCACTCATTTTCAGCGCGGCAGCCACCGCCATCGCGTCGTGATCGGCAAGGATACGCGGCTTTCTGGCTATATGGTCGAAAATGCGCTGGTCGCGGGCTTCACCGCCGTCGGCATGGACGTGGTCCAGTTCGGCCCGATCCCGACGCCCGCCGTGGCCTTGCTCGCCCATTCGATGCGCGCGGACCTTGGCGTCATGATCTCGGCCAGCCACAATCCCTATTATGACAATGGCATCAAGCTGTTCGGCCCGGACGGCTACAAGCTGTCGGACGAGGATGAGCTGAAGATCGAGGCGCTGCTGTCGCAGGATATCGCGCTCGCGGCCTCCAAGGATATCGGCCGCGCCCGCCGGGTCGAGGATGCCCGCGGTCGCTACATCCACGCGGTCAAGTCCAGCTTCCCCGCCGACCTGCGTCTCGACGGCCTCAAGATCGTCGTCGACTGCGCCAATGGCGCGGCCTATCAGGTCGCGCCCTCCGCCCTGTGGGAACTGGGCGCTACCGTGGTCGCGATCGGCGTCACGCCCAACGGCACCAACATCAATGACGGCTGCGGCTCCACTTCGCCGCTGCTGTTGCAGGAAACCGTCGTCTCCTCGGGCGCGGACATCGGCATCGCGCTGGATGGCGACGCCGACCGTCTGATCGTCGTGGACGAACAGGGCAAGATCGTCGACGGCGACCAGATCATGGCGCTGATCGCCGCCAATTTCGCGCGCGAAGGCACGCTGCGCGGTGGCGGGCTGGTCGCGACGATTATGTCGAATCTCGGTCTCGAACGCTTCCTGACCGGCAAGGGCATCGCGCTCGAACGCACCAAGGTGGGCGACCGCTATGTGCTGGAACGGATGCGCGAGGGCGGCTTCAATGTCGGCGGCGAACAGTCCGGCCACATGATCCTCAGCGATTATGCGACCACCGGCGACGGTACGGTCGCGGCGTTGCAGGTGCTGGCCGCGCTGGTCCGCTCCGGCAAGCCCGCCAGCGAGACGCTGCATCAGTTCGACCCGGTGCCGCAATTGCTCAAGAATGTCCGTTTCTCCGGCGGCAAGCCGCTGGAGCATGACGAAGTGAAGCGCGTCATCGCCCAGGCCGAAGCGGAGCTGAACGGCGCGGGCCGCCTCGTCATCCGCCCCTCTGGCACCGAACCGGTGATCCGTGTCATGGCCGAAGGCGACCGCGAGGATCAGGTGCGCGACGTGGTCGACCGCATCTGCGCCGCGGTGGAGAAGGCGGCGGCTTGACCGGTCTTGCTCGAACCGAACGGGAAGAGATGTTACATGCTTGAAATGCGCCCCGACTGCGAACGCTGCGGCACGGACTTGCCCGCCGATGAGCCCGGCGCGTTCATCTGTTCGTTCGAATGCACCTATTGCGCGCCCTGCGCCGAGGCGCTGGACGATCGCTGCCCCAATTGCGGCGGCGAACTGATGGACCGCCCGACCCGCGTCGGGAAAGCGCTGGCGAACAACCCGGCCTCGACCGAGCGTAAATATAAGGCATGATTCCGGCCCGCATCCTCATCATCGCCGGCTCCGACAGCGGGGGCGGCGCAGGCATTCAGGCCGACCTGAAAACCGTGACGTTGCTGGGCGGCTTCGGGATGACCGCGATCACCGCCATTACCGCGCAGAACACGCTGGGCGTGCAGGGCGTCCATCCGATTCCGACCGACATGGTGCTGGCGCAGATGGAAAGCTGCATCAGCGATATCGGCGTCGACGCGGTGAAGATCGGCATGATCGGATCGGCGCAAACCGCCACCGCCGTCGCCGATCGGCTGGCGCAGCTCGATAATGTCCCTATCGTCTTCGATCCCGTCATGGTCGCGACCAGCGGATCGGTGCTGGCGGACGACGCGACCATCGCCGCCTTCGAGAAACTGATGCGGGTCGCCACGGTGATCACGCCCAACGTACCGGAATTGCAGGCGTTGACGGCGATGACGATCGCCGATCTGGACGCGCTGGAAGCTGCGGCGCAGGCCCTGCACGATCGCACCGGCGCTGTCATCCTCGCCAAGGGCGGGCATCTGCCGCAGCAGGCCGAGGATGATCGGCCGCTGATCCACGACCTGCTGGTCGATGAGGATATGGTCGCCGAATATTCGGTCGAACGGATCGAAACGCGCAACAGCCACGGCACCGGCTGCACGCTTGCCAGCGCCATCGCGTCCGGGCTTGGCGGGGGGCTGTCACTGGCCGATGCCGTCGACCGGGCCGAAGCATTCGTCGCATCTGCTCTTTCGGCAGCGCCGGGCCTTGGTCGGGGCCATGGTCCGATGGGCCATGCGCTGGGCCTGACACCTTTTTATCACCTGCTGGCGGCGCAGGACCAGACCGGCTGGGACGCAGCCGCCTTTGCCGCGCGCTATTCCGATCATGCCTGATTATTCGCACGAACGTCTGCATCATCCCGGCCTTGTCGCCGGCGTGGATGAGGCGGGCAGGGGACCGCTCGCCGGACCGGTGGTCGCCGCCGCCGTCATCCTGCGCGCCGAAGATTGTCCCGACGGCCTCAACGATAGCAAGCAATTGAGCGCCAAAAGACGCGCCGCGCTGGAAACCGAGATCAAGGCGCGCGCTCTCTGCTGGGGCGTCGGTATCGCCAGTGTTGCGGAAATCGACGAGATCAACATCCTCTGGGCGACGATGCTGGCCATGACCCGCGCGGTCGAGGCGTTGAGCCATGATTGCGCGCATATATTGGTCGACGGCAATCGCTGTCCGGCATGGCGCTGGGCCTCCACCGCGATCGTCGAGGGCGACGCCAAATGCCTGTCGATCGCGGCCGCTTCCATCCTCGCCAAGGAAGAGCGCGATCGGATGATGATCGCAGCGGCGCTCGATCACCCGCATTATGGCTGGGAAACCAACAAGGGCTATGGCAGCGCCAGGCATCTGGCGGCGCTCCGCGAACATGGCCCGACCCCGCTCCATCGCCGCAGCTTCGCGCCGGTGGCGCAACTCAGCCTGCTGTAACCTTCTCATTCGCTGGCATGTCCCAAGCCGGGACCGCATCAGCCTGACCGTGCGGACAGGCTGGCGTTGGCGCGGATCATGGTTAAGAAAGGCTTATGCATAAGCCTTTGCTATCCTTGCTCGCGCCCCTGTTCGTCCTGGCCGTGCCGGCGCAGGCGGCCGTCGAGACGGATATCGTGCTGGCGCCTGGCGGCTATCGCTGGCTGGCGAAGGGAACGGGCGATGGCCCGCTCTACATGGTCATCAGCATCGAAAAGCAGCGGGTCCATGTCTACAGCGGCGACCGGCTGATCGGCATCGCCAGCGTGTCTACCGGCATGAAGGGCCACCGCACCCCGACCGGTGACTATCCGATCCTGCAGAAGCGGCAATGGCACCGCTCCAACCTCTACAGCAATGCGCCCATGCCCTTCATGCAGCGGCTGACCTGGGATGGGATCGCGCTCCATGCCGGGCATAATCCGGGTTATCCCGCCAGCCATGGCTGCATCCGCCTGCCCTATGCTTTTGCGCGGCAGCTGTTCGCGATGACGAGCATCGGCACTCTGGTCGAGGTGACGCAGGCCCGGCTCAACGCCGCGCTGAAGCTCGATCCGCTGGTGCTGGGCAATCCGGGCAGCACGGTCGTGAGCTTCAGCGCGGGGAAGGGTCCGGCCATCGCCCTGCCGCCGCCCGACGCGCAGGAAGACGGCGTGCCGATGCTGGAGATCGACCCGGCCATCTTCACGCCGCGCTTGCGCCGATAACCGAAACATTTGCCCTTTTCCGGCTTTCTCCGCAGGATAGCCGATCGGAACCGGGAAGGGAGCGTCGATGCAGGCCAGCCGCATGTCCAACCGGTCGCTGGCCGTGGCGACGCTCTCCACCATCGTCGAATGGTATGATTTCACCCTCTATCTCTATCTCGCGACGCTATTGTCGCGCACCTTCTTCGGCGGCGGCGCGGCGGGGTTGGGGGAGGCGCTGGCGGGATTCGCCGTCGCCTATGCGATGCGGCCGCTGGGTGCGATCGTCTTCGGTCATATCGGGGATCGCCATGGCCGCCGGCTGACCATGTTGCTGTCGATGGGAATGATGACCGCCGCGATGCTGGCGACAGCCCTGCTCCCCACCCATGCGCAGGCGGGGCCAGCGGCGGGCTGGATGCTGCTGGCGCTGCGCTGCCTGATGGCCTTTTCGGTCGGCGGTGAATATACCGGCGTCGTCGCCTATCTGATGGAGGGCGCGAGCGCCCGGCGGCGCGGCTTCGTCACCTCGCTGGCGTCTGCGGCGAGCGAAGTCGGCGCACTGCTTGCCGCCGGAATCGCGGCGCTTACGGTCGCCTCGCTCGACAATGTTGCCCTTGAAAACTGGGGCTGGCGCATTCCCTTCTTCGTGGGGGCGGCCATGGCGGGCCTGATCCTGCTCGCCCGGTCGACCATGGAGGAATCGCCCGATTTCCTGCGGCAGGAGGCGGAAGGGAGCGTCCCAAGCCATCCTCTGCGCCAGAGCCTGCGCAGCCATCGCCTGCCGATCCTGCGCGGCTTCGCCATCTCGGCGCTGGGGTCGATCACTTATTATGTCGGCATCACCTATGTGCCGAGTTTCCTGACCGGCACCGGGGCGATGGCGGAGGGGGCGGCGCTCTGGCTGTCGACGATCGCCGCGCTGGCGGTGATATTGGTGACGCCCGTCACCGGCCTGCTGGCCGACCGGATCGGGCGGCGACCGGTGTTGCTGGCGCTCAGCCTGTTCGGCGCTGCACTGCCGATCCCGATGTTCCTGCTGATGGGGCAGGGGCATGGCGCGGCCTTGATGGGCGCGGTCCTGCTCGCCTGCCTTGGTGGCGGGGTGAGTGCGGTCGGCGCCGTCACCACCGCCGAGCAGTTTCCCGGCGAGGGGCGGCTGACCGGCCTCGCGCTCGGCGCCACGACCGCGACCGCGCTGTTCGGCGGTCTCACGCCCTGGCTGGCGCATCTGCTGATCGAGCGAACAGGCTGGACCCTGATTCCCGGCGCGATGATCGCTTTGGTGGCGCTGTGCGTGCTTCCGGTGCTGCTGGCGCTGCCGGAAACCGCGCCGGGGCGGCGGCTCGCTGCCTAAACCCGCACCTCGCGCCATTCGCCGGGCTTCAGGCCGTCCGCGCTCCAGTCACCAATCTGCCAGCGGACCAGCCGCAGCGTCGGATGGCCGACCGCCGCCGTCATGCGCCGCACCTGCCGGTTTCGGCCCTCGCGGATGGTGAGGCTGATCCAGCAGTCCGGCACCGTCTTGCGGAACCGCACCGGCGGATCGCGTGGCCAGAGCGCCGGATCGTCGATCCGTTCCGCCTCAGCAGGCAGGGTAGGGCCGTCCTTCAGCATTACGCCCTTGTGCAACAGGGCAAGGGCATCCTCCTGCACGTCGCCTTCCACCTGCGCCAGATAGGTTTTGGGCGTCTTGAAGCGCGGGTTGGAGATGCGCGCCTGCAAACGCCCATCGTCAGTCAGCAGCATCAGCCCCTCGCTGTCGAGGTCGAGCCGTCCGGCCGGATAGACGCCGGGCACGTCGATATAGTTGGACAGCGTCAACCGGTCCGCGCCGATGCTGCGGTCGGTGAACTGGCTCAGCACGTTGAACGGCTTGTTGAACAGGATCAGCCGGGACATGGCGTCAGTCCTCCTCTTCATCATCGGCCATCAGGCTGCCTTGATTGACCAGCGCCGCCAGCAACTCGATCGCGTCCGAGAGGGACGGGTCGAGGACGATATGATCCTGCGCGCAAATCCGTTCCGCCAGCGCCGCAGCAACGCTGCGGCACGGAAAAGCGTTGCCATCGGCGAACAGCAGCACCCCGTCCGCTTCCCGCAGAAAGGCGAAGCGGCTCGCCGGATTGCGCAGCAGCACCGCGCCTTCCTCCGCCAGCGCCTGCATCTCCGCGACCGTCACCGGTTCCTCGGGGCGCCAGTCCGCCTCGGCATATTTGGGCATGCTGCTATGCTGGCCGAACCAGCGCGCAAAGGCGTCGCGGTCCAGCAGCTTTTCGATCGCCATGGCATGCAGCCGGTCGATGGCCGCCGGCGCAATCTCACCGGAATGGACGGCGCGGGTCAGGTCCGGGTCGGCATAGCGGTCATCGTCGGCCATGTCCGCAACCAGATGTTCGGTCCATTCGACCATCAGGTCGTGGCGCGACGGCGCGCGGAAACCGATCGAATAGGTCATGCAATCCTCACCCACGGCCACGCCATCATGAGCAAAACCCGGCGGGACGTAGAGGATATCGCCCTGCTCCAGCACCCAGTCGCCCGTCGCCTCGAAATCGGCGAGCAGCCGCAGGTCGGCATGCGGTCGCAGCGGCGTACTATCGTCGCAGCGCTGCCCGACGCGCCAGCGCCGCTTGCCCAGCCCCTGGATCAGGAACACGTCATATTGGTCGAAATGCGGCCCCACGCCGCCGCCGTCGCTGGCATAGCTCACCATCACATCGTCGATCCGCCAGTTGGGAATGAAGCGGAACGGATCGAGCAGCGCCGCGACATCGGGCGCATAATGATCGACCGCCTGCACCAGCAGGGTCCAGGGCGCGGCGCCCAGATTGCCGAACCGATCTTCGGGGAAGGGGCCATGCTCCAGCGCCCAGCTGCCGCCCGACTGGACGATCAGCCGCGTTTCGACGCCTTCCTCGCACGCCAGGCCCGCCAGTTCGTCCGGTTCCAGCGGATTGCGCCAATCATTCCACGGGTTGCGGATCAGCAGCGGCTTCTTCTGCCAATAGTCGCGCAGGAAGAGGTCGATGTCGAAATCGGAAAGCTGCATGGATACTCGCGATTGTGGTGAAGGGGCCGGGATGGCTTTGCCCCTCGGCGGCGGCGCTGTCAAAGTGGGTGGCTAATATCGACCACTTGCAGACACGCAGCCATTGAAACTACCGTTGCGCATGCCGAGGAGATGATAATGGCTGGTCTGCCTAAAATGATGCGCTGGTTGCTGCTGCTTTCTTATGCGGGCCTGTTCGCAAGCCTTGGGCTTCAACGCCTCGAAGGAGGATTTACGGGCAACTGGTCGCTTGTCCTGATGAGTTTTGTGGTTTTCAATCTGGCACTTGGATGGGAACATATCATCCACCTTGCGAGAAAATAGCGGACAGTCCGTTTCCCACCCACGCAAAAAGCGGCCGATCCGTCCCCGGACCGGCCGCTCGATCGATCTACCCTAAATCCAACCGGATCAGGCTGCCTCCGCCCTTTCCTCGCTCTCCGGCAAGCGGATGAGGTAATCGAAGGCGGACAGCGCCGCCGTCGATCCCGCACCCATGGCTATCACGATCTGCTTGTAGGGCACGGTCGTGCAGTCGCCCGCCGCGAAGATGCCCGGCTGGCTGGTTTCGCCACGCGCGTCGATCTCGATCTCGCCCCGGTTGGACAGCGCGATGCTGTCCTTCAGCCATTCGGTGTTCGGCACCAGGCCGATCTGGACGAAAATGCCTTCCAGCTCGACGTCATGCTCGGTGCCGTGGTTGCGGTCCTTGTAGCTGAGGCCCGTCACCCGCTCGCCATTGCCGTCCACCTTGGTGGTCAGCGCCGAGGTGATGATCTTGACGTTCGGCAGGCTGGCGAGCTTCCGCTGCAACACCGCGTCGGCGCGTAGCTGGCTGTCATATTCGATCAGCGTTACATGGGCGACGATGCCGGCCAGGTCGATGGCCGCTTCGACGCCGCTATTGCCGCCGCCGATAACCGCCACGCGCTTGCCCTTGAACAGCGGGCCATCGCAGTGCGGGCAGTAGGCGACGCCCTTGTTGCGATATTCGTCCTCGCCAGGCACGCCCATCTGCCTCCAGCGCGCGCCGGTGGACAGGATGATGGTGCGGCCCTTCAAGGACGCGCCATTTTCCAGCATGACCTCATGATAGCCGCCCTCGGTCTTGGCCGGGATCAGCTTCGCCGCCTTTTGCAGGTTCATGATTTCGACGTCATAATCCTTGACATGCGCCTCCAGCGCCGAAGCCAGCTTCGGTCCTTCCGTGCGCGATACCGAAATGAAATTCTCGATATCCATGGTGTCGAGCACTTGGCCGCCGAAGCGTTCCGCCGCGACACCCGTGCGGATGCCCTTGCGCGCCGAATAGATGGCGGCCGCCGCGCCGGCGGGACCGCCGCCGATCACCAGCACTTCGAAAGGATCCTGCGCCTTGATCTTCTCAGCGGCGCGCGCTTCGGCGCCGCTGTCGATCTTCGCGACGATCTGCTCCAGCTCCATCCGGCCCTGACCGAACGGCTCACCATTCAGGAACACGGTCGGAACGGCCATGATCTTGCGCGCCTCGACCTCCTCCTTGAACAGGCCGCCGTCGATCGCGACATGGCTGATCCGGGGATTGAGCACGCTCATCAGGTTCAGCGCCTGCACCACGTCGGGGCAGTTCTGGCAGGACAGCGAGAAATAGGTTTCGAAGGCGAAGTCGCCGTCCAGATCCTTGACTTGGCTGATCAGATCCTGCGCCGCCTTCGACGGATGGCCGCCGACCTGGAGCAGGGCGAGCACCAGCGAGGTGAACTCATGGCCCATCGGAATACCGGCGAAGCTGACACCGATATCGGTGCCCGTGCGGCGGATCAGGAAGCTGGGCTTGCGCTGGTCGGCACCGCTCACCACGGACACCTTGTCCGACAGTTCGGCGATTTCGTTCAGCAGTTCGCCCAGTTCACGCGACTTCGCGCCATCGTCCAGCGACGCCACCAGTTCGATCGGCTGGGTGATGTTCGCCATATAGGCCTTGAGCTGGCCCTTGAGATTTGCGTCCAACATCTTGTCTATCTCCATGGGTTGGGCGCGCCGGCTCGGGGCACGCTACCATACTATCGCCGGGATGGTGCGACCCGAAGGCCCGGCGTTCAGCATAGCGATGAAAATCCGTATAAAATCCTGCCAGGCCAGGGAGTATTCTCGACCCGGTCCGGCAGGTGCCTTCTCAGGATATGGGTTATGTGCCGGCTGTGCCGCCCCATAACCCATTCACCCGTCAGCGCGATTTCCAAGTCGTCAGATGTTCCATCTGACTTGAAATCGCTTTTAGATCTTGCCGACGAGGTCCAGCGACGGGGCGAGGGTGGCTTCACCTTCTTCCCACTTGGCCGGGCACACTTCACCCGGATGGCTGGCCCAGTACTGCAGAGCCTTCACCTTGCGGAGCAGTTCGGCAGCGTTGCGGCCCACGCCCTCGGGGGTGATTTCGACCAGCTGGATCACGCCTTCGGGATCGAGCACGAAGGTGCCACGGTCCGCCAGGCCAACGCCTTCACGCAGAACGTCGAACTGGGTCGCCAGCGCGTGGTTCTGGTCGCCAACCATATAATAGTTGATCTTGCCGATCGCCGGCGAGGTGTCGTGCCAGGCCTTGTGGCTGAAGTGGGTGTCGGTCGACACCGAATAGACTTCCACGCCCATGCCCTGAAGGGTCGGGTAGATGTCGGCCAGGTCTTCCAGTTCGGTCGGGCAGACGAAGGTGAAGTCGGCCGGGTAGAAGAAGAAGACGGCCCACTTGCCCTTCACGTCGGCGTCGGTGACGTCGACGAACTTGCCCTGCTTGTAAGCGGTGGCCGAGAAGGGCTTCAGGGGGGTGTTGATGAGAGCCATAGGCTGTCCTTTTCCTGCTTGAGAATATTGCGTTTGCGAAGACCCATGTAGGGATGCGGTCGATTCGGGGGAAATTGCTTTTCTCGGATGTGTTAAGTGAGAAAAGCGATCAGAGCCTGTCTCATTGATCGGCGATATCGCCTTAAATCTGCAATGCTTTCATCATGGCCTCTTCGACCATGGCCTGTGCCTCTTCCGGTGAGAAAGTCGATCGATCGAGGCAGAGTTCCAGCCAGAGGCCGTCCACCAGCGCCGTCAGGCTGATCGCTGCAATCCGCGTCTGCGAAGGGGATAGCGCAGGTGCAGCAGCCTGAAGCAGTTCCTCCAGTTGCGCGCGCGTGCCGCCATAAACCTCGGCATGTACGGCGGCGATCTTGGGATCGGACTTCACCAGGCTCCAGAAGGCGATCCAGGTGGCCAGCAGGTCCGGATCGAGAATGGGATCGCGGAAATTGGCTTGCAGGCAGGCGCGCAGCCGGTCGCGTGGATCGTCGCCCGCTGCCTCGACCGCGGCGTCCAGCGCCGCCGAAACGCGCGTACCCACATCGGCATAGGTCGCCAGGATCAGCGCGTCGACGCCATCGAAATAATGAGTCAGCAGCCCCGAAGAAACGCCCGCCAGCGCACAGATGGCGCGCACCGACGTGCCGCCAACGCCCTTTTCCGCAAGGCAACGCGCGGTCGCCTCGATTAGCGCCTGTCGCCGCACGTCCGGGGCCTCTCGCACGAAGCGTGCCCTTGGCCGCGCGGCCCCACCATTCTTCCCCCGTGCTGCGTTCATCTTCTTCCCCTCGGGATCGACCTTTGGCCGCAGACGGCGCAACTGGCAAGTTGTCGTCTGCTAAAGGGGATCGAAGCGGCAGCTTATCGGTTCGGTCCTGTGATCGACAAAGGAGATTATGGATGAAGCGCTTCCCTTCGCCCGTCATTGGCCTGTCCGGCATGGCGGCCATGCTGCTGCTGGCGGGCTGCGCCAAATCGACCGAGGATGGCAATGCCGCGAACAATGCCGCCGCTCCGCCGACGACGGTCGAGAATATCGAGGAGCCCGATGCGATCGGGGCGGCCGGCAACGAAACGGCCGGACCTCCGACCGACGACTGGGTCGGCCGCTGGACCGGGCCGGAGGGTCTGTTCCTCGACATACAGCCCGCGCCAGACGGCAAGCCCGGCCATTATGCGATCGCCAACAAGGATAATCTGGATCGGCAGGCCGATTATAATGGCGTGGCCGAAGGATCTACCATCCGTTTCGTGCGCGATGGCAAGGATCTGGCGATCCGTCCGGGCAAGGGCGACGAGACCGGCTTCAAATATCTGGCCGGCAAGCAGGATTGCCTGATCGTCGTGCCAGGACAGGAAGGCTATTGCCGTTAAGCGGGCAGTGTAGGGCTGTGGCGTAGTGGCGACAGGCGCAGTCCGTCGAACAGTGCTGCGCGCCGTGCCGCCAGCGCCAATATGGCCATGGCGGCGATCAGGTTGACCGGGAAATGCGTCCATTCCGACACGGTCCGGCCGCAGAGCGGTGCGATCCAGGCATAGGCCAGCCAGGTGGGTTCCCACCGCAGCGCGCCGCGCGCCTTCATATCCGCCATCAGGAAGGCGATGGCGACGCCGAGCAGTACATGGTCATAGTCCAGCACATAGGGCGTGCAGAGCAGGGCGGCGGAGAGGGCCGCCGCGCCCCGCAACGCCATCGATCCCTTCCGGGCGACGAGCGCGGCGGTGACGATCGCGACGGACGTGACCAGCCCCTGCATGGCATAGGCCAGCGGGATGGAGCCGCCCCATTGGCGGATCGTGGCGAACGGACTTTGGATCTTCTCCCAACCGGTCGCGCCGGCTTCGATGATGATTTGACGGGTCAGGGGCAGCGAATCGAAAAAGGCCTGCCATACCGGCCAGCCCCAGATGGCCAGCGTCAGCAGGCACAGCGCGCTGGCGGTCAGTCCGGCGGACAGAAAGGCGCGCCAGTTGCCGCGCGCGGCCAGCAGCACGGGAATCAGTACCGCGAATTGCGGTTTGTAGACCAGCGCCCCCAGCAACAGGCCTGCGGCCCAAGGCCGCCGGTCGATCAACATCATGCCCCCGCCCAGCAGGCCGGCGGTGAGAAAGGCGTTTTGCCCATGTCCCAGGCACACCATCACCACCGGCGCCCCCGCCGCCACGAGCATCGCATCGCGGTCCTGCGGCAGGATGCGCCGCACCAGCAGCAACGCCAGCGCCAGCGTTACGGCCTGCCACAGGAACAGCGCGGCGGTGTAGGGCAGCTTCGCGAGCAGGGACGCAATCATCAAAAAAGGGGGTGGATAAGGCCAGCAATAGAAGGGGATGGCCGGATCATGATGAACCTGCTTCTGCACCTCATGCTGTCTCGGCCAGTCCCACGCCAGGGGCGCCTGACCGTGATCCGCCATCCAGCCTGCGGTCCAGACGTTGGAAAAGTCCGTGCCGAGCGGCCGGCCCAGCGAATCCACCGTGCCATGGGCGGTTCCGACCAGATAGAGCAGTCCGATGATCGTCGCGGCGAGGACGCAAATCGCGGCGATCCGCGCGCGCTCGCGCGTGACAAGCCGGTCGGTGAAGGAAGGTGCGCTCATGGCGAAGGCCTAGCGCAACCGGCTGAAATTTCGGTAAATGGCCCATTATCCACCTTGTTTCGGCCTGCTTTTGTTGCTTAATCCCGGTCACGACCGAAGGAAGGGGCTTGGCGGCCTTGCCTCTTGCCTCTATCGGGGCTTGGCACTAGGGCTGCCTTAACGGTTGTTCAGAACCATCAACGATACCCAGTAAGAAGGACCACTCATGAGTGAGACCGCGGATCGCGTAAAGAAAATCGTCGTCGAGCATCTGGGCGTCGAAGCCGAGAAGGTGACCGAGGACGCCAGCTTCATCGACGATCTGGGCGCGGACAGCCTGGACATCGTCGAACTCGTCATGGCGTTTGAAGAAGAATTCGGCGTCGAAATCCCTGACGACGCGGCTGAGAAGATCGCCACCGTCAAGGACGCCATCGATTATATCGACAGCAAGCAGTAAAGCGCGTTCCGGCCTGATCCCGTCAGGGAAAGGCCGCGCTTACGCATAAGAGACGGCTCCTCCTGTCCGGCCTTCGCCGAGCGTGGGGAGCCTTTTCGTATCTGGCGCGCCGTTCACAAGCGCGTTTCAAATGGCTACATGGGCGGCACAAAGCCCATATATTTCGGAGCTAGGATATGCGTCGTGTCGTCGTAACCGGCCTAGGCATGGTGAGCCCACTGGGCGGGAATGTCGAAACCAGCTGGAAGAACATCATCGCCTCCAAATCGGGCGCGGCGACGATCGCCCGCTTCGACGCGAGCGAATATAAATGCCGCATCGCCTGCGAAGTGAAGCCGGCCGACCATGAATATGGCTATGACGCCTCGCTGGACGTCGATCACAAGATCCAGCGCCAGGTCGATCCCTTCATCGTCTACGGCATTTCCGCCGCCAGCGAAGCGCTGCGCGACGCGGGCCTCGACAATATGTCGGAAGAAGAGCGTCTGCGCGCTGGCTGCTCGATTGGTTCGGGCATCGGCGGCCTGCCGGGCATCGAAAGCGAATCGCTGGTGTTGGCAAACAAGGGGCCGAGCCGCGTTTCGCCGCATTTCGTCCACGGCCGCCTGATCAACCTGATCTCCGGTCAGGTGTCGATCAAGTACGGCCTAATGGGTCCGAACCATGCGGTCGTCACCGCCTGTTCGACCGGCGCCCACTCGATCGGCGACGCCGCGCGCATGATCGCGATGGACGATGCCGACGTCATGCTGGCGGGCGGCGCGGAAAGCGCGATCTGCCCGATCGGCATCGCCGGCTTCGCTCAGGCGCGTGCGCTCTCGACCGGCTTCAACGACACGCCGGAAAAGGCGTCGCGTCCTTATGACGTCAACCGTGACGGCTTCGTCATGGGCGAAGGCGCGGGCGTGGTCGTGCTCGAAGAATATGAGCATGCCAAGAAGCGCGGCGCGAAAATCTATGCCGAAGTCATCGGCTACGGCCTATCGGGCGACGCCTATCACGTCACCGCGCCCCATCCGGAGGGCAATGGCGGCTTCCGCTCGATGCAGATGGCGCTCAAGAAGTCAGGCCTCAGCCTCGAAGACATCGACTATGTGAACGCCCATGGCACCTCGACCCCGCTCGGCGATGAGCTGGAACTGGGTGCGGTGAAGCGTCTGTTCGGCGACAATCTGTCGACCATGTCGATGTCGTCGACCAAGTCGGCCATCGGCCACCTTCTGGGCGGTGCAGGCGCGGTGGAGAGCATCTTCTGCATCCTCGCCATGCGCGATCAGATCGTCCCGCCGACGCTCAACCTCGACGAGCCGAGCGAAAGCTGCAAGGGCGTGGACCTCGTCCCGCACGTCGCCAAGGAGCGCAAGGTGCGCGCGGTGCTGAACAACTCGTTCGGCTTTGGCGGCACCAACGCCTCGCTCATCATGAAGGCGATCTGAGGACATCCTCATGCGGCGGCTTGGCTGTATCATTCTCCTGATCGGCCTGGCCGTCGCCGCCTTCGTCGCCTTCCGCTTCGTCCATGGCTGGACGGAGCAGGGGCCGGCGACCGAAAAGATCGCCATTACGGTGCCCGAAGGGGCTACCCTGTCCGATGCGGCGGTGCTGCTGAAACAGGCGGGTGCCGTGCGATCCGCCGACGCCTTCCTCACCCGCGCGAAAGTCTTCGGGGGCAGCAAGTCGATCAAGGCGGGCGAATTCATCATCCCCGCCGGCGCCAGCAACAGCGCCATCCTCGCCATCCTTCAGGGCGGCAAGACGCTCACCCGGCTCGTGACCATACCCGAAGGCATGCCTTCCATCCTGGTTTACGAGCGGCTGATGGCGAATGAGGAATTGACGGGCGACATCCAGGTGCCGGAGGAGGGCAGCGTGCTGCCCGACAGCTATGCCTTCGAAAAGGGCGAACCGCGCGCCGCCGTGCTCAGGCGCATGCAGGGCGCGATGGACAAGCTGCTGGCCCAGCTCTGGGCCGATCGCGCCTCCAGCACGATCGCGAAGACGCCGAGGGAAGCGATCATCCTCGCCAGCATCGTGGAGAAGGAAACCGGCGTTCCTTCCGAGCGGCCGACGGTGGCGGGCGTCTACAGCAACCGCCTGCGCAAGAATATGATGCTCCAGGCCGACCCGACGATCATCTACCCCATCACGAAGGGCAAGCCGCTGGGTCGCCGCATCCGCAAGTCGGAAATCGCGGCGGTGAATGATTATAACACCTACGCCATGACTGGCCTGCCCAAGGGGCCGATCGCCAATCCGGGACGGCTCTCCATCCTTGCCGTGCTGCATCCGGCGGAAACGAACGCGCTCTATTTCGTCGCGGACGGGAAGGGCGGCCATATCTTCGCCGACACCTACCAGCAGCATAATGAAAATGTGCGGAAGTGGTTCGAGATCAGGCGCGCCCGCGGCGAGCTTTGACCTGATCTCGAACGGATTTCAGCGGAGAATTCCCTTCGCCGTCTGCACGCTGGCATAGCGCCATTGGATGATCGCGATCACGAAGATGACGATCGGGAATGCCATCGCCACCACGACGCCCTTCGCCGCGATCAGGTCGGTGGCGAGGAAGACGAAACCGAACTGGACCACCACCGCGATCAGCGACAGCAGGAACAGCGACACCGCGCTGCGCCGGCGGAGCAGCAGGGCAATGGCCCCGGCCGTGCCGCCCAGCACGGCAAAGGCATAGACCAGCCAAAGCCATGTAGGCATTGACGCAAAGGCTTTGGCGCCCGCCGGATCGGTCTTCGCCAGTTCGTTGATGTCCATCGTATATTGCATGATGAAGGACGCGACGCCCATCAGGTTCCACAGCAGGAACAGGATGGCGATAAGGATGAAGGACCGCGGTGCCGACATGATGTTTCCCTCCCATAAGTACGGCCCGACATGGCGTAGCCGTCTTGTCGGGATGATACAGCCTGTTCCGCTGCGGCGGAAGCGCTGTGTCCGGCGCATATGGCCTATCGCGGGACAGCGCTCGTGAATGCGCCGATCATCGTCACGGCCTTGATGGGCGCCGCCGATTTTGCCTGGGCGGATGGCCTGCGCCGCGCCCATTTCCCGCCCGACCGCAACGTCCTGCCGGCGCATGTGACGCTCTTCCACCATCTGCCGCCTTCGGTGCTGGAGGAACTGGCGATGCGGCTGAAACGGCTCTGCGCCGGGCCGCAGCCGGATGCGCGGCTAGTGGACGTCATGTCGCTGGGCCGGGGCGTCGCCTATCGTATCGACAGCCCCGCATTGATGGCGATGCGGGATGAACTGGCCGACGCCTTCGCCGGCCTGCTGACGCCGCAGGATCAGGCCCGGCCGCGCCTCCATATCACCGTCCAGAACAAGGTTGCACCGGAAGAGGCGAGGGCGCTTCTGGCGGCGTTGCGAAAGGGCTTCCGCCCCCGCCCGCTGACGCTAGCGGGCCTCGCCGCCTGGCACTATCGCGGCGGACCTTGGGAACTGGCGATGAAGGCGATGTTCAGGGGGTGATGGCTACGAGTTCATCGCCCAATGGGCGAGCATCTCATCCGATTGTGGATTTGCAGGGATGGGTGGTGAGCGGACATTCCCAACGCTCGTCACCCCGGCCCTGAGCCGGGGTCCAGCTGCCTTTCAACGTTGGGCCTGGAAGAGGAAGCGGGATCCCGGGTCAAGCCCGGGATAACGTTGAATTAAGGTCCGCCATTGGCCGAAGACAGCCACCTCCCCCGAGACGCCTCGCCTTAAGCCAGTCCCACTTCCTTCAGCGGCACGCTCGCATCCGCCAATTGCGCCACATCCAGCGCCGCACCCGACAGGACATGCGCCCGACCCTGGACATAATCCTTGACCGCATTGACGCAGTCGAGCGCGATAACCTTGCCGCCCTTCAGATACACGACGGAGAAGCTGCGGTTGGCGGGGTCGCCGCGCAGCACCGTCTGGTCGAAGCCGGTCGACAGCCCCACCGTCTGGAGCTTCAGGTCATATTGGTTCGACCAGAACCAGGGCACCGCATCATAGGGTTCTTCCTTGCCCAGAATATGCGAGACGGCGGTCTTGGCCTGATCGTTCGCATTCTGTACCGATTCGACGCGCATTTGCGCGCCGCCGGCAAAGCGGTTGGCGTGGGATGCGCAATCGCCCACCGCATAGATGTCGGGCAGCGAGGTGCGGCAATATTCGTCGACATCGACGCCGTTGCCGCCTGCCGCGCCGGCCGCGATCAGCGGGCCGGTCTCGGGCACGATGCCGATGCCCACGATCACCATGTCCGTTTCGATCCGCTCGCCATCGGCCATCAGCACGGCGGTCGCCCTGTTGCCGTTAGGGCCCTCATGCACCTCGATGCAGTCCATCCGCGCGCCGGTGCGCAGGTCCACGCCATGGGCGCGATGCTCGGCCTCGTAGAAGCGCGACAATTCCTCGCCCGCAACGCGCGCCAGCACCCGGTCCAACGCCTCCAGCAGCACGACCTTCTTGCCGAACTTGGACAGCACGGCCGCCGCCTCCAGCCCGATATAGCCACCGCCGATGATGGTGACATGGGTGATGCTGTCGATCTTGGCCATCATCGCATCGACATCGTCGCGGCGGCGCACGGCATGGACATTATGCGCGTCCGCCCCGTTGCAGGTCAGCATGCGGGGCGAGCCGCCGGTGCACCAGATCAGCTTGCCATAGCCGATCTCTTCTTCCCCCACGGTCACGAACTTGCCTTCGGGATCGACGCCTTTCACGCGCTTGCCCAACAGCATGTCGACCTTGCGCTCATCCCAGAAGGCGGCTGGACGGATCAGGATGCGGTCGAAGCTTTTGTCGCCGGCAAAATATTCCTTGGAGAGCGGCGGACGTTCGTAGGGCGGATCCTTCTCGTCGCCGATCATGCCGACCGACCCCTCGAAGCCCAGCTGCCGCAACGAGATCGCAGCCTGTGCCCCGGCATGGCCCGCACCCACGATCAAAACGTCATAATAACTCATCCGCCCGATATCCTCTTCAGCCCTGTTTGCGACGCTGTTGGCGCGCTTTGCCGGGGGAGGCAAGGAGGATATGCATCTATATCGTGATAAAAATGGTAGCGGAGGAGGGACTTGAACCCCCGACACGCGGATTATGATTCCGCTGCTCTAACCAGCTGAGCTACTCCGCCCCATGGGCCTCGCCGGGCGGCTCGCCCTGCGGTGAGGCGGCGCTATACGCAGGCAATGCAGGTCGGTCAACGGGGCTGAGCGATCAAAATCGAAAAAAATGGCGCGGCATGCTCCGCCGTCGAAGCCGTGCTGCATCAACGAAGCAGCGCGGCTTTTCCGCCATAGTGGTGAACCGCGCGGAAACCTTTTGGCTAGTTGCCATTTTTGCCTTGCAATCGCCACGGCGCGGCGCACTAATATTGCAATGCACAACCGGCCGCGTGGCCGAGGGAGGATCGTCCACTTGCCCTTCCATGAAATGTTTGAACCCGATGGTTCGATACGCCCCTGTTATGACGAAGTGCAGAAATGGGTGGAGCGAACGGGCATAGCCGGGCTCAATCGCCGCATGGACGAGGCGGAGGCGATCTTTCGCCGCATCGGCATCACCTTCGCCGTCTATGGCGAGGGCGGCGATCCGGAGCGGCTGATCCCCTTCGACCTGCTGCCGCGCATCTTCACCGCCAACGAATGGCGCATCCTGGACAAGGGCATCCGCCAGCGCGCCCGCGCGCTCAACGCCTTCCTCCACGACGTCTATCATCGCGGCGAGATCGTGAAGGCCGGCATCATGCCCGCCGACATCATCTACAGGAACAGCGCCTATCTCGCGGAAATGGCCGATTTCACCCCGCCGGGGAAGGTCTACAGCCATATCGTCGGCATCGATATCGTGCGGACGGGGCCGGGCAGTTTCGAGGTGCTGGAGGATAATTGCCGAACCCCCTCGGGCGTGTCCTACATGCTCGAAAATCGCGAGATCATGACGCGCATGTTCCCCGAACTGTTCGCGCAGGGCGTGGTCGCGCCGGTGGACGACTATCCCGCCGAACTGCTGAAAAGCCTCAAGGAAGTCGCGCCCCCGGCCTGCAAGGGCGATCCGGTCGTCGTCGTCCTGACCCCCGGTTCGCTCAACAGCGCCTATTATGAACATAGCTTCCTCGCCGACCTTATGGGCGTGGAGCTGGTCGAGCCGGCCGACCTGTTCGTCGACAATGACCGCGTCTGGATGAAGACCACGCTGGGGCCGAAGGCGGTCGACGTCATCTATCGCCGCATCGATGACGAATATATCGACCCGCTCGTCTTCCGGCCCGACAGCCTGCTGGGCGTGCCGGGCATCTTCAACGTCTACCGCAATGGCGGTGTGACGCTGGCGTCCGCGCCGGGATCGGGTATCGCCGACGACAAGGCGGTCTATATCTATGTCCCGGACATGATCCGCTTCTATCTGGGCGAGAAGCCGATCCTCGACAATATCCAGACCTGGCAGTGCGGCAAGCCGGACGAACTGGCCTATGTGCTGGAAAATCTGCACGAACTGGTGGCCAAGGAAGTGCATGGTTCGGGCGGCTACGGCATGTTGATCGGGCCGAAATCGACCAAGGATGAAGTCGCCGCCTATGCCGAACGGATCAAGGCCAATCCCGGCGAATTCATCGCCCAGCCGACGCTGGACCTGTCCACGGTGCCGACCCTCGGCCCGGCGGCGGTGGTCGGCCGCCACGCCGATTTCCGGCCCTATTGCCTGGTCGGCAAGCAGATCCGCCTCGTCCCCGGCGGCCTCACCCGCGTCGCGCTGACCGAAGGCTCGCTGGTGGTGAACTCCAGCCAGGGCGGCGGGGTGAAGGATACCTGGGTGTTGCAGGATTGATGCGCGCGCACTCTCATCCCTTTTGTCGTCATTCCCGCGCAGGCGGGAATCCATCTCCTGCCATTTCACCAAGCGGAAGGGGTGGGAGATGGATCTCCGCCTCCGCGGGAATGACGAATATTGAGGCCAACCCATGCTGAGCCGGACCGCCGAAAATCTCTACTGGATGGCGCGCTATATGGAGCGGGCCGAGGCCACTGCACGTCTCCTCACCATGGGGCAGCGCATGGCGATCCTGCCCGGCGCGCATCACCGCGACGAATGGCGCTCGGTCGTGCGCGCCACCGGCGCGGGGCACCAGTTTCCCGAAGGCACGATCGTCACCGAAAGCGACGCCGTCGCCTATCTGATGCTGGATGCGGATAATCCCAGTTCGATCCGCTCCTGCCTGCTGAAGGCCCGCGCCAACGCCAAGTCGGCGCGCACCATGCTGACGCAGGACATGTGGGAAGCGCTGAACGAAGGCTGGCGCAAGCTCGACAGCTATGATGTCGGCGAGGCGCGGCAGCAGCTTCCGACCCTGATCGACTGGGTCAAGACCCGCGTGATGACCTTCCGCGGCGCCGCCCATTCGGGTCAGCTGCGCAATGAGGGGCACGATTTCCTGCGCACCGGCTCCGCGCTGGAGCGGGCGCAGATGACCCTGCGCCTGCTCGACGTCAAATATTATGTCCTGCTGCCCGAAACCGAAGTGATCGGCGGCAATCGCGACCATTATCAATGGACCTCGGTGCTCTACGCCCTGTCGGGTGCGCGCGCCTATCATCATGTCTATGGCGGCACCTATACGCCCTGGCAGATCACCGACTTCCTGATGCTGAACCGGCTTTTCCCGCGCAGCGTCGCCTATTGCTACGATCAGCTGGCCTACCGCCTGAACCGGCTCGCGGGCTGGCATGACGCGCGCGGCGCCTGCCATGACACGGTGCAGGAACTGGTCGCCGGCCTCGAAAGCCAGGACAGCGGCGAAATCTTCCGGCGCGGCCTTCACGAAACCGTCCAGAACGGCCTGATGATGACCAATAGGCTGGGGGCGGAAATCGCCCAGACCTATCATTTCGGCTGAGGCGGGGAGGGGAGGCTGAAGCCATGAAGCTGCTCGTTCGCCACCAGACCGTCTACCGCTATGCCGCGTCCGCCGGCCGGGTCGCGATGCGCCTGAAGCTGATGCCGGTCGATACGCCCGCGCAGAAGGTGCTGGAATGGCAGGTGAGCATCAATGACGAGCCGCTCACCTGTTTCCGTCCCAACAGCTATGGCGAGAGGGAGGCGATCTGGATTCGCCACGACCGGCTCGACAATGCGGTAATCGTGGCGGAAGGGCTGGTCGAGACGCGGGAGAGCCATGGCGTGGTCGGCCATCTGCGAAACAGCGTCGATCCGCGCTATTTCCTGCGCGATACCCGCCTGACCCGCGCGTCGGACGGGATCGCCGCCCTGGCGCGCGACCTGCCGCCGCAGGACGGCCCCCTCGCCACGCTCCACGCCCTGTCCGCCGCCGTCAGCGACGCGGTCCAGTATCGCGCCGGCGTCACCACATCCGAAACGACCGCCGCCGAATCCTTCGCGCTCGGCGCCGGCGTCTGTCAGGACCATGCGCAGGTGTTCATCGCCGCCGCGCGCACGATCGGTGTTCCCGCCCGCTATGTTTCGGGCTATCTGCTCGCGGGGGACGGGGATGCGCTCCACGAAACCCATGGCTGGGCCGAAGCCTATGTGCCCAGCCTTGGCTGGATCGGTTTCGACCCGTCCAACCGCGTCTGCGTGACCGAACGCTATCTCCGCGTCGCCAGCGGACTTGATGCAGATGAAGCCGCGCCGATCCGTGGCTCGGTCACGGTGGCGGGCGACATATGGATTGACGCCGACGTCCGGATCGCGCAGGCGGAGGATGGAGTTGAGGAACGGCAGCTGCAAAAGCAGCAACAGCAAAGCACCCCGCCGCCCGGCTCTGCGGGTTGAACAACGCGACTGCCCACCGGACGACTCGGGCATCGCGACAGAGAAAAAGCAGGAGGCCGGGGGGCCGTGACTTATTGTGTGGCCGTGCGCGTCGACCAGGGACTGGTCATGCTGTCCGACACCCGCACCAATGCGGGCATGGACAATATTGCGCGCTTTCGGAAGAGCTTCACCTATCATGTCCCCGGTGAGCGGGCGATCACGCTGCTCTGTTCGGGCAATCTGTCCATCACCCAGGGGGTGAAGGCGGTATTGAGCAAGGCGATCAAGGAATCGCAGCTCAACCCGGATATCGAGACGATCTGCAACTGCGACACGATGCACCGGGTGGCGCAGATCGTCGGGGAAGCGATGCAGAAGATGCAGCATCGCTATCGCGAGAATATCGAGATGGGCGGCTCCGGCTCCGGCGCCTCGATCATGGTCGCGGGCCAGCGCAAGGGCGGCAAGCCGCGCCTCTATCTCATCTATTCCGCCGGCAATTTCATCGAGGCGACCGAGGACACGCCCTTCTTCCAGATCGGCGAGCATAAATATGGCAAGCCGATCCTCGACCGCATCATCACCCGCGAAACCAGCCTGGAGGATGCGGCTAAGGCGGTGCTGTTGTCGATGGATTCGACCCTTCGCTCCAACCTGTCGGTCGGCATGCCGCTGGACCTGACGGTGATCCCGACCGACGCCTACGACTTCCGCGTCCGCACCCGGATCGAGACGGACAATGAGGAGTTCGCCCTGATCTCCCAGGGCTGGAGCGCAGCGCTGCGCAAGAGTTTCGAGGATCTGCCCAACGTCCTGGATTGAGCGGGCGATCCGCGATCCGTCCGCCTGTCCTACACCGTCCGATCATGCGATACTGACCTTTATCGGTCGGGAGAGGCCATGGTCTCGTTTGCGCCGCGACTTTTCGATAGGATCGTCAGCCGGCAATAAAATGTCAGAATGTGCGGGACATATGCGAAGTTAAGCGACCCATTTCCTATTTTCCCATGAGGCGCCCGCAGCCTGACTTCCTCCCGCCCAAGCAAATCCTTCGCTTGCACGCGCTGCCTCGCCGCCTATCTCTGTCGCCAACACGAATCACAGCTGAAAGCCTGATATGACCGCCACCCACAGCACCCGTATGCTCATTCTCGGTTCCGGCCCGGCCGGCCTGTCCGCCGCCATCTATGGCGCGCGCGCGGGTCTGGCGCCGATCGTCGTGCAGGGCATGCAGCCGGGCGGGCAGCTGACCATCACCACCGACGTGGAAAATTATCCCGGCTTCAAGGACGTGATCCAGGGGCCGTGGCTGATGGAGCAGATGCAGGCGCAGGCCGAGCATGTCGGCGCGCAGATGATGTATGACCAGATCGTCGACATCGATCTGTCGGAGCGTCCGTTCCTGCTGACCGGCGACAGCGGCACGCTCTATGTCGCCGACACGCTGGTGATCTGCACCGGTGCCCAGGCCAAGTGGCTGGGCGTCGAGGGCGAGGAACATCTTCAGGGCAAGGGTGTCAGCGCTTGCGCGACCTGCGACGGCTTCTTCTATCGCGGGAAGAAGGTCGTGGTGATCGGCGGCGGCAACACCGCGGTGGAGGAAGCGCTCTACCTAACCAACCACAGCCATGACGTGACGCTGATCCACCGTCGCGACACGCTGCGCGCGGAGAAGATCCTTCAGCAGCGTCTACACGCGCATCCGAACATCAAGGTGTTGTGGAACAAGGCCGTCGACAGGTTTGTCGGTGGCGGCGCGCCGGAAGGTCTGGTCGGCGTCGACCTGATCGACACGGTCACGGGCGAAAAGTCGCATGTGCCGACCGATGGCGGCTTCGTCGCGATCGGCCATCACCCCGCGACCGAGCTGTTCGAAGGCAAGCTGCCGCTCGACGAGGGCTATATCCTGGTGGAAAAGGGCACGACCCGCACCGCCATCCCCGGCGTCTTCGCGGCGGGCGATGTCACCGACAAGATCTATCGCCAAGCCGTGACCGCCGCCGGCATGGGCTGCATGGCCGCGCTCGACGTCGAGAAGTTCCTGGCCGAGGTGGATTTCGAGGAACTGGTGGAGGCTTGAGCCTCCGCTGCGAAGGTCGGCTTTTAGCCGATCTTCCCCCGCGCGAACGCCACGAGCGATCCGAACGTCTCGAACGTGTCGCCGTCGATATCGTCATCCTCGATCAATATGTCGAAGCGATCCTCGATCTCGGTGAGCAGGCCGGCAACGGCCATGGAGTCCAGTTCCGGCAGCGCGCCGAACAGCAGCGTGTCGGCGTCGAAGGCATCGACACGGTCTTGAGACAGGCCGAGCACGTCGCGCAGCAGCGCCCGCATCTGGCTTTCCACATCGATGGTCCGGTCGACCGGCTGAGAATTTTGCGCCCGCATGATGCGCGCCTAAATAGAGGGGTGCGGCCTAACCTACAAGCGCGGAAATGGCGGTCCGTGCCGCAGGCAGCCAGGCCGACGCAAAGCGCGGGTTGAAGGCGTCGATCCGGTGGAGCGGAATGCGCCGTTCCATCCAGTCGGTCTTGTAGCCATTGTCGCCCGTGCCATAGTCGATCAACGCGACCCGATCCCCATCAATCGCCTGCGCGAACATGGCATGGCTCAGCAGCGTGCCCGGCGATCCGCCGTCATGAGCGCTGTCATGGCTGAGCTTGTGGATCAGGGCGGTCCCATTTTCGATCGTCCAGAACTGGGTCGCCACGGCACGTCCATCCAGCCGGGCAAAGCCCAGGCGCAGCGTGCCCGCCGCGCTCTCCCGTTCGGCGAGATCGTGCAGGAAATCGAGGCCGTTCGCCGGCTCCGCATCCTTCCAGCTGCGCGCATGGACATCGACATAGTCGCACCACAGATCGTCGGTGAGAGCGTGGCTGATCGACAGGAAATAGGGACTGTTCCGCCCCTTGCGCCGGATCAGACTGCGCAGGCGACCGGGGCGGGCGGTCCAATAATCGGCGAAACTGCGGCCTTCCACGGGCAGCAGGTGGCGACCACCCATGGGTCGCTGCACCGTGAACCAGCCCATGCGCCGCAAGGCAGCGGCGAGCGGCGCGCTATCCTCCAGCGGATAGAGGTCGATCTGCGCATAATGGGTGAGCAAGGTACCGGTGATCGCCTCCAGCAAACGTTGCTGAACGGCGCTATCGGGTGCGCCCAGAAAAACCGGCGCCCAGGAGAAACTGTACCAGTTGGCCAGCGAACCGACCCTTCGCGGAGCAGGGGACAGCAGGAACAGCCACGCCTCCGCGCCGTCATCATCCGCCGCGACGACATGGACGGACCCATCGGAAAAGCAATAGCGATGCAGCGCGTCGAACCAGTCGAGACGGTCGAACAGGGCAGGCACATGGGCGCGATCCAGCCGACCGGCGAGCGCCTGCCGCACTTCCTTGAGGCTGTGATATTCCCTTGGCGCCCGCAACCGACTATCTCCGCGTCCGTCACGATACGCATAGGGGAAGAATCTGCATATGGAGTTAAGCGGCCGTGACTGAAAATTTCCCCATGATCGACGGAGCGCAGGTGCGACCGCTCGATCATCTGCTGCTGCGCGGCGATCCCGCACACCCGGCGCTGGACGGGCGTGCGGGCAGCTACAGCTATGCCGAACTGGAAGAAACGCTGGGCCGCCTTGCCGGCTGGCTGGCGGGGTTCGGGCTGGAGCCGGGCGCGCGCGTCGCCAGCTGGATGGCCAAGGGGCCGGTCGCCGCGCTGATGCCGCTCGCCGCGCCGCGCGCCGGTCTCGTCCATGTGCCGATCAATCCGCTGCTGAAACATCGCCAGGTCGCTCATATCCTGTCGGACAGTGGGGCGATGCTGCTGATCGGCACATCGGCGCGGCTCGATAGTCTTCAGCCCGGCGATGTGCCTGCGTCCTGTCGCCTGCTCCGCGAGGATGACGCCGCCTGCGCCATGAGCGGCGGGCAGGCGATCGGCCCATCGAGCGCGCAGCCTGATGATCTGGCGGCGATCCTCTATACCAGCGGTTCGACTGGCCGACCCAAGGGGGTGGTGCTGACCCATGCCAATCTCTGGCTGGGCGCGGTGGCGGTCGCGGATTATCTCAGGCTGACGCCGCAGGACCGCACCGCCTGCGTCCTGCCCTTCAGCTTCGACTACGGCCAGAATCAGCTGCTTTCCACCTGGTATGCCGGCGGCTGCGTCTATCCGCTCGACTATCTGACGCCGCGTGACGTCATGAAGCTGGTTGATCGGCGGGACATCACGACGCTGGCCGGCGTGCCCCCGCTCTGGGTGCAACTGACCGAGCTGGACTGGCCGGAAGAGGTCGCGGCGAAGCTCCGGCGTCTGACCAACAGCGGCGGCGCGCTGACGCGTCCGCTGGTGGCGAAGCTGCGCGCGCTATTCCCGCAGGCCAACCTCTACCCCATGTATGGCCTGACCGAGGCGTTTCGCTCCACCTATCTGCCGCCCGCGCTGGTCGACAGCCATCCCGATTCGATGGGCGGCGCCATTCCCTTTGCGGAGATATTAGTTGTGCGCCCGGACGGCAGCCTGACCGATGCCGACGAGCCGGGCGAACTGGTCCATTGCGGCCCGCTGGTGGCGCAGGGCTATTGGCGCGACCCGGCCCGCACTGCCGAACGCTTCAAGCCCGCACCCGCTGCGTCGCGCTATGGCGGCATGGCGGTCTGGTCCGGCGATACAGTGCGGCGCGATGGGGAAGGGCTGCTCTATTTCGTCGGCCGCGACGATGCGATGATCAAGTCCGCGGGCAACCGCATCAGCCCGACCGAAATTGAGGAAGCCGCCGTCGCCGTGCCGGGCATCGCCGAAGCGGTGGCGCTGGGGGTCAAGGACGATCGGTTGGGGCAGGCGGTGCGCCTGCTGCTGCGCGCCGACGATCCCGCCGTCGCAGACACTGTCGCGGCCCATCTCAAGACCGAATTGCCCAATTTCATGCAGCCCAAGGATATCATCGTGCTCCCCGAATTTCCTCGCAATCCCAATGGCAAGATCGATCGGGTGGCGCTTGCCGGGGAGTATGGCGCATGAAACCAATGGGGCCGATACCGTCCTGGGCCACGGGCGAGGAAGAGATGCTGCTGATCGGCGGCTGCGGTGCGGAGAGCCTGGTCGACGAGGCAGGCGACACGCCGCTCTTCGTCTACGACATGGATATCGTCGCGGCGCAGGTCAGGCGCTTCCGCGAAGCCATGCCCGCTGCGCTCCACCTTCATTATGCGGTGAAGGCAAACCCCTATGCGCCGCTGCTGGCGCGCATGGCGCATCAGGTCGACGGTTTCGATATCGCATCGGGTGGCGAGCTTGAGATGGCGCTGGAATCCGGCATGGCGCCCGACCGGATCAGCTTTGCCGGGCCGGGCAAGCGCAATGACGAACTGTCCGCCGCCATCTTCGCGGGCGTGACCATTAACCTCGAATCGGAAGGGGAGGCGCGTCGCGCACTGGCGGTGGCCGAGGCGATCGGCAAGACGCCGCGCCTCGCGGTCCGGGTCAATCCGGACTTCGACCTCAAAGGCTCCGGCATGCGCATGGGCGGCGGGGCGAAGCCCTTCGGCGTCGATGCCGACAGGGCTGGCGCGCTGGCGCGGATGGTGATCGACGCCGGGGCGTCATGGCAGGGCTGGCATATCTTTGCAGGCAGCCAGAATCTGGACGCCGCGGCGATCATCGAGACGCAGGCAGCCACGATTGCGCTCGCCGCGCGGCTGTCGGATGAGGTCGGCGCGACTCCGCCGCTGGTCAACCTTGGCGGCGGTTTCGGCATCCCCTACTTCCCCGGCGACGTCCCGCTCGACATCCGCTCGATCGGCATGGCGCTAGACACCGCGCTGGAGGAACGCCCCGACATTTTGCGTGGCAGCGACTTCGCGATCGAACTCGGCCGCTGGCTGGTCGGCGAAGCGGGCGTCTACCTGACTCGCGTCATCGATGTGAAAGTCAGTCAGGGCGAAACCTTCGTCGTGGTCGATGGCGGCCTGCATCATCAGCTCGCCGCCAGCGGCAATTTCGGCACGGTCGTGCGGCGCAACTATCCGATCGCAGTCGCCAACCGCTTCGGCTCTCAGCCGATCGCCGATCCGGTGACGGTGGTGGGATGCCTTTGCACCCCGATCGACCGGCTGGGCGACAAGGTGGCATTACCATCGGTGGAGGAAGGCGACCTGATCGCCATCTTCCAGGCCGGCGCCTATGGCGCATCCGCCAGCCCTGCGGCCTTTCTCGGTCATCCAGCGCCAAGGGAAGTTTTACTTGGCTGATTTACGCGCGACTTGACTCCTAACGCTATTTTTACCCTTTCACGGCAAAGAAGACCCCAAAGCACCGTGACGATCGACCGCCTGCACCTCCTTGGCGGTGGGTCGTTCGGGGCGACGATAAGGGGTGAGATTATGCGTTTCGTGTCGGTTTCCAGGCTTCTGATCGGTGCGTCATTGCCCGCTTTGGCCTTGTCGGGCTGCGCTTCCGCGCCGTCCGGGCCGCAATTGCCCCCCGCATCCTTCGTGTCGACGCAGGAGGGGCCGGGCGAGGAATATATTATCGGCCCGCTCGACGATCTCACCATCTTCGTCTGGCGCAATCCCGAACTGGGCGCGAAAGTACAGGTGCGCCCCGACGGACGCATCACCACGCCGCTGATCACCGACATGCCGGCCGTGGGCAAGACGCCCAAGATGCTGGCCGACGATATCAAGCTGGCGCTGACCCAATATATCGAAAATCCGCTGGTATCGGTGATCGTCAACAATTTCAGCGGCACGTTCAGCCAGCAGGTGCGGATCGTGGGGGCGACGGAAAAGCCGGCCTCCATTCCCTATCGCGCGAACATGACGCTGCTCGACGCGATGATCTCCGTCGGCGGGCTCAGCGAATATGCTGCGGGCAATCGTGCGCGTCTGGTCCGCTTCGACAAGGATAGCGGCAAGCAGAAGGAATATCAGGTTCGCCTGAACGATCTGCTCAAGAAGGGCGACACCAAGGCCAACGTCATGCTGGCGCCCGGCGACGTCATCATCATTCCGGAAAGCATGTTCTGACCATGGCGGGACTGTACGACGAATTGCTGGTGCTGCTGCACGGCATCTGGAGCCGGCGCTGGATCGCGCTGGGCGTGGCCTGGGGCCTGTGCATGCTCGGCTGGCTGGGCGTGGCGCTGATCCCCAACAGCTACCAGTCCAAGGCGCGGGTCTATGTGAACACCCAGTCGCTGCTGGAAGACAAGATGGGCATCACCCAGGTCCAGTCGCAGCAGGATCTGGACCGGGTGCGCAGCACGCTGGCCAGCGCGGAAAATCTCGAAAAGGTCGTGCGCGAAACCGATCTGTCGCAGAGCGTGTCCGGCCCTCGCGACATCGCCGCGAAGATCACGACCCTGCGCGAGAATATCACCGTCATGGCGCAGGCCGATCCCAGCATGATCGACATCAGCGCCGTGTCGGCCGATTCGGGCCTGTCGGACGGCGCCAACGCGCGCATCGCCCAGCAGGTGGTGCAGAAGCTGATCGACATCTTCCAGGAAGAAAATCTGTCGGGCGATCGTAACGAGACGAAGCAGAGCCTCGCTTTCCTCGACCAGCAGATCGCCGCACGTGGCAAGCAACTGGAAGCGGCCGACCAGCGCCGTGTCGAATTTACCCAGCGCTATATCGGCCTGTTGCCGGGCGCGGGATCGATCAGCCAGCGCATGGACGCGGCGCGTGCGGAAATCAGCAATATCGATTCGCAGCTTGTACAGGCGCAGAGCGCGCTGTCGGCGATGAATGGCCAGCTGGCCGGCACGCCGCAATCGCTGCCGGGCGTCAGCGCATCGGGCGGCGCTTCGCCGCTGGCGCAGGCGCAGGCCAATCTCGCCTCCATGCGCGCACGCGGCTGGACCGCGAGCCATCCCGACGTGATCGCCGCCCAGCGCGAGGTCGACGCCCTGCGCCGGGCCGGTGGTGGCAGTGCGGGCGGAGCGGGCGGCACGCCCAATCCCGCCTACCTGTCGATCAAGTCGATGCAGGCGGAGCGCGCCGCGACCGTGCAGGCGCTCCAGACCCGCAAGGCGCAGTTGCAGAGCGACCTCAACATCATGATGTCGAAGCAGGTCGACGAACCGGGCATCGCGTCCGAGCAGGAAAAGATCGAAAGCGATTATGCGGCGCTCAAGACCCAATATGACAAGCTGGCAAGCGATCGCGAGGAAATCCGCCTGCGCGGCGAGGTGAAGACCGAAACCGGCTCCGTCCAATTCCGCGTTATCCAGCCGCCCAGCGCCCCGACCGCGCCGTCCGCACCCAATCGGCCGCTGCTGCTGCTGGGCGTGCTGATCGTCGGCATCGGCGCGGGGATCGGCGTCGCCTTTGCCCTTGGCCAGCTCAAGGGCACGTTCCCGACCGCCGCGCGGCTGGAAAAGGCGGTGGGCCTGCCCGTCGCCGGATCAATCAGCCAGATGCGCAACGCCGCGCAGACCGCGGTGGAAAAGCAGCGGCTCAAATGGTTTGCGGGCGCAAGCGGCGGTCTGGCGGCCGTCTGCCTGCTGCTGATCGTCGTCGAATTTGTCCAGCGTGGCATGGCGTGAAGGAGCGCGACCCCATGAACCAGCATAGTTCCATGAAGGGCCGCGGATCGCTGATCGAGCGCGCGACCGAAATCTATGATTTCGGCGCCGCGCTGAAAGGCCGCGCCGCGCCGAAGGTCGATGTGTCGGCGGACCTGCCACCGGCGCCAGCTGCGCCGGTCGAGCCGGCTGTGCCTGCAACCCCTGCTCCTGCACCGGCCTTCCGTGCGCCCGCCTGGACCGGCCCGGTCCAGCCGATCGACCGTGCGGCGCTCAGCGAGGCGGGCTATCTGCAACCTGACGGCCCCGTGACCGCGATGAGCGAAGAGTTCCGCCTGCTCAAGCGTGACCTTCTGTCCCAGTTGCAGGCCAATCCGCGCGGCAACCGCATCCTCGTCTGTTCCGCGCATAGCGGCGACGGCAAGAGCTTCTGCGCGATCAATCTGGCGCTCAGCCTTGCGGCGGAAAAGGACCGGGAGATCCTGCTGGTCGACGCCGACTTCGGCAAGCCCGGCATTCCGGCGAAGCTGGGGCTGACCGGCGGGCCGGGGCTGATGGATGCGCTGGCCGATCCCTCGATCGCGATCGAGGATATCATCATCCGCACCGACTTGCCGTCGCTGTCGGTCCTGCCTGCCGGCGAACGCAGCAACAACGATACCGAATATCTGGCTTCGGCCCGCACCCAGCAACTGCTCGCGCGTCTGACCGAGGGGCGGCCCGACCGCATCCTGATCTTCGATTCGCCGCCGTTGCTTGCGGCGTCGCCCGCCGCCGTGCTCGCCAGCCATGCCGCGATCGCGCTGCTGGTCGTGCGCGCCGACAGGACGAGTGAGAGCGCCGTGCGCGAAGCCGCTTCGATGCTGAAGGGCGGCGCGCAGGTGCAACTGCTGCTCAACGCCGTCCGCTTTACCGGCGGCCGTCGTTTCGGCAGCTATTATACCAAGGGGGAAGCGCAGCCATGAGCGTGCGCCACTGGATTTCGGGTACGTCCTTTATTGCGCTGGCGACCATGACCATGCCGGCGCTCGCCCAATCGTCGCGTCAGGACCAGCGCCTCAACGTCGTGCCCTATCTGGGCATCGATCAGGTCGTCATGGCGCCGCTCAAGGGGGATGGCGACGTCCTGACCTATACCAATGTCACGGCAGGCGTGACGGCGGAGGTGCGCAATCGCCGGGTCGAAGCGACCATCGACGCCCAATATAATCACAGTTTCGGCTGGGGCAGTCAGGCAACCGATCAGGACGTCATCAGCGGCATATTGAGCACGCGCGTCAATGTCGCGCGCGGCCTGTCGCTCAATGCCGGCGGCCTCGCGACGCGGGTGCGGACCGATGGCCTGTCGGGCGCCACCGCGCTCAACGACAGCTTCACCAGCCAGGTCTATGCCGGCTATGTCGGGCCATCCTATACGACGCAGCTCGGCGACTTCACCGTCAACGGCTCCTATCGCCTCGGCTATGCGCGGGTCGAGGATGACGTCAATTCGGATATCCCCGGTGCGCTGCCCAGCGGCTCCTTCGCTGACAGCTGGAGCCACAACCTGCTCGGCTCGGTCGGCTTCGCGCCCGGCACGGTGCTGCCGGCGGGCCTCACCGCCAGCGCCGGCTACGACCGGGAGGATGCGAGCCAGCTCGACCAGCGGTTCGAGGATGGCTGGGGCAGGCTGGACGCCACGCTGCCCGTGTCGCGCACCGTCGCGCTGCTCGGCGGCATCGGCTATGAGAATATCGAGATCAGCCAGCGCTCGCCGGTGCTCGACACGACCGGCGTGCCTGTCGTCCGCAATGGCCGCTATGTCACCGACAAAAGCTCGCCGCGCGCGCTGGTCTACGAATTTGACGACATCATCTGGGATGTGGGCGTGCTCTGGCGGCCCAGCCACCGCACCTCGCTTCAGGCGCGGGTCGGCGAACGCTATGGCGGCATGACCTATCAGGGCAGCTTCCTCTGGCAGGGCCGCGACAGCAATTTCTCGCTGGTCGTGTTCGATGGCATCGACAGTTTCGGCCGGATGATCATGGGCGACGTCGCCGCCCTGTCGGGTAGCAACCTCAACGTCGTGCGCAATCCCTTCACCGGCGACCTGACCGGCTGCGCCTTCTCGGCGACCGGCGGGGGGCAATGCTTCAACGATGCGCTGTCGGGCATAACCGGCAATAATTTCCGCTATCGCGGCGTGTCGGCCCAATATGCGTTGCAGCGCGGCCCATGGGGCTGGGGCCTCGGCGCAGGCTATTCGCAGCGCAAGTTCATCACGCCGCAGGGGCAGGCCGTGTTCATCCGTGGCTCAAGGGACGAGAACTGGTTCGGCAATGCGTCGGCGAACTACAGATTCAGCGACAGCGACAGCCTCGATACGGTCGTCTACGTCAATTATTTCGACGCCAGCGACGCCCGGCCAGATATCCTGAACTACGGTGCGTTCACCAGCTATTTCAAGGGTTTGAGCCGCCGCCTGTCGGCATCGGCCTCCGTCGGCATCGACGGGGCCAAAGCCGACGATCTCGACACTGTCATCAGCGCCATGGGGCAGGTCGGCCTGCGCTACAGCTTCTAGCTGGCACCCGGGAGACGAAGAAATGTACGATCAATTCTACGGATTGCAGGGCCGCCCGTTCCAGCTGACGCCCGACCCGCATTATTATTTCGAGAGCGCGACGCACCGCAAGGCGCTGTCCTATCTCGGCTATGGCCTGGCGCAGGGGGAAGGCTTCATCGTCATCACCGGCGATATCGGCGCGGGCAAGACCACCCTGGTCGGCCATCTGATGCAGACGATCGATCCCTCGCGCCTGACCGCAGTCAAGATCGTATCGACCCAGGTCGAGGGCGACGACATGCTGCGCCTCGCCGCGCAAAGCTTCGGGCTTGAAACGGAAGGCCTTACCAAGGCCGCGACGCTTCAGCGGATCGAAAGCTTCCTGCACACGCAGGCCCGCGCCGGACGGCGCAGCCTGCTGATCGTCGACGAAGGCCAGAATCTCGGCATCTCGGCGATCGAGGAACTGCGGATGCTGTCCAATTTCCAGCTGGGCGGGCAGTCGTTGCTGCAGATCTTCCTGCTAGGCCAGCCCGAATTTCGCGACCTGCTCAAGTCGCCCGAACTGGAACAGCTGCGCCAGCGCGTCATCGCCACCCATCATCTGGAACCGATGATGCCGCGCGAGGTCGAACCCTATATCCTGCACCGTCTGGGCGTGGCGGGCTGGACCGGCAATCCGTCCTTCACCCCTGCGGCCTTTGCCGCCCTCTATGCCGCGACGGGCGGTGTGCCGCGGCGTCTCAACGCATTGGTCAGCCGCGTGCTGCTGCTCGGCGCGATCGAGCAACTGCAGGAGATCGATGCCGATGTCGTGGCGGCCGTGGTCGCCGACATGGGACTGGATGTCGATGCGCTCCCCGAACCGATCGAGCCGTCCGTGCTGGACCGGGTCGATGAGCCGGCGGAACTGCAAGAGACTGGTCTTGCAGAGACTGGGCCTGAAGAGGCTGCGTCGGAAGAGACTGTGCTTGTCGAGGCTGTGCCGCTCGAGGCTACGGAAGCCGACGGGACGTTGGAAGCGGCCGAAGCAGAGCAATCCGAAACGGTCGCCGATTCGCCGGCGCCTTGGCCGGTCGTGGATCAGGATGAGGACGAGCCGCTGGCCCTGGAAGAGCCGGACCATGCGCCACGCTTCCTTTCCAGTGCACGCTTCGCCAGCGCCGTTGACAGCGTGGAAGAAGCGGGAGACGAGCGGGTGGTCCCGTTCGCGCGGTTCGCGGCGCCTTTCGCCGAACCTGCCACCGACCATGCAGTCGCAGATCAGGATGTGACGGAGGAGTTCGTCGAGACGGATACGGGCACGGACACTGACGCGCCGGAGGAGGCCGAAACGCTTGCCGCAGCGGAGCCCGCCGCGCCGACCATGGACGTCGTCGACGCCTTCGATGCGCCGGTCGAACCTGTCGATGATATGCAACCGCAGGAAACGCTCGATGCCCTTCGTCGTGACATGCAGGATGAAATCGCCGCGCTCCGTGCCGAAATCGCTTCGCTGCGGGCGATGCAGTCCCATGTGCCTTTTGGCGCGCCGGTCCCGACGGTTGATCCGGAAGCGCTCAAGGACTGTTTCACCCTGGTAGAGGAACGCCTGTCCACCCTGGAATTCCGGGCCGAGGAGCAGGATACGGCGTTGCGGCGGGTGTTGACCATGCTGGTCGAATGGGTCGAGCGCGAAGACCGGATGGCCGATGCCGATCAGGACGCGGCCGTCGCCCGCGCCCACTGATCGACGCTGAGCGAGGCAAGCATGCAAAATGCCCTGTCCGTCGATGTGGAAGACTGGTTCCAGGTCGGCGCATTCGAGCGTACGATCGATCGCGTCGACTGGGACGGGCTGATCCATCGGGTCGAAGGCAATACCGATGCCGTGCTCGACCTGTTCGCGCAGGCGGGCGTGAAGGCGACCTTCTTCACGCTGGGCTGGGTGGCGGAACGCTATCCCGCGCTGATGCGGCGCATTGCCGAGGCCGGGCATGAGGTGGCGAGCCATGGCTATGATCATGCCCGCGTCTTCACCTTCACCGCCGACCAGTTCCGCGCCGACCTGCGCAAGGCCCGCGCTATCCTGGAGGATGCGAGCGGGCAGGCCGTAACCGGCTATCGCGCGCCCAGCTTCTCCATCGATCCGCGCACGCCCTGGGCGCACATGGTTCTGGCGGAGGAGGGCTATCGCTATTCCTCCAGCGTCGCGCCGATCCGGCACGATCATTATGGCTGGCCCGATTCCCCGCGCTTCGCCTGGAAGCCGGTGAAGGATTCGCCGCTGGTGGAATTGCCCGTGACGACCGCCAAATGGGGCAGGCGCACGCTGGCGGCGGGCGGCGGCGGATTTTTCCGCCTGTTGCCCTATGGCTTTTCGCGTTGGGCGATCCGGCAGGTCAATCAGCAGGCAGGGCGACCCGCGATCATCTATTTCCATCCCTGGGAGATCGATCCCGATCAGCCGCGCGTCGCCGATGCGCCGCTGCGGTCGCGCCTGCGCCATTACAGCAATCTGTCGGTGATGGCGGCCAAGCTGCGCCGCCTGACACAGGATTTCGCCTGGACGCGGGTCGATGCGCTGGCCGATGCCGAAGCGGCGCGCACTGCATGAGCGGAGGCAATGGCGGCGACCTGTCGATAACCATGCTCGACCTGCGCGACCCGGTGCAGGCGCGGGCGGTCGATGCCTATGTGATGGGCCAGGCCGCCGGAACCCCCTTCCACCGTCCCGCCTGGCTCGGCGCGATCGAGGAAGCGACCGGGAACCGGGCTTTGCCGCTGGCGGCGATCGGGCCTTCGGGTAGGATCATCGGCTTTCTGCCGCTGCATCATATCAAAAGCGCCTTGTTCGGGCAGGCGCTGGTATCGACCGGTTTCGCGGTCGATGGCGGCATATTGGCGGATGATGAGAATGTCGTGGCGGCGCTCGCCGTGGCGGCGCAGGAACTGGCGCGCACGCGGGGCAAGCTGTCGCTGGAATTACGCGGCGGCGCGGATCCCGGCGCGGGCTGGCAACGCCGGGAAGGCCAGCATGTGGGCTTCACCCGCCCGATCGCCAGCGATACGGAAGCGGAATTGCTGGCCGTACCGCGCAAGCATCGCGCCGAACTGCGCAAGGCGCTGGCCAATCCGGACCTGACGGTCGATGTCGGCCGTGAAGCGCGCCACCTGCGCGACCATCATCATGTCTATGCGACCAGCGTCCGTAACCTCGGCACGCCGGTCTTTCCGGCGCGGCTGTTCCGTGCCGTGCTCGACAGGTTCGCGGCGGATGCCGACATATTGGTCGTGCGGGAAGGGGAAAGACCGGTTTCGGCGGTGCTGAGCCTGTATCATAACGGGCGGGTCATGCCCTATTGGGGCGGTGGTATCGGCGATGCGCGGCGGTTGCGATCCAATGAACTCATGTATTTCCGGCTGATGGAACATGGCCGGGCGCGTGGTATGACCCTGTTCGATTTCGGCCGGTCAAAGGCTGGCAGCGGGCAGGCGGGCTGGAAGAAGAGCTTCGGCTTCGAACCGCGCCCCATCGTCTATCATAGCTGGTCGGCGGATGGCCGCGAGCGCGACATCGACCCCGGCAGCACCAAATATCAACGTCGAATCGAATATTGGAAGAAATTGCCTCTGCCGGTCGCGAATCTGGTCGGTCCCCTGATCGCCCGCGGCCTTGGTTGAGGGGAGGGACTGCGCATGAACGCCATAGTTGACCTGTCCGTCATCGTCGAAGAAGCCCGTCTGTCCGATCCGGTGGTGGTCGGGGAGATTGATCGATGGGTGCTGGCGCATCCGCAATCGACGCCCTTTCATCGCCCCGGCTGGATCATGGGCGTCGAAGCAGGGACCGGGCAGAAGGCGAAGATGCTGGTCGCGCGCAAGCCCTATGGCGCGATCGCGGGCATTTTGCCGCTCACCCATATCCGGTCGGCTTTGTTCGGCCGGGCGCTGGTAAGCAGCGGCTTCGCCGTCGACGGCGGCCTGCTGACCGATCATCGCCGGGCCGGGACGGCGCTGGCTGATGCCGCCTGGACGCTGGCGGAAAAGCTGGGTTGCACCACCCTGGAACTGCGCGGCGGCGAAGCGCCCGGCGACGCCGTCTGGCAAAACAAGGCCGATGCCTATCTCGGCTTTTCCCGACCGCTCGCTGTCGATGACGAAGCGGAACTCAAGGGCGTGCCCAAGCGGCACCGCGCGGAAATCCGCAAGGGGCTGGCCAATGATCTGTCGTTCGAGATCGGCCGCGACAGGAGGCTTCGCGACATCCACTATCGGCTCTACGCCCATAGCGTGCACAATCTGGGCACCCCGGTCTTCCCGCGCGGCCTGTTCGAAGCTGTGCTGGATCGGTTTGGCGATGGCGCAGACATCGCCATGGTGTCGAAGGACGGAAAGCCGCTCTCGGCCGTCATCAGCCTCTATCATCGCGGCGCCTGCATGCCCTATTGGCACGGTGCGGCGGAAGGCGCGCGGACGATGCGATCGAATGAGGCGCTCTATTTCCAGCTGATGGGCAGCGCGCGGGAACGCGGCTGCACGACATTCGATTTCGGCCGGTCGAAGGTCGGCACCGGTCCCGCGGCGTGGAAGAAGACATGGGGTTTCGAAGGCGAACCGCTCGGCTATCACCTCCGCACCGCGCCGGGACATGAGACGCGCGACGTCAATCCGCTCTCGCCTCAATATCGGCGCAAGGTCGAGCTGTGGAAGAAGCTGCCCGAGCCGATCGCCAACCTGATCGGCCCGCATATCGCGCGAGGGCTGGGGTGACGGGCGAGATACTCTTCCTCTGCCACCGCATCCCCTTCCCGCCGGATCGTGGCGACAAGATCCGCTCCTGCCATATCCTGAAAAGGCTGGCGGAGGTGGCGCCGGTTCATGTCGGCTGCTTCGCGGACGACGATCGCGACATGGGCTTTGCCGGCGAACTGGCGCAGGTCGCCGCCAGCCAGTGCGTGCTGATGCGCGATCGGTCGAAGATCGTCGCCGGCCTTACCGGCCTTGCAAAACACCAGTCGTTGCTGATTTCGCTGTTCGATCATCCCGGCCTGCATCAGTGGGTCGCCCGCACGCTCGCGGATCGGCCGATCCGCGCGGTTTTCGCCTATTCGGCGCAGATGGCGCATTTCGTGCCCATACTCCCGCGCGACATCCGCTTCATGATGGATTTCGTCGACTTCGATTCGGCCAAATATGCGACCTATGGCGCGCAGGGCAGCGGTCCCATGGCCTGGATCAACCGGCGCGAGGGACGGCTGCTGTTCGATTTCGAACGGCGCATCGCCGATCGCGCCGCCGTCTCCAGTTTCGTGAGCGAGGCCGAAGCACAGATGTTTCGCGCCGCCACCGGCCTTGATGCGCGCCGCGTGGTCGCGATCGAAAATGGCGTTGCGCTCGACTATTTCGATGCCGCCGCCGATTTCGCGCCGGTCGATGCGGAGCTTGATTTGGGACAGGGGCCGTTACTCGTCTTCACCGGGCAGATGGATTATCGCCCCAATGTCGAGGCGGTAGAGAGCTTCGCCCGCGACACCTTGCCTGCGATCCGCGCCGCCCATCCCGAAGCCCGCTTCGCCATCGTCGGTCGCAACCCGGTCAAATCGGTGGGGGCGCTGGCAGACCTGCCCGGCGTGATCGTGACTGGCGGCGTGCCCGACGTGCGCGGCTGGCTGGCGGCAGCGGACGTGGTTGTCGCGCCGCTGCGGATCGCGCGCGGCATCCAGAACAAGGTGCTGGAAGCGATGGCGATGGCGCGTCCGGTGGTGGCCTCGTCGCAGGCCGCCGAAGGCATTGACGCCAGCCACGACGCGCATCTGTTGGTCGCCAACGACCCCGCGCAGGAAGCGGAAAAGATCATCGCCCTGCTCGCCGACCCGACCCGCGCGGCAGCGCTGGGGCGGGCAGCGCGGGCGCGGATGGAGCAGCGCTATCGCTGGTCGGCGACGCTCGATCGTCTGCCCGACCTGCTGTTGGGTGAGGCGCTGGTCGCATGACCGATCGCGCCATCGCACCCGATCGCCTGCCGCTCATCGACCTGACCGGCTGGCGCGGTCATCTGACGGCACTGGGCGTCGTTGCGTTCGTCATATTGTCGCTCTTCCTCGACGATGTCGGGACGATGCTGTCGATCTGGTGGAACGCTTCCACCTTCGGCCATTGCCTCTTCATTCCCTTTCTCATCGCCTGGCTGGTGCAGCAGCGCCTGCAGGGGCTGCGCGCCTTGCAACCGATGGCCTGGGCGCCGGGGCTGCTCTGGCTGGGCGCGGGCGCCTTTGCCTGGCTGCTGGGCGCGGCGGCGGGCGTGGCGATGATCCGGCATGGCGCGCTGATCGTCATGCTTCAGGGCGCGACCATTGCATTGCTCGGCCCGGCGGTCGCCCGCGCGCTGCTCTTTCCGCTCTTCTACGCCTTCTTCATGGTCCCCTTCGGCGAGGAGATCGTGCCGCCGCTGCAACTGGTGACGGCGCGGCTCGCCATGCTGCTGCTCGACCTGTCGGGCGTGCCGGCGCATATGGAGGGCATCTTCATCACCACGCCGACCGGCTATTTCGAGGTGGCCGAAGCCTGTTCCGGCGCGAAATTCCTGATCGCCATGACCGCCTATGGTGCGCTGGTCTGCAATGTCTGTTTCACCCGCTGGTCGCGCCGCATCCTCTTCATGGCCGGTGCGCTCGGCCTGTCGGTGCTGGCCAATGGCGTCCGCGCCTTCGCCACCATCCTCGTCGCGCATCTGACAACGGTCGACGCAGCGGTCGGCTTCGACCATGTCGTCTATGGCTGGGTTTTCTTCGCGATCATCATGATCGTCGTCATGGCGACCGCCTGGCCCTTTTTCGACCGCAAGCCCGGCGATCCCTGGTTCGACCCGCGTGCGCTCCAGCGGGAAGACGAGGGTGGCGGCCCGGTGGGCAAGGTCGTGGGCGGCGCACTGACGCTGGTCATCGCCGCGCCGCTCTGGCTCGCCGCCACCGCCGCCGCCGCCGATCCCTTGCCGCCGGTGCTGGAAATGCCGTCGGTCGAGGGCTGGAGCCGCACCGGCGCGCCGCAGGCCTATCCGTGGAAACCTCGCTTCGACGGGGCGGATCATTTCGTCAGCGGCCGCTACACCAACAGTAATGGGCAGGTGGTGGACCTCGCCATCGCCACCTATGACCGGCAGGAGGATCAGCGCGAACTGGTCGGCTTCGGTCAGGGGGCGGCCGATCCCGACAGCGAATGGGTCTGGTCTTCGCCCGCTCGCGCGCCCGTCGAAGCGCGCGGCGAGCAGATCACCGCGCCCGGCCCGGTGGTCCGCCATGTGGTGAGCTTCTATGTCGTGGGCGACGGTATGCCGACCGGCAGCAAACCGACGGTCAAGCTGGAAACGATGAAGGCTCGCCTGCTGGGACAGGACCAGCGCGCCGTCGCCATCCTCGTATCGGCAGAAGAGGTGGAAGGCCGCCCCTCCGACAAGGCCATATCCGCCTTCCTGACCGATCTGGGCGACGTGCGGGTTTTGGCTGACCGCAGCATCAGTATCCGCTAGAGGTCTTTCGCATGTGCGGCATAGCGGGCATCTTCCACCTCGAAACGGCCAAGCCGGTCGATCCCGCGCGGGTCCGCGCCATGCTGGACGTGATGCCGCATCGCGGCCCGGACGGCAGCGGCATCTGGACCGCGCCGGGCGTCGGCCTTGGCCATCTGCGCCTGTCGATCATCGATCTGGCCGGCGGCGCGCAGCCGATGCTGACCGAGGACGAGAGCCTCGCGGTCGTCTTCAACGGTGAAATCTACAATTTCGCGGAGGTGCGCGCCGATCTGGAGGCGAAGGGCCATGTCTTCCGCACCAGCAGCGACACCGAAGTCATCCTGCATGGCTATCGCCAATGGGGCGAGGAATGCGTCAGCCGCTTCAACGGCATGTTCGCCTTCGCCCTGTTCGACGCGCGCGCGCAATCGCTCTGGCTGGCGCGCGACCGGCTGGGGGTGAAGCCGCTTCATTATGCCCTGCTGTCCGATGGCAGCCTGATCTTCGGATCGGAACTGAAAAGCCTGCTTGCCCATCCGCTGCTGCGCCGCGCGCCGGACCTGTCGGCGGTCGAGGACTATATGGCCTACGGCTATGTGCCCGACGACGCCTGCCTGGTCGCGGGCGTGCGCAAGCTGGGCGCGGGCGAGACTCTGCGGCTGGTGCGCGGTCGCCCCCTGCCGCAGCCGCAACGCTATTGGGACGTCAGTTTCGCCGACCGCAGCAAGGCCAGGCCCGAAGCGCTGGAGGAGGAACTGGTCGCGCTGATGCGGCAGGCGGTGCGTTCCCGCATGGTGTCGGACGTGCCGCTCGGCGCCTTCCTGTCGGGCGGTGTCGACAGCAGCAGCGTCGTCGCGCTGATGGCCGAAGCCTCGACCCGCGCGGTCAAGACCTGCACCATCGGCTTCGACGTCGCCAGCCTGGACGAAACGGCCTATGCCGATCGCGTCGCCCGCCGCTTCGCCACCGATCATCGCAGCCGGGTCGTGTCGCCTGACGATTACGGGCTGATCGACACGCTGGCCTTCCATTTCGACGAGCCTTTCGCCGATGCCTCCGCGCTGCCCACCTATCGCGTCTGCGAACTGGCGCGCGAGCAGGTGACGGTGGCCCTGTCCGGCGACGGCGCCGATGAGGCGTTCGCCGGTTATCGCCGCCACCGTTTCCAGATGCAGGGGGAACGGCTGCGGTCGATGATCCCGGCGTCAGTCCGCCAGCCGCTGTTCGGCACGCTCGGCCGCCACTATCCCAAGGCCGACTGGGCGCCGCGCTTCCTGCGCGCCAAATCGACCTTCCTCGAACTGGCGGGCGAGGGCGGCGAGGCCTATGCCGCCTCGGTTGGCGTGACGCCGCCAGCCCTGCGCCAGCGCCTGTTCAGCCAGGAGATGAAGAGCCGCCTTGGCGCCTATCGGGCCGAGGATCGCTATATCAAGGCGATGGCGGATGCACCCGCGCGCGACGCGCTCGACCAGGCGCAATATGCCGATATCCGCATCTGGCTGCCCGGCGACATCCTGACCAAGACCGACCGGATGAGCATGGCCGTCAGCCTGGAAGCGCGCGAGCCGCTGCTGGATTATCGGCTGGTCGAGTTCGCCGCGCGTCTGCCCGTCGCCCAGCGCATTCGCGGCAATAGCGGCAAATATCTCATGAAGAAGGCGATGGAGCCGTTCCTGCCGCAGGACATACTCTATCGCCAGAAGATGGGTTTCGTGACCCCCATCAGCGCCTGGTTCCGCGGCGCGCTGGCGGGCGAGGCGACCGCGATCGCGGGCGGCTCCGCGCTGGCGAAGACCGGCTGGTTCGACACGAAGATGCTGGCGAAGGTCGCGGCCGATCATCGCGCCGGCCTGTCCGATCATGGCCGGCTGCTCTGGCAATTGCTGATGCTGGACAAGGCGCTGACGCGATTGTTCGGGGTCTAGGCACAGCCCGCATAAGCGTGCCCCCTTGCAACCCGCGCGCGCCGGTGCCAACGGGACGCATGACGACAATCAGGGCGCATCAGTGACAGTCTCCAAGGAAATCGTGCGGCTGCGGCTCTATGCGCTGTGCCTAGCGGGGGACATGGCGGGGCTGTTCTGCGCCTTTCTCGCCGCCAACTGGTTCGTGCTGGGCGCGCTTTGGGGTGAGCCAGGCAAGCCGCATGGCTTGGTGATGTTCGCCATGGTCGCGCCGCTCTACGCGCTGCTGGCGGTGCAGGGCGGCGCCTATGGCATAAACACGCTGGACCATGTCCGGCGCGGCATTTCCCGCGCGCTGCTGGCATTGGCGCAGGCGGCGCTGCTGATGCTGCTGATCGTCTATCTGGGCAAGATCGCCGAGCAGCTGTCGCGTCTGACCTTCCTGACCGGCCTCCTGCTGGGCGCGGCGACGCTGGCGATCGTCCGCATCGCCGTCGCGCGGCTGGCGGTCAGCCTGCTGGGCGATGTGCCGCATTTGACCGCCGTCATCATGGACGGGGTCGCGATCGAGACCGGCCCGCATATGGACATCATCCAGGCCGATGACGCCAATCTCCATCCCGAACGGCATGACGCCGACATGGCCGCGCGGCTGGCGGCGGCGGTCGGCATGGCGGAGCGGGTGATCGTCGCCTGTCCGCTCGAACGGATGGACGACTGGTCGGCGGCGCTCAAGTCGCTCTCCGCCCGTGGCGAGATCGTCGTGCCCGAACTGCTGCGCTTCGCCCCGGCGCGGGTGGACGAATTCGACGGCCAGCCCACCATAATCGTCGCCGGAGGCCCGCTTCAGTTCCGTGCGCGCCTGATCAAGCGGCTGTTCGACCTGATCGTCGCCAGTATCGCCACCATCGCCCTGTCGCCGATCCTGATCGGTGCCGCGCTTGCGGTGAAGCTGACCAGCCCCGGTCCGATCCTGTTCCGCCAGCCCCGCATCGGTAAGGATGCGCGGCCCTTCTCCATCTACAAGTTCCGGTCGATGCGCACCGAGGCGAGCGATCACAAGGCGGCGACGCTCACGAAGCGCGACGATGATCGCGTGACCCGCGTCGGCGCCTTCCTGCGCAAGACCAGCATCGATGAACTGCCGCAGCTGTTCAACGTGCTGAAGGGCGAGATGAGCATCGTCGGCCCGCGCCCCCACGCCGCCGCCGCCAAGGCGGGCGACAGCCTCTATTGGGAGGTCGATGCCCGCTATTGGGAACGGCATTGCATCAAGCCGGGCATGACCGGACTGGCGCAGGTGCGCGGCCATCGCGGGGCGACCGACCATCATCAGGATCTGATCGACCGCCTGCGCTCCGACCTTGAATATGTCAGCGACTGGTCGATCTGGCGCGACATGCGGATCATCGTGGCGACCTTGGGCGTGCTCGTCCACCACAAGGCCTATTGAGCCGATGGCGACCAACCTGATCCTCGCCGCGGTCCTGCTGTGCTGCCTGATTGCGGTGGTCTGGCCCTTCCTCTTCTACCCGCTGATCCTGCGCGTGCTGTCCACACGGCCGGAGCAGCCGGTCGCGGGGTCGCTGCCCAGCGCGTCGCTGCTCTTCTGCGCCTATAACGAAGCCGACGCCATGCCGGAAAAGCTCGCCAATCTGGCGATGCTGAAGCGTCGCTATCCTACGCTGGAGTTTCTCGCCTTCGACGATGGATCGTCCGACGGCACCGGAGACCTGATCGCGGCACAGGGCGACCTCGTCACGCTGCTGCGCGGCCCCGGTCGCAGCGGCAAGGCGCACGGCATGAAGCAACTCGCTGCGCGGGCGCGGGGCGACGTGCTGATCTTCACGGACGCCAATGTGCTGCTGGATGAGGAAGCGGTCGAGCGGCTGCTGGCCCGCTATGCCGATCCGCAGATCGGCGGCGTACTCGGCTCGCTCCACTATATCGGCGCGGACGAAAGCGCCACCGCCTCGGTCGGGTCGCTCTACTGGCGGCTGGAAGAGAAGCTGAAGGACGAGGAATCGCGCACCGGCAATGTGCTGGGGGCGGATGGCTCCATCTTCTCGATCCGGCGCAGCCTCTATCCCGATTTTCCCGACAGCGTCCTGGACGATCTCACCGTGTCGATGGCGGTGGTCTTTGCGGGCAGGCGGCTGGTCAAGGCGAAGGACGTCATCGCCCGCGAACGGCTGGTGACGGCGCGCAAGGACGAATATCGCCGCAAGGTGCGGATCGCCGCGCGCGCCTGGCACACGCACAACCACCTGCGCCCGCAACTGCGGCAGATGGCGGCGATCGACCGTTTCAAATATGCCTCGCGGAAGATCGTCCGCTGGTTCGGCGGGGTCTTCATCCTGACCGGCGCGGTGGCGGCTGGCGCGCTGGCGCTGCGCATCTCGCCCATGCTCTACATGGCCGGTGCGCTGATTGTCGTCTTCGCTGTCTGGATCGGCGTCCGCTCAAAAAGCGGCCCGCTCGCGGCGCTGGTCGACGTGCTGATCGCCTATGCCGCCACCCTGCAGGGCGTACTCAAGGCGATGAGCGGACGCACCGTCACGACATGGAACCCTGCCAAGTCGCGCTGACCCTCTCGCCAAGGCCGCGCGATATTGTATAGGCCGATCCTGACCCCAAGCGGAGAATGACGTGATTACTGTCCAGCGGGTGGCCAAGGCCGCCGGCAAGCATCTGACCAAGGCGGCGCTCAAAGTCCGCAAGGCGCTGGGCGCGCGCGCAACACGCGGCTGCCCGGCCTGCGGCGCAACCGTGGTCGGTTTCTTCCGCTATGGCGACAATGGCGAATGGGGATGCCCGCAATGCGGCGCCTCCCCGCGCGAGCGACTGATGAACTGGCTGATCCAGCAAGGGACATTGACCGTACCGGCGCAGGGCGCGATCCTGCACATGGCGCCCAATGAGGGCAGCCTAGTGAAGCGCTTCTCCGCCGCCGCCGACTATGCGCCCGCCGATCTCGACCCCGCGCGCTATACCGTGCCGAACATGCACCGCGTCGACCTGATGGACCTCAACGACGCGGACCGGTACGACCTGTTCTACGCCAGCCATGTGATGGAGCATGTGCCAGACGACATGGCCGTGCTGCGCAACATCCTCCGGGCGCTCAAGCCCGGCGGCGAGGCGTGGCTGATCGTGCCGCTGTGGGGCAAGCCGACCGAGGATGGCAGCTTCGACATCCCGCCGCGCGAACGCGAACGCCGCTTCGGCCAGTGGGACCATGTCCGCCAGTACGGCCCTGATTTCGCCGACCGTATCCGCGCTGCCGGTTTCGAACTGGAGGAGATCGACGCCGCCTCGATCGACGTCGCCACCCGCCATTTCTACGCCCTCGACGATCGGCTGTTCAGGGCGCGCAAGCCCGCATGAACCGTCTCGCACGGATGGAGGGCAGCGCCCGCATCCTGGCCCTGGTGAAGCTCGCCAATGTCGGGCTGGTGCTGATCTGGGGCTTTGCCGTCACCTTCGTCTTCGTGCGCGTCCTGCCGATCGCCGAGTTTCAGGCCTTCCTGCTACTGGTCGCCTTCGGCAATTTCACCATTTCGGCCGAGTTCGGCCTGACCAGCATCATCTACGCCCGGCTGCGCCAGCATTGGCTGGCCAGAGACGGTGACAGCGGCGAAGGCGCGACCGATGGTGGCTTCCGGCTGGAGGAGATGGGCGTGCTGTTCCTCTTCCTCGGCCTGCTGGTCGCAGGCGGAACGCTGATCCTGATCGCCGCTCTCCTGATGGGATGGCTGGCGACGGGGATGCCCCTGCTATTCCTGCTCTTCTTCCTGTCGGCCTGCCTCAACCTGCCGGGCCTGCTCGCCAAGCGGGCGCTGGCGGCGGTGGATGGCAATTTCCTGTGGGAAGGGCTGGACTGCGCGCGCCGCGTCGTGACGATCGGGCTGCTGCTGGCGATCCTGGCGGGACTTGACCCGCGCCTGTCGGTGGCGCTGCAACTCATCGCGAGCATCGTGGTGATCGGCTATGCCATCGCCCATGTTCATCGGCGGCTGAACATGACCCACCGCCACTGGCTCGCCTTCCGGGTCGGGGGAGGTCATGTTCGCGCCCATTATCTGCGCGATATCGGCGCGTCGGCGGCGTTCACCGTGTCGGACATCATCGCCTATAATGCGCCCTATTTCACCATCGCGGCGATGACGTCGGATGCGCGGCCGATGCTGGTGTTCGATTTCTTCTTCAAGATGTCCAGATCGCTGTCCATGCTGGTGCGCGCGATGGTCGAGGCCGCGCTGCCGCGCATCACCCGCGCCTTTCATGCCGGGGACCGGGTAAGGCTCCGGCAATTGCTGCGGCGGGCACTGGGCGCGGCGATGGTCTTCGCGGTAGCCCTCGCGGGGGTGCTGCTGGTGGCAGGCGACCGGCTGTTCGCGATCCTGTTCGACGGGCGCGCGGCGGTCGACCGGGCGGATATCGGCCTCATCATCCTTGCGCTGGCGGCGCTCACCATTCTCTGCGTCTCGGTCTATGTGCAGGCGGCGCTGGGACGGTTCAGTCAGTTGCTGGCGCGCTCGCTGCCCTTCCTCGCCGGGTCGCTGGCGAGTGCGCCGCTGGCGCTGCTGCTCTGGCCCGACCGCTTCGACCTCGCTTTCCTTGCGCTCTACGCCCTGACGCTGCTGGGCGTGGCGGGGCTGCATCTCCTGTCGCTCAAGCGGCTGCTGCGCGCATGAAGGTCGCGATGCTCGATCCGTCGCTCTTCACCGGGCGCTATGACGACAGCCTTTGCGCGGCGCTGGCCGGGCAGGGGGCTGAGGTGACATTGCTTGGCCGCCCGATGCGCGCAACCGACGCCATCACACCGCAGGGCTATGCCTATCTCCCGCACTTTTTCCGCCATAGTGAAGCGCTGCGCGACAGACTGGGCGAGGGCCGCGCCTTCCGCCTCGCCAAGGCGGCGGAATATGGGCTGGCCTGCGCGCTGGGCGACATCCGTCCGCTGCTCTCCGCCGATCTGGTCCATGTCCAGTGGCTCCCGCTCGCGCCCGCCGATCGCCTGATGCTCCAGCGGTTGAAGGGCCGGACTGCGCTGGTCCACACCGTCCATAATGCCGACGCCTATCATGCCGATGCAGGGCTTCAGGGCCGGGGCTATCGCGCACTGCTCGATCTGTTCGACGCGCTGGTCGTGCATGGCGACACGACCCGCGATGCGCTGGTCGGGCAGGGCGTCGATCCGGCGCGCATCCATGTGACGCCGCACCCGCCGATGCGTCTTGCGTCCGCATCCTCGCAAGACCTCGCGGCCATCGCCACGCCGACCCTGCCGCGCCTGCTTTTCTTCGGCACGATCCGCCCCTATAAGGGCGTCGACCTGCTCATCGAGGCCTGCCTCCAGCTCTGGCGTGCGGGCTATCGTTTTGAACTGGCGCTGGCGGGCAAGCCCTTCATGGATGTTGCGCCGCTGACCGACGCCGTTGCGCAAGCCGGTTTTGCCGACCGGCTCATCACCGATTTCGGCTTCCTGACCGAAGGCCGGCTCGACGCGCATATGACGCGTGCCGACATGCTGGTCTTCCCCTATCGCCATATTGATTCGAGCGGCGCATTCCTGTCGGCGCTCCACCATGGCAAGGCGATGGTGACGTCCGACGCCGGCATGTTCGGCCAGTTGCCCGACGGCGTCGCGGTGCGCGCGGCGGCGGGAAATGCGCCCGCCCTTGCCCAAGCCCTCTTGCCGCTGATCGAAAGCGCGGCCATCAGGCAGGAGCATGGCGCGCGGGCGCGGGCCTATGGTGACGAAATGGGGTCTTGGAAGGATATGGCGGTGGCGACGATCGGCATCTACGAACATGTGCTGGCCGGGCGCGCATGAACCGCTATCTGCGCGAACTCGCCGACCGCAGGCTGGCGGTGCGCCTCGCCCTTTCGGGCCGCGTCCATCAATATCCCGAAGTGCAGGCATTGAAGCGCTTCCTGTCGGCCTTCGCGGTCGACTGCCTGTTCGACGTCGGCGCCAATCGCGGCCAATATGCGACGATGGTGCGCAAGGATGCGGGCTATAAGGGGCTGATCCTGTCGTTCGAGCCGAACCCGGACGTGTTCGCCGAATTGCAGAAAGCCGCCGCGTCCGACCGCAACTGGCATGTGTTCAATATGGCTCTGTCCGACTTCGACGGTACCGCCAGCTTCAATATCATGGCCGCAGACCAGTTCAGTTCGCTGAAAAAGCCGTCCGGCGAACAGGACGCCATCTTCGCCGATCGCAACAAGGTGACGAAGACGGTGGAGATGCAGTGCCGCCGCCTCGACAGCATGCTGCCCGAACTGGCGGCGCAGCATGGCTTTGCCCGGCCTTTCCTGAAGATGGACACGCAGGGCCATGACCTGTCGGTCTGCGAAGGCGCGGGCGATGTGCTGGGCAAGATGCTGGGCGTGCAGACGGAACTGGGCGTCCGCCCCATCTATGAAGGCGGCACCGGCTATCGCGCGATGATCGACTGGCTGGAGGTGCGCGGCTTCGTGCCCTCCGCCTTCTTCGCCAATAATAAGGGGCATTTCCCGCGGCTGGTCGAAATGGACGGTATTTTCGTCAACCGGACACTGGTCGAGGATTGAGCGTGACCACGCTCGCCCGCCATGTTTCCGCGCGCCGCCTGTTTCTGGCGGGGGCGATCGGTCTGGCGCTGTGGCTGGGGGCGACCTTCCTCTGGCATGTGACCTATCGGCAGGGGGTCAGCCTTGCCGTCATCCTGCTGCTGGACCAGGATTTCCCGGCGCTGCTCGGATCGCTGCTGCTGCTGGCTCTGGCCGCGCCATGGGCGGAAGGAAAGGGCTTTGCGTTGCCCCGACCAACCGCGCGGATCGTGGTGCCGCTGATCCTGCTGCTCGGCATGGCTGCCTGGGCCGGCCATTATGCGCTGTTCCAGGATTATGCGATCAGCCGAGACGAGGAAGTGGCGCGCTTCGCCGCCGCCTATATGCGCGAAGGCTTGTTCGCGCGGCCGATCCCGATCGAATGGGAACCCTATCGGCGGGCGATCATGCCGGAATTCTTCTCGCCCTTCGGCGCGGCGGATTACTGGACGGCGGCCTATCTGCCGGTGAACAGCGCGATCCAGGCGATCTTCTGGCAATTGGGCGATCCCAATCTGGCCGGGCCGGTGCTGCTGATGGCGGGCCTGTTCGCGCTGTGGCGCGTGGCGCTGCACCTGATGCCCGACCGGCCGGATGCGGTATGGGTGACGGTGCTGCTTGGCTTCTCGTCCAGCCAGCTCTGGGTCACGGCCATGACCCCCTATGCCATGACCGGCCATTTCGCGCTCAACATGATCTGGCTGGCGCTGGTGCTGCGCGGCGGCGTGGTCGGGCATCTGAGCGCGGGCGTCGTCGCGCTGATCGCGGCGGGGCTGCATCAATGGCATTTCCCGCCCATCTTCATCGCGCCCTTTATCCTGTGGATGCTGCTGGCGCGGCGCTGGACGGTGGCGGCCTTCCATGCGCTGACCCTGGTCGCGATCGTTATCGTCTGGGCCAAGCTGTGGCCGGGCTTCCTGCTCCACGCGCTGGGCGCGCCGGCCGACGTGCGTCCTTCGGCAGGCGTCGCCGACAAGGTGGGCAGCCTGTTCGAGCGACTTGGCGATCGCTGGCAGCCGCTGGTGAACATCAGCCGCTATGTCGCCTGGAACAACATCCTGATGGTGCCGCTGGCGGTGCTGGGCATGGCGGCGATGCGATTCCGCGCCATGATCCGGGGACAGGAAATAGCGTTGCCGCTGGCGCTCGGCTGTCTGGCGGGGTGCGTGCTGGCATTGGCGCAGGGCTATGGCTGGGGCTTCCGCTACGCCCATGGTTTCATCGGGCCCTTCTGCCTGCTTGCGGGGTTAGGCTGGGCGCGTTTCCGGCCCGAAGGTGCGATGCGACCGATCTTCATTGGCCTCGTCATCACCGCACTGTCGAGCGCCTTCCTCGTCTGGCGGACGCATGAGTTCGTCGCGCCCTATGCGGCGAGCCACAAGCTGATCGACTCGAGCCAGGCGGACGTCGTGCTGATCGATCCGCGCGGCGGCCTCTACGTCACCGATCTGGTGCGCGGCCGCAATGGCGTGCCGGGCAAGCCGATGGTGATGAACCTTGGCATGTTGACGCTGGATCAGGTCGATATGCTCTGTGGCTCCTATGTGGTCGAACTGTTCGACCGTGCCGAATTCCGTCCGCTGGGCGTGCCGCTGGCGCGCTGGAACCTCAGTCGTATGGACACGCTGCGCGCCCATATGAAGGAAGCGGGCTGCGACAAGCCGGTCCAGCCGCCGTTGCCCGAAACGTTCGAGGACGCTTTGAACGCGGCGGATAATGCGATGTAAGCGAAGGGTTGGAGCACGCTCTATCTGCTCGGATGTAGCGTGCTCCAAGTTTTTGTGATCGCATCGTTTTAGGCGGAAAACCGGTGCCCACTTTTCCGCACGATGCTCATTGCCCCTTCACATAGACCCGCTTGCCGCCGATCCAGGTTTCCAGCACCTGGGTCTGGCGGATATCCGCCGGGCGCGCGGCGCTGATGTCGCGGTCGATCAGCAGGAAGTCGGCGCGCTGGCCGGGGATCAGGCTGCCGAACTTCTTCTCGGCAAAGCCCGCATAGGCCGCCTGCCGGGTGAAGCCGTCCAGCGCGGCCTCGAAACTCACGCGCTGTTCGGACATCCAGCCGCCGAACGGTTCGCCTTTCGCATCCTCGCGGCTCATGGCGACGGCGATGCCGGGGAAGGGGTTGGGGCTTTCCACCGGCACGTCCGAGCCGAAGGCCAGCGGCACGCGATTGTCGAGCATCGACTTCCACGCATAGGCGCCCTTCAGCCGCGCCTCGCCCATGCGCGCGGTCGCCATGCGCCAGTCCGACGCCTCATGCACCGGCTGCATCGACGCGATCGCGCCCAGCGGGCCGAAGCGCGGCAGATCGATAGGGTCGACGATCTGCGCGTGCTCGACGCGCCAGCGCCGGTCGCCCTTATAGGTGTCGTTCAGTTCCTGAATTGCGTCCAGTATTTCGCCATTGGCCGCGTCGCCGATAGCATGGACCGCGACCTGGAAATTGTCCATCGCCGCGCGGCTCATGATGTTGCGCAACTGCGTGCCGGGAATCATGGTGAGGCCGCGCTGGCCGGGCGCGTCGGCATAGTCAGCCTTCAGCCACGCCCCGCGCGATCCCAGCGCGCCGTCGAGCAGCAGCTTGATCCCACCCATGCGCAGATGATCGTCATAGAGCCAAGGGGTCGGCTCCGGCCCGGCGATCAGCACCATATTGTCCAGGCCATAGGCGTAGGACATGATCCGCACACGGAGCGCGCCGCGATCGGCCGACCGGCGGAACGCCTGCCAGTCATCGATGCTGGTGCCCATGTCGGCGATGCCGGTGATGCCCATCGACAGCAGTGCTCGCTGCGCCTTTTCCAGCGCGAGGTCGCGATCCTTCGGCGCAGGCGGCGGCACGAATTTCTGGATCAGGTCCATCGCCTTGTCCACGAAAACGCCCGAAGGCTTGCCCGCGGCCATCTCGACCCGGCCGCCCGCCGGCGCCTTGGTCGCGGCAGTGACGCCCGCCGCGCGGATGGCGGCGCTGTTGGCCCAGCCGGCATGGCCGTCTATTCGCTCCAGCCAGACCGGAATGTCGCTGACGGCCGCATCCAGTTCGGCGGCGGTGGGAAAGCGGCCCAATCCCCAGGATTCCTGGTTCCAGCCGGTGCCGATGATCCATTTGCGCCCCGGATTAGCGGCGACATAGGTGCGGATCTTCTCCTGCGCCTGCGCTAGCGACGTCGTGTCCGACAGGTCCAGCGTGATGAGCGACAGGCCGTAGCCCATGACATGGCCATGCGCGTCGATCAGGCCGGGGATCAGCGTCTTGCCACCCGCGTCCAGCTTGAACGTCGGTCCCTTGGGCCGTTCGGGCCAGGGCTGGCCGCGCTTGGGCTTTTTGGGCTTGTATTCGGGTTCTTCGTAGCGGCCGGGGAGCAGCTTCTCGACCTTGCCGTCATCGTCGATCATCAGCGCGCCGAAATGGACGATCCTGCCATTCGCATCGAGCGCGATGCCGTTCACATTGTCGATCACGCCCGACGCAAGCGCGGGCAGGGGCGCCAGCGCAAGAGCTAGGGCGGCGCTCTTCAGCGCGCTCGAAGACAGAAATCGGGTCATGCTCGGGTAATTCTCCGCACCAGTGCGCTGGTGTCCTGTCGATGGCCGCCCATGGCCTGCACATCGGCATAATATTGATCGATCAGTGCCGTCACCGGCAGGGTGGAGCCATTGGCCCGCGCTTCCTCCAGCGCCAAGCCCAGATCCTTGCGCATCCAGTCGACGGCGAAACCGAAGTCGAACTCGTCCTGCGCCATCGTCTTCCAGCGATTGTCCATCTGCCAACTTTGCGCCGCACCGCCCGATATCGCCTGAAACACGACGTCGAGGTCGAGGTCCGCCGCCTGCGCGAAGCGCATCGCCTCCGCCAGACCCTGGATCACGCCGGCGATGCAGATCTGGTTCACCATCTTGGTGGTTTGCCCCGCGCCCGCGCCGCCTACATGGACGATGCGCGCGGCATAGGCCTGCATCACCAGATTGGCCGCCGCGACGGCGGGTTCGCTGCCGCCGCACATGATGGAGAGGCGGCCATTTTCCGCACCGGCCTGCCCGCCGGATACCGGCGCATCGACGCTGTGGATGCCCCGGCTCTCACCCTCGACGAACAATTGCCGGGCGATCCGCGCCGACACGGTGGTATGGTCGATGAACAGAGTGCCCGGCTGCATGGCGCGGAACGCGCCTTCCCGGCCCAAAGCGATCTGCGCCAGATCATCGTCGGTGCCGACGCAACTGATGACGATCTCGGCATCCTCGGCCGCCTTCGCCGGGTTGATCGCCACCTGCCCGCCATAGGCCTCCGCCCAGCTCTTCGCCTTGCCGATGGAGCGGTTGTAGACCGTCAGATCATGGCCTGCCCGCGCCAGATGGCCCGCAATCGGTCCACCCATGATTCCCAAGCCGATAAACGCGATCCTAGCCATCAAGCCTCGTACATTTCGTGCGTGCACCCCCGCCATAAGGCCAGTTTTCCGACAGTGCCAGTTTCTTCACCCGCAATTTTCGTTTAGGGGGCGTGGCCATGAACACGCTAGCCAAGATCGAAAGCGCACTGCCGCTGCCTGTCACCGTCGACGATATCCTTGCCGCGCGCACCCGAATTTCGGGCGCGATCGTCAAGACGCCAACGCTGATTAGCCAGACGTTTTCCGACATGCTTGGTTGCAAGGTCTATCTGAAGTTCGAAAATCTGCAATTCACCGCCGCCTATAAGGAACGTGGCGCGCTCAATCGTCTGCTGCAACTGGATGAAGCATCGAAGGCGAAGGGCGTGATCGGCGCGTCCGCCGGCAATCACGCACAGGGCCTTGCCTATCATGGCAAGCGTCTGGGCGTGCCGGTGACGATCGTCATGCCGACCACGACTCCGATCGTGAAGGTGACGCAGACGCGCGGCCATGGCGCGACCGTCGTGCAATATGGCGAAAAGTTCGACGACGCCTATGCCCACGCCCGCAAGCTGGAGGTGGAGCAGGGGCTGACCTTCATCCACCCCTTCGACGAACCCGACATCATGGCCGGGCAGGGCACGGTCGCGCTCGAAATGCTGGAGGATGCGCCGGAAATCGATACGCTGGTCATTCCGATCGGCGGTGGCGGCCTGTTTTCCGGCATGGCGACGGCGGCGCGCGCGATGAAGCCCGATATCCGGCTGATCGGCGTGCAGGCCGAACTCTATCCGTCCATGTATGACTTCATCAAGGGCGCGGACCTTGCCTGCGACGGCGATACGCTGGCCGAGGGCATCGCGGTCAAGCAGCCGGGCGAACTTACCCGCCGCTTCGTCGAGCGGCTGGCGGACGATGTCGTGCTGGTCAACGAGCGTCGTCTGGAAGAGGCGGTGAGCCTGCTGCTGCAGATCGAGAAGACCGTGGTCGAGGGAGCGGGCGCCGCCGGCCTTGCCGCGCTGCTGAGCCATCGCGAACAGTTTGCCGGCCGCAATGTCGGCCTGATCCTGACCGGAGGCAATATCGACACGCGCTTGCTGGCGAATGTGCTGCTGCGCGATCTGGCCCGGTCGGGGCGACTCGCGCGCCTGCGCATCATCCTTCAGGATCGTCCCGGCGCGCTGTTCCATGTCGCCCGCATCTTCGACCAGGAAGCGGTCAACATCCTCGAACTGTCGCACCAGCGCATCTTCACCAACCTGCCGGCCAAGGGACTCAGCCTCGACGTCGAGTGCGAGACGCGCGACGGCGCGCATCTCGAACGGCTGATAGCGGCGCTGCGTGAAGCAGGCTATGAGGTCGCACCGATCGAGGTCGCATAATGGGACGTGCCGCCCCCGAAAATTCGTAGTAAATGCCCTTTTCAGGCGGGCAGCGTCGCGGCATAATTCATTCATGAACCAGCAACGGTACAGCGTGGGACCAGGGGGGGCAACATGACGGCGGCCTTTCGATTCCCTCGCTTCTTTGTCACCAATCCCAGCCCTTGCCCCTATCTGCCGGGCAAGAGTGAGCGGAAGGTGTTTACCGAACTAAGCGGCGAAAATGCGGCCGAACTCAATGATGCCCTGGGCCGGATCGGGTTCCGCCGCAGCCAAAATGTCGCCTATCGGCCGAGCTGCGCCGATTGCACCGCCTGCGTGTCCGTCCGCGTCGTCGCCAATGAATTTCAGCCCAACGCGACCCAGCGCAAGCTGATCCGCCGCAACAACGACCTGATCGCCACGGCCTGCAAGCCCTGGTCCACCGAGGAGCAGTTCGCGCTGCTGCAGCGCTATCTCAATGCCCGTCATCCCGGCGGCGGCATGACCGAAATGGACGAGATGGACTTTGCCGACATGGTCGAACAGACCCCGGTCGACAGCCATGTCATCGAATATCGCGAACCGGGCATCGACGGGCGCGTCGGCAAGCTCGTGGGCGCCTGCCTGACCGACCGGCAGGGCGACGGTCTGTCGATGATCTACAGCTTCTTCGACACCGAATTGCCGCATCGTCAGGGGCTGGGCAATTATATCATCATGGACCATATCCTGCGCGCGGCGCGCGCTGGGCTGGCCTATGTCTATCTCGGCTATTGGGTGAACGGGTCGGCGCGGATGCAATATAAGGTCCGCTATCGCCCGCTCGAAAAGCTGGGGCGCAACGGCTGGGTCCGTTTCGATCCCGACGAGCAGGAGCAGGCCATGCGGGATGTGCCGCGCCGCGACGAGCCGCCCTTGCCGGTCGAACTGGCGGCGATCCTGCGCAAATAATTCTATCGGAAGCGATTTGCTCGCTCCGTCATGGCGGGCGAGTGGGCCAATTCTTTAACTTTTCTTGGTAGCCGCTTTTCATGGACATGATGAAGGCAGCTGGACCAGGGGGGGGCGGTGGATCGCTTTGCTGATCACCGTTTCGACGACGCGCGGCTGATCCCCTGGTGGGATCATGCTGCGCGCTACCTGCTCTCCTTCCAGAATGACCTCCTGTCTTCGTCGCTTTTCGATCCGCTTTCGCCTGCCCTGTTTCGCTGGATAGCCGATCATCGTGGCCGCATGCTGGCCTGGCGTGCGGAAGCCGGTCGTCCTCCGCTGCGATTCGCCGGGCAGCCCTCCGGCTTGTCCTGGCGAGAGGCCTTCGACCGGGCGGATGTGCGCAGATTGCTGGCGGCGGCGGCGCTGGATCGCCCTGATCCCCTGACGGTGCACTTGCACTGTGCCGATGGCGGCCGGCGCTGGTGCCGTCTGCGCCTGCGCCGGACCCGCGCGACCGACGGCCGGATATTTGTCTTCGGAACGGTCGAGGACATCCAAGATTGCCATGAATCCGACGCGCTCGCGCTGGAATCCGCGCTGGCGGAAAGCCGCGAACATTATCGCTGGTCGGTCGATCTCAGCCCCCAGGTGCCCTGGACCGCGGCGCCGGACGGCGGCATCGAGGAAGTGGGGCCGCGCTTCGAGGATCTGACCGGCATGGCGGTGGACGATGCGCGCGGGACGGGGTGGATGGCTGCCCTGCATGCAGAGGATGTCGAGCGGGTGGGCGCGCTCTGGGCCGACCGGCTTGCCAGCGGGGAGCCGGTCGATGTCGATTATCGCATCCGGTTGCGAGACGGCAATTTCCACTGGATGCGCGCCCGCGCAGCGGCGCGACGCGATTCGAAGGGAAAGATCATCCGCTGGTACGGGACGCTGGAGGATGTGCATGCGCGCCGCCTGGCGCAGCGTGACCTGGCCGACAGCGAAGAGCGGTTCCGGCTCGCGGTCCAGTCGGCGCGGCTGGGCATCTGGGATTTCGATGCGGCCACCGGCACGCGCAACTGGTCGCCGGAACTGCGTGCGATGCTGGGCGTGCCGGACGATGCGCCCGCCACCAACACCCTCGCGCTTTCCCTCGTGCATCCGGAGGACCGGGACGATCTGCGCGCCATGCTGGAGGCGGTGGCGGCGGGCACGGTGCCGCCGCATTTCGAGGCGACGCTGCGGATCCACCGCGCGAATGACGGGGCATTGCGCTGGATCAAGAGCACGGGCTGGACCACCCGCTACGAGGCGGCCCGGCCACAGCGGATCATCGTCACCTTTCTGGACGTCACCGAACAACATGATGCCGAGGAGCGGATCCGCTGGGCAGCGACGCATGATCCGATGACGCTCCTGCCCAACCGCGCGCGCTGGCAGGCCCGGCTGGAGGAAATGGCGGCCGATGCGATCCAGCGAGACATGCGCTTCGGCATGCTGCTGCTCGACATAGACGATCTGAAACGCACCAATGATTCGCTCGGCCATGATGCCGGGGATGCCTTGCTTCGTGCCTTCGCGGTGCGGCTGGCGACCGTGGCGCCGGCCGACGCGGTGATCGGTCGGCTGGGCGGTGACGAGTTCGGGCTGATCGCGCCGTCGCTCAATGACGGGCCGGCGCTCGAACGCTGGGGCAATGAGCTGGCCGAACAGTTACGCAAGCCGCACATGCATGAGGGGCGCTCGCTCGATTGCGGCGTCAGCATGGGGGCAGCCCTGTTCGGACGGGACGGGGATGCCGCTGACGAACTGTTCAAGGCTGCGGACCTGGCCCTTTATGCCTCAAAGGCGGCGGGGCGGGGGCGGCTGACGCTGTTCCATTCCAACCTGCGCGCCGAGGCGCAGCAGCGCGGTTCGATGATCCGCATGGCGCGGCAGGTGATCGCCGACGATTTGGTGATGCCCTATTATCAGCCCAAGGTCGACCTGCGCAGCCGCAGGGTGCTGGGCTATGAAGCCCTGCTGCGCTGGCGCCACCCGCGTCTGGGCGTGCAATTGCCCGGCAGCATCGCGGCCGCGTTCGACCATGGCGAGATCGCCGTGGCGTTGACCCAGCGGATGCTCGACACCGTCTTGCACGATGTGCGGCAATGGCTGGAGCAGGGATATGATCCGGGGCGGGTCGCGATCAATGCGTCCGCTGCCGACTTCACCCAGGCTGGCTTTGCCGAGGGCGTGCTGGAGCAGTTGAGGCGCTTCGCCATTCCCACCGTGCATATCGAGATTGAGGTCACGGAAACGGTATTTCTGGGCCGTGGCGCGGATCAGGTGGAAAGTGCGCTGCGCCAGTTCGCGATGGCGGGCGTCCGGGTCGCGCTGGATGATTTCGGCACCGGCTATGCCTCGCTCAGCCATTTGAAACATTATCCGGTGGATGTGCTCAAGATCGACCGGAGCTTCGTCAGCAATATCGTCGAGGATGAGGGCGACGCGGCCATCGTCGACGCCATCGTCCGGCTGGGAAAGAATTTCGGCATGGAAGTGGTCGCCGAGGGAGTGGAAACGGAAGAGCAGGCGCAATTGCTGCTCCGCCGGGGCTGCATCATCGGCCAGGGCTTCCACCTCGGGCGACCACAACCCTTTTCCTCGATCCTTCCGCACCGCTGAAGGCCTGGACGTCCAGGCCTTCAGCCACGGTCATTTGCAGCGGCAGGCGGGCCGGACCCGGCGCACCGGTTTCCGGTAAGCGACCTTCTCGGTCACATATGTCGTTGTCGTCGTGGTGGTCACGGCCGGTTGTACCGTCACGGTGGTCACGGTCGGCGCCGGATAATAATAGCCGCCCGAAATATAGCCGCCGGCCGGACCCGGCATCGGTCCCGGTCCATATCCCCAATGCGGGCCGCCATAAGGCGGCGCATCATAATCGACGCCGGCGCCGCGGACATCGCCCTCGAACCGCCCTTCATAGGTGCCGCTGACCTTGCGGCCGTCGTCGGTGGTCCAGGTGCCGGTCCAGCGGCCATCATATTCGTTGCTGCCATATGCGTCACGGCCATATGCGTCACGGCTGGTCACGACATCGTCTTCATACCCATAGCCGTCGTCATAGCCCACGCCGGGGCGACGCGGCGGCGGGGCATGGCGCGGCGCATCCTCCGCCTTGTCGATCGCCATGCCGGCGACCGCCCCGACCCCGGCACCGACCAGCGTGCCGGCGGTCCGGTTGCCGCGTCCGGCGATGCGATTGCCCGCGACGCCGCCCACGACCGAGCCGATCGCCGCGCCGCCGACGCCATCGTCGCGTCGAGGCGCGTCATGGCGATCGTCATAGCCGCCCTCATAGCGGCCCCAGTCGACATCGCTGCGATAGTCATAGACCCGGCCGTACCGGTCGGTCATGACCGCATCGTCATAATAGCGCGACCAGCCATAGCCATAGGTGGGCGCCGGCAGGCCGTATGCGCCGTAATTGGCGATATAATAGCTGGGGCTGATCCAGTAGCGCGGCAGGACATAGCCATGGACGGGACGCCGATAGGCGGCCCAGCCGCCGGGCGCACGCCAGCCGGCATACCAGCGGCCATTGTGGCGCGGTCCCCAGCGATGGGTGCCGTTCCAACTCATGCCGGGGCGCGGCCCCTGCATGCCCGGCCGGCCACCCGCAAAGGCCGGCGTGCCCGCACCGATCAGCGCCAGACCGGCGCCGATCAAGGCCAGAGTCGGCATCCGCATATCCTGTCTCCCCGTTGCCACAGAACGCCCCATGGAAGGGCGCAATCAAAAAGCTAACGCGCTGTTTAGCATGATGATCCGCCTGCATCCACGCGTCCGGCCGCCTTGCCCTGTCCCGAAACGGGGCGGGCAAGGCGGGTGGGCGGCGGCGGGGATGGGGCGTCAGGCGATCCGGCTGGCGATCCGCGTGGCGAAGGCTTCCAGACCTTCGGCATCCTCGGCGTCGAAGCGGGCGATGCGCGGGCTGTCGAGATCCAGAACGCCGACGACGCGGCCCTCGACGATCAGCGGCACGACGATCTCGGACGCGCTTGCTGCATCGCAGGCGATATGGCCCGGAAAGGCATGCACGTCGGGAACGAGCTGGGTTTCCCCGGTCTGCGCTGCCGTTCCGCACACGCCTCGGCCCAGCGGAATGCGGATGCAGGCGGCCTTGCCCTGAAACGGCCCGAGCACCAGTTCGCCATCGACCATGCGATAGAATCCGGCCCAGTTGAGATCGGGCAGATATTGCCAGATCAGCGCGGACAGGTTCGCCATATTGGCGATTCCGTCCGGCTCGTCGCGCGTCAGCGCATCGGCGGCGGACAGCAGATCGGCATAAAGGGTCGCCTTGTCGGCGTCGGCAGCGGGGGTAAAGTCGTACATGGGCGCGATGTAGGCGCTCGGTACGGTTCTGACCAGAGGAACCGCGTCAATCCATCTGCACCTTGCCGCGCCCCTGCTTCACCGAACTGCGCGCCTTCTTGGCGTCGACGCGGCGGGCCTTGGCGGCCTTGCCGGGCTTGGTGGCGATGCGGCGGGCGTCGCGTTCATGCGCCCTGGCGATCAGTTCCATGAGCCGTTCGCGCGCATCCTGCCGGTTCGCCTCCTGCGTGCGGAAGCGATTGGCCTGGATCAGTATCTCATTCGCCGATGTCAGCCGAGATCCGGCCAGTTCCTTGATCTTGCGATAGGCATGGACCGGCAGGCCGAGCCGGAACAGGTTGACGCGCAGTTGCACCGCGGTCGCGACCTTGTTCACATTCTGGCCGCCGGGGCCGCCGCCGGTGATGAAACGCTCTTCCAGCGCGTCATCGGGAATCTCAAAGTCCGGCATCGTCCAGTATCTCCGGCCCGAAGCCGGCCGCGACGAAGGTGGCGGGCAGCGGAGCGGTCGCTTCCGCCGGCGGCTTGTCGCCACGCGGCACGCTCAGGAAACGGCTGTGGAGCAGCATCGCGCCGACGCCATCGCCATAGACCGGATCGCCGACGATGCCGAAGCCAAGACCATGCTGGGCATGAACGCGAATCTGATGGGTGCGGCCGGTTTCGGGGGTGAAGGCGATCAGCGCGCGGCCATCCTTTTCCGCCAGCTTGCGCCAGTGGGTGACGGCGGGCTTGCCCGCTTTGGCCGCGATCATGCGCCATCCCTGCGCGGCGGTGCTGACCTTCTTGAGCGACAATTCGATCGTGCCCTCATCTTCGGCCGGTACGCCTTCCAGTACCGCGACATAGCGTTTCGTGACCGTCCCCGCCTCGAATGCGGCGGCGAAGCGCTTGTGCGCCTTGGGGTTGCGCGCCAGCAGCAGGCAGCCGCTGGTGTCCCGGTCCAGCCGGTGCACCGGCAACGGCCAGCGCTGGAAGCCGAAGGTCAGCGAGGCGAGATGATTTTCCAGCGCGATCGACCCGTCGCGCGGCGCGTCCACCGGCAGGCCGGCGGGCTTGTCGAGGATCAGCGCCTCGCCATCGAGGAACAGGACATGGTCGGTGAGCAGGGCCAAGTGGAGAAATCCGATCGAAGTAAAATGGGGGGGCGATTGACGCGCGCGCCGCATCCTATAGGGCGTGAGGACGATGGATAAAAGGGGGCAGCCACAGGCGCAATATCGGCTCGACTGGGTCGATGTGGCGCGCGGGATCGGCATCATCGCCGTCGTGGTCGGCCATGTCTGGACGCGCGGGCCGCTGCGCGACGCCATGTACAGCTTCCATATGCCGCTTTTCTTCCTGCTGTCGGGCCTGTTGTCGCGGCCGCATCACGTGGGCGCGTTCACCCGGCGTCAGCTTGTCAGCCAGATGCGGCCCTATGCCGCCTTCCTGATCCTGCTGATCGTCGCCGACCAGATCATCGAGCGGGCGAAAGGGCATCTGCCGATCTTCCACCAATGGCCGGAGGATATGGTGCCGATCCTGCTCGGCGGCTTCTGGCTGCGCGGGCCGTTCACCATCTTCTGGTTCGTGCCCTGCCTGATGATGGCGCGGATATTGTTCAATTGGATGCTGCACCGCTGGCCCGATCCGGCCGACGCGCGCTGGGGGCTGATCCTGCTGCCCATGCTGTTTATCGCTTATGCGCTGGGATGGTGGACGGAGGCGTCGCCGCTGGGGCTGCTAAGTGTCCCGATGGCCTTCGTGCTGCTCTGGGTCGGGGCGATCTGGCCGCGCGTCCGTTGGCACAATGCCATGCTCCTGCCGCTCGGCTTGCTGGCGCTGCTGGGGTTGTCGGGAGGCGTTCCCACGCTCAACATGAAGGTCGCGCATTATGGCTGGCCGCTGCTGTCGATCGGCGCGGCGGTGGCGACGTTGCTCCTGATCTTCCGCCTGTCAGCCCTGATCGCGCCCTTTGCCGGGCCGGTGGCGGCGATCGGCCGGGCATCGCTGGCGATCATGTATCTCCATGTCGCGGTGATCCATTATCTGACGCCCTATATCGGCAAGGCGGCGCTGCTCGCGCTGGCCTTGCTGCTGCCGTTCCTCGCCTTCCACCTGATCCGCGCAACGCCGCTGCGGCGGATATTTCTATAGGCTGAGGGATCGGGGGAATGGGTGGGTAGGAGACAAAAGCCCCTCACTTGAAAGGGAGGGGAGAAATTAGGTCCGCTTCTGGTGCGCACCGGCCACCCAACATCCTCAATGCAGGTGGCGCAGCTTGTCGGGGTTGCGCATGATGTAGATGGCCGTGACCTTGCCATCCTCGATGTCGAGCGCCGTGGTCTGGACCTCGCCATCGGCCTCGCGGGTGACGAAGCCGGGCAGGCCGTTGATGATGCAGGTGCGCAGCAAGGTCGACCCATATTTGCCGAACAGCACCGCCAGCGCCTTGTGCACTTGCATGACCTGGCCGAAGCCGATCGCCGGCCGTATCGCCGCAGGCCGCTTGCCGCCGCCATCGCTGTGGAAGCTGACATCGGCCGCCAGCATCGCGCCCAGCGCGGTCATGTCTCCGCTGCGCGAGGCGGCGAAGAAGGCAGAGGCTATCTCCATGCCGCGCGCTTTCTCTAGCCTGTAGCGCGGACGGGCGTCGCGCACATGGGTGCGGGCGCGTGCGGCCAACTGGCGGCAAGCGGCGGGATCGCGTCCCACCGTCGCGGCGACCTCCTCGAAACCCAGCCCGAACACGTCGTGCAACAGGAAGGCGGCCCGCTCCAGCGGGGAAAGCCGTTCGAGGGCGAGCATCAGTGGCAACGCGACGTCATCCACTTCCTCCTCTTCCTCGACCATCGGTTCGGGCAGCCAGGGGCCGACATAGGTTTCGCGCTGGACCCGCGCGGATTTGAGCTGGTCGAGGCAGAGGCGCGTGACCGTGCGGCGCAGGAAAGCCTCCGGTTCGCGCACGTCGCCGCGATCCGTCCCCATCCAGCGGATGAAGGCCTCCTGCACCACATCCTCGGCATCGGCGACCGATCCGAGCATGCGATAGGCGACGCGGATCAGGCGGGGACGCAGCGGGTCGAAGCTCGCCGCCGCGTCCATCTGCGTCCCCCGCTCCATCAGGCCGCTGCCTTCATCGGCATGTCGTACCAGAGGTTGAAGCCGACCGCGATCCGGTTCCAGCCGTTGATGATGTTGATCATCAGCGTCAGCTTCACCTGCTCTTCCTCGGTAAACTCCCAGTTCAGCGCTTCCTTGGCGGCTTCATGATGGTGACCCTTGGCGATTTCCGTCAGCGCCTCGGTCCAGGCCAGCGCGGCGCGCTCACGATCGGTATAGCAGGGGGCTTCGCGCCAGGCGGACAACAGGTAAATGCGCTGCTCCGTCTCGCCCTTTTCGCGGGCCTCGTAGGTGTGCATGTTGATGCAGTTGGCGCAGCCGTTGATCTGCGACGAACGGATTTTCACCAGTTCGATCAGGCTCGGTTCCAGGCTGTCGGCAATGGCGGTGGACAACGCGGTCCAGCTCTTCATCAGTTGCGGCGCGGCGGCGTAGGGATTGATCTTGTCGGTCATGATGCAACTCCTTGGGTTGGTATTGCAGACATGACGAGACGGCCGTGCCGGATGTGACATGGCGGGCGGAAAAAACAAAAATTCTTTTTCGCCACCTCCATATGGACGCCGCGACAACAGGTCTTGATCGGGCATGGGCTTCTGTCAGGAAGGCGGAATGAAGAAGGTCATCTTCCATATCGGGCCGGGCAAATGCGGATCATCCTCGATCCAGCATGGTCTGTCGGCGCTGGTCGACGCGGGCAACCCGCTTTCCTATCGCATGGTCGATCCGCATCTGGTGCGCGCGCTGGAGGAACCGGACGACCATGCCGCCCGCACCAAATTCTCGGCCCTGCTGGACCATGATCTTCGCCGTCATGCCGTCGCTGTCTATAGCCATGAAATGTTCTTCCAGCGCCCTGCCGGGATCGCGGCGATGGTTCGGCTGGCGGCGGAGCGAGCGGACGACATCGCCGTCATCGGCTATTCGCGACGGCCGTCGGCCTTCCTGCAATCGGCCTTCTGCCAGTGGATATTCCGCTCACCGGACCGGGCGCAGGAAAATTGGGACGCCGCCCTGTTGCGCGGCCTGGACCCATCGCTTTTCAGCGGGCTGGAGCGTCATTTCATCGCCGCCATCGCGACCGATTTCCATTCAGCGCGGCAATTGTCGGGCCGCCTCATCCTGAAATGGGCGCCGGTCTATGACGATATCGAGGCGCGGATCAGGCCGCTGGGCGCGCGCCTGTCGGTCGGTACGCTGCCGACGGCGGAGCGTCCCTTCTCGCTGATGGAAGACTTTCTGAAGCGGAGCGCCATCGCCCTGCCGCCGGACATGGCCGGGCGCCGGGCATCCAACCGGCAATTCGACATGGACCTGATCGAGGCCGTCCATATGGCGGTGCTGGCGGAAGGATTCGCGCCCCCGCCGCACCGGGACAATGACCATCTTGAACGCGCGAGCGCCTTGCTCGGAAAGGCGGAGAGCAGGGATCAGCCTCTGCTGGCGATGCTGAAGGCCTGCGTCGACACGCTGCTATGGCCCCAGAATCGGGCCTTCGCCGCGCGCTATGGCATGGCGGAGGACGCATTCGCTCCCCATCGGCCGGTTGCGGCGAAGCAATGCTGGGATGCCGTGGCTGAGGCGCAGCGGGAACGCGCGACAAACTCCGCGCCGTTGCTGGCCGATCGCGACCGGATGCTCGCGCGCCTAGGCCGCCTGCTCTACCAATTGCAGGGCGACATCCCGACCGACTAGGCTTTACGGAACGCTATGGGGCCGGCGCATAGTCCCGATGCACCGGCCCCGCAGCATGTGTTCGTGCCTTCATGCGACCCGAAGGCCGTCTCCATGCTGCTCGCGATGAAGACGTCGCGCGAAGCGATCAGCCGTGCAGCTTGATCGCGGTTTCGGCGATGCGGCGACCCTGATAGCGCGCGCCGTCCAGTTCTTCGTCGCTTGGGCTGCGGCTGCCGTCGCTGTCGGCCAGCGTGGTCGCGCCATAGGGCGAACCGCCGCGCACCTTGTCCACGCCCATCTGCCCGGCAAAGCCATAGTCCAGGCCGACGATGGTCATGCCGAAATGCAGCAGGTTGGTGATGATCGAAAAGAGCGTGACTTCCTGGCCGCCATGCTGCGACGCGGTCGAGGTGAAGGCGCCGCCAACCTTGCCGTTGAGCGCGCCGCGCGCCCACAGGCCGCCGGCCTGATCGAGGAACGTCGCCATCTGGCTGGACATGCGGCCAAAGCGCGTGCCGGTACCGATGATGATCGCGTCATAATCCGCCAGTTCGGCGACGGTCGCGATCGGCGCGTCCTGATCCAGCTTGAAATGCGCGTTCTTCGCGACTTCCAGCGGCGCGGTTTCGGGCACGCGCTTGATGTCGACCTGAGCGCCGGCAGCCGCCGCGCCCTCGGCCATGGCCTTCGCCATGGTTTCGATATGACCGTAGGACGAATAATAGAGAACCAGAACCTTAGCCATTGCGAAGTCTCCTTACCTGAAAGCTGAAAGAAAGAGGGAGTGGCCGCCTGCAAGAGAGGGTATGCAGGCGGCCCGGCCCGTCCGAGGGGAGGGGAAAGGACGGGCCAATTAAAGCCTTGCGCGCAAAAGTGGGTGCCGGCTTTGCGCAATAGGCGATGCGACAACAAGAAGTTGGAGCGCGCAACATGCGTCCGGTTTAACGCAGCGCGCTCTGGGTCAGATGCTGTCCACCAGGACGATTTCGGCGTCCTCCAGGGCGGTGATGGTGATGGGCGTGCCGCCCATTATCGCCGCACCGTCGCGGGCCTCGAAAGGCTGGCCGTTAATCTCGATCCGGCCCGTCGCCGGGACCAGATAGAGGTGGCGGCCTTCCCCGCTGTCATAGGTCACGCTTGTCCCCGCCCTGATCGTGCCGCCCAGAAGGCGGGCGTCGGCGCGGATGCGCAGCGCTTCCTTGTCCCCGTCATAGCCGCTGGCGAGCACCACCAGCCTGTCGGACCTGTCGCCCTTGGGGAAGGGCTTGGCCCCCCAGCTGGGCTGGCCGCCGCGAGCGCGGGGAATGACCCAGATCTGGAACAGGGTGGTGGTTTCATCCTCCAGATTATATTCGGCGTGACGGATACCCGTGCCGGCCGACATGACCTGAACGTCGCCCGCTTCGGTGCGGCCCTTGTTGCCCAGGCTGTCCTGGTGGGTGATCGCGCCGGTGCGGACATAGGTGATGATTTCCATGTCGCTGTGCGGATGCGGCGGAAAGCCCGAACGCGGGCCGATTTCGTCGTCGTTCCACACCCGGATCGCGCCCCAGTTCATGCGCTCTTCGTCATGATATTCGGCGAAGGAAAAATGGTGGCGTGCATTGAGCCAGCCATGGTCGGCATGGCCAAGCGACGCGAAAGGGCGGCGCTCGATGCGGCTCGCTGTGGTCGTGGTCATGATTCTTACCTTTGGGTTTTCGAACCTGAAGGTTCGAGGGGTCTTTCGTTGCGGAGGCGGATGCTTCCGCTTGCTTTCCGATAATCTAGCCATCAGTGTCGTTTCTTAAACCGGCAGCTTTGAAACGGATTGTTTCCCGATGCGACTACCTGATTTCGAGGCTTGGGCGATGTTCGCCGCCGTGGTGGAACATCGCAGTTTCACCGACGCGGCCAAGGCGCTGAGCGTGTCGAAGGCGACCGTGTCGAAGGCGGTGACGCGGCTGGAGGAGCATCTCGACACCAGCCTGTTCAACCGCACCAGCCGCCGCCTTGCGCTCACCGAAAGCGGCAAGCGGCTGGCCGATCATGCGCAGCGCATCCTGGTCGAGGGGCAGGCGGCGGAGGAGGCTGCGCGCGACGAGACGGCGGAATTGTCCGGCGTCGTCCGGCTGGGCGCGCCCATGACCTTCGGCCTGCTGCGCGTCGCGCCGCTGGTGGCGCAATTCACCAAGGAGCATCCGCTGGTCGATGTTGACCTGCATCTGTCCGATGCGAAGATCGACATTGTCGAAATGGGGCTGGATGCGACCATCCGCATCGCGGACATGCCCGACAGCAGCTTGCGCGCGCGCAGGCTGGCGGATGTGACGATGCATGTCATCGCCTCGCCCGGATATCTCGACGCACGCGGGCGGCCACAGCATCCCTCCGACCTCGGCGCCCATGACTGCCTCTGCTATTCCAACGTTCCCACGCCCGACGTGTGGCGTTTCTCGGGGCCAGGGCAGCAGAATGTCGTGGTGCAGGTGCGCAGCCGCATCACCGTCAACAGCGGGGAAGCGATGCTGCCCGCGCTCCGTCTGGGCGTCGGCATTGCGCGCCTGCCCGACTTCATCGTGGGCGAAGCGCTGGCGAAGGGGGAGGTGGAGGAGATATTGACCGACTGGCGCCCCGCGCCCTTCGGCCTGCATCTGGTGACGCCGCCTTCGCGCCTGCGGCCCGCGCGGGTCGACGCGCTGCTCGACTTCCTGACCCGCCATCATGGCTGTTAACCGCGCTCGTCAACCTCGGTAAAAAAATTCTTCCAGCGCCTCCGAAGCTTGGCTGTCGGCGCGGTCTGCCGCCTCGTTTCGCAGGCGAATCCAGCTTGACTCGCTGTCAGCCGCCGCGGCCTCAACCCTTTGTAAACAGATTCGTTTCCCGCGACTCGTGGATTTCCGCCGGTTAGCGAAAAATTAACCTTTGTCCTTCAGAAGTTTTTTGGTTAATGAATTGAAGCGGAAGCCGTTCTGGTGGGGTGAACGGGACTGCGAACACAAGGGGCTTCACATGCGCGTGCTGCTGATTGAGGACGAACCGACCACTGCCAAGGCGATTGAGCTGATGCTTACGACCGAGGGGTTCAATGTCTACACCACCGACCTGGGCGAGGAAGGCCTGGATCTCGGCAAGCTGTATGATTACGACATCATCTGCCTCGACCTGAACCTGCCCGACATGCATGGCTATGACGTGCTGAAGAAGCTGCGCGCGGCCAAGGTGCAGACCCCGGTCCTGATCCTGTCAGGCATCAGCGAAATGGACAGCAAGGTCCGGTCGTTCGGCTTCGGCGCCGACGACTATGTGACCAAGCCCTTCCATCGCGAGGAACTGATCGCCCGCATCCACGCCGTGGTGCGCCGGTCGAAAGGTCATTCGCAGTCGGTCATCCGCACCGGCAAGCTGTCGGTCAATCTCGACGCCAAGACGGTGGAAGTGGACGGCAACCGCGTTCACCTGACCGGCAAGGAATATTCGATGCTGGAGCTGCTCTCGCTCCGCAAGGGCACGACCCTGACCAAGGAGATGTTCCTGAACCATCTCTACGGCGGCATGGACGAGCCGGAACTCAAGATCATCGACGTCTTCATCTGCAAGCTACGCAAGAAGCTGGCGCTGGCCTGTGGCGGCGACAATTATATCGAGACGGTCTGGGGCCGCGGCTATGTGCTGCGCGATCCGGACGAAGTGCTGGAGGAACAGGCCAAGGTCGCCTGATCCACGCATGTTTCGAAGGATGTGAGGAGGCCGGGGTTCGCAAGAACACCGGCCTTCTCATTTTCCGTAAGGGAAATGACATCATCCTTAAAGCTGTGTTTACCGATTGCGCCTATCCTGTTGGGAAAGGAGCATTATCTTGGGTCAAGCCGCACATAGCCTGGACGCCGCATGGGATGCGATCTGTCGATCGCAGGCGGTGATCGAATTCGATCCGACGGGCGTGATCCTGTGGGCGAACGACCTGTTCCTCGAAACCATGGGCTATCGGCTGGAGGAGATTGCCGGCCGCCATCATCGCATCTTTTGCGACGAGGTCCATGCGCAGAGCCATGTCTATGCCGAATTCTGGCGCAAGCTGGGGGCGGGAGACTTTGATGCGGGCGAATATAAGCGTTTTGGAAAGGCCGGCCGGGAAGTCTGGTTGCAGGCGACCTATAATCCGGTGTTCGATGCGGACGGGCGCGTGCAGCGCATCCTGAAGATCGCGACCGACACGACGCCGTCCAAAACCCTGCGGGCCGAACTGAAGACTATGGTCGATGGTCTTGTCGACATCGTCGACGGGATCGGCCTGATCGCCAACCAGACCAATTTGCTGGCGCTCAACGCGGCGATCGAGGCGGCGCGGGCTGGCGAGGCGGGGCGTGGCTTCGCCGTCGTCGCTGCGGAGGTCAAGAAACTGGCGGGCGACACGCGCTCGGCAACCGATCGCGCCCGCGCCATGGTCGGCAGCGCGATATGAAACGGGCCGGCGATCCTGGGGAAGGATCGCCGGCCCTATGCAGCAATTGGGGTCAGACGGCCGGACCGCGACGGCGGGGTGCGTTACGGCCCTGCTTGGTCAGTTGCCCGCCTGATCGGAGCCGGGTGTGGCCGAACCGCTGGATGCAGAACCCTGGCCGCTTCCCGAAATCTGGCCGCTCGCATTGATCGAGGCGGCATTGTCGAGCGCCCCCGATGCGGTCCCGGCTGCATTGCCCGCAGCGCCGCCCGCCCGCCCGGCAATCGCGGAGGCACGGTCGCGACCGCTACTGACCGCCGTACCGGCCCGATCGCGGGCGCTGGCGACGGTCGTGTCCGCGCGATCCCGGACGGCCCCAGCCGTTTCGGTGGCGCGATCGCGGGCCGCACCTGCCGTGTCGGTCGCCCGGTCACGCACATTGCCGGCCGCGCTCTGCGCCCCGTTTGCCGCGTTGCGGGCATCATTCACGCCCAGCGTGTCCACCCCCAGGCTGCCGCTGGCCGATCCTTCCGCCGAACCTGATGCGCTGCGGGTCTTGCCCTTGCGCGTCGCCGACCCTTCGCCCGAAGCGCGGCCCTGGCGCGATCCGCTGGCGCTCACCCGTCCATTGTCGAGGTCGAGGCTGCGATCGAGGCTGCCCGAACCGCCAAACGTCCCGCCCAGCGATCCACCCAGGCCACCCGAACCGCCCAGAGCGCCGCCGAGCGATCCGCCCAGGCCGCCGCCGCCTCCGCCGCCCAGCAATTGGGCCGAAGCGGGCGCTACGGTAAGCGCGGCGAAACAGGTGGCGGCAATCAGAAACTTCGTTTTCATAGCTCATCTCCTTGATGCTTGTCGATGTGATGCAAGGAGAACGGGAGCCGCTGCCGCTTTAATCCCGAAGGTGCGAAAAATTTTTCAAACCACTGAGAGTCAATTCAGATTCCTGCACGATCCGCACAGGATCGGCGGCTTCCCCCTGGCCGCCTCGACCTTCAGCGCCTCCAGGCTGCCGCGCACGAACAACCGCCCCGCGACCAGCGGCGCGGCAAAGCTGGTGCCCCGCACCGCGCTCCTGCCACCGTCCGCATCGGCCGCCTGCATGTCCGCGCCGGGGGCCGCGAAATCGACATGGAGCGCGCGCCCAGCCTCCGGCAGCAATCGACCGCGTCCGTCCACGCCGGTGACGGCAATGACGCCGGGGTAGGAAGCGGGATAGGCGGGGGGAGCCGCCGGTCCATCATTGCCGACCGCCGCCACGACCGTCACGCCCTTGTCCCGCGCCAGCCGGATCGCGCCGTCGAGCAGCGGATTGGCCGGCCCCACCAGGCTGACCGTCACCACCCGCACGCCGCGCGCCGCCATCCAGCCCAGCGCACGCACGATGGAGAAGGCGCCACCGCCCGCCGGATCGCTGCCATAGACATCGGCAACCAGCAAAGGCGTGCCGGGCGCCGCCCCCTTCACCGCGCCGTCGCCGCTGATGAGCGAAGCAACCGCCGTGCCATGCGCGCTCGCACGCGGCGCACCCTCGGCAAAGCCGCGCTGTTCGACCGGCGCGGTCAGCGAGGGATGGCGCGCGACCCCGCCGTCGATCAGACCGGCGACACGCCCTTCGGCCCGCCCACCGGCCAGCGCGGCGGTGGACAGCGCCAACACGGGTCCGCTCGGAAAATAGAGATTGTCCGCGCTGGCCTGCGCACGCGGCGCGATCCGGCGCACCTCGCGCAGGGCCTTGGCCAGGCTGCGGCCCCTGGGCGGGGTCAGTTGCGCGACGGTCAGGTCCAGTCCTTCCACGGCCTCGCTGTCCACGCCATAGCCTGCGGCTCGCAAGGCATCGATGGCGGCAGCATCCGCGCCGGTCAGCATGATGACGCCGCGTCGCGCCGGTTCGCGCCGGTCGTCCAGTTCGATCCGGTCGCCATGCGCACGCAGCAGCCCGGACAGGCGAGCCGCTCGTGCCACCGCCAGTCGGTCTGCCAGCCGGGCAGGGGAGAGACGATCCAGACCAGCCGCATCGACCGCGCCGTCGACCCGGCCCAGCAGGTCGGGCGCCACCTGTCCGACGCCGTTCAGGCCGCCACCGCCGGGCAGCAATTGCGCCTGTGCGCCCGGTGCGATCAGGATCAGCCCGGCGATCATCCACGGGCGTGTCAGTTTCATGTCGGTCCCACCGGTCCTTTCGCCTGCAAAATCATCCATTGCGAAAAAATTTCCGTCTGTCTTCAACTGATGTGGGATGAAACGACCGACATGGGACGTTTCATCCCCGAACAAGAAACGGAGACTGGATGTCCTTCGAGCGTGACCTGCTTGCAATCCTGCCCCGGCTGCGGCGCTTCGCCGTCAGCCTGTCGCGGGATCGCGCCGATGGCGACGATCTGTGCCAGGCGACGGTGGAGCGGGCGCTCAAGGCGCGCGACCAGTGGCAACCGGGCACCCGTCTCGACAGCTGGATGTATCGGATCATGCGCAATCTCTGGATCGACGAGGCTCGCGCGCGCCAGCGTGCGGCGAAGACCTTCGCCTCCGAAGAGGCCGGGGAGAATGTGGGCCATGCCGGTGATCGCGACGTGGAGGCGCATATGGCCCTGTCTGACGTCGACCGGGCGATGCAGGCCTTGCCGGATGAGCAGCGGGAGGCCATCGCCCTCGTGCTGGTGGAGGGGCTGTCCTACAGGGAAGCAGCGGAGATTTTGGGCGTACCGATGGGAACACTGACCTCACGGCTTGTGCGCGGACGCGGCGCGCTCCTCGAACTGATGGGAGAAGCGGCATGAGCCAGATTGATGAAGCCATGCTGATCGCGCTGGTCGACGGCGAACTGGACGAGGTGAACCGCCGCCGGGTCGAACGGGTCGTGGCCGACGATCCCGCGCTCGCCGAGCGGCTGGAGATGCATCGCAGCCTGCGCGCGCGCCTGACGGGCCATTATGCGCTTGTGGCGGAAGAGCCTGTCCCGGATCGACTTCGCGCGCTGCTGGAGGAAAGCGAGACGGTGGTGCCGATCGCCCGTCCCGCGCCGCGCTGGCGCAACTGGGCGATGGGCGGCGCGATCGCGGCTAGTCTCGTGCTGGGCCTCGGCATCGGCCGCATGTCGGGCGGCGATGCCGGTCCGATCGGGATGCGCAATGGCGTCATGGTGGCGCAGGGGCCGTTGGCGAAAGCGCTCGACACCCAATTGGCGTCAGCGCAGCAGGGCGCAGCCATCCGCATCGGCCTCAGCTTCCAGCGCAAGGGCGGCGGCTGGTGCCGCAGCTTCGATGGGGCGGTGGCGGGCGTCGCCTGCCGACATGGCGAAGGCTGGCAGGTGCAGCAGGCGCTTCCGGGGATGTGGCCGGGAACCGAATATCGGCAGGCTTCCTCGGCGGATGCGCGGGTGATGGCCACGGTCGATGCGCTGATCGAAGGCGCCCCGGCCGATGCCGCTGGAGAAAAGGCGGCACAGGCCGGGGGCTGGCGGTAAACGCGCGATCTCCGTTCGTTTGACGCGAACGGAGATCGGCTATGCCCTGCTATCAGAACTCCAGATTGAACCGCCCATAATAGAAACCGCCGCTGATGCCGTAGGGGGCATAGGCGTTGTAAAGGCTGCCCGCCGCCCGGTTCACCGGCTTCAGCTTGTCAGGATAGGTGTTCAGAAGGTTGTTCGCGCCCACCGACAGCTTTACGCCCTGCGCCAGCTTGTAGCCGATCTCCAGATCGAGAATGATCTTGGGCGTCAGCTTTTCGTCGACGAACCCCAGCGTACAACCCGCGCTGCCGGCGGTGCAGGCCACATAATCGCTGGTGTGATAGACCGCTGCGCTGGCCCGCTGGTACAGCTTGCCGAAGCGGGTGGCGCGCAGGTTCAGGTTGAACGCGTCCTTCTCCCACAGGACATTCGCGATGAACTTGTTGCGCGGCGTGCCTTCGGACAGGTCGCCCTGCTTGGCGCGGCCGATCAGCGCCAGACCCGATGCGGCGATCACGGCGGGCACCGGGTCGATATGGGTGAAGACCGTCTTGTTGAAATTGGCCGACAGGCTGAACGTCGCGGTGCCCATGTCGCCCAGCCCCGCACGATAGGTGCTGACGATATCCAGGCCGCGCGTCCGCGTGTCGGCCGCGTTGGAGAAGATCAGGCCGCCTGCGACGCCCTGAATGCCCGCCGCCGCCAGCGCGTTCATGACCACGGCGCCGCTCAGCGTCTCGGACAGCAGGATGCGATCCTTGATCTTGACCTGATAGGCATCGACCGTGATGTTGAGGTTTGACGCGGGTGTCAGCACGATACCGGCGGAGAAGTTGGTCGATTTTTCGGGCTTCAGCGACACCGCGCCCAGCGCCCGCGCCGCCACGCCATCGACCGGCAGCGCCTGTACCGGCAGCAGCTGGTTCACGCCATTGACCGGCACATTGATGGTCGAGGATGACGCATAATGCTGCTGTTGCAGCGTCGGCGCTCGGAAGCCGGTGCTGGCGGTCCCGCGGATGGCGAAGCCGCGCGTCGGCTCGATGCGGATCGATGCCTTGCCGGTGTCGGTCGTGCCGAAGTCCGAATAATCCTCATGCCGCCCGGCCAGGCCGAACTCGACGCCGTCGATGATCGCGCCTTCCACGTTCACATAGGCGCTCCAGTTGTCGCGGCTCCACTTGCCCGACCCTTCGGGCAGGAAGCCGGTGACGCCCTGCGACCCGACGCCGGTGCGGGTCACGCCGGCCAGCCAACTGCCGGCGGGCGACCGATAGCCGCCATCGATATAGGATTCCGGGTCGCCCGCGCCGATCAGGAACCAGTTCTTCTTATATTCGGCGCCCACCGCCAGCGCGATCGGCTCGCTCAGGCCAATGTCGAACGCCTTGCTGAGGTCCAGATTGCTGGTCCATTCGTCGAAGCGGATCTTGCCCAGATAGAAGCGCGTCGGGCTGGCCGTGCCCATGGACGGGTTGAGCGAGGTCGTCTGCGAATATTTGACCTCGTCCTGCGCATAGCTGGTGGACAGGTCGAACTTGACGCCGCCGCCAATCTCGCCGCGCAGGCCGCCCGCGACCTGGAAATCCTCGTCATAGACATGGATGCGCGGAATATAGCCCTCAGGGTATATCTCATAGATATTGTTGAGCGCAGCCGGATTGCGATAGGTCAGCCAGCCTGCGGCGTGGCGCTTGGAGTAAGTGCCGAAGCTGTAGAGTTCCAGTCCGCCGCTGCCGACCGGCATCATCGCGTCATAGCCCAGATTGCCGCCGATCACCTGCGGCTGGCCATATTTGGCGCGGATGCGGTTCGGGTCCGCGTTGCGCGGGTCGCCGGTCGGGTAGAAGGGGCTGGAGGTGATTGGGCTGCTCGCGACGATCGTGTTGTCCTGCAGCACGCCGTCGGCTGACAGGTGGATATAGCCGCCATCCGGCCCGATCGCAAAACCCTTGTCGACCTGCCAGCGCCCCTGCCAGCCGCCATTGTCGGCGCTGCTGCCCATGGTCAGCGCCGCGCCGCCCGCCGTGTCGTTCTTCAGGATGATGTTGACGACGCCGGCGATCGCGTCCGACCCATATTGCGCCGATGCGCCATCGCGCAGCACTTCGATACGCTGGATCGCGTTGCCGGGGATCAGGTCGAGATCGGGCGGCGACTGGCCGTTCTGGACCGACCCGTTGATGAAGAGCGTCGCCGTATTGTGCCGCCGCTTGCCGTTGACCAGCACCAGCAACTGGTCGCCGCCCAGGCCGCGAAGCGACAGGGTGCGCACTGCCCAACTGGCGCCCGCGCCATTGTTCGACACGTTGATGGAAGGAACGAGCGTGCCCAGCAGGTCGCGCACCGACTGCTTGCCGCTGGTTTCCAGATCCTTCGCGCCGAGCACGTCGATCGGCGCCAGGCTTTCGGCGACCGTCCGCGTCGTGGTGCGGGTGCCGGTGACGATGATCGGGGTGGCGTCTTCCACCGGTTCGGGCGCAGGCGCCATGGCCAGCGCGTCGGCGCCCGCGCCCGGAATGCTCGCCTGCGCATATTGCAGGGCCAGGGGGCTGCGGCGCGCGGCGCTGCGACTGGCGGGGGATGCCAGCGCGATCACGCCCGCGCCCGCTTCGGAGGATTTGAGGTCGGTGCCGGCCAGCAGGCGGGCCAGCGCCTCCTGCGTGGACATCCAGCCCTGAATGCGTCGGCTGCGGATCGCCGCGACCTCGTCATAGGGGAAGAGAATGCGCACGCCTGACTGGGTGGACAATTGCCGGAGCGCGCCGCTCAGCGGCTGGACATGGATGTCGAACTTGTGGCGCTGAACTAATGAGGCGTCTGTTGTCGTCGCGGCAACAAGTTGAGTAGGCGAAACAAGGCATATGGCGAGGGCGGCCCCCGCCACGGCATGGCGAATACGCATTGTCTGTTCCCCTGAACTGGCGGCGTTGGTGCCGCTCTATTGCTCCGAACGAAGCTTGTTCGACATTCCGCTACTCAAGATGACAGTATCGCGACATAAAATATTACTGATATTGTTATGAGAAATAGGCCTATTGTCAGAACATGCCGGCCCGGCGTCATGCCGTCGTCAGTCGCCCGTATGAAGGAACCAGCGGGCGCTGCCTTCCAGCCCGATCGCGGTCAGGCGTCCGGAAAAATAGGCGCCGGTATCGATGCCGATCCGGTTCGATCGCTCATCGACGTCCTGGGTGATGCTGTGGCCATGGACCACCATCTTGGGATGGGGCCGCGAATGGTCCAGAAACTCGCGCCGGATCCAGCGCAAATCGGCCGCGCTCTGGTCGGCGATCGCCACGCCGGGGCGGATGCCGGCATGCACGAACAGATAGTCGCCGATTACCTGGCTATCGGGCAGGTCGTCCAGGAAATCGACATGCGCGCGGGGGATATTGGCCAGCATCCACTGGGCGACCTCCACATCCGCCATCTCCTCGAACCGGTGCTGCGCCAGACCGTAGCTGGCCAGCGTCTGTGCGCCGCCGGCGCGGCGGAAGGTCGGGATCACGCGCTCATCGCCATAGGCGGCATGGAGGAACAGTTCCTCGTGATTGCCCTTGAGGCAGAGCGCGTCTTCCTGTCGGACGAGCGCCATCACCCGCTCGACCACCTGGCGTGAAGCCGGGCCGCGATCGACCAGATCGCCCAGCAGGATGAGACGCGATTTCATCGGCCCGCGTGTCAGGCAGTCGACTGCGATCAGGCCCAGCAACTGCTCCAGCAGGTCCAGCCGGCCATGAATATCACCTATGGCGTAAAGGCGCACATCCTCGCCCGCATGGGGCGGGGGGCGGTCATCAGGCTCGGCCTCAAGCCATTTGCCAATGCGCCAGAAACTCATTCCGCCTATGTTACTTACAGGCGGGGCAGTGTCACCCCCTGCTGCCCCATATATTTGCCGGCGCGGTCAGCATAGCTGACCTCGCACGGCTCATTGCCCTGAAGGAACAGGAACTGGCAGGCGCCCTCATTGGCGTAGATTTTGGCGGGCAGCGGCGTGGTGTTGGAAAATTCCAGCGTCACATGGCCTTCCCAGCCCGGCTCCAGCGGCGTCACATTGACGATGATGCCGCACCGCGCATAGGTGGACTTGCCAAGGCAGATCACCAGCACGTCGCGCGGCACCCGGAAATATTCGACCGTGCGGGCCAGTGCGAAGCTGTTGGGCGGGATGATGCAGCAGTCGGTCTTGCGGTCGACGAAATTCTTAGGATCGAAATCCTTCGGATCGACGATCGTGCTGTCGACATTGGTGAAGATCTTGAACTCGTCCGCCACCCGCGCGTCATAGCCATAGGAGGACAGGCCGTAGCTGATGCAGCCTTCGCGCCGCTGGCTCTCCACGAACGGCTCGATCATGCCCGTCTTTTGCGCCTGCTCGCGAATCCACTTGTCGGAAAGAATGGCCATGGGTCTCAGCTTTTCTGGGTGGGGCCGATGCCCAGGTCCGCCGGACCGAAGGCATGGGGAAGGAGATCGGCTACGCGCAGGTCGAGCACCCGGTCGCCGCTGGGGGTGGCGCAATAGATGGAGAGCGTGCGCCCCGCCATCTGCTCCGCCTCGTTCATGATCTGGCGGCACCGGCCGCAGGGCGTAACGAGCGCCTCTTCGCCGGCGTCCATCGCGCCGCCCACGACGGCGATCTCGGCCACGTCGGCAAAACGCCCTTGCGCGTTGACGCTCGCCAGCGCCACGGTTTCCGCGCACAGCGACAGGCCGTAGCTGGCATTTTCGAAATTGCAGCCGGTGACGATGCTGCCGTCGGTCAGCCGCACCGCCGCACCCACCGCAAAGCGGCTATAGGGCGCATGGGCGTTCGCCATCGCCGCGCGCGCGGCGGCGATCAGCTGCTGAACGTCATTGTCTTCGGGCATCAGGGCGTCACCACATTCCATCGTACCGGACCATCGACGCCGTCGATATGCCGCATGTCGCTGGCTGTCCACATCACCCAGGGCTTGGTGGCATAATCGGGCGGGAAGAAATTGCCATCCAGCCAGAGCGTGCGGTTGATGCCCGACCCGATATCATAGGCCTTGTCGAAATCCTCGGTCAGGTTCAGCAGCGCGGGCTTGCCGGCCTGACCCTCGATCAGGTTGATGAGCGTATTGAGATCGGACAGCAGCTGGTCGCGCCCCGGCCGCGCTTTGCATCCCGGCTCAAAGGCGAGGCGGATGACCGGGGGCAGGGCGGCATTGTCGCGCGGCACCGTGGTCATGAAGGCGGTCGCCTGGTCGCTCGGACGACGGCAGAGGCTGAAATCGATGAGCGCGCCATAGCGCATGCCAGCCGTGCGAACGCCGCGCAGGTTGGCGGCAAAGGCGGGGTCGCGCTGCGTGCCGTTGAAAGCCGCGCGGATATAGGCGAAATCGGTCCCCTGCGCCGCCAGCGTACCCCATTCGACCGTGCCATTATCTGAGGAGATCGCGACACCCTGCACCGGAAATTGGTCGCGGCTCGGCGCCCAGGCGCGCGCGTAGAGCCAAAGCCCCAAAGCAAGCGCCGCAATCACCGCCAGTCCCGCCCCGATACGGAACAGCAGGCCCCCCAAAGTCACAACCCTGATCGTCTTACCCCTTGATATGCAGCACGCAGATAAGCGTGAAAAGTCGCCGTGCCGTGTCGAAATCGACCTCGATCTTGCCTTCCAGCCGTTCCTTCAGAACTTCGGCAGCGTCATTGTGGATGGCGCGGCGGGCCATGTCGACCGTCTCGATCTGCTGGGGCGACGCATTGCTGATCGCCTGATAATAGCTGTCGCAGATCGCGAAATAGTCGCGGATCGGACGACGGAACCGGCCCAGACCCAGGATGATCGCTTCCAGCGGGCTGTCATCCTCCCGGTTGATCTCGATCACCAGCCGGCCTTCCTCGACCCGCAGCAGCACCTTGTAGGGGCCGTCGTAGCCGTCGCCATGCTCGCGCTGCGGAGCGAAGTGATTATCCTCCAGCAGGTCGAAGATCGCGATGCGTCGTTCCTGCTCCACGTCGGCATTGCGCCACAATATCGTGCGCTGGTCGAGCTGGATGTCTATGATGCGCGGATCAGCCATGATGGAGCGAACAGTCAGTGCGGCGGCGCGCGCTGAAATGCAAGGGGGACTTATCCACAGATGGTTCGGATTGGCCCCTTGCATGGAACGATGCGGGAGAGGAAAGAGGGCGCATGGTCGAACTGTTGAAACTCAATGCCGCCGAAACCGGCGGAACCGAACTGCCGCGCAATGTCGAGGCCGAAGCCGCGCTTCTGGGCGCGATCATGATCGACAACCGCATTGCCGAGGACGTGCAGCTCAAACTCAAGTCGGAACATTATTTCGAGCCGCTCCATGGACGCATTTACGACGCGATCATGCGCCTGCTGGACAAGGACATGGTCGCCAACCCGGTGACGCTGAAACCGATGCTGGAGCAGGATCCGGCGCTCAAGGAACTTGGCGGCGCGGCCTATCTGGCGCAGCTGACCGGCAATGGCGCGGCGCTGATCGGGGCGCGCGATTTCGCGAGCCAGATCTACGACCTTGCGTTGCTGCGACAGCTTGTCAGCGTTGGACGTGAACTTGTTGAAAATGCAATGGACACCAGCGAGGATGTTAATCCCCGCGAACAGATTGAAGCGGCCGAAGTCGCGCTTTACAAGGTGTCCGAGGGCGAGGGTGAGACGGGTTCGGTCAAGAGTTTCCTCACCGCATCCACCGCTGCCGTGCAGGTGGCCGAACGCGCGCTCAACAGCGGCGGCCATGTGTCGGGTATCACCACCGGCATCAACAGCCTGAACGCCAAGATAGGTGGTCTTCACAATTCCGACTTGATGATCCTCGCTGGCCGTCCTGGCATGGGCAAGACGTCGCTCGCCACCAACATCGCCTATAATGCCGCGTCGCGCTGGCTGCGCGACAATGCCGACGGCATTCCGGCGGAAAAGAATATGGGCGCCAAGACCGCCTTCTTCTCGCTCGAAATGTCAGCCGACCAGCTCGCAACCCGCGTTCTGGCCGAACAGTCGGGCATTTCGGGCGAAGCGCTCCGCATGGGCAAGATCAGCCGGGCGGATTTCCAGAACCTGTCCCGCGCCGCCCGCGACCTTCAGGAACTGCCGCTCTTCATCGACGATACGCCGGGCCTGACCATCGCGGCGCTGCGCACACGGGCGCGTCGTCTGAAGCGTCGCCACGACATCGGCTTCATCGTGGTCGACTATCTTCAGTTGCTTCAGGGCACCGGGCGCGGAAACGAGAATCGCGTCAATGAAATCTCCGAAATTTCCCGTGGTTTGAAGACCTTGGCTAAGGAACTTCATGTCCCGGTTCTGGCCCTGTCGCAGCTCAGCCGTGCGGTCGAACAGCGCGAAGACAAGCGCCCCCAATTGTCCGACCTTCGCGAATCCGGCTCGATCGAGCAGGACGCGGACATGGTATGGTTCGTGTTCCGCGAGGATTATTACGAAGCCGCCAAGGAACCCAAGCCCGACGACGAAGCTGCCTATGCCACGTGGAAGGAAAATATGGAGCGGATCTACGGCCTGGCCGAAGTGATCGTCGCCAAGCAGCGCCATGGCTCCACCGGCCGCATCCGCATGAAGTTCGACGCCAAGATCACCCGCTTCTCCGACATTGCGGACGACAGCTATCAGGATCTGGATTACGAATAATCCGACCACTTGACCACCGTTCGCTCGAAGCGAACGGTGGTTGTGCGATCAGGCGCCCTTCACCGCCTTCGCCCGAGCGGCGACCCGCTTCTCCAGCATCGACAGCGGCATGGCGCCTTCCTCAAGAATGGCGTGGAACTGCTTGATATCGAAGGCATCGCCCAGCTCCGCCTGCGCCGCCGCGCGGGCTTTGCTCCAGACGCCATGGCCGACCTTGTAGCTAGTCGCCTGCCCCGGCTGGGTGCAATAACGCTCGACCTCGCGCTGGCAACGGGGGCGGGCGAAGCCGGTCTTCTCGACCATATAGTCGGTCGCCTGCGCGCGGCTCCACTTCTTGGCATGAATGCCGGTATCGACCACCAGGCGCGCCGCGCGGAACAGGAAGGACTGGAGATAGCCCGCCCGGTCGATCGGCGTCGCATAGCCGCCCAGTTCGTCGGCCAGCTGCTCGGCATACAGCGCCCAGCCCTCGGTATAGGCGCTCATGAAGGCGGTCTTGCGCAGCATCGGCACGTCGCCTGCATTCTGCGCGGTCGAGATCTGGAGATGATGCCCCGGCACGCCCTCATGATAGGTCAATGACGGCAGGCCATATTTCGGCCAGTCGCCGACATCCTTGAGGTTTATGAAGTAGATGGCCGGTCGCGATCCATCCAGCGCCGCCCGGTTATAATAGCCGTTCGACGCGCCATCCTGAATCTCCACCGGCACCGCACGGATTTCCAGCACGGTGTCAGGAATGGTAGTGAAGGCATTGGGAAGCCTGGCTTTCATTGCATCGAGGTCGCGATTGAGCTGCGCCAGCAATTCCGCGCGCCCTTTGGCGCTGTCGGCATAAAGCTGCGCCGGATCGACATTGAGCGCCGCCAGCCGCTCGCCGATCGTCCCATTGGCGCGGCCCGCACCTTTCAGGATCACGTCAAGCTGCTCGCTCAGGTCCGCGACCTGCTCCAGCCCCATGGCATGGACCTGATCGGGGCTGAGGTTGGTGGTGGTCGCCTGGCTGAGCGCAGCGGCGTAAATCTCGTCACCGCGCGGCGTCCGCCATACGCCGTCGCCCGCCGCCGTCTTGCCCTTCAGCGCCTCGATCGCCGCGATCTGTTCGTCCAGCGCGGGATAGATGGCCTTCTCGACGATCCCCGTCGCCTGACCCTGCCAGTCGCCCGCGATGGCCTTGGCGGCGGCGCGCTTTACCAGCGACTGAACGATCGAACTGTCCGCTGCGGGCTGTCCGCGCAGCTTCTTCAATTGCCCCAGTGTCAGGTCCAGCGACCAGCCCGGCGCCAGATAGCCGCGCGCCGCCTCGTCCCGCTGGAGCGCAGTGTCAGTCCGCAGGTTGCGCGCAAAAGCGTCGAGCCGCGCGACATAGGCCTCGCAATCGGCGGCTGCGTTGATCACATGCGCGGTGTTCAGGAAATCGGGCGTCTGGAAATAGCTGCCGCCCTGCTGGAAGATGCGATAGGGCCGCTGCACGCTGTTGAGGCCGAAGGTCGCTGGCGCGATCGCCTGCTGGCCCAGCGAATAGAGCACCACCTCCAGGTTCAGCCGCTGCGCGTCGGACAGGCTGGCCGCCTCATAGCCCTGCAATTCCTTGATCGCCGCCTGCGTCGCGGCCAGCTTCTTCATCATGCCCGACTTGCTGTTGTCGTCGAGCAGGCTCTTCGCCCCGGCGCGCGCGCCCTTGTCCAGGCCAAGGCTCGTGACCATGCCCGGCGACAGGTCCAACGCGCGCTCGAAGATGGCGGCGAAGGCGGCCGACAGGCGCGCATCGTCATTGCCCGCGACCTGCGCGAAGGCGCGGGGGGCAGCACCGGCGATCGCGGCGGCCCCGGCGGTGGAGAGAAACTGGCGGCGGTCCATGGTGGCGACTCCCTTATGTCTTGACCGCGCACTGTCTTAAGCCCTTGAAACGCTTCGTCCAGCGTCTTGGAGCAGGGTTATGCCGCCAGCGCATCCTCGCCATCATGCGCGCGCCGTGCCGCCATGATATCCCCCACATGCGCCTCGGCCCAGCGGGTGATCTGGTCCAATATGCCGATCAGCCCGCCCGCCAGCGGCGTCAACGCATATTCCACCGTCACAGGAACCGTCGGGAAGGCGGCGCGGCTGACCAGTCCGTCGCGCTCCAGGCTTTTCAGCGTCTGGGACAGCATCTTTTGCGAGATCGCGCCGATCCGCCGCCGCAGATCGTTGAACCGTACTGGCCCGTCCTTCAGCGTCAGCAGCACCAGCACCGCCCATTTGTCGCCGATCCGGTCGAGAATCTGCCGCGTCGGACAGTCGGGATTATAGGCGTCGCCCGTGCGAAGCGACTGGGGAGCGGTCATGATGCGGTATCCTCGGCGTAACCAGGTGATGGCAAGGTGCCTTCTTGCGACCCTGATATCGTAATCGCTATCTGGTTTCCATCAGTAACCACTAAGGAACATAGTCATGAAGGTAGCGATCATCGGCGGCAGCGGCCGCGCGGGCAAGGAAATCGGCGCGGAACTGGCCCGGCGCGGCCATCAGGTGACGGCCATTTCGCGCCATCCTGGAAATGCCAGCGCGGTCGAAGGCGTCACGGCCGTCGCGGGCGATGTCAACGAACCGGCGGCGCTGGCTGACACCCTCCGCGGCCATGATGCCGTGGTGAGCGCTGTCATGTTCTCCGACACCGACCCGGCGTCGCTGGTCGGCGTGGTGCGGGACTCGGGCGTGTCCCGTTATCTGGTGGTCGGCGGCGCCGGCAGTCTTGAGGTCGCGCCGGGCGTCGCCCTCATCACCACGCCGGACTTTCCCGATGCCTACAAGGCCGAAGCGGGCAAGGGCGCGGCCTTCCTCGACTATCTGCGCGGGGTGGAGGATATCGACTGGACCTTCCTCTCTCCCTCCGCCTATTTCTTCGTCGGCGACCGCAAGGGCAGCTTCCGCCTCGGCAAGGACGAATTGCTGGTCGATGCGGATGGCAACAGCAGCATCTCCTATGCCGACTATGCCATCGCGCTCGTCGACGAGATCGAGCAGTCCCGGCACAGCCGCGCCCGGTTCACCGTGGGCTATTGAGAGGCGGTAATCCGATGTCGTCACCCCGGCCTTGAGCCGGGGTCTCGCTTTTCTTCGGGGCGTAAAAGGAAGAAGCGGGATCCCGGCTCAAGGCCGGAATGACGTTGGATCTTGCAGTCAAATATGGTCTTAAGCCGCCCCTTCCAGCTTGTCCTGCGTCTTCGTTTCGAAATCGCCGGCGTCATGGCGTTCGTGCAACTGCAACTCCAGCGGCCCGTTCGCCTTGTTGACCATGCGCCCGCGCTTCACCGCCGGGCGCGCGTCGATCTGGTTCGCCCAGCGCAGCACATGCTTATAGCTCTGCGCATCCAGGAACTCCGCCGCGTCATAGGCGCGGCCCAGCACGACGCCGCCATACCAGGGCCAGATCGCCATGTCGGCGATCGAATATTCGTCGCCCGCCATATAGTCATTCTCGGCCAGATGCCGGTCGAGCACATCGAGCTGCCGCTTCACTTCCATCGTGTAGCGGTTGATCGGATATTCATATTTTTCCGGCGCATAGGCAAAGAAATGGCCGAAGCCGCCGCCCAGCAGAGGGCCGGCGCCCATCTGCCAGAACAGCCAGCTCAGCACGGCGGTCCGTTTCGCCGGATCGGTAGGGAGGAACTTGCCGAACTTCTCGGCCAGATAGAGCAGGATCGCGCCGGATTCGAACACGCGCTGCGGCGGCGAGACGCTGTGATCCATCAGCGCGGGAATCTTGCTGTTGGGGTTCACGTCGACAAAGCCGCTGCCGAACTGGTCGCCGTCGCTGATGCGGATCAGCCAGGCGTCATAGTCGGCATCCTTGATGCCGGCCTCCAGCAATTCCTCCAGCAGGATCGTCACCTTCTGCCCGTTGGGCGTGGCGAGCGAATAGAGCTGGAGCGCATGCTTGCCGACCTGCAGCACCTTGTCATGGGTCGGCCCGGCGATCGGACGGTTGATATTGGCGAAGGCGCCGCCGCTCTCCTTGTCCCAGGTCCAGACTTTGGGCGGTGTATAGCTGTCGGTCATGCGGGCTGGCTCCGATGGTGAAATCTCGCCCGCAGGTAGGAAGCGGCTCCGCCACCCGCAACCGAGCCATCCTCAACTATCGATGATTATTTCTCCCGGCGATCGCGGCGTGGGGCATCCTCTCGACTCCGTCCGTCATGACGCCTTTGCCGGCAGCGCGCGGCGTCGTTGTCATCAAGGCTTCTTCATACGACCTCTATCAGGACCAACCGCAATATCCGCGCAACCCGTCGCGCAGGCGATGACCATGGGGACGAAAATGCCTATATGGCGCCGCACCGCTGGCCATGTCGCATTCGGGCACAGGAGCTTGAAAATTTTCCGCGCCTGCGCTCTTGACCAGCGGAATGACTTTTCCATATGCATGCCGCTAGCACTCACGGTCAGTGAGTGCTAACAGAGAAGGGTTCATCGGGAGAAGGACGGGCGGACAGGGCATTTCGGGACAGGATCCCGGCTTCCCATGCGCTCACTCTGATCCCAAACGCCAAGGGAAAGGCAATCAACATGGCATTTCGTCCGTTGCACGACCGTGTTCTCGTCCGCCGCGTAGAGGCTGAAGAGAAGACCGCCGGTGGCATCATCATCCCCGACACCGCCAAGGAAAAGCCGCAGGAAGGCGAAATCGTCTCCGTCGGCACCGGCCTGAAGGCCGAAGACGGCAAGGTCACGCCGCTGGACGTCAAGGCCGGCGATCGCGTGCTGTTCGGCAAGTGGTCGGGCACCGAAGTCAAGGTCGACGGTGAAGACCTGCTCATCATGAAGGAATCGGATATCCTCGGCATCGTTGGCTGACGCCAGCCGGCTCGGCCTGATCGGCCAAGCTGCGAACCGGGTATCCATTCCAGATTTCGGCGGATTTTCAACACCTGCAACGGTGTGAACTTCGCAAGTTTTGCAATTCTCAAGAGAGGTAAAGATCATGGCAGCGAAGGACGTAAAGTTTTCGCGTGACGCTCGTGAGCGCATCCTGCGCGGCGTCGACATCCTGGCCGACGCGGTCAAGGTGACGCTGGGGCCGAAGGGCCGCAACGTCGTCATCGACAAGAGCTTCGGCGCGCCCCGCATCACCAAGGACGGTGTTTCGGTCGCCAAGGAAATCGAACTGAAGGATAAGTTCGAGAATATGGGCGCCCAGATGGTCCGCGAAGTTGCTTCGAAGACCAACGACATCGCCGGTGACGGCACCACCACCGCGACCGTCCTGGCCCAGGCCATCGTGCGCGAAGGCATGAAGTCGGTTGCCGCCGGCATGAACCCGATGGACCTGAAGCGCGGCATCGACATCGCCGTCGGCAAGGTCGTCGAGGACATCAAGGGCCGCTCGAAGCCGGTTTCGGGTTCGAACGAAGTCGCCCAGGTCGGCATCATCTCCGCCAATGGCGACCGTGAAGTCGGCGAAAAGATCGCCGAAGCCATGGAAAAGGTCGGCAAGGAAGGCGTCATCACCGTCGAAGAGGCAAAGGGTCTCGAATTCGAGCTGGACGTCGTCGAGGGCATGCAGTTCGACCGCGGCTACCTGTCGCCCTACTTCATCACCAATCCGGAAAAGATGGCGGTCGAACTGGCCGATCCATTCATCCTGATCCATGAGAAGAAGCTGTCGAACCTGCAGTCGATCCTGCCGATCCTCGAAGCCGTGGTGCAGTCGGGCCGTCCGCTGCTCATCATCGCCGAGGACATCGAAGGCGAAGCGCTGGCGACCCTGGTCGTCAACAAGCTGCGCGGCGGCCTGAAGGTTGCTGCGGTCAAGGCGCCTGGCTTCGGCGACCGCCGCAAGGCCATGCTGGAAGACATCGCCGTCCTGACCAAGGGCGAAGTGATCTCGGAAGACCTCGGCATCAAGCTCGAAAACGTCACGCTCGCGATGCTCGGCACCGCCAAGCGCGTCACCATCGACAAGGACAACACCGTCATCGTCGACGGCGCTGGCGACCATGACTCGATCAAGGGCCGCACCGAGCAGATCCGTGCGCAGATCGAAGTCACCACGTCGGACTATGACCGCGAGAAGCTCCAGGAGCGTCTGGCGAAGCTGGCTGGCGGCGTGGCCGTCATCAAGGTCGGCGGCGCGACCGAAGTCGAAGTCAAGGAGCGCAAGGACCGCGTCGACGACGCTCTCCACGCGACCCGCGCGGCTGTCGAAGAAGGCATCGTCCCCGGCGGCGGCACGGCTCTGCTCTATGCCACCAAGGCCCTGGACGGCCTGAAGGGCGAGAATGACGACCAGACTCGCGGCATCGACATCGTCCGCAAGTCGCTGACCGCTCTGGTTCGCCAGATCGCCAGCAATGCGGGCCAGGACGGCGCCGTCGTTTCGGGCAAGCTGCTGGATCAGGACGACACCTCGTTCGGCTTCAACGCTGCGACCGACACCTATGAAAACCTGGTCGCCGCCGGCGTCATCGACCCGACCAAGGTCGTGCGCACCGCGCTCCAGAACGCTGCCTCGGTTGCTGGTCTGCTGATCACCACCGAAGCCGCCGTTTCGGAACTGCCGGAAGACAAGGCTGCTATGCCCGCGATGCCGGGTGGCATGGGTGGCATGGGCGGCATGGATTTCTAAATCCTTCGCCTTCCATATCGGAATGAAGAGGCCGGCGGAGCGATCCGCCGGCTTTTTTATTCTGTCCCACGGCGCGATAGCATCCCCGGATCGTGGCGTGCCGCCCATCCGGGGGCAGCTGGTATCAGGCTGTGGGGGGATGGGTGATGACAATCATCGGCAGTTCCGCCCGAACTTCGAACCCGAGCGTCCGGTAGAGCGCGATCGTCTTGTCATGCGCCGCGTAGGCGTGAAGGAAAGGGGTTTCGCCCCGCTCCAGCATGGCCTGCATCACGATACGCATCAGGGTGCCTGCCAGCCCTCGTCCGCGCCAGTCGGGATGCGTGCACACGCCGCTGACCTCCGTATAGCCCGGCATCCGCATCCGCTCTCCCGCCATCGCCACCAGCTGGCCGCCCTCGCGAACGCCGATGAATCGGCCGAGCCGATGGGTGAGTTGGCGAAAGGGACCGGGCCTGGTCAGCAGCGCCAGTTCCTGCATTGCCACCGCATCCTCCTCGCCAAGAGGATGCCAGTCAGGGGCGGGGCCGCTGGCGGGCGCCGGTCGGGGCGCGACCATCTGCGCCAGCAATGCGGTTCGCGCGACATGCAGGGCCGGCGACGGAGCGATCTCCGCATCCCGCCCGACCAGCCACAATTCGCCATCCTGCGGAACAAGGGCGTGCAACGCCGCCCCATTGCCTTCGGCGGTTGCAGCAAAGGGGCCGTAGCGCGGGTCAAGGCGCATGGCCTGGTCGCCGCCTTGCGCCAATGCGGACCAGCCGGACTGAAGCGCGTGCCAAACGGGATGATCGAGCGGATGGATAAAGGCCTCCAGTCTGAAAAGGATCGATGGTTCGGGCATAAACCGGGCAGGGCAGGACAGGCAATTCCCCAGACCGATCGTCTCGCGCACGATTCACAGTGCGTCCGTTGCAGCTGGAATCCATTCGCCCGGTGTGGGCAGGACATGATATTGTCATGAAGCCGGGCAAGTTTCATGCAGTGGGCCGCGAAGAAGCGAAGGCGCCCATTGCCGGCGGGATCAGGCGATACCGATGGGCGGGGGGCTATCGAACCTCCGGCTGTCGGCTGCGCGTTCCAGCGATCCTCTCCGGATCGATCCTGTTTTGCGGTCGTTGGTGGTGCATGATGTCGTCTTGGCAATGGAGCATGAATGGCTGATCTGTTCGGGGCGATGATCAAGGCCGGCAAACTGGTCAAAAAGCGGCGTCCCCTCTCGGCCGCTCTTGCTCTGCAGAAGGCATTGGTGCCTTCCCCGGCCAGGACGAGCGCGAAACGGTCCAAGACAGCGAGTTCGTCCGGCCGCGTCAGGGCTTCGTCGAAAACTCTCCCACGGCCCGCACCCGGAACATTTCTGGATGAGGAATTTAACTGCCGCCAAGGCGCCCTCAGCTATCGATTTTATACGCCCAGAGGGTCGGCGCGACGCCGGATGCCGCTCATCGTGATGCTCCATGGCTGTTCGCAGACCGCGACGGATTTTGCGGCGGGGACCGACATGAACCGGCTGGCGGATGAATTGGGCGTCCTCATACTCTATCCGCAACAATCGACTGCCGCGAATTTCGGGCGTTGCTGGAACTGGCACGACCCCGCCAATCAGGAGCGCGGCCGGGGCGAGCCGGCCATCATTGCCGCGCTGACCCGCCATGCCATTGCTCTGGGTAGGGCAAATCCGGCGCGCGTCTATATAGCGGGCATCTCCGCAGGCGGCGCAGCGGCGGCGATCATCGGCGCCGCCTATCCTGACCTCTATGTCGCAGTCGGTGTCCATTCCGGCGTGCCCAGGGGCAATGTCCGCTCGCTCAGCGGCGCCATCGCCGCGATGCGGGGCAGGAATGGTCCCGGTCCCACCGGCAAACTGCCGCGCCAGCTGCCCACGATCGTCTTTCATGGCGACAATGATCGGGTCGTCCATCCTTCCAATGCCACGGGCTTCCTGACTAATCTCGAACGCTCGACGGCAGGGCCGCTCCTGTCGCGCACCCAAAGCGGCCTGTCGCAGGGAGGCCGCCATTACACGCGCCGGATCTACCGCAATCCCGCGGGAGAAACCCTGCTGGAAGACTGGACCATTCATGGCGGCGGCCATCGCTGGTCTGGCGGCAGTGCGGCCGGATCGCATGCCGATCCCGCAGGGCCGGATGCGTCACGCGAAATGCTGCGCTTCTTCCTGTCACGCAAGCGATCAAAATAGGCCAGTCGTTCAGTGGAACAAGCGAATCGCCACGGCCAGCCCCTACGAATATAGGGCCGCACCTGGTATCGATTTTCCGAAGTCGCCATCCATCACGCAAGGGCAACGCCATATGTTGCCATGGATGGTGAGCCCTGCTGGATTCGAACCAGCGACCTACTGATTAAAAGTCAGTTGCTCTACCGACTGAGCTAAGGGCCCCCGAGGAGGTGGAGGTCGCCCTAAAGGGGGCGGGGCGGATGGTCAACCTCTTGTCGCGCGCTTTGGTGTCGCTTTTTGCAGACGGGCATGAAGATGGCGCACGGCAAGGCCGGTAACGGGATCGCGCCAGCCCGGTGCAATGGCTATCAGCGGGGTCAGGACGAAGCTGCGGTCGCGGCACGCCGCATGGGGGATCGTTAGCGCCCGATCGCGCCAGGTCCCGCCCGACCAGAGGATGATGTCGATATCGATGCTGCGTGCGCCCCAGCGGCGATGGCGGCGGCGCCCGAGCCGTCTCTCGATCGACTGGAGGAATGCCAGCATGGCGAGCGGGGGCAGCACGCTCTCGATCAGCATTGCGCCATTGGCGAAGACGCGTAGCGACGGACCGAGCGGCGGCGTCAGGATCGTGGGCGATATCGCCATCACCCGCGCCTGCTCGCCGATCAGCGTCGCGGCTTCGTCGAGCAGTCTGGCGGGCGCGCGGCGCGCGGAAAGGGGGCGGTTCGATCCGAGCGTCAGCGCATAGAGATGGGTTGTGTCCGCCATGCTCAAGCGCTTATCTGCTCCCGATGATCCTGGAAAGCCCCTTGCCCGAAACCGAGCCGCCCCGCGACTGCCCGCATTGCCCACGCCTGGTCGATTTGCGAACGGCTTGCCGCGTCGAGCATCCCGACTGGTGGAATGCGCCAGTGCCGGCCTTCGGCGATCCGGAAGCACGGATCGCCATCATCGGCCTCGCGCCCGGACGGCAGGGCGCCAACCGCACCGGGCGACCTTTTACCGGGGATCAAGCCGGCGAGTTGCTCTTCTCAACGCTGGCCCGGCACGGGCTGGCCGAGGGGCAATATGAGGGGCGGCCGGATGACGGGCTGCGGTTGCGGGACGCCATCATCCTCAATGCCGTCAAATGCCTGCCGCCGCACAACAAGCCGGTTCCGCAGGAGGTTCATAGCTGCCGGCCTTTCCTGGCGCAGGCGGTGGCGGCCCTGCCGCGGGCGCGCACCTTCATCGCCCTGGGCGAGATTGCGCATCAGTCGGCGGTGAAGGTGCTGGGCGGCAAGCTGCCCAAGGCTCGTTTCGCTCATCTGGCCGAACATCGGATGCCCGACGGGCGGATGCTGATCGATAGCTATCATTGCTCCCGCTACAATCAGAATGTCGGCCGACTGACGGCGGCGATGTTCGACGCCGTCTTTGCCAGAGCGGTCGCAATCGCGGGCGTCAGTCCGCCAGCAGATTGAGCGCCCGCGTCATCAGGGCGACGAACCGAGCCTCGTCGACCCGCGCCGCCGGGTTGTTCCAGCTTCCGCTGACAGCGTACCAGCCGCCGTTCCGGGCCTGTAGCAGGAAATTCATCGCCATGACGCCCGGCTCGCTGCCGCCCTTGTAGCCCAGATAGCGCCAGCGCTTCGCATCGGCCGGGGCGATACCGGGATTGACGGCAAGGATGGGTAGCGCATCGCCGCCATGGAAGCGCAGCCAGTCGAGCAGGCCGACCATATCCTGCGGCGAGGCGAACCATTCGATGCTGTCGATTGCCGTCGGCACTTCGGCGACGCTGCCCACGTCCACGCTGGCTGCCGTGAGACGGGATTCAGCCTCGCGCAGCAGGACGCGGCGCGCCTCCGGCGAAGCGGCTTCGTAGCGCTGGCGCAGGTCTGCATTGGCAGGCATCTTGAGTGCGAAGGCTTCCGCGGTGGCCAGCAGCGGCAAGGCCTTGTTCGCATCGGCATGGCCGGTCGTGGCCAGCATCGCATCCACCCTGTCGCGTCCCAGCGCGCGCAGCAGCGTGTCGCTGGCGCTGTTGTCGCTTTCGGCGATCATGGCGGTGGCCAGGCTGTGGAGGGTCATGGGCGCCTTGTCCGGCCAGGTGAGCAGGCGGCCGGAAAAGCTCTTGGGGCCGAGCGGGATGACGTCGTTCCATCGTCGTTCGCGCGCGGTGACGGCACGTGCCAGTTCGGCGAGGATGAATAGCTTGAAGCTGGAGCCGGTCGCCATCTGCGCATCGGGGCGATGGGTGCGCAGCCATTGCGGCCCGGCGTCGGTGAGTCGGGCGGCGGCGAAAGCGGCCGTGCCGGGCAGGGCCACGATGTCGGCCATGACCTTGTCCAGACTGTCGTTGGCGGTGCGCGCCCCGACAATGTGCAGGCCGATCACGCGATGGGGCGATTGGGGAGCGACGACCAGGGTGAAGCCGATCGTGGCGCGCTCGTAGCGGATTTCGACCTGGCCGGCGGTTGCGCTCTCGGTGCGAACGGCGCCCAAGGCAACGGGCCGGCCATGTTCGGTGCGCAGGCCCGCTGCGATGGCGCGCCAGCGGTCGATGGGAACGGCGTCAAGAAACAACGGGGCGAAGAAGTCTTCCTCGCCACCCGGGCCGCCGAGGATGCGGAGCAACTGTTCGGCGCGGCTCTGGTAGGCGGGCGTTGAGGTCGCGCGCGAAGGGGCAGGCAAGAAGGCCATAGCCAACAGCAGCATGGCCAGGAAGCGGAGCGCCAAGGCTAAACGCCCTCAAAGCCGCCAGGGACGGGGGCGCCCGCTATCCTCACGCGTCGATCGCTTCTCCGTCCACCGCCGCGGCATTTTCCTGGATGAAGGCGAAGCGGTGGGCCGGGTTGGTGCCCATCAGCCGGTCGACCAGGTCGCGCACCTGCTGCCGGTCCTCGATATCGTCGGGCAGGGTGATGCGGATCAGCATCCGCGTCTTGGGGTCCATAGTGGTTTCGCGCAACTGCATCGGGTTCATTTCGCCCAGCCCCTTGAAGCGGCTGACGTCGACCTTCTTGCCCTTGAACTCCTTGGCCATCAGTTGCTCGCGATGGGCGTCGTCCTTGGCATAGAGGCTCTTGCCGCCGGCGACGAGGCGATAGAGCGGCGGCTGGGCGAGGTAGAGATGGCCGCGCCGCACCAGTTCGGGCATTTCCTGAAAGAAGAAGGTCATCAGCAGCGTGGCGATATGCGCGCCATCGACGTCGGCGTCGGTCATGATGACGATGCGTTCATAGCGTAGATTGTCGGGATTGCAGTCCTTTCGGGTGCCGCAGCCCAGCGCCAGGATCATGTCGGCGATTTCCTGATTGGCGAGGATCTTCGCCGTGTTCGCCGACGCGACGTTCAGGATCTTGCCGCGCAATGGCAGGATCGCCTGCGTTTTGCGGTCGCGCGCCTGTTTGGCCGAGCCGCCCGCCGAGTCACCTTCGACCAGAAAGATTTCAGCGCCTTCGGGATCGTCGTTGGAGCAGTCGGTCAGCTTGCCGGGTAGGCGCAGCTTGCGGCTGTTCGTGGCCGTCTTGCGCTTGACCTCCTTCTCCTGCTTGCGCTTGAGGCGCTCGTCCATGCGGTCGAGCACATAGGCGAGCAGCGCCTTGCCCCGGTCCATATGGTCGGTCAGGAAATGGTCGAAATGATCGCGCACGGCATTTTCGACCAGTCGCGCGGCGTCCGGGCTGGTCAGGCGATCCTTGGTCTGGCTCTGGAACTGAGGATCGCGGATGAAGACCGACAGCATGATCTCCGACGACGTCATGATGTCGTCGGCGGTGATGTCCTTCGCCTTCTTCTGGCCGACCAGATCGCCGAAGGCGCGGATACCCTTGACCAGGGCGGCGCGCAGGCCGGCTTCATGGGTGCCGCCGTCAGGGGTCGGGATGGTGTTGCAATACCAGCTGTAGGAGCCGTCCGACCAGAGCGGCCAGGCGACCGCCCATTCGACGCGACCGGCAATGCCGGGGAAATCCTGACTGCCCGCAAAAAATTGCGTGGTCGCGCAGTCGCGATCGCCAACCTGTTCCTTGAGGTGATCGGCAAGGCCGCCCGGAAACTGGAACACGGCCTCGGCCGGCGTATCGTCGCCGATCAGCGAGGGGTCGCATTTCCAGCGTATTTCGACGCCGGCGAACAGATAGGCTTTCGACCGGGCAAGGCGGTAGAGGCGGGCTGGCTTGAACTTCTGTTCGCCGAAAATTTCGATGTCGGGGACGAAGGCGACGGAGGTGCCGCGCCGGTTGGGGGCGGCGCCGACTTTCTCCAGCGCCGTCTGCGGCAGACCCTGACTGAAGCTCTGGCGGAACAGTTCCTTGTTGCGCGCGACTTCAACGATCGTGCTGGTCGACAGGGCGTTGACTACAGAAATGCCGACGCCATGCAGGCCGCCCGACGTGGCATAGGCCTTGCCTTCGAACTTGCCGCCCGAATGGAGGGTGGTGAGGATCACTTCCAGCGCCGACTTGTCGGGAAATTTGGGGTGCGGGTCGACCGGGATGCCGCGGCCATTGTCGGTGATGGTCAGGCGATTGCCCGCTTCCAGCGTCACCTCGATCCGGGTGGCATGGCCGGCGACCGCTTCGTCCATGCTGTTGTCCAGCACTTCGCTGGCAAGGTGATGCAGCGCGCGCTCGTCGGTGCCGCCGATATACATGCCGGGGCGGCGGCGAACCGGCTCCAGCCCCTCCAGCACCTCGATGGTGGAAGCGTCATATTGCTGCGCGGGCGGGGTGTTGGCGGCGAACAGGTCTTCGGACATGGAACCAAGCTATAAGCGGGCGTGCAGCAGGCGCAAGCGTTGCGCGAAAACTACACCGGCAATGAAAACTAACAAATTGGTTTGCAACAAATTTGTGACGTGGGTCGTTGGCCTGCCGATTGCGGGATGAATGACCGCGCAGGTGAGGAGAATTTTCCATGAAGTTGATCGCAATCGCGCCGCTTGGCGCCACGCTGGCGTTCGCCCTGGCGACGCCGGCCCTTGCCCAGGACAATGGAGGGGTGGACTGGACCGGCCCCTATGTCGGGGTGTCGTTTGGCAAGACCTGGCAAAAGAAGGATGGCGGCGAACATCTGCGTTTCGATACGGACGCGGATGGCGAATTTGACGATGTTGTTCGCACGGGGAGCGGCGCCAACGCCTTTTCGCCGGGAACCTGCGGCGGTGCAGCACGGGGCGTCACCCCGGCCAGCGGCTGCGATTCCGACAAGAACGCCATCGGCTGGATGGGTCATGTGGGTTATGACAAGCAGTTCGGCAACATCGTCGCCGGTGTCGTCGCAGAAGGCGGCCGCGCCTTTATCGACGACAAGGTCAGCGAGTTTTCGACCACGCCGGCCTATTATACGATGCGTCGTTCGATCGACTGGAACGCCAATCTGCGCGCACGTCTGGGTTACACCACGCCCGGCGGCATCATGCCCTACATCACCGGCGGCCTGTCCTACGCCCGCGTCCAGAATTATTTCCGCACCAGCAACACCGCCAACAGCTTCACGCGCAACAATGCGGAAGAAGATGGTTGGGGCTGGAACATGGGCGGCGGTGTCGAAGCCAAGGTTTCGGACCACTTCTCGATCGGCGCGCGCTATCTGTGGACCCGCTACAATGTCGGCGATTATCGCGTCGATGTCGGTGCAGGCACGGCTGCAGCGACCAATCCGTTCCGCATCACCCCCTCGGGCGGCGCGAGCATCAATCGTGGCGACAAGTTCGACACGCAGAGCGTGATGGTTACCACCAGCTACCGCTTCTGATCGAAATCAAGTACGACAAAAAGGCTCGGCTTCCGATAGGAAGCCGGGCCTTTTTGTTGGATCGGGGGACGGCGTCAGCGGACGCGCGGGCCGCCGAAGGGCATCGGCGGGGGCGGGCGGCGCGTGCCGCGCGGCAGTTGCGCCTGATAGGCACGGCCGCAATGTTCGACGCAATAAGGGAAGCCGGGATTCACTTGCTCGCCGCAGAAATGGAAATCCGGCTCGCCCGGATGCCCCATCGGCCATTTGCAGATCCGCTCGGTCAGGTCGAGCAGGCTGGTCTTGTCGGCGATTTCCGGGCTGGGCTTGGCTGGAACCAGGCGGCGCGGCGGTGCGGGCGGAATCGGGGCCTGCTGGTCGCCCGGACCCTGGCGCAGGAAGCCGCCGGGGCCGACCGAAACGATGCGCGGCTGCGGCGGTGGCGGGGGGGCATCGGCCGATGCTGCGGCGACAGGCGCGGCGGGCGCAGCCGGCGCGACGGGCGCGGCGGGACGCGGCGGCGCTGGCGGTGGCGCGATCGGCGCGGCGGCGCGGGGGGTGTCGGCTTCGGGGGCGGGCTTGCGCGGCGGTGCGGGCTTCTTGGGCGCTTCGTTCGCCTTCACCGGCGAAGGGCGAGATTGCAGGCCCAGGCGATGCGCCTTGCCGATCACCGCATTACGGCTGACGCCGCCCAGTTCGTCCGCAATCTGGCTGGCGGTCAGGCCGCGTTCCCACATCGCCTTGAGCTGGTCGATACGCTCGTCGGTCCAGGACAATGAAAAACTCCTCACAATTCGTCTATGGCTTCCTATATGGGAAGCTCGCCACGCAGGTTCAAATCCTTGGACCTGACCCCTTGCAGCATAACGGACCAGCCGATAGTCGATCTGCCCATGAACGACCAGCCCAAAATTGCCGCCGAATCGCTGTTTGCCGAACCGGGGGTGCCGCAGATCCGCAACGTGAACTGGGCCGGCACCTGGGCGCTCTACCGCAAGGAAGTGCGCCGCTTCATGAAGGTGCAGCTCCAGACCGTCTGGGCGCCCGCGATCACGACGCTGATGTTTCTCATCATCTTCATCGTCGCGCTGGGCGGCAGCGGGCGCACCGTGACGCTGCGGGGCGAGGCGGTGCCCTTTGCCGACTTTATTGCGCCCGGCCTCATCATCATGGGGATGATCAACGCCTGCTTCGCCAATGCCAGCTTCTCGCTGATGGTGGGCAAGGTGCAGGGCACGCTGGTCGACTATCTGATGCCGCCCATCTCGGTCGGCGAATTGCTGTTCGCGCTGGCGGCGTCCTCGGTGACGCGCGCGGTGTTGGTGGGCTGCGCCCTGTGGCTGGCCATGGCCGCCTGGCCGGGCGTGCATGTGGCCCCGGCGCATCTGTGGGCGGTGGTCTGGTTCGGCCTGCTCGGCACCAGCTTCATTGCGTTCCTCGGTGTCCTGACGTCGATCTGGGCGGACAAGTTCGACCATGGCGCGGCGATCACCAATTTCGTGATCGGCCCGCTCGCCCTGCTGTCGGGCACCTTCTATTCGATCGATCGGTTGCCGTCTTTCTTTCAGGGGATCAGCCACGCCAACCCCTTCTTCTACATCATCTCCGGCTTTCGTTACGGCTTCGTCGCGGCGGCGGATACCAATGTCGTGACGGGCAGCATCGTGCTGCTGGCGCTCAACCTGGTCCTTGGCGGCCTGTGCTACACGCTGTTGCGCCGGGGCTGGAAGATCAAGGCCTGATCCCGTCGAGGGGCCGGCGGCGGTTCGCCTGCGCCGGCTCTCCATGAAATATATTCTCTACTGATCAGATTTGCAAAGATGGCGCGCGCCTGTTAGCGTTTCGTCTGCCTGTAGCGATCCATCGAGCGGGCTTCCCTTCACCATGGTGCTCAAGCCTGCCTTGCGGTCGATCGGCCGTTGGACGGGCCATGTCCCTTCGGGCAGCGCCATCGCGGCAGCACAGGGTCAGCAGATGACGATCAGGAAATGCTATCTCTCCATCAACCAAAGCGGCATCAGCGCCAATCTCGATCTGCTCAAGGTCGCGATTCACAGTTGCTACAGCTATGCCGGGCTCCAGCCCATCCTGCTCTATGCCGGCGATCCGGTTCCCGAACTGGAAATATTGGAAAGGCTGGGCGCCACGATCGTCCATCACCAGGTCTCGTTCGAGAAGGAATTGCAGATCGGCTATGGCGACCGGTACAGGAAATTCCTGGGGCACTGGCTGCGGGTGGATATTCCGCTGATCGAGACGGAGGATGAATATGTCCTCTATGCCGATTGCGACGTGCTGTTCCGCAAGGAAATCAGTGTCGCGGACTATCCCACCTATATCGCGGTGGCCCCGGAATTTTCGAAGGACAACTGGTCCTATTTCAATTCCGGCGTGATGGTCATCAATGTCGCGAACATGCGGGCGATCCATTCGGAATTTCGCGAGAATATCCGGCATCGGCTGACCAATAATTTCCAGACGCCGCCACATGACCAGAAAAGCTTCAACGACTTTTTCGGCGACAAATATGATCGCCTGCCGCTGGAGATGAACTGGAAGCCCTATTGGGGCGTGAACGAGGCGGCGAGCATGGTCCATTTCCATGGCCTCAAGCCGGCGGTCGCGATCCGGGCGATGACGATCGAAAATTACCAGCTGACCGACAATATCCGGCGCCTGTGGGAGAAGAACAAGGCAGCCTATGTCGATTATTGCCAGCTCTACACCGATGTCCTTGCAGAGGCGAACGCAGCGGCCGAGGCGCAGGCTCAGCCGGTCGCCGCGCAATAGGCCGAAAGGGGACGGCGGACATCGTCCTGCCGTCCCTGTTTGTCAGGCGAAGCCCGCGAAAAGGGGAACGGCGATCCCCATGATGAGAAGGATCGCCGCCGACATCATCCAGTGACGGATGCGGGGAAGGGCGCGTTCATGGCCGCACCCTTCCTCCCATGGCCAGATCAAATCCCCGCGCCACCGACGCGGGAGAGGGAGAAGCCGGCCTCTGCGGCTTCGGCGACGGGGTAGATGTTGCGCAGGTCGACGAGGGCGTTGCCGTTCATCGAACCGGCGAGGCGCTTCAGATCGAGGGCGCGGAAGATATCCCATTCGGTGACGAGGACGAGGGCGTCGGCATCCCTGGCGGCCTCATAGGCGTCCTTCGCCATGGTGACGCCGGGCATCATCGGCGCGGCGACCTCCATGCCTTCGGGATCATAGGCGACGATCTTCGCGCCGGCATCCTCGAGCGCCTGGACGATGGCGATGCTGGGCGCGTCGCGCATGTCGTCGGTGTTGGGCTTGAAGGTGAGGCCGAGCAGCGCGACCGTCTTGCCGCGGGCGTCGCCGCCCAGCGCCTTGACGATCTTGCGGCCCATGGCCCGCTTGCGCAGGTCGTTGACCTGCACCACCGTCTCGACGATGCGGCTGGGGGCGTCATGATCCTGGCCGGTCTTGACCAGCGCCAGCGTGTCCTTGGGGAAGCAGGAGCCGCCATAGCCCGGCCCTGCGTGCAGGAATTTGGAGCCGATGCGATTGTCGAGGCCGATGCCGCGCGACACGTCCTGCACCTCGGCGCCGACCGCTTCGCACAGGTCGGCCATCTCGTTGATGAAGGTGATCTTGGTCGCCAGGAAGGCGTTGGCGGCATATTTGATCAGCTCGGCGGTGCGACGGCCGGTGAACATGAGCGGCGCCTGGTTGAGGTTGAGCGGCCGGTAGACCTGGCTCATCACCGCGATCGCGCGTTCCGAGCCGGTGGTGCCCACGACGACGCGGTCGGGCCGCTTGAAGTCGCCGATCGCCGCGCCTTCGCGCAGGAATTCAGGGTTCGACACGCACTGGATGTCGAGATCGGGGCGCAGGTCGCGGGCGATCCGCTCGACCTCGTCGCCAGTGCCCACGGGCACGGTCGACTTGGTGACGATCACCGCCGGGCCGTCGAGCGCCTCGACGATCTCCCGCGCTGCAGCATAGACGTAGGACAGATCGGCATGGCCATCGCCCCGGCGCGAGGGCGTGCCGACGGCGATGAAGATCGCGTCCGCGCCCTTGACGCCGGTTGCCAGATCGGTGGTGAAGGTCAGGCGGCCGGCCGCCGCATTGCTGCCCACCAGCTGGTCGAGGCCCGGCTCG
>NZ_QJQX01000036.1 GCF_013393185.1 Sphingobium lactosutens | reverse complement strand
GTAAGCGCGCATTTCGTAGCACGCTGCTTCCGGAGGCAGTGCGGCCATCATAGTTGACGCTGGACGAGATAGGCCACCGCAGCGACGTCGGCGGGTCAGGCTTGTCTTTCGAAGTTGAATGGCAGCAGGTCGTCGATATCGGCGTCGTGAGGGCGCTGGGGAAGTTCAGTGAGGACATGGCGTAGCCACGCGAGAGGCTCGACGCCGCAGGCGCGGCAAGTCAGCATCAGGCTGTAGGTGACGGCGCTCGCCCGTGCGCCGTCCACGGTATCGCAGAAGAGCCAGGATTTTCTTCCTGTTGCAAAAACCCTGATGTCGCGTTCGAGAAGGTTGTTATCGATCGGCATCCTGCCGTCTTCGACGTAGCGCGTCAGGTATTCCCACTGGTTGAGGGTGTAGGAGACCGCATCACCAAGCTTGGTGTCGGGCACAACCTTGGGCGCGATGTCATCGAGCCACGCCTTGAGTGCATCCAGGACCGGGACGCTATGTTTCTGGCGGAAGCGGCGCATGTAGCTGGCCTGCGTTTCCCCCTCATCGGGTATTTCGTCCCGCGCCTGCCTTTCGATCCGGTAGAGCTGGTCGAAGAACTTGAGCGCCTGTGCGGGCGGCCCGCCTTGTTTCTTCCTCGCCTTGAGGGCGTCGGCAAAGCGCCGTCTGGCGTGGGCCATGCAGCCCAGATGCGTGGCGCCTTTCAATGTGCGCCAGGCCGTATAGCCGTCACTCATCAGGATGCCGCGATAGTCGCCGAGGAAGGCCTGCGGATGTTCCTGCCCGCGACCGGGTTGATAGTCGAACAGCACGATCGGCTGTTCGCTGTCCTGGCTGCTGCGGTAGGCCCACATATACGAGGTGCTGGTAGGAGCCTTGCCCTCTTCCTTCAGCACCTGAACCGTAGTTTCGTCGCCATGAATGACCTCCTGGGACCGGAGCCGCAGCTTCAGGGCGTCAAAGATGCGATGCAAATGCCTCTCGCTCGAAGCGATCACCCAACGGCCCAGAGCACCACGGCTGACAGGTACCCCTGCGCGCTCGAAGGTTTGCGCCAAACGATACAGCGGTGTGCCATCGACGTATTTATGAACAAGGGCAAAGGCCAGCGTCGAGGCCGTGGCAATGCTGCCCGGCAAGGGCTGTGCGGGCATCGGCGCAGTGACGATCGGCGTGGCGATCCCGGTGCGGTCACAATTGCGGCATGCATATTTGGCGCGGGCATTCTGAAGAACCGTGGCCTTCACCTCGATGTGAAGCTGCTCGGTTACCACTTCCCCCATGCGATGCATCCGTTCGCTGCAGCACGGGCAGACCTTCTGGTCGTCGGCGAGGTCATACTCGACGCGCTGGCGCGGCAGGTCGGCAGGAAGTGCCTTGCGCCCGCGCTTCTTCCCTTCTGGCTTTCTCGCCTCCGGCAATCCTGTGTCGGGAAGATCGGCGGCGACCGGCTCATCGACGTCGTCGTGTCCATCGTCGGTATCGTCCTCCAGGGAGGCCTGCTCGGCTTCATTGAAGACACGATCCAGGTGCTTTTCGCTGCGCGGCGCAAAGCGGTGCAACCGCGCCAGCGCCAGTTCCTCCTCAAGCTTCAGGATGCGCCGGGCAAGAGAGTCTCTCTCGGCCGCCAATGCCTCGACTTCAGCGGCTTTCGTCGCCAGAAGCGCCATCAATTCCGCAATAGTGGGGACGCCGCCTCGATCCATCGCAGTCTTGAATCGAAAGCCCGTTCCCGCGTCAACGGCCTTCAACCGACAAACTGATATTGCCGCACCGGATGAGGGACCATCGCGTCAATATCGATCCCGTCGAGCAGCCATCGCAATTGCTCCGCGGTGAGCGCCACCACCGTTTCCGCTCGTTTGGGCCATCGGAACTTGTCCTGCGTCAACGCCTTGAGCACCAATACAAAGCCCGACCGGTCAAAGAACAGCAGCTTCATCCGGGTCCGGCGCCGGTTGCAAAAGGCAAACGCCGCGCGCTCGAACGGATTGAGGCCCATCGACTGCTCGACTAGGATCGCAAGGCTGTTGATCCCACAGCGAAAGTCGATCGGATCCCGGTGGAGATAGACGCGCAGATCTTCAGCGAGCCGGAACATGGCAATGCCCCAGCGCATCGATCATCACCACCAGCAACTGCGCGTCACACCCCTCCAGCGTCAGCGATACGCCATTTGGCATCGACGCCTGCAACCGCACTGACGGTACCAATCCCGCAGACCGGGGCGCGATCCCACCGGTGTGCCGCTCCGCAGGCGCCGGAGACGTCTCCACCCGGATAAACGCCGACGGATCCGGCAACTGCCCCGTGCTCCGCTGCCCGTTCGCACTCTGCCGCTCCTGATATTTCCTGACCCATTTGCGCAGTTGGTTGGCGTTGACACCATGCTCCAGCGCAAGCCTCGCCACCGATATGCCCGGCTCGAGGCACGCCTCGACCAACCGTGCCTTCCCCGCCCGACCATAATAGCGCCGGCCGTTACTCGTCACCCTTACAACCTCGAGCCCATACGAGCCCATCGGGGCCATCTCCATGTGTCCACCTCTTCCTTGGTGGACACATCTTTCACACCGCCTCACTCAACCGAACAGGTGCGCGGAATTCCGCGCTTACGGTCTAACTGAAGCCTTGCCCACAGGAGGTTACCACCTTCCTTGATGCCGAAATGTCGGAACCTGGTAAGAAACGTCGTCGGTGAGACGCCCATGTAGGCAGCGGCGACAGGGGCCGTCATGCGCGCTGGCCAGTCTGGGAGATATTTGAGGCGGTCGAGGGGGGTCATTTTGGTTCCTAGCTTCATCATGTCGCTGCCAAGCATCGAGACGCCAGCGTTAAATTTGCCATGGTTTCAGCATATGCTTTCGCAAGGCACGCCATCGCCGTCGCCATCCAGCCGGCCGACGCCGCAATCGTTGAGATAGTGATAGGCCTCCGCACAACTGTCCATCTGCCCGCACTTCCATTTGATGCCGCAACTGGCCGCTGATCTGCGGGGCGCCAAGTCGACTTCGGGCTGTGATGGCGGCGGAGAGTAGAGAGGGGATGATGATTCGGCTGGTTCTGGATCAGGCGCACCCTCCGAAAGGAAACGCTGAGCGACCCAGCAGTCCCCCCCGATCCGATCCAGCTTGACCCAGCTGTCCTTCGTCTCGCCTGCGTCCACCTGATCGCTGCGGCTCAGCTTCTCGACCACCCGCGAATCGGGGGCCGGCTCAGCGCGACAATTCAATGATGCTGAGGCGACATGCATAATCGTGGAGATTGTGGGGCTGGCCGCCGCCGGCGCCGTCACGGAAGCCTGCTCATCTGTTGAGGATCCTCCGCCAGAGCACTTCCCGATCGCAACGATGATGACCAGGCAGAGGGCTGCCAAGCCGCAGCCGCTGTTGTCTTGTTTCCGCGCCATGATTTCCCCCTGTCCAACCATAGGTCAGCATATCGGGGAGGCAATAGTCCGTGCTGAGCCTTGTCAAAGGACGGCGAAACGGTTGCTGATTTATAGGGGGTTTCCATGTCGCATCCATGTTGCATGGAGCCGCCGGGAGCGCTCGGAAATGCGCGGAAAATGGCGGAAATGTGCGGGAATTTCATGCAACATGAAAACCCCGCAAGATTGCGGTCACGTGAGATGGAAGATACTGATTTTATTGGAAAAGTTCTGGATGCCCGACGAGGATTCGAACCTCGATTGACGGAGTCAGAGTCCGTAGTCTTACCATTAGACGATCGGGCATCATCTGCGGGGCCAGCCCCGCTTGGGAGGCCGCAGATAGGCGGGGTTCGCGGGGCGGTCAAGCCCTTTTGTGCAGCTTTCGGCCGACTGTTGGAAAGCCGGCCGAAAGCGCATCCATGGTCAGGCCACGAGCGCGGCCCGGCCGATCAGCGGGCGCCACCAGTCCTGATTGTCGAGGAACCAGTTCAGCGTGTCGGCAAAGCCCTGCGGGAAATCGCGCGACGGCGCGTAGCCCAGTTCGCTGCGGATCTTGGTTTCGTCGATCGCGTAGCGACGGTCGTGCCCCTTGCGATCCTGCACATAGGTCATCAGCTCGGCGGAAGGGCGACCCTGGGCTGCGGGTGCGTGCGGGAATGTCGCGGCAAGTGCGGGATTGCGGGCGAACGCCTCATCCACGCCGCGGCAGATCTCCCTGATCACCTCGATATTGGGCAGTTCCTGGCCGCCGCCGACATTATAGGTTTCCCCGATCCGGCCCTTGCGCAGGATCAGTTCGATGCCGACGCAATGATCCTCGACATGGAGCCAGTCGCGGATGTTCATGCCGTCGCCATAGATGGGCAGATTCTTGCCCGACAGCGCGTTGAGGGTGAAGAGCGGGATCAGCTTTTCGGGAAACTGGTAGGGGCCGTAGTTGTTCGAGCAGTTGCTGGTCGTCGTTTCCAGCCCATAGGTGTGGTGATAGGCGCGCACCAGATGGTCGGACCCGGCCTTGGACGCCGAATAGGGCGAATTGGGGGCGTAGGGCGTGGTTTCGCTGAACGCCGGATCGTCCAGTTCCAGCGTGCCATAGACCTCGTCCGTCGACACATGGTGGAAGCGGTGCGGCCGGCCGCTGCCCTTGTCGAGCCAGGCGGCCTTGGCGGCTTTGAGCAGGCTGTGGGTCCCGATGACATTGGTGGTCACGAAGGCATCGGGGCCGGTGATGGAGCGGTCCACATGGCTTTCGGCAGCGAAGTGGACGATCGTATCGACGTCATGATCGGCCATCAACCGCGAGACGAGCGCCGTGTCGCAGATATCACCCTCGACCAGCGTCACGTCGGGCACGTCGGCGATATTGGCGGGATTGCCGGCATAGGTCAGCGCATCCAGCACGATGATGGCGTCATTGGGCGCCGTCTTGCGCCAGTGGCGAACGAAATTCGCGCCGATAAAACCCGCGCCCCCGGTGATGATCAGATTGGCCATGCGCCTGTATTTCGCTCCCTGATGATCCGCGCATCGCAATGCGCGCCAATTGAACCATGCATCACGTCAAGGGCCTGCGTCCCCTGCACTTTGTGCGAGCAGTAACCGCAAATGAAGCGGCTCTGCAATCAAGATGCGATCTGTTGCATCGCGTCGATATCTGTTCGGCCAAATATATTTATGTTGTTCTTCCTGAAAATCGCTCTCGGTTCGCGCCGCTTTCTGCTCTCCTCTTTCTCTGGAAGGGCAGGTGCTAGGCGGCATCCAGCATCGTAAGTCCCACGCCCAGGATGCGATCGTCCGGCGCGGCTCCCAGGGCGGCGGGCGATGCTGCCGCGTCATGCTGTAGCTGAAGCACGATATTGCCATCGCCTATGCAGGAAGGAGGAAGGCGTAGTGTGATAACCCGCCCCATCGGGCCAAGTTTATGATTTCCAAGAAAATAGCCGTTGGCGAGAATATCGACACTCGGTCGTTCCATGCCGGGCGGGACGAAGCAATGCAGCCCCAGATGCACGGTGACATATCCGCCCCGATAATCTTCCAGCGCGAACCGAATCGCCTGAACTGCGTCGCTGCCCCAGACGCCCCACGATTCCCGTGCGAACCATCCGCCGGCCAGGAAATTCTCTGCCGCCAATTCGTCGTCCTGGCGATCGCTGCCGAAATATACCGGCCAATTTCTGCGCAGGATGGGGAAGCCCTCGCTCGACCAGTGGGGGTTGCCTTCGGAGGCGGAAAAATCCTCCCGTCGGCGAAGATGCGCTTCGCTCAGCACCAATTCGACCAGATGTTGCAGCCGGTCCAGCCGGCTGATGCTGTCTGCCATCATGTGCTCGAGCCGATCGAGGCGCTGTTCGATCGCGCCGGCGCTTTCCTGTAACTCGTCCGAAGGGGTCAGCGGATCATTTTCCTGTTGCTGCATGCTCTCCTGATGGCGGTCAATTGGGCGGCTGTCGACCATCTTTGTCGACATGGCGGCTCATCTGTCGGGTATCTCGACGATCAGGTCGGCCAGCCGTTCGGCTTCGCGCAGATCGTGGGTGACATAGAGGATCGGCAGGCCGATTTCGTCGCGCAGCCGTTCGATCAGCGGCAATATCTCCTCGCGCCGCTCCCGGTCGAGGCCGGTGAGCGGCTCGTCCATCAGCAGAAAGCGGGGAGCGGACAGAAGCGCGCGGCCGATCGCGACCCGCTGCGCCTCGCCGCCCGAAAGGCTGGCGGGCATGCGATGCAGCAGATGGCCGATGCCGAGAAAGGCAAGCATGTCCTCCTGCGAAAGCCGGCCGCCGGGCCGCCGCCCGTAGCGCAGATTAGCCTCCACCCGCATGTGCGGGAACAGGCGCAGATCCTGGAACAAATAGCCGGCGTGACGGTCGGCGACCGGCAGATCGATTCCTGCCTTGCTGTCGAACAGCCGCCGCCCTCCAATGGCGATATGCCCGTCATCGGGCGTTAGCAGTCCGGCGACCATGTTGAGGATGCTGGTCTTGCCTGCCCCTGACGGGCCGATGAGCGCGATCAGTCGGGCATCGGAACGGCATGCAAGGGCGATGTTGCGATCACCCAGGCGGACGCGGACGGCGATGTCAAAGGACATGGGGCATGCGTCCCTGCGTCACCCGGCGTGCGAGCAGTTCGGACAGGAGCAGTGCGCCGAGCGAAAGCAGAACCGAGATGATGGCGAAGCGGCTGACCGTCGTTTCCGCGCCCGGCACTTGCAGCGCGGCATAGATGGCGATCGGCAGGGTGCGGGTTTCGCCGGGAATGTCGGAGACGAAAGTGATGGTCGCGCCGAATTCCCCGATCGACCGGGCAAAGCCCAGCATCGCGCCCGCCAGTACGCCGGGCAGGGACAGCGGCAGCGAAATGGACAGGAAGCTGCGTAGCCGGGATGCCCCCAGCGTCTGGGCCGCCTGCTCCAGCCGCCGATCGACGGCTTCGATCGACAGGCGCATCGCCCGCACCATCAGCGGCATGGCCATGATCGCGGCGGCAAGCGCGGCGCCGGTCCAGCGGAACAGCAAGGTGACGCCGAACCACTGGTCGAGCCAGCGGCCGACAGGGCCGTTGATGCCGAAAAGGATGAGAAGCAGCCAGCCGGTCACGACCGGCGGCACGACGAGGGGGAGATGGACCAGCGCATCGAGCAGCAGCTTGCCCGGAAAGCGCCAGCGCGCCAGCATCCAGGCGAGGGCGAAGGCGATCGGCAGCATGGCTGCGACCGCGACCATGCTGACCTTGAGCGACAGGCTGATGACCGTCCAGTCGTCCGGCGTCAGGGAAAAATTCATGTCATGCTGGGTGAGGGATATGCTTTCCGTCGTCAAGAAAGCCTGGTCATCCGCGCCGGCGGGGGCGAGTATGCCATGTCTTTGGTTTGTCACATTTTCGATGCGATCATGTGATCCGGCTGACTGGAAAAAACCGGAGCGATGGTGTAGCGCCCGGCGATCCGAGGGTCGCAGCCACTCTTATTTGTCAACTTCATCTGACTGGACAGGTGCATGAAAGAATTGATTGCCTTCGACCTCGACGGAACGCTGGCCGAAAGCAAGCAGCCCTTGGGCGAGGCGATGGGCGAGGCGCTGGCCGACCTGCTGGACGTCGCGCATGTCGCGGTGATTTCGGGCGGAGACTGGCCGCAGTTCGACAAGCAGGTGGCGAGCCGCCTGCCTGCGCGCGCGGACGTGACGCGGCTGTGGCTGATGCCGACGACCGGCACCAAGCTCTTCACCTGGCGCGATGGCGGCTGGAAGCCGGTCTATGCCGAACTGTTCGACGACGGGCAGAAGGGGGCGATCCTGGAGGCGTTCGACGCATCGCTGGAAGCGACCGGCTTCGTGCCGGAACAGACCTGGGGCGAACGGATCGAGGACCGCGGCAGCCAGATCACCTTCTCCGCACTCGGCCAGCAGGCGCCGATCCATGCCAAGGAAGGCTGGGATCCCGACTTTGCCAAGCGCAAGATTATTCAGGCGGACCTGCGAGACCGCCTGCCCGGTCTGTCGATCAACATGGGTGGCGCAACCTCCATCGACATCACCCGCGAGGGCGTCGACAAGGCCTATGGTCTCAAGAAGCTGCGCGACGCGAGCGGGATCGCGCTCGATGCGATGATGTTCATCGGCGACGCCATTTTCCCGGGCGGCAACGATTATCCGGCCAAGGAACTGGGGCTGGATACGGTGAAGGTGCGCGATCCCGAGGAAACGCTGTCGGTCATCGCGGCGATCGTCGCCTGCCAGAAATGAGAATCAGGGCGCGCTGAACCCATAGCGCGCCAGGATCGACCGGCCGGTCGAGGACAGCAGGAAGCGGCGAAAGGCTTCGGCATCCTTGTGCCGGCTGGCGGTCAGACGGGCGATCGGATAGCGGATCGGTGCATGGCTTCCGATCGGGAAGGCGCCGACCACGGCCACGCTTTTGCTGGCGCGCGCGTCGGTCGCATAGACGATGCCGAGCGGCGTGGCGCCGCGTTCGACCAGCGCAAGGGCGGCGCGGACATTGTCAACGCGGGCGACCTTGGTCTCCACCTGCGGCCAGACGCCCAGCGCGCTGAGGGCCGCCTTGCCATATTTTCCCGCGGGAACGCTGTCCGGATCGGCCATGGCCAGGCGTCCGTCGCCCAGCGCGCGGGCGATCGGCATGCCGCGCCCGATCCGCAAGGCGACCGGCTTGTCGGCGGGGCGGACCAGCACCAGCCGGTTGCCGGCGAGGTTGGCCCGCGTACCGCGCGCCACCAGTCCGGCCCGCTCGACATCGTCCATCCATTCCTCATCCGCGGACAGGAACAGGTCGGCGGGCGCCCCGGCCTTGATCTGTCGGGCAAGGGCGGAGGAACCGGCAAAGGACAGGACCGGGCGGGGGTGGCCGCGCGCCGCCCAGGCGTCGGCGGCGCTGTTCATCGCCTCCTGCATGCTCGCCGCCGCCAGCAGCAGCGGTCCATGATCGCCTGGCGCAGCCTGCGCCATGGAGGAGCCGAGCAGGGTGAGCAGCGCCAGGGCGCGAAGCAGCAGCGTCATCATGCCGGTTGTTTGCGCCGGTCGAACGGCGCAGGCAAGCGCCGCTTTTGTCCTTGGCTTCGATCCGCTAGGGCGGAAGCCATGACCGATCGCACCTGGAAACCGCGCTGACTATGGCGATCGTGCGAAGCCAGTGCGGGCAATGCGCCATGGGCTGCGGCCTGCGCGTGCTGACCGACAAGAGCCGGCAATTGCGGATCGAAGGCGACGCGACCCATCCCGCCAATGGCGGATTGCTGTGCGCGCGGGCGATCGAACTGGAGGACAGCGCGGGGCTTGAAGGGCGGCTGTCGCACCCGGTGATGGAGGGGCGGCGGCAGGGCTGGGACCGGGTGATCGCGCAGATTGCGCGGCGATTGACGGCCATCCTGAAGCGCCATGGTCCCGGCAGTATTGCGCTGCATGTCGGTGGCAGATTGCTGACCGAGGATTATTATGTCGCCAACAAGCTGATGAAGGGCTTTTTCGGCTCGGCTCATATCCATGCGCCTTGGCTGGGCGACACTGCGCGATTGCAGCGCGCCGCCTTTGGCGAGGATGTCATGCCCGCCGCGTTCGAGGATATCGATCGGGCCGGCGCGATCCTGCTGGTCGGGGGTGCGATCGGGCGCGATCATCCGGTGCTGATGGATCGGGTGCAGGCGGCGCGGTCGAATGGTGCGCGGCTGATCCATCTTGCGTCGCCGGGTGAGGCTGACGCAATCGAGGCGGACCTGCATCTGCCGGTCGCGCCCGGCGGCATGGGGCGCTTGCTGGGCGGGCTGCTGCTCCATTGTCACGATATGGGCCTGGTCGATTCGCTTTGGCTGAAGCGGCATGTTGCCGTGCCGATGGGCTATTGGGATGGCCTGCGGCAGGGCCATGACGTCTGGTCGGTGGCGCGCGCCTGCGGCCTGCCGCCGGGGTCGATTCGCGCTTTTTACGAGACATGGGCGGTTGACGCGCAGGCGGTTACGCTGGCCGGCGGCGGGAAAGCAGCAGCGGTGCTGAACCTCCATCTCGCGACAGGGCGTATCGGCCGACCGGGCGCGGCCCCGTTTCTGATCGGCGGCGGGGCCAATGGCATGGGCGCGCGCGAGGTGGGTTGCATGGCTGACAGCCTGGCCGCGCATATGGGCTTCGATGCCGAGGCGCTGGCCCGGACCGGACGTTTCTGGGGCGCCCGGCGCATGGCGATGGCGCCGGGGCTGGACGGGGCTGGGCTGCTGGAAGCGATGCGCGACGGCCGGATCAAGGCTTTGTGGAGCATCGGGGCGGATGAGGAAGCGACGCCCTGGCTGCGGGAGGCGCGCGCCTTGGTGCCGCTCTCGATTCGCGCGACCGATCGGTTGGAATCGGATGGAGCGGGCTGGACCTGCCTGCTGCCCTCGGCCGCCTGGATCGAGAAGGATGGGACGCTCACCGGAATGGACCGGCTCGTCAGCCGCCAGCGTCGGCTGCGGGACTTGCCCGGCGAGGCGCGGCCCGACTGGTGGATGCTGACCAGGGTGGCGCAGGCGATGGGGTGGGGCGATGCGTTCCATTATGAATGGGCGGCCGACATCTATCGCGAGCATGTGCGGCTGACCGCCTATCAGAATGACGGCGCGCGCCTATTGAACCTCAAGCGCCATGCGCCGATTTCCAATCCTGCCTATGCCGAACTGACGCCGTGGCGCTGGGGCGAGGTGCCGTTCGACGAAGGGCGGTTCCCGATGCCGGACGGACGCGCCCGATTGCTGCCGGTCGCGAATCAGCCCGATGCCGCGATGTTCTGAAGATGGTCGAGCAGGGCGTCGCCATTGGCCTGCCAGGTGAAGCGCAGCGCCGTTTCGCGCACTGCCGCCTGAGCTGGAGGATCGTCCAATATGGCGCGGATGGCGGCGGCGATCGCATCAGGGTCGCGCTCGACGATCCGGCCCGCTTCCGGCCGGTCGAGCAGTTCGCGGGCACCGCCGACGTCGCTGATGACGATCGGCGTGCCGCAGGCGAGCGATTCGACCCAAGCATTGGCCAGCCCTTCCGATTCGGACGGGAGCGCCATGACATCGGCCGCAGCGAAGATGCGCGGCAGCTTGTGATGGGGGACGGAGCCGAGGAAGCCGATGCGCCGCTCGACGCCCAGTTCCTGCGCCAGATTCTCCAGCGTCCGCCGATATTGCCCCTGACCCGCCAGCAGCAGCGTGACGTCGGGCAATTGCGGTAGCGCCCGTACCAGCAGATCCTGTCCCTTACGCGGGATCAGCGCGCCGACGCTGAGCACCACCGGACCGTTGAAGTCGAGCGCGGCCTTGGCTGCCGCGCGGTCGGTAATCTCGAACGTGTCCAGGTCGACGCCGGTATAATGGACGCGGATCTTGTCGGTATCGATGCCCATGCGCCCCATCGACCGGCGCATCGCATCCGACACGGCGAGGAGGCCAGCCGCATCGTCGGCGGCCTTGCGCACCATCTTGCGCGTGCCGCCCTGCGTGCCCCAATGATGGATGTCGGCGCCGCGCGCCTTGACGGAATAGGGGATGCCCAGCGCCTTCGACAGGCGCTGGGCCACCGGGCCATCGGGGAAGAAGAAGCTGGCGTCGATGACGTCGAACGGCTTTTCCGTATGGAGCCGCCTGATGAGCGGCAGGATCGCGCGGGTCATGGCGCCGACATTGGTGCGGCCGCCGAATTTGGGAATGATCGGGAAGGTCGGGCGATAGACGGTCAGTTCGCGCCAACGTTCCTTGCGCGGCAGCGCGCGCAGCGGGGCATAGCGGCCGGCATGGGACAGCGGCCATGGCGGCAGGCCGACCGGCGCGATCACGGTGACGTCGGTTTCCGCGCGGCTCGCAAGTTCGCGCGCCTGCCGTTCCACGAACACGCCGAAATTGGGCCGGCTGATGTCGGGGAAGAGGGTCGACAGCATGAGGACGTTGAGTGTCATGGTCCCTCTTTGAATGCACAGCTTTGACGCATGGTTAAGCGCAGAGCGGCAGAATGGCTAGTGGATTGATTTTGACATTTGCATCCCCTGGCGGTTGGGATGGGCCTGCAAATGTCAAAATCGTAAAATCCTCTAAAATCAAATATTTCTAGTGGTCCGAACAGATTCTGACATTCTTGTGCGACATGGCCTCAAGCGGTATCGAATGTCAGAATCGGACCACTAGAGTCGTCGGACGAGTTGCTCGGCAACGGCGGCCCAGGGCGGGTCGGTCAGCACCAGCTGGCGGGTGCCGGACCCCAGTGGCAGCATCTGCAACCGGTCGCCTTCGCGCCCGATCAGGCGGCCAAACAGGAAGCGGCCGGCGGGGCGGGGCAGCAATATGTCGCGATTGAGCGCGCTGCCATAGTCCTCCGGCGCGATGCGGCGGCACCAGATGGCGTCGCCCGCGCGATAGTCGCCGATGCTGGCGCCGACATGCACGCCGACCATGCCGTCCGAGGCGATCGGCGGCGGAAAGGTCAGGGCGCGGGTCGGCGCACGCGCGCCATCGGGGCCGAGCAGCGCCGCGACGGGAATCTCGCTCTGGCCGGGCAGGGCGACCAGTTCGGCGCTGGTGACGCCCAGGGCCAGCGCGATTCGGTTCAGCCATTTGACCGAGACGGTGCGGGTTCCGGTTTCCAGTCGCCCGATCGTCTGGGCTGTGGTGGGCGGATCGCACAGGGCGCCGACCTGCTCCAGGGTCAATCCCTTCGCCTTGCGGACCTCGCGGATGCGGGTAATCATGCCATCCTCGCTTATAACCTATTTGGTTTTCTCTTTCCTACAGATTATCCGGCATGGCAAGTCCCATGATCCTGATTCTTTTGGATGGAGGTGAGCGTGACGAACCATGTCGAACAATTGGTCGAAGGGCCGGATGGCCGGCAGCAGCTGGTGACGGTGCATCTCGGCGAATCGCCGCTCGCCTGGCTGCATGCGCGTGGCCATTTGAGCGAGCGCCATTATCTCGCCGGCGACATGTTGCGGGCAGACTGGGAAAAGGCCGGGCTAGGCGCGCGGGTGACGATGCGCTGGGATGCCGCGCCCCGAGAAGGCGGACGGCGTGGCGCTGGTGGGTGGCCTGATCCGACAATGGCGCAATTATCTGCAAAGGAGCGCTTCGACGGCGCGATCGGTGCGGCGGGGCCGGGGCTGGCCGATATTCTCTGGCGCGTGGCCTGCGCGGGCGAGGGGTTGGCTGCAGCGGAAAAGGCGCTGGGTTGGCCGACTCGTGCGGGCAAGCTGGTGCTGACGCTGGCGCTCGACCGGGTGGCGGGCTGGTATCGGGTGCCTTGACCAAGCCCATCTCCCCCTCATTCGCGCGACGCGACGCTTTTCCTACGCGATCATCCCCGCGCCAAGCAGCAGCAACAGCTTCACGTCCATAGCATAGCCTTCCGCCCGCCAGGCGGCGATCTGGTCGGGCAGGGTGGCGAGCGGCACACGATGGACATGGATGTCCTCGCCCTCCACGCCACCGCCCTCGCCCGTCTTCACCAGATCATGGGCGCGGAACAGGGTGAAGCTTTCCGACACCATGCCCGGCGAGCTGTAATATTGTCCCAGCGATTCGAGCCGGGCGGGATGATAGCCCGTCTCCTCCTCAAGCTCGCGGGCGGCGGCGAGGCTGGCGTCCTCGCCCTCGTCATGATCGCCGACGAGGCCGGCGGGCAGTTCGATGCAGCGGCGGCCGAGCGGCACGCGATATTGATCGACGAGCAGGACGTGGCGGCCGTCCGCGGCCTCGTCGATCGCCAGGATGACCGCGGCGTGGATGCCGCGCGCGCGGCCGACATATTCCCATTTCCCGCGTCTTTTGGCGGTGATGAAGCGGCCCTCCCACATCATTTCTTCGGGAGCGGTCCGGTCGGGGTCGGTCATAATTCGATCAGCCTGTCGGGGAGTTCGTTGATGTCATCGTCGGCGCGCGGGAAATGGGCGGCCAGCACCTTCCCTACCTGCCCCACCGCTGCGGCAAGGCCTTCGCCCGCATGGTCGGCACGGATCGCGGCGATCAGCGCGGCCATCGCCTCGCCCCAGGCTTCGGGCGCGACCTTCCCGTTGATCGCGCGGTCGGCGACGATCTCGGCGCGATGTTCGTCGAGCGAGAGGTAGATGAGGACGCCGGTGCGTCCGCGCGTGCGTGCTTCGGCGGCAGTGCGGAACAGCAGGATGGCGCGCCGCCGCACCCGCCGCGCCTTGGTCGCGCGCGGGGTCATGAGCATGCGTAGCGGCATGATCGCCAGCAGATAGCGCACGACCAGGAATTTGAGGATGAGGAGGCCGAGCAGCCCCATCAGCAGCTTCCAGTCGGCCAGCTCATGCTCCCAGTCGAGCAGCAGCATCGAGAGGAAAGCGCGCAGCTGCGTGGGGAAGGCGGTCATCAGGGCGAGGGCGATGAACACCGCCGCCGCCGCCCAGCTGAGGCCGACATCATGATAGCTGTCGGACCGGCGCGCCACGATGGTGACGATCTCGCCGGAGGTATGGGCCTCCGCCTCCCCTACGGCGGTGGAAACGAGGTCATGGTCCGCTTTTGTAAGATGAAGCTGCATCACCAGTCCCCCGACGCGCCGCCGCCGCCAAAATCGCCGCCACCGGAAAAGCCGCCGCCACTGTCGCCGCCGCCGCCCCAGCCCGATCCGCCACCCCAGCCGCCACCCGAGCCCCAGCCGGAACCGCCGGTGCCCGGTCCCCAGATGATGACGGGCGGGACGCCGCCGCCACGCCGATAGCGCTTGCCGCCGCGTGCACGCGACAACAGCGGCAGGGCCACGAAGAAGATGATGAACAAGATCACCCAGAAGCCGATGATCGCGCCGCCACCGTCATCCTGCTGTCGGGCGTCGGCTTCGGCCGCCGCCGCGCGCTGCCGCGCCTGATCCGGGGGCAGCGCGAGCAGCGAGGTGATCTGGTCCACGCCGGCATTGATGCCGCCCGCCATGTCGCCGGCCTTGAAGCGCGGCGCGATGTCCCTGCGTACGATCTGGGAGGACAGGGCGTCGGTCAGTATGCCTTCGAGGCCATAGCCGACCTCGATCCGTATCTTCCGATCATTGGGCGCGATGATGAGCAGCGCGCCATTGCTGTCCTTGTCGCCGATCTTCCAGTTCCGGCCGAGGCGATAGCCATAGTCGGCGATCTCATAGCCCTGAAGGTCGGGAATGGTCGCCACGACCAGCGACCGGCCGCTCGCCTTCTTCTGCTCGATCAGTTTCTGGCTGAGCGCCTGTTCCTGCGCCGGATCGAGCAGGTTCGCCGCATCGACCACGCCGCTGTCATTATATTTCGGAAAACTCTGCGCCCACGCCGCCGGCGCGAAGGCCAGCAGCACGAGGATCAGGAGCAGGACAGGAATGATAAGCCGCCCCGGCCCGGTCGGCCCGCGCCTTCCGATGGGGAAAGTGCAGGCCGTCGACAGGCTCAGGCCGAACGGGGCGGGAGGATGGTCCGTCGGCACAGGGGAGGCGATGGGCACCGCGTCAGTTGCCGAAGTCGACCTTCGGCGCTTCTTCGGCGCCCGGCGTGGTCGCCTGGAACGGGGCCATGGGCTTGGCGCCGTGGATCAACTTCGCGCCGATCGCGTCGGGGAAGGTGCGGATGCGGGTATTATAGGCCTGCACCGCGCCATTATAGTCGCGGATGGCGACGGCGATGCGGTTTTCCGTGCCTTCCAGTTGCGACTGGAGTTGCAGGAAATTCTCGTTGGTCTTGAGGTCGGGATAGGCCTCGACCGAGGCGAGCAGGCGGCCAAGGCCCTGGCTGAGCTGCGCCTGCGCCGCCTGGAACTGCGCGACCTTGGCGGGATCGGACAGATCCTCGGCATTGACCTGGATCGACGTCGCTTTGGCGCGGGCTTCGGTCACGGCGGTCAGTGTCGCCTGTTCCTGCTTGCCCGCCGCCTTGACCGTGGCGACGAGATTGCCGGTCAGATTGGCGCGGCGCTGATATTGTGCCTGGACATCGGCCCATTTGGCCTTGGCCTCTTCCTCGGCGGTGGGCACGCTGTTGATGCCGCAGGCGGACAGGGCGAGCGCCCCGAACAGGGGAAGAAGCAGGGTGGAGTAGCGGCGCAGAAGCGTCATGGAACATCCTCGGCATTGTTTCGCCGCTGAAATAGGACGTTGCCCCCGACGGCGCAACGGGCCATGCAGTCATTATCGCAGATGGTATAAGGGGCTTACACCATGGGGCTGATTTCCGAATTCAAGACTTTCATCAACCGCGGCAACGTCATGGACCTTGCCGTCGGCGTGATCATCGGTGGCGCCTTTGCCACCATCACCAAGTCGCTGACCGACGATCTGATCATGCCGGTGGTCGGCTATCTCTTCGGCGGGGCCGACTTTTCGGGCTATTTTATCCGGCTGGGCGACCTGCCTGCCGGGTTCAAGGGCAATCCCGAAAGCTATGCCGATCTGAAGGGCGCGGGCGTCGCCATGTTCGGTTGGGGCGAGTTCCTGACGGTGCTGGTCAACTTCCTGATCCTGGCCTTCATCATCTTCCTGCTGGTCAAGCTGGTGAACAAGCTGACCGCCAAGCCCGAGCCGGAAGCTGCGGCGCCTGCGCCGACGCCGGAAGAGGTAATTTTGCTGCGCGAAATCCGGGATTCCCTGAAAAAATAGTCGTTTTTACGACGAAACGAGCTTGCGATCGGAACCATCCCCTGCGCGGCCAGTTGTTGGGCGTCAGGGTTAACTGGTCGTTTTGGCGGCCAGACCTTGTGAGACGACGTCAGCCCGTAGGGGGCGCAACAGGAGAAAACGCCGTGAAAACCTTCGTCACTGTCCTTGGCCTTGCCAGCATGGTCGCGCTTGCTGCGTGTGATTCCAAGCAGGAAAACAAGGTCGAGAACGCATACGAGAATCAGGCGGATAAGCTCGACAACCAGGCTGATAACATGGAAGCCATGGCTGATAATCTGACCGGCAATGCGGAAAATGCGGCTGAAAATGCTGCCGACGCGCTGGAAAACAAGGCCGATGCTACACGCGAGGCAGGCCAGAAGGCGGGCGAGGCCGTCGAAAAGAAGGAAAAATAAGCAAGAGCGGTTCATGCGTTGAACCAGAAAAAGGGGCGCTGCGATTTCATCGCGGTGCCCCTTTTTACGGCCTGTCGCGGCTTTAACGGCCCCTTAACCACGTCCCGCCATGGTGCGGTTGCGCGCATCCGTGGGGCCGACTGGGAATGGACGAACTACTACAGGAATTCATATCCGAGACCCAGGAGACGCTGGAAGCGCTCGCCGGGGAGGTCGTGGCATGGGAAGCCGATCCGTCCGATCGCGACCGGCTGGATGCGATTTTCCGCTTCTTCCATACGGTCAAGGGGAGTTGCGGCTTCCTGAACCTCCCGCGTTTCGAGCGGCTGAGTCATGCCGCCGAAGATGTCCTGTCGGAGATTCGCGCCGGCAACCGGCAAGCGGACCCGGCCACCGTCAACGCCGTGTTGGGCTTGATGGATCGAATCGGCGAACTGACCGAAGCGGTGGCCATGGGCGCCGCCTTGCCGCACGAAAATGATGATTATCTGATCGCAGCGCTCAGCGCCCCGGCCGATGCCATGGTGCAGTCCGAAGGGGCCATGGCGGAAGCGGGAGCGGTGACGGCGGCGGTCGCACGGCAGGCAAGCCACGCCGCGCCGCGCACCATCCGCCTGCCGCTCAGCCTGATCGACCAGTTGATGAACGGCGTGTCGGACATGGTGCTGGCGCGCAACGAATTGTCGCGCAAGCTGCGCGAACGTTCCGCCGATCCGGAACTGGACACGGTGTTCGAGCGGCTGTCGGCCTGTGTGGCGGACATGCGCGACGTGATTTCCAAGACGCGGATGCAGCGCGTCGATCGCCTGTTCGCCGCGATCCCGCGCATGGTGCGCGACCTCGGCCGCGACTTGGGCAAGCGCATCGACCTGACCCTGGAGGGCGGGGATGTCGAGATGGACCGCGAGATGGTGGAGATGGTCGTCGACCCGCTCACCCATATCGTGCGCAACAGCATCGACCATGGCATCGAGACGCCGGACAGGCGTCGCGCGAAGGGCAAGCCGGAGGCCGGCAGGCTGCGGGTTGAGGCGCGGCAGTCGGGCAACCAGATCGTCATCGCCATTGCCGACGACGGCGCGGGCATCGACACGGCGCGACTGGTCGAGAAGGCGATTGCCGCGGGGCGGTTGACGCCCGACGCGGCCGCCCGGATGAGCGAGCAGGACCGGCTGGACCTGATCTTCCAGGCGGGGCTGTCGACCGCGCAGCAAGTGACCGCCATTTCCGGCCGTGGCGTGGGCATGGATGTCGTCCGCGCCAATGTGGAGCGGATCGGCGGCCTCATCGCGCTCGACAATCAGCCGGGGCAGGGATTGTGCATTACGCTGCGGGTGCCGCTGACGCTGACCATCATTCCGGGCCTGATCGTGCGCGCGGGCGGGCAGCATTTCGCTATCCCGCGCTCGGCCGTCGTGGAAATCCTGCACGACAATAATGACATGCTCCAGATCAGCGAGGTCGGCGGCGCGCAGATCGCGACGATCCGCGGCGTGCGCCATTCGATGATCGCGCTGGAGGACGTGCTGGGCATGGACAGGCCGGCGCAGGTCGGCCCGCGCGCGATCATGGTGGTGCGCTCGGCCACCGGCGTGCCCTTCGCCATGGGCGTGGCGGCGGTCGACAATCATGAGGAACTGGTGATCCGGCCTGCCTCCCCGCTGGTGATGGCGAGCGGCGTCTATGCCGGCATGACCCTGCCCGACAATGGCAGGCCGATGCTGCTGCTGGATGCGGCGGGCCTGGCGAACGCCGCGCGCCTGCCCAACATCATTGACGACCGCGCGCAACAGCAGGAAGACCAGGCCGATGCGCAGGCGCGGGTTGAGATGGTCGCGGCGTTGCGCTTCGAGGAATTGACGGGCGAGCGCCGCCTGCTGAAATTGTCGCTGATCGAGCGGGTCGAGGATATCGACGCGCGGCTGTTCGGCCGGTCGGGCGGCCGCGCTTTCGTGCGGCTGGACGGGCGGTTGGTGCCGGTCGCCAATGGCCAGGCGGGTTTCGACAGGGACAAGGTGTCGGCACTACGCCTGCGCGACGACCATCGGGAGGCCTGCTATCCGGTCGCGGCCGTGCTGGACATCGTGGAGATGCCGCTGGTGCCGGACATGGTGGCGATGCACGGCGTGGTGAGCGGCGTGTCGGTGATCGAGGGCGAGCATCTGGAAGTGCTGAACCCCTTCGCCCTGTTCGCGGGCCTGCCCGAAGAGACGATGGCCGAGCAGCCGCGCGGTCGCTGCCTGCTCGCCGACAGCGAGGATGGCTGGACGCGCGAGATATTGGCGCCACTGCTGCGGCAGGCGGGCCATGACGTGTTGCTGGGATTGCCCGCCGATGCGGCGGTGGACCCGCGCGACGTGGTGCTGTGCAGCGGCTCGGACGCGGCGCAGGTGGCCGAGATCATGGGGTGCCGGGTCGTGCAGCTACGCGCCTCGCCCCGCGCGACGGGGCCGCAGGATGGCAGCATCTATCGCTACGACCAGGATGCGCTGATGGCGGCGATCGCCGGAGGACAGGGGTAAGGTCATGGAAAAACTCTATCTTCTGGCGATGCTGGCGGGTACGCGGATCGCGGTCGAAGCCGGTGAGGTCGAGGCGGTGGTCCGGCTGACCGATATTTCGCCGGTACCCGGCATGGGCGCCCATGTCGCAGGGCTTTCGGCGCTGCGCAGTCGGGTGCTGACCATCATCGACGTGGCGGCGATCGTGCATGGCCGGGCGACCCCTGCCGAGCAGCGCGGACTGGCGATCATCGCCGACATCAGCGGTCACAGCTACGGCCTCATGGTCGATAGCGTCACGGACATCTGCCATGTGCCCGAAGGCGAATTGCCGCTGCGCGGACAGCTTGACGCCGCCTGGACCCCCTTTGCCCGCGCCATCGTGGAGCATGAGGGATATCCCTGGCTGCTCGTCTCCCTGGCCGGTTTCATCGAGGGCTGTGCTGCCGCGCAAGCCGCATGATTTCTTCGCGCGTTTACCAAATCCTTCGTTTTGCCGGTTAACCTTCGTGCACACGGGGCGCATAATCCAAAAGGACGTTTCATGAAGAATTGCCTGGTCGTCGACGATTCGAAGGTCATCCGCAAGGTGGCCCGTCATATCCTCGAATCGCTCGACCTGACGGTAAGCGAAGCTGTGGACGGGCAGGATGCCCTGACCCAGTGCGAAGCGTCTCCGCCCGATGTCGTCCTGCTCGACTGGAACATGCCGGTGATGAGCGGCATGGAGTTTCTCCAGGCGTTGTCGAGCGCCCGGATGGAGGCGCGGCCCAAGATCATCTTCTGCACCACCGAAAATGGCATCAGTCATATCAAGGCGGCGGTCGAGGCCGGCGCCGACGAATATGTGATGAAGCCGTTCGACAGGGAAACGCTGGAAAGCAAGCTGGCGATCGTGGGGGTCATCTAGCCGCCCGAGCCATCGACCCTGATCCGGGGAGTTTCACCCTTCCTTCCCTTGTTGGTGCAGAAAGCGACGTGATGACCGCCATCGTGCCGATCATGACCAGTCCCAGCAACGAAACCCGTCCGATTCGTACGCTTGTCGTCGACGATTCGGTCGTCGTGCGCACTGTCATCGAACGCATTCTAAACGCCGATCCGCGCTATGCTGTCGTCCACAAGACGAACAGCGCCGAACATGCGCTGAGCTATCTGGCGGACAATGTGGTCGACCTGGTGCTGCTGGACATCGAGTTGCCGGGCCAGAGCGGGCTTGCCGCCCTGCCGGCGATCCTGCAGGCGAATGCGGGCGTCAAGGTCGCGATCCTGTCCGGCAAATGCGAGGAGGGGAGCGCCGCGGCGATCGAGGCGCTGGCGCTCGGTGCGAGCGATATCGTGTCGAAACCGGGCAGCGGCAGCTTTGGCGAGCAGTTTCCCCAGGCTCTGATCGAGCGGCTCAACCGGCTGTTCGATGGAGGATCGGCGATTGCGGCCCAATCGCGGCCGGCCGCGCCGCCTGCAGCCCCGTCCGTCGAGCAACCGCTGGCCTGTCTTGGCATCGGCGCGTCGACCGGTGGCATCCATGCCCTGGGCCAGCTTTTCCAGGGGCTGTCGGCGCCGCTGGGCGTGCCCATCCTGCTGACGCAGCACCTGCCGCTCAGCTTCACCGTCTATTTCGCACAGCAACTTTCGCGCATGACCAGCCTGCGGGTGAAGGTGGCGGAAACGGGGGATCTTCTGGCGCCCGATACGGTCTATGTCGCCCCTGGCGACGCCAATCTGCAACTGCGCAAGGGGCTGCATGGCCGTGTCATGGTCCAGCTCAATCCCGACCGCACGCCGGCCGGCAATTTGCCGGGCGTCGATCCGATGTTCGCCAGCATGGCGGAGATATATGGCGCTGGTGCGGCAGGGATCGTGCTGACCGGCATGGGACGCGATGGCACCGCAGGCGCGCGCGACATCGTGGCGGCGGGCGGCTGGATCGTCGCCCAGAATGAAGCGAGCAGCGTCGTCTGGGGCATGCCCGGTTCGGTGGTCGGCGCGGGCCTCAGCTGCGCCTTGCTGGAACCGGCAGCGATGATGGCTTTCGTCGGCCGGCGCGGGAAGGTGTGCGCGTGATGGCCGACATGTCTGCTGCACCGACCGGCCGTCTGAACCAGGGCGCTGCCCGCCTTCTTTCCGGAATGCTCGAAGCGCGAACGGGGCAGACTCTGTCCGAAGGGCGCGCCTGGCGCATGGAAACCGCCCTGCGTCCGGTGCTGCGCGATCATGGGTTGGCGGATATCGATGCCCTTGCCGCGCGCCTTCTGCGCAAAAGCGATGCCGATCTGGAGAAAGCGGTGATCGACGCGCTGCTCAACAATGAGAGCAGCTTTTTCCGGGATCTCCAGATTTTCGACATGCTGTCCCGCCAGATACTGCCCCATATCCATTATGAACGGCAGGATCGCACGTTGCGCATCTGGAGTGCGGGCTGCTCGACGGGGCAGGAAGCCTATTCCATAGCCATCCAGCTGCGCAACGATTGGGCGCGCTGGAATGGCTGGCGCATCGAGATATTGGCGACGGACGTGTCCAGCGCGGCGATCGAGCGGGCGCGCGCCGGTGCCTTTTCCCAGATGGACGTGCAGCGCGGCCTGGCCATCGGCGACCTCATCAAATGGTTCGAACCGCATGGCGACGACTGGCGGGCCAGTCCGGAATTGCGGCGGATGATCGATTTCCGTCAGGACAATCTGTTCGATCCTGCGGCGCCGTCGGGCGAATATGATCTGCTGCTCTGCCGCAATGTGCTGCTCTATTTCACGCCGGAGCGGCGGCAGGTCGTGCTCGGGCTGCTGGCGCGGCACAGCCATGCGCGGTCGGTGCTGCTGCTGGGAGCGGGGGAGACGGTGATCGGGCAGGGCGACGACTTCATTGCCCATCCGGAATTTCGCGGCGGTTACGCCCGGCAGGCGCCTTTGCCGGCCCATGCCGTGGGCCGGGTGCGCCGCGTCGGCTGATTATCGGGCGCCTCAGGCCTTTAACCATGCTTGATTGCTGCGTCGCTCTCGGCCATGGTTGCCACAGGCTGCCGCGCGAACAGGCAACCGGAAGGGCGTGATGATCGAGCTGCTGGAAGTGACTGGCCTTTCCCGATGACCGATATCCCGATGACCGAAACGCCGTCGCCCAATTTCGACGAGCGCAAATCGCCGATTTCCATGCTGGTGCTCCATTATACGGGCATGCCCGATGCGGCGAGCGCCATCGATTGGCTCGCCAATCCGGAATCGAAGGTGTCGGCCCATTATGTTGTGACCGAAGACGGGCGGATCGTCCGCATGGTCGATGAGGCCAAGCGGGCCTGGCATGCTGGCCGGTCGCACTGGCGCGGCACCGACGACATCAATTCCGCCAGCATCGGCATAGAAATCGTCAATCCGGGGCATGAATGGGGCTATCGCCCGTTCCCCGAGGCGCAGATGGATGCGCTGATCCCGCTGATCCACGATATCGTCCAGCGGCATCGTATCACGCGCGGCAATATCGTCGGGCACAGCGATGTGGCGCCCGCGCGCAAACAGGATCCGGGCGAGCTTTTTCCCTGGGGGCAGTTGGCGCGGCTGCGGCTGGCGTTGCCGCGGCCGACCAGGAATCTGATGGACCCGCTCTGGACCGACAGCGCCTTCATGCTGGCGCTGGAGCGGTTCGGCTATGATATCGCCGAGCCGGATGCGGCGGTTGTCGCCTTCCAGCGGCGGTTCCGGCCGGAATTGATCGACGGGATCATCGACGGTGAATGCCGCGCCATCCTGCTCGCCTTGCTGCTGCCCAAGCCGCAGGGAGATGACTGAACGGGGGTGACTGGCGCCAAGAATCGGTCTAAGGCCCTGCTCGCCAGAGGGCCGGGCGGCCGCGGCGTGGCGGGTAACTTCCACGGCGAGGAAAGTCCGGGCTTCACGAAATGACGGTGCCGGCTAACGGCCGGCTGGAGTGATCCAAGGGACAGTGCAACAGAAAGCAGGTCGCGAAGGTTTCGACCCCGCGAAATTGAAAGGGTGCGGTAAGAGCGCACCGCGCCCCCGGCAACGGGCGGCGGCACGGTAAACCCCACCGGAAGCAAGACCGAATAGGGGCGGCGCGCAGTCGCAAGGCTGCTAGGCATGTTTCGGCCGAGACCGCCCGGGTTGGTTGCTGGAGGAACGGAGCAATCCGTCCCCTAGAGGAATGGTCGCCTATCTCCGTAACGGAGTGGACAGAACCCGGCTTACAGGCCCTCTGGCATTTTTTGCACTGTTTTTGCACTGCGGCAGGGTGGCGTTTCGCCGACCAAATCCCTACTCTGGTTCGATGGCAAGACAGAGCCGATCCAATGACTGGGGCTTTCCCCGCTGGCGCAGCTATGGTTCAGCGCGCGAGGCGCAGCAGGTGCGCCTGTGCGATCGCTATGGCTGCGACAAGCCGGGTGATTGCCCTGCGCCCAAATCGCCCAACAGCCGCGACCGCTGGTATTTTTGCAGTGATCATGCGGCCGAATATAACCGGAACTGGGATTATTTTCAGGGACTGGACGCTGAGGAACGGGCGCAGCGCGAACAGGCCGAGCGCCGTGACGCTGGCGGTTTCCAGTCGAGCGCCTATCATGGCTGGGGCGGGCCGGGCGACGGCAGCCGGTCGCGTGACGAGCTTCATGCGCTCAAGGCGCTCGAACTGGAAGATGACGCCAGTTTCGAGGCGGTGAAGAAAAGCTGGCGGCGGCTGGCCAAGGAATATCATCCCGACGTGAAGCCGGGCGATGCGGAGGCGGCCGTGCAGTTCCAGGCGATCCAGGCCGCCTATGAAGTGCTGCGTGCGGCCGAGGAGCGGCGCACCTGGAAGCCGAGGGGCGCGGACGATTAAGGATCATGTCCGCTCCAACTGGCAGAACGCCGTGTTGGTGTGCCGCAAATGCTCGAAAAAGCTGGATGGCGGCTTCGGGCCGCGCGGCGACGAGCGGTTGGGGAAGGCGCTGCGCAAGCATCTGTCGCTCAGGAAAGGGCGCAAGGCGGCGGCCGGCATCATCGAGGTGAATTGTCTGGGCGTTTGTCCCAAGGGCGCGGTCACGGTCGTGAACGGCGCGGACAGCCGCGACTGGCTGCTGGTGCGGCCGGATGTCGATCTGGATGAACTGGCCGGACGGCTGGGGCTGGCGATCACCGAAGATCGTTAATCCTATCCTTACCCTCTTCCTCCATAATGGAGGGGATGAGATGTCTTTCCTCCCTGCGAGGGCGCTTGCCCCTGCTCGCGCATTGCGGGCTGTCGATATTCGGCCTGGTTGCGCTTTATGCCGTGCCGCCGGTGAGCGGTCGCATGCTGCTCGTTCCGATGACGGAGCAAAGCCGCACCGGTCTGGCGTCGTTGGCGATCATGCATGGCGCGCGCCTCGTATCGGCGGGGCCTTGGGCAGGTTCGCTGCTTGTTGAAGGCGAAAGGGAGCGGTTGGCCGCGCCATTGCTCCATGCGGGAGTCATTGCGATTTCCGCCCGTGCCGGCGGTTGTGGTGAGAGTGTCTGATGAGCGCGATGAACGGCCTTACTAGCCTGCGTTTACATGGGCTGCGTATCCTGATGCTGGGCAACTGGCTCTGGACCGCGACGCTGGGCCTGATGGGACTCGGGCTTCAGCTCGACAATGTCGGGCGGGTTCTCATGATGTCTGCCTTGGCCAATGCCCTGCCCACGATCATGGTCATGCGGCAGCGGCAGGATCTGGACGTGCGGCTGGCGGTGGGCATGCTCGCGGCGGTGCAGCCCGCCCTCGGCCTGTTCCTGATGACTGGCCATCGCTGGCAGATGGACGGCCACATGTTTTTCTTCGTCGCGCTTTCCGGATTGGCTCTGCTGTATGATTGGCGACCGATCCTGCTGGCGGGCGCCATGGTGGCACTTCACCATCTCGCCCTGACCTTTCTGGTGCCGTCCTGGGTTTTTCTGGGTGGTGGCGATGTGCAGCGCGTTGCCATTCATGCCGTCGCCGTCGTGCTGGAGTCGGCCGTACTCTGCTATCTGACGACCCGGTTGCGGGCGCTGTTGCTGGTGCTTGACGGGCATGCGAGTGGCGCTGCCCGGCTGGCGCAGGAAGCGGAAGCCGGACGTGCCGCCGCCGAATCCGCCATGGCGTCGAGCCGCGATGCAAGCGAGCGCGAGACGACGCTGCGTACCGAGCGCGAGCTGGAAAGGGCGCGGCTCGCCGCAGACCGGCGGACCGAGACATTGGGATTGGTGCAGGCATTCCGTCAGTCGATCGCTGATGTCGTCCTCGCGGTCAGCACGGCGACCGGCGAGCTGGAAGAGTCGGCGCGCGCGCTGAACGATGTGGCGCGGCGGGCGAGCGCAGGCACGGACGAGACGGTCATGGCCGCCGAACAATCGTCCAGTCGTGCGGAAAAATTGGCGCACCGGATCGAGCAATTGTCCGAATCAATCACGGCGATCGCGACCGCGGCAACCCAGCAGGCAATGCTGGGCGGAGAAGCGCAGCGCATATCGAGCGCAGGGCATCAGGCGATGCGCGACATGCAGAGCCGAACCGCATCGATTACCAGCTTTGCCGATTCGATCACGCAGATCGCCGGGCGGACCAATTTGCTGGCGCTCAATGCGACGATCGAGGCGGCGCGTGCCGGCGATGTCGGGCGCGGGTTTGCCGTGGTCGCGCAGGAAGTGAAGCAGCTTGCCGGGCAGGCAGCAAGTGCGACCGGAGAAATCCAGTCGCTCGCCCTGTCGGCGCAGCAGGGGGCGGGGCAGGCGCAGGAAGCCTTGTCCGACGTCGCAGGTGCTGTGGAACAACTGGCTGGCACGGCGCAGGAAATCCAGCGCGCGGTGGGCCTGCAACGCGATACGACGACGGCGATCGGCCAGTCCGCGCGTGACACGGCACGCGATGCGACGGTGATGGCGGACCGGATGGAGCAGGTCGCCGACATGGCGCGCAGCACGGAAAGTCTGTCCGACCGGGTGTCGAGCGCGGCAACAGGTCTGTCGCGCACGGCGCAGGCGTTGCAGCGCGCGACCGACCGGTTCGTGGCGCAACTGGAAGCCGCCTGACCCCGATCAGGCGCGGCGGGCAGCGGGCCGGTTGCGATCCATTGCCGCCGCGGCCAGCGGATAGAGGAGACGATTCTCGCGCTCTATCCTGCTATTCAGGGTGTCGAGGATAATCCGCGTCTCTTTGCAGAAGGCGGGCCATTCGGCGGCGATACGGTCGTCGCTCCAGGTCGCGAGATAGATGGCGAACCGATCTGCCAGCGCGCCGGTATCCTTGCGCAGCGCAATGGCGCGCTCGCGCGTCTCTCCGCTCAGGGACCGTTCCAGCGCAGGGTAAAGGATGCCGTCTTCAAGCGCCAGATGGGCCATCAGCTGGCGTGCCAGTTGCCAGCGAAGCGCGGCGACGCTGCGGGGCAGGCGATCGTCGGATATGGCCTGTCGCAACAGGCGGGCCGTCAGGCCGATTTCATCATGCTGCCGGCGCAGCGCACTTATATCCATGTCTGGCCCTTTCCCATGGGAGGCCGATCATGTGCCGACAAAATTAAGGGAATATTGCACCGGCTCCATTTTGGAGCGGCATCCGCTCCTGCACCGTCGGTGCAGGAGCGGTTCCGTCATCAGGCCGGCTGGTCGGCGCGGCTGGCGCCTTCGCCGTCGAGGTTCAGCGCAGCGAAGTCCCAGTTGATCGCTTCCTTGAGGATGCGGTCGGCATAGCTGGGGCGCAGGTTGCGATAGTCGATATAATAGGCATGTTCCCACACATCGACGATCAACAGCGGCGCATGGCCTTCATGTGCGACGGGGGTGTCGGCGTCATGATAGCTGGTCACTTCCAGCTTGCCGTCCTTCAGGATCAGCGCGGCCCAGCCGCTGGCGAAATGGCCGACGGCTTCCGCCTTCAGCTTTTCGATCAGCGCGTCGACCGAACCGAAGGCTTCGTTGATGAGGTCGAGCAGCTTGCCGGTCGGCTCGGTCTTGGTCGGCGAGAGCGACTGCCAGTAGAATGTGTGGTTCCAGATCTGGCCGACCTGGTTGAACAGGCCGCCCTTGGCCGACTTGATCAGCTCGACCAGCGACTTGCCCTGGAGCGAGGCGTCGGCGGCGACCAGTTCATTGGCCTTCACGACATAGGCGTTGTGATGCTTGCCGTGGTGGAAATCGAAGGTTTCGACCGACAGGATGTCGCCGAAGGCATCCTTGGCATAGGGCAGGTCGGGCAGAACAAAGGCCATGGCGGAACTCCTCGGGTTCGTTATGGGACGGCCGTGCGCAGGCTGGCGCGACCGTTTGATTCTATGGTCCGGGCGGGGCGTGGACGCCTCCGCCGCTTCCCATATGCTGCCCCAACGCCCAAGAAAACAGATATGTGCCTATTGCGAAACGATCGCAGAAATTCGTGTCGAAAGCTGACCGTAAGAGGCGCTTTGCTTGACAGGGTAGCGCCCGTCGCACAGGATCGGTCCGTGCAGAGCGGTACAGTCTTTTCGCGCTTCCGCCATCACGGAGGCCAGCTTCTCGCGGGCGATCCGCCCCGGACCTGACAGGCGCGCCGCCGGCAGGGTCCGGGGCACCTTAGCTGATGTCTGACGCCCGCAATGCGGGCGGCACCTCTCTATCAGGAAGCCTTCTCCATGACCCTGCATCATAGCTGGGCGGCGGTGCCGCCCATTCATCTTGTCGAACCCGAAGCGGACATGATTTCCGATCTCGCCTGGGCGGCGCGAGACCGCTTTCCGGACGTGTGCCAGCTATTGCTGGAGGAAGTCGGCCGCGCCAGCCTCTGCGCGCCGGGCGAACTGCCCGACGATGTCGTCGCCATGGGATCGGACGTCACCTATCGCGATGCGCGGGATGGCACGGCGCGACGGGTGCGGCTGGTCTATCCCAGCCATGCCGACGTGGCGCTGGGGCGCATTTCCATCCTGACACCGGTCGGCGCGGCGCTGATCGGGATGCGGGTGGGGGCCTCGATCCTCTGGCCCGATCGCGACGGCCATCTGCGCGACATCATCATCGATGAGGTCGTGCAGGCCCGCGCCGCCTGATTTTCTTCGGTTCGGGTCTCAGCCCTGCGGCGGGGTGGTTTCGCCCACCTCGTCGCTGTCTAGGCCATCGCCCAGAGTCAGGCCATGGCGCATCAGCATCGGGATGTTCGCGCCGGCGAAGACGACCGACACGATCGTCACGCCCCAGACCTTGACCGCCAGCCAGGTGTCGAACGTCATCGTGCGACGCATTACCTCGTTCGCGATCGCCATGGCGACGAAGAAGAAGGCCCAGTTGCGCGACAATTTCATCCAGCCGGTTTCGGTCAGGCCGTCATAGGCCGCCTGGAGCAGATATTTGAGCAGTGGCTTGCCGCGCAGCAGCCCGGCGAACAGCATCATCGCGAAGAAGCTGTAGATGATGGTGGGCTTGAGCTGAATGAAGCTCTGGTCGTGGAAATAGATGGTGAGGCCGCCGAAGAAGAGGATCAGCAGAGCCGACAGCCAGAGCATGGGCGACACTCGGCCCAGCTTAACCTTGGAGACGATGACCGCGACCACGATCGAGATCATGAAGGCGGCGGTGCCGAAGGTCATGGCGGTGATCGGATTGCCCGGCCCCCAGATCCAGCCCGCGCCCTTGTAGGTCAGGAAAAAGACCAGCAGCGGCCCGAAATCGAGCGCCAGGCTTAGCGTTCCATTATGTGCGGGCTTTGCGGCCGGCTTGGCGTCAGCGGGCATAAGCCGTCCCCGCAATCGCCCTGGCCATGTCGCCCGGATCGAAGGGGCGCAGATCCTCGATCTTCTCGCCCACGCCGATGGCGTGGATGGGCAGGCGATATTTCTCCGCCGCCGCGACCAGCACGCCGCCGCGCGCGGTGCCGTCCAGCTTGGTCATGACCAGCCCCGTCACCTGCGCGGTTTCCTTGAAGACTTCGATCTGGTTCAACGCATTCTGTCCCGTGGTGGCGTCCAGAACGAGGACAACGTCATGCGGGGCCGCGGGGTTCAATCGGCCCAGCACCCGGCGCACCTTGGCCAGCTCGTCCATCAGTTCGGTCTTGTTGTGGAGGCGCCCGGCGGTGTCGACGATCAGTACGTCGATGCCCGTTTCCGTGGCTTGTTTGACCGCGTCGAACACGATGCCCGCCGCGTCGCCGCCTTCCTTGCCCGCGACGATGGGGATGCCCAGCCGCTCGGCCCACACCTTCAATTGGCCGATCGCCGCCGCACGGAACGTGTCGCCCGCCGCCAGCATCACGCCATAATCCTGCTCCAGGAAATTATTGGCGAGCTTGGCGATGGTCGTGGTCTTGCCCGAACCGTTGACGCCGATCACAAGGATCACCTGCGGGCGTGGAAAGGCCTCGATCTCCAGCGGGCGCGCGACCGGGGCGAGGGTCTTCTCGATCTCCTCCGCGATGATCTCGCGCAGATAGTCCTCGGTCAGTTCCTTGTTGTAGCGCCCTTCGGCCAGGCGATCGCGCACGCGCGCGGCCATGGCGGGGCCAAGGTCGGAGACGATCAGCGCCTCCTCGATCTCGTCGAGGGTCTGTGCGTCGAGCGCGGCCTTGGAGAAAAGGCCGGTGAGATTGTCGCCGAGCCTGTCGGACGTGCGCTTGAGGCCGCCGAATAGGCGGTCGCGCCAGCTGGTGCCGGTATCAGTCATTATGCTGCCTCTTGCGCGATCAGAGTGTCATTCTCAAGGCCCGTGATGATTGCGCGGACGATGGAGGAGGGGGGCTTGGCCGATGCGAAGCGCACCGGGGCGAAATTTTCGGCGTGACCTGTGAGGCCGCTGCGCTCGACCAGCACCGATTGGCTGGTGCCGATCAGGCTGTGCAGCCAGCCGTCGCGGCGGGTGGAGCAGGCGTCGCGCAGGCGCGCGGCGCGGGCCTTGATCGTCGCGCGGTCGACCTGCGGCATCCGCGCGGCGGGCGTGCCGGTGCGGGGCGAATAGGGGAAGATATGGCCGTGTACGATGTCGCATTCGTCCACCAGCGCGAGGCTGTTTGCGAACATCGCCTCATCCTCGGTCGGGAAGCCGGCGATGATGTCGGCGCCGATGCTGATGTCGGGGCGCGCCGCCTTCAACTTTTCCACGATGCGGATCGCGTCGGCGCGGGTGTGACGGCGCTTCATGCGTTTCAGGATCATGTCGTCACCCGCCTGAAGCGACAGATGCAGATGCGGCATCATCCGCGGATCGTGCGCGATCAGGTCGAACAACCGCTCGTCGATTTCCACGCTGTCGATCGAGGAGAGGCGCAGGCGGGGGAGGTCGGGCACGCCCTTCAATATGCGCTCGATCAGCAGGCCGAGCGACGGACTGCCGGGCAGGTCGGGACCGTAGCTGGTGACGTCGACGCCGGTCAGGACGATTTCCCGGTAGCCGGCGTCGACCAGTTGCTTCGCCTTCTCCACCACGGCGCCGGCTGGCACGGAGCGGCTGTTCCCCCGGCCATAGGGAATGATGCAGAAGGTGCAGCGATGGTCGCAACCATTCTGCACTTCCAGAAAAGCGCGGGCATGGTCGGCGAAGGCGGACGCCATATGCGGCGCGGTATCGCGCACGGCCATGATGTCGGAGACGCGGACAACCTCTCGTTCGCTTCGAGCGAAGTCGAGAAGCGTCGCGCTGGTCGTGTCTCGACTTCGCTCGACACGAACGGTGGTGTAGCTGTCGGCCTCCATCTTCTCCCGATTGCCGATCACGCCATCCACCTCCGCCATGGCGGCGAAAGTCTGCGGCTCGGTTTGCGCCGCGCAGCCGGTGACGAGGATGCGGGCGTCGGGGCGCTCCCGCCTTGCGCGGCGGATCGCCTGCCGGGTCTGGCGCACTGCTTCGGCGGTCACGGCGCAGCTGTTGACGACGATCAGGTCGTCCTGCCCCTGCGCCATATCCCGGATCGCCTCGCTCTCCGCGATGTTGAGGCGGCAGCCCATGGTGATGATCTCTGGACCTTTGGCGGGGGAGGAGGTCATGGTGGTCAGAAGCGGGACCAGTCGGCCTCGCCGTCGAAGACATGGGTGGCGGGGCCGGTCATGCGGATCGTGCCGCCGGGCGCCCAGTCGATGACGAGGTCGCCGCCCGGCAGGCTGACGGTGACGGGGCCGGTCATCAGCTTGCGACGGATCGCGGCGACGGCGGTGGCGCAGGCCCCGGTGCCGCAGGCCCGCGTCAGGCCCGCGCCGCGTTCCCACACGACGAGGCGGATATGACTATAGCCGACCGGCTGCGCGAAATTGACGTTCACCCGCTTCGGGAAGAGCGGATCATGCTCGATCAGCGGGCCGAGACGGTCGAAGTTCACACCGTTCAGATCATCCACGAAGAAGACGACATGGGGGTTGCCGACATTGACGGCGGCGGGCGCGGGCAGGTCTTCCCAGCTGGCGCCCATGCTGAGCGTGTCCATCGCATAGGCGAGCGGGATCGCGTCCCAGTCGAAGCGGGGCGCGCCCATGTCGACGCTGGCGCCGCCATCTACCGACTTGGCGTCAAGCAGCCCGGCCTTGGTACGGATCAGCACGTCGCGGCCGACGAACAGGGGGACGCAGCGTGTGGCGTTGCCGCAGGCCTCGACCTCGCTGCCGTCGGCGTTGAAGATCTGCATCGACACGTCCGCGTCGTCAGCTTCTCCGATCAGGATCAGCTGGTCGCAGCCGATCCCGGCATGGCGGTCGGCAATAGCGCGGGCGCGCGCCTCCGTCATCTCGATGGCGCTTTCACGCGCGTCGATCACGACGAAGTCGTTGCCCAGGCCATGCATCTTCGAGAAACGTCCCATGGCCGCGCATGTAGTGGGAGTGGGGGGAAAAGGCGAGTCCGCGTGCAATGTAACGTCTTGATTGACGTTTTGCGCGATGTAACCTATGGCGTTACGGATGGATATCGAGAGCATAGCGCATAAGGGGCTGCGCCGCTTTTTCGAGACGGGCAACGCCAAGGGCTTGGTTGGCGATGTGGCAAGGCTGCGCAAGATGCTGGCCTTCATCGATGCGGCAACATCGCTGGAGATACTCTCCCAGCCGCCCAATTACGGGCTGCATCCGCTGACAGGCGATCGTACCGGAACATGGGCGATGACGGTAACGCGCAACTGGCGATTGACCTTTCGGATCGATGAGCAGGGCGCGCTGATCGATATGGATTTGGAGGATTATCATGGCGCTTAAGATGCACGCATCGCTGGCAGTCCATCCCGGCGACTGGTTGAGGACCGAAGTCGTTGAAGCGCATGGCCTGAAGCTGGGTGATCTGGCCGATCATCTGGGGGTTACGCGGCAGACGGTCAGTCGTTTGTTCAATCAGCGGCAGGATTTGACGGCGGAGATGGCAATCCGCTTCGAAAAGCTGTTCGGCATCGATGCCGAAACGCTGATGCGGATGCAGACGCGCCACGATCTGGCCGTGGCGCGCCAACATGCGGACGAACTGGGCGTCAAGCCGCTGGCGGCCTGATCAGGCCAGCCGCAGCCCGCCGCTGCCCGTAGAGAAAATAGACCGCCAACCCAATCGCATTCCAGATCGCGCAGGCGAGGATGGTCTTCATCGGCAGGCTGGCGAACAGATAGGCGCAGCCCGCGACCGCGCCGATGCCCACGAACCAGGCGGCAGGCGTGCGGAAGGGGCGCTTGAGGTCCGGCGCGCGCTTGCGCAGGACGAGGAGGCAGAGACCCACGGCGGTGAAGGCGATCAGCGTGCCGGCATTGGCGAGCGCGGCGATTTCGTCGATCGGCAGGATGCCCGCGATGACTGCGACCAGTATGGCCGTCACCAGCGTGATGCGCGCCGGCGTGCCGCGCTTCGAAATCTTCGCGAGGCTCTGCGGCAGGAAGCCGTCGCGCGCCATCACCAGGAAGATGCGGCTCTGGCCGTAGAGGAAGCCGAGCAGCACGGTCGGCAGCGCGATCACGGCGGCGATGGCGACGATCCGGGCGATGCCGCCTTGGCTCATTTCGCGCAGGATGAGCGCCAGCGGTTCCGGGCTGTCGGCGAAGCGGGCGAAGGGCAGAGCGCCGATCGCGGCGGCGGCGACAAGGACGTAGATCAGCGTGCAGACGATCAGCGAGCCGACGATGCCGATGGCAAGGTCGCGGTCCGGGTTCTTGGCTTCCTCCGCCGCCGTCGAGATGGCGTCGAAGCCGTAGAAGGCGAAGAAGATAATCGCGGCCGCCGCCATCACGCCGCGCTCGACGCCGTCCGGTCCCATATGCTTGGCGAAGCCGAACGGCATGAAGGGTTCGAGATTCTGCGCGTCGAAGGCGGGCAGGGCGACCCAGACGAACAGGCTGAGCGTCGCGATCTTGATAAGGACGAGGATGGTGTTGAGACGCGCGCTTTCCTGCGTGCCGAACATCAGCAGGCCCGCAACGACGGCGATGATGAAGATGGCGGGCAGGTTGATGAGGCCGCCCAGTTCCGGTCCCTGCGTCAGCGCCTCTGGAAAGCCGATGGCCGTCAGCAGCGGCGCGGCATAGCCCGACCAGCCGACCGCCACGGTCGACACGACCAGACTATATTCGAGGATCAGGCTCCACCCGACGATCCAGGCGATGCCTTCGCCGAGCACGACATAGGAATAGCTATAGGCGCTGCCCGCCGCCGGCATCATGGTGGACAGTTCGGCATAAGCGAGCGCGGCGCAGGCGCAGATCGCGCCGGCAATGGCGAAGGAGAGCAGGACGGCGGGGCCAGCGCGGTCCGCGCCGACGCCGATCAGCGTCAATATGCCGGTGCCGACGATCGCGCCGACGCCCAGCGCCAGCAGATGCGGCCAGGACAGGGTGCGCGCCATCTGGTGGTCCGCCTCCCTGGGCATCATCGCCTCCATCGGCTTGCGGCGTGTCCAGCTCATGACGTCTCGGCTCCCCTTTTTCTGCTCTGTCGAGGGCGTGTGCTGACGCAAAGTCGGGGGCTGCGCAAGCGTTGCGCGTCAGCGTGGCGGCTTCTTACAATATCGGGGCCGACGGCTGCGCTATTATTGCCCAAGAGCGGGAGATTGGCGCAATGATGGCGGTGGTCGGAGCGACGGCGATCGGGGCAGTGCAGCGGCAGGCGCGGGAGCGGCGGATATTCACCGGCATGGCGATGCTGATCGCCACGACCGTCATCGGCGGATTCGGCTCCTTCGCGCTGCGCGGCATGGTGGATGTGGCCAAGGTGCCCTGGTGGGTGTATGTCCATGCGCTGTCATTGATCATTTGGACCCTGTTGTTTCTGGCCCAGGCCTTGCTGATCCTGCGCGGGCGAGCCGACGTCCATCGGCAGCTTGGCTGGGTTGCCGGCGCACTGGCCTGTTTCATCGTGCCATGGGGGATCGCAACGTCGATTCTGGCGGTGCAGATGGGACGGGTACCGCCTTTCTTTACGCCGGGCGTCTTCCTGCTGCTCGGGCCGCTCGACATGCTGGCCTTTGCCGGTCTTACCATGGCGGCTGTCCTGCTGCGGAACCGGAGCGATTGGCACAAGCGGCTGATGCTGTGCGGCACCATCGCCATGCTGGAACCGGCCTTCGGACGCATTCTGCCCATGCCGCTGCTGGGAGCATGGGCCGGTGCGAGCGCCACCCTGATGCAGCTTCTCTATGTGGGATTGGCGATGCATGGCGATGTGCGGATGGGGAAAGCAGTGCATCCGGCCTATGTCTGGGGCATGGCCGTCATCGTCGCGCGCTGCGTGCTGGTGGAGGTGCTGGGACATATGCAGGTCGCTGCGTCCACAGCCGCCGCGCTCATGGCGGGATAGCGCGCTTGCGCTTCTGGCGGCTTTGCACTAAAGGCCGAGCCGCATTCAGGGCTTCGTCCCTGGAACCCTGACGACTCCAGGACGCCCAGCATGGGGCATCGGATGGACGCTGGCCGGCGAGGTTTCGCCCGCCGGCGATTTTGTCGTTTGATGGGTAAGCGCAGTTTTCCGGGCCTTTCGGCCCAAATGAGGTGATGATGTTCGATTCGCTAAGCGATCGTCTCGGTGGGGTATTCGACAAGCTGCGTGGGCGCGGTGCGCTTACGGAGGACGATGTCCGCGCCGCGATGCGCGAGGTGCGAATCGCGCTGCTGGAAGCCGACGTGGCGCTGCCCGTCGTCCGCCAGTTCGTCGATCAGGCCACCGAACGCGCGGTCGGCAGCGATGTGCTGCGATCGATCACGCCGGGACAGATGGTCGTCAAGATCGTCTCCGATACGCTCACAGAAACGCTGGGCGCCGAAACCAGCGACCTGATGATCGACGTGACCCCGCCGGCCGTCATCATGATGGTCGGCCTCCAGGGTTCGGGCAAGACGACCTCCACCGCGAAGATCGCCAAGCGGCTGAAGGAAAAGGAGCGCAAGAAGGTGCTGATGGCGTCGCTCGACGTCCAGCGCCCGGCCGCGCAGGAGCAGCTGGCGGTGCTCGGCACGCAGACCGATGTCGCGACCCTGCCGATCATCGCGGGTCAACAGCCGGTCGATATCGCCAAGCGCGCGCTTCAGGCGGCGAAGCTTCAGGGCTTCGACGTGGTTATGCTCGACACCGCTGGCCGTCTGCACGTCGATCAAGCGCTGATGGACGAGATGAAGGCGGTCGCGGACGTCGCGAACCCGGCTGAAATCCTGCTCGTCGTCGACTCGCTCACGGGTCAGGACGCCGTGAACGTGGCGACCAGCTTCTCCGCACAGGTGCCGCTGACCGGCGTGGTGCTGACCCGCATGGACGGCGATGCCCGCGGCGGTGCGGCGCTGTCGATGCGCGCCGTTACCGGCCGTCCGATCAAATTTGCAGGCACCGGCGAAAAGCTGGATGCGATCGAGCCGTTCCACCCCGCGCGCGTCGCGCAGCGCATCCTTGGTATGGGCGATGTCGTCTCGCTGGTCGAGAAGGCGGCCGAGACGATCGACGCCGAGGAAGCGGACAAGCTGGCCAAGAAGATGGCCAAGGGTCAGTTCGACATGAACGACCTGCGCGCGCAGCTGAACCAGATGCGCCGCATGGGCGGCCTTGGCGCGCTGGCGGGCATGCTGCCGGGCCTCAAGAAGGCGCAGGCGGCGATGGCGAACAGCGGCGCCAACGACAAGACGCTCATTCATCTCGACGCGATGATCGGCTCGATGACGCCCAAGGAGCGCGAAAAGCCCGCCCTGATCAACGCCAAGCGCAAGATCCGTATCGCCAAGGGTTCCGGCACCACTGTGCAGGAAGTCAATCGCCTCCTGAAAATGCATCAGGAAATGGAAACGGCGATGAAGAAGATCCGCAAGATGGGCGGCCTCAAGGGGCTGGCCAAGATGTTCACCGGCGGCGGCATGGGCGGAATGCTTGGCGGCGCGGGTGGGCCGGAGGGGGCAGGCGCTCCCGATCTTTCCGGGCTTGGCGGATTGGGTGGTCTGGGTGGCAACATGCCCAAGCTGCCGCCCGGTTTTCAGAATTTCATGAAGAAATAAGCAATTTCAGCAGATCAGATCAGAGTAGAAAGGCAAGTTTAATGGCAACCTCCATCCGTCTGTCGCGCGGCGGCTCCAAGAAGCGTCCCTATTACCGCATCGTCGTGGCCGACAGCCGCGCGCCGCGTGACGGCAAGTTCATCGAGCGTATCGGCAGCTACAACCCCGTCCTGCCCAAGGGCGACGAGAAGCGCGTCGTTCTGGACGTCGAGCGTGCGAAGCACTGGGTTGCCGCTGGTGCGCAGCCGACCGACCGCGTCGCCCGCTTCCTGGACGCCGCCGGCGTGAAGGAACGCGCTGCGCGCAACAACCCGAACAAGGCCGAGCCGGGTCAGAAGGCCAAGGATCGCGCCGAAGATCGCGCCGCCAAGGCTGCGGAAGCCGCTGAAGCTGCCGAAGCCGCCAAGGCTGCCGCCGCTGAAGCCGCTGCTGCGCCGGCCGCCGAAGAAGCCGCTCCCGCAGAAGAAGCGGCCGAGGGCTGATTATCTTGACCGACAAGCCCGTCACTCTAGCCGTCATCATCGGCGCGCATGGCGTGGCGGGCGAAGTCCGTCTGAAGCTCTTTGGCGAAGGGGCGGAAAGCCTCAAAAGCTTCAAGGGCTTCGATGCGGCGGGGCGCATATTGACGTTGAAGTCGGTGCGCCCCGGCCCCAATGGCGCGGTCGCCCGCTTCGCCGAGGTCGGCGACCGAAGCGCGGCCGAGGCGCTGCGCGGCACGGAACTGACCGTGCCCCGTTCCGCCCTGCCCGAACTGGGCGAAGGCGAATATTATCATGCCGATCTGATCGGCCTGCCCTGCACCTCCAGCACCGGCGAAGCGCTGGGCGAGATCGTCGCGGTCGAGAATTTCGGCGCGGGCGATATTATCGAGGTCCAGCGGCCATCCGTCGGCGACAAGCCCGGCAAGCGCTTCATGGCGCCGATGCATGTCGTCACGCTGGGCGACGACGGCGCATTGATTGACGCGGCCTTCGCCGAATAGTATATACACTCCGTATATACGGAGGGAGCCATGGGCGAGGAATATCGGGCCAAGGTCTTCAAGTCGGGCAATAGCCTGGCATTGCGGTTGCCGCGCACATTGGGCCTCTCCGATGGGGAAGAGGTGATGGTCGTCCCGCATGACGATGGCAGTTTCTCCTTCTGGAAGCAGGACCGTTCGCGCGATATACTGATGGGGCTTTATGGCAGCATGTCTGCCGGCTTCATGGGCGAGGGGCGGGGCGACATCAGCCAGGGAGAGCGCGACTGGAGCGACAATGGCGGTGCGACGGAAGCCGCATGACCGCGCCTGCCTATCTGCTCGATACCAATGTCTGCATCGACTTCCTGCTGGGACGCAGCGCGGTTCTGGCCGAACGCATGGCCGGGTCATTCGGCGCGTTGACCGTTTCGGCGATCACTGCCGCCGAATTACGGGTGGGCAACCGCTCGTCGGCCGATCCGGTTGGAGACGGGCGACGGATTGACAGTTTCCTGTCCCTGCTGCGCATCGCGCCTTTCGACGACACGGCTGCGCGCGTCTACGCCGGCGTCATGCGGCAGGCGGGCGTCCGCCGAAACGGCTTCGATCGTCTGATCGGCACCCATGCGCTGGCGCTCGGCATGGTGCTGGTGACGCGCAATCCGAAGGACTTTGGCGATATCCCTGGCCTGAAGGTGGAGGACTGGACCCGGTGACGCGACGCTTCTTCCCCTTGCTGCTGCTTCTGGCCTTCCTCCCCGCGACGGCCAGGGCGGCCGATGAGAAGAAGATCGCTGCCGCCATGCCCGAAATCGACCGTCTGTTCGCCGACTTTCAGGTCGATAGCCATACGCAGGGACTGGTCTATGGCATCGTCGCCAACGGGCGGCTGGTCCATGTGAAGGGGCTGGGCGTGCAGGATCTGGTCCAGAAGCGGCCGGTGACGCCCGACAGCCTGTTCCGCATCGCGTCGATGACCAAGGCTTTCACCGCCCTGTCGATCCTGAAGCTGCGCGAGGATGGCAAGCTGTCGCTCGACGATCTGGCGGAAAAATATGTCCCCGAAATGCGCGGCTGGACCTATCCGACCAAGGACAGTCCGCATATCCGCATTCGCGACCTGCTGACCCACAGCGCGGGTTTCGTCGACGACAATCCCTGGGGCGACCGGCAGACGCCGATGCCGCAGGACGAGTTCAGCAGGATATTGGCGCAGGGCGTGCCGTTCAGCACCGCGCCGGGCAGCCGCTATGAATATAGCAATTTCGGCTATGCGCTGCTGGGGCGGATTATCGCCCATGTGAGCGGCATGTCCTATCGGGCTTATGTCGAAAGGAGCCTGCTGGCGCCGCTCGGCATGACATCGAGCGGCTATGAGGTGAGCGAATGGCCGCTGGAGCGCCGTGCGCTCGGCTATCGCTGGGAGGATGGCCGGTGGAAGAATGAGCCGACCATGGCGGATGGCGCCTTCGGCGCGATGGGCGGGCTGCAGACGAGCGCCGCCGACTACGCGCGTTGGGTCGCCTTCCTGCTGTCGGCCTGGCCGGCGCGCGATGAGGCCGAAACCGGGCCGGTATCGCGATCGGCCGTGCGGATGCTGGCGGAGGGGAGCAATTTCGTCACCATCGCCCAGCGCAATGGGAAGAGCGGGCCGACCGCCTGCCGACAGGCGGCGGCCTATGGTTTTGCCATGCGGATCGCGCAGGATTGCGATCTGGGGCTGACCTTGGCGCATGGCGGCGGCTATCCGGGCTATGGCAGCCATGTGATGCTGATGCCCGATTATGGCGTCGGCATCTTCGTCTTCACCAACCGCACCTATAATGGCGGCGCAGGGCCGGCCTGGGATGCGGCGCTGGCGCTGAAGCAGGCGGGGGCGCTGATCGCGGGCGACGTGCCGGTGTCGGCGCTGCTGGCGGATGGCTATGGGGCGGCAGGGCGAATCTATGCCGCGGGGAGTGTCGGCGTGGCGCAGGACCGGCTGGCGATGAACTTCCTGATGGACAGCGACATGGACAACTGGGCGAAGAAACTCGCCACGCTGAAGCGCGAGGTCGGCGCGTGCAGCACCGATGCGCCCGTCACCGCCACGGGCAACCTGTCGGGCAGCTTCACCTGGCGTTGCGAGCGGGGCAGGGTAGCCGGGACGATCCTGCTGGCGCCGACCGTAACGGCGCAGATTCAGGAGCTGAAGCTGGCGATCAAGCTGCCCTGATCGGCGGGGAACGGGATGCCGGTGCGGGCTTGCTTCGGCGTGCCCCTCTGTTTCCGCGATTTTCCGGCCGTCAGATGTTCCCTCCGACCGGGATTCGCTCTAAGCGGCGGCGATGGCCCAGATCGTCACCGCTATCTATCTGCTGATGATGCTCGTCGCGGGATGGCGACTGTTCGGGATCGGATGGCCGCGCTGGGTGAAGGTCGCGGCCGCCGTCGGCTTGATCTGCCCGCTGCCGATGCTGTTCATCCTGCCATCGCTCCTGCATCCCGAACGGCCCTTTGCCGACCTGCTGCTGAATATCGGCGTCGTCCTCACCATTTGCGGCGCCATCTGCCTGGCGGGCGGCATGTCGGCGGCCTGGATGCGGAAAAGGCGTCGGACATGAGCGACATCGGGCTGGTCTTCATTTCCGGTCTGGCGATCACCGCCCTGTCGGTCCTGTGTTCGCACTGGATCGTCGCCCTGCGGCCGCGCTGGAGCAGCCGGCGCATCGCGCTGCTGTCCGCGCTGCCGCTTCCACTGCTGGCCTGTCTGCTGGCGGCTTTCGTGTTCCTGCGGGCGGCCATGGCGTCGAAGCAGGATTGCGGCGTCGACGCATGCGGCATGGCGATGGCGGGTTCGATGATGCTCGGCCTGACGGCGCTCATCCTCTATCTTGTGGCCTTCGCCATCGTGTATCTGATCGTCCAAGGCTATCGTAAATGAGCTTCACCGCGCAAATCCTGACCCTCTATCCCGAGATGTTTCCTGGGCCGCTGGGCGTGTCGCTCGCGGGCAGGGCGCTGGCCGAGGGTAAATGGGCCTGCCATCCCATCCATATCCGCGATTTCGCCGCCGACCGGCATCGCACCGTGGACGATACGCCGGCAGGCGGTGGGGCGGGCATGGTGCTGCGCGCCGACATCCTGGGCCATGCGGTCGACCATGCGCTGGAAAGGCGATCCGACCTGCCGGTGCTTGCGATGACGCCGCGCGGCAAGCCCATTACGCAGGCGCGCGTGCGCGAACTGGCGGCGGGGCCGGGCGCAACGATCCTGTGCGGCCGGTTCGAGGGGTTTGACGAGCGGATTTTCGACGCCCGCCCGATCGAGCAGGTCAGCATGGGAGACATCATCCTGTCGGGCGGGGAAATGGCGGCTTTGCTGCTGCTCGATGCTTGTGTTCGGCTGCTTCCCGGTGTAATGGGCGCGGCTTCCAGCGGAGTCGAGGAATCCTTTGAAACGGGGTTGCTCGAATATCCGCACTATACCCGCCCGGTGGAATGGGAGGGGCGCGCGATCCCCGAAGTGTTGCGATCGGGGGATCATGCGAAGATCGCCGCCTGGCGGAAACAACAGGCGGAGGTCGATACACGGCTAAGGCGGCCGGACCTTTGGGAACGCCATATCGGCGTTCGGGACCAGTCGCCCTCTGGTGCGCAGCAAAAGACCAAGGACTGACGTTATATGAACATCATCCAGCAGATCGAGGCGGAAAACATTGCCGCCCTCGCCAAGGATATTCCCGACTTCCGCCCCGGCGACACCCTGCGCGTCGGCGTGAAGGTCATCGAAGGCGAGCGCAGCCGCGTTCAGAACTATGAAGGCGTGTGCATCGCCCGTTCGAACAAGGGCATGGGTTCCAACTTCACCGTGCGCAAGATCTCGTTCGGCGAGGGCGTGGAGCGCGTGTTCCCGCTCTATTCGCCCAACATCGATTCGATCACCGTCGTCCGTCGCGGCGTCGTGCGTCGTGCGAAGCTTTACTATCTGCGCGGCCGCACCGGCAAGCGCGCTCGCATCGCCGAGCGCCGCGACGTGCGCAGCGAGGGCTGATAGTCCAAATCGCTTCTTGACAGTTGTAAAAAAGAAACAGGCGGTGCCCCCATGGGGTGCCGCCTTTTTCTATATGTTGCAATGATTTGACAAATTCGGACATACGTCCGACCTTCGCAGGCGCAACAGATTATGCGGCACTGCAAAAAAGGGCCATTTCTCCCTTGGTGGATTTGTGCCAGCCTTCCGTTTCCAGATGTTGCTGAATAGTCCCGCGCCGAAATCCCCGATTTCGGCCACCTATTCATGCGGCCTTGGCAAGTCAGGGTAAACGGGTCGGAAGGGGATGTCGAAAAGGCCTCTGTACAAGACATAATTGGGGGCTTTTTGGATGAAATATGAGGGTCTGATTTCGCGCGGCGCCATTGCCGTCGCGCTCTTCTATTCGATGCCCGCATTGGCGCAGGATGCTGCACCGCAAGAACCGGCGGCGGCATCGGGTCAAACCATCATCGTCACCGGCACCCGTCGCACCGACCGCACGGTTGCGGAATCGCCGACGCCGATCGACGTCTATTCCGGCCAGGAACTGCAGAAGCAGGGCACGGCCGACATGAACCAGGTCATCCAGAATCTCGTCCCCTCCTTCTCGGTCGCGCGCTATGCGATCGGCGACGGTTCCTCCTTCGTCCGTCCCCCCAACCTGCGCGGCCTGGCGCCCGACCAGACGCTGGTGCTGGTGAACGGCAAGCGCATGCACCGCAGCGCGCTGGTGCAGATCGGCGCCAACGCCCAGTCGGCGGGCGCCCATTCCGCCGACCTTGCGCAGATCCCCGCGATCGCGGTGAAGGCGGTCGAAGTGCTGCGCGACGGCGCATCGGCGCAATATGGATCGGATGCGATCGCGGGCGTCATCAACATGACGCTGCGCGACGATGTCGGCTATTCCGGCTATGCCCGCTACGGCCAATATTATCGCGGTGATGGCAAGGATGTTCAGGTGGCGCTGAACGCTGGCTTCAAGCTGGGCGACAGCGGCGTCATCAACATCAGCGGCGAATATGTGAACGCCGGCAAGACCAGCCGTGGCGTCACCCGCGCCGGCGCCCATCTGCTGGCGCAGGAGCAGCCCGACATCGGCGTGCCCGCGCTGGCGCAGCGCTACGGCAATCCGAAGATGGAATCCTACCGCATCTTCGCCAACGGCCATTTCGACCTCAGCGATGACAGCAGCGTCTATTTCTTCGGCAATTATGGCCACAGCTTCCAGGAGGAAAGCTTCAACTATCGCCAATCGGTTGACACCGCCGGTGTCGATATCGAAGGCAACAGCTTCGGCCATAACGGCATCTTCAACGATTATTTCACCGATTTCGACAACACGCTGCCGGGCATTCAGACTGGTGCGGCTGGCGGCAATGTCTATGCGCCAAACGGCTATGATCCGACCACGCGCGATTATACGCAGGTCGCGACCTGCTCCGATCCGCTGGTGCAGAACTGGAGCTGCGTCTATTCGGGCGGCTTCACCCCGATCTTCTTCGGCAAGATCGACGATATTTCGGGCACGGTCGGCTATAAGGGCACGACGGGCTTCGGCCTGAACTACGACCTGTCGGGCAGCTATGGCCAGTCGACGCTGAAATATTCGATGAACGGCACGATGAACCCCTCGCTGGGCATCACGTCGCCGACCGAATTTTATCTGGGCAAGCTGCAACAGCGCGAAACCCTGTTCAACGCGGACTTCAGCTATCCCTGGGAAGTCGGCTTCGCCAGCCCGATCACCATCGCCTTTGGCGGGCAATATTTCCGCGAATCCTATGAGCTGGGCCTGGGCGACGCGGCCTCCTATGCGGTCGGTCCCTATACCGGCAACCTCGTCTTCCATCAGGACGGAACGCCGGTGCTGAATGCCGACGGCACGCAATTGTCCGTGACCCTGCCGGTCGGCGCCAACGGCTTTCCCGGCTATGGCCCGGCGATCGCGGGTGAGAGCAGCCGCAATTCCAAGGGCCTCTATATCGACATCGAAGGCGACGTGACCGACCAATTGTCCTTCGGCATCGCCGGCCGCTACGAACATCTGTCCGACTTCGGCAACTCGACCACGGGCAAATTCTCCGCCCGCTATGCCGTCGTGCCCGACATCCTAGCCCTGCGCGGCACGGTGGCGACCGGTTTCCGCGCGCCGACGCCGGGACAGGTCAATTCGAGCAGCATCGCCACGACCTTCAACCCCGGCAACCCGAACGCGATCGAATCGATGACCCTGCCGGTCACGAGTCCGGTCGCCGCCTATCTGGGCGCCAAGTCGCTGACGCCCGAGGAATCCGTCAGCTTCTCGGTCGGCACGGTCTTCACGCCTGCGCCGGGCGCGACGCTGACGATCGACTATTATAATATCAAGGTGAAGGACCGCATCGGTACGTCTGGCACCTTCGTGATCGCGGATGCGGACCGGCCGACGCTCCAGTCGCTCGGCCTGGCCAACTATGCCACGGTCAACGAGGTGCAGTTCCTGACCAACGCGTTCGACACGCGGACGCAGGGCATCGACGTGGTCGGCAGCTATCGCTTCATGGTGGGCGACCTCGGCTCGCTCAATTCGACCCTGGCCTTCAACTGGAACAAGACCAAGGTCACGGATCGCGATCCCACGGTGGTATCGGATGTGCGCGTCGCCCAGCTGGAAAAGACGCTGCCCAAGACCCGCGTCATCCTGACCGAAAACTGGACCGCAGGGCCGCTGTCCATTTTGGGACGCATGAACTGGTACGGCAAATATACCGTGACGGATGACGGCCCGGTGTCGCAGACCTTCGGCAGCGAGTTCGTGTTCGACCTGGAGGTCAGCTACGAGATCAACGAGAATTTCACGTTGAGCGCGGGCGCCCAGAATATCTTCAGCAACTATCCTGACAAATTCTCCAATACGAAGGGGACGCTGGGTCCGGTCTATGCCTCGACCGGTGGCCGCTTCACCGGCGATATCTATCCCGACGTGTCGCCCTTCGGCTTCAACGGCGGTTTCTGGTATGGGAAGGTCGGCTTCAAATTCTGATCCCTCCCCCTCCCATCTTCGCGCAGCCGGTCCCTTGCGGGGCCGGCTGCTTCCATTCATGAGCGGGCCATGCTGACCCACCGCCTTGCCACGCCCGCCGATGAAGCGGCGCTGTCCGCTGTCATGACTCTGGCCATCGACCGGCTGCAATCCACTTTCCTGACGCCCGAGCAGGTGCAGACCAGCCATGCCTTCATGGGGCTGGACAGCCGGCTGATCGCGGACGGCACCTATTTCGTGATCGAGGATGGCGGCGACATTGCGGGGTGCGGCGGCTGGAGCCGGCGCGCGACCGCCTATGGCGGCAATCACAGCGCCGGGCGCAACGACCGGCTGCTCGACCCGGCGAGCGAGCCGGCGCGGGTGCGGGCGATGTATACCCATCCCGACCATGTGCGGAAGGGCGTGGGGACGATGATCCTGTCGCTATGTGAGGCGGCGGCGAAGGCGGAGGGCTTCGCCGCGCTCGAACTGTCGGGCACGATGGCGGGGGTGCCGCTCTACCACAGCTTCGGGTTCGAGGGCGTGCGCCCGTTCGAGGATAGCGGCGTGCCGATGCTGCTGATGCGCAAGGCGATCTGAAGCGCTCTTGTTGTCGGCATTCTGCGAGCCACCGGCTCTTTCAGCCGGCTTCAGAATGCCTTAGGGGTTGCGGCTGGTGAACCAGAGGCCGCCAAGGCTGATGAGCGCGGCAGCCGACATGTAGAGGCCGACCAGACCGACGCCCTGCGCGCCGATCAGCCAGGTGGCGACGATCGGGGCCAGCGCGCCGCCCACTATGCCGCCCAGGTTGAAGGCGAAGGACGCGCCGGTGTAGCGCAGCTGGATCGGGAAGAGGGCCGGCAGATAGGCGCCCAATGGCCCGTAGATGAAGCCCATGACGAACAGCGCGAGGCTGAGCGCGATGAAGATCGGCAGCAGCGCGCCGGTACCGATCAGCGGGCCGAAGACGATGCCCATCGCCACGGTGCCGACGCAGCCCCAGGCGAGCGCCGTGGTGGGGCTGGTGCGATCCGACCACCAGCCGGCCAGTATGATGCTGAGCGCCATGAACAGGATCGCGCCGAGCTGGATCGCGAGGAAGATTTCGCGGTCGATCCTGAGCGCGGTGGTGCCATAGCCGAGCGCAAAGGCGGTCGCGATATAATAGACGGCGAAACAGGCGGCGCAGGCGAAGGTGCCCGCGATCGCCGCGCCGAGGTGCGAAGACAGCAAAGTCGCCAGCGGCACGGCGGGCGGCGGGGTTTCCTTTTGCGCGGCGGCGAACTCCGGCGTTTCGGTGAGCTTGAGGCGGACCCAGAGGCCGAGGATCACAAGGACCGCACTGCCGAGGAAGGGCAGGCGCCAGCCCCAGGCGAAGAAATCCGCGTCGGTCAGGAAAGCGCCGAGGATCAGGAACAGGCCGTTGGCGGCGATGAAGCCGACCGGCGCGCCAAGCTGCGGGAACATGCCGAAGCGCGCGCGCCATCCGGGTGGAGCGTTTTCCACCGCCAGCAGCGCCGCGCCGCCCCATTCGCCGCCGAGGCCAAAGCCCTGGCCGAAGCGCAGCAGGCACAGCATCAGCGGCGCCCAATAGCCGATCATCGCATAAGTCGGCAGGAAGCCGATCAGCAACGTGCAGCCGCCCATCAGCATCAGCGAGGCGACCAGCGTCGCCTTGCGCCCGATGCGGTCGCCATAATGGCCGAACACGGCAGCGCCGACGGGCCGGGCGAAGAAGGCGAGGGCGAGGCTGCCATAGGAGGCCATCAGCTGCGCCGTGGGCGAGGAAGCGGGGAAGAAGAGCGAAGGGAAGATCAGGCTCGCGGCGGTGGCGTAGATGTAGAAGTCGTAAAACTCCACCGCCGTGCCAATGAGGCTGGCCGCAAGCACGCGCTTGTGCCGCCACATTTCGCCCATGCCGTTTGCTGCTGTCATCTCGTTTTTGCCCCCGTTCGTCATGCCAGCGAAAGCTGGCGTTTCCTTTCTTCTGTTCGCCTCAAAAGAAAAGAGAGATCCCAGCTTTTGTTGGGATGACGGTCATTGTTGTTTCCGTTTCTGGTTCAGCAGTTCATAGGCCATGACGGCCGTCGCCACCGCCGCGTTCAGGCTGTCGGCCTTGCCCAGCATCGGCATCTTCACCAGCTGGTCGCATTCGGCCTCATAGGATTCGGGCAGGCCCTGCGCCTCATTGCCGACCAGCAGGAAGCTGGGGCTTTGGTAGCGCGGTTCCTGATAATCCTGCGTGGCTTTCAGGCTGGTGCCGATCAGTTCGCCCGGTCCCTGCCGCAGCCAGTGCATGAACTCGCCCCAGCGCGCCTGGGTGATGGATTGGGTGAAGAGCGCGCCCATGCTGGCGCGCACCGATTCGACCGAGAAGGGATCGACGCAATCGTCGATCAGGATGAGGCCGCCCGCGCCGACCGCGTCGCCGGTGCGCAATATGGTGCCGAGATTGCCGGGATCGCGCAGCGACTGGGCGACGATCCAGATGTCGGCCTTGCTCCGGTCCAGCTTCTCCAGCGGGGTGAGGCGGTCGCGATAGACGCCGACCACGGCCTGGGCATTATCCTTGCCGCTGATCTTGGACAGGATATCGGGCGTGGTTTCGATCACGTCGCCGCCATTCGCCTCGATCGCATCGATCAGCCCCAGCGCCAGCGGGTGCGTCGATCCGGCGTGGAACAGCATTTCGGGCAGCACGCCTTCCTCGCGCGCTTCGGTCAGGATGCGCAGCCCTTCGGCCAGGAAAAGACCTTCGGCCTTGCGATATTTCTTTTCGCGCAAGGATCGGACGCGCTTCACCAGCGGGTTGGAAAATCCGGTGATTTCGCGTGCCACGGTCGATGCTGGTCCCAAAAGAGCGAAGGAAGCGGCCTCTCTACCGATGGAACGGCGAAAAGGACAGGGGGCAGGTTATGATGATCGTTGCGCGATGGATTTGGGGCGCAAATTTTGCAAAGACACGGCCATGACCGTAGAACCCACCCCGCCGCCGCTGAACGTCACGCCGAAAATCGAGGACGGCTTCTTCCTTGGTTTCGTGCTGCTGGTGTCGATCGCCTTTGCCCTGGTGGTCGAACCCTTCTTCGCCGCGATCCTGTGGGGCGTGATCGCCGCCATCGTCTTCGCGCCGATCAACCGGCAGATATTGGCGGCCATGCCGAAACATCGGAACGGCGCGGCGCTCGTCACCCTGTTCCTGATCCTGGCGATCGTGATCGTTCCGGCTTTCGTGCTGGGGGCCGCGCTGTTGCAGGAAGCGGCCTATTTCTACGGCAAGATCCAGACGGGCGAGATCAATTTCGCGCGGCTTTTCGCGCAGGTGGTGGACAGCCTGCCGGACTGGGCCACGCCCTATCTGCGGCGGCTGGGCCTCACCAATTTCTACGCCGCGCAGGACATGGTGACGAAGGGCATCACCAGCAGTTTCCGCACGCTGGCGACGCAGGCCTTCCAGATCGGGCAGAGCGCCTTCAGCTTCCTGGTGGCGCTGGGCGTGATGCTCTACCTCACCTATTTCCTGCTGCGCGACGGGGAAGCGCTGTCGGAACGGATCGCCACGGCCGCGCCGCTGCGGGCGGGCCAGCGCACGGCCTTGTTCGAGCAGTTCGTTATCGTCATCCGCGCCACGATCAAGGGCAGCATCGTCGTGGCGATCGTACAGGGTCTGATCGGCGGCATCGTCTTCTGGGCGCTGGGGATTCAGGGCGCGTTGCTGTGGGGCGTGCTGATGGGCGCTTTCTCGCTGTTGCCCGCTGTGGGAACTGCGATCGTCTGGGTGCCGGTCGCCATCTATCTGTTCGCGACCGGCGCGATCTGGCAGGGCGTGGTGTTGGTGGTGTGCGGGGCGCTGGTGATCGGGTCGGTCGACAATGTGCTGCGCCCGATCCTGGTCGGCCGCGACACGCGCATTCCCGACTATGTGGTGCTGATCTCCACGCTGGGTGGGATCGAGCTATTCGGTTTCAGCGGCATCATTATCGGCCCGGTGATCGCGGCCCTGTTCATCGCGACCTGGAACATCTTCACCCGGATGCGGGGGCCAGGCGGCGTGGCGGACGTCTGACAGGCCCGCCCCGCGCGCAACGCCGATGTCTCCAGCCTTATTTGCCAGCCTTATTTGAACGCGGCGAGGCATTCCACTTCCAGCGGCGCGCCGAGTGCCAGCCCGTCCGTGCCGAAGGCGCTGCGGGCGGGGAGGCGCTTGCCGTCGAAATAGGGAAGATAGGCGGCGTTGAATCGGGGCCAGTCGGCCATGTCGTCCAGCATCACCGTGCATTTGACGATATGGCCGAAGTCGAGGCCGTTATCCGTCAAGATCCTGCCGATCGAGTCCATCGCGCCCTTCACCGCCGCGTCGAACCCCTCCTTGTGCCTGTCCATGCCCGCGGGCACCTGGCCGATCTGGCCGGACAGGAAGAGGATGTCGCCCACGCGCACGGCGGGAGAGAAGGGCAGCTTGGCGGGCAGCGGCTGCGGCGCGGGCGCGGGTTGCGCGGAGGCGGGCGTGGCTGCAAGCAAAAGGGCGGCGGCAAGAAGGCGCTTCATATGACTCTCCCTCGGAATCAGGCGGGTGGCAGCGCGCCGAGCAGGCGATCAACATCTTTCATATCGTTGAAGACCGAAGGCGCGATGCGGAAATGATGATCGTGCAGCGAGATACGCACCTGCGCCCTCGCCAGCGGTTCGGCGAGCCGGGCCTTCGCGTCAGGCAGCAGGGCGGTCAACAGCGGCGTCGTGGTGCCGGGTGGCGTGATGACCCTGTAACCCTTGGTTGTCAGGCCTTCGCGCAGAGCGCCGATCAATGCCTGGGCATGGCTCTGGATCGCGGGCACGCCGAGCGTGCCGATATAGTCGAGGCTATGGTCGGTCGCGGCGATAACCGATTGGGCATAGGTGCCCGTTCCGAAGTGACCAAGCGTGCCAGGACGCATCGTATAGCTGACCGGCGTGTCGCCGGGCGGGTCCATCGGATAGACATGGGTCTGTGGCGGCGACAGGGCGATGCCGGGTGGTGCGCCGGGAGCGGCAAAGCCATAATAGCCGAAGTCTGCGAGCGGCAGCGCGTCCAGCACGCCGCGCCGGGCGTAGAGGAAGCCGAGCCCGAAATCGCCCATCAGCCATTTATAGGTGGCGCAGGCGGCGAAATCGACGCCGCTGCCGTGGAGATCGACGGGGATCGCGCCGGCGGCATGGATGATGTCGGCATAGACCAGCGCCCCGGCCGCATGGGCGAGGTCGCACACGGACTTCAGATCGTGCTGGAAGCCATTATAGGTGGAAACGAGCGAGAGGCTGACCAGCCGCGTGCCGGGCGTGATCGCCCTGGCCATGTCCTCCGGCAGGATGCGGCCGTCCCGCGCCTGCACCCAGGCGACGTCGAGGCCCCGCTTCGCCAGTTCCTGATACATGGGGAAGCCGGCATGGAAATGGAGCATGTCGGTGACGATGCGACCGCCCTTATGGGGAAAGCCCAGCGCCCGCAGCACCGCCTGTTCGCCCATGGTGGTGGACTGGACCCAGGTGATTTCGTCGGGATCGGCATTCACCAACTGCGCGAACTTGCCGATCGTGGCGGCGCGGTCGACCGGCTTGCGGGTGAGGGCGGCGGGATCGAGCGTGCGGCCCGCGACATAGGCGTCCATCGCCGCGCGGGCGCCAAGGCTGATCGGATGGGTCGATGCGCTGTCGAGATAGGCGATCGGCGTGGCGGCGAAGCTGCCCCTGTCCGGTAACAGGGGCGTGGCCGCGCGGGCGGCCTTCGCGGCGACCGGCATCGCCAATGCAGCGCCCAGTGCCTGACGGCGGGACAGGCTCATGAATTCCCCCAATGAAAAGGGCCGACCCGTTTCCGGACCGGCCCTCCCTTCGTGACCTCGGTTAGAATTTGAAGTCGATGCGAGCGTAATAATAGCCGCCCGAGCTGCCATAGGCGCCATGGCCATAGGGCGAATTATAGGTCGTGCTGCCATTCACATAGGGCGAGACGCCCGGTGCGATGGTGTAGCCGGTCAACAGCTTGGGCACTTCCGGGCGCTTGTTGAACAGGTTGTTCGCACCGACCGAGATGGTGACGGAGTCGGTGAAGTCATAGCCGGCTTCCAGGTCGGTGATGGCCGCAGCCTTCACGACGCCGGTAAAGGATGGTGCGCCACTGATCGCCGGGAATACCAGCACGCTGGAACTGCCGTAGAAGGTTTCACGCACGTTCAGGCTGAACTTGCCGCTGGTGAACAGGCCGCCCCAGCCGATCTTGTAGTCGGGCGACGCGTCTTCCAGATAGCTGACCGACTGGGCGCTGAAGAGGCCGGGGATGCGGTTCTTCGTGACCTTCGTCTTGGTGTAGTTGGCCGACAGCGACAGGTCGAGCCGACCGAAGTCGAGCATGACAGGATAGCTCGCCGCGAAGTCGAGACCCATGGTGCGGGTATCGACGCCGTTGGTGAAGGTCGCCACACCCAGGTTCGGCACATTGTCGATGGCCACGCCGCGGGCAGCGATGGCGTCGAGAACCTGCTGACCGGTCGGAACGCCGGTAGCTGCGTTGCCCGGCTGGATCACGCCATTGACCGTGCCGCGGATCTGCGCGGTGCCGGCGATGCGGTCCTTGATCTTGATGTAATAACCATCAAGCGTGACGGCCAGCTTCGGGATCGGGCGCAGAACGATGCCCGCCGAGAAGTTGGTCGACTTTTCGGGCTTCAATGCGCTGAAGCCTAGCAGCTGCGCGGCGGTCGAGGATGGCGGCAGCTGAAGCACGGCGCCGGTCGGGCTGACGTTGGTCGCCGAATAATTGCCTTCCTGAAGCGTCGGCGCGCGGAAACCCGTGCTGGCCGTGCCGCGGATGGCGATGGCATCGTTGAAGTCGTAACGGGTCGTGATCTTGCCGATCTTAGTGTCGCCGAAGTCGCTATAATCTTCGTAACGGCCCGCAAGGTCGACGGTCCAGCGGTCCACCGGCTCCAGGATGACGTTGGCATAGACCGCCTTCACATGGCGGCCGAAGGTGCCGGCGTCGCTCGCCTGATAGCCGGGGAAGGACTGGCCGCCCTCCAGATAGGTCGAACCTTCGTCACCTGCGCCGATCGTGTATTTTTCGCGACGATATTCACCACCGAAGGCGAAGGTCAGCGGGCCAGCCAGGCCGGCGTCGAATTCCTTGCGGATGTCGAGCGTGGTGGTCAGCTGGGTCAGCTTGAACATGCCGTCATAGAAATCAGTCGGGGTGAAGCCGGTATTCTGGTAGAGTGAGCGGTTGGCGGAATCGATCGTGTAGATCTGGTTCTTGTCCGAACCGTAGGTCACGCCGAAGTCGTAGTTCCAGTCCGCAACATCGCCGCGAACGCCGCCGGTGATGCTATATTCGTCCTGCTCGACCTTCTGCTGCGGCACCATGCCGACGACGCCGGTATTGCCCAGGCAGAGCGAGGGGTCATAAGCCGCGGTGGTGATGCTGCCGCCCCTGTTGCCGGGCACATTGCAGATGCGCGACGGGTGGCGATAGCCCTGCTTGGCATAGCCGATACGACGGGAAATATCGCCGAAGCTGTAGAATTCGATGCCGCCGAAATCATAGCCCATATTGTAGAAGAGCAGGCTGAGTTCGGACTTGGCCTGACCGCCGTTGATGCCCGACAGGGCGTCGCCGGTGAGGTTCGACCATTGCGCCGGGGTATTGGGTTGCAACGTGCCGTCGGGCTTGGTGATCTGGACCTGCCCTGTGCCGGTGGTGGTATAATCCTGACGCCGGTGGAAGGCGGTGACGTTGAAGAAGCCGTCCTCGCCCAGCTTGAAGCCGGCATTGCCGCTGACGCTCCACAGCTCGCCTTCGCTGTCATAATATTGGCCGCCAGTGACCTTGAAGCTGCCGCCCTCATTCTCATCCTTGAGGATCAGGTTGATGACGCCCGCGATCGCGTCGGTACCATATTGGGCGGCGGCGCCATCCTGCAGGATTTCAATATGGTCGACGGCGTCCGGCGGAATGAGGTCGATGCTGGGCGCGGCGGAACCCTGGAACGGGCCGGCGATGACCTGAAGGATCGACGATCCATGGCGGCGCTTGCCGTTGACCATGACCAGCGTGTGGTTCGGCGACAGGCCGCGCAGACGGGCCGACAGCGCGAAGTTCGACATGTCGGTGCCCTGGGTCTGGGCGGTGAAGCTCGGCACGATCTGGGTCAGCGCCTGGTTGAGGTTGGGCTGGCCGACCTTGGCGAGGGCGGCTTCGCCCAGCACCTGGACCGGCGCGGCGCTGTCGGCGGCCGACATGCCGACGGCGCGGGTGCCGGTCACGATGATGGCCGCGCCGTCATCGGCCTGCGGCTCCTGCGGTGCGTCCTGCGCCATCGCGCAGGCTGACCAGGACGATGCCATGATCAAGGAAAGTTTCAGTGCAGATAGTCTCGTCATTCATGCCCCCTGGTTTTTCATTATGGATGACAAGGGGGACGACGGTCGGCTCTCTGAAACCCTCTATTGCAGTGCAAAAAAATGCAGGAAAATCGTAATATTTCTTGAGATGTTATCGCTAAAAGCCGATCATCCTATTAACCGAATAGCTCATATGGCAAGCAGAGTCTTTGCATTCGTCGAATATCATTTTGCAATCAACTGGCATGGAGGATTTCTCATCCTCGTTCGTCTTTGCGTATTCCGGTTTGAGCAAGTGATCCGGCACGGCAATCAGGACGCCATGGCCGCGTCGATCAACGCCTTGCCCTCCGCGCTTTCCCAATCCATCGCGCCGACCACCCGCACCATTTCCTTGCCCTGCGCGTCGTAGACGATGGTTGTCGGCAACTGGCCGGTGGCATAGTGGAAGCCAAGCTGGTTTTCCGGGTCGGCATAGCCCTTGAGGTGGGGCAGCTTGTGCTTCTCGAAAAAGGGCTTCACCGCCTTCATCCCCAGATTGTCCTGCGATATGGTGAGGACGGCCAGACCCTTGGCGCCATGGGTGGCGGCGATGCGGTCGAGCGTCGGCATTTCCGCGACGCAGGGCGCACACCATGTCGCCCAAAGATTGACCAGCATCGGTTTGCCCGCGAAATCCTGAAGCGTCATGTCCCCGCCAGCGGGATCGAGGAAGGTCAGGGTGGGCGCTGCGGCGCCGGCCTTGCTGCGGTCCAGCTTGTAGCTGAAGGCGCTGTCTTTCGCGCCGCCGCCCTTCACTTCGCCGGAGGTCGCGGAAACCTCTCCGCCAATGCCTGCATTGGCTTGCGCGCTATCTTGCTCCGGCGGCTGGGATTGCCTATCGCAGGCCGCCAGAGCGGCAGGCAGGAGCAGTATCATTAGCGCGCGGAACGACGATATCACGGAAGCAGGCTCCAACAGCATGTGGGGCGGCCGGTTCGCCGCCGGCCCGGCATCGATCATGCGTGAGATAAATGCCTCCATCCCCTTCGACAAGCGATTGTGGAAACAGGATATCGCGGGTTCCAAGGCGCATGTCGCGATGCTGGCGAAACAGGGCATCGTTTCGCAGGCGGACGCCGATGCGATTTCGGCGGGACTCGACACGATCGCCGCCGAATATGAAGCGAACGGCGTGCCGGTGAACCTGGACCTGGAAGATATCCACATGGTCACGGAGTCGCGCCTCGCCGAACTGATCGGCCCGGCGGCCGGTCGCCTGCACACCGCGCGCAGTCGCAACGATCAGGTGGCGACCGATTTCCGCCTCTGGGTGCGCGATGCGATCGACGAGGTCGAAGCCGGACTGCTCGGCCTCCAGCGCGCGCTGGTGGCGCGGGCGGAGGAGCATGTCGATGCGGTGATGCCGGGCTTCACCCATCTGCAATCGGCGCAACCTGTGACTTTGGGCCACCATCTGATGGCCTATTATGAAATGGTGCGCCGTGATCGCAGCCGCTTCGCCGATGCGCGCGCACGCCTCAACGAATGTCCGCTGGGCGCGGCGGCGCTGGCCGGCACCGGCTTCCCGACAGATCGCCACATGACGGCGGCGGCGCTGGGCTTCGCCAAGCCGACCGACAACAGCCTGGACAGCGTCTCCGACCGCGACTTCGCGCTCGACTATCTGATGGCGGCGACGCAGACGTCGCTGCACCTGTCGCGGCTGGCGGAGGAATTCATCATCTGGGCGAGCCAGCCCTTCGGCTTCGTCAAGCTGCCCGACGCTTATTCGACCGGCAGCTCGATCATGCCGCAGAAGCGCAATCCCGACGCCGCCGAACTGGTGCGTGGCCATGCCGGGCGCATCATGGGCTGCATGAACGCGCTCTGCGTCACGATGAAGGGGCTGCCGCTCGCCTATTCCAAGGATATGCAGGACGACAAGCCGCCGGTGTTCGAGGCGCACGACCTGCTGGGCCTCTCGATCGCGGCGATGACCGGCATGATCGAGACGGTGACGTTCCGCACCGACCGGATGCGCGGCCTCGCCGAAAGCGGTTTCGCCACCGCCACCGACCTTGCCGACTGGCTGGTGCGCGAAGGCGGCATTCCCTTCCGTGAGGCGCACCATATCACCGGTCGCGCCGTGGCGGCGGCGGAGGCGGCGGCGGCGCCGCTCGACCAGTTGCCGCTGGAGACGCTGAAGGACATCGACGCGCGGATCGACGATCGCGTCTATGCGGTGCTGACCGTGGACGCATCGGTCGCCAGCCGCCAGAGCCATGGCGGCACCGCACCGTCGCAGGTGCGCGCGCGCATCGCCGACGCAAGGAAGGAACTGGGAGCATGAGGAAGCAGACGCTTGCCGGGCTGGGACTGATGGCGCTGGCCCTAACCCTGACGGCCTGTGGCGGGCGTCAGCCCCTGAAACCGGTGCAGGGGCAGAAACTGCCCGCCGTGCCGGTGGGCGCCGCGACCGCGCCGACCAGCACCGATCTGCTCACCCCCTCCATTCAGGCGCGCCCGGAGCGCAGCGTCGAATTGCTCACCCAGTCGCGCCAGCGCGGCAATGACGAATTCGACCTGCCGCCCGAAAAGCAGCCAAAGTAAATCAACAGGAACAGACCTTGGATCATTTCACCTATGTCGACGGCGCCATGCAGGTGGAGCAGGTGCCGATGGACGCCATCGCGCAAGCGGTCGGCACCCCCGTCTATATCTATTCGACCGCGACGCTGGAGCGTCATGTCGGCGTGTTCCGCGAGGGGCTGTCGCAACTCACCGACCCGCTGATCGCCTTCGCGGTCAAGTCCAATCCCAATGCCGCCGTGCTGGCGACGCTGGCGAAGCTGGGCCTCGGCGCGGACGTGGTGTCGGGCGGCGAATTGCTGCGCGCGGTGGCGGCGGGCATCCCGGCCAACCGCATCGTCTTCTCCGGCGTCGGCAAGACCGCCGATGAAATGCGGATCGCGCTGGAGCAGGGCATCTATCAGTTCAATCTGGAGAGCGAGCCGGAAGCGGAAATGCTCTCCGAAGTAGCCGTCTCGATGGGGAAGAAGGCGCCCGTCGCCTATCGCATCAACCCTGATGTCGACGCTGGCACCCATGCCAAGATTTCGACCGGCAAGTCGGAAAACAAGTTCGGCATCCCCTATGCCCGCGCGCTGGAAAGCTATGCCGCGGCGCGCGACCTGCCCGGTCTCGACGTGCAGGGCGTCGCCGTCCATATCGGCAGCCAGCTGACCGACCTCGCTCCGCTGGAGGCCGCCTTCGTCAAGGTTGGCGCATTGGTCGAGGAACTGCGCGCGGCGGGCCATGACATCCGCACCGCCGACCTGGGCGGTGGCCTTGGCGTGCCCTATGACCCCTCGCAGCCGCTGCCACCCAGCCCCGCCGATTATGGCGCGATGGTGTGCCGCGTGACGCAGGGCTGGCCGGTGCGCCTGATGTTCGAGCCGGGCCGCGTGATCGTGGGCAATGCCGGCGTGCTGCTGTCGCGCGTGGTGCGGGTGAAACAGGGAGCCAAGGCGCCCTTCGTCATCGTCGACGCGGCGATGAACGACCTGATGCGCCCCAGCCTCTATGACGCCTGGCACGATATTCGCGCGGTGAACCCCGTAGGGACGCGCGAGACCGCCAATGTCGTCGGGCCGGTGTGCGAGACGGGCGACACTTTCGCCATGCATCGCGACATGGACGTGGTGCAGGCGGGCGATCTGGTCGCCTTCATGACCGCGGGCGCCTATGGCGCGACCATGGCGGGCACCTATAACAGCCGCCCGCTGACCCCCGAAGTGCTGGTATCGGGTGACAAATGGGCGGTGGTGCGCGAACGTCCGCCGATCCAGGCACTGATCGACGCCGACATCATCCCCGACTGGGTCGCCCCGAAGGTCGAAAGCTGATGCAGAGCCTGCCCGTCTTCCTTACGTTGACGGGCCGCCCGGTCATCCTGACCGGCGAAGGCGAGGCGGCGGACGCCAAGCGCCGCCTGCTGGAGCGGGCGGGCGCGCATATCGTCGGCGAGGATGATATGGACGCGCGGATCGCCATCGTGTCCGACGGCGACGAAGCGACGGTCCTGCGGCTGCGCGCGCGGGGCGTGCTGGTCAACGCGACCGACCGGCCGGAACTGTGCGATTTCACCTTGCCTGCGATCGTGGATCGCGCGCCGGTGTTGATCGCCATCGGCACCGGCGGCGCGTCGGCGGGACTGGCCAAGGCGTTGCGGCAACGGCTGGAGGCGATGCTGCCCGTGCGTCTGGGGGCGCTGGCCGAGGCGCTGTTCGACGCACGCCCTGCCATCCGCGCGCGTTGGGCGGATGCCGGCGCGCGGCGGCGCGCGATCGACGCCGGGCTGGCGCCGGGCGGGATGATCGATCCGTTGCAGGAGGATGCAGCCTCTGCCGTGCCGCTATGGCTGGCAGGTAGCGGCGATCGGGCCGCGTCGCGGCTGGAGGCGATCCGGATGACTTCGGGCGATCCCGACGACCTGACCCTGCGCGCGGCGCGGCTGCTGGGGGAAGCGGATCGCCTTTATCATTCCGCCGATGTGCCCGCCGCGATCCTCGACCGGGCGCGCGCCGATGCGGTACGGATCGTCGCGGACGGGCCGCCCGATGCACCGGGCGAGGGGCTGTCGCTCTGGCTCAGCCTCGATGCGCTCCCGCCTCCGCGGGCATGACGACGTTCGCGTTCGGTCGCTTCCAGCTAATCTAGAGCAGAGTCCGATCCGATTGAATCGGCTCGGCTGCCCTAGTTCTTTGTTTTACCGCGTTTTTTGAGCCAGAAGGTGATTCCACCTGCTTCGAAAACGCTCTAGGCGGATTGCAGTCGCGCGATCTGGTCCTGCAGGGCCTGGATCGAGGAGACGAGCCGGGCGCGCTCGGCCTGCACTTCGCGCAGCGTCTCGCGCGTTTCGCCCAGTTCGACCGCGCGGCGGGCGATTCGGGCGTCCAGTTCGGCATATTGGCGGCTGAGCAGGCCCATCTGTTCGGCGCGCTGGCACAGATGGCGCAGGCGCGCATCGAGCAGATGGAAGTCGAAGGGCTTCACCACATGGTCGTCCGCACCGGCCTTCAGCGCCTCGATCGCGGACTGGCCGTCCTCGCGTCCGCCGATCATGACGATACAGGCATGGGCGGCGAGATTGGCGGCGCGGATCTTCTCCATGGTCGCCACGGCCGGCAGCAGCGTCATGCCCATGTCGAGCAGGATGATGTCCACCTGCCGGGTGATGAGCAGGCCGAGCGCGACATGGCCATTGTCTGCCACGGTGACATCATAATCGAGATGAGACAGGCGGCGCGCCACGACTGCGCGAGCAGTCGCATTTTCATCGACCAGCAGCGCGCGCAGGCGGCGCCGGGCCGGTTTGGCGATGTCCTTCGCGACGGCTTTCTTCTGACCAAGGGAGCGCCTGAAAAACTGCATGGGACTCGTTCCTGCCGATATGCCCCAAAGTGTAGGTTTGACACCCGAAGAAATGGTTAACGTCCGACCGGGCGATTAAACCGATTTAATTGGTCCAGGCTCCGGTCGCGCCATAGCCTGCCTCCACACTTCAAGGAGGAGGAAGATCATGTTTCAGACCCAGCCCCAGCTTGCGATCGAGGATATTGCGGACCTGCCCGAGGGCATGAGCCTGTTCGGCGTCACCGATGGCGATGCGCTCGACATCAGCCTGATGGACGTGGTGATCGCCATCATCGACCAGAGGTGAATTCATCCGCCCTGACAGAGGCGGTGGCGGCGGCGCAGGCCGCCCCGCTCGACCGATCGGTGGCGCTGATCCGCCCCTTCCTGCAGGATATTGGCTGGCTGGACGCGCTGCTGGATGCGGAATGTGCGCGAATCGGGGCCGATCCCTTACACCTCCCCGCCTTCCGCGCGACCCGGAACGGGGCGGCGCGCCATCTGGTGTTCGCGCGCACCGAGAGGATCTGGGTGACGGTGACGATCGTCGATCCGATACGGGATCGCGGCAGTCGGCTGCACTTTTCGGGGCGTCATGCGCTCTGCCGGCCCTTGAACCGGGCCTTGGCGGCGGACCGGTATCGCATCGACGGCGGACGCGCGGTGGCCACAGGGTCGCTCCTCTGTCCCGCAGGCGACCTGATCGAGCTGGACGAGCGGCGGGAAACCTTGCGTCTTCGGTCTGGCGACGTGCCCTTGCTGATGCTGCGCGCGCAGATTGCGCCGCAAGGGGCCGTCGTGTCGCGGCTGTTCGATATCGCCACAGGTGCGCCGCTGGCCGAAGCCCAGGCGGATGAGGGCCATGCGCGCGCGCTGATGCTGCTGTCGCTGTTGCGGATGCAGGGACGGCGCGATGCCGCCGACCAGTTCGCCGCCGCGCTGGAGGCGGAACTGCCGGCGCAGCGCTGGGCGGTGATGCGCGAATATCTGGCGCTCGACACGGCGGCGGCGCTGCCGGCGCTCCAGCGGATGGCGCGGATCGAGACAGAGGAGAAAGTGCGCATGCTGGCGGAGCGGACATTGGCGCAGATCGCGGAGGCCCGATTCCCCGCCTGATCGAGCCGGAGGAATACGGCGCAGTGATCGGCCTCGACGATCTGGTCGACTGGTGCGAGAGCGGCGATTTCGATCCTTCCTGCGAGGATGGCCTGGCGGCCGCGGCGCCGATGCTCCGCGCCCTGTCGCGCAACCGGCATTTTCTTGCCGATGCGGCCATCGCCGAACTCAAGACGCGCTGCGCGGAGCAGCGACGGATCAACCCCTATTCAGCGCAGGTCATGCTGCTGCGGCCGCCCGAGGGTAAATATGTGCTGCGTGCCGCCTTCTGGCCAGCGTCCAGTGACCATGTGGTGCGGATGAGCGGCACCGCGCCCTTCCTCTATCATGTGCCGCACGATCATGGTTTCGATTTCCTCACGATCGGCTATCTCGGGCCGGGCTACGGGTCGGACTATTATGATTATGACGGCGGGGTGGCTGGCGCCGCAGGGGAGGCGGTGAGGCTGCGCTTTGTCGAGCGAAGCCAGTTGGGCGAGGGACAGATGCTGCTCTACCGCGCCAATCGCGACATTCATGCGCAACTGCCGCCACAGTCCATGTCCATCTCGCTCAACATCCTCGCCAGCGGGCCGGGGCAGGGCTGGCGGCGGCAATATCGCTTCGACACCGACAAGGGCGCGATCGCCGAATGCATGACCGTGGCGAGCGCGCAGATATTGCTGGAACTGGCGGTGGGATGCGGTAGCGGCAACGCGCTGGACCTGGCGGAGGCATTCGCCAAGGGGCATCCGCAGGACGCGATGCGGCTGACGGCCTGGCAGGCCATGGGCGCGACGCTGAATCGGGAAAGGCAGTTGGCGCATTGGGAACAGGGGGCGGGCAGCAGCAGTCCGCTCATCCGCCTGGCAAGTGCGGATGCGCTGCAATCTCTCCATTATGGAGATGAAATGGCTTGTTTTCCGGTCCCCGGAACGGTGGGGTGACAGGGATTAGCGGACGACGGGTCGGGCGTGGGCGGACGGATGGAATGCCATGGTTTGGGCAGTGATTTCGCGCCGGTTGCGCGGGCGCTGAACGCGCGCGGTTTTGACCTGGCGATGCGCGGCGAGGCGATCCGGCCTCATCTGCGTGCCGGCGACGCGACGATATTGTGGCAGGGTGTCGATGATCCTGCGGAGCGGGCGCGCGCGCTGGAAGGTGGCGTGCATGACGTGGTCGGGCCGTGGATGCACGAGGCGGAGACGGTCGCGCGCATCGTCCGGCTGGTGCAGGTGCGACAGCCGCAACTGGCGCTGGGCGACCTGCTGATCCATCTGATGGATCGCCGCGTCACGCGGGCGGGGCGGCCGGTGTCGCTGCTGGCGCGCGAATATGCGCTGCTGCTCTATCTGGCGCGGCGCCCGGGCGAGGCGGTGAGCCGGGTGGAACTGTTGCGCGCGGTCTGGCGGCTGGACTTCGATCCTGGCACCAACAGCGTGGAGGTCCATATGTTGCGCCTGCGGGCAAAGTTGGACCGGGGTTTTCCGCGCCCGATGCTCCTGACGGTCAAAGGGCAGGGTTATATGCTGGACGCAGGGGCGTAGGCGCGCAGGAACAGATCGACGGCGAAGATGGCGTCTGTCTCCATCTGCGCCGGATCGGGGGTCATGATCTGGCCCATCAGCAATTGTTGATGGCTTCCCGCCGTGCACAGCGCCATCAGCGCCCGCGCCGCATCCCGTGCATCGGCCTGCCGCAATTGGCCGCGCGCCATCGCGCCGTCCAGAAAGCGGGCGAGCAGCGACCGCGTATTGCCCGGCGCCAGTTCGAAGAAAATCTGGCTCAGTTCGGGAAAGCGGCCGCTTTCGGAAATGATGACCCGGTGCAGGGCAATGGCGTCGGGCGACGTGACCTTGTTGATGAGGCTGAGGCAGGCGCGCTGCAAAGTCGCCGCCAGATCGTCACCGGGATCGAGTATTTGCGAGAGCTGCGCCTGATAGGCACGCGCCACGCGCGACAGCACGGCGGCGAACAGTTGCTCCTTGGACGGGAAGTGATTCCACAAGGTGCCTTTCGATCCGCCCAGCGCCGCGGCAATACCCGACATGGTCGTTCCGGCATAGCCATGGTCGAGGAAATAGCGCTGCGCCACGGTCAGGATCATGTCCTGCCGGTCCCGGCGCCGCGCTTCCCTTCGGCCGCAAATGAGGGGCGTTTTGCTCTCCGTCATAAAATCGTACTATAGAGTACGCCAATCTTGTTGACAAGGCCTCGCAACGGGCGCAATGGCGATTTTCATACTATTTGGTACGATTTGTTATGGCGGTGAGTCGCATGGCTTTTTCCTCCCGCGTCCTGCTGGCAGCGACATCTGTGATGGTGCTGTCGGCCTGCGCCGCGATCCCTGATCTTGGTCCCAAGCCTGTTGTCCGGGCACCCGAAAGCGTGGCCGCGCAGCAGAGCCTGGCCGCGCCCGAAGCGGCTTGGCCGGGCGAGGGCTGGTGGACCGCCTATGGCGATCCGCAACTGACCGCGCTGATCGAGGAAGGGCTGCGCAATGCGCCCGACATGGCGGCCGCGACCGCGCGCTTCCGGCAGGCGCAGGCGATGGCGCAGCAGGCAGGCGCAGCGGTGCTGCCGTCCGCCAATCTGGATGCCAGCGCGGCGGGAACCAAGCAGAGCTACAATATGGGCATGCCCAAGGAATTCGTTCCGCAGGGCTGGCTCGGCACCGGCCGGGTCGCGCTGGATCTGGGCTTCGACCTCGACCTCTGGGGCAAGAACAAGGCGGCGCTGGCCGCCGCCACGTCCGAAGCGCGCGCGGCCGAGATCGACACGCAGCAGGCCCGGCTGGCGCTGACCACGGGCATTGCCGACGCCTATGCCGATCTCGCCCGCCTCTATGACGAGGCGGAGATCCAGCAGCGCACGCTCGACATCCGCATGGCGAGCCAGAAGCTGCTGGCCGACCGGCGGCAGAACGGTCTCGAAACCCGCGGCAATGTGCGTCAGGCCGATGCCACCGTGTCGTCCGCGAAGGCGCAGCTGGCCGGCGCGCGGCTGGCGATCCAGGTGCGGCAGCATCAGATCGCGGCGCTTATCGGCGCCGGGCCGGATCGCGGCCTGTCGATCACCCGGCCGCAGCCGGGCAAGCTGGCGCCGCTTGGCTTGCCGGCGGATGTCACCATGAATCTCGTCGCGCGGCGCCCGGACATCGCGGCCGCGCTCGCCCGGACGGAGGCGGCGGCCAAGCGGATCAAGGTGGCGCGCGCCGATTTCTTCCCGGCGGTGCGGCTGAGCGCGCTGATCGGCGTGCAGTCGCTCGGCTACAACACCATCTTCGCCAATGGCGGTGCGGTCGGATCGGCCCAGCCCTTCACCGACAATCTGTTCAAGAAGGATTCGCTGTTCGGCAATGTCGGTCCGGCGATCAGCCTGCCGATCTTCCGCGGCGGTTCGCTCCAGGGCCAATATCGCGGCGCGCGCGCAACCTATGACGAAGCGGTCGCCGCCTATGACAAGACGGTGCTGGCCGCCTATCAGCAGGTGGCCGATGCGGTCACGACCCGCCGGACGCTGGAACAGCGGTTGACCGATGCGCGCGCGGCCGTCGCCGCGTCGGAGGATGCCTATTCCGTGGCGCAGAAGCGCTATCAGGGCGGCCTGTCCACCTATCTCGACGTCCTGAACGTCGAGGACCAGTTGCTGGCCGCGCGCCAGTCTCTGGCCGGGCTGGAGGCAGGCGCCTTCTCCACCGATATCGCCCTTATCCGTGCGCTGGGCGGTGGTTTCACCGCCGGCGAACCTCTCTCCAAGGACCAACCGCATGGCTGACGCCGCTCTCGACACCAATGACGCACAGCAGGAAGGGCGCCAGTCCGCGCGCAAGACCTGGCTGACCCGGCTGGCAATTGTCGTGATCGTTGCCGGCCTGCTCTGGGGCATCTGGTATCTGTTGGTCGGGCGTAACCAGGTCAGCACCGACAATGCCTATGTGAATGCGGAAATGGCGCAGGTGACGCCGTTGATCTCGGCGCAGGCCACCGACGTGCTGGTGAGCGACACGCAGACGGTCAGGAAGGGCGACATCCTCGTCAAGCTCGACCCGTCGAACGCGCAGATCGCCGTGGCCCAGGCTGAGGCCGATCTGGCCGAAGCGCGTCGCCGCTTCCGCCAGACGGTGGCGACCAGCGGTTCGCTGACCGCGCAGGTCGATGCACGCGGCGCGGACATCGTCCAGGCGCGCGCGCAGCTTGCCACCGCGCAGGCCGATTTCGACAAGGCGCGGATCGACCTGCAGCGCCGCGAGGCGCTGGTCGGCGACGGCGCGGTGTCGGGCGATGAAGTCACCGCCGCACGCAAGGGCTATGCCGCCGCCAGGGCCGCGCTCGACCTCGCCCGCGCGGGCGTGCAGACGGCGCAGGCCACGCGCAACGCCGCCACCGGCCAGCTGGAAGCCAATGACGCGCTGGTGCGCGGCTCGACCATCGACACCGACCCGGCCGTGTTGGCGGCCAAGGCCAAGCTGGATTCGGCGAAGCTGGACCTCGGCCGCACCATCATCCGCGCGCCCGTCGACGGCGTCATCACCAAGCGGCAGGTGCAGGTCGGCCAGCGCGTCGCGCAGGGCAGTCCGATTATGACGGTCGTCCCGCTCAGCCAGCTTTATGTCGATGCGAACTTCAAGGAGCGCCAGTTGCGTCAGGTGAAGGTCGGCATGCCCGCCACGGTCACGTCCGACCTTTATGGCAGCGGCGTCGTCTATCATGGCAAGGTGGTTGGCTTCTCCGGCGGCACCGGTTCGTCCATGTCGCTGATCCCGGCGCAGAATGCGACCGGCAACTGGATCAAGGTGGTCCAGCGCCTGCCGCTGCGCATTCAGCTCGATCCCAAGGAACTGGCCGCGCATCCGTTGCGCGTGGGCCTGTCCATGGAAGTCGAACTCGACCTTTCCGAGAAGTGAGGCCAAGAAATAAGAAAGGTTCGGGCGATGAGCGGCGACGACGACATTTTTTCGCGGCTGTCGCCGCGCACCCGGACGCTGGCGGGGCTGGTTCTGGCCCTCAGCAACTTCATGGTGGTGCTCGACCTCACCATCGCCAACGTGTCCGTTCCGCACATTGCCGGCAATCTGGGCATCGCCCCGGATCAGGGCACATGGATCATCACATCCTATGCGGTGGCGGAAGCGATCTGCGTGCCGTTGACCGGCTGGCTCGCCGCGCGCTTCGGCGTGGTCCGGGTCTTCACGCTGGCGATGATCGGCTTCGGCTTCTTCTCGCTGATGTGCGGCCTGTCGATGACGCTGGGCATGATCGTCGCCGCGCGGATCGGCCAGGGCATTTGCGGCGGGCCGATCATGCCCATGTCGCAGACGCTGCTGATGCGCATCTTCCCGCCGGAGACGCGGGCGAGGGCAATGGGCCTGTGGGCGATGACGACCCTGTTGGGACCGGCCATGGGTCCGATCATCGGCGGCTATATCAGCGACAATTGGAGCTGGCACTGGATCTTCTTCATCAACCTGCCGATCGCGGTTCTGTGCGTCTTTGCCGCGCAGGCGCTGCTGCGGCCCGTGGAAACGGATACCGTCCGTATACCGATCGACAAGATCGGCCTGGCGCTGCTGATATTCTGGATCGGCTGCCTGCAGGTGATGCTGGACATCGGTCGCGACCATGACTGGTTCAGCGATCCGACGATCGTCGTGCTGGCCGTGCTGGCGGCGATCGGCTTCGCGCTGTTCATCATCTGGGAACTGACCGAGGAGCATCCGGTCGTCGATCTGCGCGTATTCCGCCATATCGGCTTTACGTCGGGCGTCTTTTCGCTGGCGCTCTGTTTCGGCGCCTATTTCTCGGGCATCGTGGTCATCCCGCAATGGTTGCAGATGACGCAGGGCTATACCGCCACCTGGGCGGGAATCGTGACGGCCTTCACCGCCATGGCGGCACTGATGACCGCGCCCTTCGCCGCGCGCTTCGTCGGCAAGGTCGATCCGCGCATCATGATTTCCGGCGCGGTGTTCTGGCTGGGGCTGATGACATTGTGGCGCGCGCACTGGACCAGCGGGATCGATTTCTGGACGATGGCGGCGCCGCAGTTCATCCAGGGTTTCGCTATGCCCTTCTTCATGATCCCGCTCACCACGCTAACGTTGGGATCGGTGTTGCCCAGCGAGACGGCATCGGCGGCGGGCCTGCAGAATTTCGTGCGCACCATGGCGATCGCGATCGCCACCTCGCTGGTGCTGACCGGCTGGGGCGACTCGCAGCGCGTCTCGCGCAACGACCTCGCCAGCGTTCTGCAGCCGGGAGACGCGCAGACGCAGCTCAGCGCACTGGGCATGTCGACGGAACAGATCCGGCAGACGATCTCCAACATCGTCGAGACGGAGGCGATCGCGGTCGCGGTCGATCACATCTTCTTCATATCGTCGCTGGTGCTGTTCACCGCCGCCATATTGGTATGGCTGGCGCCGCGCCCCAGCGGTCCGGTCGATACTTCCGCTGCGCACTGACCAAGGGCGATGCGGCGGGTGATCCCGATCGCGTCGAGGAAGGCGGGATCGTGGCTGACCACCAGCAGCGCGCCGTCATAGGCGGCCAGCCCCTGTTCGATCGCGCGGATCGAATCGAGGTCGAGATGGTTGGTCGGCTCGTCGAGCAGCAGGAGCGGCGGCAGCGCCTCTCCGCCCAGCACGCAGGCCAGCGCCGCGCGCAGCCTTTGCCCGCCGCTCAGCGTCGCCACCTGCTGCAACGCCAGGTCGGCGCGAAAGCGGAAGCGGGCGAGCGCGGCATGGATCGCGTTGCGGGTGGCGCCAGGATGCAGCCGGGCGAAATTGTCGGCGATGGTGGCGTTGCGATCCAGCAGGCTGGCATCCTGATCGAGCAGCGCCGTGGCGACCGGGCGGTGGACCTGGCCCGATAGCGGCGCGATCTGGCCGGCGACCAGATGGAGCAGGGTCGACTTGCCCGCGCCATTGGGGCCGGTGACTGCGATCCGTTCCGGCCCGGTGATGGTCAGGCTGATGTCGCGGAGCGCCGGAGCGGCGGGATCATGGCCCGCGGTGACATCGTCGATTGCCAGCAGCATCTGGCCGGACGGCACTTGCGTGGAAGGAAGGCTGACGCTCAGCGGGGCGAGGATCTCGATCTTCGTGCGGGCGTCGGCGATGGCGCTCTCCACTTCCGCGCGCTGGCGCTCGGCGCGCCGGGTGGCATCGCCGCCGGACCGCTCCGCCTGTTCCTTACGGCGACCCAGCAGAATACGGGGCATGCCGCCCCTGGCCGCCTGACGTGCACCCGCGCTGTCGCGCCTTTGCTGCCGTTCGGTCGCGATCTGGGTCTTGCGGGCGAGTGTTGCGGCTTCGCGCTCGGCATGATCGAGGGTCTGATGCGTGGCCGCCAGTTCGATATCTTTGCGCGCGCGCCAGGCCGACCAGTTGCCGCCATAGCGGGCCATGCCCAGGCTCGTGAGTTCGGCGATGGCGTCCATCCCCTCCAATAATGTGCGGTCATGGCTGACGACGATCGCGCCGCCGCGCCAGCGCCTCAGCAGCGCGGCGAGCGCATCCCGGCCTTCGGCGTCGAGATGGTTGGTCGGTTCGTCCAGCAACAGCCAGTCGGGCCGGGTAAAGGCGGCCGCCGCCAGCGCGGCGCGGGTGCGCTGGCCGCCGGACAACCGATTGAGCGGGGTCGTGGCGGCCACGGTCAGGCCGACCTCCGCCAGGGCATCGGCCAGGCGCGGGGGCAGGGTCCAGTCGCACGCCCCCAGTTCCTCGATCGTCGCCATGCCGGTCTCGGCCTTGTCGAGCAGGGACAGGGCGCTACGGACGTCGAACAGGTCGGCGACAGTCTGGTCGGGATCGGGCTCCAGCGTCTGACGCAGCGTGGCGAAGCGGCCGTCGACCCGGATGTTGCCGGTCGCGGGGGAGCGCTCGCCCGCGATCAGCGCGAGCAGGGTGGACTTGCCGACGCCGTTGCGGCCGATCAGGCCGATACGTTCGGAGGTGAAACGGAAATCGAGACCGGAGAGGACGGGCGTCCCGTCAGGCGCGGACCAGCCGAGATTGGAGAGAATGATGGCAGGCATGGACAAAGACTTTCCTGAAGGCAGAGCAAGCGGGCTGTGCGTTCAGGGTGATGTCCATGGCGACGATCCTTTCGGGATGGGGAAGCGGTGATGTAAAGCGTCGCGCGGCCTGTGGCAAGTTGCGCGCAGGAGCGACCAATCCGGGTGTGGTCTCCGGGGTTGGATCAACGTCAGGCCCTAATCCTATGCCGGCCTGGAACGTGCAGCGATAAATCGGATGCCAGAGCGAGTGACTTTACTCTGATCCGTTCGCTTCGAGTCCTTTGGTTGCCAGCCTTCGGCAGGCACTCGAGATAAACTTCATCCGCAAAGCAGTTGAAGTAGAGAAGACAGAGCAATTATTGCGTTTATCGACTGCACTCGAAACGAACGGATGTCGCTTGAGTCCGTTTAACGTCATCCCGTTCTGGCCGCGCGCGCCAAATTTGTTGTTGGATTTTTTAACCGGCCTCTGGCGAAGCTATTGGGTTGCCGCAAAGTGCCCGCACATGACCCCAGGCGTCGAAAGCCGCCGCCCGGCCTGATCTATTTCCGCAGCAGGACGCCGCTCACGGACCCGTTGCGCACCGAGCAGACGAAGGGAATGTCGCCATCCGCCGCGGCGATGTCGCCCTCGACTTCCCAGCCGGTCGACATGGTGCTGGCGCGCGCCTGGCCGATGAGCTTTGCCGACGGCCCCGCCTGATCGAGCGCCTTGGCCGCGCAGGCGTTGCGCGCCGCCGCTGCCGTGGCGATCGGGCCATAGCCGGGGGAGGCGTAGGGGAAGCGCTTGGCGTCCCGTTCGGCCTGGCGCTGGGCAGCAATGTCGCTGGCGATCGCGGCCCCCACGACATCGCGCGGACGAACCGTTTGCGCATGAATCGACGTAGTCGTCAGCATCATCGCGCCGATTGTCCAGATCGCTGTCGCTTTCATCTCGATCATCTCCCTGTTTCGGCGAGATTATACCCTATTTGAACAGGCTGCCCAATATGCCGCGCACCAGTTTTCCGGCAATGCCGCCTGACGATGCTTTGCGGCTCGATCCGCCGAACACGGCGCGGCCCAGTTCATTGGCGACCTGCCGACCGACAGAGGAAGCGGCCGAGCGGGTGGCCGACTGGACCGCCTTGTCGAAGGCGCCGGGTCTGGCGGCTTCGCGCGCCTCTGCCGCCTCGCGCCGCGCCTGTTCCTTCAGTTCTGCCTCGCGCTGTTTGGCTTCGACCTTGGCCTGCGCAGCAGCAGCCTTGTCGGCTTCGGCCTGCGCCTTGGAGGCTTGCGCGGCGGCGGCTGCTGCTTGCCCGCGCGCGGCGAGGATTTCTTCGGCGGACTCCCGGTTGACGGCCGTGTCATATTTGCCCGCGCAGGGCGAAATCGACTGGATGATCGCGCGCTCCTTCGGCTCGACCGGGCCAAGGCGCGACCGGGGCGGGGCGATCAGCGTGCGCTGGACGATGCCGGGCGCCCCGTCTTCCTGCAGCAGCGACACCAGCGCCTCGCCGACCTTGAGTTCGGTGATCGCGGTTTCGACGTTCAGGTCGGGGTTGATGCGGAAGGTGTCCGCCGCCGCCTTGATCGCCTTCTGGTCGCGGGGGGTGAAGGCGCGCAGCGCGTGCTGCACCCGGTTGCCCAGTTGCCCGGCCACATCCTCGGGAATGTCGATCGGGTTCTGCGTCACGAAATAGACGCCCACGCCCTTGGAGCGGATCAGGCGCACGACCTGTTCGATCTTGTCGGTCAGCGCCTTGGGCGCGTCGTCGAACAGCAGATGCGCCTCGTCGAAGAAGAAGACCAGCTTGGGCTTGTCCGGGTCGCCCACTTCCGGCAGCGTCTCGAACAATTCGCTGAGCAGCCAAAGGAGGAAGGTCGCGTAGAGCTTCGGACTCTGCATCAGCTTGTCGGCGGCCAGGACGTTGACGTAGCCGCGCCCCTTCTCGTCGACCTGCAACATGTCGTGGATGTCGAGCGCCGGCTCACCGAAGAAATGGTCGCCGCCCTGGCTTTCCAGCTGGAGCAGCTGCCGCTGGATCGCACCGACGCTGGCCTTGGTGACATTGCCATATTGGGCGGACAGCGTGTCGGCATTCTCCGCGCAATAGGCCAGCATCGCCTGAAGATCGCCGAGGTCGAGCAGCAGCAGCCCTTCCTCATCGGCATATTTGAAGGCGATCGACAGCACGCCTTCCTGCGTTTCATTAAGGCCCATCAGCCGCGCCAGCAGCAGCGGCCCCATCTCGCTGACGGTGGTGCGGATCGGATGACCCTGCTCGCCATAGAGATCCCAGAAAATGGCGGGATTATCGGCATAGGCATAGTTGGCGATGCCGATCTCGGCCGCGCGCGACACCAGCTTGTCGGCATTTTTTGCGGTCGGGGAACCGGCCATGGAAATGCCGGCGAGGTCGCCCTTCACATCGGCCAGGAACACCGGCACGCCCAGCGCCGAAAAGCTTTCGGCAATGCCCTGCAACGTTACCGTCTTGCCGGTGCCGGTCGCGCCCGCGATCAGGCCGTGCCGGTTGGCGCGGCGCAGGTTCAGCGTCTGGGGGATGCCCTTGGTCCCATCCGGGCCTTGCTTGTCCGGTGCGCCAAGGCCGATGAAGATGCCGTCGCTCATGCTGCAACTCCAAAAAATAAAACCCGTTCGCCCTGGGCCTGTCGAAGGAAGCGCTCTTTCCGAAGAAGAGGGCTTCGACAGGCTCAGCCCGAACGGGTCTGATATGGCGCCCACACTCTACAGCGCATGGGCGGTTCGGCAAGCGCCGCTTATTTGTCGCGCAGGCGCACCGGCAGGAAGATGGCCGGCTGACCGCGACGCAGCACCTGGAGCAGGATCGCGTTGCGGCCCTGTCCGGCCACCGCCTTCACCTGTGCGTCCAGATCCGCCTGGCTGGCGACCGGGCGGTTGTTGGCGGTGATGATGACGTCGCCGCGACGCAGGCCCTTGGCGCCGGCATCGGTTGATCCGTCTACCGCGGTGATGACGATGCCGCGCGTGTCGGCGGAAACGCCGAGCTGACGGATGATGCTGGGCGTCAGCGGGATCGCCGAAATGCCGAGCGCCTGGTCGGTCGCCTTGCCCGGATTTTGCGGCTGCTGGCTGAAGTCCTCGTCGCCCTGCTGCTGGGCGAAGCTGTTCAGTTCGTCTTCCGACGGGCGTTCGCCGACGACGGCGTTCACCGTCATGCGCTGGCCGTTGCGGATCAGCGTGATCGGCACGCGTGATCCGATCGGCTGGTTGGCGACGATCGAGGAGAGATTCTGGTCGGCGGTGACTTCCTGACCGGCGACGCTGACGATCACGTCGCCCGCCTTGATCCCGGCCTTGTCCGCGCCCTTGCCCGGCTCGACGCCCTGGATGAACTCGCCGCTATTCTTGGCCAGGCCCAGCGAATCGGCCATGTCTTCGCCCAGCGGGCTGATCTGTACGCCCAGATAGCCGCGCTTGATGCTCTGCCCCTTGCGCAGCGTGTCGACGATCGGCGCGGCCTGTTCCGACGGGATCGCGAAGCCAATGCCGACATTGCCGCCCGAGGGTGACAGGATCTGGCTGTTGATGCCGATCACATTGCCGCGCATGTCGAACATCGGGCCGCCGGAGTTGCCCTGGTTGATCGACGCGTCGGTCTGGATGAATTTGTCGTAGGTGCCGCCGGTGCCGCGATGCACGGCGGAGATGATGCCTGCGGTCACGGTGCCCGACAGGGCGAAGGGATTGCCGATCGCGACCACCCAGTCGCCCACGCGCGCCTTGGTGCTGTCGCCGAACTTGACGAAGGGCAGCGCCTTCTTCGGTTCGATCTTCAGCACGGCGATGTCGGTCGCGGCGTCGCGGCCGACCAGCTTGGCGGTATATTCTTCCTTGTTGGTCAGGGTGACGGTGATCTGCTCGACCGAAGCGCCTTCTGCACCGGCCGACACCACATGGTTGTTCGTGACGATATAGCCGTCTGCGGAAATGATGAAGCCCGAACCCAGCGACTGGGCCTGGCGGGTCTGCGGCTGGCCGCCCTGTCCCTGACCGAACAGTTCGCCGAAGGGCGTTCCGGCGAAGGGATTCTGCACCTGCACCCGTTGCTTGGTGGAGATGTTCACAACCGCCGGTTGCAGTTTCTCGACCATGTCGGCCAGGCTTGCGGGCGCGCCGGCCGGGGCGGCTGCCGTCAATCCTTCATTCTGCGCGACCTGCGCGCCGACATTGGAGCTGGTGGTGACGGCAATGGCGGTGCCGCCGAGCAGCAGGGCGCCGGTGATGGCATAAGCGTAACGCACTCGTGACGGTCCTCTTCAAATCTTCGTAGGAACGGAAGGCGGGACTGGGGGAAGCCCCGACATGCGCCGCCTTGTCTTAACCCTCATTGAATGACGCTGGTTCCGTAATGATCCATGGAGGATCATGACGAAAGTTTAACGTCGCCCCTGAAATTGCCGCAGGAATTCATTGTCCGGCGACAGGATGATATTGGTCTGCCCGGTCCGGTCGGGGGCGAAGGTGTAGCGATAGCTCTGCATGGCCCGATAGAAATCGTAGAAATTCGGATCCTTGCCATAGCTTTCGGCGTAGATGCGCGCGGCGTTGGCGTCGGCTTCGGCGCGGATGATCTGCGCCTGCTTGGCGCCCTGTGCGCGGATGGTCAGCGCTTCCTGCTCGCGCGCGGTGCGCATACGGGTGAAGGCGCTTTCCAGCGGCGTGCCGTCGGGCAGGTCCGCGCGCTTGATCCGCACGTCGACGATTTGCGCGCCATATTGGCGCGCGACGCGATTGAGGCCCGCCTCGATATTGTCCATCACTTGCCCACGCTCGGGGCTGAGCAGCGCGGCGAAGGGCCGCTTGCCCAGTTCGTTGCGCAGTGCGGAACCCAGGATCGGACGCAGCGCGTCGGACACCCGTTCCTCGCTGCCCGCCGCGATATACATGCGCAGCGGATCGACGATGCGGTACCGGGCGAAGGCGTCGACCTGAAGCCGCAGCTGGTCGGTCGAGAGCACCTGCTGCCGCTCCATCTCCACCGACAGGACGCGCTTGTCGATCCAGACCACCTGGTCGAGGAATGGCATGCGCAGGATCACGCCCGCGCCCGTGCTGCCAAAGCTTTCATTAGCGCGATAGCGGTTCACGATGGCCTTGGGTTCGCCGAAGCGGACGATCACGCCCTGCTTGGTTTCCGGCACGATCGCGACGGTGCTGCCCAGGATGATGAGCGCGACCAGCGCGATCATGGCGAGGGCGACGGGATGGCGCAGGATGGACATCACTGGGCCTCCGTGCGGTTGCCGGCTTCGGCAGGCGCGGCCTGCTGCGTCCGGCGCTTGAGTTCGGGCAGGGGCAGATAGGGCGTCACATTATTGCCCTCGACGATGGTCTTGTCGACGTTCGACAGTACGCCCTCCATGGTTTCATAATACATGCGGCGGCGCGTCACGTCGGGCGCCAGCTTATATTGTTCGTAGACCTTGTCGAAGGCCGCGGCCTCGCCCTGCGCCTTGGCCGTCACCTGCTGCGCGGCGGCGCGGGCTTCGTTGAGGTAGGTCTGGGCGGTCTGCTGCGCGGCCGACACCGCCTTGAACGCGTCGTTGACGGCGGTTGGCGGATCGGCCTGCTTGATCGCGACGCCCTGGATGCGGATGCCCGATTTGTAGCCGTCCAGTATCTCCTGCATCCGCTGCTCGACCTGCTGTTCGATCGTGGTGCGCCCCGCGCCCAGCGCATCGTCCAGGCTGACGCTGGCGAGGACCGAGCGCATCGCGCTCTCCGCCACTTCGCGCACGGTCGAATCCGGGTCCGACAGCTGGAACAGATAGAGTTCGGGATTGCGGATGTTCCAGCGCACCGAATAGGCGAGGTCGATGATATTCTGGTCGCCGGTCAGCACCAGATTCTCGCTTTCCGCGCTCACCGACCCGATGTCGATGGTACGGATTTCCTCGACATCGACCGTGCTCACCGCCTCGAACGGGGCGGGCAGGGTCAGGCTGATGCCCGGCGTCAGTGTCCGGCTATATTTGCCGAGCAGGGTGACGACGCCGCGCTCCTGCGGGCCGACCCGGTGGAAGCTGGTCAGGACCAGCCACAGCACGACCAATATGCCGATGGCGATGGGCCACAGCGCCTTGCTGCTGGGACGCGGGGGCAGGCCGCCAAAGCCGCCGCCCTGGCCGCCACCGCCCTGGCCGAAGCTTTCGCGGCCCCGGCGCAGCAGCTCCTCGATCGCCGACGGACCCTTCTGCCCGCCCGAAGGCTTGCCCGGCTGGGTCCACGGATTGCGGGGGCCGCTGTCGCCGCCGCCCTTCTGTCCGTCCCCGTCCGGTCCGTCATTCTTGCCGCCCCACGGGCCTTGAACCATCGCTGCGATCGCGGGCATCCACCCGAACATTCTTTTCATGTTGTCTTCTATAGGAAGGCTTTTTCATGAAAAACAGTGCCAATGGCCGCGAATATTTCCTACAGGGCGTCCTCATGACCGATCTAGCCGATTTTGCCGCCCGTTTGACTGCCCTTACCGATGGTCGCGCCAGCAGCCCGCGCGTGAAGGAGGGGGTGATGACGATCGCGCTCGATGTGGGCGGCCTTGCCCCCGACAAGCGCGACGGCCTCGCCGCCGCGATCCGCGAGGGCGGCCTGACCGTGCCGGGCGTCACCGATGTGCGCATCGCCATGACGGCGGAGCGCCAGGGCGGAAAGAAACCGCTGCGCATCCTGGCGGTCGCGTCGGGCAAGGGCGGCGTGGGTAAGTCCACCCTGTCGGCGAATCTCGCCGTGGCGCTCCAGCGGCTGGGGATCAGGGTCGGGCTGGTCGATGCCGATATCTATGGTCCCTCGCAGGCGAAGCTCATGGCGAGCGAGGACCAGAAGCCGATCGCCCGCGACAAGAAGCTGGTGCCCGTCAGCGGCGTCGCCGACATTCCGATGCTGTCGATGGCGCATCTGGTCGAACCCGGCCGGGCATTGGCATGGCGCGGGCCGATGGTCGGCAATGCGCTGAGCCAGCTGATCGACGCCGAATGGGGCGACACCGAATTGCTGGTCGTCGACATGCCGCCCGGCACCGGCGACATCCAGCTGACCATGGTCCAGAAGCACAAGCCTGCCGGCGCGGTGATCGTCTCCACGCCGCAGGATCTGGCGCTGATCGACGCGACCCGCGCGGTCAGCCTGTTCGCGCAGGCGGGCGTGCCGATGGTCGGGCTGGTCGAGAATATGGCCGGCTATGCCTGCCCCCATTGCGGCGAACTGTCCGATCCCTTCGGGCAGGGCGGGGCGGAAAGCGCGGCGGGCGACCTCGCCATGCCCTTCCTTGGCCGCATCCCGCTGGCGATCGATATCCGCCGCCGCTCCGACGCTGGCGATCCCCCGGCGGCCGGCGACGACGCCCACGCCGCCGCCTTCCGCGCGATTGCGGAAAAGGTGGCGGACTGGCTGAAGACGGCGGGCTGACGGCCCGCTTTCTCAGCTTGGCGATATGGCCGGGATGGGTGGGTAGGCGACGGTCCGGTTTCAAGCAAAAGTGGGGATAAGCGGAATGGTAGCTTCCCAAAGGAAACTAGCCAGAGTGACACTCTAAGCTTCGCCGTGGCATTCCGCACGAATAAATAATTTCGATTTCAGATCATATTCAATGTCTATGTAATTACATCCTCCATCATTAATGTCTGGCAAAAAAACGTCGTTGTTCAACCAGCGCCGCTCTCCCGCCTTCATCCCATCAGGAGGCGGACAACCTAACAATACTTGTCCGTTTTTTGGCCCGCCTTCTTTAGCGCCCTCGCAAAAAAGCTCATCGGTCGTTTCATCTGGAATAAAATAAAAAGCTACCACGCGAGTAGGTGAAGCGTATTTATAGGTTCGGGCAAACTGGCTCATCGGCCCCGCCCCCGAAGGGATTTGAACAGCATGTTCAATGGCATCCATAATTTCTAAATGCCGTCGTTGCTCGGATGATGTGCAACTGACGGTTAAGAGCATCGCTGGGAGGGCTAAATAAGGCTTCATCTTCGTAGCCTCCTACATATTCCTGCATGTCCGCAAGTAGGCATCTACCTTTGAACTACGATCGTCCATTTCTGGTCGTTTCTAGACCTCACCCCCCGTTCGCCCTGAGCCTGTCGAAGGGCCGCACTTCTTCATCAGCCGCAAGCCTTGAAAGAAAAGAGCAGGGCTTCGGCAAGCTCAGCCCGAACGGATCTGGGATGTCTGCCTTGGCCGAACACCGACGGATGACCGTCCCTATACGCGCAGATGCAGGAACTGATTGAAGTCGCTCCTGCCATAATCGCCGAATGCATCGCCATCGCGAAAGCCATGTGCCCGATACAGTGCCAGCGCCGGATCGAAGGCGGGGCCGCTGCCCGTTTCCAGGCTTAGCCGTCCCATGCCCAGCGCCCGCGCCTGCGCGATGATGTGGCGCAGCAATGCCGTCGCCACGCCGCGGCGGAGGTGATCGGGATGGGTGCGCATCGACTTGATCTCGCCATGGTCTGCCGCCAGCGTCCGTATCGCGCCGACCCCGGCGATGGCGGTCCCATCCCATATCGTCCACACCTGCATGTCCGCGCGCTGCAATCCCGACAGGTCGAGCGCGAACACGGCCTCGGGCGGGCTGTTCGCCTGCATGCCGGAAAGGTGCAGCGCCAGCAGCGCGCGCGTCTGGGGATCGGTCAGGTCGTCGGGGCGGATGGCGAACATGGCTGCAGCAGTATAGCAGCCGCAGCGCCTTGCAAGCGCCTGCGTCGTCCCCATGTGCAGGAAAAGAGGAGAATGGCATGCCGCTCACCGCGCCGCAGGATATTGCGACCCTGCTCGAAGAAACCCGGACCATCGCGCTCGTCGGCATTTCCGACCGGCCCGATCGCCCCAGCTACGGCGTGATGGCCTTTCTGCAGGATCATGGCTATCGCGTCATCCCGATCAATCCGCAGATTGCGGGCGAACATGTCCATGGCGAGTTCGTCTGGGGCCGCCTGTCCGACATCGGCGTACCGATCGACATGGTCGACATCTTCCGCCGCAGCGAAGCGGCGGGCGATGCGGTGGACGAAGCCATCGCGATCGGCGCGAAATCAGTATGGATGCAGATCGGCGTCATCAATGAAGCCGCCGCCGCCCGCGCCGAGGTGGCGGGCCTGAAAGTCGTGATGGACCGTTGCCCCGCCATCGAGATTCCCCGCCTCGGTATCGCGCCGATACGCGCCGAATAGCCCTAGGCATTCGCGCCATGCCTCTCTATCAGGCAGGGATGGCGCGCGCACCGCGGAAACAATCGGACAGAAATAAAGGCCTCAGCCGTCGGACCTTGCTGGTCGGCGGCGGCGCTGCGGCGGGACTGCTGATCGCCTGGGGCGCCTGGCCGCGCACCTACAAGCCCAACCTCAACGCCGGACCGACAGAGACGATCGTCAACGCCTTCCTGAAGATCGACCGATCGGGGCAGGTGATCGTCGTCGTGCCGCAGACGGAAATGGGGCAGGGCGTCACCACCGTCCTGCCGCAGATATTGGCGGATGAGCTGGGGGCGGACTGGCGCACGATCGGCGTTCAGAGCGCCCCGATCAGCCCGCTCTACGTCAACACGCTGCTGGCGCGTGAATGGTTGGCGAGCGACTGGACGCGGCTGCTGGGCGGCGCGGGCGACTGGGCGATCGGTCAATATGCGACCCGTGGATCGCTGATGCTGACCGGCGGCGGCACGTCGATCCCGATGTTCCACGATGCCTATCGTGACGCGGGGGCGGCCGCGCGCGTCCTGCTATGCAAGGCGGCGGCGGCCCGCTGGAATATTCCATGGGAAAGCTGCGACATTCAGGACGGCATCATCTCCGACGGCGGCGAGCGCCGGATGAAGTTCGGCGATGTCGTCGGTGGCGCCGTGAACTTCGACCTGCCGGACATTCTCCCGCTGCGTCAGGGACAGGATGGCCGCCTGTCCGGGCAGGATCTTCCGCGGCTCGATACGCCGTCCAAGATCGATGGCAGCCATAATTACGCCGCCGACATCCGCCTGCCCGACATGGTCTATGCCTCGATCCGGCAGGGGCCGATCGGCGACGCCGTGCTTGCCGGGCTGGACGATCGATCGGCTAGCGGCGTCACCGGTTTCCTCAAGCTGGTGAAGCAGGAACGCTGGGTTGCCGCCGTGGCGAGCAACTGGTGGGCGGCGAACAAGGCGCTGGACCTTGCCGACCCCGTCTTCACGTTGCGGGGCAGGCCGGTCGGCAGCGGCGGCATCGACGAGGCGCTGGAAAGCGCCTTTTCCGGGTCATCCGGCCGCCGTCTCTATTCCCAGGGCGATCTGCTTCCGGTGTTCGAGGGCGCGACCATCCTCGCCAGCGAATATCAGGTCGATGCCGGCCTCCACCTCGCGCTGGAACCGATGAGCGCGACCGCCCGCGTCACCGATGACGGCGCGGAAGTGTGGATGGCGACGCAGGCGCCCGGCCTCGCCCGCAACGCCATTGCCGATGCACTCGGCCTGCCTGCCGATGGGGTCACGCTCTATCCGCTCCATGCCGGCGGCTCCTTCGGGCGCAGGATGGATTGGGAGGCTGGCGTGCAGGCCGCGCTCATCGCCCGCGACATGGGGCGGCCGGTGCAACTGCAATGGTCGCGGCTGGAGGATGTGATCCAGGATCGTCCCAGCGCGCCCGCCCATGCCCGCATGGCGGCCAGGCTCGGCCGCAACGGCGCGATCGAGGGCTGGCTGGCCAAGGTCGCGACGCCTTGCGCCATGACCCAGACCTGGGCGCGCATCGCCGATGGCAAGCTGCCCCATCAAGCGGCAGAGGCCGCCGCGGACAAGGCGACCCGGCTTGCCGTCTCGGGCATGTCGCCGCCCTATGCCATCCCCAATTGGGCGGTGGATCATTATCCGACCGATGTCTGCCTGCCGCTCGGCTTCACGCGCGGCAACGCCCATCTTCACAGCGCCTTCTTCACCGAAAGCTTCGTCGACGAACTGGCGCATCTGGCGAAGATGGAGGCCATGTCTTTTCGTATCCAGATGCTGGGCGGCAATCCCCGCCTAGCCCATTGCCTGTCCACAGCGGCGGCGATGGGCGGCTGGCAGGGCGGCATCGCCGGAAGCGGGCAGGGGATTGCTGCGCACATGATGGGCGGCGCCTATGCCGCCGTGATGGTGGAGGCGGGGATGAACGGCGACCGGGTGAGCGTCAACCGCATCATCGCCGCCGTGGACGCGGGCGATCAGGTCAATCCCGACATCGCCCGGCAGCAGATCGAAAGCGGCCTTATCTACGGCCTCGCCTATGCGATGGGCGCATCCGTCCCCTATGAGCGCGGTTTGCCGACCCGTGCGATGCTCGGCCGCATGAACCTGCCACGCCTCGCCGACGTGGGGGAGGTGACGGTCGAACTGATGCGCAGCACTGCCGATCCCGCCGGCGTCAGCGATCTGGCCGCGCCGCTGGTCGCGCCTGCCATCGCCAACGCCCTCTACACCTGGACCGGCCAGCGCCTGCGCAGCCTGCCACTCGTCGGAGCCGCATGACTAAGCCTGCCGATCATCCCGCCATCCCGACCGCAAAGGTCGGCATATTGCTGATCAACCTCGGCACGCCCGACGCGCCCGATCCGAAATCCGTGCGACGCTATCTGGCCGAATTCCTGTCCGACCCCCGCGTCGTGGAAATCCCGAAGCTGGTGTGGCAACCGATCCTGCACGGTGTCATTCTTACCACCCGGCCGAAAAAGTCCGCCCACGCCTATCAACAGGTGTGGACCGACGAAGGCTCGCCGCTCGCCGTCCATACCCGCGCCACGGCGGAGGCGCTGCAACAGGCGATGCCACGGGTCGTGGTCGACTGGGCGATGCGCTATGGCAATCCCGCCATATCGGACCGGCTTGCAGCGATGAAGGGGGCGGGGTGCGATCGCATCCTGCTTGCGCCGCTCTATCCGCAATATAGCGGCGCGACGACCGCGACCGCCAACGACGCCGCCTTCGCCGCATTGAAGGCGATGCGCTGGCAGCCCGCCATCCGGACCCTTCCGCCCTATCATGACGACCCGGCCTATATCGCCGCGCTGAAGGATTCCATCGAAACATCCCTCGCCGGACTGGATTTCCGGCCCGATGCCCTGCTCGCCAGTTTTCACGGCATGCCTCAACGCACCCTGCAACTGGGCGACCCCTATCATTGCCAGTCGGTGAAGACGGTCCGCCTGCTGCGCAAGGCGCTTTCCCTGCCCGTCCATATGAGCTTCCAGTCGCGTTTCGGCCGGGCCAAATGGCTTGAACCGGAAACGGAAGCGACACTCGCCAATTTGGTAAAGAAAGATGTCAGAAATATTGCGGTGGTGACACCCGGATTCGCCGCAGATTGCTTGGAAACCCTAGAGGAAATAGCCCTGCGTGCGAAAGATTTTTTTTTGAGCCAGGGTGGCGAAAATTTTGCCTATCTGTCTTGTTTAAATGCCTCGCCGGACGCTATCATTCTGTATCGGAGGCTGATGAGCCGCGAGCTTTCGGGTTGGATGGACTGACCCTTGTTGGAAGAGGACGCTGATATGTCGAGAGTGGCGATCGTGACGGGCGGAACGCGGGGTATCGGCGAGGCGATCAGTTTGGCGCTCAAGGAACTGGGTTATACCGTGGCCGCCAACTATGGCGGCAATGAAGAGAGGGCGAAGGCGTTCACCGACGCGACGGGAATCGCGTCCTTCAAATGGGATGTGGGCGACCATCAGGCCTGCCTCGACGGTGTGGCGCAGGTGACGGAGGCGCTCGGCCCGGTTGATGTCGTCGTCAACAATGCCGGCATCACCCGCGACGGCGTGCTGGCGAAGATGAGCTTCGACGACTGGAACGAAGTCATGCGCATCAACCTTGGCGGTTGCTTCAATATGGCCAAGGCGACCTTCAGCGGCATGCGCGAACGGGGCTGGGGCCGCATCGTCAACATCGGCTCGATCAACGGCCAGGCCGGCCAATATGGCCAAGTCAACTATGCTGCCGCCAAATCGGGCATCCATGGCTTCACCAAGGCGCTGGCGCAGGAAGGCGCGAAATATGGCGTGACCGTCAATGCCATCGCGCCCGGCTACATCGACACGGACATGGTCGCCGCGGTGCCCGCGCCGGTGCTGGAAAAGATTGTTGCGAAGATCCCGGTCGGCCGCCTTGGTCAGGCGCATGAAATTGCGCGCGGCGTCGCCTTCTTCTGCAGCGAGGATGGCGGCTTCGTGACCGGCAGCACGCTGTCGATCAACGGCGGCCAGCACATGTATTGATGAGGGACGGCGGCCCCGTGGACATTTCGGGGCCGCCCCCTTTCGCGCCGCCGGTGAAGCGGAGCGTGACCATCGCCGGCCATCAGACCGCGATTAGCCTTGAACCGATATTCTGGGATGCGCTGCGCCGGGCCGCAGCCCACGACAATGTGCCGATCAATGCCCTGATTGCGCGCATCGATGTCGCGCGCCTGGCAGTTGACCCGGCGCCAAATCTTGCAAGTGCCATTCGTTGCTGGCTTTTTTCCCAAATGCAAAAAAACGAATAAGAATTATTCGCATTAACATTGACACTAAGAGTGATTCTCAATAGCTGGCGCCCCAATTAAAGCAGAGGGGGAGTCCGCTCCAAATGAGCAAGATTGCATCACCATCATTCCTGGCCCTGGGCTGTGTCGGCGCACTCGCATTCGCAACCGCCGGTCATGCGCAGGACGCCGAGCAGGGCCAGAAGCTCGGCGGCATGACCGTCACGGACACCGCCATCGACGAATCCGAAGTGAAGGCGGCAAAGGCGGAATCGCCGAAATACACCCGCCCGCTGCTCGATACGCCCCAGACCATCACGGTCATCGGCAAGGCGACAATCCAGCAGCAGAATCTCCTTACCCTGCGCGACGTGCTGTCGACCGTTCCGGGCATCACCTTTGGCGCGGGCGAGGGCGGTTTCGGCTATGGCGACCGCATCATCCTGCGAGGGCAGGATGCCAAGAATGACGTGACGATCGACGGCGTACGCTCGGGCGCGTTCCTCAACCGCAACGAAGTCTACAATATCGAGCAGGTCGAAGTCACCAACGGCGCCAACTCCGTCATGAACGGTGGCGGTTCGGTTGCCGGCACGATCAATCTCGTTACCAAGCGTCCTCTGGCCGATGACCAGACGATCCTGAACGCGGGCATCGGTACCGACAATTATTACCGCGCCACCGTGGACGCCAACCAGCGCGTCAACGACCTGATCGCCGTGCGCCTGAACGCCGTCTATCACCGCAACGACGTCCCCGGCCGCGATGTCGAGGATTATGAGCGCTGGGGCATCGCGCCAGCGGTGACGATCGGGATCGACGGCCCGACCAGCCTGACCGTGCAGGGCGAATATCTCGACGACAAGGCCATGCCGCAATATGGCATCCGCTACTTTCCGGCGCTCGGCGGCATCCTGAAGGATTTCGATCGGTCGGGCTATTATGGCTATGCCAATCTCGACAAGCAGAACAGCAAGACCAGGTCGCTCCAGACGATCTTCAGCCATGCCTTCAGCGACAGCGTGAAGATCCGCAACCTGACCCGCTATGAACATATCAGGCAGGATACCGTCACCAGCCAGCCCAACGGCACTTTCTGCCTGGACAACGGCACGGCGGGCGGCTTCAATCCGGATACGGGCGGCGCCTGCACCGTGCGCATCGGTTCGACCTCGGCAGGCGAGACGCTGACGATCCCGGTCGGCTATTATATCCCGATCGGCGGACGCGGAAATCAGCGCTTCATCACCAACGAGACCGCCTATAACCAGTTCGATGTCAGCGCCGATTTCGACACCGGCGGCATCGGTCATACGCTGGTGATCGGCGCGTCGGCGATGTGGGAGCGGTACGACCAGCGGCAGGGCAGTCTGGGGCGCACCGCCGACGGCTTTGATCCCTATGCCGCACCGTTCAGCGCGCCAGCGACCGGCGCCGGTACGGCCACGGCGACCTATAATGCGACCGCCAGCCTTGGCTTCTACCAACCGCTGGTGAGCATCGCCAATCCGGGTGAAGTCGTTGTCGGTCCCGCCGCGACGTCGGGCCTGGCCCGCGTCTATGGCAGCAACAATTATGTCGGCCCGGTCAATTTCATCCAGGCCAGCCATGCGGTGGGGGAGCAGACCAGCTATGCCGCCTATCTGTTCGACACGCTGAAGTTCAGCGATTTCTTCGAGATCAATGGTGGTCTGCGCTATGAGAAGGTCAAGGGGCTGAGCCGCACCTTCGCCTACAACACTGTCGCAGGCTCCGCGACGCTGGGGCAGCCGGGCGTCGTCACCAACCTGCCGCGCACCGACGACAATCTCTTCTCCTACCGTGTCGGTGCCGTGGTGAAGCCGACGCCGGACACCAGCCTCTATGTCGCCTTCGGCAATTCCAAGCTGCCATCCAAGGCGTCCGTCGACGGCAGTTGCACCGTCACCAATGCAGCAGGCGGCAGCGGTACCTGTTTTGTGAAGCCGGAAACGACGAAAAATTACGAGATCGGCGCCAAGGCGGACCTGTTTGACAAGAAGCTGCTGTTGACGCTGGCCGCTTTCCGCAACGATCGCAACCAGATCAAGGTGCTGTCGGGTGATCCCAGCCTGCCCGATCAGGCGACGGATGGCCACCAGCGGGTTGAGGGCATCTCCTTCGGTGCGTCGGGCAACATCGCCAGCAACTGGACGATTTCGGCCAATTATATGTATCTCAAGAGCGAGATTAAGCAGGGCGTTTCCGACTATTGCCTGGAAAATCCGGGTTCGGTAAGCACGGCGGCCGGCACCTGCGCCAACAGCACGGCCTTCCCCGATCCGACGGCCGGCTATGCGCTGAACAACACGCCCAAACATTCGGGTAGCCTGTTCACCACCTACCGTTTCGGATTCGGTCTGGAGCTGGGCTATGGCCTGACCTATCAGGGCCGGTTCCTGATGAACCAGCCGACCCTGGCGCAGCTGACGGCGGGCAATTACATCGCCTATCATGTGCCGAGCTACACCATCCACCGCTTCATGGCGTCCTATCCGTTCACGGATAATCTGAAGGCGCAGATCAACGTCCAGAATTTCACCAACGAGAAATATGTGACGACGGTCCGCAACTCGATCGGCAACAGCTGGGCGCAGCCTGCACCGACCCGATCGGCGGTGTTCAGCCTGAACTATCAGTTCTGACGTCTGCACTGTCCCCGGTCTGTCCCGGCCGGGGGTGAAGGATGGGCGACGATGGCTCCGGGTTTCCTGGTCAGGCCTTCTGACCGACGCCCCGCATCGCCGCCCGTCTCTGACTTTGCTGAATATTGCTGGAACGCAATTGATTCGCATTAGTCTTCGCGTTATGGGCGCGGAGAGGGAGGCGCTTCCATGCTGCAAGCCGCAAGCCAGCCGATCGACGACCAGATAGCTAATACAGAGTTGGCGATCGATTCGCCATCGGCGTCGATTGTGGCGCTGGTGCATCCCGTGCTGCCACCAGCGGAGCGCTATGGTGCCCGGTCGGGGCCGAATATTCCGGCCATTGCGGCAATTCTGCTCATCCATGCGCTGGCCATCGGTGCGCTGATCCAGGTCCGCAACCATGTACAGCGCATGGAGACGGCGAAGCTGACGGTGGTCAATCTGACCCCGCCCCCGCCCCCGCCCGCTGCGGAAGCGCCGCCACCCCCGCCGTCTAGACCGGAAGTGGTCGCGCCCCCGCCGATCGTGCAGACGCCGGCGCCGCCCATCCAGACGGTGCAGACGACGCCGGACCCCGTGCCGGTTCTGACGCCCGCGCCGGTCGCCGTCGTCATGCCCGGTCCGCCCGCGCCCGCCGCGCCCCCGGCGCCGCCCAGCATGGTGCAGGGCGGGGATCTCGGCGCGCAGATGATTGCGGGCAAGCCGCCGCGCTATCCGGTCGAAAGCCGCCGCAAGCATGAGCAAGGCACGGTGGTGCTGAGCCTGATCGTCGGCCTCGACGGCGCGGTCGAGAGCATCAGCGTGGCGCAGAGCAGCGGCTCCGCCCGGCTCGACAATGCGGCCCGCGATGCTGTGAAGGGGTGGCGCTGGAAGCCGATCCTGCGCAGCGGCCAGCCGGTGCGGGTCAAGGGCGTGGTCGAAATCCCCTTCATCCTGCGGACTGATGCCGCCTGAGGACATGTTTCTTCCATGCTGATTGCCATACCCGACCTGCTCGACGCCGATGGTGTCGCCGCCATCCGTGCCGTCATCGATGCCGCTGAATGGGTGGACGGCAATATCACTTCGGGGCACCAGTCTGCCCTCGCCAAGCGCAACCTGCAATTGCCCGAAGAAAGCGACGCGGCGAAGCGGGGCGGGCAGATGGTGCTGGATGCGCTGGGCCGTTCGCCCCTGTTCATTGCCGCCGCATTGCCGCTCAAAATCTTTCCTCCGTTGTTCAATAGCTATGCCGGCGGACAGGCGTTCGGGGTGCATGTCGACAATGCGGTGCGTATCCAGGCGGGGACGGGCTTTCGCGTGCGATCGGACCTGTCGATCACCGTCTTTCTGGAAGATCCCGCTGCCTATGAAGGCGGCGAACTGACGATCGAGACGAATTTCGGCGTGCAGCAGGTGAAGCTGCCGGCGGGCCATGCGGTGCTCTACCCCTCTTCCTCGCTGCATCGGGTCGAGCCGGTGACGGCGGGATGCCGGGTGGCGAGCTTCTTCTGGCTCCAGTCGATGGTCCGCGACGATGGCGCGCGGCAGATGCTGTTCGACCTCGACCGCAGCGTGCAGGGCGTCGCGGCGGCGCTAGGGCAGGGGCATGAAGAAGTGATCCGCCTGACCGGTGTCTATCACAATCTGCTGCGTCGCTGGGCCGAAGCCTGAAGGCATCGAGCCTCATTCGCACGGCGAACCCCATCGGATTGCACGCAGCGTGCGCCAGGGTCATGGTTTCGATCGCGGTCGAAGTTCACGATGTCGTCGACCTCTCCGAGGCATTTTCGCGGCAATTGCTCCTGCGAAGCGCCCGTGACGTACCACTGACGCATCCTCCGGGTCACGATGACGCGCCACCCGCGCGCCGGCAAGGTCACGCCTGTGGCGCGAGTGGAGGAGGGCGGCGCAGGTTCATCTGCAAGGATAGATCAGAGAAAATCCTACATTGGAAGGACAATGGCCGCCGGTCTGGAAGCGACCAATAGCGGACATCGCCCCACTCAGCTAATGTCCCCCGATGGCGACACTTCTGCATGAGTATTGGGTGAGCGACGACGGGGCTGAGTTCGCCGTCGTGAGAGAGCGTAATGACGAATTACGACCGGCAATCACGCCAAACGCACGATTTGTTTTCAGCGTTTTGGCGGGATCATGGCACCAAGCTATGCAGCTTCAATACGACAAGCTGGATTTCGGCATCTACGACCCTGATGGGATCGAGGACTACGTTTATTCCGACGAAGAGGCCGCCGAACAGAAGGTTTATCTCAAACGGCGGAACGTCCGATAACCACCCAAATCCGCCATTCCATCCCTCCTCTATGCCATTCGATTGACGCGGCGCAGCATCGCGGTCACTTACGGGGCAAAAGAGGCAGGGTAGATGCGAATCGTCATCATCGATGACAGCGGGTTGCGGGCGACGGTCCTGGAGGAAGGGCTGCGCGAGGCAGGCTATGACGATATTCATATCGTTCCGCCGCGCGGCGCCTTCGTCGCGCGGCTGGAGCGGATGGCGCCCGATGTGGTGCTGATGGACCTCGGCAGTCCCAGCCGCGACACGCTGGAAGAGATGCTGACCGTCAGTCGCGCGCTCGCCCGTCCGATCGCCATGTTCGTGGACCAGTCGGACGACAGCATGATCGGCGCGGCGATCGATGCGGGCGTGTCGGCCTATGTCGTCGACGGCCTGCGCAAGGAGCGGGTGAAGCCGGTGCTGGAACTGGCGGTGCGGCGCTTCAATGCCTTCGCCAAGATCCAGGGCGAGCTGGACGAGGCGCGCACGGCGCTGTCCGACCGCAAGATCATCGACCGCGCCAAATCGATCCTGATGAACCAGCGCAGCCTCAGCGAACAGGACGCCTATGCGCTGCTGCGGTCGAGCGCGATGAACCAGGGAAAGAAGATCGTGGATGTGGCGCAGGCGTTGATTACCGCCAGCGACCTGCTGGGAGGAGGGATATGACAATGAATCTGAAGATCGCCTTCCTGCCGCTGAACGACGCCGCCGTGCTGGTGGCCGCGCGGGAAAAGGGCTTTGCGGAAGAAGAGGGGCTGGCCCTCGATCTCGTCCGCACGACGAGCTGGGCGACGCTGCGCGACCGGCTGGTGTTCGGGCAGGTCCATGCCGCGCAGATGCTGGCGCCGCTCGCCGTGGCGGTGACGCTGGGGTTGAGCCAGCAGCCCGCCGCGCTGGCCGCGCCCTACAAGCTGGGCGTCAACGGCAATATGCTGGTGATGGCGACCGACTTCGCCAAGGCGCTGGAGCCGGACGTCGCCGCGCGGCTGGCCGATCCGCTGGGCACGGCGCATGATTTCGCCGCCGCGATCGGCCTGTGGCGGCGCAAGCCGGTGATCGGCGTGGTCCACCGCTTTTCGAGCCACTCGCTGATGCTGCGCTACTGGCTGGCGAGCGCGGGCGTCGATCCGGACAAGGATGTCGTGCTGCGCGTGCTGCCGCCGTCGCTGACGGTGGAGGCGATGCGCGCGGGCGAGATTGACGGATTCATCGCGGGCGAGCCATGGGGCAGCGCCGCGGTCGAGGAGGGGCTGGCCGAGACGGTTTCGATCGGCGAGCGCATCTGGCGGCGCGGGGTGGAGAAGGTGCTGGCCTTCCGCGAAGCATGGATGGAAGAAAATCCCGAGACGGTCGACCGGCTGTTGCGCGCGCTGGCGCGGGCGGCGGCCTGGTGCGACGATCCGGCCAATCATGTGGCGCTGTCCGACCTGCTCGCCGATCCGCGCTATGTCGACCAGCCGGCGGAACTGATCGGGCGGGCGCTGTCTGGCCAGATCGTCGCGCGGGCCGGAGAGGCGGCGATCGCCAATCCCGACTTCATGCTGTTCAGCCGCGAAGCGACGCCTTTTCCGTGGCGCAGCCAGGCGCTGTGGATCTATTCGCAACTCGTCCGCTGGAACATGGTCGACCATGATGTCGCAACCGCAGCAAAGGCGGGGGCGGTGTTCCGGCCCGACATATTCCGCCGCGCGCTGGCCGACAGCGACGTCGCCATGCCGGGCGCCAGCATGAAGGTGGAGGGCGCGGTCGACCTGCCGATGGCGGTGGGATCGCGCCGAGGCGAACTGACGCTGGGGCCGGATCGCTTCTTCGACGGGCGCGTCTTCGATCCCGAGCGGATCGAGGAGTTTCTTGCAGGTTTTGCGTCGCCGCGTTGAAATGGCGTCGAATTTTGTGCCTTGCAACATGAAGCATTCTGCCTGATGATATAGGAGTCGCGCATCGAAGCGCGTTGATCAGGATGCGCCGTCCCAAGGGTGGGATCGCCGTCCTCACCATATTTCGCAGCAAAGCCGCTGACCGGATTTACCGACTTGGTAACATCCGGGCTGCGGCTTTTTTCGTGTCCATTTCCGTTTATTGGGGGACGTAGCATGGCAACCACATTTTGGGATCGCGAAGGACAGGACGCCGCGCCAGCCGCCGCGACCAGCTTCTGGAAGGCCGGCCACACGCCGACCTTGATCGCCGCCTTTCTCTATTTCGACCTCGCCTTCATGGTGTGGGTGCTGCTCGGGCCGCTGGCGCCCATGATTTCCAAGACGCTGATGCTGACCCCGGCCGAGAAGGGCCTGATGGTCGCCACGCCGACGCTGGCCGGTGCGCTGCTGCGCGTCGTCAACGGCCTGCTGGTGGATCGGATCGGGCCGAAATTGTCGGGCGCGATCAGCCAGTTGATCGTTATCGCCGGATTGTTCACCGCCTGGATGACGGGCATCGACAGCTTCGCCGGCACGCTGGCGCTGGGCGTGATCCTGGGCTTTGCCGGGGCAAGCTTCGCGATCGCGCTGCCGCTGGCGAGCCGCTGGTATCCGCCCGAGCATCAGGGCAAGGCGATGGGCCTTGCTGGCATGGGCAATTCGGGCACGGTGCTCGCTTCGCTCTTCGCCCCCGTGCTGGCCAAGATGTTCGGCTGGAACGCGGTGCTGGGCCTTGCCTGCATTCCGCTGGCGATCGTCTTCGTCCTGTACATGGTCATGGCCAAGGATGCGCCCAACGCACCCGCACCCAAGAAGATCGTCGATTACTTCCAGCCGCTCAAGCAGGCCGACGCCTGGTGGCTGATGGCCTTCTACGCCGTGACCTTCGGCGGGTTCGTGGGCTTGGCCGCCAGCCTGCCCATCTATTTCACCGACCAGTTCGGCCTGACCCCGATCGTCGCGGGTTATTGCACCGCGGGCTGCGTTTTCGCCGGGTCGCTGGTGCGGCCGATGGGTGGCGCGCTGGCCGACCGGATCGGTGGCGTCAAGGCGCTGATGATGGTCTATGTCGTCGCCGCGCTGGCGCTGACGGGCGTGTCGCAGGCGACCGGGCTGGTGAGCGCGCTCGGCTTCTTCGTGCTGGCGATGCTGGCGCTGGGCACCGGCAACGGGTCGGTCTTCCAGCTGGTGCCGCAGCGTTTCCAGGCGGAAATCGGCATCATGACCGGCCTGGTCGGCATGGCGGGCGGTATCGGCGGCTTCTACCTCGCCAGCTCGCTGGGCCTTGCCAAGCAGCTGACCGGCAGCTTCGCCCCCGGCTTCCTGATCTTCGCCGGGCTGGCGATGGCCGCTTTCCTCGGCGTTGCGCTGGTCAAGGCCAAGTGGCGCGCAAGCTGGAAGACCGGCGCGCGCATCTGATTTGGAGAGGGAGGGCGGCGGCCGGCTGAAGCATCGCACCAGCGATGCGACACAGAAACGGACCGCCGCCCCATTCCGGTCGCATCACATCTCGTCCGAGGGGGGACGATTTCCCATGAAATATCTTTTCGCATCGGCGGCCGCTCTGGCCGTCGCAGGGCCAGCTTGCGCCCAGCAGATCAGCCTCAAGCCTGTAGCCGAAGCGCGGTTGCGCTATGAACAGGCGGAGCAGGACGGTCTGGCCGAAGAAAAATCCCACGCGCTGACCGTCCGCGCCCGCGCCGGCGTCACCGCCAGCAGCGGCGCGCTGTCCGCTACCGTCGTGGGGCAGGGGACGCTGGCGATCGTCGACGATTATTATGACGGCGTGAACGGTGCGGCCACCCGGCCGATCGTCGCCGACCCGGAAAATATCGCGCTCTATATCGCCCAGCTGCAATATCACACCAAGGCGCTGACGCTGGCGGGCGGACGGCAGAAGATTGCGCTGGATGACGAGCGGTTCGTCGGCAATGTCGCCTTCCGCGACAACGCCCAGACCTTCGACGCGGTGCGTGCCGAACTGACCCCGGCCAAGGGGCTGAAGCTGGATGTCGCCTATGCCTGGAGCGTGCGCACCATCTGGGGCTTTCAGGGTAAGGGCGTGCGGCAACAGGCGGTGAGCGGGGACAATATCCTCGCCAACCTGTCCTATACCACGCCGGTCGGCACGCTGACCGGCTTTGCCTATCTGGTCGATCAGGATGAGGTCGCGGTGCAGGCCTTTCGCCAGTCTAGCCAGACCTATGGCGCACGGCTGGCGGGCGTGCAGCCTTTGTCGAAGGCGGTAAAGATCGGCTATCAGCTGAGCTACGCGCGCCAGTCCGATTATCATCGCAATCCCAACAACTATAGCGCCGATTACTGGCTGGCCGATGCGACGCTCGACGTGAAGGGATGGAAGCTCAATGCCGGCTATGAAGTGCTGGGCGCAAGCAATGGCCTGCCTTTCACCAGCTTCCAGACGCCGCTCGGCACCAATTTCAAGTTTCAGGGCTGGGCCGACAAATTCCTGACCACGCCCGCCAACGGCATTCGCGACCTCTATGTCGGCGGCGGCTATGGCTGGAAGCAGATGGGGCCATTGAGTGGCGTGTCGCTTCAGGCGGTCTGGCATCGCTTCGACAGCGACCGGCTGGACCAGCATTATGGCGACGAATGGAACCTCATCGCATCCGCGAAGGTGAAGAAGACCGCCCTGTCGGTGCGCTACGCCAGATATGAGGCGAAGGCGATGGCCACCGATACGCAGAAATTGTGGGTGCAGGCGGACTGGTCCATCTGATTGAAAATCCATGAGAGGAATCGCTTGAGTGATCGGGCGATTCCCCATATGCTGCACTGCAAGGGACAAGGATGTCCCGCTTCACACAGGCTGCGGCGGTTCAGGGTAGAACCGGCAAGGCGCGATATGATGGCAAAGCCGCCATCCTGACTTTCGGTTCTCACCGGGGGTCAGGATGGCGGCTTTTTTGTTTTCTGGAGTTACGGGGATGGAATTTCAGGACGGACTGGCACCGGCGGTCGATAGCGAGGATATCATCCTCGTCCCCGCCGACGATGTGCGCGAGCATCTGGTCGTGGTGGGCAACGGCATGGCCGGTTGCCGCGCGGTCGAGGAGTTGTTGGCACGCGACGCGGGGCGCTATCGCGTCACCATCTTCGGCGCCGAGCCTTATGTGAACTATAACCGCATCATGCTCTCGCCTGTGCTGGCGGGCGAAAAGACGTTCGAGCAGATCGTCATCAACGACCGTGCCTGGTATGACGATAATGGCATCGAACTGATCGCGGGCGATCCCGTGACGGCGATCGACCGGGACGCCAAGCGCGTCACGGCGCAGAGCGGACGCAGCGTCCATTATGACAAGCTGCTGATCGCCACCGGTTCCGATCCGTTCATCATCCCGGTGCCGGGCAAGGATCTGCCCGGCGTCATCAGCTTCCGCGACATGAAGGATGTCGACACCATGCTGGAGGCCGCCGATAAGGGCGGTGCGGCTGTGGTGATCGGTGGCGGCCTGCTAGGCCTTGAAGCGGCGCATGGCCTGACCCTGCGCGGCATGAAGGTGACGGTCATTCACCTCATGGACACGCTGATGGAGCGGCAGCTCGACGAAGCGGCGGGCTGGCTGCTCAAGAGTGCGCTGGAAGGGCGCGGCCAGACCATCCTGACCGGCGCCAACACCGAAGCGATCTTCGGCGACGGCAAGGTCGAGGGTGTCAGACTGAAAGACGGCACCGAAATCCCGGCGAGCCTTGTCGTGATGGCGGTGGGCATCCGCCCCTCGACCGCGCTGGCGCGCGAAGCCGGGCTGGAGGTCAATCGCGGCATCAAGGTCAACGACCATATGGTGACGAGCGACCCCGACGTTCTTGCGGTCGGCGAATGCGTCGAGCATGACGGCAATGTCTACGGCCTCGTCGCGCCGCTCTGGGACATGTGCCGCAGCCTGGCCGACGGCCTGACCGATCAACACACGGGTTACAAGGGGTCCGTCACCTCGACCAAGCTCAAGGTCGCGGGACTGGACGTCTTCTCGGCGGGCGACTTCTCGGGCGGCGAGGGCTGCGAGGATATCGTGCTGCGCGACGCCTCGCGCGGCGTCTACAAGCGGGTCATCGTCAAGGACGACCGGATCGTCGGCGCGGTGCTCTATGGCGATACCGTCGATGGCGGCTGGTATTTCGACATGCTGAAGCGGGAAGAAGATGTCGGCGAAATCCGCGACCTGCTAATCTTCGGTCAGGCCTTCGCCTCGGGAGGAGGCGCGCTGGACCCTAAGGCGGCCGTTGCGGCGCTCTCGGACGATGCCGAGATCTGCGGCTGCAACGGCGTCAGCAAGGGTCAGGTCGTGTCCTGCATCGAAGCAGGCAATTGCAGCCTCGACGCCGTCCGCGCCACCTGCAAGGCGTCGGCAAGCTGCGGCAGCTGCACCGGTCTGGTCGAAAATCTGCTGGCGGTGGTCTTGGGCGATGATGTCGCTTCGGGGCCGAAGACGATGTGCAAATGCACCAGCTTCACCCATGACGACGTCCGTCGTGAGATTGTGGCGCAGAATATGCGCTCGATCCCCGAGGTGATGCAGTTGCTGCACTGGTCGACGCCGGACGGCTGCTCCTCCTGCCGTCCTGCGCTCAACTATTATCTGCTCTGCGCGCTGCCGGGCGAATATCAGGACGACCAGCAGAGCCGCTTCGTCAATGAGCGGATGCACGCCAATATCCAGAAGGACGGCACTTACTCGGTCGTCCCGCGCATGTGGGGTGGCCTCACCAACCCGCGGGAACTGCGCGCGATCGCCGATGTGGTCGAGAAATATGACGCGCCGATGGTGAAGGTCACTGGCGGCCAGCGGCTCGACATTTTCGGCATCAAGAAGGAAGATTTGCCCGCCGTCTGGGCCGACCTCAATGCCGCGGGCATGGTGTCGGGCCATGCCTATGGCAAGTCGCTGCGCACGGTGAAGACCTGCGTGGGGTCCGAATGGTGCCGCTTCGGCACTCAGGATTCGACCGGCCTTGGCGTCAAGATCGAGCGGATGACCTGGGGATCGTGGATGCCCCACAAGTTCAAGATCGCGGTGTCGGGCTGTCCCCGCAACTGCGCGGAGGCGACGATCAAGGATTTCGGCGTGGTCTGCGTGGACTCGGGCTATGAACTGCATGTCGGCGGCAATGGCGGCATCCATGTCCGCGCCACCGATCTGCTGTGCAAGGTCGCGACCGAGCAGGAGGCGATGGATTATTGCGCCGCCTTCACCCAGCTCTACCGCGAGGAAGCGCGCTATCTGGAGCGCACCGCGCCCTGGATCGAGCGCGTCGGCGTCGACTATGTGAAGCAGCGGATCGTGGAAGACGAGGCAGGCCGCGAGGCGCTGCGCGCCCGTTTCCTCTATTCGCAGAGCTTCAGCCAGGACGACCCATGGGCTGAGCGTGCCGCCGGCCAGCATGCCGAACTGCACCAGCCGCTCGCCCCTATTGCCATCGCTGCGGAGTAACCCCCCATGACCGATTGGATCGACATCGGAACGCTGGCCGACATTCCCCAGCGCGGCGCCCGCACGGTACAGATTGGCGGCGAGAAGGAAATCGCGGTGTTCCGCACCGGCGACGACCATGTCTTCGCGCTGGTCAATGAATGCCCGCACAAGAAAGGCCCGCTGAGCCAGGGCATCGTCCATGGCCACAGCGTCGCCTGTCCGCTGCACAATTGGAACATCGCCCTGAAGACGGGCGAGGCGCAGGGCGCGGACGAAGGCTGCACGCCGACCATCGCGGTCAGGCAGGAGGGCGGTCGCATCCTGATCGCCCGCCCGACGGCGCTGAAGGCGGCCGCCTGACACGGCAACAGAGCTTACGGTCCCCGCTCTTGCCGGTGGGGACCGGGGTGGAAGGGATAAGCTGGGCATCCCTTGCGGCCTATGCCTCCACCCACTTTCTTCACTTCGGACCAAGAGGTAAGGCATGAACGAGGCCATCCGCACCACCTGCGCCTATTGCGGTGTCGGCTGCGGCATTTCGGCCACGCCGACCGGGCCGCGCTCGGTCGTCATCAAGGGCGACGAGGCGCATTCGGCCAATGGCGGGCGCCTCTGCTCCAAGGGCACGCATCTGGGCGAGACGGTCGGGCTGACCGGCCGCCTGCTGCACCCGATGATCGGCAGCAAGCGCGCCAGCTGGGACAAGTCGCTCGATCTGGTGGCGAAGCGGTTCAGGGAGGCCGTCGACCGCTACGGTCCCGACAGCGTCGCCTTCTATGTCTCGGGCCAGTTGCTGACCGAGGATTATTATGTCGCCAACAAGCTGATGAAGGGTTTCATCGGCACGGCGAACATCGACACCAACAGCCGCCTCTGCATGTCGAGCGCGGTCGCCGGCCATAACCGGGCGTTCGGCGAGGATGTGGTGCCCGCCAGCTATGGCGATCTGGAGCAGGCCGACCTGATCGTCCTCGTCGGCTCCAACACCGCCTGGTGCCACCCGATCGTCTATCAGCGCATTCAGGCCGCCCGAGCCGAACGCGGTACGAAGCTGGTCGTGATCGACCCGCGCCGCACCGAAACCTGCGAGGGCGCGGACCTACATCTGCCGGTCAAGCCGGGCACCGACGTCGCGCTGATGAACGGGCTGCTGGCGTGGTGTGATGCGCAGGGCATCTCCGACCCGGCCTTCGTTGCCGATCATGTAAACGCGCCCGAAGGCTTCTGGGAGCATATCCGCACCGGCCACGATCTCTGGACGACCGCGAAGACCTGCGACATCGCGCCCGCTTTGCTGGAGCAGTTCTACACGCTGTTCGCAGCCACGCCGCGCACCGTCACGATGTTCAGCCAGGGCATCAACCAGTCGATCCGCGGCACCGATCAGGTCAATGCGATCATCAATGTCCACCTCGCCACCGGCCGCATCGGCAAGCCGGGCGCTGCGCCCTTCTCAATCACCGGCCAGCCCAACGCGATGGGCGGGCGCGAAGTCGGTGGCCTCGCCTCGACGCTGACCGCGCACATGGACTTCGCCCCGGAGAATGTCGCGCGCGTCGGCCGCTTCTGGGCCGCGCCGCGCATGGCGACCAAGCCGGGCCTGAAGGCCGTCGACCTCTTCCGCGCCATCAACGAAGGCCGGATCAAGGCGCTCTGGGTGATGGCGACCAACCCCGCCGTCTCGTTGCCCGACGCGAACCGGGTGCGCGAGGCGCTGGAGGCGGTCCCCTTCCTCGTCGTGTCGGACATCATGGCCGACACCGACAGCAGCGTCCATGCCGATGTCCGCCTGCCCGCCGCCGGATGGGGCGAGAAGGACGGCACCGTCACCAATTCGGACCGCACCGTCAGCCGCCAGCGCCCCTTCCTTGCCCTGCCCGGCGAGGCCAGGCCCGACTGGTGGATCGTCACCCAGATCGCCCGCCGCATGGGCTGGCGCAACGCCTTCGCCTATGACCGGCCCGCCGACATCTGGCGCGAACATGCGCGCCTGACCGCCTATCAGAATGACGGGCAGCGGCTGCTCAACCTGCGCAGCTACGCCACCATCGGCAATGACGCTTATGAGGCGATGGAGAGTTTCCGCTGGGGCGGCGCGCCCTTCGCCGATGGCCGTTTCCCGACGCCCGACGGCAAGGCGCGGCTGGTGCTGACGAAGCAGATGGATGTGCAGGGGCCGCTGCGCGACTGGCCGATGACGCTCAACACCGGCCGCTATCGGGACCAGTGGCACACGATGACCCGCACCGGTCTCGCGCCCAAGCTGGCCCGGCATCGCGAGGAGCCTCTGGTGGAAATCCACCCGCAGGACGCCGCGGAACTGGGCATTGCCGATCACGATCTGGCGCGGGTGCAGACAGCGCAGGGCAACAGCATCTTCCGCGTCGCCTATAGCGATGGCCAGCGGCGCGGCGAGATCTTCACCCCGATCCACTGGACCGACCAGATATCGAGCGGCGGGCGCACCGGCCTGCTGCCGCGCCCATTGGTCGATCCCCATTCGGGCCAGCCCGGCTTCAAATCGACCCCCGCCAGCGTCGAGCGGGTCGCGACCGAGTGGAAGGGCTTCCTGATCCTGCGCGGGCAGGAGCCGGTAAAGCTTCCTTGCCTCTGGGCGACGAAGGTGGCGGTGCCGGGCGGCGCGCTCTACGAAATGGCCGGCAATGGCGATGCCGCGCGGCTGGAAGCCTGCCTGCCCAAAGGCGAGCGGGTCGAGGCGGTCGACCAGACGCGCGGCAGCCGCCGGGTCGCCATCATCCGCGACGGAAAGCTGGCGGGCGTGCTGTTCGTGACCCGCACCGGCCTGTTGCCTTCGCGCGACTGGCTGATCGGACAGTTGGAAGCCGAAGGCGTGGGCGCGACCGTACTCGCCGCGCGCGGGCCGGGCAGCCAGCCGGACAAGGGCGCGACCATCTGCGTCTGCTTCGACATCGGCCTCAACCAGATCGTCGCCGCCATCCGCGACCAGCAACTGGTCGACGTGCCCGCTGTCGGCAAGGCGCTGGGCGCCGGCACCAATTGTGGATCGTGCCGTCCCGCCATCGCGAACATTCTCGCTCAAACCACGCAGGAGACACTCCATGCAGCCGAATGACCTGCCAAAGGACTTGATCGCGCCCGGTGAAGTCTGGCTGGTCGGCGCAGGGCCGGGCGACCCGGACCTGCTGACCCGCAAGGCGGAAAAGCTGATCGCGGCGGCGGAGATCGTCTTTTACGACGCGCTCGTCGGGCCGGGCGTGCTCGACCTGATCCCTGCCGGTGTCGAGCGGGTCAGCGTCGGCAAGCGGTCTGGCCGCCATTCGAAGGCGCAGGAGAGCATCAACGATCTGCTGCTCGCCGCAGCGAAAGCGGGCAGGCGCGTCGTGCGCCTTAAGGGCGGCGACCCCTCGGTCTTCGGCCGTTCGGCGGAGGAAATGGAGCATCTGGCGAGCGACGGCGTCCGCTTCCGCATCTGCCCCGGCATCACCACGGCCAGCGCGGCGGCGGCGAGCGGCAGCGCCTCGCTCACCCTGCGCGGCGTGGCGCGCGGACTGACCCTGGTGACGGCGCATCTCAAGGCCGGCGAACCGCTGAAGCTCGACTGGGAAGCGTTGGCCCGGCCCGGCGGCACGCTCGGCATCTATATGGGCCGTGCGGCGGCGGGGGAGATCAGCCGCAATCTGATCGCCGCCGGGCGCGACGCCGAAACGCCGGTGATGGTGGCGGTCAACGTCTCGTTGCCCAATGAACGGCTGATCCGCGGCAAGCTGTCCGCGCTCGCCTTTCTGGTGGCGACGATCAGCGACGAAGACCCGACCCTGCTGCTGATCGGCGAGGCGGTGGCGGGCACGCACTGCCCGGCGGAGATCGCGGCGGGAGAGGTGATCGCGTTTTAACTGACCCCGTTCGTTTCGGGCGTGTCGAGAAACGGGAAGCGTAGTTCCATCCGCATCTCGACTTCGCTCGAAGCGAACGGAGGTGGGCGCGATCAGGCCAGCGCCGCCAAATCCTCCGGCCGGTTGATGTTGGGCAGGACCAGTTCGGGCATCTCCACCACCCGCGCATGGATGCGGTCGAGCCAGCCATGGATGGACCGGCTATTCTCCTCGCCCAGATGCGCGTCCAGTTCGAACGCCAGCGTGGCGGGCCACCAGCCGAGCAGTTGCTGGCCGTGCAGGATCGCGGCCTTGTCGCCGATCAGCGCGGCGGGCAGGTCGGCGGGGTAGAAGGGCATGTCGCAGCCGGTCGTCAGCACGCCGGTAAATTCATGGCTCAACGCATGATGCAGCGCCGCGTTAAGGCCGCCCAACGGCCCCATATCGGCATGGGGGCGATCCGCTAGGCCGCCGTCCCGGCCGCAGATCACGACTTCCGTCACATGCGGCGCCAGCCCCGCCATCGCGTGATCGAGCAATGTCCGTCCATCCAGCAGCGCCATCGCCTTGTCGCTGCCGAAGCGGCTGGAGCGCCCGCCGGCCAGCACCGCGCCCAATATCGGTCCCTTGCGCATATGCGCCTCCCGTCATAGCTCTCCTCTATCAAGGAGCGCAGCGGCGCAGTATAGCAGCTTTATGCAGACCCGCCTTGTCGAATATTTTCTGGCGCTGGAGCGAGAGGGCCATTTCGCGCGCGCGGCAGCGCATTGCAACGTGTCGCAGCCCACGCTGTCGGCGGGCATCGCGGCGCTGGAGGCGCAGCTGGGCAAGCGCCTCATCCGGCGCGACCGCAAATATGCCGGGCTGACGGCGGAGGGCGAGGCGATATTGCCCTGGGCGCGGCAGCTGGTCGCGGCGGCCGATGCGCTGGGACAGGCGGCGGAAACGGCGCGCGGGCCTCTGAAAGGCGAACTTCGGCTGGGGGCGATCCCGGCCGCGATGCCGGCGATCGGCTGTCTCGCCGCAGCGATGCTGGCACGCTATCCAGGGCTGAACATGTCCGTGCGCGCGCTGACCTCGCGCCAGATCGAGCGCGAACTGGCGGCCTTCGAACTGGACGCGGGCCTCACCTATCTCGACTTCGAGCCGCCCGCCCATGCCCTGTCGGTCCCGCTCTATGTCGAGCGGACGATGCTGGTGAGCGCGGTCGATGGCGTTGCGATCCCCGATCCGCTCGACTGGGCCGCGCTCGCCACGCTGCCGCTCTGCCTGCTGCATCAGGGGATGCAGAACCGGCGGATTCTCGACGCGCGGCTGGCCGAGCGCGGGCTGGCCTTGCGGCCCCGCGTTACAGCGGACTCCTATATCGCGCTGCTGGGGCTGGTGCAGCAGGGGCGGCTCTGCTCGATCATTCCCGACAGCCATGCGACCCTGCTGGAAGGGTTGGCCTGGGCGCGAACCCGGCCCTTGCCCGACATGGGCGAGGAGAGTTGGGGCGAGGAGAGTTGGGGGGAGGGAAGCCGGGTCGGCGTGATCGTGTCCGACAGCGCGCCGATGGGGCCACTGGCGCAGGCGGTGCTGGGCGTGGCGCGCGACCTGCGCCTGCCGCCGGGCTTTCGAATCGCGTGATAGAGATATTCTATCAAATATGCCCGACTTCGATTTGACCCTCTGACTGCCCGCGCGCACTATCATGGGCAAAATGGGCCTAAAATGGCAGGGTATGATGGAAGATTTTGTCACCGAGTGGACCGCGCGCCATGGCGCGACGCGCGACCGGCTGTTGCCGTTGCTCCATGCGATGCAGGAAGAGGCCGGCTACATCGACGACGCGCTGGTGCCGGTGATCGCCAGAGCGCTGAACCTCAGTCGGGCGGACGTGCATGGCGTTGTCACCTTCTACCATGATTTCCGCCGCACCGCGCCGGGCCGCCATGTCGTTAAGCTGTGCCGGGCGGAAAGCTGTCAGGCGCGCGGCGGCGCGGCGATCGAGGAAGCGGCTGCGCGGCGGCTGGGCGTGGCGATGGGCGCGACGCGCGCCGACGGGCAGGTCGCGCTGGAGCCGGTCTATTGCCTTGGCCTGTGCGCGATCGGCCCCAACGCACTGGTCGACGGCCGGCCGGTGGCGCGGATCGACGCCGCCGCGCTGGATCGGATCGCGGTGGAGGTGGCGGCATGAAAGTCTTCATCAGCCGCGACATGGCATCGGTCGCGCTGGGCGCTGACGAAGTCGCGCGCGCCTTCGCCGATGCGGGTTGCGATGTCGTGCGCACCGGATCGCGCGGGCTTTTCAGCATCGAGCCTTTGGTCGAGTTGGAGACGGACGAAGGCCGCATCGGCTTCGGGCCGGTCGGGCCGCAGGATGTGGCGGCGGTGCTGGACGGCACGCACATCAATCGGCTCGGCAAGGTGGAAGACCTGCCCTTCTTCGCGAGCCAGCAGCGCTTCACCTTTGCGCGCTGCGGCGTCATCGATCCATTGAGCCTGTCCGATTATGCCGCGCACCGTGGCTGGGAGGGGCTGGAGACGGCGCGCAGACAAACGCCGCAACAGGTGGTCGATGCCGTCAAGGTGTCGGGCCTGCGCGGGCGCGGCGGGGCCGGCTTCCCGACCGGAATCAAATGGCAGACCGTCTTGGATGCCCCCGCCGGCGACAAATATATCGTCTGCAACGCCGACGAGGGCGACAGCGGCACCTTCGCCGACCGGATGCTGATGGAGGGCGACCCCTTCTGCCTGATCGAGGGCATGGCGATCGCCGCCCATGCAGTCGGCGCGGGCCATGGCTATATCTATATCCGCTCCGAATATCCTTTCTGCATCGCGACCATGCGCGCGGCGATCGAGGCGTCGGCGCATATCGTCTCACCCTTCACGTTGGAAGTGCGCGAGGGCGCGGGCGCCTATGTCTGCGGCGAGGAGACGGCGTTGCTCGACAGCATTGAGGGCAAGCGCGGGCAGGTGCGGGCGAAGCCGCCGCTCCCCGCCTTGCAGGGCCTGTTTGGCCAGCCCACGGTCATCAACAATGTGCTGAGCCTTGCCGCCGTGCCCTTCATATTGGCCGAGGGACCGGAGGCCTATGCGGCGGTCGGCTTCGGCCGGTCGCGTGGGACCATGCCGGTGCAGCTGGCGGGCAATGTACAGCATGGCGGCCTCTATGAGATCGGCTTCGGCATCACCCTGGGTGAGCTGGTGAACGCGATTGGCGGCGGCACCGCGAGCGGGCGGCCAGTTCGCGCGGTGCAGGTGGGTGGGCCGCTGGGCGCCTATTTCCCGCCGTCGATGTTCGATCTGCCCTTCGATTATGAAGCGTTCGCGCAGGCGGGCGGACTGATCGGCCATGCCGGGATCACCGTCTTCGACGACAGCGTCGACATGGCGCATATGGCGCGCTTCGCCATGGAATTCTGCGCGGCCGAAAGCTGCGGCAAATGCACGCCCTGCCGGATCGGATCGACCCGCGGGGTGGAGATCATGGACCGGATCATCGGCGCGCGCGATGCTGCGCCGGTAACTGTGAGCGAAGCGGGCAGCGGCTATCTGGGCAAAGCCCTCTATTCCCGCGCGCCCGACCGGATCGACGTCTCGATCGACGCGCAGGCCACCCTCCTGCGCGACCTTGCCGACACGATGAAATATGGCTCGCTCTGCGCGCTGGGGGGCTTCACCCCCTATCCGGTGTTGAGCGCGCTCGACTATTTCCCCGAGGATTTCGGCGCGAATGCGCCCGTGAAGGAGGCCGCGGAATGACCTATACCCGCGAAACCGACCATGGCACGCCACCCGCCTTGGCGACCGGCAAGTCCGTCACCCTGACCATCGACGGTCAGAGCGTCACTCTGCCCGAAGGCACCAGCATCATGCGCGCCGCCTCGCTGCTGGGCGGTTCCATCCCCAGGCTCTGCGCCACCGACAGCGTGGAGAGTTTCGGCTCCTGCCGCCTCTGCCTGGTCGAAGTCGAAGGCCGCAACGGCTATCCCGCCTCCTGCACCACGCCGGTTGCCGAGGGCATGGTCGTGCGCACCCAGACCGACCGGCTGAAACAGCTGCGGCGCGGAGTGATGGAACTCTATATTTCCGACCATCCGCTCGACTGCCTGACCTGCGGCGCCAATGGCGACTGCGAATTGCAGGAACAGGCGGGCGCGGTCGGCCTGCGCGACGTGCGCTACGGCTATGACGGCGCTACCAATATGGGACAGGCGAAGGACCAGTCGAACCCTTATTTCGACTTCGATCCCTCCAAGTGCATCGTCTGCTCGCGCTGCGTGCGCGCCTGCGAGGAAGTGCAGGGCACCTTCGCCCTCACCATCGAGAATAAGGGGTTCGACTCCAAAGTCGCGCCGTCGCAGGGCGAGGATTTCCTCGGCTCCGAATGCGTGTCCTGCGGCGCCTGCGTGCAGGCCTGCCCGACCGCGTCGCTGATCGAGAAGAAGGTGGTCGAAAGCGGCACGCCCGACCGCGCCGTCGTCACCACCTGCGCCTATTGCGGCGTCGGCTGCACCTTCCGCGCGGAAATGCGGGGCGAGGAGCTGGTGCGCATGGTGCCGTGGAAGGACGGCAAGGCCAATCGCGGCCATAGCTGCGTCAAGGGCCGTTTCGCCTGGGGCTATGCCCAGCATCAGGACCGTATCCTCAACCCCATGATCCGCGCATCGGTCAGCGAACCCTGGCGCGAAGTGTCGTGGGACGAAGCGATCGCCCACACCGCGTCCGAGTTCCGCCGCATCCAGGCGAAATATGGCACGCGCTCCATCGGCGGCATCACGTCCAGCCGCTGCACCAATGAGGAAACCTTTCTCGTCCAGAAGCTGATCCGGCAGGGCTTCGGCAATAACAATGTCGATACCTGCGCCCGCGTCTGCCACTCGCCGACCGGCTATGGCCTCAGCCAGACCTTCGGCACATCGGCAGGGACGCAGGATTTCGACAGCGTGATGCAGGCGGACGTGATCCTCGTCATCGGCGCCAACCCGACCGACGGTCATCCGGTCTTCGCCAGCCGCATGAAGAAGCGGCTGCGGCCCAATAATGGAAAGCCGGGCGCGAAGCTGATCGTCATCGATCCGCGCCGCACCGATCTGGTCCAGTCGCCCCATGTCGCGGCGGAGCATCATCTGCCCCTGCGCCCGGGCACCAATGTTGCGATGCTGACCGCGCTCGCCCATGTGGTCGTGACCGAGAAGCTCTATGACGAAACCTTCATCCGCGAACGGTGCGACTGGGACGAATTTGCCGACTGGGCGGAATTCGTGTCGCAACCGGCCCGCTCGCCCGAGGCGATCGAGCCGCTCACGGGCGTGAAGGCGGAGGATGTGCGGGCGGCCGCACGGCTCTATGCCACCGGCGGCAATGGCGCGATCTATTACGGGCTGGGCGTTACCGAGCATAGCCAGGGGTCGTCGACGGTGATGGCGATCGCCAATCTTGCTATGGCGACCGGCAATGTCGGGCGCGAGGGCGTGGGAGTGAACCCGCTGCGGGGCCAGAATAATGTCCAGGGCGCCTGCGACATGGGCAGCTTCCCGCATGAGTTTAGCGGCTATCGCCATGTCTCCGACACCGCCACGCGCACCCTGTTCGAAAGGGCATGGGGCGTGACGCTCGACAGCGAGCCGGGGCTGCGCATTCCCAACATGCTCGACGCCGCGACCGACGGTAGCTTCAAGGGGCTGTTCGTGCAGGGCGAGGATATCCTCCAGTCCGATCCCAACACCCACCATGTCGCGGCGGGGCTGGCGGCGATGGAATGCGTTGTGGTGCAGGATCTGTTCCTGAACGAAACCGCCAATTACGCCCATATCTTCCTCCCCGGATCGACCTTCCTGGAAAAGGATGGCACCTTCACCAATGCCGAACGGCGCATCCAGCGCGTGCGGAAGGTGATGGCGCCGCTGAACGGCTATGCCGACTGGGAGATCGTCCAACTGGTGGCGAACGCCATGGGTCTCGACTGGACCTACGACCATCCGTCGCAGATCATGGATGAGATAGCGGCGCTGACCCCGACCTTTGCCGGCGTCCATTATGACCGGCTGGAAGCGGAAGGATCGCTGCAATGGCCGGCCAATGATGCCGCACCGGACGGCACGCCGACGATGCACATCGGCGGCTTCGTGCGCGGTAAGGGCAAGTTCGTCGTCACCGACTATGTCCCGACCGACGAGAAGACCGGCCCGCGCTTCCCGCTGCTGCTGACCACCGGCCGCATCCTCAGTCATTATAATGTCGGCGCGCAGACGCGCCGCACCGCCAACACCGCCTGGCACCCGGAGGACCGGCTGGAAATCCATCCCAGCGACGCCGACAATCGCGGCCTCAAGGATGGCGACTGGGTCACGCTGCGCAGCCGGGCAGGGGAAACGACGCTCCGCGCGCTCATCACCGAACGGGTCGCGCCGGGGGTGGTTTATACGACCTTCCACCATCCCGAAACGCAGGCCAACGTCATCACCACCGATTTTTCGGACTGGGCCACCAACTGCCCCGAATATAAGGTGACGGCGGTGCAGGTCATGGCGTCCAACGGGCCGAGCGACTGGCAGCAGGACTATGCCGATCAGGCGCGGCAGAGCCGACGCATTGCGCCTTTGGAAGCAGCGGAATAGAGTGGCGGCCATGTCCGACGACACCCATGTCATGTCAACGACCGACCGCCTGATCTATATGGCGCACCAGATCGCCCGAAACATGGCGACGCTGGGCGAAGCGCGCGCGGTGACGGCGCTGGCGGCGCATCTGACCAGCTTCTGGGATCCGCGGATGAAGGCGCAGATCATCGCGATCGCGCAGGCGGAGCCGGACCGGCTGTCGCCAACGGTCGCCGCCGCCGTCGCACAAATTGCGCAGGGCAGGTCGGCAGGCAAGGTCGATGCAACGCAGTTCAACACGGTGGATGAGGCGGGCCATTGCGACGCCGGTTGAGCATGCCCCTTTGACGGACGCGCACAGCGCCGCGCCGTTCGCGGCCCTGTCGTTCGACCGCCTGACTCCCGACGGCGCGCAGCAGGCGATCAATCGGCCGCTGGCGGAGGAAGTGCCGGTCGCGATCGAATATAATGGCGCGGGCTATGCCGTGCTGATGGCGACGCCGGCCGACATCGGGGATCTTGTGCAGGGGTTCAGCTTGGCCGAGCGGCTGGTGACGCGCGACGATGCGCTGCTGGATGTCGATGTGCATGATACCGGCGCGGGCATCATTGCGCGCGCGACCCTGCCCCCGCATCGCACCGATGGGCTGCTGGATCGGGTGCGGCACCGGGCGTCGGATTCCTCCTGCGGCCTGTGCGGCATAGAAAATCTGGAGCAGGCGATACGGCCACTGCCGCGCATCACTGCGACCTCGCAGGCGGATCGGGCCGCGATTTTCCGGGCACTTGAGGGGCTGCGCGATCATCAGCCATTGAATGGCGCGACGGGGGCGGCGCACGCCGCAGCCTGGGTGGACGCAGAGGGTGCGATCCGGCTGGCGCGGGAGGATGTCGGGCGGCACAATGCGTTCGACAAGCTGATCGGCGCCATGATCCGGTCCGGGGCGGACTGGGACGGCGGTTTCGCGCTCCTGTCGTCCCGCTGTTCCTATGAACTGGTGGAGAAGGCGGCGCTGGCGAATTGCCCGCTGCTCGTCACCATTTCCGCCCCGACGCGACTGGCGGCGGAGCGGGCGGCGCAGGCCGGACTGCCCATCGTCGTATTGGCACGATCGGATGCGTTGCTCGCGCGCGATCCGATATGATTACCGAAACACCCATTTCCTGTTCAGCAGGAAGACGATCGCGGGCGTGACGAAGACCATGGCGGGGATGGGCGACCATTCCGGCCAGCCCATATGGGTGACGCATAGCCAGACCCAGAGCGCATTGAGCGCATAGCTGACCAGCGACACCGCGACGAATTTCGCGCCGCGCGTGGCATGGCCGTCGCTCTGATTCTGATCGCGGAAGGTGAAGAGGCTGTGCGAGACATAGCCGATGCAGACGGCAGCGCCATAACCGATCAGATTGGCGATCTGCACATGCAGTCCGGCAAGCGCGGCAAGGCTCCAGTAGATCGCCGCCTGACAGGCGGTGACGAACAGGCCGGTCAGGCCATAGCGGACGATCTGCCAGAACAGCGCCCGATGATCGGGTGACAGCCGGGAAAGGATTGTCAGGCGGGAGAGGAATTTCATATGGCCCCGTTGCGCTTTGATGCGGAGCGTCTAATCGACGCCCATGACCTTGCATAGCGGCGAAACCCTGCGTGATCGTACCGGCCGATGGGCTGCTCTGTTGTCCGTCCATGCGGCGCGGCACTGGAAATGGCTGACCTTCCTGATCTGGATCGTCATCGCGGTGTCGATGATCGTGTCGCGCTGGCCGGCGGTCCACTGGCTGGTGCTCAGCGATACCGACGACAATATCCGCTATGTGCAGGTGAAGGACTGGCTGGCGGGGCAGGGGTGGTACGACCTGCGCCAATATCGGCTCGATCCGCCGGGCGGGGCGAATATCCACTGGTCGCGCATCGTCGATATTCCGCTCGCCGGGCTGATCCTCTTCTTCCGCGCCTTCGTCGATCAGGGGATGGCCGATCGCCTTGCCTGCGGTATCGCGCCGCTGCTGCCCCTGCTGCTGCTGATGCTGAGCCTGGGTTTTATCGGGCGGCGGCTGGCAGGGCCGAACGGCTGGTTCCTGGCGGTGCTGGCGCCGCTCGCGGCCCAGATGGGCCTTGGCATGTATGGGCCGATGCGGATCGACCATCATGGCTGGCAGCTGGCGCTGGCGCTGACGATGCTGGCGGGGGTGATCGACGGCAATCGTCTGCGCGGCGGCGTGATGGCGGGCGTCAGTAGCGCCCTATCCATCGCGATAGGCATGGAAATGATCGTCTATCTGGCGGCGGGTGGGGGCCTTATTGCGCTGCGCTGGGTGTTCCGGCCGGGCGCGGAGCGGCGGATGCTGCCCTATGCGCTCAGTCTCGCGGGCGCGACCTCGCTCCTCTATTTGCTCTTCGCCAGCTACGCCAATCGCGAAATGGTGTGCGACGCGCTGTCGCCCATCTGGGTGGCGGTGTTCGGCGCGGCGGGCGCGGGCATGGTGATCCTGTCGCTGGCACCCTTACGCGGCTGGCCGGTGCGGCTGGCGGCGGGCGCGGTCGTGGGCGGGGCGGTCGCCGCCTTCTTCTGGCTGAACTGGCCGCAATGCCTTAGCCCCTACCAGATTTCGCCCGAGCTGGAGAGGCTCTGGCTCGCCAATATCCGCGAGGCCAAGCCGATCACGGCGCAGGCGCAGAGCCTGGTCGTGCCGTTGCTGGCGGTGCCGGTGGCGGGCCTTATCGGCCTGCTCTGGGCGCTGTGGGATTCGCGGCGCGACAGTGAGCGGCTCTGGGCCTGGGCGACGGTGGGGCTGATGATGCTCTTTTCGACCGCCTTGCTCTTCTGGCAGCTGCGCGCGGGACCGGCGGCGCAACTGCTGGCAATCCCGCCCGCCGCCTGGGCTGCGCACCGGCTGGTCGCGGCAGTGCTGACCGGCACGCGCCGGGTGCGGATCGCGGCGGGTGCGGGCGTGGCGCTGCTGGCGGCGATCGCCTGCGCCTATCCGCTCTATCCGCAGATGGTGAAATTCTATCAGGACGCGACCGGCAACAAGCCCCGGCCGTGGCGCCCTTCGGCCGTGGCGCGGACCGAAGCGATCAAGAAGGCCAATGGCCGCTGCCGCACGCTGCCGGCGCTGGAGTTGCTGGATCAGCTTCCGCCCGCGACGATCTTCACCATGGTGGACCTTGGCCCGCGCATCCTGGCGACGACGCATCATAGCGCGCTCGCCGGTCCCTATCATCGCAACGGCGCGACGATCCTCGACATCCACCATGCCTTTGACGGCCCGGCGAGCGACTTCCGCGCGATCGCGGCGAAGCATCATGCGACCTACCTGCTGATCTGCCCCGATTTCCCCGAAGGCACCATCTATCAGTCGCGCAGTCCCAAGGGCTTCTATGCGGACCTGATGCGGGGCAAGCTGCCCAACTGGCTGGCGCCGGTGAAGCTCAAGACCAGCATGACCATGCCCTATCAGCTCTACTGGATCCTCTATTCAGCGCCGGGCGACAAAAAAGCCGCGCAGCAGCGCTGAGGCTTCGGCCTCGGCGATGCCGCCGTAGACGTCCGGCCGGTGCAGGCATTGCGGATGCGTGAAGAGGCGCGGCCCCTGTTCGAGCCCGCCGCCCTTGGGATCGGCCGCCGCATAATAGAGCCGCGCGATTCGGGCATGGGAAATGGCCCCCGCGCACATCGGGCACGGCTCCAGCGTGACCCATAGGTCGCAGCCGGTGAGGCGAAAGTCGTTCAGATACGCCGCCGCCGCCCGCATCGCGACGATCTCGGCATGGGCGGTCGGATCATTGTCGCGCCGGTTGCGATTCTCGCCCTCGCCGATGATCGCGCCGTCCTTTGTCACTACCGCGCCGATCGGCACTTCGCCCGCCGCTTCCGCCGCGCGGGCAAGGTCGAGCGCACGGCGCATCGGCGCGGGCAGGGGAAAGGGCGGGGTCATGCCCCGCCGTTACAGGATCATCGCATCCGGCGAAAGGATCAGGGCTTCTTCACGTCCACCGTGGGGACGTCGACCGTTTCCTTGCGGGTGCCGACCTGCACCTTCGCCACGTTCGCCTCATATTTGGGGAGCGCGCCTTCCTTCACCGCGACTTCGGGCAGGCGGCCCGCCTGTGTTTTCTGCAGGTCGATGAAGCCGGTGGCGATGCCGCCGGCAAGAACGAGCAAAATGATGACCAGCAATCCACCAATGATTCGCATTTCCGCCTCCTTTGGGCTAGTTGCCCTTTCAACGCGCGGGATTGCCAAGGGTTGCGATCCCGTTCGCTGCGGCTTGACGGGGGCAGGGAATCCCGTTATCGGCGCGGCTTTCCGAACGAACCCGAATTTCAAAGGTTGATTGACTATGTCGCGCATTTGCGAGCTGACCGGTAAGGGTCGCCAGGTGGGTCACAATGTTTCCCACGCCAATAACAAGACCAAGCGTGTGTTCCTGCCCAACCTGCAGAATGTTTCGCTGATCTCCGAAGCGCTGGAAACCACCGTGAAGCTGCGCGTGTCGACCCATGGTCTGCGCTCGGTCGAGCATAATGGCGGCCTGGACAACTGGCTGGTCAAGACCAGCGACGACAAGCTGTCGCTGAAGGCCCGCCGCCTGAAGCGCGACATCGTCAAGAAGAAGGCCGCCGCCGCGGCCTGATTCGCTTCGATTCGTTTCGGCATAAGGAGCGGCCCCTCACCGGGCCGCTTTTTTGCGTTGTCTGATGTTTCCAGCCTGGCTCGAAACGCACCGCACGGGTCCGCCCGTCAATCCAGCCCGAATTTCAGCAACAATGTGCGCTGGAAGAATTCATGATTGTCGTCCGACACCACCCAGAGGATCGGCCGCCCCTTTTCGCGCGTCACCGCCATCCCCTCGAAATTGTCCGCCAGCAATGGCGGCGCGAGCCGGGCGAGAGTGCGGGCCTTCAATAGCGCGCCCGGCTCGAGATGCTCGGGCAGGTCGACGATGGCGATCGTCGCGGTGAAAAGCTCCTGCAGGGTCAGGCGGCGATTGAGCACCAGCAGATGCCGTTCATCCAGCGCCACCGCATCGGTCGGGCGATAGCCCTGCGGCGGCGCATAGCGAAGATGAATGGGGTTGGCGGTGCCATGGTCGGCCGGATCGCCGGGAAACAGCAACACGTCGTGGCGGCCGTCGGGCGTCATCCCCATTTCCCCGATCGCGATGAACCGGCCGTCGGGCAGGCGGGCGAGTGATTCGATCGACCCGGTTTCGGGCCAGGCGAAGATCTCCGGCCAGGTCCGGCAGCCCTCGACATGGGCAAAGCCGGGGGAATAGCGGCAGATCGCCTGTTGCAGTTCGAACCCCACCCAATAGCGATCGCTTTCCGGGTCATGGGTCAGGGATTCCGAATCCCACGCCCACCAGGGGCGATGGCGGTCCTGCGGACGGATTGGCAGCGGCGCGATGAACGGGCGGCGCCGGGCCGCGCCTTCGCCGACATGGAAGCCCATCAATATGCCGGAATCGCTGAGGTCCAGCATGTCGCCATTGGACGACGCCAGCAGCGCGGAAATGCCGCCGAAGCCGGCATTGTCGCTGCGCAATTCCCAGCCACCCAGATAGGCCAGGTCGCCGACGCGGCGCTGCTCCGGCCTGCCGGCATTGAGCGCCAGCGGCCGGGCCGTGACCAGCAGCGCGCCGGGATGCACGATCTCCGGCTTGCTTGGGGGAGGGGCCGGCAGCAGCAGGATGGCGAGCGCCAGCACGATCAGGATTCGCGTCATCGCCCAAGGCCATAGGATATTATCCGGCAGGACGCAGCATAGCAGTGCCGAACCGTTTTCAGCTTAACGGCGGCTGACAGGCCTATTCAGGACCGGCTCAAGGCGAATCGCCCATAAGGACGTCAATCAAAGGCGAATCCCGTCAACGGACCTTCGCCATGATGATGGCTTTTTGAAGGAGCACCGCCATGAAGATGAAGTTTCTGGTGAATTTGGGAGCCGCTCTGGCGATGGGCGCTGCTTCCCTGGCCGTCACCGCCACCCCGGCGATGGCCCGTGACCATTATCGCGGCGGCTATGATCGCGGCGATTATTATCGCGGCGACGGCGGCTATCGGGGTGATCGTGGCTGGCGCGGCGATCGCGGGTATCGCGGCGACTCTTATCGCGGCTATCGCGGCGACCGTTACTATCGCAACAATTATTACCGCGGCGACCGCTATCGTGGCGGCTATCGCTGCCGGGACAATGGCACGGGCGGCACCATCATCGGCGCCATCGCCGGTGGCCTGCTCGGTAACGAGGTCGGCAAGGGTTCGGGCCGCTATGGCCGGGGCGACGGCACGACGGGCGCCATCATCGGCGCAGGCGTCGGTGCGCTGGCCGGTCGCGCGATCGACCGTAACTGCTAAAATCCGATCGTCGATCGCAGGAAGGGCCGTTCCGCAAGGGGCGGCCCTTTATCGTGCGCCCGCTTCGTTCGCAGGAAGTGCCGGTGCGATGCGTCCACGATCGGCGGCGGCTGCCGCTTGGGCGGCCGGGTTCAGGCCGTCCTGCCCGTCCTGTACCGTTCCAGTCTGTGCGTCGAGCGTCGCGGCGACCTCGTTCAGCGCGCGCGCCTCGCTGGCGCTGACGCCGCCCACGCCATCGTCCGATCCCGACCCGCAACCGGCAAGGCCCAGCAGGAGGCAGAAAGGCGCGAAGCGGCGGTTCATCATCGTCTCCTAATGAAAAAGGGCCGCACCGTTGCCGGTGCGACCCTTTCCCGAAATCTTCCCGTAAACGGGACTTACATCGCGTTCGCGGCGTTGTTGGTCGCGTTCGACGCAGCGTTCGCAGCGTTGTCGGCGGCGTTCAGCGCGGCGTTCATGGCGTTGTCGGCAGCGTTCGAAGCGTTCTCGGCAGCGTTCGCAGCGTTGTTCGCGGCGTTTTCGGTGTGGCCACCCGAGCAGGCGGCGAGGCCGAGCGAAGCGGCGAGAACGAGCGAAAGAGCAATCGACTTGGTCATGGGCAACAACCCCTCTCTGAGAAAAAAAAGATGCAGACCACTCTCGGAGAAAAGCTCACCCCCCATTGCGCCTGCGCCGCGATTCGTAATGCTTTGGAAAGGGCAAGGCAATCCCAATCGTGCAAATGCGGGCAGTTACGCTACCTCCTTTGGTGCGTCGGTCCCGAAAAATGAGGAGCATTGACGCATATAAAGATTTCTTTATATGATCGCGTCATGCTGTCCGCCCTCGACATTTTTCGCGCTTTGGGAGACCCGACGCGCCTGCGGATCGTCCATCTGCTGCGGGCGATGGAACTGGCCGTGGGCGAGATCGCGCAGGTCGTGGGGCAGAGCCAGCCGCGCGTGTCGCGTCATGTCCGCATCCTTGCCGAAGCCGGTCTGGTCGAACGGCGGAAAGAGGGCAACTGGGTCTTCCTGCGGCTGGGACGCGGCGCGGAGGTTGCGCCCTTTCTGGACCTGTTCGACCGGCTGACCCCATCCGAGGGCGAGAAATTATGGCAGGCGGCGGACCTTGCCCGGCTGGCGGCGGTGCGGGCCGATCGCGCAAGCGCGGCCGAAACCTATTTCGCCGAACATGCCGAGGAATGGGACGCGATCCGGTCGCTCCATGTGCCCGAAGCGCAGGTGGAGGCGGCGATGAAGACGCTGCTGGCGCGCGAGCCGATCGGTCATCTGCTCGATATCGGCACCGGCACCGGGCGGATCATCGAATTGTTCGGCGCCACGGCCGATCAGGTGACGGCGCTCGACCGCAGTCCCGACATGTTGCGGATGGCGCGTGCCAAGCTGCCGCAGGATGCCGGCGACAAATATGCGCTGCTGCTGGGCGATTTCCTCGACCTGCCGCTGGAACCGGGCAGCGCCGACACGGTGGTCCTGCATCAGGTGCTGCATTATGCGCAGGCGCCCGAGGCGGCGATTGCCGAAGCGGCGCGGGTGACGGCGGCCAATGGCCGGGTGCTGATCGCCGATTTCGCGGCGCATGAACGGGAAGAGCTGCGGTCGCGCGACCAGCATGCGCGCCTGGGCTTTGCCGACGAACAGATTGAACGCTGGTTCGCGGATGCGGGCCTGGACCTGGAACGGGTGGAAACGCTGCCTGGGCAGGAACTGACGGTGCAACTCTGGCTGGGACGGCGCAAGGGCGCGCGGGTCCTGCCCATCGAAGGACGGATTTCCGCATGACCCTCAATGATAACGCTGCACCGCTTTATGCGGATCTGGCAGGCGACTGCCAGGTCAGCTTCGAATTCTTCCCGCCCAAGACGGAGAAGATGGAAGCGCAGCTCTGGTCGGCGATCGAGACGCTGACGCCGCTGGCGCCCAAATTCGTGTCCGTCACCTATGGCGCGGGCGGCTCCACGCGCGAGCGGACCCATAATACGGTCGCCCGCATCGCGCAGGAAACGCCGCTGGCCGCCGCCGCGCACCTGACCTGCGTCGCGGCGAGCAAGGATGAGATTGCCGAGATTGCCGACGCCTATTGGGAAGCGGGCGTGCGTCATATCGTGGCGCTGCGCGGCGATCCGCCCGAAGCCGGCGGCACGTTCGAGCCGCACCCGGAAGGATACACCGGCGCGGCCGATCTGGTCGAAGGGCTGATGAAGCGCCATGCGTTCGAGATTAGCGTGTCCGCCTATCCGGAAGTCCACCCCGACGCCGCGAGCGCGCAGAGCGACCTCGACAATCTGAAGCGCAAGCTGGACGCCGGGGCGACCCGCGCGATCACCCAGTTCTTCTTCGCGCCCGAAACCTATTTCCGCTTCATGGACAAGGTGCTGGCCGCCGGCATCAGCGCGGACATCGTGCCGGGCATCATGCCGGTCAGCAATTTCGCCGCGACCCAGCGCATGGCCGCCATGTGCAACACCGACGTGCCCCTCTGGATGGCGCGCCTGTTCGAAGGGCTGGACGATCATCCCGCCGCGCGCCAGCTGGTATCGGCGACGATCGCGGCCGAACTGTGCCGCAAACTCTATGAAGGCGGCGTGCGCGACTTCCATTTCTACACGCTCAATCGGGCGGAACATAGCTATGCGATCTGCCATCTGCTCGGGCTGCGGCCCAAGGTGATGGCGGACGCCTGACAACAACCACACCTCCGTTCGGTTCGAGCTTGTCGAGAACCGGTTGCGCGAGGGTTCTCGACAAGCTCGAACCGAACGGGGAGAGGGAGCAAATGACCGCCGAAGACCAACTCCGCCAACTGGCCGCCGAAAAGATCCTGATCTTCGACGGCGGCTATGGCACGTCGATCCAGAAACATGGCCTGACCGAAGCCGATTATCGCGGCGACCTGGACCTGTCGAAGGATCAGAAGGGCAATAACGACCTGCTCTGCCTGACCCGGCCGGACATCGTCGAGGGCATCCACACCGCCTATCTCGACAATGGCGCCGACATGATCGAGACGAACACCTTCTCCTCGACCAAGATCGCCATGGCCGACTATGGCTGCGAGCATCTGGTGTGGGACATCAATGTCGCCGCCGCGAAGATCGCCCGCGCCGCCTGCGAGAAAGCGACGGCAAAGGACGGCAAGCCCCGCTTCGTCTGCGGCTCGATCGGCCCGACCAACAAGACGCTGTCGATCTCGCCCGACGTCAACGATCCCGCCTATCGCGAGGTCGATTATGATACGCTGAAGGCCGACTATCGCGAACAGTGCGACGCGCTGATCGCGGGCGGCGTCGACTTCCTGCTGGTCGAAACCTGCTTCGACACGCTGAACGCCAAGGCGGCGGGCATGGCCGCGCGCGAGGCGGAGGAAGCGGCGGGCCGCCCGGTGCCGCTGATGCTCAGCTTCACCATCACCGACATGTCGGGCCGGAATCTCTCGGGTCACACGATCAACGCCTTCTGGTATTCGCTGCGTCATCTGAAGCCGCTGACCATCGGCGTGAACTGCGCCTTCGGCGCGGACCTGCTGCGGCCCTATCTGTCGGAATTGTCGAAGAATGCCGACACGCTGATCCTGGCCTATCCCAATGCCGGCCTGCCCAACGAACTCGGCCAATATGACGAGCTGCCGGAAACCACCGCCAGCCTCATTCGCCAGTGGGTGGACGAAGGGCTGGTGAACATGGTCGGCGGCTGCTGCGGCACCACGCCCGCGCATATCGGCGCGGTGGCGAAGGCGCTCGACGGCCACAAGCCGCGCGTCGTGCCGGAATTGCCGGTCGTGACCCGCCTCGCAGGCCTCGAACCGATGCACATCGCGGCCTGAACCCCACATCCGTTCGTGTCGAGCGAAGTCGAGACACGGATGCGCAACCGCTTCTCGACTTCGCTCGAAGCGAACGGAACTATAGAATGACCACCCAGACCACCGCCACCTTCGTCAATATCGGCGAGCGCACCAACGTTACCGGCTCGGCCAAGTTCAAGAAGCTGATCATGGCGGGCGACTATGCCGCGGCCATCGACATCGCGCGCGAGCAGGTGGAAAATGGCGCGCAGATCGTCGACGTCAACATGGACGAAGGCCTGCTCGACGCGGTCGAGGCGATGACCACCTTCCTGAAACTCATGACCTCGGAACCGGACATCAGCCGCGTGCCGGTGATGATCGACTCTTCGAAGTGGGAAGTCATCGAAGCGGGTCTGAAATGCGTCTCCGGCAAGCCGGTCGTCAATTCGATCAGCATGAAGGAGGGCGAGGAAGCCTTCCTGCACCATGCGAAGCTCTGCATGGCCTATGGCGCGGCGGTGGTCGTCATGGCCTTCGACGAGACGGGGCAGGCCGACACGCAGGCCCGCAAGGTCGAAATCTGCGAGCGCGCCTACAAGCTGCTGATGACGATCGGCTTCCCGCCGGAAGACATCATCTTCGACCCCAATATCTTCGCGGTCGCGACCGGGATCGAGGAACACAACAATTACGGCGTCGATTTCATCGAGGCCTGCCGCGAGATCAAGAAGCGCTGCCCGCACGTCCATATCTCGGGCGGCCTGTCCAACTTCTCCTTCTCCTTCCGCGGCAACGAACCCGTGCGCCGCGCGATGCACAGCGTGTTCCTCTACCACGCCATCCCCGCCGGCCTCGACATGGCGATCGTCAACGCGGGCCAGCTCGACGTCTATGACGCGATCGACCCGGCGCTCCGCAAGGCGTGCGAGGACGTCCTCCTCAACACCGATCCCGAAGCGGGCGACCGCCTCGTCGCGCTTGCCGAATCCTTCAAGGGCAAGGACGCCGCGTCCGAAAAGGCCGCGCAGGAATGGCGCGGCTGGCCCGTCGCCAAGCGCCTCGAACATGCCCTCGTCAAGGGCATCGACATGTATGTGGTCGAGGACACGGAGGAATGCCGCCTCGCCGCCGCCCGGCCGATCGAAGTGATCGAAGGCCCGCTGATGGACGGCATGAACGTCGTCGGCGACCTGTTCGGCGCGGGCAAGATGTTCCTGCCGCAGGTCGTCAAATCCGCCCGCGTCATGAAGAAGGCGGTCGCCCACCTCCTCCCCTATATCGAAGCCGCCAAGGAGCCCGGCGCCAAGGGCAAGGGCAAGATCATCATGGCCACGGTCAAGGGCGACGTCCATGACATCGGCAAGAATATCGTCGGCGTCGTGCTCCAGTGCAACGGCTTCGAAGTCATCGACATGGGCGTGATGGTCCCCTGGCAGGACATCATCAAGGCCGCGAACGAGAATGACGCCGACATGATCGGCCTCTCCGGCCTCATCACCCCCTCGCTGGACGAGATGGTGACGGTCGCGGTCGAGATGCAGCGCGCCAACATGACCATGCCGCTCCTCATCGGCGGCGCGACCACCTCGCGCGTCCACACCGCGCTGCGCATCGATCCCGCCTTCACCGGCCCGGTCGTCCATGTGCTCGACGCCAGCCGCGCCGTCGGCGTCGCCACCGCGCTGGTCTCGCAAACGCAGAAGACCGACTTCGTCCAGAAGACCAAGGACGACTATGAACATGTCCGCAAGGCGCGCGAGGGCAAGGGCCAGAGCCAGCTTCTCAGCATAGAGGATGCCCGAGCCAACGCCTTCGAAATCGACGAAAGCCTGAAAGCGCCCCGTCCGCGCCTGCCCGGCGTCCATCGCTTCCCCGACTGGGATCTGAAGGATCTGGTGCAATATATCGACTGGACGCCCTTCTTCCGGGCCTGGGAACTGGCCGGCAACTATCCCGCGATCCTCGACGACGCAGTGGTCGGCGAAAGCGCGACCAGCCTCTTCGCCGACGCGCAGAAGATGCTGGAGCGGATCGTCGAGGATAAATGGCTGACCGCGCGCGGCGTCGCGGGCCTGTGGCCCTGCCGCCGCGAGGGCGACGACATCCTCGTCCATGTCGAGGATGAAGAACATGTCCGCCTGCCGATGCTGCGCCAGCAGATCGCCAAGCGGGAAGGGCGCGCCAACATGTGCCTCGCCGACTTCATCAGCCCCAATGGCGACTGGATGGGCGGTTTCGCCGTCTCGATCCACGGCATCGAACCGCATCTGGCGCGCTTCAAGAACGCGATCGACGACTATTCGGACATCCTCCTGAAGGCGCTGGCCGACCGCTTGGCCGAAGCCTTTGCCGAGCGCCTGCACCATTATGTCCGCACCGCGCTCTGGGGCTATGCCGAGGGTGAGCAACTGACCAACGAAGCGCTCATCAAGGAACAATATCGCGGCATCCGCCCCGCGCCCGGCTATCCCGCCTGCCCGGAACATAGCCTCAAGCCGATCCTGTTCGACATGCTCGACGCCCACCACGCCACCGGCGCGACCCTGACCGAAAGCTTCGCCATGCTGCCCACGGCGGCGGTCAGCGGCTTCTATTTCGGCCACGCCCAGGCGGAATATTTCGGCGTCGCCCGCGTCGGCCGCGACCAGCTGGAAGACTATGCCCAGCGCCGCGGCATCGATCTCGACACGGCGGAACGCTATCTCCGCCCCAATCTGGACTGAACCAGCACCTTAACGCCCCTCCCTTTCAGGGAGGGGCAGCGAGACTTGGGGCCGCGAAGCGGGCCTTAGTCGCAGCGGGGTGGGTAGCGAGCGAAGCGAGCCTTCTGTCCTGTCGACATTGCGCAAGACTGGCTCGGAGCGTCGGCCGGATCTTTGTTCAGCAGGGGCCGAAGCACTGGCATCCCGCCCGCCAATCCCCATCTCCCGCCGATGAAGATCTTCACCATCGGCTATGAAGGCGCGACCCAGCCGGACCTGATCGCCACCCTGCAAGCGGCGGGCGTCCGCCTCCTCGCCGACGTGCGCGCGGTCCCGCTCTCCCGCCGCCCCGGCTTCTCGAAGAACATCCTCGCCGCCGGCCTCGCAGAGGCGGGCATCGCCTATGTCGGCCTCAAGGCGCTGGGCACCCCGGCGGAGGGACGCGAGGCCGCCCGCAAAGGCCACCACGCCCGCCTCGCCGAAATTTACGCCCGCCAACTCGACCTGCCCGAAGCGATCGTGCAGGCGGAACAGCTCAAGGACATGGCGGCAGAAACCCCCACGGCCCTCCTCTGCTTCGAACGCAACCCCTCCGGCTGCCACCGCTCGCTGCTGCTGGATGCGGTGTTGCCAGAGGCGGAGCGGGTGGATTTGTTTGTGGGGTAATGGCCGATTGCGGAATGGTGGGTTTGTGTGGAGGATGCTCGGATATCTGCCGTTCGCATGGCCAAAGAACCGAACGTGTCAGGTCAGATTGCGAGCTATATCGCTGAATTTGGTTCTCAGGTCGTCTTTCGCGACCGAGAACTCGACATAATCGTCGTCATAATCTTCATCATGGGTCATACTGACACCGTTCAGAACCTTCGTATCCAGGATCGCTGCGGTATTGGAAAGATAAGATTTCCGAAATTCCTCCGGCTCGATCCTTCCTGTCATGAGATCCACCAGCGCGCGAGCCGATACCTTAATACGAAATTCCTCACTGTTTGAAGAACAGGCCGGCGACCTCATTGGAGGTTTCATAGTTGCTCCTGCTGCATACTGCGACTGAAGGCTCTTGGCCTGATAAGGGTGTCGAAGCGGGACTGGGATTCTTCTCAGTGCTGGTTCTAAAGCATCGCGGATGACGAAAGCCATTTGAACTTCCATCGTATCAGCAAAGAAGAAATCAATGGCCAATTCCTTGCTGCGATTTAGCGGCGACATCACAAAGCCATCCATTTGCATCCGATCCTGTCGGCTAATGCTGACAATGAAGTCGATGCCAGATGAAGCAAAGGTTTGTTGGCTGATACTTGCGAACGAGGGTGTGCCTTGACCTGACGAACCCCGTGCGTTGGATAAAACCTCCATCCCGCCATCACAGACAACTAGACCTAGCAAGTGGTCGTCCCGGAACGGCATCAGTTGCTGGTTGGATTTTTCAACCATCTGGCCGGTTAAATTGTTTGTAACCGACTGCGGTTGCCGAGGTATCTGACAACGATAATTCAGACCGTTGTAGCGGTATGGCATTCTCGTGAATGTAGCGTCGATAACGCCATGAGCCGTAATTCTTATACTTTCGTCACTGCCTCTCCAAAACCGTTCTAGCTGCGAGACCACGCGAATGTCTTGGGTTGCTGTGTTAGCGACGGACGGCACACGCATCGATCCTCCCGCTACAGGCTTGGACCATTCATGATAATTCACATACAAGTATTGGCTTGAGTTCGGGGAAACTCGATCGACCATGTCGTAGAACGATTGCGTTATAGGGGCCAAAACTGACTTAAACTCAAACGTATCTCCGGTCGGTGCATAAACTTCCAGCATCAGCTTTTGGCCAATATCTAAGTTCACACGGCAATCGGGACGGCCACTCTGACGCTGTTCAACGCATGGATCGGCGTCATCGCCAAATTCAGACATCAAAGCCCAAAGCACGGCGAGTTCCCATCCGCCTCGAATTGCCTCACCGCCTTTAATGTTATCCAGCCGGCGTGCCAGATGCTTAAGATCACGCTTCGTAATGCGTGAAGCGATCACCTTTAGCATCGAAATCATTCGGCGTTTTGAAAATAGCAGCATAATTCCCAATGCTATTCGTTCGATGGATGCAATCTATTAGAAAAATCTACGGATTGCACTCAATGAACGAACTGCCGCTTCGCGGAGCGGAATTTTGTCCATCAGCGACAAAAACTGACGGTATATCCGTCACTCCAACCCCACCCCCAAAATCCTATTCCCCTTCCAAAATAGGATTTCCTCTGATCTATCCTCATAGATGGACCAGCCTCTCTCCCCCAATCCGCCCGCTGCCGACCGCGTCCGCTGGACGCCGGACAAGCAGCGCCTCTTCCTCACCACCCTGCTCGCGACCGGCAATGTCACGCAGGCGGCGCGCGCCGCGGGCATGTCGCCGGCCAGTGCGCATCGGCTGCGGCGACGGCTGGCGGGGACGCCCTTCGACCGGACATGGGCCGGGGCGCTCGCGCTCCATGCGCAAAGCCTCGCTGATCCCTTCGCGCCCAACCCCATCGCTGCCGATCCCGGCCAAACCGTGACCCGACAGGCGCGTCGCTGATGCGCGGGCGACGCGCAATCATGACCCAGGTGGCGCGTCACCCTGACCCTACCGGCGCGTCGGCGTGACGCAACAGGAGCGTCGTCGCCGCGTCAGGGGCGCGTCATGAGCGCGCCGCTGGCGCATTCGCAGCGATTCCGCCCGGCGGAAGGCGCCTGCGACACTGTGAACTTCGCAGGCGTGACCCGGTGATGACCCTGCCGATCCGTGTCCCCGACCTGTGCCGCCGTCGCTGTCCCAAAGCGGGGCAGCGCCAGATTCCCGCCGTTCGCGCCTTGGTGGCGCACCCCGCGCGCCCTATCGTCCGCGCCATGCGCATCCTGTCCGCCGGCTTTCTCGCCGCCATCGCCCTCACTACAACGGCCTCCGCCCAGAGTGGCGCGGCGCCCTTCACGCTCGCCGAAACCGGGCAGGGCTTCGGCTCGATCGGCGATGCGCTGGCGGCGATCGGCGACGGGCGCGGGACGGTCATCGTCGCGCCGGGCGCCTATCCGCAATGTGGCGTGCAGCAGGGCGGCGACGTCACCATCCGCGCCGCGACGCCGGGCAGCGTGATCTTCGACGGCGTGCCGTGCGAGGGCAAGGCGGCGCTGGTGCTGCGCGGCCGGTCGAGCCGGGTCGAGGGGATCATCTTCCAGAATATCCGCGTACCCGACGGCAATGGCGCGGGCATCCGCCTCGAAAGCGGCAACCTTTCGGTCAGCAACAGCCTGTTCCGCAACAGTGAGGAAGGCATACTGACCGGCGACTATGACGGCGGGCAGGTGGTGATCGACAAGTCGACCTTTCGCAAGCTCGGCCGCTGCGACCGCGACCTCGACTGCGCGCACGGCATCTATATCGGTCGCCTCGCCAGCCTGTCCGTCACCAACAGCCGCTTCGACCAGGGCGATGGCGGCCATTATCTCAAGACCCGCACCGCGCGCGTCACCATCACCGGCAACAGCTTCGACGACAGCGGCGGCCACCTCACCAACTACATGATCGACCTCAGCAACGGGGCGAGCGGCGTCATCAGCGGCAACGAGATGGTGCAGGGCAAGGACAAGGACAACTGGTCCGCCTTCATCACCGTCGCGCCGGAAGGTCGCGAACATGGCAGTGCGGGCCTGGTGATAGAGGGGAACAAGGCGGGCTTCGTGCCGGGCGTGGCGCGCGGCTCGACCTTCGTCGCCAACTTCACCGACGACCCGGTGCGCATCGGCGCGAACGAGCTGGCGCCATCGATGAAGGTCAAGGACCGGCGCTGACTTGTCGGCGCCGATCTGCTAGGGGAAGGAGATGCGCACGACCTACGACACCGCCACCGTCCGCCTCTATCATCTGGGCGACGACGGCGCGGCCATGACCATCATGTATGGCCCGCTCAGTCAGGCGCTGCACGTCGCGGAGCAACAGCCCGCCGAAGTGCAGGACGGGCTGTTCCTGGCGACCGACAATGATGTGGTCGCCTATCTCGACCTGATCGAGGGGTAGAGGCCCCTCGTCAGATCTGAGTCAGAGGATCAGGCCGCGACCTGCTCCTCCCGGCCATAGGCGACCACGGCCTCGACTTCGGCCTTGTCGCCCAGCACCACGCCGACCCGCTGGTGCAGCGCCTTGGCGGGGAGGTCCATGATCGGCATGAAGCCGTCGCTCGATGCGCCGCCGGCCTGCTCGATCAGGTAGCTCATCGGATTGGCTTCATACATCAGGCGGAGTTTCGCCTTGCCGGGGGTGCGGTGGTCATAGGGATACATGAAGATGCCGCCCCGCTTCAGGATACGATGCACGTCCGCCACCATGGAGGCGGTCCAGCGCATGTTGTAATCCTTGCCGCACGGTCCCGCCGCGCCCAGCACGCGTTCGTCGACATAGCGGGTGACGGCGGGTGACCATTGGCGGCGGTTGGACATGTTGATGGCGAATTCGCACTTGCCCTGCGGCATCTTCATGTCCGGATCGGTCATGACCCAGCTGCCGACTTCGCGGTCCAGCGTGAATTCATAGACGCCGGTGCCGACGCTCAGCACCAGGATGGTCTGCGGGCCGTAGATGGCATAGCCCGCCGCGACCTGCTGGCGGCCGTCCTGCAGGAAATCCTCCTCCGTCACGTCGCGTCCGGCGCAGCCTTCGGGCGCCTTCAGCACCGAAAAGATAGTGCCCACCGACAGGTCGACGTCGATGTTGCTGGACCCGTCAATCGGATCGAACAGCATCAGATATTCGCCCTTGGGATAGCGGTTGGGGATGGGATAGATGGTCTCCATCTCCTCCGACGCCATCGCGGCGAGGTGGCCGCCCCATTCATTGGCGTCGAGCAGCAGTTCGTTGGCGATCACGTCCAGCTTCTTCTGCACTTCGCCCTGCACATTCTCGCTGTCGAGGCTGCCCAGCACTTCACCCAGCGCGCCCTTGCCGACCGAATGGCTGATCGTCTTGCAGGCGCGGGCGACGGTTTCGATCAGCAGGCGCAACTCGCCGGGCAGGACATTGGCGGTACGCTGCTGTTCGATCAGGAAGCGGGTGAGGGTGGTGCGAGCCATGAAACGCCTTTCGCGAAAGGGGCGGAAGATCGCGGCCGGGGCCGGATCCGGAAATGGGATGACGGACCTTCGCTAGGCGAGAGGAAGGCGCTCGTCCAGCGGGGCGCGACATCCCGAGCATATGCTAGCGTTGTCATGTTACAAAGCATGTATGGCGGAACCTGCCTGTCCTGTTTCCGTTGCGAAGCCGTGCCGACCGGCCCCATAACCGGCACCCTAAGAGGAGCATCATGGAAAGCCTGATTACCGCCTTCACCGACCCGACAGCCCTTGCCGCGCTCATCGCGCTGGTCGTGATGGAGGTGGTGCTGGGCATCGACAATCTCGTCTTCATCTCCATCCTGACCAACAAGCTGCCCGATGCGCAGCGGCCCAAAGCGCGCAAGATCGGCATCGGCCTGGCGCTGGCGATGCGACTGGTGCTTTTGTCGATGATCGCCTGGATCGTTGGGCTGACGCAGCCGGTGTTCGACCTGGGCTTCAGCGGGCCGCTCGACATGCACGGCGCGCCGACGTTCGAGACCGAATTTTCCTGGCGCGACATGATCCTGATCGGCGGCGGCCTGTTCCTGATCTGGAAAGCGACCAAGGAAATCCACCACAGCGTCGACCCAGCGCCCGGCGACGGCGTGCTGGACAAGAAGGGCGTGGCGACCATGACCTTCGGCGCGGCGATCGTGCAGATCATCCTGCTCGACATGATCTTCTCGCTCGATTCGATCCTGACTGCGGTGGGCATGACGGACAACCTTGCGGTCATGTATATCGCGGTGATCGTGGCGGTGACGGTGATGCTGGTCGCCGCCGATCCGCTCGCGAACTTCATCGCCCGCAACCCGACCGTGGTGATGTTGGCGCTGGGCTTTTTGCTGATGATCGGCGCGGTGCTGATCGCCGACGGCTTTGGCGTGCATGTGCCCAAGGGCTATATCTATGCGGCCATGGCCTTCTCTACGCTGGTCGAATGCCTCAACATCTTCGCCCGTCGGGCGCAGGTGCGGCGCGGGGCGGAGTAGGCCCTGCCGGCCTTATTCCTCGCCGAACTTGTCCTCGACCAGGGTGACGAGCTTGTCGAGCGAGTCGGCGGCTTCGGGGCCGGTGGCCTTGATCGTGATGCTGTCGCCCATCGCGGCGCCCAGCATCATGAGGCCCATGATCGACGTGCCGGTGACGTGATTGCCGTCCTTGCTGACGACGATGTCAGCGGCGAGGCCGCTGGCCAGGGTTACGAACTTGGCGCTGGCGCGCGCGTGGAGGCCGCGCTTGTTGCTGATCCGGACTTCCTGGCTGATTTCATTCATGCGGTGCTGCCCAACAGTTCCGATGCTACGCTGATATATTTCTGCCCTGCCTCGCGCGCGGCGGCAACCGCGGCGCGCACGTCCATGACCTTGCGCGCGCTTTCCAGGCGGATGAGCATGGGGAGGTTGATCCCGGCGATCACCTCGATCTCGCCGGCCTTGAGCAGCGAGATGGCGAGGTTGGAAGGGGTGCCGCCGAACAGGTCGGTCAGCAGGATGACGCCGCTGCCGTCGTTGACGCGCGCGACGGCCGCCGCAATGTCTGCACGGCGCAGTTCCATGTCATCTTCCGGGCCGATGCAGATCGTTTCGATCTGCTGTTGCGGTCCCACGACATGCTCCATCGCCACGACGAATTCCGTCGCGAGCGACCCATGAGTGACGAGTACGAGTCCGATCATCTGCTTTCGCGGCCCACCTGTGTCATGATTATGCTTTCGGGCCTCCCGGTCGGCGCTTCTCCAGACTGTCCTGCGGCGCCGATTCTATATTGCGGTGCAAGACCGTGGGCGAAAAGCCCGCTGCTTGCAAGTGCTTCGCGACCCGTTCGGCGATGTGGACGGAACGATGCCGCCCGCCCGTGCAACCGAAGGCCACGGTTATGTAGGTCTTTCCGCCCTCCGCATAACGGGGCAGAAGGGTGATGAGCAGATCCTCGATCTTGCCGACCGTATCCTCATAGGAGCGATCGTCCATCACATAAGCGGCGACGTCCGGATCGAGGCCGGTCCTGGGCCGTAGCGCTTCGTCCCAATGCGGATTGCGCAGATAGCGCATGTCGAACATCAGGTCGGCATTGCGGGGTACGCCGCGCGAAAAGCCGAAGGACAGAATGGTCAGCACCGGTTCCGACAGACCCTCGCGTGAGAAGCGGTTGCGAATTTCCTGTTGCAGGGCGTTGCTGGTGAAGCTGGTGGTGTCGACCACCTGCGCGGCCCAGCGGCGCAGCGGTTCGGTCAGTTCGCGTTCGCGGGCGATGCCGTCGGCAGCAGGGCGGTCGAGCGCCAGCGGGTGGCGGCGGCGCGTCTCGGCGAAGCGGCGCTCCAGTTCGGTGCCGGAGCAGTCGAGGAATAAGGTTTCGACATCATGACCATGGCGTTCGCGCAACGCCTTGATTCGCTGGACGATGGCGTTGCCGTCGAAGCCACGGGTGCGCGCGTCGATGCCCAGCGCCAGCGGCCGGTCGTCGCCATCGGCATGGCCGGCGGGGAGAGGGGTGTCGAGCAGGCGGTCGAGCAGGACGAGGGGCAGGTTGTCGACCACTTCCCAGCCCATATCCTCCAGCGTCTTGAGCGCGGTGGTCTTGCCCGCGCCGGACAGGCCCGACACCAGCAGGATCGTCTTGGGGCGGTCGGTGATCATAGCGGCGCCAGCGTCCGGAGCGCCAGTTCGATCTTGATCGCGGCAGAAATCTCGAACGGGGCGATCTTGATCACCGGCACCTGGAGGCCTGCGACCGCCCGGAACAACGGGTCGAGCGGCATGCGATCGACCTTGTCGAATAGGTCGGCGAGCAGGGCGACGGGCGCATCCTGATGCGGCATGTCGATGATGCCGATGCCGCGCACCTCGATCTTGCCGGCGATCGTGTCAGGCGCGGTGGCGATGAGCTGGCCATCGACGCGCTTCACCAGCGTATAGTCGTCGCTGACGAGGACGGCGCCCCGGTCGATCAGGCGCAGGGCGAGGTCGGACTTGCCGATGCCGCTCGGCCCGGCCAGCAGGACGGCGCGGCCGCCAATGGCCACGCTGGTCGCATGAAGCGTTTCGGATGAAAGTGCGCGTGCCATATCCCCTGCATCCTTCTAGCCGCTGTTGCCGGCGATGCAAATGCCGTGGACCGGGACTTTCGTATTATTCCGATACAATGCCCGGATCGCGCGCGACTGCCATGGGCAGGCGGACGACGAAGCTGGCGCCGCTCTGCGCATCTTCCCGATCGCCGATATTGATGCGGCCCTGATGCCCTTCGACGATGGAGCGGGCGATGGCGAGGCCGAGGCCCGAATGCTTGCCGAACGCCTCGCCCTCAGGGCGGACGCTGTGGAAGCGGCGGAAGACATGTTCGCGCTCGGACACGGGGACGCCTGGTCCTTCATCCTCGACGCTGACCAGCACCTGGTCGTCGGCGACGGTGGCGATGATCCGTACCAGTCCGCCCTCGGGGGAGAAGGACACGGCATTGTCGATCAGATTGTCGAGCACGCGGATGAGCCGCGCTTCCTCGCCCAGCACGACCGCGACATTCCTGCGCGGGCGGGCGAAGGCGAGGCGGACGCCGCGCGGCACGCCGCGTGCTTCACGGGCCAGGACCATCTTTTCGATGAGAAGCCCAAGGTCGATCGGCTCGAAACGGGTGCGGGAGAGTTCGGCATCGACGCGCGAAGCTTCGGCGATATCCGTCACCAGCCGATCGAGCCGGCGGACGTCGTCCTGCGCGATATCCATAAGCTGCGCGCGCAGATCGGGCCGGTCCACCCGGTCGAGCGAATCGAGCGCGGAGCGTAGCGAGGCGATCGGGTTTTTGAGTTCATGGCTGACATCGGCGGCGAAGGCGTCGGTCGCGTCGATCCGCTGGCGCAGCGCATGGCTCATGTCGGACAGGGCGCGGGCGAGCATGCCGATCTCGTCGCGCCGCTCGGGCAGGCGCGGCACTGTGACTTCGCGGGCGCGGCCGAGGCGGACCCGGACCGCAGCGCGCGCGAGGCGCTGGAGCGGCTGGACGATGGTGCGGGCAAGGAAGAGCGAGAGCAGCACCGAGGCGAGGGCGGCAACGGCCAGCACCATGCCCAGGCGCAGCCGTTCGGCGCGGACGATGCGGGTGATGTCGCGCGCATTTTCGGTGGCGAGCAGGCTGGTGCCGTCCCTGACCGCGACGGCGGCCGAGATCATGAAGGTGCGGTCGGGCGCGTAGCGGTTCATCGCTTCGGGCCGTCCGGTCTTGCGGGCCAGCATGACTTCGGGCCAGCCGGCTGCGCTATCGAGCGCCGGTTCCTCGAAATCGGGGGGGCGATCGGCGGATACGACGCGGTCGACCACCTTGTCGAGGAAGCGGGCGACATGGCGCTGCCATTCCTCCTCCGACGGCAGGCGCAGCCGGTAGCGCGGGGCGTCCATGGTGAAGCTGTCGGCGATCATCCGACCGTCCGCGCCATAGCGGCGGACGCGGTCGCCGGTCTGGCGCGAATAGGCGGCGATCAGTGCGTTCTGCCGGTCGGCGGGCGCATTCTCCAGGCCGATGGCGAGCAGCTTCAGCTCGCGCGCCGACTGTTCCAGCCGGTCGTCGACGATGCGCGTGCGATAGCTGTCGAGATAGAAGAAGCCGCCCGCCAGCAGGGCGAGGGCGAACACGTTCACCGCCAGGATGCGCGGGGTGAGGCTCAGCCGCCCCGACCAGCGCACCGCGAGCGGTGCGGCTTCATTCTTCGGAGAATCGGTATCCGGCGCCATAGAGCGTGTCGATTGCGTTGAAATCGGAGTCCACCTCGCGGAACTTGCGGCGGAGCCGCTTGATATGGCTGTCGATCGTGCGGTCGTCGACATAGACGTCGTCCTGATAGGCGGCATCCATCAGCTGGTTGCGGTTCTTGACCACGCCGGGGCGTGCGGCAAGCGTTTCCAGGATCAGGAATTCGGTGACGGTCAGGGTTACGTCCCGGCCGCCCCATTTCACCCGGTGCCGCGCCGGGTCCATCTCCAGCCGACCACGGATGATGGGATCGGCGACAGGCTCGTCCGGTTCCTCGGTCGACTTGCTCACCTCGGCCCGGCGCAGGATGGCGCGGATGCGCGCGATCAGCAGCCGCTGCGAGAAGGGTTTGGAAATGTAGTCGTCCGCGCCCATGGCAAGACCCAGCGCCTCGTCCAGCTCGTCCGCCTTGGACGTCAGGAAGATGACGGGCATCTGGCTCTTTTCCCGCAGGCGGCGCAGCAGCTCGATGCCATCCATCTGCGGCATCTTGATGTCGAAGACGGCGAGGTCGGCGGGATTGTCGAGCAGGGCCTTCAGCGCGCCTTCCGGGTCGGAATAGATGCGCGTCATGAAGCCTTCGGCCTGGAGCGCGATCGACACGGAAGTGAGGATATTCTTGTCATCATCCACAAGGGCGATGGTTGCGGTCATGCAGTTACCCGGAATGAGCATAAAAGAGTATGTTGCGAGCGTTAGACCATGGTTGGCCGCGCCGCAAGGAAGCGGTGGCGGCAGGCTCTGCGGTGCAGCTGTCGATATTCGGGACGAACGGCCTGCCGAGCCGATTTGACGGCCGTTCCGCAAAGCCTTATGCCCGACGCGTCTGCGGCCATGTCCCCGCCCGACAGAGGCAGGGCATGCGGAGTGGATCGGGCGTCAGATAAGAATCGGCGATCCGACATTGTTATATCAGGAGTAAAGGCGTGCAGGCCAAATCCGCAATCACCCTGGCCGACCAGGGCATTTCCACGCGTGCCGACCAGTATTGGAACCTCGGCACGGCGCCGCTGGTCGAGGCGGCCATCCGCAATGGCGAAGGCATCCTTTCGAAGGACGGCCCGCTGGTCGTGAAGACCGGCAAGCATACCGGCCGTTCGGCAAGCGACAAGTTCATCGTCCAGGACGCCGAGACCCAGGACACCGTCTGGTGGGGCAAGACCAACGTCCCGATGACGCCGGCGCATTTCGCCGCGCTGAAGGAGGATTTCTTCAAGGCGCTGGGCGAGAAGGACACGCTCTACGTCGCCGACCTGTTCGGTGGCTCGCAGCCCGAACATCGCGTCAAGGTGCGCGTCATCAACGAACGCGCCTGGCACAATCTGTTCATCCGCACCCTGCTGGTGCGTCCCACCGCCGATGAGCTGGCGGGCTTCGCGCCCGAATATACCATCATCGACCTGCCGACCTTCCAGGCCGATCCGGCCCGCCACGGCACGCGTAGCGAAACCGTGATCGCGGTCAACTTCACCGAGAAGCTGATCCTGATCGGCGGCACCAGCTATGCCGGCGAGATGAAGAAGTCGGTGTTCGGCATCCTCAACTATCTGCTGCCGACCAGGGGCGTGATGCCGATGCACTGTTCCGCCAATATCGGCGCGAACGGTGACACCGCCGTTTTCTTCGGCCTGTCGGGCACGGGCAAGACCACCCTGTCGGCCGATGCCAGCCGCACGCTGATCGGCGATGACGAGCATGGCTGGTCGGACACCGCCGTCTTCAATTTCGAGGGCGGCTGCTACGCCAAGATGATCAACCTGTCGGCCGAGGCCGAACCGGAGATCTTCGCCACCACCAAGCGTTTCGGCACGGTGCTGGAAAATGTCGTGATCGACGAAGAGACGCGCACGATCGACCTGGACGACAACAGCCTGGCCGAAAATAGCCGCGGTTCCTACCCGATCGACTTCATCCCGAACACGTCGGAGAAGAATCTGGGTCCGGTGCCCAAGAACATCATCTTCCTGACCGCCGACGCCTATGGCGTGCTTCCGCCGATCGCGCGGCTGACGCCGGAACAGGCGATGTATCACTTCCTGTCCGGCTATACCGCGCGCGTCGCGGGGACCGAGATCGGCGTGACCGAGCCGACCGCCACCTTCTCGACCTGTTTCGGCGCGCCCTTCATGCCGCGCCATCCGTCAGTCTATGGCAATCTGCTCAAGGAGCGGATCAACAAGGGCGGCGTCACCTGCTGGCTGGTCAACACCGGCTGGGCGGGCGGCAAGGCGACCATGCCGGGGATCAAGCGCATGCCGATCAAGGTGACGCGCGCGCTGCTGAACGCGGCCCTCGACGGCAGCCTGAATGAGGCCGAGTTCCGTACCGATCCGAACTTCGGCTTCCAGGTGCCGGTGGCGGTCAACGGGGTGGACGCGACCATTCTCGACCCGCGCGCCATGTGGGCCGACAAGGACGCCTATGACGCGACCGCCTCCACTCTGGTCAAGGCGTTCGTGGACAATTTTGCCCAGTTCGTGGACCATGTCGACGACGGCGTGCGCGGCGCGGCGCTTACCGCCGCCTGATCGCAGCGACAGATGTAGGGAAAGAGCCGGGGGAGTGATCCTCCGGCTCTTTTGCTTTTGGACGCGTGCCCGCGGTGCTATGATGGCCGCCAATCTTTTGCGGAGTTTTGGGCATGTTCGAAGATCTGATCGGCAAATTCGGTGGACTGGAAGCGATCGCGGCGCAAATCGGCGTATCGCCGGAACAGATGCAGGGGCTGATGAGCGAGATCAGCGCCAAGATCGGGTCGGGCGAAACCAGCGTGTCGGCGCTGGCCGAGACGGCGGCCGAGCATGGCGTGTCGGCCGACAAGTTGCAGGAACTGCTGGGCGCGTTCGGCGGGCCGGAAGCGATCCTGGGCAAGCTGGGCGGCTTTTTCGACAAGGATGGCGATGGCAATCCGCTGAACGAACTGGGCGGCATCGCCAAGGGTCTGTTCGGTTAAGCGATAAGGACGGGGCGCCCGTGAAGGGTGCCCTTTGTCCTCTGCAAGTTTTTTTGGCCTTGTCATCACGGTGCGAAAGGGCCATTCGCGGATTTATCATTTATTGCGAACGATCCGCAAAAAGCATCGCGCGCAGGCGATGCCGATGACATGCAAGGATAGACTGTTGACCGACGTGACGATCGAAAAGCCGGTTCTGGAACCCACCGGCGCGCTTTCCGTGGAAACCGTGCTGTCGGTGAAGCACTGGAACGAGCATCTGTTCAGCTTCCGCATCACGCGGCCGGCCAGCTTCCGCTTCCGGTCGGGCGAGTTCATCATGATCGGCCTGAAGGGCGACAATGGCAAGCCGCTGCTGCGCGCCTATTCGATCGCCAGCCCCGCCTGGGACGAGGAGATCGAGTTCCTGTCGATCAAGGTGCAGGACGGCCCGCTGACCAGCAAGCTCCAGAAGATCGAGCCGGGCGACCAGATTTACCTGGGCCGCAAGCCGACCGGCACGCTCGTCACCGACGCGCTGCTGCCGGGCAAGCGGCTGTTCATGCTGTCGACCGGCACGGGCCTTGCACCCTTCCTCAGCCTGCCGCGTGACCCGGACGTCTATGAATTTTACGAGCAGGTCGTCGTGGTCCACTCCGTGCGCCGGGTGAGCGATCTGGCCTTCCGCGACGAGATGGAAGGCAAGTGGTCGGAAGACCCGCTGGTGTCGGAACAGGCGCCCAACCAGTTCCATTATGTCCCGACCGTGACCCGCGAGCCGTTCGACGGCCACACCGCACGCATCGACAAGCTGGTCGAGAGCGGCGCGCTGTTCGAGGGGATTCCGGGTGCGGCGAAGTTCGATCCCGAAACCGACCGGATCATGATGTGCGGCAGCATGGAGATGATCAAGCAGTTCGGCGCCTATTTCGAGGAGCAGGGCTTCACCGAAGGCTCCAACGCGGCGCCGGGCCAGTTCGTGATCGAGCGCGCTTTCGTCGGCTGAAGGCTGACGCCGCGAGAATAGCGAAGGGCCGGGGGAGCGATCCTCCGGCCCTTTTCTTGTCCCGGCGAAGGCCGGGATCTCGAGAGGCTGCATTGTGCGCTATCGCCTGAGATCCCAGCCTGCGCTGGGATGACGTAATATGGCTACGCCCCCCGCCGCTCCGCGACCCAAGCGTCGACATTTTTCGCCAGCACGGTCATCGGCACGCCGCCGCCCTTGACCACGGCGTCGTTGAACAGGCGGAAGTCGAACTTGTCGCCCAGCGCCTTTTGCGCCGCCCCGCGCAGGCGGACGATTTCGCCATGGCCGACCTTGTAGCCGCAGGCCTGTCCCGGCCACGCACAGTAGCGATCCACTTCGCCCTGCACATCCTCGACCGTGGAGCCGTTGGTGGTGGCGAACCAGTGGATGGCGTGATCGCGGGTCCAGCGCTTGGCGTGGAGGCCGGTATCGACCACCAGGCGGCAGCAGCGATAAGCGATGGACTGGAGATAGCCCAGCCGCCCGGCGACGTCGCCGTCATAGGCGCCCAGCTCGTCGCCCAGCTGTTCGGCATAGAGTGCCCAGCCTTCGCTATAGGCGTTGAAGGCGAGGAGCGAGCGGATCAGCGGCAGCTTGTACGTATATTCGCCCTGCCAGATATGGCCCGGAATCCCCTCATGATAGCAAAGGGTCGGCAGGGCGTAGCGTGGCCAGATGCTGGTGTCGCGCAGGTTGATATAATAGTTGCCGGGGACCGACCCATCGACCGACCCCGCGCCGGCATAGGCGCCCGGTGCGCCCGCTTCGATCTCCACCGGCACGCGCTTCACGATCAGCTTGGCGGGGACAAGGGTCGCAAAGGCGCGGGGCAGGCGGGTACGGATGTCGGCGAGGCGGCCGTCGATGAAGGACAGGATCTGCTGGCGGCCATTATCGTCATTGGGGAAGAGGTAGCGTGGGTCTTTCCCCATGGCGGTCATGCGCTCGCCGACGGTGCCTTTGGTCAGTCCAAGGCTTTTCAGCAGCCGGTCCATTTCCGATTGCAGTGCGGCAAGCTGCTCCAGGCCGAGCTTGTGGACCTCCTCCGGCGTGCGGGGCGTGGTGGTGCCGGCCCGCAGCGCCCAGGCATAATAGGCTTCGCCCTGCGGCAGCTTCCATACGCCTGCGTCCATGGTCGCGGTTGTGCGCTGGCGCTGGAGTTCGGCGATCTGGCGGGCGAGGGCGGGGGCGACCTTGTCCTTCACGATGCCCTGAGCCTTCGCGGCATAGTCGCCGGGCATGTCTTTGGTCCGGCGCGCGATCGAGGCGACCGGCACCCACTGGTCGAGCGGCTGCCCCTGCACCGTCGTCATCTGTTTCAGCGTCTTGTCGAGCAGGAAGGCAGGGGCGACGACGCCGATCCCTGCATCATGCTTCAACCGCTCGGTCTCTCCGTCGAGATTGGCGGCATAGGCGCTGAGGCGGGCGAGATAGGCGTCGGCGTCGGCCGCATTGGCGATCGGGTGATTGCTGTCAAGGAAGTCGGGCGTCTCGACGAAGCTGCCGGTATTCTGCGCGACCGCATAGGGCGCGTTGCGATAGGACCAGTTGCTGTTCATCATCGCCATGTCGCCGAAGGGGAAGGCGAAGCCGTCCGCCGCCAGTTCATGGCTGGCCAGCACGACTTCCATGTCGGTGCGGGCGGCGGGGGAGAGTGGCTTCAGGTCGATGGCGCGGAGTTTGGCGAGGCGTGTCCGCACATGGGCCGCGATCTGCGCCTGCCCGGCGGGACTTTTGTCGCCGAGGCGGCTCTTGAGCGCGGCACGGGCGCCGGTGTCGATGCCAAGGCCGCTCGCGCTTTCGGGGGCGTCGACCAGCATCGCTTCGGCCATGTCGGACAGCATCGCTTCGGCGCGGGCGTCGGGCGTGTCGGTGGCGGCGAGGGCGCGGGCGGGTAGGGCGGAAAGGGCAAAGGCGGAGGAGCCGGCGACGAGGAAATCGCGGCGGGAGGTCGTCATGGGGAAGGGGTCTCCGGTAGAAATCTCGCGCTTAGAGCAGCCGATCCGATTGCATCGGATCGGCTGCTCTAGGCCTTTATTTTAACGCGTTTTCCGAGTCAGCAGGTGATTTCACCTGCTTAGAAAACGCTTTAACTTCGCATATTTCCCGCAGATTTCGACATGAAATTTCCTTCTCGCGAAAGATTATGACAAGGGTCAGGTTGGCGTGCAGCCAATGCAAAGCCTGTAAAGTTCACACCATTCTGGCCGACGCATTTGCGTGGGTACGGGCGGCAAATAGGGATTTCGCAATAGGAGAATTTTGCGAAATGGCGCGCCTTTCGGGAACGGAGCGCGCGTTGTGTGTACGGAATGAAGGGCAGGAATGTGGCATGGAACGACCATATCATGCGCTTGCATATGTAGGACAGCGGTGATGGCCGATTGCAGGCTTTGCCGGTTTGAAGAGGGCGTGTGGACAGCATGTCATGAGGCACACGGATGACAATATCTGCTCGTCGGATATTGCCGGGCTTCGCTGACTGGGGGAGCGGACTGGCGGGTTCCTCTCCTCTTAGCCGTCACCCCAGCGAAAGCTGGGGTCTCAGGCGAGGTCGCGCGACATAGCCTGAGATGCCAGCCTTCGCTGGCATGACAGACGTGAAATGTCCGAAAATGGCCGAACCCCGCTCCCTTCAACCTACATAATGTTCGATGAAGGTCTGCATGATGCGCGAGACCATTTCGCGGCGGACATGTCGATAGTCCGGTAGCCAGGCTTTTTCCGGGTGCGACAGCGTCACCATCTCATAGGAGGGGAAATAATCGATCAGCTCGTCTTCGTCCGCCAGCTTTTGCGCGACGGCGCGCAGTGTGGCCTTGGACAGGCAGTTGGCCTGGGCGACATCCTGGCCGGAAAAGGAAACGTTCAGCGGGACCGGGCTGACCGTGACGATGACCTTCAGGGCCGGGTTGAAATGGGTACGCAGGAACTGGATGAGATATCGGGCCGCCTGGAGATTTTCCTCATAGTCGGATATGCGGCATTCGAACCGGCTGAGATTGCTGGCCAGAACTTCGCTGGGCGTGAAGTTGAGGTAATTGCCAGTCTTGAGGTCATACCATGTTTCGACCAGGCCAAGGGTCACGATGAAGGCATCGGCCTGCGCGATCCGCTTGTGAATGTCGATTGAGGCGTTGCGGGCCGCCAGCAGGGCTTCCCGCGTGGGTTGCACGTCGTTGCCGGAATAGTCGATCCAGCCGATCGGCGTCTCCCACATCAACTCCTCGTCATAACCGCCGCCCTGGGCCAGGCGAAAATCATTGATGACGGAAAAGATATTGTAGCGATTGAACGATGTGGCATCGAGGCCGCTGTCGGGCGACCAGCTCAATACCGTCTTGCCCAGTTCATGGAGGGCATGTTCGATCTCGCGGGCGAAGCAGGAGCCGCTGGTGAACAGGGCCGGATTTTCGCCAAGCCGGAATTTCGGCGTGATGATGGGCGTGAATTCGCGAAAGACCCGCCCCCCCGCCATGGTTCCGATAATGCTTTCGTAACCGCACGCATCCGCTTCCGGGCCACCGACGGACCATTGGGCATATTCGCCGATATTGCGCATGTTGCGGACGGCTTGCCTGGCGGAAATATTACGCATCGACTTGTCTCTCCAAGAGCGGGCGTCATCGCCCGTGGATGGGATTATATGTGCGACCAGTCGGAGCGAATTTTCTTGTCTTTATCCGAGCAGGATATTCTTTTGACAATGATAATAGAGTGTTGCGGAAGAAGCTGTCCAATCTGTTCAAGACAAAGTCAAGCGCGTCAAGCAGAAGATCTACGACGATCCCGTGATGCAGCCGGGCCTACAGGCTCTCCACCAAGAGCACGCTGCCCTCGGCGCCGGTCACGCGGACCCGCTCGCCCGCCGATGCGTCCGCGCCGCGCGCGGTCCAGACGCTGTCGCCGACCCTGACCCGGCCTTCGCCGCCGCTGATCGGCTCCACCACGGTCACGGTCTGGCCGATCAGCCGCGCGGTGCGGTCGTTGAGCAGCGGGTCGGTGGAGGCGACCGGATGGTCGACATACCAGCGACGGCCGCCCCAGACCGCGATCAGGCTGAGCGCGGCGAAGAGGAGGAGCTGGAGCGGCAGGCCGATCGGCAGGGCGAGGGCGATCAGCCCCGTCAGCGCCGCCGCGATCGCGATCCAGATGAGGAAGACGCCGGGGATCATCACCTCGGCAATGCCCAGCAGGGCGGCGAAGACCAGCCACGCCCAATGATCGTGGAGGAGGGAGAGCCAGTGGGTCATGGGTGGAGCTTCCGCACGCGCATCGCCATCCGCCTCATCCCTGGCTCTGGCCGAACGGCCCGCGTCTCGGCGCGGCCGGTGGCGCGGGTGGCGTCAGCGCCTCGCCGCCCAGCGCTTCCTTCGCCAGCGCACCGATGCCGCCCAGCGTGCCGATGAGCTGGGTCGCCTCTACCGGGAAGAGGATGGTCTTGGCATTGGGCGAGGTGGCGAACTGGCTCACCGCGTCGGTATATTTCTGGGCGATGAAATAGTTGAGCGCCTGCGGATTGCCGGCCGCGATCGCATCCGACACCATTTGCGTCGCCTTGGCTTCCGCCTCCGCCTCGCGCTCGCGGGCCTCGGCATCGCGGAAGGCGGCTTCGCGGCGGCCCTCGGCTTCCAGTATCTGCGATTGCTTCTGGCCTTCGGCGCGCAGGATTTCCGCGCTTTTCAGACCCTCCGCCTCAAGGATGTTGGCCCGCTTCTCGCGCTCCGCTTTCATCTGTCTGCCCATGGCGTTGACGATGTCGGCGGGCGGGCGGATATCCTTCAGCTCGACGCGGGTGATCTTGATGCCCCAGGCGTTGGTGGCATGATCGACTACGGAGAGGAGGCGGGCGTTGATCTCGTCACGCTTGGACAGGGTCTCGTCCAGGTCCATCGACCCCATCACCGTGCGCAGGTTGGTGGTGGCGAGTTGCATGATCGCGACATAGAGTTCGGAGACTTCATAAGCCGCCTTGGCCGCGTCCAGCACCTGGAAGAAGACCACGCCGTCGACCGACACCATGGCATTGTCCTTGGTGATGATCTCCTGCCCCGGAATATCGACCACCTGCTCCATCATGTTGATCTTGCGGCCGACGCCGTAGAAGAAGGCGGGGTAGAAATTGAGGCCGGGCTTCGCCACCTCGGTAAAGCGGCCGAACCGTTCGATGGTATATTGATAACCCTGCCGCACGACCTTCACGCTGACGGCGAGGTAGAAGAGGACGAGGCCAGTGACGGTAAGCGCGAAGGTGGTCAGCATCTATATCTCTCCCCCGATCATGGGGTTGGATTATGCGCGCTAATCATTAACGGGGAAAGTCAAACCGCAAGGGAGAGTCGATCCATGTTGCTGCGCCCGATGTTGCTGAGGCACGCCCGTTCGCTGTTGTTCCTGCCCGCATCCAATGTGCGCGCCATCGCCAAGGCGCGGACGCTGCCGTGCGACATGGTGATCCTCGACCTGGAGGATGCGGTGGCGGACGACGCCAAGGCGGCGGCGCGGGCCGGCGCGGTGGAGGCGCTGGAGGAAGGGTTTGGCGGGCGGCTGAGCGCGGTGCGGATCAATGTCGAGGGCACGCCCTGGCACGGGGTCGAGATGATCGCGGTCAAGGCGTCGGGCGCGGATTATGTCGTGCTGCCCAAGGTCGAGCATCCCAAGCAGGTCAAGGATGTGTTCAGCGTCTGCCACAAGCCGGTGATCGCGATGATCGAGAGCGCCAAGGGCGTGCTGGCGGCGCCGGCGATCGCCGCGGGCGAGGGGTGCGCCGGCCTGTTCGTGGGCTGCAACGACCTGCGCAAGGATCTGGGCATTCCGCCTTCGGCCGGGCGGGCCGGGCTTTCCCATGTCCTGCAGGCGGTGGTGCTGGCAGCGCGGGCGGCTGGCGTCGCGGTGTTCGACGGCGTGTTCAACCGGCTGGACGACGAGACGGGGCTGGAAGCCGAATGCGCCGAGGGTCATGCGCTGGGCTTTGACGGCAAGACGCTGATCCATCCGAGCCAGGTGACGGTGGCGAACCAGGTGTTCGGCCCGGACGCGCAGGCGGTGGCGGACGCAAGGCGGCTGGTCGAGGCGGCAACCGGCGGCGCGGAACGCTTCGAGGGGCGGATGGTCGAGGCGATGCATGTCGAGGAAGCAAGGGCGCTGATCGCGCGCGCGGAAGCCGTGGGGGAATAGGCGGCTGCTGCGAGGCAAAATGGCAGCATGACCTGTATGTCGCCTGATGATGGGGACGAGCGGTTCCGTTACCATGTCGGCCGCTCCATATATGCTCCATATATGATGAAGGAAGGGGGCGGGATTTCCGCCCCTTTCGCCGTGGCAGGGGGAAGGGAGAGACGCGGATGATGCGGATATGGATGATCCCTGGCATATGGCTCGTCGGCATTGCCGGCAGCGCCTCTGCCGCGCCCTGCATCCCCGGCGGCTATGGCACGGGACCGGATGCGTTCGTGGTGATCGGGGCGACCGCGCCCACCCCGGCGGTTGGGCAGCGCTATCTCTTCCTCGACGGGCGCAGGGGCGGCACGGACGATCCGGGCGCGCCGGTTCGTTGTGTCGATGGGGTAGCGACCTACAGGGATGCCGATGGGCAGGTCCGGCGCTGGACGCGCATGGCGACGCGCGAGACGGACAGCAGCTTCGCGAGCGCGGCGACGCGGCTGACCGGGCAGTTGATCGAGCCGGCGGGGCCGGCCGACCCGAGGCGGCCGCTGGTGGTTCTGGTCCATGGATCGGAGCGGACCATGGCGGTGGCGGCGATCTATGGGCATATGCTGGCGGCGCAGGGCATTTCCGTCTTTGCCTACAGCAAGCGCGGCACCGGCGGGTCAGAGGGCGAATATACGCAGAATTTCGAGCTGCTGGCCGATGATGCGGCGGCGGCGCTGAACCATGCGCGGCGTCTGGCGGCGGGGCGGTTCGGACGCGCCGGCTTCTTTGGCGGGAGCCAGGGCGGATGGGTGGCGCCGCTGGCGGCGACGCGCACGCCCGTCGATTTCGTCGCGGTCGGTTTCGGGCTGGTCGTATCGCCGATCGAGGAGGATCGGGCGCAATTGCTGGACGAGGCGCGAGATGCGCAACTGAACGCCGGGGCGGTCGCGCAGGTCGAGCATTTGTCGCGCGTCACCGCGCAACTGATGCGGACGCATTTCGCGCAGGGGTTCGAGGAACTGGAGCAGGTCCGCCGCGCCATAGGGGACGCGCCATGGGCGAAGAGGATCAAGGGCGAATATAGCGGCGACATGCTGCGCATGCGCGACGAGGATCTGCGCCGCATCGGCCGCGCGCGTTTCGACAATCTGGAGATCATCTGGGATTATGATGCGGAGGCGGTGCTGCGGTCGCTGAAGGCGCCCCTGCTGTGGGTGCTGGCGCAGGATGATCGGGAGGCGCCGATCGATGCGACGCGTGTCGTTCTGGCAAGGCTGCGTGCCGAGGGGCGGCCGGTCGACGCCTATCTGTTCCCGCAGACCGACCATGGCATGGTCGAATATCGGACCAACGCCGACGGCAGCCGCACGGCGACGCGGATCACGGACGGCTATCTGAAGCTGCTGGGCGACTGGATCAAGGGGCGCGTCCGGGGGCGTTACGGCCAGGGGATGGTTCTTGGCGGCGCGCACTGAACCGGATCAGCGCTTTTCATATTTCCAGTTGCGCCCCTTGCCCTGCGCGATCCATTCGACCGCCTGGGCGATGCGCTTGTCGCGGGTGGCGTCGGTCTTCGCCTCGCCGATCCATTCGGCATAGTCGCGGACCTTGCCCGGCGGGAAGGCGGACCAGACGGCAGCGGCGGCCGGGTCGGCCTCGATCGCGGCGGTGAGGGCGGGGTGAACGGGGAGCGCCGCGCGCGGCTGGCGGCGGTCCATCCATTGCGGCTTCGCGCCGGCGTCGATCATCGCCGCGGCTTTTGCGAGCATGGCGCGCAGCTCGTCGTCGGAGGGAAGATCGGCGAGGCTGGTGATCCTGCCGAGATGGCCCATGCCGCCCTGCTGCACGCGGGCGGGGGTTTCATCCTCGCTATACCAGAAGCCGATCGCGGCATGGCCCTTGAACGCGGCCATCGAAGCGAGATTCTTGCCCTTGTAGACGAAGTGGGGAAAGCTCCACTTCATTGCTTCGGTGGCGTCCGGCCGGGCGGCGTGGACCAGCGCGCGAAAGTGGCTGAGGATCGGGCGGGCGAAGTCGGCCTGCGCGGCGATATAGGCGTCGACCTTCGCAGATTCGTCGGTCATCCCATTCCCCCTCATTCCGCTCCTATCGTTTGTGCCGGGCCGTCAGCAGATAATTGATTGCGGTGTTGCTCGACAGGGTGAAGCCGCGCGCGGGATCGAAGCTGAGGCCGATGCTGTCGGTGACTTCCAGGCCCGCCTGTTCCAGCAGGGCGGTCAGTTCTTCGGGCGTGATGAACTTGTGCCAGTCATGCGTGCCCTTGGGGATGCCGCCGACGCTTTCGCCGATGGTAATCATGGCGAGGCGGGAGAGGGGCGTGCGGTTGGGCGTCGACAGGATCATGAGGCCATCGGGCGCCAGCTTCGCCGCAAGGGCGGCGACGAAGGCGGCGGGATCGGCGACATGCTCGATCACCTCCATCGAGGTGACGAGGTCATAGCCGGTGTCGGCCATCTCCTCCACCGGGGTGGCGCGATAGTCGATCGCGAGATGCTGGCGCTGCGCATGGGCGGCGGCGGCGGCAATATTCTCCGGCGCGGCGTCGAGGCCGGTGACGGCGGCGCCGAGCCGCGCCAGCGGCTCCGTAAGCAAGCCCGCGCCGCAACCGACGTCGAGCGCGCGCTTGCCGTCGAGCGGGCGGAAGGCCTGTTCCCTGCCGGGCCAGTGCCGGTCGATCGCGCTGCGGATATAGCGCAGCCGCACCGGATTGAGCTTGTGCAGCATCGCGCTGGAGCCACGGGGATCCCACCACTCGGCCGCCATGGCGCCGAAATGGGCGGCTTCCTTCGGATCGATCGTTGCGGCTGTCTCGGTCATCATGCATGTTCTTCTAGCAGGCGCCGGGCGGGAGGCAAATGCGCCTATCCCGTTGAACGTAAAAGAAGGGGCTGTCAGGCGTTGGCAATGTGGAGAAGTGGAGCGGCGAAGCGTGCAGCAGGATTGCTTGCCATATCCGCCGCGGCTGCTAATAGGAGCGCCGTTTTGCCCCTTTGGGACATTTTGTTTCACAACTGGAGCAGCAATCGACCCGATTGCATCGGATCGGCCGCTCCATATTTTTTGGTTGGTCGCGTTTTCCGAGTCAGCAGGTGCCCACCTGCTTCGAAAGCGCTTTAGGGATAGGTTCGACAAGCAAATGGCGCGCATCGTGATGAAATTCGGCGGCACCTCGATGGCGGGGATGGAGCGAATTCGCAACGTGGCCGCGCGCGTCAAACATGTCGTCGAACAGGGGCATGAAGTGGCGGTCGTCGTGTCGGCCATGGCGGGCGAGACCGATCGTCTGGTCGGCTTCTGCAAGGAAGCCTCGCCGCTCTACGACCCGGCCGAATATGACGTCGTCGTGGCGTCGGGCGAACAGGTGACGAGCGGCCTCCTCGCCATGACGCTGAAGTCGATGGGCGTGGATGCGCGCAGCTGGCTCGGCTGGCAGATGCCGATCCGCACGACCGAGGCCCATGCCAAGGCGCGGGTCGAGAAGATCGACACCGGCGCGCTGCTGGCGGAAATGGCGTCGGGCCAGGTTGCGGTGATCCCCGGTTTCCAGGGCATGATGGCCGATGGCCGCGTGTCGACGCTGGGCCGGGGCGGTTCCGATACCTCGGCGGTCGCTGTAGCCGCAGCGGTCAAGGCCGATCGCTGCGACATCTACACCGACGTCGATGGCGTCTACACCACCGACCCGCGCATCGTGGCCCGCGCCCGCAAGCTGGACCTCGTCACCTATGAGGAAATGCTGGAGCTGGCCTCGGTCGGCGCCAAGGTGCTCCAGACCCGTTCGGTCGGCCTCGCCATGAAGGAAGGCGTCGTCGTGCAGGTGCTCTCTTCCTTCGATGATCCCACCCAGGACGACCTCCCCGGCACGCTGATCGTGAGCGACGAGGAACTGGAAGCAAAGCTCAAGGAAACGAAGATGGAACGTCAGCTCATCACCGGCATCGCCCATGACAAGAATGAGGCGAAGATCATCGTCACCCGCGTGCCCGACAAGCCGGGCGCGGTCGCCAGCATCTTCGGCCCGCTGGCCGACGCGGCGATCAACGTCGACATGATCATCCAGAATGACAGCAAGGAGAAGGAAGAGACCGACGTCACCTTCACCGTGCCGCGCGCGGACCTGGCCCGCAGCGTCGACCTGTTGGAAGCGCACAAGGACAAGATCGGTTTCCGCCGCATCATCACCGATGCCGAAGTCGCCAAGATCAGCGTCGTGGGCGTGGGCATGCGCAGCCATGCCGGCGTCGCCGCCACCATGTTCAAGACGCTGGCCGACCGCGGCATCAATATCGAGGCGATCTCCACCAGCGAGATAAAGGTTTCGGTGCTGATCGACGAAGACGAGACCGAACTGGCGGTGCGCGTGCTGCATACCGCTTACGGTCTGGATGCCCCGGCGGCTTGACAGAAATACTCCCCTCCCTTCTAGGGAGGGGCAGGGGGTGGGTGCGATTGCGTCAGCAATCGCTGCCTGCCCTGGCGGATGGGGACGAGGCTCGCTTCGCTCGCCACCCACCCCAACCCCTCCCTTGAAAGGGAGGGGCTTTTTTATTTTGTAGGAACTGGACATGACCACCGCCAAACTCGCTTCCCTGATGGCTCGCGGCACCGAATTTCTCGGCTGCGAGACCGCGATCCTGTGCGGGGCGATGAGCTGGGTCAGCGAGCGGCATCTGGTGTCGGCCATTTCCAATGCGGGCGGCTTCGGCGTGATCGCGTGCGGCGCGATGACGCCTGAATTGCTGGATGCGGAGATCGTGGCGACCAAGGCGCTGACCGACAAGCCGTTCGGCGTGAACCTGATCACCATGCACCCGCTGCTGTTCGACCTGATCGACGTCTGCGCCCGCCATGAAATCAGTCATGTCGTGCTGGCGGGCGGCCTGCCGCCCAAGGGCAGCATCGAGGCCATCAAGCAGAAGGGCGCGAAGCTGATCTGCTTCGCCCCGGCGCTGGCGCTGGCCAAGAAGCTGGTGCGGTCGGGGGTCGATGCGCTGGTGGTCGAAGGCATGGAAGCGGGCGGCCATATCGGCCCGGTCGCGACCAGCGTGCTGGCGCAGGAAATCCTGCCCGAAATGGCAGGTCAGGTTCCCGTCTTCGTCGCCGGCGGCATTGGCCGGGGCGAGGCGATCGCCGCCTATCTGGAAATGGGCGCGGCCGGCGTGCAGCTTGGCACCCGCTTCGCCTGCGCGAGCGAGAGCATCGCCCATCCCGCTTTCAAGAAGGCCTTCTTCCGCGCGTCGGCGCGCGACGCAATCGCCAGCGTGCAGATCGATCCGCGCCTGCCGGTCATTCCCGTCCGCGCGCTCAAAAATGCCGGGACCGAAGCCTTTACGGCGAAGCAGCGCGAAGTCGCCAACCTGCTGGACAGCGGTACGGTCGACATGGGCGAGGCCCAGCTTCAGATCGAACATTATTGGGCCGGCGCGCTGCGCAAGGCGGTTATCGACGGCGATGTCGAGGGGGGGTCGCTGATGGCGGGCCAGTCGGTCGGCATGGTGACGAAGGAGGAGCCGGTCGCCGACATCATCGCCCAGTTGATGGACGAAGCGGCCAATGCGCTGGAACGGCGCGCCGCCTGAAGGGTTGCGGTGAACGGAGCATAAGGCATAGGTTCCCCCGACCCTTTTTGCGCGGCATGACCGGGCATAGCGATTTTCGGAGAGTTTGATGTCCGCAACGCGCCGTTTCTATGGGCGAATTTCCCTCGTGTCGCTGGCGGTGCTGGCGGCCTGTTCGACGCCGAAGCCGCCACCGCCGCCGCCCGCTCCGCCGCCGGTGGTGCCGACCATCCGCCCGATGCCGCCCAGCAATGCGGCCGAGGGGATGAGCCTGCCGACCAAGGACGAGGAAGGCGACTATCTGACGCCCAACCGCAAGGTGACGTCGAACACGGCGCTGTGGCATGTGCGCATGGCGCTCAATGTCGCGGCGCTCAATTGCGAGAAATATGGCGCCACCGCGCGCAACCAGTATAACCAGATACTGACGGTGCATAGGGCGGTGCTGACCGACGCCAATGCCGCGGTCGATCGCAATTACAAGGTCGCCTATGGTCGGGCCGGCGTGGGATCGCGCGAGCAACTCAACACCATCGTCTATAATTTCTTCGCCCTGCCGCCGGTCATCAAGAGCTTCTGTCCGGTGGCAACCACGGTCGGGGCGAAGATCCTGGCGATGCCGTCGGGCGCCTTGCTGGCCAACGCACCTGCATTGCTGAAGGAGCTGGAAAAGCCCTATCAGGAATTTTACGCGGCTTATGCGGACTATCTGCGCCGCCTGGCCGAATGGCAGTCGCGCTTCGGCGGGACGGTGACGGTCGTGGTGTCGCCGACGCCGCTGCCGCCGCCGCCGGTTCCGCCGGGAGAGGCGCCGCCGCCCGGCGGATGGTCGCCCAGCTATAGCAGCGCGCTGGAAAAGGCCGCGCCGGTGCCGACCGATGCGTCGCCGGCCGCGCCTGCGGCGTCCGTGACGCCGGGACTGTCCGGCCCGCCGGCGGTGACGCGGACCCGGCCGGTCCAGCCAGCCGCGCCGACGCCTGCGGGGCCGACCTTGCCGGTGCAACCCTTGCCGGCTCCGGTGGAATAAAACGAAAGCGTGGTCAGTCGCGCGCGTCGAACCGGACGCGCGCGGCTTCCACTGTTTCCAGATTGCGCTCGGCCCAGACCCAGACGCCGCAGAAGGCGGCGCTGAGGCTGTTGCCGAGCGGGGTCAGCGCATAGTCGACGCGCGGCGGCACGACCGGATGGACGGTGCGGGTCAACAGCCCGTCGCGCTCCATCTGGCGCAGCGTCTGGGTCAGCATCTTCTGGCTGATGCCCTCCACCTGCCGGCCGATCTCGGTGAAGCGCAGCGTGCCCTTCTCCTCCAGCAGTTCCAGCACCAGCAACGTCCATTTGTCGGCGATGCGCCCGATCAGATCGTTCACGAGTCGCTCGACCCGCGGGTCGAGATCGGCGGGCGGGTCCGTCGCCAGATAGTGGTCGGCCTGCGCGATATCGTCGGCGTGGAAGCGATTTTCGAGCGGATTTGCCATTTCTTACCTTTGGGTGACTACGGCACTTCGCGGTGCCTACTTTCCAAAAGAGAGTGTAGGCGTAAATTGGGGCAGAAGCCAGATCGCGCCGCGTCGAATCTGACGCAGGTCGCGCGATCTGGTTCTTGTTGTCGCATCGTCTGGCGGAAAACCGGTTCCCACTTTTCCGCACGATGCTTTGTCGAAAGGAGCTGACCCATGCAAAGTTCAGGCAATAGCATCCTCATCACCGGCGGCGGTTCGGGCATCGGCGCGGCGCTGGCGCATGAATTTCACGCGGCCGGCAATCAGGTCATCATCGCCGGGCGTCGTCAGGCGGCGCTGGACGCTGTCGTGGCCGAGCATCCCGGTATGGCGGCGATGACGCTCGACATGGAAGACCCGGCGGAGATCCAGGATTTCGCGGAAAAGCTGGTGGCGGAGTTCCCGGCGCTCAACGCCGTGCTGCTCAACGCGGGCATCATGGTGGCGGAGGAGAAGGTCGACCTCGCCACCGCCGAAGCGACGATCGCGACCAACCTGCTTGGCCCGATCCGGTTGGCCCATGCGCTGCTGCCGCATCTGGAGGCGCAACCGGCCGCGACCATCCTGACCGTGTCGTCAGGCCTTGCCTTCGTGCCGCTGGCGGCGACGCCGACCTATTGCGCGACCAAGGCGGCGATCCACAGCTGGTCCATATCCATGCGTGAGCAGCTGAAGGCGACCAGCGTGGAACTGGTCGAGATCGTGCCGCCGGGGGTGCAGACCGACCTGATGCCCGGCCATGCCGACAATGCGCAGATGATGCCGCTCGCGGACTTCATCAACGAGACGATGGGCCTGTTGCGGCAGCAGCCGACCCCGGCGGAAATCCATGTCGAGCGCGTGAAATTCCTGAGCGAAGCCACGAAGCGCGGCGAGTTCGCACAGGTGTTCGGGATATTGAACGGCGCGCATTGACGATTGGCAGGCGCTGTCGGTTTCTCGACTTCGCTCGAAACGAACGGAGGTCGGTATTGCAAGAGCTAAGGGGGAGGGCTATCTGACCTCCAGCAAGCGAGGCCACGTCCTCCTCCGCATCTGCGGGTATAAGTCCGGGACGGCCCGGCTCTCTCGGGACCGCTCGACATTCAATCCATGCGGGCCTGCAAAACGCGCTGTTCTGCGCGTCGGTGCTCACGGACTTGTGGTCCGCTGCGCTCCGATGCTCGAACATCACGTTTTTCGGCTCCCCCTGGCCTGAATGTCGAACGATCCCGGTATCAGGAGAGCCGTCATGGCCTGGGTTTCGCTGTTTTTTGCCGGTCTGCTGGAAATCGTCTGGGCTTTTGCGATGAAGCAGTCGGAAGGCTTCACGCGGCTGGTCCCCAGCCTCATCACCCTGGGTGCGATGGTCGCCAGTTTCGGGCTGCTGTCGCTGGCGATGCGCAGCCTGCCGCTGGGGACGGCCTATATGATTTGGACGGGGATCGGCGCGCTGGGCGCGTTCGCGGTCGGTGTCGCTTTCCTTGGCGAGGCGATCAGTCCGGCGCGGCTGGTCGCGGCCGGGCTGATCCTTGCCGGGCTGGTACTCATGAAATTGACGGCTGCGCATTGACCATGTCGGGCGCCTTCGGGGGCAGGGGGAAGAGGGTGGCGAAGCGGTCCGCCAGCGCCCTGTCCCCCTCGATCGTCAACGTCTCCGCCATGTCCGCATAGCGCGCGCCGCCATAGAGGACGGCGACCAGTGCATTCTGGTCGCCGGTAATGATCGTGTCCGCGCCGGCCGCTTCGCCCCGGTCGATCAGGAAATCGCCATCTTTGAGCGTCGCGCGAAATTCCTCCTCGCCGAAACGGAAGCCGAGCGTGGCGTCGAGGTCGCCGATGCGGCTGCGGTCGATCATGGTGCGCATCGACAGGATGACCGACACCTGGCTCATCGGCTTGCCCGGCTCCATCGTGGGCGATCGGCAGGCCCAGCGGCCCAGTACCTGAAAGAGGATTTCCGATTCGCGGCCCCAGTCGGTCAGTTCGTAGATCTGGCTGGCGGCGGGCGGCGGCAGGCGGCGTCGAACCAGGATGCTGGACGCCTCCAGTTCCTCCAGCCTTTGCGTCAGCACATTGGCGCTGATTCCGGGCAGGCCGGCGCGCAGGTCGGTGAAGCGCTTGGGGCCGAGCATCAGTTCGCGCATGATCGGCATCGCCCAGCGATCCCCGATGATATCCAGCGCATGGGCGACGGCGCACCCGTCCTGATAGGCTCTTTTTCGACTCTGCTGACTCATTGGTTATCTTTTCTAACTTAACTGTTGCATAAGATAATATATGAGTTCACAAAGTGCAAGTCGGTGAGTCGCCTGGAGGAGAGAGGGCGCGGCCGAACCATAAGATCCTGAGGAGAAGTGCGATGTCGAACGAACCCGCTCCGAAGATGATTTTCGTCAACCTGCCCGTCAGCGACTTGCCTGCGGCCATCGCCTTTTATGAAGCGGTCGGCGGCGTGCGGAACGATGATTTCGCCGATGACAGCACGCAGATGATACGCTTTTCGGACGTGATCCATGTGATGCTGCTGACCCATGAGCGGTTCCGGAGCTTCACCCCGCGTAAGATTCCCGATGCCCATGAAACCGCACAGGTGCTGCTGTGTTTGAGTGAGACGAGCCGCGATGCGGTCGACGATGTGGTCGGCCGGGCGCTGGCGTCGGGCGGCACCGAACCCAATCCGAAACAGGATCATGGCTTCATGTATGGCCGCAATTTCGCGGATCTTGATGGCCATATCTGGGAAGTGATGTGGATGGACATGGAAGCCGCAATGGCCGGCGGTCAGGCGGCCGAAGCCTGAACGGATAAAATAGGAGAGAGACGATGGCCTATATGGACGGTTTCGTGATCCCGGTGCCCAAGGGCAACAAGGAACGCTACAGGGAGGTCGCCGCCTTTGCTGCGCCGATCTTCATCGAATATGGCGCGCTGCGCGTCGTGGAATGCTGGGGCAACGACATCAAGGTCGGCAAGGTCAACGACTTCCGCACCGCCGTGATCGCGGAGGAGGATGAGGAGGTCGTCTTTTCCTGGATCGAATGGCCCGACAAGGAAACCCGCGACGCCGGCGCCGAGAAGGTGATGAAGGATGAGCGCATGCAGCCCAAGGAGGGCGAGGACATGCCCTTTTCCGGCGCGCGGCTGATCTATGGCGGGTTCGAGGTGCTGCTCGACGCCAAGGCCTAGGATTGCTGAAATCCGACTGTTCGGGAGAAAGACGATGACCGATTTTTCCGGCAAATTCTTCTGGTATGAACTGATGACCAGCGATCCCAAGGCGGCGCTGGCTTTCTATGGCGATGTCGTCGGATGGACCAGCGCGCCCTTTGGCGGCGAGCGGACCGATGATCCCTATAATGTCGTGTCCGGCAGCGCCGGTCCGCTGGGCGGCGTGATGTCGATTCCGGCCGAGGCGAAGGATTGCGGCATGACCCCCTGGTGGGGCGGCTATGTCGGGTCGAACGATGTCGACGCCGATGCCGAGCGGCTCACCGCGGCGGGCGGCAGCGTGAAGCGGCCGCCGGAGGATATTCCCGGCGTCGGGCGCTTTGCTGTCATGGCCGATCCGGGCGGCGCGATCTTCATGCTGCTTAAAGGCTCCAGCCCCGACGGGATGGAGGCGCCGACCGGCATGCCGATGGGGCATGTCAGCTGGCATGAACTCTATGCCGGGGATTTCGAGAAGGATCTGGCTTTCTACACCGGGCAGTTCGGCTGGACCAAGGGCGACGCCATGGATATGGGCGAGATGGGCAGCTACCAGCTCGTGTCGCAGACCGGTGCGACCGTATTCGATGGGATGACCGGCGGCATCATGCCGCATCCCGAACAGATGCCGATGCCTGCCTGGCTCTTCTACTTCACCGTCGGCGATATCGATGCGGCGGTCGAGCGGGTGAAGGCCGGCGGCGGCACGGTGCTGCAAGGGCCGATGGAAGTGCCCGGCGGCGCGTGGATCATCCAGGCGACCGACCCGCAGGGCGCGATGTTCGCGCTGGTCGGCAGCAAGGGAGCAGCGTGATGAGCAAGATATCTCCCTGCCTCTGGTTCGACGGCAATGGTCTGGAGGCGGCGAATTTCTATGTCTCCGTCTTTGGCGGTACCATTGATCATGTCAGCTATTATCCGGAGGAAAATCCATCGCCTTCGCCCTTGGCGGGCGGGAGCGTGCTGCTGGTCGAGTTCACCCTGTTCGGACAGGGCTATCAGGCGCTGAACGGCGGTCCCCAGTTCACGTTCGACGAGGCGATATCGCTGTCGGTGGCGTGCGAGGATCAGGCGGAACTGGACCGCTATTTCGACGCGCTGACCGCCGACGGCGGCAAGGACGGGCCGTGCGGCTGGGTGACGGACAAATATGGTCTGTCCTGGCAACTGGTGACGCGGCAGATCATGGCCAATTACCAGACCGACGACAATGCCGGCATCGCCCGGATGATGCAGGCGATGATGACGATGCGGAAACTGGACACCGCCGCGATGCAGGCGGCTTTCGAGGGAAAGAGCGCATGAGCAGCGCCGAATATGAGCTGACCGTGACCTGCCATGTCGCCGCTCCGCGGGAGATATGCTGGAAGGTGTGGACGGACCTGAAGGACGAATGGTTCTGCCCCAAACCATGGCGCGCCGAGGTGATCGAGGAGGATTTGCGTCCCGGCGGGCGTAGCGCGGTGCAGATGTTCGGTCCCGATGGCGAGGAGACCGGGCCGATGGAGGGCGTATTTCTGGAGGTGTTGCCCGGCCAACTGGTGGTGACGACCGACGCCTATGCGTCGGGCTGGATTCCGCAGACGCCCTTCATGACCGCGATCTGGAGCTTCGCGGACGAGGGCGAGGGCACGCGCTTCACCGCCACCGCGCGCCATTGGGACGCCGAGGCCAAGGCGCGGCATGAGGAAATGGGCTTCCATCCCGGCTGGGACCAGATGGCCGAGCAGTTCAGGGCGTTAGCCGAGACGTCTGCGGCGAGTGCTTAGCTGGCGCCGCCCGCACTCCGTTCGTGCTGAGTAAGGGCTGAGCTTGTCGAAGCCCTATATCGAAGCATTGATCCTTCGATACGCCATTTCGACTTCGCTCAATGGCTACTCAGGACGAACGGCTATAAATCGGTAGGCTATTTCCCCTCCGCCACTTCGACCGCGTAGATGGCGGGCTTGCCTTCGATATTGCTGCGATAGACGAGCCATTTGCCGTCGGGGGTGAAATGCTGGTTGGGTTCGAGCGTGTAGTCATGCTTCGACAGGTCGGCGAGGCGCTCGGTGTCGAGCGTGCCGGTCGCGATCAGCCGGTCGCCGTCCAGCGTGGTGCGGGCGCGCGGGCTATCGTCGGGGCGGGGGTGGAAGAGGCTGATATATTTGCCGTCATTGCCGCCGTCGCCGGAGAATGTCCGGCCGTCGGGCGATGAACTGAAATGATAGCTGCCCTGATCGGGACGCAGCGCATACCAGCGGCGCGCGCCGCTCACCACATCATGGCCCGCCAGCCAGCGCCCGCCCTGCGGCTGGATCAGGTCGTACCAGATGGTGCGGCCGTCGGGCGCCCAATATTCGTGACCGGCAATCTCGCCCTGGAAGCTGCGCTGGTGGACCTTCGTCTTCGCGCTGCCGTCGGTGCGGATGGTCCAGATGCGGTCGACCTGCTGCCATGGCCCTTCATGGCAATACATGAGCAGGGTCGGATCGGTCGGTGAGAACTGGACATGGTTGAGCCAGTCCTTCGAGCGGGTGATGCTGCGCCGCTGCCCGGTGCGGATGTCGATGCTGAAGATTTCCATCGGCACGCCGGCGGCGAGGCGGGCGTCCATCCATTGCGCCTTGGCCTCCGCGAAGGAGAGGGGGCGGCCGTCCGGGCCGGTGCCGCTATAGCCGGGCGATCCGGTTTTGGGATCGCGCTTGCCCTGCGCGGCGATGGCGGGCGGGGGCGGTTCCAGTTCGTAATGACCCGCGAGCAGGCTGTCGTCGGCGTTGATCGCCTCGATCCGGCCGCCGGGCAGGTCGGCGATGCGGCGGCGCTTGCCGGTGTCCAGATCGACCGACCAGACCACGGACGGCCCTTCATTCTCGGTGCCGCCGGTCGGGTTGGTGGTGTAATAGGCAATGGGCGCGCGGTTGCCGACGAAGAGCAGCCGGTCGACCTTTTCCTTCAGCACCAGCCGCGTGGTCCAGCTGCCGACGTTGGCGACGCGGATGCCCTCCGGCGTCAGATAGACCATACGCCTTCCGTCGGGGGTGAAGGGATTGTAATTGAAATAGAGGCCGTAATTGCCGGGGCGGTCATCGACCCGGACGATGCGATGGCCGGTGGTCGCGTCGGTCCATTCACGGGCAGGCTTGCCTGACGTCGCGGCGGCGAGCAGGAGCGGCGCGAACAGCCCCAGCCCTATGAACCTGCTTCGCATATTCCGCCCCTCTCACCTTGTGGATCTAAAATCCATATATCGGAATATTCTGACATTCCAATGGGCTTTGCAGGATGGGCCCGTGCCGCGAGTCGGGCGGGGAAATGCGACGAGCCGAGCTGTATCAAGTCGATAAGGCAGCGAAACAATATTTTATATGGCCTGTATTTCGCATAGTTAACATTCCAAAAATATTATATCTTTGTCATATTCGTTCGTTTTTGCTAGTCCGACCGCCCATGGTGGTGGGTCGCCCGCCATGGACTTTCGACCGCGAGCGGGCCGACTAGACGCCGCAGACTGCGCCAGCCCTCACGCAACCGGCCGATCATCCTCAGGCGGGAGATCGAACATGAAATGGATCACATTCGCGCTCATGTCGTCCGTGCTGGCCATGGTGCCCTATAGCGGAGCGGCAGGGAAAGGGCAGGATACAGAGATCAGCGTGACGGCCCAGCATCGGGCGCTGACCGACTGGACCGCGCGCACCGGCCAGATGTTGTCGCAGAAGCTGCAATATCCGACCTTCCTCGGCGATGTGCGGGAGGGTGTCGTGGCGGTCAAGTTCAGGTGCAGCGACACTGGCGTGCCGACCGATGTTGCGCTGCTGAAATCGTCCGGCTCCGTGCAACTGGATCGGGCGGCGATGCGCGGCGTGTCGAAGATCAAGACGCTGCATCCGCTGCCATCAGGACTGGCGCCGTCGCAGAAATATGTCGCGACCGTGCTCTTCGCCAGGAGCGAGGACAGCTATGTCCGGCAGATCCGCAAGCTGGAAAGCGATCAGCGGGACGGCAACAAATGGTTCGACGGTGGGAACCGGACGCTGGCGATCAACCTGCTGGACGACAATGACAGGATCGTCGCCCTGAATTGAGAGCCGCACTGAAAGCCGCCTTCACGCGGCGATAAAAAGGCGTCCGGCGGGACCGGACGCCTTTTTTCTTGCCGGTCAATCGGCCTTGTTCCAGGCGGCGACCTTCGCCTTCGTATCGGCCAGCATCGCGTCGAGCGCGGCGCGGTCATAGGCTTTGCCGCGCATCACCACCGTGGCGATGGCGCGGGTGGCCTCGATATCCTGCAAGGGATTGCGGTCAAGCAGGACGAGGTCGGCGGCCTTCCCCGCTTCGACGCTGCCATAGCGGTTCAACTGGCCGAACCAGGCCGGGCCGGCGCGGGTGGCGGCGGACAGCGCCTGCGCGGGGGAAAGGCCCTGCTTCACGAACAGCGAGAGTTCGTCGTGCAGTCCGATGCCCGGATAGTTGAAGCTGTTGAGGAAGCCCGCATCGGTGCCGGCGATGATCGTCACCCCGGCCTTCTGCAACAAGGGCAATATGGCGGCCATCCGCTCAAAATGTTCGTGGCGCGCGGTGATGGCGGCGGCGTCGGCCTGGGCGGCGCGCTGGATGCGCCAGTCATAGGTCTTGCGCAGCTTCGGGCCGATATAGGCGAGATAGGGATCATTGGCGTGATCGTCGCGGTCGAGATAGCTGATGATGCGGCTGCCGTTGAGCGTCGGCGTGACGAACACATTCTTTGCGACGAAATTGCGATAGGCGGCCATGGCGATGTCGCTATCGAAACCCGCGTCGAGGCGGCGATTGGCCTCCGCCCGGTCGATGCGGCCGGCGGCGAAATCAGCGGCGATGGCGGCCTCATCCTTCACGCCCGCTTTGTAGGCATAGTCGAGATGCTCGATCGAACTGATGCCCGCATCGACCGCCTGCCCGACGGTCAGCGCCATCGGGATATGACCCGAACTGCGCAGGCCGTGCGCCTTTGCCTGCGACACGGCATAGAGGAACAGTTCGGGCTTCAACGTGCTGTCGGTGATCTTCACGAAGTCGACATGGTCGCGCTGTTGCAGGCGGGTGATGGCGGCATCGACATCGGCCTTGCTGCCGACCTCGATCGTGCCTTTCCACACCGGGGCGATCCCCTCGATCTTCGCGCCGGAGGACAGGAGGCGCGGACCGAACAGGCTGCCGCTGGCGATTTCGCTGCGCCATGTCAGCACGGTTTCGGGCAGGTCGCCCGAACAGTCGCGGATCGTGGTGATGCCATGGGCGACATAGAGGGGGAGGAGCGCCTTGTTTTCCTCGATCAGGTCCGGGCCGCCGCCGAAATGGACGTGCATGTCCCAGAGCGCGGGGATGAGGAAGCGGCCCTTGCCTTCGATCGATCCGCTGGTGCGCCAGGCCCTGGCGATCGCCTGGTCCGGGCCGACCGCGACGATATCCGCGCCGCGCCAGACCACGGCCTGATCGGCATTGGCGCGACCATGTTCGACGTCGATGACGGAGACGTGGCGGATCATCATGTCGCCCTGCTGCGGCGCGGCGAGTGTGGGGGACGAGAGCAGCGCCATGAAAGGCAAGGTAGTGGCCAGCAGTCTCTTCATCGTCGATCCGCGCTCCAGGGAGGAAAGACGCGATTTTAAAGGATGTGCGATCATGCGCAAATTAGATGTTGGAATGGACATCATTCATATCGATAATGATCACCATGTTCGATCCCCGCCTGCTGCGCAGCTTCGTCGCCATCGCCGACAGCGGCAATTTCACACGCGCGGCCGAGCGGCTGAACATGACCCAGTCGACCATCAGCCAGCAACTGGGCCGACTGGAGGAGATGGCGGGCCATGCGCTGGTCGACCGGTCGGCGCGGCCGGTATGCCTGACCGCGATGGGTGAGCGGCTGATCGGCCATGCCCGGCGGATATTGCTGCTCAATGAGGATGCGGCGCTGCTGCTGCGCGACCCGGCGGGAACGGCGGCGATCTCGATCGGGCTGCCGGAGGATCTGGCGACGGGCGCGATGGCGCAGGCTTTTGCCGGCTTCGCGCGGACGCACCGGCATATCCGGCTGGACGCGACGACCGGGCTGAGCCGCGATCTGGCGCAACGTTATCGGCAGGGCGAGTTCGATATCGTCATCGTCAAGGAAGCGGTGGCGGGGCCGGATTGCCGCGCGACCTTCGCCGAGCCGCTGGGCTGGTTCGAAGCGGCGGGCGGCCGGATGATGGAGGCCGTGGCGGCGGATGCGCTGCCGCTGGTCTGCTTCCCGGCGGGCGGCCTCTATCGCGACCAGATGTTCGCGCAACTGGAGCGGGAGGGGCGACGCTGGTTCGTCTCCTTTTCAGGAAGCAGCCTGCAAAGCGTGGCGGCGGCGGTCGCGGCGGGGGTGGGCGTGTCGCTGCTGCCGCTGGCGGGGGTGGATGGCGCAGCGGTGACACGACGGTCCGATCTGGGCGCGGTCGAGCCGATGCGGGTGTCGCTCTATGCGCGGGAGGGCGATGGGCCGCTCGCCGCGCTGGGGCGGGAGATGGTCGCGGTGCTGGCGGCGCGGGCGGGCGGGCCGTCGATCACTATCGTTGAAAAAGCGAAATAAATTGCGCATCCCGCACGCATGAGCAGATTATTTCCCATCGCCCGCATCATGATGCCGATGACCATCATGCTGGCCACGCCCGCCGCCGCGCAGGAGGCGCCCGACTTTTTCGGCGCCGCCCTGTGCCAGCCGCCCTATTCGACAGGGAGCGCGACGGCGCTCTACGAAGCGGCCGAGACGATCGCCAAGGCGGACACGTCCACCCTTGGCGCGGCCATTTATCCGCTGCCCAAGCCGATCGAGCGGGACGGCTTCGTGGCGAAGGCGGTGCTGTTCGCCGGCATGTCGGTCGGGGTGTTGCTGGAGGGCGAGGTCGCGGCGGAAGCGGCGAAGCGCTACGGTCTCAGCGCGGAAAAGAGCCATCTGCTCGGTGCGTCCAGCCTCGGCTTTGCGCGGCAGCTGGATGATGCGGAGCAGGGCATGCAGGAGATGGGGCTGATCTCGATCGTCGCGCGGCAGGGGCCGGCGATGGCGGGGCGGACGCTGCTGGCCTGCGAATTCGTGTCGCATGAAGACCGGCAGGCGCTGGAAAGCCTGGAGGATGACGCGCCCTGACGCGAAAAGGGCGCCCGGTTGTCCGGACGCCCTTCCTGCTGGGGAATGAAACCCTTGCCTACGCCTTGTAGACCCTGTCCACGGCGGCGCGGAACTTGGCCATGTCTTCGGCCGATCCCACGGTCACGCGCGAGACGGTAGGCCAGATCGGCCAGTTGCGGCCGATCTGCACCTTTTCCGGCGTGGCGAGCAGTGCGACCTGCATGTCCTTGGCCGGCTTCTTCCAGTTGACCATGAACATGTTCGCCTGGCTGCCCGACTGGACTTCAAGCCCCTTCTTGGTCAGCCATGCGATGGTTTCCTCGCGGTTGGCGATCATTTCCTCGCGACGCGCCTTGATGAGCGCGGCTTCGGTATAGACCGCGTTGCCGCAGGCCATGGCCGTGATCGACAGGCCGCCGGCGGTCGGGTTGAACAGGTTGACCCGCTTCTGGATTTCCGGGTCGGCGAAGGTGAGGCCGAGGCGCACGCCCGCCATGCCGAACAGCTTCGAGAAGGTCCGCATGACGATCAGGTCCTTGCGACCCGACACCAGCTTCGCTGCGCTCGGCGCTTCGGAGAAGTGGATATAGGCTTCGTCGACCAGCAGGATGCTGTCGGCTGGCTTGTTCGCCAGCAGCCATTCGATGTCGGCCAGCGGCGTGACGGTGCCGGTCGGATTGTTGGGTGAGCAGATATAATAGAGGCCGGCGTTCGGATTGGCGGCCAGCATCGCCTTCACGTCATGGCCCTTGCCGATCGCCTGCGGCGCCTTGGCGATGGGCGCCTTCAGATAGTCGGCGGTGCGCCAGGCGGATTCGAAGGTCGGGTCAGCCGTGACCAGCCCCTTGGTCGGCGAACAGAAGGCCGCGACGGTGCTGACCAGCGGGCCGCCCGAGCCGGGCCACAGCATCACATGGCTTTCGGGAATGCCCTCCACCTTGGCGACGGTGGCGACCAGATCGCCCTTGTAATTGTCGGGATCATACCAGTTGCCGAGCGATGCGGCCTTGGCGGCGGCGTCGACGCCCGACGGGAAGGGGCCGGTCCAGCATTCGTTCGAGCCGATGCGCACCGCGCCGGCGACACCGCGCGCGGCCTGCTGCTGCGCCATGGCGGTGCCGCTCAGAAGCGAGCTGGCGGCGACGCCCGCGCCCAGCAGCGCGGCGACCTCGCCCAGTTGGCGGCGTGAATAGCCGCGTTCGATGAGATCTTCCTTGGCATCCTTGTTCAGCATCATGGTCATGTCGTCCGTCCCCGTTCCTGCAAACATGTCGGTCATGGGGAAAGACGAAGCGGCGACACATTTCCGCAATGTGCCGCCATGGATTTTGGGAATTTTCCTGCGGAAAATTAAGCGGCACCGGCCCACTCCCCCACCCGGCCACCCATATGATACTTCCGTTGGGTGGCCGGGTGGGGGAGTGGGCCGGTGCCGTCCTCACCATGCGCCGGTAGGCGCATGGTCAAAAAACATTTACGCCTTCCAGACCTTGTCCACCGCCGCGTTGAAGGCTTCCATTTCTGCCATCGAGCCGACCGATATGCGCGAGACATTGGGCCAGATCGGCCAGTTGCGGCCGATCTGGACATTGGCGGCGAGGATTGCGGCCTGCATGTCCTTGGCGGGCTTGCCCCAGTCGACCATGAACATGTTCGCCTGGCTGCCGGGGATGACCTTGATCCCCTTCGCCTTCAGATGGCTGACCGACTTTTCGCGGGCGGCGTTCATCTCGGCGCGGCGCGCCTTGATGAGGTCGGCCTGCGCGACCGAGACGGTGCCGCAGGCGACGGCGGTCATCGGCAGCATCGCCGTCACCTGCCCGCCGTCATAGCGCATCATCTTTTCCATCAGCTTGGGGCTGGCGAAGGTGAGGCCGAGGCGCATGCCGGCCATGCCGAACAGCTTCGAGAAGGTGCGCAGGATCAGCACGTCGTCGCGCGTGGCGGCGAGCTTGGCGGCGTTGGGGCCGTCGACCCAGTGGATATAGGCTTCGTCGACGACCAGGATCGCGTCCTTGGGCTTGTTGTTGGCCAGCCATTCGATGTCGGCGATCGGCGTGACGGTGCCGGTCGGATTGTTGGGCGAGCAGATATAATAGACGCCCGCATTGGGATCGGCCGCGAGCATCGCCTTCACGTCGTGGCGATAGTCGCTGGTCAGCGGCACCTTCGTCACCTTGGCGCCGATCCAGGCGCCGGTGCGCCAGATGGCTTCATAGGTCGGGTCGGCGGTGACGATGCCGCGGGTGGGCGAGGCGAAGCTGACCGCGACGCGGTTCAGCGGATCGGACGAGCCGGGCCAGGCGGTGACGCGGTCGGCGGAAATGCCCTCGACCGAGGCTACGGCGTCGAACAGCTTCTGATGTTCATTGTCGGGTTCGTAGCGATTGCCTTCCTGCACCAGCTTGAAGGCGGCTTCGGCCGCGACCGGGAAGGGGCCGGTCCAGCATTCATTGGCGCCGATGCGCACCGCCCCGGCGACGGCCTTCGCTGCTTGCTGCGCCGCTGCGCCGGTGACGTGGAGGGCGGCTGCGCCCGCGCCCATCAGCGCGGCCACTTTCGCCATCTGGCGGCGCGAATAGCCGCGGTCGAGTAGATCCTGTTCAAATGCCGGTTCGAGTTGCGTCGCCATGATCCCTGGTCTCCCTGCCGGGCCATGGATGGCCCTTACGATCTGCTGGACGATTGTATAGAATCTTTCCGCCATGCAAATGCGCTCTACTCATGAATATCCTTCGTATCGGAATAGGAAACGCCTTGGAAAGCGGCCCTCCTATCTGTTAGCGCATTGATATGCCCAGCACCCCCGCCGCCGCCGCCCGTCAGATCCTCATCCGCCTTCAGGAAGTGATGGCGTCGCGCACCAGCGCGCAGGCCAAGCTGAACAAGGTGGTGGAGATTATCGGCGAGTCGCTGTCGAGCGAGGTCTGCTCCATCTATCTGGTGCGCGAGGGCGTGCTGGAACTGTTCGCCACGCGCGGCCTGAAGCAGGAAGCGGTGCATGTGACCCGCATGGCGATGGGCGAGGGTCTGGTCGGGCTGATCGCCACCAATGTCGAGACGCTGAACCTGGACGAGGCGGCGTCGCATCCCGACTATAGCTATCGCCCGGAAACGGGTGAGGAGCTGTTCCACAGCTTTGCCGGCGTGCCGATCGTGCGGCGCGAGCGCGCGATCGGCGTCCTGTGCGTGCAGCATGTGGAGCCGCGCCGCTATGAAGAGGTCGAGATCGAGGCGTTGCAGACGGTCGCCATGGTGCTGTCCGAACTGATCGCCAATGCCGAACTGGCCGATGACGGCCCGGCGGACGCCCGCGTGGCGGACACCGGCACGACCATGTTGCACGGGCTTCAGCTGGTGATGGGCATGGCGCGCGGTCATGCGGTGTTCCACCAGCCGCGCATCCATGTCGAACATACCGTCGCGGAGGATACCGAGGCCGAGCGCGCGCGCGTGATTTCCGCCTTCACCAAGATGCGCGAGCAGATCGACCGCATGACCGGCGCGGCCGAGTTCGGCACCGAGGGCGAGCATCAGGAGGTGCTCGAAACCTACAAGATGTTCGCCTATGACGAGGGCTGGATCAGGCGCATCAACGAGGCGATCGACAGCGGCCTGACCGCCGAGGCGGCGATCGAGCGGGTGCAGCAGCGCACCCGGATGCGGATGCGGCAAATCGACGACGCGCTGCTCCAGGACCGGATGCACGATCTGGAGGACATGGCCAATCGTCTGCTCCGCATCGTGTCGGGGCAGTTGGGCACGGCGGCGACGATGGGCCTGCGGCAGGACGCGATCCTGATCGCGCGCAATCTGGGGCCGGCCGAACTGCTGGAATATGACCGGCGGCGGCTGAAGGGCGTGATCCTGGAAGAAGGATCGCTGACCGCCCATGTGACCATCGTTGCGCGCGCCATGGGTGTGCCGGTGCTGGGGCGCGTCCGCGACGTGCGCCATCAGCTGAATGAAGGCGACCTCATCCTGATGGATGTGGGCGAGAACAACCTGCTGATCCGCCCCAACGCCGACATGGACGAGGCGTTCGAGAACAAGCTGCATGTGACGCAAAAGCGCCGCGCCGAATTTGTTGCGATGCGCGACCTGCCATCGGTCACGACCGACGGGCAGCGGGTCGAGCTGATGGTCAATGCCGGGCTGCGCGAGGATGCGCAGCAGCTCGATCTGGTCGGCGCGGACGGGATCGGCCTGTTCCGCACCGAATTCCAGTTCCTGGTGTCGGCCACCCTGCCGCAGCGCGAGAAGCAGCAGCGGCTCTACAAGGATGTGCTCGACGCGGCGGGCGATCGCCCGGTCATCTTCCGCACGGTCGATATCGGCGGCGACAAGGCGCTGCCCTATATGACGCGCGACGGCGACGAGGAGCTGGAGGATAATCCGGCGATGGGCTGGCGCGCGCTGCGGCTGGCGCTGGATCGCGACGGCCTGATGAAGGCGCAGGCGCGCGCGCTGCTGGAGGCGAGCGCGGGCAAGGTGCTGAACGTCATGTTCCCGATGGTGTCGGAACCCTGGGAATATGAGGAGGCGCGTGCGCTGGTCGAGCGTCAGCGCGAATGGCTTCACGGGCAGAGGAAAAAGCTGCCGATCGCGGTCAAATATGGCGCGATGCTGGAAGTGCCTGCGCTCGCCGAGGTGCTGGATATATTGCTTCCCCGGATCGATTTCCTGTCGATCGGTACCAATGACCTGACCCAGTTCCTGTTCGCCGCCGACCGGGCGCATCCCAAGCTGGCGGAGCGGTACGACTGGCTCAGCATCGCCATATTGCGCTTCCTCGACCGGGTGGTGCGGACCTGCCAGGACTATCAGGTGCCGGTCGGCGTCTGCGGCGAGATGGGAGGACGCACGCTGGAGGCGATGGCGCTGATCGGCCTGGGGATCCGGCGCCTGTCGATCACGCCGGCATCGGTCGGGCCGGTCAAGGCGATGATCCGCACGGTGGACGCCGAAGAATTGCGCCTGTTGATGCGGGAATATCTGGATAGCGGCGCGCGCGACATTCGCGAACGCCTCACCGCCTGGGCGGTCGAACGGGATATAGAGCTGAAATGAACCGCACTGGAATTCCATATGTGCCGGTGGCCCCGATGATATGGAAGTTCGTTCACCCCATGGGCGATGGTTCACGCCTCCATTCGTCTTTTGATTACCGCATTCTGCGAGCCGTCGGCTGGTCCAGCCGGCGTCAGAATGCTCCAGTGCGGCGTTGACAACGCACGTCCCGCAATGAGACAAGGCCGCCCTCAAAGGTCGCGGAGCAGCATGGCAGAAGAACCCGAAGTCGAAACCGGCGCGGTCGAGGCGCAGGATGTGCAACCCATGTCGCCGGGCGCCAAGCTGCGCGCGGCGCGGGAAGTGCAGGGCCTGTCGATTCAGGATGTGGCGACCCGCACCCGCATCGCCCAGCGGCAGCTGGAGGCGGTGGAGCGCGACGATTATGCCGCGCTGCCCGGCATTCCCTATGCGGTCGGCTTCGCCCGTGCCTATGCCCGCACCGTCGGCGTCGACGAAGTGATGATCGCGGCCGAGGTTCGCAACGGCGTGCATGGGTCGGACCTGGGCGCCAACCGCTATGAGGCGTTCGAGCCTGTCGATCCGGCGCGCGTACCGTCGCGCGCTCTGGCCTGGACGGCGGCCGTCATCGTCATCCTTCTGGTCGCAGGCTTCATGGTGTGGCGCACGCAGATGTTCACGCCGCCCACCGGCGAGGAAATCGCCGCACAGGAAGAAGCGAAGCCCGCCGCCGCCCGTCCGGCTGGCGCCGCGCGGGCGGCGCCTGTGGCGCAGACGGTCGTCTTCACGGCTGTCGATGACGTCTGGCTGCGCATCACCGACGAAGCGGGCGAGCGGCTGAAGGACGGCATCATGAAGAAGGGTGAAAACTTCACCCTGCCGGCCAATGCCCGCAACCCGATGATCGTGACCGGCCGCCCGCAGGCGCTGAGCGTTACCGTCGGCGGCAAGCCGATCCCGCCGCTGGGCGCGGCCGATCGCACCATTTCCGACGTGCCGGTCAGCGCCGAGGCGCTGCTGGCGCGCGGTGCGGCCGCCGGCGCAGCGGTGCCTGCGCCCGGACAGCCCACCGGCGGCGCCCCGGTGCCGGCCCCAGCGCAGCCCGCGCCCGCCGTGCCGCAGACCAGCGCTGCCGCAGCCAACTGAATTGCCGCTGCCAGGCCGGTTGAAGGACGTGCTTTACCACGCGGAATAACGGCTTATGGTTAAGGCACATATTTTGTCGGGGATTATCATGCGTCACGCCTTTTTCGCGACCTCTGCTCTGGTGGGGGCCGCGCTGCTTTCGATCGCACCGCCGGTCGTCGCCCAGAGCGGCGGGGTCGAATTGCGGGTCGATCGGCTGGAGAAGGAAATGCGCGCGGTGCAGCGCAAGGTCTTCCCGGCCGGCACGCCGCTGGAAGCCGAGATCACCCGCCCCGCAACGCCCAGCGTCGCGCCGGGCACGCCGGCCAGCGCACCGATCGCGGACCTGACCGCGCGGGTGGGGGCGCTGGAATCGCAGCTCGCCTCCGTGACCGGGCAGGTCGAGGAAAATAGCTATAAGCTCCGCCAGCTGGAGGAAGCCTTCAACAAATATAAGGCGGAGACCGACGCGCGTCTGTCGCAGCCCGAACCCTCCGCGCCCGCCACGCGCCCGACGGTGAACGTGCCGGCCGAATCCGTGACCGCCGCGCCGCGTCCGTCCGCGCCCCGGCCCGCCGCGCCCGCCGCTGCAAGCGAGGAGCGCAAGACCGCCGTGGCCGCGATCGAGCGGCCCAGCAGCGGGAATGCCGGTGAGGACGCCTATAGCTATGGCTTCCGCCTGTGGGACGCGAAATTCTATCCCGAGGCGCAGGCGCAACTGAAAACCACCGTCGACAAATATGGCGACGCGTCGGTCGGCAGCCGCGCCGCCAATCTGCTGGGCCGCGCCTATCTGGATGACGGCAAGCCGGCGCTGGCCTCCGTCGCCTTCTATGAAAATTACCAGAAGCGCCCGCGCGGCGACCGTGCCGCCGACAGCCTGGCCTATCTGGGCGAGGCGCTGATCCAGCTCAAGAAGCCGGCCGACGCCTGCAAGGTCTATCAGGAACTGGAGCAGGTCTATGGATCGAGCCTGTCGTCCAGCCAGCGCGGCATGATGGACAAGGGCCGCACCAAGGCGAAGTGCAACTGAGCGAGGCGCATGGCCGGGCTGCGCTGGAAGCCCGGCTGATCGCGGCGGTCGACGCGCTGGCCGGGGGCGACCCGGCGGCGCGCTTCGGCGTTGCCGTGTCGGGCGGGCCGGACAGCATGGCCCTATTATATCTGGCCGCGCGCGTCTTTCCAGGGCGGGTGGCGGCGGTGACGCTGGACCATGGGTTGCGCGCGGAATCGGCGGCAGAGGCGGCGATGGTCGCACGCTGGTGCGCCGATCACGGCATCGATCACAGCGTCCTGACGCCCGATGCGCCGGTGGCCGGCAATGTCCAGGCCTGGGCGCGGGGGCAGCGCTATGCCCGGATCGAGGCGTGGCGGGCGGAGCGCGGCATCGACTGGATCATGACCGCCCATCATGCCGACGACCAGCTGGAAACCATGGTGATGCGGCTCAACCGCGGATCGGGCGTCGGCGGGCTGGCCGGCGTGCGGGCGCGGGCGGGGCGGGTGATCCGGCCGCTGCTGGGCGTGCGCAAGGTGGCGTTGATGGCGCTGGCGCAGGCCGACGGGCTGCCCCATGTCCATGACCCGTCCAATGTCGATCCGCGCTTCGACCGGGCGTCGATTCGGGTGGCGCTGGCGGGGGCGGACTGGCTGGATGCCGAGGCGGCGGCGCGCAGCGCAGCGGCGCTGGCGGAGGCGGAGGCCGCGCTGGAATGGAGCGTTGCCGATCTCGCCGCGCGCCATGTCCGGGCGGAGGGCCGGGCCTATGTGCTCGACCGGACCGACCTGCCGCGCGAATATCTGCGTCGGCTGCTATTGGTGATGCTGGAGCGGGCGGCGCCGGGCGCCTTGCCGCCCCGGGGTGATTCGCTGGATCGTGCCATTGCCGCTGCCGCTGAGGGCGGGCAGGCGAGTCTCGGCGCATGGCTGCTGAAGGGCGGAGCGGCGTGGACCCTGTTGCCCGCGCCGCCGCGCCGCTGATCGTTACGGAAAGGTTCCACGGCCGGGCGCGCGACTCTCACGGCTGGGCGCTTTGTTGCAGTGCAATGATGTTTTCTTAACGCCTGCCATGGTTAATCCGTCCCGATTTTTGCGGGATAGTGACGAATATGGTGGAATTTGCGGCTCTGACCTACGGCCTGTTGGCGAGCGTGATCCTTTCGGCGGCGAAGCGGAACCACAAGCTGCGGCAGCCGCATCCACCGCTGCTTCTCTATATGGGCTATCTTTTATGTGGCCTGTCGGCTGGTGCGGCGATCGCGCTCGGCTATATGGTTGTCAGGACGATATTCGGCGGCTGACCGTCGCGCGCATCCGCTTGCGCTTTTACAGGCGTTCCCTATCTTGGCGGGTGAAAGAGAGTGATGATGAACGACGAGAAAGACCCGCAGGGCAATCCCTGGATAAAGAGCGCGATGATCTGGGCCGGCGTGATCGTCGCCCTGCTGCTGTTCGTATCCATGTTCGACCGCCCGGTGGGCGCGACGGGCAGCGAGATCGCCTATTCCGAATTCCGCGCCAAGGTGCAGGAAGGACAGGTCAAGGACGTCGCCATCGCACCGGACAAGATTTCCGGCACGCTGTCGAGCGGCCAGAAATTCTCGACCCTGCCTGTCGCCGATCCGGGCCTGACCGGCCTGCTGGACGATTATAACGTCAAATATTCGGGCCAGGCCGAAGCGCAGCCCAGCTTCTGGATGATCCTGGTCTACCAGTCGCTGCCGTTCCTGCTGATCCTGGGCATCGCTTTCTTCGTGCTGCGCCAGATGCAGAAGGGCGGCGGCGCGGGTGGCGCCATGGGCTTTGGCAAGTCCAAGGCCAAGCTGCTGACCGAAAAGCATGGCAAGGTGACGTTCGACGACGTCGCCGGCATCGACGAAGCACGCGAGGAATTGCAGGAAATCGTCGAATTCCTGAAAGACCCGAGCAAGTTCGCGCGGCTGGGCGGCAAGATTCCCAAGGGGGCGCTGCTGGTCGGTTCGCCCGGTACCGGCAAGACGCTGCTGGCCCGCGCGATCGCGGGGGAGGCGGGCGTGCCCTTCTTCACCATTTCGGGTTCGGACTTCGTTGAGATGTTCGTCGGCGTCGGCGCCAGCCGCGTGCGCGACATGTTCGAACAGGCCAAGAAGAACGCGCCCTGCATCGTCTTTATCGACGAAATCGACGCGGTCGGCCGTCATCGCGGCGCGGGCCTCGGCAACGGCAATGACGAGCGCGAGCAGACGCTGAACCAGTTGCTGGTCGAGATGGACGGTTTCGAGGCGAATGAGGGCATCATCATCGTCGCGGCGACCAACCGTCCCGACGTTCTGGACCCCGCGCTGCTGCGTCCGGGCCGGTTCGACCGTCAGGTCGTGGTGCCGCGTCCCGACATCGAAGGCCGCGAAAAGATCCTGGCCGTCCATATGAAGAAGGTGCCGCTGGCGCCGGACGTCAATCCGCGCACCATTGCGCGTGGTACGCCCGGTTTCTCCGGTGCCGACCTCGCCAATCTCGTCAATGAAGCCGCGCTTATGGCTGCCCGTCGCGGCAAACGTCTGGTCGCGATGGACGAGTTCGAGGCGGCCAAGGACAAGGTCATGATGGGCAGTGAGCGTCGCTCGATGGTCATGACCGACGACGAAAAGAAGATGACCGCCTATCATGAGGCGGGCCATGCCATCGTCGCGGTCCATGAACCGGCGTCGGACCCGATCCACAAGGCGACGATCATCCCGCGCGGCCGTGCGCTGGGCATGGTGATGCGCCTGCCGGAGCGGGACAGCTACAGCTATCACCGTGACAAGATGCACGCGAACATGGCCGTCGCCATGGGCGGCCGCGTCGCCGAGGAAATCATCTTCGGCTATGACAAGGTCTCGTCGGGCGCATCGGGCGATATCCAGTACGCCACCAAGCTGGCGCGCGACATGGTCACGCAGTGGGGCATGTCCGACAAGCTGGGTCCGCTGCAATATGAGGAGCAGCAGGGCGAAACCTTCCTCGGTTATTCGCAGAGCCAGCGGGTCCATATGTCGGACGAGACGGCGAAGCTGATCGACAAGGAAATTCGCGGTCTGGTGGAGCAGGGCTATACGCGGGCGCAGGAAGTGCTGAAGGGTCATGAGGACCAGTTGCACCTGCTCGCCAACGCCATGCTGGAATATGAGACGCTGTCCGGCGAGGAGATCAAGACGCTGCTCGACAAGGGCGAGATCACCCGCGACGACGGCACGACGATCAAGCCTTCGGTGATCCCGGCGGCTGGCTCTTCGATCCCTCGCACGCGCAAGCGCAAGGGGCCGTTCGGCGACCCGACACCCGCCGGGGCGTAAGCCGGTCGGCCTTGCATTGACGAAAAAGGGCGTGGCCGTGGAGGCCGCGCCCTTTTTGCTTTGGGCGGCAGGGTTCGGTCATTGAAATGCGCGATCGGAACGGCGATGGAAAGGAACCAGCCGGAGCCTGCCATGACCCATATTGCCCTTCCCGCCAGCCTGCACGACCTGCCGACACCCTGCCTCGTGCTGGATGGGGCGCGGATGGCGCGAAATATCGACCGGCTGCGCGATCGGCTGGCGCAACGGGGCGTTCCGCTGCGGCCGCACCTCAAGACCGGCAAGTCGATCGAGGTGGCGCGGCGGATGATGACGACCCCCGAAGGGCCGGCGACCGTATCGACGATGGAGGAGGCGCGGCGCTTTGCCGCGGCGGGGGTAAGCGACATCGTCTATGCGGTCGGGATCACGCCGGCCAAATTGCCCGATGTGCTGGCGCTCCGCGCGCAGGGCGTCGACCTCGCCATATTGCTCGATTCGGTGGAACAGGCGGTCGCCGTGGCGGAGGTGTCGCGGGCGGCCGGGATGGCGATCCCGGCGCTGATCGAGATCGATTGCGACGGCCACCGTTCAGGCGTGCAGCCCGGCGATCGCGACCGGCTTTGCGCGATTGCGACCGCCCTGACGCAGGGCGGGCAATTGCGCGGCGTGCTGACCCATGCGGGCGACAGCTATGGCGCGCAGGGCGAGGAAGCGCTGCGCGCCGCCGCCGAGGCGGAACGTCTGGCCGTGGTGACGGCGGCGCAGAATCTGCGGGACGGGGGCTTCGCCTGCCCGGCCGTAAGCGTCGGCTCCACGCCCACGGCGCTGAGCGCGGTCGATCTGACCGGCGTGACCGAGGTGCGGGCGGGCGTCTTCGTCTTTTTCGATCTGGTCATGGCGGGTATCGGCATCTGCAGCCATGCGGAGATCGCGCTGTCGGTGCTGGCGACCGTCATCGGCCATCAGGAGGACAAAGGCTGGATATTGGTCGACGCCGGCTGGATGGCGCTGTCGCGTGACCGGGGCACGGCCAGCCAGGCGGTCGACCAGGGCTATGGCCTGGTGTGCGACCTGTCCGGTCGACCGTTCGGCGACCTGATCGTGGCGCAGGCCAATCAGGAACATGGCGTGCTGGCGCTGCGTGCCGGGTCGTCGGAGAGCCTGCCGAGCCTCGCCATCGGGGATCGGGTGCGTATTTTCCCGAACCATGCCTGCGCCACGGCGGCCCAGCATGATCGCTATCATGTGGTGCAGGCGGGATCGGACGTTCAGGCCATCTGGCCGCGCTTTGGCGGCTGGTGACGGACGGCCCGGAGTTGGAGGCCAGCGCGGCAAATGCCGGCAATCAAAAGATTGCCCAGTCGTAAGTCTATCCTGTTTAGATTGAATCAGGATAAACTCCATTTTCTTTTGTTTTCGGTGATTTCCGAGCCTTGCAATGGTCCATTTCACTCGAAATCACTCTAAACCGGCCCGCGTCGAGGCGGCTTGTTCCGGCGGCTGGCCAGCTTCTTCTTCAATCGAACGCCCTGCACGCCCCAGTCTCCGAAATGGACGCCCGCGAGCAGGATCAGCAGGCCGGTCAGGAACAGCGTCATGGTGAGCGGCAGCGCGAGCAGGACGTCCACGATCCGGTCGGTCGGGCTTTCGACCGTGCCGGGACGGTCTATGCCGAAGAGCGCGAGGCCATCCTCGACCGACCGGCCGCCCCATTCGCGCTGGAACAGCCATTCGCCGACCTCGATGGCCAAGATGGGCGGTGCGATCAGCATGCAGGCAAGGCCGATGACGATCATCGCTTCGGCGAGAAGCTGGCGGGCCAGATCGGCAACGCCCCGGCCATGGTGGGCGATATCGCCACCGGACCGGGCGGATGTCGGCAGGAAGCCTGAACCCGTCATGGACTGCGGGCGCGGTCTGGCGAAATCATAGCGTTCCAGCTTCGGCAATATGCGTCGGTTCAGCAGGGCGTTGCATCCCTTCTCGACGCAGAGTTGCTGCGCCGACGTCATTTCCTCCCGAAAGCTGTCCGCCTGGCCCTTGCGCATGCGCAGGGCGTCGGAATCCGACCGGTCATAGGCATGGCCGGGAATGCCCTCGGCGATCTCCACCGCGCGCATCCTGTCGAAGGCCGATTGTTCCACCGCATGGCGCAGCGCGCGCGCATCGACCGGCTCGCCCAGAAACAGAAGCAGCTTGCCCATCTCCGCCTCGGTATCGGCAATGAGATCCTCATAGAAAATGACATGATGGCGGTGCCGCGACAGGCCCCAGCCCCAGCTGTTCATATAGCGGGCATAATGGGGAATACCGACATGCCTGTCCGTCAGAAACGCGTCCATGCTGCCCGTGAAGGACATTTTGTGCCGGGTGACGTGGTGATAATGGGAATTGAGCGCCCCGCGCGGATCGCGGATCAGGAAGATGACCGGAAGGCGACCAGGTAGGATCGGGCTGTATCGCAGATGCGTGGACGGCACCAGCGGGAAGGCGGCTTCCTCCGACCGGCGCAGGAAGGCGGGGATGCCGCGCACCGGGTCCAGATCGAAATTGGGTGTGAAATCGAACATGGTCCGCGTCGTGACCGGCGCATATTGGCGGGACGCCAGGAAATATTGGGCGAGCAGGAAACGCAGCCACGTCCTGCCCGACTTGGGATAGGAAGCAAGCAGCGCGGTCGCGGCGCCTGACGTCAGGCGCAGGCTGCGGGTGGCGGACATGCGCCGGGCCAGCAGGGCGGGGCGATGCGCGATCGATCGGATCAGATGGGTTTCCATCAACCAATATTAGCCGCGAGGCGGCGGCGCGCGGGGCGGGCTTTTGGATGATAACCTTATGGCTTGCGCCTTTTTGCAGATATGCCGCGATCATCCTGCCGATCGCCGTGCAGCCCGTGCCCCGCACCGGGCCAGTTGGCCCGCGCAACAAAATGATGCGAAGGGTCTGGCCGTTCCGGGGTGAAGTGGTTACATGGGCCGCCACGAATCCCCCAGCGGTCAGGTTTCCCCTCAGCCCGGTCCGCGCAGCAGAAAGTGGCTTTCACATGGATATCCGCCTCGGCCTCACCTTTGACGACGTGCTGTTGCAGCCCGCCGAATCCGATGTGCTGCCCAGTCAGGCAGACACCTCCACCCATGTGACGAAGGCGATCAAGCTCAACATCCCGATCCTGTCGTCCGCCATGGACACGGTGACGGAAGCCGACATGGCGATCGTCATGGCGCAGCTCGGCGGCATCGGCGTGCTGCACCGCAACCTGACCGTCGAGGAACAGGCCGATGCGGTGCGCGCGGTCAAGCGGTTCGAAAGCGGCATGGTCGTCAATCCCATCACCATCCTGCCGACCGCCACGCTGGCCGACGCGCAGATGCTGATGCAGCGCCACAAGATCAGCGGCATTCCGGTGGTCGAGGCCAACGGCAAGCTGGTCGGCATCCTGACCCACCGCGACACCCGCTTTGCGGAGAACCCCGCGCAGCCGGTCAGCGAGCTGATGACGAAGGACAATCTCGCCACTGTCAAGGTCGGTGTGGGTCAGGAAGAGGCGCAGCGGTTGCTGCACCAGCGCCGGATCGAAAAGCTGCTGGTGGTGGACGACGCCTATCATTGCGTGGGCCTCATCACCGTCAAGGATATCGAGAAGGCCGTCACCTATCCGCAGGCGACCAAGGACAGCACCGGACGTCTGCGCGTCGCCGCCGCCTCCACCGTGGGCGACAAGGGGCTGGAGCGGAGCAAGGCGCTGATCGACGCGGAATGCGACCTGATCGTCATCGACACCGCCCACGGCCACAGCAAGCAGGTCGCAGTCGCTGTCGAAGCCGTGAAGAAGCTGTCCAACCATGTCCAGGTCGTCGCCGGCAACGTCGCCACCGCCGAAGCGACCAAGGCGCTGATCGGCGCGGGTGCGGACTGCGTGAAGGTCGGCATCGGCCCCGGCTCCATCTGCACCACCCGCGTCGTCGCCGGCGTTGGCGTGCCGCAGCTGACCGCCGTCATGGATTCGGCCGAGGAAGCCGCGAAGCATGGCGTGCCGGTGATCGCCGATGGCGGCCTGCGCACCTCGGGCGACGTGGCGAAGGCGCTGGCGGCGGGCGCGGGCTGCGTCATGGTCGGGTCGCTGCTGGCGGGCACGGCTGAAGCGCCGGGCGAAACCTTCCTCTATCAGGGGCGCGCCTATAAGAGCTATCGCGGCATGGGCAGCGTCGGCGCCATGGCGCGCGGCAGCGCCGACCGTTATTTCCAGGCGGACATCAAGGACCAGATGAAGCTGGTGCCCGAGGGCATTGAAGGCCAGGTGCCGTTCAAGGGGCCGGCCAAGGACGTCATTCACCAGCTGGTTGGCGGCGTGAAGGCGGCAATGGGCTATACCGGCAGCCGCACGATCAAGGATCTTCAGGAGCGCGCGCGCTTCGTCCAGATCACCAATGCGGGCCTGTCCGAAAGCCATGTCCATGACGTGACCATCACGCGCGAAGCGCCCAATTATCCGACGCGCTGATAACAGATAAATTCCCCTCCTTTCCGGGGAGGGGAGGATTTATTATGACCCCATCCGCCCGCATCCAGGCCGCGATCGACCTTCTCGACGCCATCATCGCGTCGGCGCGCGATGGCGGGCCGGCGGCTGATACGCTGATCGCGCGCTATTTCAAGGAGCGGCGATACGCCGGGTCGCGTGACCGGCGGGCGGTCCGCGATCATGTCTATGATGCGATCCGCCGGGCGGCGGAGCGGCCCGAAACCGGGCGCGAGGCGATGATCGGCGTGGCGCAGGAGCGACCCGAAATCGCCGCCCTGTTCGATGGGTCCGTCCACGCGCCGCTGCCGATCGAGCCGGGCGAGACCGGGGCGGAGGCGGGCGCCGTGCCGGGCTGGCTGCAACCCTTGCTCGCCGCGCCGGTGGAGCAGGATGCGCTGCTGGGCCGCGCGCCCGTCGACCTTCGCGTCAACCGGCTGAAGGCGACGCCGGCCGACGTCGCGCTGCTGCTGGCCGATGCGGCGCCGATCGCGGGCCTGCCCGATGCGCTGCGCCTGCCCGAAGGATCGCCGATCGAGCAGAATGAGGCCTGGAAGGCTGGGCGGGTCGAGGTGCAGGATGCCGGCAGCCAGTGGATCGCGGCCGCCTGCGGTGCGCAGCCGGGCATGACCGTGGTCGACCTGTGTGCCGGTGCGGGTGGCAAGACGCTGGCGCTCGCTGCCGCCATGGCGGGGCAGGGGCGGTTGCTGGCGGCCGACACCATCCGTTCGCGCCTCGCCCGGCTGGAACCCCGCGCCGAGCGGGCCGGGGCGACCTTCATCGAGACCCTGCTGCTGGACCAGGCCCATGAAGCCCGCGGGCTGGCGCCTGTGCAGGGGCAGGCGGACGTCGTGCTGGTCGATGCGCCCTGTTCGGGCACCGGCACTTGGCGGCGCAATCCCGAGGCGCGCTGGCGGCTGACGCAGGCGCGGCTGGACCGGCTCGTCGCGGAACAGGCCCGCATCCTCGATTTCGCCGCGCCCTTGCTCGCGCCGGATGGCGTGCTAGTCTATGCGACCTGTGCGCTGACCGACCGGGAAGGGCGCGATCAGGTCGATGCCTTCCTCAGCCGCCATGCCGGCTGGACGGCCGAGCCGATCGACTTGTCCGTCGGCCGGCGCCATGGCGAGGGGCTGCTGCTGACGCCGGGACATGACGGCAGTGACGGCTTCTATTTCGCGCGGCTCAAGCGGGGGGCTTGAAACAGAGCATGGACAAGGCCGCGCAAAACCGCGACACTTGGTCGGAATCAACGCCTGAAACATGGCTGGAGACTATAATGCGTTTCACCCCTGCCTCGATTGCCCTTGCTGCCGTTCTGACCACCGTTTCCAGCATGGGGTTGAGCCAGAAGCCGGACAACCAGATCAGCCCGCGGTCGATCGAATGGCAGAAAGCCGGCGAGGAAGCGCGCAAGGCCGGCAATTTGCAGGGCGCCAACGACGCGCTGGAAAGCGCGCTGGCTGTCGACCCGCGCAATCGCGCCGCCTTCGTCGAGTTGGCCGAGGTCGCCCGCGCGCAGGGGCTGCAGGGCAAGGCAATCCGCCTCTACAAGGAAGCGCTGCTGCTCGACCCCACCGATGTCGCGGCGCTGGCCGGACAGGGTGAGGCGATGATGGAAAAGGGCGCGGTCGCGCGCGCCAGGGAAGTGCTCGCGGAGGCGCAGAAGCTGTGCAAGGGCGACTGCGCGCCCGTCGGCAAGCTGGCCGCCGCGATCCGGAAGGGACCGCCCGCCGTCGCCATGACCAGCAAGGACGCGGTGCCGGTGCCGCAGGGCGGGCAGGGCAAGACCACCGAGCAGCCCTGATCCGGGCTTTCGCGTAGAGGAGGCCGTGCCTCGGATTGCTCTGCGCCCTTTGCGCCTCACACTATCACGATTTCCGGCAGGATCGCATCGAGCAGCAGCATCCCCGCCGCCGCGACCTGAAGTTTCGCACCTTTGCGATGCAGCAGGCCGATATCGATCAGCTGGTCGATGGTGCGTTCATCCACCAGTTGCGCGATGCCGATGCCCGACAGGGCGGCTATCCGGTCGAGGTCGACGCCTTCGGCCAGACGCAGCCCCATCAGCAGCGCCTCGCGCGCGCGATCCTCGCCGGCGAGCGGCTCCTCACTCTGGGTGCCATGGCCGTTGCGCTCCACCGCGCCCATCCAGTTTTCCGGCTTCTTGTGCCGCAGCGTCGCCGCGCCGGTGCGACGGCCATGGGCGCCGGGGCCGATGCCGATATAGTCGCCATAGCGCCAATAGGTGAGGTTATGCCGGCTTTCCTGACCCGCGCGGGCATGGTTGCTGATCTCATAGGCCGGGATGCCCGCCGTGCCGGTCATCGCCTGCGTCAGTTCATAGAGCGTCGCGCCATGGTCGGGATCGGCGGGCGTCAGCTTGCCCTGCGCCACCAGCGTAGCGAAGCGCGTGCCCGGCTCGATCGTCAGCTGGTAGAGCGACAGATGCCCGGTGCCAAAGCCCAGCGCCCGTTCCAGCTCCGCCTGCCAGTCGGCCTCGCTCTGGTCCGGCCTGGCGTAGATGAGGTCGAAGCTCACCCGCTCGAACACGCGCTGCGCGGTATCGAGCGCCGCCAGCCCTTCGTCCACATCATGCGCGCGGCCAAGGAAATGCAGCGCCGCATTGTCCAGCGCCTGAAGGCCGAGCGACACGCGGTTGACCCCGGCAGCGGCGAGATCGGCGAAGCGCGCCGCCTCGACCGAATTGGGGTTGGCCTCCAGCGTGATCTCCACGTCGTCCGCCAGCCCCCAATGGCGCTCGGCCGCCGCGATCAGCTCCGCGACCAGCGCGGGCGGCATCAGCGACGGCGTGCCGCCGCCGAAGAAGATGGAGGTCAGCGGCCGCCCGCCGGTCAGCGCCGCCTCATGCGCCATGTCCGCGACCAGCGCCGTGCGCCATGCCTCTGTGTCGATCCGGTCACGCACATGACTGTTAAAATCGCAGTAGGGACATTTGGAGACGCAAAAGGGCCAATGCACATATAAGGCTAAAGGAGCGGCAAGAGCCGACGGGTTGCTGGACTGGTTGATCGACATGGATGGGGCGGGCTTTAGACCGATTTGTCGCGCGCTGCTACGGGCAGGCGCGGCCGCGCTGATGATGGTGGCGGGCGCCGCCGGGGCGCAGCAATATTATTATGAAGAAACGACCGAGGTGGAGCGCGGCGACGATCTGATGCAGGACGTCGTTCTGGGCATGCAGAATGAGGAGCGCGAATCGCTTGGCCTTGCGCCGCTGGAGTGGGACGCGGCGCTGGCGGCCGACGCGAACCGCTATGCGCGGTCGATGGCGCGGACCGGTGTCTTCGCCCATTCCAATCGCGCCAGCCGATCGGTGCCGAGCGGCGAGAATCTGTGGATGGGGACGCGCGGCGCCTTCGACTATGAAGCGATGATCGGCAGCTTCCTCGATGAAAAGCGGATGATGCGGCGCGGCGGGCGGATGCCTGACCTCTCCACTACCGGCCGCTGGCAGGATGTCGGCCATTACAGCCAGATCATCTGGCGCAGCACGCGCAAGGTCGGCTGCGCGCTGGGTGAGAGCGCGCAATATGACTATCTGGTCTGCCGCTATTATCCCGCCGGCAATGTCTTCGGGCAGGGGCCGTTGGACGCCGAACCGAGCGTGCTGGCGAGCGGCAACGGCGTGATGGCGCACGGCACGAAATAGGGCGGGCGGATATTTCCCGGCGCGCGAACATTGGATAGCCATGTCGCGCCGACCGGGAGAGAAGATCATGCGCCGCCCAAAGCTGTCATCCATCATCATGGCCGGTTCGCTGCTGGCGATGGCGGCCTGTGGCGCGCCGCCGGAGCGGCAGAGCGAGCCTGCCGCCAACGCGGCCCGTGCTATGACAGCCAATCAAGCGGAGACGTTGAACGCGGCGTTGAATGCGACAGGGGAAACGCCCGCCGCCGAAACGGTGGAAGCCGGACCGCTCTCCTGCACGGCGGAAATCGGGGGCGCAGCGGCGGAAAAGCGCGTCAGGCTGTGCCGGCAGGTTTCGCCCGCAACCCGCCCGCCCTGCAACGCCGCGAACAGCTGCGCGATGATCGAAGATGAGATTGCGCGTAGCTGCGCCCTGATCGACGGCTTTGGCGAAGAGGGCAAGCCCACGCCCGGATGCAGCCCCTCGCCCGGCAGCATGGCGGCGGCCGCCAATGTCGTGAAGCGCTATTATGCCGCGATCAACGCGCGCGACTATGGCACCGCCTGGTCGCAATGGGGCGAGAATGGGCCGCCGAACCAGACGATGGACGGCTTCCAGGCCGGTTTCGCTAACACCCGCGCCACGACGGTGACGATCGGCAAACTGGAGCCGGGTGATGCGGGGGCGGGATCGATCTACCAGACGGTGCCGGTGGTCGTGAATTCGGAATTGCGGGACGGCACGCGCCAGCGCTTCGTCGGCGATTATGTGGTGCGCCGGGTGAATGGCGTGGATGGGGCTTCATCGGCGCAACTGCGATGGCATGTCGGATCGGCGAAGCTGAAGGCTGCGCCGACGGGATAAGTCGGGGAGGTTGTCTTGGGGTGGGAAGCGGACGATCGGCTGTTCTTCTTCTTGGCCGTCACCCCAGCGAAGGCTGGGGTCTCAGGCGAGGTTGCGCGACTTGGCCTGGGATACCAGCTTTCGCTGGGATGACGGAATATCGTCGCTTCCACACATCAACCTCCGTTCGCCTTGAGCTTGTCTAAGGGCATCCGTTCTTCGTCAACACGATGCTTGAAGAGAAGGGACGGGGCTTCGACAGGCTCAGTCCGAACGGATGTTGAGCTGCTGCTCTCATTGCCTTCCTGCCGCCGCCAGACGGCCAGCGGCGTCTAGAAAACCGCCTTCACCAGTTGCGCGAAGGCGTCGGCGCGGTGGCTCATGGCGTGCTTCTTGTCCGGGTCCATTTCGCCGAAGCTGATGTCGTAGCCGAGCGGTTGGAACATCGGGTCGTAGCCGAAGCCCTGATCGCCCCGCGGCGGCCAGACGAGCGTGCCGTCGACGCGGCCCTCGAACGCCTCGACATGGCCGTCGGGCCAGGCGAGGGCGAGGGCGCAGATGAAATGGGCGTCATGCCCGGCATCCGGCCCCTTGGCCTCGACGCCTTCCCACACCGTGCGCATGGCGAAGTCGAAATCCTTGTCCGGGCCGGCCCAGCGCGCGGAAAACAGGCCCGGATCGCCGCCCAGCGCGTCGACGCACAGGCCGCTGTCGTCGGCCAGCGCGGGCAGGCCGGAGAGGTCGGCGGCCTGCATCGCCTTCAGCTCCGCATTGGCGATGAAGGTCGTGCCGGTTTCCTCCGGCTCGGGCAGGTCGAGCGCCGCGGCGGAAATCGGCTCGATCCCGTAGGGGCCGAGCAAAGCGGCGATTTCCCGCACCTTGCCGGGATTGTGGCTGGCGATCACCAGCTTGCCCGGCGCCAACTTGCGGATCGCCTGTTCCTGTCCGAATTCGTCGCTCATTCTACTACCCTAGCCTATTTTTTCTCGTCATCCCGGCCTTGAGCCGGGTTCGCGCTTCTTCTTCAACCCAGTCAAAGGAAAGCGGGACCCCGGGTCAAGCCCGGGGTGACGGCAATAAGGGATTATGGTCGTTTACCGCCCCGTCGCCACATCCTGCGCCGTGAAGATCTTCGCGCAGCCGATGCGGGCGAGGCGGAGCAGGCGGAGCAGTTCCTCCTCGTCATAGGCGGCGCCTTCGGCCGTCGCCTGCACTTCGGCGAACTTGCCGTCGCCGGTCAGGATCAGGTTGGCGTCGGTTTCGGCATTGCTGTCCTCGGCATAGTCGAGGTCGAGGACCGGGGTGCCTTCATAGATGCCGCAGCTGATCGCCGCGACCTTCTGGATGATCGGGTCTTCGGCGAGCGCGCCCGACGCCAGCAGCTTGTCGACGGCGATGCGCAGCGCGACCCAGCTGCCCGAAATGGCGGCGGTGCGGGTGCCGCCATCGGCCTGGATCACGTCGCAATCGATCACGATCTGGCGCTCGCCCAGCTTCTTGAGGTCCACGACCGTGCGCAGGGAACGGCCGATCAGGCGCTGGATTTCCTGGGTGCGGCCCGACTGCTTGCCCTTGGCCGCCTCGCGGCTGCCGCGCGTGTGGGTGGCGCGGGGCAGCATGCCATATTCGGCCGTGACCCAGCCCGAACCCTTGCCGCGCAGGAAGGGCGGCACCTTTTCCTCGATCGAGGCGGTGCACAGCACGCGCGTGTCGCCGAAGCTGATGAGGCAGCTGCCCTCGGCATGGATGGTGAAGCCGGGTTCCATGGTGATATCGCGCATCTGGTCGGGCGCGCGGCCGGAAGGACGCATAATTTCTACTCCGAAGCGTTCGAGAGGCAGCCGGAGCCGCCAATGCGCCGGGAAGCGCATTTAAGACGCCGCTTAGCGTCCGGCAGGACGAGTTGCCAGTGTCCAGAGCGTGAATTGGACGATATGAGGGGTTATGAAGATAAAAATCTTGGGTTTGGCCGGGCTGTTCGCACTGGCGGGGTGCATGGCGGATCAGGAAGGGCTGGAGCCGCCCAAGGCGCCGGGCGACGTGATCCGCTTCACCGCCGGGCGCTGTTTCGGCGCCTGTCCGGCCTATACGGTGCAGGTGTCGCCTGACGGGTCGGGCCTGCTGACGCCCGAGCGTTTCACCTCCGTGCCGGGACCGACGCGCTTCACCCTGACCCGGCTGCAATATCGCAAGCTGGTCGCCACGCTGGCGCCGCACCGGCCGGCGGCGGGTACGACGGAGACGATCGCCCACGGCAGGAATTGCGACCGTTTCGCCACCGACATGCCGGGCTATACGGTGGAATGGACGCGGCCGGGCCAGCCGGCGACCCGGCTGGACTATCAGTCGGGCTGCATGGACCCGCAATATGGCCGGCTGCGCGTCGCGATCGCCTCGGTGCCGAAGATTCTGGACGTCGAGCATATGCTCAATCCCAAGGCGGTGACGCCATGAGGCGGCTTGAGCGTGCGGGCCCCCTTGTCTAGATAGGATCCATGTCGGTCATCCCCATCTCCGAACTGAATGATCGTGCGCGCGACGTGTTTCGCCTGGTGGTGGAAAGCTATCTGGGGACGGGTCTGCCCGTGGGATCGCGCACCATCAGCAAGATGACGTCGCTCAGCCTGTCGCCCGCCTCGATCCGCAATGTCATGCAGGATCTGGAGGAGCTGGGCCTGCTCGCCGCGCCCCATACGTCGGCCGGGCGGATGCCGACCGAGACGGGACTGCGGCTGTTCGTCGACGGCATGATGCAGGCGGCGGAGCCTTCGGCCGAGGAGCGCCGCGCGATCGAGGCGGGCATTTCCGAAAGCGGCCCGATCGAGGAAGCGCTGTCCGCCGCCACCGCGACGCTTTCGGGCCTTTCCGCCTGCGCCGGCATCGTCATGGTGCCCAAGCGCGAGCCGGTGCTGCGCCAGTTCGGTTTCGTGCCGCTGAACGCGCGGCAGGCGCTGGCGGTGCTGGTGGGGCAGGACGGATCGGTCGAAAATCGCATGCTCGACCTGCCCGACGGCGTCAGTCCGGTGATGCTCAATGAGGCGGCGAATTTCATGTCGGCGCGTTTCGGCGGCCTGACCCTGCGCGAGGCGGGCGAGGCGCTGGCGCGCGAGATGGAGGCGGAACGCAGCGCGCTGGACCAGAGCGCGCGCGATCTGGCCGCTCGCGGGCTAGCCATCTGGTCGCATGACGCCGACGACCGGCCGGTGCTGATCGTGCGCGGCCAGTCGCATCTGCTGGACGATGGCGCCGCCGCCGACCTCGAACGGGCGCGGCAATTGCTGGAGCAGCTGGAGGGAAAGCAGGAAATATTGGACCTGCTACGCGGCGCTCTGGCGGGCAGCGCGACCAAAATCTTCATCGGCTCGGAAAACAAGCTCTTTTCCCTGTCGGGTTCTTCCGTCATAGCCGCCCCCTACCGTGGCGCGGACGGCCGGGTCGTCGGCGTGGTCGGCGTGATCGGCCCCACGCGCTTGAACTATGCGCGGGTGATCCCCATGGTGGACTTCACTGCACAGACGCTGTCGAGATTGATGAGATGAGCGAAGACAAACAGAATCTGGAAAATACCGAAGTCGTGGACGCGCTGCCGGAAGATGCTGCGCCTGCGGGAGGCACCACGGCCGAGAAGATCGCCGCGCTGGAGGCGGAACTCGCCACCGCGAAGCAGGATATTCTCTACGCCCATGCCGACACGCAAAATGTGCGCCGCCGGCTGGAAAAGGAACTGGCCGACGCGCGCGCCTATGCCGCGACCGCCTTCGCCCGCGACATATTGTCGGTCGCCGACAATCTGAGCCGCGCGCTGGCCTCGATCCCCGCCGACCTGCGCGAGGATGAGAAGTTCAAGAGCCTGGTCGTCGGCCTCGAAGCCACCGGTCGCGAACTGGAAAGCGTGTTCGGCCGTAACGGCATCAGCAAGCTGGAGTCGGTCGGCCAGCCGCTCGACCCCAACAAGCATCAGGCGATGATGGAAGTCCCTTCGGCCGACGCCGAACCGGGCACCATCCTGGTCGAGATGCAGGCCGGCTACATGATCAAGGACCGCCTGCTGCGCCCCGCCATGGTGAGCGTGGCGAAAAAGCCGGAATAACAAAGAAAATCACCCCTCCCCTTCAGGGGAGGGGCAGGGGGTGGGGCGCGCCTCGCAGAGGGCGGCGCTCGCAACCGCCCCATTCAGACCCCTCCCGTAAAAGGAGGGGTCTTGTGTTTTCAGGAGGGCCAGATGCGCCACGACCTCAACCTCACCACCGATCGCCCGACCTTCGTCACCCATCTCGAATGCTCGCTGACCGGCGAGCGCTATGAGGCGGATCGGCTGCACGGGCTGTCGGCGGCGGGGAAGCCGCTGCTGGTCCGCTACGACCTGGATGGCGTGCGCGCCGCGCTGACTAAGGAGGCGCTTGCCCAGCGGCCGATGGACCTGTGGCGCTGGCGCGAATTGCTGCCGGTGCGGCAGACATCCAACATCGTCAGCCTCGGCGAAAATGCGACGCCCCTCATTTCGTTGCCGCGCACGGCGGCGCGGCTGGGCGGGGCGCATCTGCTCGCCAAGGATGAAGGCCGCCTGCCCACCGCCTCCTTCAAGGCGCGCGGCCTCGTCATGGCGGTCTCCATGGCGAAGGAACTGGGCGTCACGCAGGTCGCCATGCCCACCAACGGCAATGCCGGCGCGGCGCTGGCCGCCTATGCCGCCGTCGCGGGCATGGAATCGGTGATCTTCTGCCCCGCTGACACGCCTAAAGTGAATGTGCGCGAAATCGCGGCGCAGGGCGCGCGCGTCTATCGCGTCAACGGCTATATCGACGATTGCGGCGCGATCGTGGGGCAGGGCGTCAAGGAGCGCGGCTGGTTCGACTTCTCGACGCTCAAGGAACCCTATCGGATCGAGGGCAAGAAGACGATGGGCCTCGAACTGGCCGAACAGCTCGGCTGGGAACTGCCCGACGCGATCTTCTACCCCACCGGCGGCGGCACCGGCCTGATCGGCATGTGGAAGGCGTTCGACGAGCTGGAGAAGATCGGCTTCATCGGCTCAAAGCGCCCGAAAATGTTCGCGGTGCAGGCCGAAGGCTGCGCGCCGATGGTCCGCGCCTTCGAGCAAGGCGTGGAATTCGCCGAGCGTTGGGAGGATGCGCAGACCATCGCTATGGGCATCCGCGTGCCGCGCGCGGTCGGCGATTTCCTGATCCTGCGCGCGGTGCGGGAGAGCGGCGGCGCGGCGCTGGCCGTGTCGGACGCGGCGATCGCGGCGGCGGTGCGCGATGTCGCCCGCGACGATGGCCTGTTGCTGTGCCCGGAAGGCGGCGCGACGCTGGCCGCCTACAGCCAAGCGCTCGACGAAGGCCTGATCGGCCGCAACGAGCGGGCGGTGCTGTTCAACTGCGCCAGCGGCCTCAAATATCCGCTGGAGGACCAGAGCCATACCCTGGATCGCCACGCACCGATCGATTTCGCGGCGCTATAAAAGGCGCAGGCGGTCCCGCGACTGGCGGATTGGCCGGGATGGGGTGTTTTGCGACGGTCCGCTTATGGGCTAGCATCGCAAGGACGGCATCACCCATACAGGCAATATATGAGCTATCGGATATTCTATCACCACGGCGCTGAACTTGGCCTAGCTACGAAAGTGGCAAAGGGCGTTCTGGAAATCGACAATAAGGCCATTGCCATCAAATCAGGCGACAATTCTTATCACATTGCATTCCAAGATGTTGAGGATGTCGAACTGATCCGCCTCCACAAGATCGGCCGCGTCATTCGCTTGAAGCATAGTAACGGCACGCATTTCGTATCCGTCGTTCGGTTTATGGTCGGGCAGTTCGCGCTAATCAATTTCCTTGCCACTGGCAGGGTGTTCAATCGGATACAAAGCGCCGTAATCAGGCCTGACTTGTCTGCTACTGGAGATTAAGCCTGTTTCAATGAGTGACCGTTTCTGGTCGTTTTTAACCGTCATGCCAGCGGAAGCTGGCATCTCAGGCGACGGCGCGGAACGGTCGAGCGTGGCGCTTGTCCCAGCCTGTCTCGCCAACGCCTGAGACCCCAGCCTTCGCTGGGGTGACGGAAACAAGGATGACCGCTTTCGAACGATGGCGTTGCGCGCGCAGCCAGCCGCGAATGATCCTATGAGGATCGGCTGCTTTGCAATCCGACTATCGTTGCTTGGAAAGACGGCGTCCAGCGTTGGGGAATTGGTAGACCCGCCGGTTACAACCGCCCTGCCTCGGCAGATTGCACGTTCGAACCTTGCCGCTGGATAGCTCAGGCGTGACCGATTTCGGGATGTGGAAATGGTCGCCTCCTGGGCGACAATTTCTGGCCGCAAGCGAGCGCCCGCGCCAAATCTTCACTTCACCACCCGCTCCAACGATATAAAAAGATATATCGCAACTCTTGACGTTTTTCATTTCTAAGATATATCGCAAAGCATCATGACATATATGAAAGACTCAATGATGCGATTCCCCCATAATTTCCACGGCCGCCATCGCGGTCATCATCACCCACATGGCGCCCATGCCGGTCATGGCCGTTTCGCTGGTCCCGACGGCTTCGGCCGTGGTCGTGGCGGGCCGTTCGGCGGCGGCGATCCCTTTGGCGAAGACGGCCCCCGTGGCGGTGGCCGGGGCGGCATGGGTGGTGGTGGCCGGGGCGGTGGCCGCCGTCGCCTGTTCGACAATGACGCGCTGCGCCTGATCCTGCTCAAGCTGATCGCCGACGAACCGCGCCATGGCTATGAACTGATCCGCGCGATCGAGGCGCTGTCGGGCGAGGCCTATGCGCCCAGCCCCGGCGTCGTCTATCCGACGCTGACCCTCTTGTCGGAAATGGACCTGATCGCCGAAGAACCGAGCGAAGGCAGCCGCAAGCGCTTCGCCATCACCGATGCCGGTCGCGCCCAGATCGGGGAGCGCAAGGACGCGCTCGACATGGCGCTGGAACGCCTGTCCCATCTCGCCCGCAAGGCGGAGCGGGTCGATGGCGGCCCGGTGCGCCGCGCGATGCACAATCTGCGCTTCGCCATCCAGCAACGGCTTGAAAAGGAAGGGGCGGATAACCAGACCATGTTCGACGTCGCCGCCCTGATCGACGAAGCCGTCGTCAAGATCGAAAGGCTATAACCCATGACCCTGACCGCAACCGTCCCGACCACCAATGGCAGCCGCTATCTCCAGCAGCTCTGCAAACATTGGAGCCACAAGTTCGATGTGACTTTCGACCCAGAGAAGGGCGAGATCGCCTTTCCCATGGGGCCGATCCGGATGGAAGCGCAGCCGGAGGCGCTGGTCGTGGCGCTGGAGCCGAACGCCGACGTCGATGTCGAGCGGTTCAAGCAGGTGGTCGCCGACCATCTCGACCGCTTCGCCTTTCGCGAGGCGCCGCTGCCGTTCGACTGGAAATAAACGGGCAAGTCGAAGTGCGGAAAGAGGGCGGAGCGATCCGCCCCTTTTCATTTGTGCGGGATTCGCCGCGCGCTCGCCAGATGATGGGCGTGAGTGATGGCGACAGCCAGCGCGTCGGCCGCGTCCGGTCCGGCGATCTTCGCCCCCGGCAGCAGGCGCGACACCATGGCGTGGACCTGCTCCTTGGACGCATTGCCGACGCCGACCACCGATTTCTTGACGAGGCGGGCGGCATATTCGCCCACCTCCATGCCCGACCGCGACGCGGCCAGCAGCACGACGCCGCGCGCCTGACCCAGTTTCAGCGTCGATTGCGGGTTCACATTGACGAACACCTCTTCGACCGCCGCGCCATCGGGCCGGTGTTCGAGGATGAGGTCGGTCAACGCCAGGTCGAGCGCCAGCAGCCGCGTGGCCAGCGACATGGCGCTGTCGGTCTTGATCTGGCCATTGCCGATATGGGTCAGCCGGTTGCCGTCGGCGGCGATAAGCCCCCAGCCGGTGGTGCCAAGGCCGGGGTCGAGTCCGAGGAGGATCATGGAACAGGTTCCGTTCGCTTCGAGGGGAGTCGAGAAGCGCTTGCGCTACCGTGTCTCGACTTCGCTCGACACGAACGGTTGTCGGGCATCTTAGCCCAGCTTCTCCATCACCTCGTCGGACATTTCATAATTGCCCCAGACGGTCTGGACGTCGTCATCATCTTCCAGCACGTCGACCAGCTTGAGCAGGGTCGCGGCGTTGCTTTCGTCGACTTCGACGGTGGTGGTGGGCCGCCAGGCGAGCTTGGCCGCATCGGCCGCGCCGATCTTGGCTTCCAGCGCCTTGGCGACTTCGTGGAGCGCGTCCATCGCGGTCCAGATCTCATGCTCGTCCTCGTTCGAGGACACATCGTCCGCGCCCGCTTCCAGCGCCGCCTCGAACACGGCGTCCGCATCGCCCGCGCTGGCCGGATAGGTGATGAGGCCAAGACGGTCGAAGCCATGGCTCACCGCGCCCGACGAGCCGAGATTGCCGCCATTCTTGGCGAAGGCGGTGCGGACATTGGTGGCGGTGCGGTTGCGGTTGTCGGTCAGCGCTTCCACGATGATGGCGGTGCCGCCTGGGCCGTAGCCCTCATAGCGCACTTCCTCATAATTCTCCATGTCGCCGCCCGCGGCCTTGTCGATCGCGCGCTGGATATTGTCCTTGGGCATCGACTGGGCCTTGGCGGCGTTGATCGCCAGACGCAGGCGCGGGTTCATGTCCGGGTCGGGCATGCCCATCTTGGCCGCGACGGTGATTTCGCGGCTGAGCTTGGAGAACATCGACGAGCGCTTCTTGTCCTGCGCGCCCTTGCGATGCATGATGTTCTTGAATTTGGAATGGCCTGCCATGGTCCTGAATTCTTATCTGCCGGTTGAATGTGATGGGCGCCCTTACACCAGCGCCTGCCCCAAGAGCAACCTTCAGAGCAATCTCTGCCACCAGCCGACATCGCGCCAGCCGCCCATCTTCCACCCGACCTCGCGATAGATGCCGATGGGAGTGAAGCCCATCGCCTCATGCAGCGCGACGCTGGCCTCATTGGGCTGGGCGATGCCGGCGAAGACGGCATGGATACCGCGATCCTTCAATATCGGGAACAGCGCCGCGTAGAGCGCGCGGCCCACGCCTTGACGGGCAAAAGCCGCATCCACATAGATCGCGACATCGGCGGAGGTCGCATAGGCGGCGCGGGTGCGATGCGCGCTGCCATAGGCATAGCCCGCGATCCGGCCATCTTCGGCTTCGGCGACCAGCCAGCCATGCGATGCGCCATGATCGGCGATGCGCCGCGCCATGTCGGCGGCATCGGGCGGGTCGGTTTCGAAGCTGACCCAGCCGTCCGTCACATAGGGGGCATAGATCGTCGCGCAGGATGCGGCGTCACCGGCCTCTGCGGGACGGATGCGGATGGTCAATAGAGGATGGCCGTGCCCGAAGCCGACACCATCAGCATCGACCCGTTCGACCCGATCACCTCATAGTCGAGGTCGACGCCGACCACGGCATTGGCGCCCATGGTCGCGGCGCGGGTACGCATTTCCGAAATGGCCTGCTCGCGGGCGCGCTGGAGCACATCCTCATAGGCGCCCGACCGGCCGCCGACGATGTCGCGCACGCTGGCGAACAGGTCGCGGAACAGGTTGGCGCCCACGATCACTTCGCCCGTGACGATGCCGAGATATTCCTTCGCGGGCTTTCCTTCCAGACGGCTGGTGGTGCTGACGATGATCTCGGACATGGGGCTTTCCTCTCCGTTAAGACCTGTTCGGGCTACCCCGCGCGCCGCCCTTCGACAAGGGCGGCGCGTTCGGGGCAGGTGTTACTCCATGCCCAGAGCGGACAGGTAGGTCTGCAGGATGGCTTCCATTTCCTGACGGTCATGGGGCTGCATCTTCCGCAGGCGGACGATCTGGCGCATGATCTTGCCGTCATAGCCGTTGGCCTTGGCTTCCAGATAGACGTCTTTGATATCGTCGCCGATACCCTTCTTTTCCTCTTCCAGGCGCTCGATGCGCTCGATGAAGAGGCGTAGCTGATCGGCGGCGACATTGGGTTCGCTCATGGGGATCTCCATATGAGGGTGAAAATGTGAATCGGTCGAGATGAATCGGCCGAAATGAATCAGGCTGGCGGACGCCTCTAATGATTGTCCGCGTTCTTCGCCACACTCTCCTGCATCTTCGCGACCTGATCGGGCGTTGCTTCGCCCTGATGGCGCGCTTTCCAGTCGGAAAAGGGCATGCCGTGGATGATTTCGCGCGCCTGATCCTTCGTCAGCTGGCCGTCGGCTTGCGCGATCCAGTCGGCCAGGCAATTGCGGCAGAAGCCCGCGCTGCCCATAAGGTCGATATTCTGGACGTCGGTCCGATGCTGCAAATGCGCCACCAGACGGCGGAAGGCGGTTGCAGCAACCGCATCCGTGAGTATGTTATCGGTCATCGGCGATCCCTTTCGCTGATCTACATCATCCTGTCGTGCAGCACGGATAACCCATAACGACGCCCTGACAAGATCGGGAGCGATCATGACGGCCAGGAGAAGACATGACACGACTACCGCCCCGTTCGCGCAAGGTTCGCATCCTCGCGACCCTGGGTCCTGCGAGCGATACGCCCGAGATGATCCGGGCTCTTTTCGTCGCAGGGGCCGACGCCTTCCGCATCAACATGAGCCATGGCGCGCATGAGGATCATGCCGCGCGCATCGCCTCCATCCGCGCGCTGGAAAAGGAATTCAACCGGCCGACCACCATCCTTGGCGACCTTCAGGGGCCAAAGTTGCGCGTCGGCACGTTCGAGAAGGGGCTGGCCATATTGGAGACTGGCGCGCCCTTCATTCTCGACCGGGATGAAACCCCCGGCGACGCGCGCCGCGTGAACCTGCCCCATCCCGAAATCTATGCGGCGCTGGTGCCCGAAACCCGGCTGCTGCTGGACGATGGCAAGATGGTGCTGCGGGTGAAGGCGATCGGCGAAGACCGGATCGACACCATCGTCGAGGTCGGCGGCACCCTGTCCAACCGCAAGGGCGTGAACGTGCCCGACGTGGTGGTGCCGGTGCCTGCGCTGACCGACAAGGACCGCCGCGACCTGAGCTTCGCGGTCGAGCAGGGCTGCGACTGGATCGCTTTGAGCTTCGTGCAGCGGCCCGAGGATCTGGCCGAGGCGCGCAAGCTGATGGGCGGCCATGGTGCGCTGATGGCCAAGATCGAGAAGCCTTCCGCCGTTCAGCGGCTGGAGGAGATTGTCGAGCTGGCCGACGGCGTGATGGTCGCGCGCGGCGACCTGGGCGTCGAGCTGCCGCCCCAGGCCGTGCCGCCGCTCCAGAAGCAGATCGTCGCCACCGCGCGGCGCATGGGCCGTCCGGTGGTGGTCGCGACCCAGATGCTCGAATCGATGATCAAGTCGCCCTCGCCGACCCGTGCCGAAGTGTCGGACGTGGCCACGGCGGTCTATGACGGCGCCGACGCCATCATGCTGTCGGCGGAGACGGCGGCGGGCGACTGGCCGGTCGAGGCGGTCGCGATGATGGACAGCATCGCCCACAGCGTGGAGCGCGATCCGGGCTATTTCGGCCGGCTCCACTATACCGAGACGCGGCCCGACCCGACCACCGCCGACGCGCTGGCCGAGGCGGCGGGCGGCATCGTCTCGGTCGTGGGGGCGAGCGCCATCACCTGCTTCACCTCGTCGGGCAGCACGGTGCGCCGCGTCGCGCGCGAACGGCCCTCCGCGCCGATCCTGGCGCTGACGCCGCGGGCCGACACCGCGCGCAAGCTGGGCCTGACCTGGGGCGTCCATGCGATCCGCACCAAGGATATCGGGACGTTCGAGGAGATGATCGGCAAGGCCCGCCGCATGGCGCTGCGCCATCACATGGCGGACAAGGGCGGCAAGATCGTGGTGCTCGCCGGCGTTCCCTTCGGCACGCCGGGATCGACCAACGTGCTGCACGTCGCGGCGGTGCGCGGCGACGAACTCAAGGGCCGCGAAGAGGCGTGATTCGGCCCAGTCCGTTCGTTTCGAGCGTGTCGAGAAACGGGAAGCGTTACGCTATCCACTTCTCGACTTCGCTCGAAGCGAACGGGCGGGGTGCCACGCCCCGAGATTGAATCAGCCGAATCGCCTCGCTCATCTGCATCACGCGCACGCAGAAAAGCGCCCGGTCGATGACCGGGCGCTGATCGGGATACAAGATCCTGGCGCTGCCTCCCGAAAGAGGCGGCTTGCCGTCGCTTAGCCCTGGCGGGCCTTGAAGCGGCGGTTGGTCTTGTTGATGACGTAGGTGCGGCCGCGACGACGGATCACGCGGTTGTCCCGGTGGCGGCCCTTGAGCGACTTGAGCGAGTTGCGGATCTTCATGGCAATCGGCCTTTGATGAATCTTGGTTTGATCGAAAAATCGAAGCGCAGCCCCTATGGGTGCGACGGGCCAAAGTCAAGGGCGGCGAGCCGGATTTTGCCCCCGAACATCCGCAGGCATGGCCATCTGTTCATCCTTCGTGCAGCAAGACGATGGCTTCACGCGTTGGAGGGGATTATGTCCTCCGCGCCGTGTATCGGTAAATGCCCGTTGGAGTAAGCCCATGTCGAAGCGCCTGATTCTCGCCGCCAGCCTCGCCCTGCCACTTGCCGCCTGCGCGACCGCCGCGCCGCCGGTGGAGGTGACGCGCTTCCATATCGACAATCCGGCGCGGTCGGGTTCGCTCGCGGTCGAGGAAATGCCCGGAAACCCGGACGTCAGCCTGGAATTTCGCACCTATGCTTCGGCCGTGTCGCAGGCCTTCCAGCAGGTCGGCTTCACCCCGGACGACGGCAAGCAGAGCGACTATGTCGCGCTCGTCAGCTTCAGCCGCAGCTTCCGCCCGTCCGGCATCGACCGCAGCAGCGACAAGCCGGTCAGCGTCGGCGTGGGTGGCGGGATCGGCAGCGGTGGCGGTCGTCGCGGCGGCAGTTTCGGCGGGCTTGGCGTGGGCGTCGGCATCAACCTGTCGGGCAAGCCCAAGGATATCGTGACCACCCAATTGCATGTGCAGGTTCGCCGCCGGTCCGATTCGACGGCCATCTGGGAAGGGCGCGCATCGACCGAGGCAAAGCAGGGTTCGCCCGCCGCGCAGCCCGCCACGGCGGCGCAGAAACTCGCTACCGCTTTGATCGGGGGCTATCCGGGCGAATCGGGCCGCACTATAAACATCAAATGACCATCAGCATTTCCAGCGGCTTCGACAGCGGCAATATTCGCGTCCTCTCCATCACCGATACGCCCGCCGGCGTCCGTGCCGAGCTGGAGATCGTGACCGATCACCAGAGCGACTTCTATCAATGGTTCCACTTCCGGCTCGCCAATGCGGCGGGGCGCGAGGTGGAACTGGCGATCGTGAACGGGGCCGGCTCCGCCTATCCCGACGGCTGGCCGGGCTATAGCGCGCGGGCGAGCGAGGATCGCGAGAACTGGTATCTGGCCGACACCAGCTATGCCGACGGCAGGCTGACAATTCGCCTGACGCCCGACAGCAACGCCGTCTGGCTCGCCTATTTCGCGCCTTACTCGATGGAGCGCCACCATGACCTGATCGCCTGGGCGGCTAGCCAGCCGGGCGTCGCCCATCGCGAGCTGGGCCTGACGCTGGACGGCCAGCCGCTCGACCTGCTGACCATCGGCGACGGTCCCAGGCAGGTGTGGCTCTATGCCCGCCAGCATCCGGGCGAATCGATGGCGGAATGGTGGATGGAAGGCGCGCTGGAGCGGCTCTGCGACGAGCAGGATGCCGTCGCGCGCCTGTTGCGGCAGAAGGCCACCATCCATCTCGTCCCCAACATGAACCCGGACGGCAGCCGTCGCGGTCATCTGCGCACCAATGCGGCGGGCGTGAACCTGAACCGCGAATGGCACGAGCCGACCGCCGACAAGAGTCCCGAAGTGCTGTTGGTCCGCAATGCGATGGATGCGACGGGCGTGGACTTCGCGATGGACCTGCATGGGGACGAGGCGATCGCCGCCGTCTTCATCGCGGGCTTCGACGGCATCCCGTCGATCACCGAGAAGCAGAGCCGGCTCTATCATCGCTATCGCGACACGCTGGCCGCGCGGACGCCCGATTTCCAGACGCGGCTGGGCTATCCCGTCGCGGCAGCGGGGAAGGCCAACCTCTCCATGTCGACCAATCAGGTGGCCGAACGCTTCGGCGCGGTGGCAATGACGCTGGAAATGCCGTTCAAGGACAATGACGACCTGCCCGACGCCGATTATGGCTGGTCGCCGGCGCGATCGATCCAGCTGGGCAAGGATTGCCTTGCCGCGCTGGCGGAAATGATCGACGAGATTTGAAGTGATATCGCCGCTGGGGCCAGCCTTGTCGAAGGCTGGCCCCAACAGAAGTTGCAACTTATCCGAACAATTCGCCCAGAAAATCGACCATCGCCCTGAAGCTGCGCCGGTCGGCGTCGGCGCTGTAGGCCAGGCCCTTTTCCGGCATGTTCACCGATTCGTCGGTGAAGGCGTGGCCGGTCGCGCCATAGGCATGGATCTGCCAGTCGCAGCCCGCCTCGGTCAGTTCCTTCGCCAGCGCGACGGTCGCGTCGGGCGGGGCGATCGGATCGTCCCAGCCATGGCAGATCAATAACTTGGCGGTTATGGCGGCATTGGGGAAGGGCGGCGCCTGATAGACCCCATGGAAGCTGACGCCCCCCGCAATGTCCGCGCCGCTCCGCGCGAGATCGAGGACGCAGCGCCCACCGAAGCAGAAGCCGATCGCCGCCGTGCGCGCCGGATCGACCCCGTCCAGCCCCTTGAGCAGCGTATGGGCGGCGTTCACCCGGTCGCGCAATATCATGCGATCGGCGTTCAGCGCGTTCATGTAGCGCGCCGAATCGGGATCGGCGCGGGTGGTGCGCTTGCCCTGCCCGAACATGTCGACGACGAGCACGACATAGCCCAGCGCCGCGACCATTTCCGCCCGGATGAAATCCGCTTCCTTCGTGCCCAGGACATTGGGAAACAGCAGGATGCCAGGACGTGTCCCTATGTCGGATTCGTCGAAAACCGTCACATGTTCAAAGGCTTGTCCGTCAATGTCCGAAAAGATGACGCTGCGGGTGATGCCCATGATTGTCTACCTCGCTCTCTGGATAATGAGTCAGATGCTGCCGAAACCGGGCGTTTCGCCGCGCGCCGTGGCGCTCAGGCGGCGGGGGCGCTTCCAGCCGATGCTGGGGCGCTTGCGCAGACGCAGCGTCGGCCAGTCGCCCCGGTCGCTGCGCTCGGCAAGGCGCATCCCTTCGGCGCGATAGGCCGCCAGCACCGCGTCGGCCTGTCCCTTGAGCAGGCCCGCCAGCAGGATCGTCCCGCCATCCTCGACCAGCGCGCAGAGCGCCGGGGCCAGTTCGATCAGCGGCCCGGCAAGGATATTGGCGATCAGCAGGTCGTAGGGCGCCCGGCCGACCAGCGCCGGATGATCCGCACCGGCGGCTGTGACCAGCGCGAGCTGGCCCGCCCCGTCGCCCAGCGCCACGCCATTGGCGCGCGCATTCTCCACGCTGATCTCCACCGCGACCGGATCGATGTCGGATGCGATCGCATGGGCACGGGGCCAGAGGTGCAGCGCGGCGAAGGCGAGCAGCCCGGTGCCGGTGCCGATGTCGGCGACGTTGCGCGCCCGGATGCCGACGCGGCGCATCCGGTCGAGCATGATAAGGCAGCCGGCGGTGGTTTCATGCTGGCCGGTGCCGAAGGCGCGGCTCGCCTCGATCAGCAGATTCTTGTGGCCGGGAAGCTCGGGATCGCTGGCAAGGTTGCGGACATGGAATCGCCCGGCTGTGACGGCTTCCAGCCCCTGCTGGCTCAGCGTCACCCAATCCTCGTCAGGCAATGGCTCGACGGCAGGCTTCGTCCCGGCGGCGCTGGGCACCAGCGTCTTGAGCAGCTTGATCGCGGCGGCGCTGGGCTTGCCCTCGAAATAGGCGTCGAGCTGCCACTTGTCCTCGTCATCCGGCTCAGCCTCGCTGGTCATCAGCACCGGCGGATGCTCCATCAGGGCGAAAGCGGCGATATCCCCGTCCAGCGCCTCCGCTTCGGCGCGGGTGCAGGGCAGGGTGACTTTCCAGCTTTGGACGACATCGTTCATCCCGCGCCTTTAGACGAGGGGACGGGAGAGGGGAAGCGCGGCGGGATGCCTTAAAGCACGTCCGATCGTTTCTTGGTATGTTCGCTATCAGGCGACCTGACGGCCAAAGTCGGACGAGGCATGGCGCAGGCTGGCCAGCTTTTCTTCGACGCTCATGAAGCCGCGCTCCAGCTGGTCGATTTCCGACGCGACGACTTCGGTATCCTGACGGATCGCCGAAATGGTGGTCGACATCGAGTCGGCCGCCAGCGCGGTTTCGTCGACGGCGGCGGTGATCATGGTGACGGTCTGCGCCTGCGCGTCCATGGCATGGCGGATGCGTTCGGCGCTGGCCTGCACTTCGCCCACCGTGTCGCGGATACGCTCGTTGGTTTCGACCGACTGGCGGGTCGACATCTGGATGTCGGCGATCTTGCCGGCAATCTCGTCGGTGGCGCGCGCGGTCTGGTTGGCGAGGCTCTTCACTTCCTGCGCGACGACCGCGAAGCCACGGCCCGCGTCGCCCGCACGGGCGGCTTCGATCGTGGCGTTGAGCGCCAGCAGGTTGGTTTGCCCCGCTATGTCGCGGATCAGGCCCAAAATCGATTCGATCGACTTGGCATGTTCGGACAGGGTGGCGGACATGGTGACGGCATCTCCTGACTGGCGCGCGGCGCGCTGGGCGACGTCGGCGGCGCCTTCGACTTCGGTGCGGGCATCCTCAATCGCGCGGATCAGGCCGGCGGAGGTGCGGGCGGCTTCGCGCATGGCGAGCGCCGACTGCTCGGCGGCGGCGGCGACTTCGGACGCCTTGCCCAGCATGCCGCGCGTCGCGGCCGACGCATCCTTGGCCTGTTCGCGCAGCGATTCGCCCAGCTTCGATGCGCCGTCGATTTCGCCGACGATGCGCTGTTCGAACAGCGATCCATAGCGCTGGCGTTCAACCTTCTGGGACTCGGCGACATCCTGCGCCAAAACATTGCTCATGATGGCGATGTCGAGCGAGGAGAGGCGGTTGATCGCGCGCAGCAGGCGCTGGCAGCGCTCCCGGTCGTCCCAGCAGCGGTCGCATACCAGATCGGCGATCTTCTCGTTGGACCGGGACACCGCGGTCAGCACCGCCTGCACCGGGAAACCATGCTTGCTGGCATGGCGGACGCAATTGGTCGCCGTCTCGATCCAGGCGCCGGCCGAGAAATTCGCCAGCTTCTCCTCGATATAGCGGGCGGTTTCCATTTCGATCTTGCGCAGCGCCGTCTCGCTCAGATGCTGGCGCAGATTGGCGTCAGCGGCATAGCTGTCGAAGAAGGTGCGCGTGACGAGCGGCAGCGAATCCCGGATCATCGCGTGAATTTCCAGCGCCTCGGGCGCGATGCTGTCGGCCAGATCGGGACTGGCCATGGCATTGGCGTTCACGATCCGGAATGACTCGGCGAAATTCATGGTATTCGGGTGCCCCTCGACAATGCACGAACCTTTGGCCGTCAGGGATAGCGGCCTTTGGTTAATTGATCCTTATTCGAACCTGCCGTCGCACTTTTCCTGTGCCGCTTGCCCTCTCGCCTCTTCGCTCCTAAGGGGACGGGACTCAGGGACAAGTATCAGGGACTAGGGTAGACATGGCGCGTTCCACCAGCCGGCCACTCTCGCCGCATTTGACGATCTGGAAATGGGGGCCGGCGATGGCCGTCTCCATCATGCACCGCGTGACGGGCAATGGGCTGGCGACCGCCGGCGCGCTTGGCCTCGTCTGGTGGCTGATGGCCGCCGCGAGCGGGCCGGAAGCCTATGCGACCTTCGTCACCTGCGCGACCTCGCCGATCGGCTATCTGGTGATGGCCGGCCTCAGCTGGTTCTTCTTCCAGCATCTCTTCTCCGGCCTTCGCCACTTCGTGCTCGACATGGGCGCGGGCTATGAGCTGAAGAACAACAAGATCTGGTCGCTGCTGACCTTCGTCCTGTCCACTCTCGCCACGCTGGCCTTCTGGGCCGCGATCTGCACGGGGAAATTCTGATGGGAACCGGAACCGGAATCGGCCGCGTTCGTGGCCTTGGCTCGGCCAGGCACGGCGCGCATCACTGGCTGGCGCAGCGCTACACGGCGGTCGGCAACCTGCTGCTGGTCCTGTGGCTTCTCTTCAGCCTGATCGCGCTGCCCGGCCTCGATTATGAAAGCGTCGTGGGCTGGATTTCCCATCCGCTGGTCGCGGTGCCGCTGATGCTGATGGTGGTCAGCATCTTCATGCATCTGCGCCTCGGCATGCAGGTGATGCTGGAGGATTATGTCCATGACAAGGGTCTGGCCTTCTTCTCCATGCTGGTGCTGAACTTCTATGCCTTTGGCGGCGCGGCCGCGGGCGTCTTCGCGATCGCCAAGATCGCCTTCACGGGGATCGTCAAATAATGAGCGACGCCTACAAGATCATCGACCATACCTACGACACGGTCGTCGTGGGCGCCGGCGGCTCGGGCCTGCGCGCCACCATGGGCAGCGCCGAAGCGGGCCTCAAGACCGCCTGCATCACCAAGCTGTTCCCGACCCGCAGCCACACCGTGGCGGCGCAGGGCGGCATTGCCGCCTCGTTGGGCAACAACAGCCCCGACCACTGGACCTGGCACATGTTCGACACCGTCAAGGGGTCCGACTGGCTGGGCGACCAGGACGCGATCGAATATATGGTCCGCGAAGCGCCGGCGGCCGTGATCGAGCTGGAACATGCCGGCGTGCCGTTCAGCCGTAACGAGAATGGGACGATCTACCAGCGTCCGTTCGGCGGCCACATGCAGAATATGGGCGCTGGCCCGCCGGTGCAGCGCACCTGCGCCGCGGCCGACCGTACCGGCCACGCCATGCTCCACGCCCTGTATCAGCAGAGCCTGAAGTATGACGCCGACTTCTACATCGAATATTTCGCCATCGACCTCATCATGGAAAATGGCGAATGCCGTGGCGTCATCGCCATCTGCATGGAAGACGGCTCGATCCATCGCTTCCGCAGCCATGCCGTGGTGCTGGCGACGGGCGGCTATGGCCGCGCCTATTTCTCCGCCACCTCGGCGCACAGCTGCACCGGCGACGGCGGCGGCATGGTGCTGCGCGCAGGGCTTCCGCTCCAGGATCTGGAGTTCGTGCAGTTCCACCCGACCGGCATCTACGGCGCGGGCGTTCTGATCACTGAAGGCGCGCGTGGCGAAGGCGGCTACCTCACCAATTCCGAAGGCGAGCGCTTCATGGAGCGCTATGCTCCCTCGGCAAAGGATCTGGCGTCGCGTGACGTCGTGTCGCGTTCGATGGCGATGGAAATGCGCGAAGGGCGCGGCGTGGGTCCGAACAAGGATCACATCTTCCTGCACCTCGACCATATCGATCCCAAGGTGCTCGCGGAGCGTCTGCCGGGCATCACCGAAAGCGGCAAGATCTTCGCGGGCGTCGACCTGACCCGTCAGCCGCTGCCCGTGACCCCGACCGTCCATTACAATATGGGCGGCATCCCCTGTAACTATCATGGCCAGGTGGTGACGAAGGTCGGTGACGATCCCGAAGTGATCGTGCCGGGCCTCTATGCGGTCGGCGAAGCGGCCTGCGTGTCAGTCCATGGCGCGAACCGCCTTGGCTCCAACTCGCTGATCGACCTTGTCGTGTTCGGTCGCGCGACCGGCCTGCACCTAAAGGAGAACCTCAAGCCGGGCGCGTCGCACAAGCCGCTGCCGGCCGATGCCGCCGATCTGGCGCTGTCGCGTCTCGACAAATATCGCAATGCCAAGGGCGGCACGCCCACGGCGCAGATCCGTCTCGAAATGCAGCACACCATGCAGAAGCATGCCGCCGTGTTCCGCGACAGCGAACTGCTGGGCGAAGGCGTCAGGAAGATGGAACAGGTCAACAAGCGCCTGGAAGACGTCGCCGTCTCCGACCGCTCGCTGATCTGGAACACCGACCTGATCGAGACGCTGGAACTCGACAATCTGATGTCGCAGGCCGTGTGCACCATGGTCAGCGCGGAAAACCGCAAGGAAAGCCGCGGCGCCCATGCGCATGAGGATTTCCCGAACCGCGATGACGAAAACTGGATGAAGCACACCATCAGCTGGTTCGAAGGCTGGGGTGGATCGGGCGGCAAGGTGACGCTCGATTATCGCCCGGTCCATGACTATACGCTCACGGACGAAGCCGAATATATCAAACCCAAGGCCCGCGTTTACTAAACGCCGCGCCGACAGGCCGAAACATGCGGGAGGGGGCGAGCCGAAAGGCTGGCCCCCTTTTGCGTTCACGACGCATTTTCCGGGAATGACGATATGACGCAGGACGCCGTGGCCATCCTCTATCAGGCGCTGCCGCCGCCGGTGATCGACGGGCTGCGCAAGGATGCCAAGCCGGGCGGCTATTCGGATGGCGGCGCGGACATCGCTTTCGTGCTGCGCGGGCAAGGGCATCACATATTGACGCCGGTGGCCGATCCCGACCCGACCCGGCCGCTCGACTGGGTCTTTCCCGACACGGAGGAAGGCATCGCCGCGGCGATGGCGGCGGGCGCGACCATCCTCTGGGCCAACAGCGTGCTGTTCGAAGGGCATCCGCTGGAGGCCGTGGTGGGGCAGGTGCGGATCGTCGGGCAATTGCCCGAACTGATGCAGCGCTATGATGACAAGTTCGCGACCAACCGGATGCTGGAGCAGGCGGGACTGCCGGTCGCGCGCTCCTTCCTGATGGCGCAGGCGGCGCGGCCGGATGTGCGGGCGCTGGCCGAGGTCGAGGCCGCGCTGGCGGACGCCGGCCTGTCCTTCCCGCTCATCGTGAAGCCGGTGCGCGGGCGCGGCAGCCAGGGCGTCTCGCGCGTCGCCGATCTGGCGGCGCTTCGGGCGGCGGCGGCCGGCCTGATCGAGGATGCGAAGTTCGGCGACACGCTGATCGTCGAGGAATATCTCGCCGGGGAAGAGGTCACGGTGACGGTGATGCCGCCGGTCGACGGCACCTATCGCGCGTTGCGTCCCGTGCGCCGTTTCGATCAAAAGGACGGCGTCGCGCCCTATAATGGCGATGTCGCGGTGACGGCGAACAGCGCGGCGATCGGTGCGGACGAACTGGCGTCGCCGGCCGTGCAGGCGATGTTGGAGGCATGCGTCAGAGCAGCGGCGCTGGTCGGCGCGCGGGCGCCGATCCGCATCGATTGCCGGGCCGACGCGGCGGGCCGATTCACGCTGTTCGACCTCAATATGAAGCCCAACATGACCGGTCCCGGCCGTCCCGGCCGCGACCATCAGGATTGCCTCTCCGCCATCGCCGCCCGCGCGGAGGGATGGGATTTCCCGCGCCTGCTGGAAGCGATGCTGGCCGCAGCCTGGTAGGCGCTCCTCCGGGAATCCCACCAGATCGGAGCTTCTTAAGCTTTTCTTAAATCCGCTGTCTGACCATCTCCCATACCTGAGGGAGACGGCCATGACGGCTCGAAGTCCGAAGGGGGAGAAAATTTGCTCACGGCTTCAGGCCGATGAGCGTGGGGCGGCGCTGATCGAACTGGCGTTTTCGCTTCCCATCCTGCTCGTTCTGCTCATGGGCATATTGGCCTATGGCAATTGGCTCTACACGGCCCAGTCGTTGCAGTTGCTCGCCAATAATGCGGCGCGCTCCGCCTTGGCCGGCCTCAGCGCGACGGAACGGCGGCAGATTGCGGAGGCCAGCGTCAAGGCCGCGTTGAAGGGCGTGCCGCTCGATCCGGCCAAGGGCACGGTGAGCGTTACCGAGACGGGCCAGTTGGTCCAGGTGTCGATCAGCTACGACGTATCGGCGGAACCGCTGCTGCGCCTGCCTCTTGTACCCCTGCCAGGCAAAGCCATCACGACCAGCGCCACCGTCATGCTGGGCGGGCTCTGATGCGGCGGCTCCGGCGCTTGCGAACGGACGAGCGGGGGGCGACGACGGTCATCATGGTCATGGCCCTGGGGATGCTGATCGCGAGCGCGGCGCTGGTCGTCGATATCGGCAATCTCTATGTGTCGAAGCGGCGGTTGCAGGGCGCGGCCGATGCCGCCGCCATCGCCGCGGCGGCATCGGCCCCCGACATGCGGGGCGAAGCAGTCCGGCGCATCCTCGCGCAACAGAATTTTCCCGGCATGCAGACGCCGCTCATCGCGCCGGGCCGTTATGTCGCCGATCCAACCGTCACCTGGGATTCGCGTTTCACCGCGGGCGCGGAGGCGGGGGCGGTGCAGGTGACGCTCCAGCAGAATGTCACCTTCTTTTTTGGCCGTTTCGTCGCCGGGCGCAGCGGCGGTATCGTTCAGGCCAGGGCGACCGCGGCGCGGACGGACCTGGCGAGCTTTTCCATCGGGTCGCGGCTGGGCGCCTTTTCGGGCGGCCTGCCCAATGCCCTTCTGTCCAGCCTGCTCGGAACGTCGGTCAATCTGTCGGTTTCGGACTATAACGCGCTGGCCAGCGCCAAGATCGACCTGCTCGGCTTTTCCCGTGCGTTGGGGACCAGCATCAATGCCAACGCCCTGACCTTCGACGACATATTGAGCGCCAATGCGACGCTGCCGCAAGTGCTGTCGGCGCTGGCCGCGACGACCGGCGATACGAATGCCGCCAATGCGCTGCGCCTGCTTGCGGTGCAGGCGCCGGGGACATCGGTGAAGCTCGACCAGTTGATCGACCTGGGCGCAGCGGGCAGTCGGGACAAGAATGGGACGGCCGGCGTCGGCAGCGTGGATGCCTATTCCATGCTGCGCGAGATATTGATGCTGGCCAATGGCGGCAGACAGCTGGCGCTCAACACCGGCCTCAACATTCCGGGGCTGACCTCCGCGAAAATCTACCTGGCGATCGGCCAGCGCGCGGCGGATTCGCCCTGGCTCGCCGTGGCGCGGGACAATAGCCTCATCATCCGCACCGCGCAGGCGCGCGCCTATCTGGACACACAGGTGGGTGGGGCGGACCTGCTCGGCGTCGCCAGCCTGCGCCTGCCCGTCTATGTCGAACTGGCGCAGGGACAGGCCCGGCTGTCGGCCATCAGCTGTTCGGGCAAGAGCGCAACCGTCGATCTTCTGGTGCGGCCGTCCCCCGGCCATGTCGCCATCGCCGACATCAACACCGCGCAACTGGGCAATATGGGCGTGCCGGTGACGGAAAACCCCGTGACGCTGCTGCAACTGCTGCTGGTCACGGCGACGGCCAAGGCCAGCATCGACCTTGCCAGCACCGACTGGAAGAGCGTGCGCTTCACTCAGGCGGAGATTGATGCCGCCACGCTCAAGACGGTCAATGCCACGGGCCTGGTGCAGGGGCTGACCGGTTCGCTGGTCAAGGGCATGGACTTGCGCGTGCAGCTGCTGGGCCTCGGTCTCAACCTGTCCTCCGTCACCAGCCTGATCGGGACGGTGTTGCAGGCGGGCGCGCCCGCCGTCGACGCGCTGTTGCAGCAGGTGGAGGATCTGCTCGGCCTGCATATCGGGCAAGCCGATGTGCGCGTGAACGGCGCCCGTTGCGGCGAGGGGACGTTGGTCGGCTAGAGCATTCTGAAGTCGACTGGAACAGTCGACGGCTCGCAGAATGCGGCAATCAAAAGACCGCATTCTGAAGTCGACTGGAACAGTCGACGGCTCGCAGAATGCGGTAATCAAAAGACAATAGCCCGGTCAGGCGAAGGGGAGCAGTGCCTCATAGACCGGCAGGCCGGGCTTGCCCCGCACCGCCACGCCCCGCCGCAGCAGGAAGGCATGGCGCACGATCTCCGCCTGCTGCTCGATGCCGTAGCGGGCGAACGGCCTGCCCGGCACGATGTCATAGGCGTAGCGGCAAAAGGGATGGCGCATCAGCGGCAGCCAATATCTGCCCGACCGCTGCGCCTGCCAGACATGGGTCATCTCATGGATGAAATGGCCTTGAAGATGCAGCGGGCTTTCGCAGAAATCGGCGCAGAACAGGCCGCTGTCGGGATGGAACCACAGCTCGCCGTCGGGCGCCATGGTCACACCTCTGGGCTGGAACGGCCACCATTTGCGATTATGCACCCGTACCCTCCCATAGTCGATCGCCTGCCCGAAGACCGAGCGGGCGAGGGCGGTTTCCTGTGGGGTAAGCGCCCGGCCGGTCAATGGGAGCCCGGTCAATGCCCGGCAGCGTCGTCGGCCTTGGGCGCGGGCGCAGCGGCGGCCTCGGGCTTGCGGATCAGCGCGTCGACCAGCAGCCGGTCGCCATTGGCCATCAGGAAGGTCAGTTGCATCTTGCCCCGGCTGATCGCTGTATCGTTGATGCCGAAGAGCATCAGATGCTTGCCGCCCGGCGCGAAGGCGACCTTGCCCTTGGCGGGGATGTCGACGCTGTCGATACGCTCCATCGTCGTCATCCCGTCCTTCGTCAGGCTTTCATGCATCTCGACCTTGAGCGCATAGTCGGTGATGACGCCGCGCAACTGCGTACCCGCATCGCCGCCATGGGCGACGAAATAGCCGGCCGACGGCATTGCCTTGTTGGGCGACAGGCGAATCCAGGCCTGGTCGACATAGGTCGGCGCGGGATCGCCACAGCCGCTGACGAGAAGGGGCGCGGCAAGAGCGAAAAGGGCAAAAAGCGCGCGCATCCGATACTCCATGACTGTCCCGTTCTGGCTTCTATGCATAGGTAATCGCACCCGCTTCTTGTGCCAAGCGAAAGCGCGCCTATATCCCTCGTGCAAACCGGCCTTGCCTTGGCGCTTTTGTGAGGTATGGGGCCGTCAACCGCTGAGTATATTTGGGGTTACAAGAGGAAGAGATGGCAAAAGTAATCGGTATTGACCTTGGCACCACCAACAGCTGCATCGCTGTGATGGACGGCGGCAAGCCCAAGGTGATCGAGAATGCGGAAGGGGCCCGCACCACCCCGTCGATCGTCGCCTTCGCCAAGGATGGCGAACGTCTGATCGGCCAGCCGGCCAAGCGCCAGGCGGTGACCAACCCGGACAACACGATTTTCGCGGTGAAGCGCCTGATCGGCCGCCGCTTCGACGATCCCATGACCAAGAAGGACATGGAACTCGTCCCCTACGACATTTCGAAGGGGCCGAACGGTGACGCCTGGGTCAAGGCCGGCGGCGAAAATTACAGCCCGTCGCAGATCAGTGCCTTCATCCTTCAGAAGATGAAGGAAACCGCCGAGTCGTATCTGGGCGAAACCGTGACGCAGGCGGTCATCACCGTTCCCGCCTACTTCAACGACGCTCAGCGTCAGGCGACCAAGGACGCCGGCCAGATCGCCGGCCTCGAAGTGCTGCGCATTATCAACGAGCCGACTGCGGCCGCGCTCGCTTACGGGCTGGACAAGCAGGACGGCAAGACGATCGCGGTCTATGACCTTGGCGGCGGCACCTTCGACATCTCGATTCTCGAAATCGGCGACGGCGTGTTCGAAGTGAAGTCGACCAACGGCGACACCTTCCTGGGCGGCGAAGATTTCGACGCCAAGCTGGTGGAATATCTGGCCGCCGACTTCAAGAAGGCGGAGAGCATCGACCTCACCAAGGACAAGCTGGCGCTCCAGCGTCTGAAGGAAGCCGCTGAAAAGGCGAAGATCGAGCTGTCCTCGGCGCAGACCACCGAAGTCAACCTGCCCTTCATCACCGCCGACCAGAATGGTCCCAAGCATCTGGTGAAGACGATCACCCGCGCCGATCTGGAGCGTCTGGTGGCCGACCTCATCAAGCGCACGATGGAGCCCTGCAAGAAGGCGATGGCCGACGCGGGCGTTTCGGCCAGCGAGATCAGCGAAGTCGTCCTCGTCGGCGGCATGACCCGCATGCCCAAGGTGCGCGAAGCCGTGAAGGAATTCTTCGGCAAGGAACCGCACACCGGCGTCAACCCGGACGAAGTCGTCGCCATGGGCGCCGCCATTCAGGCGGGCGTGCTTCAGGGCGACGTCAAGGACGTGCTGCTGCTCGACGTGACGCCGCTGTCGCTGGGCATCGAGACGCTGGGTGGCGTGTTCACCCGCATGATCGACCGCAACACCACCATCCCCGCCAAGAAGTCGCAGGTCTATTCGACCGCCGATGACAATCAGCAGGCGGTGACGATCCGCGTGTTCCAGGGCGAGCGTGAAATGGCGGCGGACAACAAGATCCTCGGCCAGTTCGATCTCGTCGGCATCCCCCCGGCGCCGCGCGGCGTGCCGCAGATCGAAGTCACCTTCGACATCGACGCCAACGGCCTCGTCAACGTGTCCGCGAAGGACAAGGGCACCGGCAAGGAACAGCAGATCCGCATCCAGGCGTCGGGTGGCCTCAGCGACTCCGACATCGACCAGATGGTCAAGGACGCCGAACGTTTCGCCGAAGACGACAAGAAGCGTCGCGAAGCGGCTGAAGCCAAGAACAACGCCGAAAGCCTGGTCCACACCACCGAGGCGCAGTTGGCCGAACATGGCGACAAGGTCGACACATCGCTGAAGGGCGAGATCGAAACCGCGATCGCTGCGACCAAGAGCGCGATCGAAAGCGGCGATGCTGAAGCGATGAAGACCAAGGCGCAGGAACTCGCCACGGTCGCGATGAAGCTCGGCCAGGCGATCTACGAGAAGGAGCAGGCTTCGGCCGCGGCTCCGGACGGAGAAGGTGCCTCGGGCGCCAAGGCCGACGACGATGTCGTCGATGCCGAATTCTCGGAAGTGGACGACAACAAGGCGTAAGCCCGATGAAACGCTTCTCGACTTCGCCTCATGCGGACGGCATGGTCCTTGACCAGCGCGACCGTTCGGGGCGAAGCCGGGGACCGTGCGCGCCGGGGGCGATATGACTACCGAAGTTGATTATTACGAGCTGCTCGAAGTCGAGCGCACAGCTGATGGCGGAGCCATCAAGAGCGCCTATCGCAAGATGGCGATGAAATATCACCCGGACAAGACCGGGGGATGCACCGACAGCGAGGCCAGGTTCAAGGCGGTTTCCGAAGCCTATGAGTGCTTGAAAGACCCGCAGAAGCGCGCGGCCTATGACCGTTATGGTCATGCGGCCTATACCAACGCCCAGTCGGGTGGCGGCGGCGGTGGTGGGTTCCGCGGCGGCGCGGGCGGCTTTTCCGACCTTGGCGATATTTTCGAGACGATCTTCGGCCAGGCCGGGTTCGGCGGCGCCGGCGGTGGCCGCCAGCAGCAGCGCCGTGGCGCGGATCTGCGCTACGATATGGAGATCACGCTCGACGAAGCCTATCATGGCAAGCAGACCGAGATTCAGATCGAGGTGTCGGCGGCCTGCGAAAGCTGCGACGGGTCGGGCGCGCAGCCCGGCACCGGGGTCAAGAGCTGCGGCACCTGCGGCGGCCATGGCCAGGTTCGTGCGCAGCAGGGCTTTTTCGTGGTCGAGCGCACCTGTCCGTCCTGCCATGGCGCGGGCCAGGTGATCGAAAGCCCCTGCCGCTCCTGCCGGGGCGAGGGGCGCGTGGACAAGCCCAAGGCGCTGTCGGTCAATATTCCGGCCGGCGTCGACGAAGGCACCCGCATCCGCCTGTCGGGCGAGGGCGAGGCCGGCGCGCGTGGCGCGCCTGCGGGCGACCTCTATATCTTCCTGCATGTGAAGCGCCATTCGATCTTCGAACGCGACGGCACGACGCTCTTCTGCCGCGCACCGGTCAGCATCACTACGGCGGCGCTGGGCGGCGTGATCGAAGTGCCGGGCCTCGACGGCTCGCGGCATGAGATCAAGATTCCGAGCGGCATCCAGTCGGGCAAGCAGATCCGTCAGCGCGGCGCCGGCATGCCGGTGCTGAACGGACGCGGGCAGGGCGACCTCGTCATCCAGGTCGATGTCGAGACGCCGACCAAGCTCAGCGCCAAGCAGAAGGAACTGCTCGAAGCCTTCCGCGAGACGGAAACCGGCGAGGAATGCCCGCAATCGACGGGCTTCTTCTCCAAGCTCAAGGAATTGTGGGGGGATTGATCCTCTTCCCACGGGAAAAGGAGGGCTGTTCCCGCCAGGGCGGGGGCAGCCCTTTTTTATGCGCGCTGGCCCCGCCGCGCCCACCAGTAGAAGGGCAGGCCCGCCAGCATCAGCAGGATGCTGGACCCGCTGGCCACCAGCCCCGCCCCCCATAGCGTCCAGAGCGCATAGCCAAGGCCGATCAGCGCCGCCGGCACCACCAGCCGGAAGCGCAGGCTCGCCAGTGCGCAGCCGACATAAAGCCACAGCGTCGCCGACGTCGCCAGCAGCGCCATCGCGGTGAACAGCGCCACCAGTCCCTGCAGGCTGTTCGCCACCAGCATCAGGCTGGCCAGCACGGTTGACAGGATCAGCCCGCGCCGGGGTGTCCCCCTGGCATCGGTGCCTGCCAGCCAGCGCGGCAGCTCGCCTGCCCGCGCCATCGCCAGCGGCACTTCGCCTTGCAAGAGGGTCCAGCCATTGAGCGCGCCAAGGCAGCTCACCACCACGAAGATGGCGATGAAACTTGCTGGCCCCGCCGACCAGTAATGGCTGACGAACGCGCCGAAGGGGGATCCGGTCTGGGTTTCCGCCGCCGGAAGGGTGAGTGCGATGCCGGAACAGACCACCAGATAGATGAAGCCGGTCGCCGCCGTGCCGATCAGCGTTGCGCGCGGGATGGTCCGCGCCGGATCGCGGACCTTGTCGGCCGCGACGCTGGCGGATTCGAAGCCCAGCAGCGCCCATAGGGTCAGCGCCGCCGATGCGGTGATGCCTGCACCGGTCAGGCCCTGTGCGGGGAAGGGGACAACCTCCGCCTTGCCGCTGCCCAGGATCAGCACCAGCAATATGAGCACGACGATGATCGGGATCAGCTTGATGATCGTCGTGCCGATCTGCGTCAGCCCCGCCGCCCGCGCGCCGATCAGGTTGACGCCGGTCATCGCCCAGAGAAAGGCGATCGAACAGAGCGCGCCCACGCCCGGCTCGGCCAGCGCGGGCACCACGCTGCTGAGGTTCGCGGTCGCCGCCACCGCGATGGTGACGTTGGTGATGATGATCGAGATCCAGTAGATCCAGCCGATCGCGAAGCCCGCCAGCGGGCCATAGGCGCGCGCGATCATCTGCGATGCGTTGGCGTCGGGCATCGCCACGGTCAGCCGCGCGATGACGAGGGCCAGCACCAGCGAGCCGGCAATGGTGAACACCCATCCCGCGACCGCGTCCCATCCGAACGGTGCAAGGCTGGCCGGCAGCAGGAACACGCCCGACCCGATCATATTGCCCATGACCAGCGCGATGCAGGCGGCAAGGCCCAGGGTTCGGGAGGATGCGGGCGGGGGGCCGGCGTCGTTCGACGGATTGCTCATGTCCGAATGCCTAATGGCGGACGCGATCGATTGCTAGGCTGCCGCGTGGGAATGGTGAAGATGGGTAGGTCGGGGACAGGCCACGTCCTCTCTTCTTAGCCGTCACCCCAGCGAAGGCTGGTGTCTCAGGCGAGGTCGCGCGACATGGCCTGAGATGCAAGCCTTCGCTGGGTTACGGACATTGAATGTCCGCTCCTGCTCGTTTCGAACCCGCCCGAGTTATTTCCTCCACTTCTCCGTCACCCGCTCGGTCAGGCAGGGATACATTTCCTGCAATCGCCTTCGATCGTATTGCATTTGCGAAATAGCCCATGGAAGCGCAGATAGGCTGCGATGCTGCAACGCAGCAAATTCCCAATCGAGGCTGTAAGATGTTTTCCCTGTTGTCGCTCTATTTCGCCTATCGCCGTGATGTCGTTTCTGCCGAGCGCTATATTGCTGCGCTCAACAGGACGAAGGCGCCTGTCGCCGACGACGTCACCCCGGCTCCGGTCGAGGAACAGCTGCCGCTCGCCGCCTGATCCACAAGTGATTTCGAGTGAAATGGCACATTTCACGGCTCGGAAATCACGATAAGGAATGAACGAAAAGGGCGACCATAGGGCCGCCCTTCGCTTGACTGAATATGGTCGTCGGATCAGGCGACCAGGAACATGTCCGGATCGAGCGCCATCAGCGCATCGGCGCCGCCCTCGATCTTGCGGCGCAGCGATCCCGCATCGGGCATGATCCGTTCAGCGAAGAAGCGCGCCGTCACCAGCTTGGCTTCCAGATATTTGGCGTCGCCGTCACCCGCCTCGATCAGGGTAGCGGCGGCCTTGGCCATGCGCAGCCACATCAGGCCGGTCGCCACGATGCCCAGGATGTGCATGTAATGATGCGCGCCCGCCCCGGCATTGTCGGGGTTCTTCATGGCGTTCTGCATCAGCCACATGGTCGCCGCGCCCAGCTGGCCGCTGGCCTTTTCCAGCGCGTCGGCGATGCCCGCCAGCTTCTCATTGTCCTTGGCTGCGGCGACTTCGTCACCGACCATCTTGAGGAAGCCCTGAAGCGCGCGCCCGCCGTTCATCGGCAGCTTGCGGCCGACCAGGTCCATCGCCTGCACGCCATTGGTGCCTTCATAGATCTGGGCGATGCGCGCGTCGCGCACATACTGCTCGACGCCATTTTCCCAGATATAGCCATGGCCGCCGAACACCTGCTGCGCCATCACGGTGACGTCGAAGCCCTTGTCGGTGCCATAGCCCTTGAGCACCGGCGTCAGCAGCTGGACCAGATCGTCGGCCGCCTGCCGTTCTTCCTCGGTCGCGGCCTGATGGGCCAGGTCGACCTGCAGGGCGCCCCACAGCATCAGCGCGCGCAGCCCTTCGGTCAGCGCCTTGGCCTCCATCAGCATGCGGCGCACATCGGGATGGACGAACAGCGTGTCGGCCTTTTCGTCCGGCTCCTTGGGACCGGTCAGCGCACGGCCCTGCCGGCGGTCACGGGCATAGTGAACCGCATTCTGATAGGCGATCTCGGCCTGACCCAGCCCCTGCATGCCGACCCACATGCGCGCGGCGTTCATCATGATGAACATGGCGGCGAGACCCTTATTCTCCTCGCCCACGATCCAGCCGGTCGCGCCGTCATAGTTCATGACGCAGGTGGCGTTGCCGTGGATGCCCATCTTGTGCTCCAGCGAGCCGCAGGACACGGCATTGCGCTCGCCCGGCGACCCGTCTTCGTTGACGAAGAATTTGGGTACGACGAACAGCGAGATTCCCTTGCTGCTGTCCGGCGCGCCCGGCGTCTTGGCGAGGACGAGGTGGATGATGTTCTCCGACAGGTCATGCTCGCCGGCGGAAATGAAGATCTTGGTGCCGCTGATGGCGTAGCTGCCATCGGCATTGGGCACGGCCTTGGTCTTGATGAGGCCAAGGTCGGTGCCGGCATGCGGCTCGGTCAGGTTCATCGTGCCGGTCCATTTGCCCGACACCATGTTGGGGACATATTTCTGCTTCAGCTCGTCGCTGCCCTTGGCGAGCAGGGCGGAAACGGCGCCGCTGGTCAGGCCATGATACATTTCGAAGCTGTGGTTGGACGACAGCACATATTCGCCCACGGCCGCCGCGACGACATTGGGCAGGCCCTGGCCGCCATATTCGGTCGGGCCGTGCAGCGTCGTCCAGCCGCCCTCGACATAGGTGTCGAACGCCTGCTTGAAGCCGGTCGGCGTGGTCACGCTGCCGTCAGGATTGCGGGTGCAGCCTTCCTTGTCGCCCACGGCGTTCAACGGGAAGAGAATCTCCGCCGCCAGCTTGCCGCCCTCGGCCAGGATCGCCTCGACCAGATCGGGTGTGGCATTTTCGAAGCCAGGCAGATTGGCATAGCGGTCCAGCCCGACGACATGGTCCAGCACGAAGCGGGTATCACGAATGGGGGCGGCATAGCTGGGCATGATCTTCTCCTGACATGTTTTTCGGGACTCCCGGCGGGGAGGGATTATTCTTCGATGGTCTCTACAAAGGCAGCGAGTTCGGCGATGGCGGCATCGATATCGTCCTTCTGCCGCGTCAGCAGGTCGATGCGCGCCCGGCATTTGTCCACGGTCACGCGACGCTGTTCTTCATGACCTTCGTCGGCGTCATACAGGTCGATCATCTCGCGGATCTCGGTGAGGCTGAAGCCGACTCGCTTGCCCCGCAAGATCCAGGCGAGCCGGGCGCGGTCGCGGCGCGAATAGATGCGGGACAGGCCCTGCCGCTCGGGCGAGATCAATCCTTCATCCTCGTAGAAGCGCAGCGCCCGCGCAGTGACGCCGAACTCCTCCGAAAGGTCGGTGATCGTGTAGCTCTGCCGTTCGCTATGGTCGGGCAGTTCAATGCCGGCGATGCTGCTGCGCTTGTCCATGATGCCGATGTAGCCTCGCTTTACGTTTACGTCAAGGTGAGTGAAAGAGAGTCCCGTTTCGCTTTCATGGTCCTTTTGCCTCAGTGACAGGCAAGGGCCAAGCCGCTACGGCAGCGCGATGATGGGGGCGATCAGACAGAGCGAAGGCGCGCGTGGCTTGCTGGCCGCGCTGGCGCTGCTGGTCCTCGCCATCCAACTTGTCGCGCCCTCTGGCTTCATGCCGGTGCGGACGGAGCGCGGCGTCGTCGTCACGCTCTGCACCGGCACCGGTCCCGTCAATGTCGTGGTCGATCGCGGCATGGCGCCCGAGCGGCGCGATCATGGCCGCGACGATGGCATGGCAGGGCAGCAGCATTGTCCCTTCGCCGCCTCGGTCCAGCCGGTTGTGCCGCCACTGGTGCTGGCGGACCTGCCGTTGCCCGCCTGGCAACTGGCCTTCGGTCCGATTGCCTTTGCGCTCAAGACGGGCCTGATCGCTCGCCTCGCCGCGCCGCCGCCGCCGGCCTTGGGGCCACCACTGGGTTTCTGAAATTCACCGTTCGGCCGTGCCTTCGTTGGCGCGCGCTTCGTCATGCTATTTCAGAAAGTTACCAGATTCATGCGTCCCATTCATGCCGTGCGCAGCCTGCCGCTGTGCGCTCTCATCCTGTCCGCCATTCCCGCCTTCGCCGAGGAGGCGGATCAGAGCGCGATCATCGTCACCGCCAGCCCCATCGTCGAGGAAGTCGCCACTCGCGTCCAGAAAACCCCCGGCGGCGTCGATGTCGTCGCGGCGGAGGAATTCGGGAATAAAGTCGCCGTCTCGCTCCGCGATGCGCTGGCCTTCTCGCCCGGCGTCTATACCCAGCCGCGCTTCGGGCAGGAGGTCCGCATCTCGATCCGCGGTTCCGGCCTGTCGCGCGGCTATCATATGCGCGGCCTCACTTTGTTGCAGGACGGCATCCCGATCAACGCCGCCGACGATAATGGCGATTTCCAGGAACTCGATCCTCAGCTCTTCCAGCATCTGGAAGTCTATCGCGGCGCTAATGCGCTGCGCTTTGGCGGATCGACTCTGGGCGGCGCGATCAACGCGGTGACGCCGACCGGCCCCAGCGCGCCGGGCTTCGAATTGCGCTTTGACGGCGGCAGCTTCGATACCCAGCGCGGCAAGATCGCCTACGGTCATGCCGATGATCGCGGAGATGTCTATGTCGCTGTCGCGGGCGACCGATCCGACAGCGACCGCGCCCATGGCGACCGCAAGGCGCTGCGCTTCAACGCCAATGCCGGGCTGAAACTGAGCGACCGGGTCGAAACCCGCTTCTACGTGAGCGCCCAGACCATCCGCCAACATCTGGCAGGCGCTTTGAGCGAGAAGGATGCGCTCGCCAATCCCGGCAAAGGCAACTTCACCGGCGATCAGGCGCGCGACATCGATTCGCTTCGTCTCCAGAACTGCACCAGCGTGGATCTGGGCAATGGCAGCCTGGCCTTCGGCGTCTTCTATAATAGCAAGAGCCTGCTCCACCCCATCTATCAGGTGATCGACCAGAAATCGGAGGATCGCGGCCTGTTCGCCAGCCTCGATCTGGCGGGCGATCTGGGCGGGATGCCGGTCGAACTGACCCTCGGCAGTCAGGCCCGCTTCGGCAAGGTCGAGGCGCGGCAATTCGTCAATGTCGCGGGGCGACGCGGGGCGATCACCGCCAATGCCCGACAGACCGCGCAGACGATCAACAGCTATGGCGAGGTCCGCATCGCGCCCGTGCCGAACCTCTGGCTGATCGGCGGCGGCCTCTACAGCCATGGCGAGCGCCGCATCGTCAACCGCTTCGTCTCGGCCCGCAGCGGAGACGCGGATTTCGACAGTTTCGCGCCCAAGCTGGGCCTGCTCTACCAGCCGTCGCAGGCGCTGCAAGTCTATGCCAATTACGGCCGGTCTGTGGAAATGCCGGGCTTCGGCGAACTCAGCCAGACCCCCGCCGGTGGCGCTCCGGGCTTCACGCCGGTCGGCCTGCAAAAGGCATGGACGGCGGAAATCGGCACGCGTGGGCGGCTGGGCATCGCCGCCTGGGACATCAGCCTCTATCGCGCCGACATCAGCGGAGAGATGCTGCAATATAGCGTCGTCGCCGGCACCATTCCCGCCGCCACCTTCAATGCTGATCGCACCCGGCATCAGGGGATCGAGGCGGGACTCGACCTGACCCTGACCCCTTGGGCCAGCCTGCGCCAAGTCTGGCAATATAGCGATTTCCGCTTCCGCGACGATGCGCAGTTCGGCGACAACAGCCTGCCGGTCGTGCCGCGTAATTTTTACCGGGTAGAATTAAAAATCGGTACCGATCGATTGTCTATTTCGCCGTCCATGGAATGGCTGCCGCAAGGCGCCTGGGTCGACTATGCCAACACGAAGCGGGTCGGCAGCTACGCGCTGCTCAACCTCGCCGCGCAGGCGCAAGTGCGCGATGGCGTCACCCTGTTCCTCGATGCCCGTAACCTGACGGGCAAGCGCGCGATCGGCGATATCAGTGCATTGGTCCGCTACACGCCCGACAATCCCGCCACCGCCGCCGACGAAGGCAGCGCCAGCTTCTACCCCGTGGAGCGCCGCGCCTTCTACGCCGGTGTTCGGGCGCGCTTCTAGGAGGGGAATGGTTTTTCAGGCCGGGAAGGACTATGGGGCGGCGATGATCCGTCTTTCCGGCCTGAAACTGCCCCTCGACCACCCGGCCGAGGCGATGCCCGTCGCCATCTGCGAGCGCCTCGGCCTCGAACCGCATGAGCTGCTTGGCCACAGTGTTGTCCGGCGCGGCAATGACGCGCGGCGGAAGAATGCGATCCAGCTGGTCTATACAGTTGACGTCGACCTGACCGACGAAACCGCCGTGCTGGATCGCTTCGCCGCCGACCATGACGTCCGCCCGACGCCCGACACCAGCTACAAGTTCGTCGCCCATGTGCCCGAAGGCTGGCAGGGCAAGCGGCCGGTGGTGATCGGCGCGGGACCGTGCGGCCTGTTCGCGGGCCTCATCCTCGCGCAGATGGGTTTCAAGCCGATCATCCTCGATCGCGGCAAGGTGGTGCGCGAGCGGACCAAGGATACCTGGGGGCTGTGGCGTCGAGCCGAACTCAATCCCGATTCCAACGTCCAGTTCGGTGAGGGCGGGGCGGGCACCTTCTCCGACGGCAAGCTCTATTGCCGGGTAAAAGACCCCCGTTCCCTCGGCCGCAAGGTGCTGGAGGAATTCGTCGCCGCCGGCGCGCCCGACGATATTCTCTGGGAAGCACATCCCCATATCGGCACCTTCCGCCTCGTTTCGATGGTGGAGTCGATGCGCCGCCAGATCGAATCGCTGGGCGGCGAATATCGCTGGCAGCATCGCGTCGACGATCTCGTGCTGGAACGGCAGGGAGACGGCACGCAGAAGATGCGCGGCCTCGTCATCCATGACGGCAGCGTGATCGAGACCGACCATGTCGTCATGGCGGTCGGCCACAGCGCCCGCCCGACCTTCGAGATGCTCCACCGCCAGGGCGTCCACATGGAGGCCAAGCCCTTCTCCATCGGCGTGCGCATCGAACATCCGCAAAGCTGGGTCGACCGCGCGCGCTACGGCAATTGCGCCGGGCATCCGGATCTGGGCGCGGCGGCCTACAGCCTGGCCCATCATTGCGCCAACGGCCGCACCGTCTACAGTTTCTGCATGTGTCCCGGCGGCCGCGTGGTCGCCGCCACGTCGGAGGAGGGCCGCGTCGTCACCAACGGCATGAGCCAGTATAGCCGCGCCGAATTCAACGCCAATTCGGGACTGGTGGTCGGCATCGACCCGGAGCGCGATTATCCCGGCGGGCCGCTGGCCGGCATCGATTTCCAGCGCCATTGGGAAAGCCTGGCCTATGTCGCGGGCGGCTCCAGCTACTGGGCACCGGGGCAGACGGTGGGCGATTTTCTCGCCGGGCGCCCCTCGACCGCGCTCGGCTCCGTCACGCCCTCCTACAAGCCCGGCGTCACCCCGACCGACCTGTCGCAATGCTTGCCCGGCTTCGTGATCGAGGCGTTTCGTGAGGCGCTGCCCGTCTTCGGCCGGCAACTGGCCCATTACGACCATCCCGATGCGGTGATGACGGGGGTCGAAACCCGAACATCCTCCCCGCTGCGCATCACGCGCGGCAAGGATTTACAGAGCCTCAACGTCGCGGGTTTGTACCCGGCCGGCGAGGGCGCGGGCTATGCCGGCGGCATCCTGTCCGCGGCGATCGACGGCATCAAGGTGGCAGAGGGCGTCGCGCTGGCGATCTCCGCCGGCTGACATTCTCCCGTCATGCCATCGTCATGACCATGCCTCCGTGTCGTCGCGGCGGCGTCATCGCGCGGTCAAGACGATGTCACGCGGCGCGGGCAAAAGGCCCGCATGCTGAACCATATCGACCGTTGCGTGCGCATTTCCCCGGCCGACAAGGCCCGGCTGCGCGTCCTCTTCCTCGCCAAGCATGCGCGGGCGACCGGCGCGCCTGACATGGTGGACGGCAATCATGCCATCTACCATCATGAGATGCGCACGACGCTGGAGGATATCGGCCTCAACATCCGCATCGCCAACAGCTACGAATCGCTGTTCGAGCGGCCCGATGTCGACTTCGTCGTCACCCTGCTCAATCGCGGGGGCTTCCAGAATAGCGAGATGATGGCGCCGCTGCTGCTGAGCTGGCGCGACGTGCCGCATATGGGCGCCAGCCCGATCCTGCGCGGCGTGTCGGACGACAAATATCTCAGCAAGCTGATCGCTCGCGCCCATGGCGTGCCGACCATGGATGCGCAGATCTTCCGTCGCGGCGGCCTGCCCGCCGAACCCGCTTTCCGCGCAGAGCGGCTGGTGGTGAAACCCAATGCCTCTTCTGCCTCATGGGGCCTCGCCATGGTCGACAGCTGGACGCAGGCGCAGGCGCAGATCGACTATCTCCATGGCGAAGGCCATGACGCGCTGGTCGAGGCATGGGCGCCGCTGCTTGACGTCGCCGTCCCGGTGGTGGGCGGCAGCGGCGGCCAGCCCTGGATATTGCCGCCGATGATGTATGTTCCCGCCGACCCCCACCGTGCGCGCAGCCATGAGGAAAAGCGTGGCCTGATCGACGCGGGCGACGATCCGCTGGTGTTGGTCGAGGATCGCGTGTTGCTCGGCCAGCTGGAGGACATGACCCGTCGGCTGTTGCCCGAACTCTGGCCGTTCGACTATGGCCGCTTCGAGTTTCGCTATGATCCGGTGAGCGGTGCGGTGCAGTTCATGGAAGTAAACCTGTCGTGCAACCTCTGGTCGAAGAAGACGATCTCGCGCTCCGCCCGCTCGATCGGCGTCGATCACCAGACCTTGGTCGAAACCATCATCGGCCACAGCCTGGAACGGCAGGGGCTGTTGACCGAAGCACCGATGCGGGTCGCTGCCTGACATGGGTGGCATGACGACAGCCCTTGTGCTGGCCGGCAAGCGCGATGGGGCGACCGATCCGCTCGCGCTCGAAGCGGGTGTCACCCATAAATGCCTGGTGCCGGTGGCGGGCCAGCCGATGCTGGTCCATGTCATCGACGCGCTGGCGAAGAGCGATCGGATCGGCGAAATTCGCGTCGCTATCGAGGAACCGGCGGTGCTGGAGGGGCTGGCGCAACTGCGCGGTCTGATCTCGACCGGGCGGCTGGTGCCGGTCGCGGCTCGCCCCAACCTGGTCGATTCGGTGCTGGCGGCGGCGGAGGGCGCACAGTTCCCGTTGCTCATCACCACCGCCGACAATGTGCTGCTGACCCCGTCCGCCATTGCCGAGATGCTGGACGGCTGCAAGGCGCAGAGCGCGGACGCGGCTGTCGCCTTCACCCGGCGCGAATCCGTGCTGGCGGCGCATCCGGAAGGGCAGCGGAAATTCTACCGCTTTTCCGAAGACAGCTATTCCAACTGCAACAGCTATTGGCTGAAGGATCGTGCGGCGCTGGCGGCGGCGGAGACCTTCCGCACCGGCGGGCAGTTCGTGAAGCATCCGATGCGCATCATCGGCACCTTTGGCCTCATGAACCTCATCCGCTTCCGGTTCGGCCTCGGCACGTTGGCGGCTACGTTCGAGCGCTTCTCGCGCCGTTTCCGCATGACGGTCGCGCCGGTGATCCTATCGGATGGCGCGGTCGCGATCGATGTCGACAATGCGCGCACGCACGGCGTCGCGACACAGGTACTGGACCAGCGCGCCGCCCTGATGCAGGCGGCGGAGTAGAATTTGCTCACTATCCGCGCGGTTCCGCACCGGGACGAGAATAGCCTGCTCGCAGCTTATCATGCCGGGCTGCGCCGGCATTGGCCGCTCGGCGCGCGCACCCTTGCCGGCCTGCTCGCAAGGGCGGGGCGGGGTGGCTGGTCGTCGTCGGAGCGAAACCTGCTGCCCGATGCCGTGCGGCGCGCGGGCCTGTCGATGCGCGATCGCAAGGGGGTGCACCGATTGCTCAATCCGGGGGCTTTCCCGATTGCCGCCAATCCGCTCAAGAACAAGCAGTTGTTTGCGCAAGTCGCGCAGCAGGTGGGCCTGCCGGTCGCGACGGCGTGCGACCCCATGCGCGACGATCTGGACGCGTGGCTGGCCAACGAAAGCGACATCATCGCCAAGCCCAGCTTCCGCTCCAAAGGGCAGGGCGTGGAACGCTTCCGGCGCGGTGCCGATGGCTGGCAAGGCGCGGATGGCCTGATCGCCAATGACAGGTTGCAGGCCCGGTTGCGGGCCTTGTGGCAGGCGGGTGGTGTGATCCAGCGGCGCTTGCCGACCCATGCGGCGCTGGCGGACCTGTCACCGGGAGCGCTCCCGACCCTGCGTGTCGTGACCTGTCTGGACGAGACGGGTGCACCCGAAGCCTGCGCTCTGGCGCTGCGCCTGTCGGCGGGCGGCGCGCGGCCGGTCGACAATTTCAACGCCGGCAATCTGGTGCTGGGGATCGACGATCAGGGGCGGTGCCTGACCGCCTGGCTGGGAGGCAGCGACAAGCCGACCGCCCATGACCGGCATCCGACCACCGGTGCGGCCATCGCCGGCACGCTCGTTCCTGATCTGGCGGAGGCGATCGCGCTGGCCTGCCGCGCGCATCTGGCCTTCGCAGGTTTCACCGTGATCGGCTGGGACATCGGCCTGACCAGCGACGGCCCGATGCTGGTCGAGGGCAACTGGAATCCCGGCACCGACATTCTCCAGTTGGTGAGCGGGCAGGGGCTGGCCGACACCCGGCTGGGCGCGCTTTATCGCCATCATCTGGAACAGGTTTCGATCGAGCGCTGGCGCGGCGCAGCGGTGGTGCAATGGGACCGGCGCGGCCGTTGATCTGCGTTTACGTCCATGCGCTGGTCGCGACGGGCGTGGTGCGCAATGCGCGCCTGATCGCGGCCGATCTCGCCGCGCGGGGGCATCGGGTGCAACTGGTGACGGCCCTGCCGGGAGGGGATGCCGTGCCCGGCGTTTCCCATCGCGCATTGCTGTCCGATGCGTGCCGGTCGCGCCTGCTGGAAAAGGGGCAGGCGGCGCTGGCATTGCGCCGCCATCTGCTGGGGAAACGGCCGGCGATATTGATTTCCGCCGGCAATCATGGTCATGGCGTGGCCTGGGCCGGCAGTCGCGGCGTCGCCGGCGTCAAGCGGGTCTATCGCATCAGCAACGACATCATGCGGCGCGGTGCGCCGTCCCATGGCCTGTCCCGTCAGGTGCGGAGCGCCATGATGCGGTTGGTCGCGGCCGATGCCGCGCATCTGGTGCTGGTGTCACCGACCCTTGCGGAAACGCCGGCTTTCGCCCGTGCCGCGCAGGAGGACCGGTCGAGCGTCATTGCCAATGGCATCGATGCGGTGGCCGCGCGAGAGCGGATCGGCACGGATGTGCCGCACCCCTGGCTCGGCGGGGACGTGCCGGCGCTGCTCGCCATTGGTCGCCTTGCGCCGCAAAAGAACTTTGGCACGCTGCTCCAAGCCTTCGCGCTGCTCCGCCAGCGGCAGCATGCCCGCCTCATCATCCTGGGCGAAAGCCGCGACGCTGCGCGCGCGACGCTGATGGCCCAAGCCCGCCAACTCGGCGTCGCCGATGATCTCGCTCTGCCGGGCACGGTCGATAATGTCTTCCCCTGGCTGGCCCGTTGCGATGCCTTCGTGCTGCCATCCTGGTGGGAAGGGACGGCCAATGTGCTGCTGGAGGCTATGGCGGTCGATGCACCGTGCATCGCGTCGGTCAGCGCGGGCAATGCGGCACAGCTTCTCGATGACGGCCGCCATGGCCTGCTGGTCGACCCGGCCGATGCACAGGCTATGGCGCAGGCCATCGCCCTACAGATCGATCCCGCGACCCGAATCCGGCCGGGCCATCGTATCGATCAATTTGGCATGGAGGCGGTATCGGCCGCCTGGGGCAGGCTGATCGACCGTTTGCTGGCCGAGTGATGCAGATCGCCCGGCCGCTTGGATATCAGGCGGCGTCCTTCGCCAGCGCGGCGATATGGCCCAGCACCGCGTCGGCATGTTCCTTTCGACAGATGAGCAGGTCGGGCAGGTAGACGTCGCTCCGGTTGTAGACCAGCGAGCTGCCGTCGATGCGGCTCGCATGAAGGCCATGGGCGAGCGCGACGGCGGCCGGGGCCATGCTGTCCCACTCATATTGGCCGCCCGAGTGGAGATAGATGTCGGCCTGTCCCAGGATCACCGCCATGGCCTTTGCCCCGGCGCTGCCCATCGGGACCAGTTCGGCATCCAGCGCCTGCGCCACCGCGACCGCTTCGGCAGCGGGGCGGGTGCGGCTGACGACCATGCGCAGCTTTTCGGGCGCGGGCGGCACTGGGCGCGGCTGGTCCGACCGCAGCACCGTGCCCCCCCCTGATCCATCGAGGTCCAGTCCCGGCAGCGCCACCGCACCGATTGCCGGCACCCCGTCGATCGCCATGCCGACATGGACGGCCCAGTCGGACCGTTCCTCGCCATATTCGCGGGTGCCATCGACCGGATCAACGATCCATACCCGGCTCTTGTCGAGCCGCGCGGGATTGTCCTTCTCCTCCTCCGACAGCAGCCCGTCCTCGGGCCGCACTTCGCGCAGGGCGTGGCAGAGGAACTGGTTGGCGGTCTGGTCGCCCGCCTTGCCCAGCGCCTTGGCGCTGAACAGCCCGGAAGATCGAACCTCGACCAGGATGCGCCCCGCCACATCGGCGAGATGGGCGGCAAGATCGGCGTCGGTCATCGTGGCGTTGTTCTGCGCCTCACTCATGGGATCAACCTCGCAACGATCAGATCAGCCGCTTCTTCGGCGGTAAGGCTGGTCGTGTCGATGTGGATTTCCGGGTCATGCGGCGCCTCATAGGGGCTATCGATGCCGGTGAAGTTCTTCAGTTCACCCGATCGCGCTTTCTTGTAGAGACCCTTGACGTCGCGCGCCTCCGCATCGGCCAGCGGCGTGTCGATATGCACCTCGACGAACTCGCCCGGCTGCATCATCTGCCGCACCATGTCGCGTTCCGACCGGAAGGGCGAGATGAAGGCGGTGATGACGATCAGGCCCGCATCGGTCATCAGCTTGGCGACCTCACCCACGCGGCGGATATTTTCCACCCGATCGGCATCGGTGAAGCCCAGATCCTTGTTCAGGCCATGGCGGACATTGTCGCCGTCGAGCAGGAAGGTGTGGCGGTTCATCCGCGCCAGCTTCTTCTCGACCAGATTGGCGATGGTCGACTTGCCCGCGCCCGACAGGCCGGTGAACCACAGCACGGCGGGCTTCTGGTTCTTGAGGCCCGCATGGAAGTCGCGGCTGACGTCGGTTGCCTGCCAGTGGACATTCTGCGCGCGGCGCAGGGAGAAGTGCAGCATGCCTGCCGCGACGGTGGCATTGCTGATCTTGTCGATCAGGATGAAGCCGCCCAGCGTGCGGTTGGCCTCATAAGGCTCGAACACGATCTGCTTGTCGGTCGACAGGTTGGCGACGCCGATGGCATTCAACTCCAGCGTCTTGGCCGCCAGATGCTCCATCGTGTTGACGTTGACCTGATATTTGGGCTGCTGGATCGTGGCGGTCACGGTTTGTGTGCCGATCTTGAGCCAATAGGAGCGGCCCGGCAGCATTTCCTCGTCCGCCATCCAGACGATGGTCGCCTCGAACTGGTCGGCGGTCTGGGGCGGACTGTCGGCCAGCGCGATCACGTCGCCGCGCGAACAGTCGATCTCGTCGGCGAAGCAGAGCGTCACCGACTGGCCGGCCACCGCCTGATCGAGATCGCCACCGAGCGTCACGATGCGCGTGACCGTGCTGGTCTTGCCCGAAGGCAGCACGCGCACGGCGTCGCCCGGCTTCACCGTACCGGTGGCGATCAGGCCCGAAAAGCCGCGGAAGTCGAGGTTCGGGCGGTTGACCCACTGGACCGGCATGCGGAAGGGTTTTTCCGCATCGGTCGCACTGTTGACCTCGACCGTTTCCAGATGTTCGATCAGCGCCGGCCCCTTGTACCAGGGCGTATTGGCCGACGGGCCGGTGATATTGTCGCCCTTGAAGCCGGAGATCGGGATGGGCGTGAACGCCTTGATGCCGATGCTGTTGGCGAACTCGGTATAATCCTTGAGGATGCCGTCATAGACGGCCTGATCATAGTCGACGAGGTCCATCTTGTTGATAGCCAGGACGATATTCTTGATGCCGATCAGGTGCGCCAGATAGCTATGGCGCCGCGTCTGGGTCAGCACGCCCTTGCGCGCGTCGATCAGGATGACGGCGAGGTCGGCGGTGGACGCGCCCGTCACCATGTTGCGCGTATATTGTTCGTGGCCCGGCGTGTCGGCGACGATGAACTTGCGCTTTTCAGTGGCGAAGAAGCGATAGGCGACGTCGATGGTGATGCCCTGTTCGCGCTCGGCGGCGAGGCCGTCGACGAGGAGCGCGAAGTCGATCTCCTGCCCCTGGGTGCCGACCTTCTTGCTGTCGGCTTCCAGGGCGGCGAGCTGATCCTCGAAGATCATCTTGCTGTCGTAGAGCAGGCGGCCGATCAGCGTCGATTTACCGTCGTCGACGCTGCCGCAGGTGATGAAGCGCAGCATCGTCTTGTGCTCATGCACCTTCAGATATTCGTCGATATCCTGCGCGATGAGCGCGTCGGTCTTGTAGATGGGTTCAGCAATATCGGTCATGTTGTCTGTCCCGTCATCCCGGCGAAAGCGGGGAATACGTTGATCTGGGGAGAGGTTCAGCCCGGAGGCACGAGGCCCCGGCTTTCGCCGGAGTTGACGCTTCGTCACCCGCTGCGCGGATGACGTGACGCGTCAAAAATACCCTTCCTGCTTCTTCTTCTCCATGCCGGCGCCGCCCGCATCCTTGTCGATGGCGCGGCCTTGGCGCTCCGACGTGGTGGTGAGCAGCGTTTCCTGGATCACCTCCCGCAGCGTCTTGGCCTCGCTCTCGACCGCGCCGGTCAGCGGGTAGCAGCCGAGCGTGCGGAACCGGATCGAGCGCATCACCGGCTCCTCGCCGGGCTTGAGCGGAAAGCGGTCGTCATCGACCATCAACAGCATGCCGTCGCGCTCCACGGTCGGGCGCTGGTCCGCGAAGTAGAGCGGGACGATCGGCACGTCGTTGAGGTGGATATATTGCCAGATATCCAGCTCGGTCCAGTTGCTGATCGGGAAGACGCGGATGCTCTCGCCCTTATTCTTCCTGGCGTTGTAGAGGTTCCACAGTTCCGGCCGCTGGTTCTTGGGATCCCAGCCGTGCGATGCGGTTCGGAAGGAGAAGATGCGCTCCTTCGCCCGGCTCTTTTCCTCGTCGCGGCGCGCCCCGCCGAAGGCCGCATCGAAACCATAGAGGTTGAGCGCCTGCTTCAGCCCTTCGGTCTTCCACATGTCGGTGTGCAACGGGCCATGGTCGAACGGGTTGATCCCCCGCTCGGCCGCTTCGGGGTTCTGATAGACCAGCAACTCCATGCCCGACTCCTGCGCCATGCGGTCGCGCAGTTCGTACATCGCCTGGAATTTCCAGGTCGTATCGACATGCAGCAGCGGGAAGGGCGGCGGCGAGGGATAGAAGGCCTTGCGCGCCAGATGCAGCATCACCGCGCTGTCCTTGCCCACCGAGTAAAGCATCACCGGCTTCTCCGCTTCCGACACCACTTCCCGAAGGATGTGGATGCTCTCGGCTTCGAGTCGCTCCAAATGGGTCAGAGTCTTTGCGTCCACCAAACTATCCTCGCAATTTCTGTGCGCAGACTCATGGCAGCAAGCAATTTGAATGGAACCTCCCATATGGGAGGGGTCTCATTTGTCCCATGAAACAGGCTTGCTCGACGATACGCCTTGATCGCCGAGTCAGCCGATCAGGCGCCACCCCGCGACGAGCAGGACCACAGCGAGCAGGGGCTGCAACACGCGTTCCGGCACTTTCGATGCCAGCATCGATCCCAGAATGATGCCGGGGATGGAGCCGATGAGCAGATTGAGCAGCAGCATCAGGTTGAAATTGCCGATCCACAAATGCCCCATGCCTGCCACCAGCGTCAGCGGCACGGCGTGGACGATGTCGGTCGCGATCAGCCGCTGCAGCCGCATGCGCAAGGGGTAGAGCGCCAGCAGCAGCGTCGCGCCCAGTGCCCCGGCCCCGACCGAGGTCAATGTCACCATCACCCCCAGCAGCGCCCCGGCCGCCACGGTGAGGCCGGCCTGGTAGCGCAGGAAATTGCTCGCCGTATCGGTGCGGGCATGAACGGCCCAGTGATGGAAGCGACTGCGGAAAAGGGTTGCGAACGCAGTCAGGATCAGGACCACGCCCAGCGCCGTCATGATGAGGCCGCTTTTGATCTGATGCGCGTCGATCTGGGACAGCAGGATCAGCACGATGATGGCGGCGGGCAGGCTACCCATGCAGAGGCGGCGGATGACCTCATAGTCAGGGCCGCCATGCGTACCGCCATGGCGATGATGCACGAAGCCGCCCACGGACTTGGTAATCGCCGCGAACCATAGGTCAGTGCCGACTGCGGTGGTCGGCGAAACGCCGAACAGCAGGATCAGGATCGGAGCCATCAGCGATCCGCCACCCACGCCGGTCATGCCCACCATGACGCCGACGAACAGTCCGGCGACCGCATGCAACCAATCCATTCACACCCCCGGGTCCGCAATGCCCGGATCGGACGATTGCTCGCAGGGGGGCATATCCGCAGCGACCCGCGGCGAACAGTCCTTTTTGTCGATCTTGCAAAACGCACAAAAAGGATGGTGGTGTGCTGCACCGCATTGCATCGGTTGATTTGCCCGAATAGACAGGGCGCAAATGGGCCGCCCGACATGCTGCCTCGACTTGCTGGTCGCATCATGTATCGATCTGCCTTAGCGAACTAACAGGGACGATTAGCCATTTCTGCCATCTCTCCTCATGCGCCCGTCTATCCGGTGATTTTGTCGGGCGGTTCCGGCACGCGCCTCTGGCCCCTTTCGCGGCCGGAATGCCCCAAGCAGTTCATTCCTCTCGTGACCGACCGGTCCATGATGCAGGAAACATTGTTGCGCACCCTGGGCGTCAAGAATTTTGAACCGGCGCTGGTCGTGTCGAACGCCGGTCATGGTGAATTGGTGCGGGAACAGGTGGCTGCACTGGATCATGTGCCCGCAGCCGTCATCCTGGAACCGATGGGACGGAATACCGCCCCCGCCATCGCCCTTGCGGCCTGCTGGATTGCGGCGCGGGACCGCGATGCCCTGATGCTGGTCATGCCCTCGGACCATGTCATCGCGGACGTGCCCGCCTTTCATGCCGCGATTGCGGCCGCGGTACCGGCTGCGCGCGACGGGCGGCTCGTGACCTTCGGCATCCAGCCCCATTATCCCGAAACGGGCTATGGCTATATCGCCAAGGGCGGCCCGATCGACGCAGATGGCGCAGTCCATGCGGTTGCGCAATTTGTCGAAAAGCCGCCGCGCGCCCAGGCCGAAGCCTATCTGGCGGGGGGCAGCCATTATTGGAATGGCGGCATCTTCCTGTTCAGCGCGGGTGCCTTGCTCGATCAGATGGAGAGGCATGCACCGGAGGTGGCGGCTGCGGCTGCGCGCGCCATGGCCGAAGCACGCGAAGAGGATGGCTTCATTCTCCCCGACAGCGCGGCATTCGGCGCCAGCCCTGACGTGTCGATCGACGTCGGCGTGATGGAGAAGACCGATCGCGCCGCCGTGGTGCCGGTCGACATGGGCTGGTCCGATGTCGGATCCTGGGACGCGCTCTGGTCGATCCGCGAGCGGGATGGTGATGGCAATACGACGAAGGGCGGGTCTGTCAGCGTCGATGGCGCGGGCAATCTCATCTATGTCGATGGCGGTCCGCCGGTCGCCACGATCGGCTTGCGCGACTCGGTGGTCGTATCGACGGCCAAGGGCGTGCTTGTCATGCCGCGCGACCGGTCCCAGGACGTGAAGGCCGTGGCGGAGAAAATGAAGGCCGGCGCGCTCGGCTGATCCGTCAGGCGCGTCCTGCAGTCGGCGATACGGCCGATGATAGGCAAAGCGGACCGTGGCCGATGCTGGAGTGGTACTGGTTCAATCGGGCCGGCTGCAACTTCAGCGCCTGAACATGCCTCTGTGCAGGATGCGCTATCGTCAGGCCAGAGTGGCGATCAGCGCGGATGTGGGCGCCATAGCTTCCAGCCGGCATCCGCCATCGAGCAGCCAACAATCGCCCTTGGTCCAGCTCGCACCATCGATGGCGCCATGGCCGTCCAGCGGCGTGAACCAGATCTGCTCGGCTGCCGGCAGTGCAACGACGCCTGCGTCCCATTGGTGCAAGGTCAGGCGGAAGGGGGCGTCGGCAGGCGTGAGGATGGCGTCCTGCGTTCCGAGCGGCGCATGGACGGCGGGTCGTCGATAAGGTTCAAGGATGCTGACCGCCAGCCCCTGATCCAGATGCAGTTCACGCGGTCGCCCATAATCGTAAAGGCGATAGGTCACATCCGCATTCTGCTGAATCTCTGCCAGCACGATCCCCGCGCCGATGGCGTGAACGGTGCCGGCCGGGATGAAATAGCAATCGCCGGGCTTCACCGGTTTCCAATCGATCATCTCTTCGATCGACCCGTCGAGCGCCGCCGCGCGGAAGGCCTGGGGCGTCATCGGCTGTTTTAGGCCGATACCCAGCGTCGCACCCGGCTCGCAATCAAGGATATACCAGATTTCTTCCTTGCCGAACGGCAACCCGGCCGCCTGCGCTGTCGTATCGTCGGGATGAACCTGAATCGACAGCCGGTCGCTGGTGAAGATATATTTGACCAGTAGCGGCAGCTGCTTTTCCGCTGCGCTCTCGAACCAGATCTCGCCGATCGGTACCGCGCCGCCCGCGCCGAATATGGCAGGCAGGGCGGAACGACCCCAGGGCTTTTCCACAAGGCGCGGTTGCAATCGCTGCATGCTACTGGCCGGTACGCTGCGTTTCATGCCCGCATCAATTGGTGCTTACAGCATTGTCGATCGCGACCAGCGGCAGCACGGTGGACGCGAACAGGCCGATGATGCGCTGGACCTCGGCGACGGGGTTGTTGGATATGTAGAGCACGTCCTTGTTGCGCACCGCGAAATGCTGCATCGCAAAATAGGTGGTCGGATCCTTCATGTCGACACGATAGATGACCGGTATCCGGCCATCCGGTCCCGGCGCGACATCCGCGCCGCGGTCCGGAACCAGCGCCGGGTCTTCCCAGCGGAACAGGAATACGCCCTTGGCGTCGGCCCGGCCATCCTGCAACCCGCCCATGCGTCCCATCGCCTGGGCAAGGGTGATGCCGGTCGCTTCGAAATTGACCTCTTCATTCTTGCCCGCTGCGCCCAGCGCGGTGAAGCTGTAAGGCTGGAAGAGGGCGGTCACTACATCGCCCTGCTTCAATACGACATTCTGATTGGGGTCGCTGATCACGGCTGCCATGGGCATGGCGTAGACTTGTCCATCCCGGCTGACCTGGATTGTCACCTTGTCCGATGGCGCCTTGGTGCCTCCGGCCGCGGCGATCGCATCGAGAACCCGTTCGCCCTTGGGCGTCAACGGCATCCGGGTGCTGGCCGTCACTTCGCCGACGACAGAGATATTGGCGCTCAGGTTGCGGAGCAGGCGTACCGCAACCTGCGGCAAATGGGCCTTGCCCCGCAGGCGCGCGGTGATATCCCGCTCGATTTCGTCCAGTCGCCGGCCCCTGACAGGGACCAGCCCGGCAAAGGGTACCGAAATGCTGCCGGATTCGCCGACGATGAATTGCGGCAATGCCGTCGCGCGGCTGGTATCGACCGAACTGACGGCGGGAGCCGAACTGAACAGAACCGCCGGCGGCGCTTCCCAGATGGTGACTTCCAGCACATCGCCCTGGCCCACCGTTTCCCCGACCGCATTCACATGGCCCAGCGCCGTTGCGAAGTCGATCGTCGTGGCGCGGGGGCGTGCCGCCAGCATCTGTTCATCCAGGCGGATCACCTGGATGCCGCGGATGGAGACGTTGCGGCTCTCGCCGGCATTCGCGACCCTCTGCGTGCTCGGCCCGACCGAGGTGCAGGCTGCTGTCGTCAGCAGCGCGGCGGTCAGGCACAGGCGAGGAAGACGGGTGCCGATCCGACGATGCAACAAGCTATTCATGAAGTCTCCTAGTGCCCCGGGGCTGAATTTGGCATCCCGGCGCAAACTGTTCAGATGCCACCATTTCAAACAATAGGCCGCAGCCGGTTGCAAGACTAATATCGACCGGCTGCAATACTGTCACCTCATGCCGTCAGCATCCAGGTGAGCGTATCGTCAAGCGGTACATGCCTGAGCGGTCCGATCACGGATTCGATCCGGGCGGCATTGCCGCACAGCGATTTGACCTCGTCGGCGCGGACGAAGGCGGGATTGACCCGCACGGCAAAATCATGGCCGGAAATGCGACGAACGGCGTCGAGGACGGCATGCAGGCTTGTCGCGCGACCGGAGCAGACGTTGAATGTACCGCCAATGGCGGCGGGTGTTTCCAGCAGCCGGGCATAGGTGTCCACGACCATGCGCACGTCCGAAAAGTCGCGCGCCACATCCAGATTGCCCAGTTCGATCTCGGGCGCCCGTTGACGGACATGGTCGACGATCTTCGGGATCAGGAAACTCTTCGACTGGCCAACGCCGGTATAGTTGAACGGTCGGGTGACGATGATCGGCAGGCGTGCCGTCGCCAGGCCGCTGATCAGTTCGCCTGCGACCTTCGTGACGCCATAATCATTGGCAGGCGCGGGGGGCATGCTTTCGTCCAGCATGCCATCGCGCCCATTGCCATAAATATTGGCGCTGCTTGCGACCAGCACGGAGCGTGGTTTGCGATCCATCATCTCCAGCGCCCCCAGCAGGGTGCGGGTGCCGATGACATTGGTCCGATACATCTCGCCGATATCGCCATGGGCGACAAAGGCGATCGCCGCCAGATGGACGACATGATCGGGTTGCACCGCATCCAGCACCGCGCGAAGTCCGGGGCCGTCAGCCAGATCGCAGACATGGCTTTCCGCCATGCCTTCGATCCGATCCTGCGGCGGTTCCCGGAAAAGGCCGCATAGGCGATGGCCTTGCTCGGCAAGCCGGCGGGCGAGGTAGCGGCCTGTAAACCCCGCCGCACCGGTTATCAGGGTCGTGCTCATCGCCCGTCCTCCGGTCAGAAGCTCGCGCCTGCCTCGTTGCGGCGAAGGTCGGCCTGCACCATCATGTCGCACAATTGCTCAAGCGTCGTCTTTGGCTCCCAGCCCAGCTTTTCCTTGGCATAGCTAGCGTCGCCGATCAGCAGTTCGACTTCCGCGGGGCGATAGAAGCGCGGATCGATCCGCATCAGCGTCTTGCCGGATGCGGCGTCGATGCCGACTTCCTGTTCGCCTTCGCCGGAAAACTCGATGTCGACGCCGGTAGACTTGAACGCCAGGCGCACGAAATCGCGGACGGTTTCGGTGCGGTTGGTCGCCAGCACATAGGTATCGGGTTCGTCAGCCTGCAGCATCCGCCACATGCCCTCGACATATTCCTTGGCGAAGCCCCAGTCGCGCTTGGCATCGATATTGCCGAGCGCCAGGCAATCCAGCTTGCCCAGCGCGATCTTCGCGACGCTGTCGGTGATCTTGCGGGTCACGAACTCGCGGCCGCGCAGCGGGCTTTCATGGTTGAACAGGATGCCGCTGCATCCGAAAATGCCGTAGCTCTCGCGATGATTGACGGTGCTCCAATGGGCGTAAAGCTTCGATACGCCATAGGGACTGCGCGGCCAGAAGGGCGTGCTTTCCTTCTGCGGAATCGCCTGCACCTTGCCGAACATTTCGGACGTGCTGGCCTGATAGAAACGGATCGCCGGATTGACGATGCGGATTGCTTCCAGCAGGTTGAGCGGGCCGATGCCTGTGATGTCGGCGGTGGTCAGCGGCTGCTCGAAGGAGACGCCGACAAAACTCTGCGCGGCGAGATTATACACCTCGGTCGCGCCCGACTTCTGCAGCAACCGGATGGTGGTGGACAGGTCGGTCAGGTCATATTCGACCAGATGCAGATTGGGGTGGTCTGCAATCCCAAGTTCCTCGATCCGCCAGAAATTGACCGAGCTGGTCCGGCGATAGGTGCCGTAGACCATATATCCCTTATCCAGCAGCAATTCGGCAAGATACGCGCCGTCCTGGCCGGAAATGCCCGTTACAATGGCTGTTTTCATGAAGCTTTGCCTGGTCCGAGTTAGTGAGTTGTACCCGCGCCACCGACGCGGGAGAGGGAGAAGCCGGCCTCTGCGGCTTCGGCGACGGGGTAGATGTTGCGCAGGTCGACGAGGGCGTTGCCGTTCATCGAACCGGCGAGGCGCTTCAGATCGAGGGCGCGGAAGATATCCCATTCGGTGACGAGGACGAGGGCGTCGGCATCCCTGGCGGCCTCATAGGCGTCCTTCGCCATGGTGACGCCGGGCATCATCGGCGCGGCGACCTCCATGCCTTCGGGATCATAGGCGACGATCTTCGCGCCGGCATCCTCGAGCGCCTGGACGATGGCGATGCTGGGCGCGTCGCGCATGTCGTCGGTGTTGGGCTTGAAGGTGAGGCCGAGCAGCGCGACCGTCTTGCCGCGGGCGTCGCCGCCCAGCGCCTTGACGATCTTGCGGCCCATGGCCCGCTTGCGCAGGTCGTTGACCTGCACCACCGTCTCGACGATGCGGCTGGGGGCGTCATGATCCTGGCCGGTCTTGACCAGCGCCAGCGTGTCCTTGGGGAAGCAGGAGCCGCCATAGCCCGGCCCTGCGTGCAGGAATTTGGAGCCGATGCGATTGTCGAGGCCGATGCCGCGCGACACGTCCTGCACCTCGGCGCCGACCGCTTCGCACAGGTCGGCCATCTCGTTGATGAAGGTGATCTTGGTCGCCAGGAAGGCGTTGGCGGCATATTTGATCAGCTCGGCGGTGCGACGGCCGGTGAACATGAGCGGCGCCTGGTTGAGGTTGAGCGGCCGGTAGACCTGGCTCATCACCGCGATCGCGCGTTCCGAGCCGGTGGTGCCCACGACGACGCGGTCGGGCCGCTTGAAGTCGCCGATCGCCGCGCCTTCGCGCAGGAATTCAGGGTTCGACACGCACTGGATGTCGAGATCGGGGCGCAGGTCGCGGGCGATCCGCTCGACCTCGTCGCCAGTGCCCACGGGCACGGTCGACTTGGTGACGATCACCGCCGGGCCGTCGAGCGCCTCGACGATCTCCCGCGCTGCAGCATAGACGTAGGACAGATCGGCATGGCCATCGCCCCGGCGCGAGGGCGTGCCGACGGCGATGAAGATCGCGTCCGCGCCCTTGACGCCGGTTGCCAGATCGGTGGTGAAGGTCAGGCGGCCGGCCGCCGCATTGCTGCCCACCAGCTGGTCGAGGCCCGGCTCG
>NZ_QJQX01000035.1 GCF_013393185.1 Sphingobium lactosutens | reverse complement strand
TTGGCTTCGGTCAGGCCGACGCTGGCGATCTGCGGATGGCAATAGGTGCAGCCCGGAATGTTGCGCACATCCATGGCGTGCGGATGCACATCCTTGTTGCCCAGCGCCTGCGCGATCGTCTCGGCGACGATCACGCCCTCATGGCTCGCCTTGTGCGCCAGCCATGGCGGCGCGGTGACATCGCCGATCGCCCACATGCCGTCGACATTGGTGCGGCCATAGGCGTCGGTCTTGATGTGATAGCGCTGATCCGGCTCGATGCCGACATCTTCCAGACCCAGATTCTCGACATTGGGGACAATGCCGATGGCGACGATCACATGGCTATATTCGACCGTGACGTCCTTGCCGTCCTTGCCCTTGATCGTGGCGGTCACGCCCTTGTCGCTCGCGGCGATCTTTTCGATCTTCGCACCGGTCATGACGGTCATGCCCTGCTTCTTCACCGCCTTTTCGAGGAAGGCGGAAACGTCCGCATCCTCGACCGGGACGATGCGGTCCATCATCTCGACCACGGTCACGTCAGCGCCCATGTCGTTGTAGAAGCTGGCGAATTCGATACCGATCGCGCCCGAACCGACAACCAGCAGCTTCGTCGGCATTTCCGGCGGCGTCATGGCATGGCGATAGGTCCACACCCGCTTGCCATCCGCCTTCAGGTTCGGCAGGTCGCGAGCGCGGGCGCCGGTCGCGATGATGATATGCTTGGCGGTCAGTTCCTCGGTCTTGCCGTCCTTGGTGACGCTGAGCTTGCCCTTCGCCACCAGCTTGCCGTCGCCCATGTGGACGCTGATCTTGTTCTTCTTCATCAGGTGCGTGACGCCCTGATTGAGCTGCTTGGCGACGCCGCGCGAGCGCTTCACCACCGCCTCGATATCGGCGCTGATCTTCTCGGCGGCCAGGCCATAGTCGCCCGCATGCTGCATATAGTGGAAGATTTCCGCAGACCGCAGCAGCGCCTTGGTCGGGATGCAGCCCCAGTTAAGGCAGATGCCGCCCAGATTCTCGCGCTCCACGATCGCGGTCTTCAGACCCAGTTGGGCTGCGCGGATCGCGGCCACATAACCGCCAGGGCCGGAGCCCAGAACGATGACATCGTAATTCTCAGCCATGATCAGTCTCTCTAATCTTATTCCGCCAGCGGCGGCACGGAACGGGGCTGGCGATCCTCTCCGATCGCCACGAAGGTGAAGGTCGCGCGGGTAACGCGATAGCTGCGGTCGTCATGGCGCGCACGACGCCACGCTTCCACGTCGATCTTCATCGACGTGCGCCCGACGGATTTGAGGGTTGCGAATACCGACACTTCGTCGCCGACCACGACCGGGCGGAGGAAGGTCATGCCCTCCACCGCGATGGTCACGGCGCGGCCATGGCTATGCCGGGCAGCAACGCTGCCCGCCGCCGAATCCATCAGGCTCATCAGCCAGCCACCGAAAATATCCCCATAGGGATTGGTGTCGGCGGGCATGGCGATGACGCGCACCGCCGGGCTTTCGACCGGCGGCTGCTCATCGGTAAACGCCATCAGGCCAGCAGGCCCATCGGGTTTTCGACCAGTTCCTTGAACGCCTTCATCAGGCGGGCGCCGTCGGCGCCATCGATCGCGCGATGGTCGAAACTGCCGGTCGCCGACATGACGGTCGCGATCTGGAGCGAGTCATCAACGACATAGGGACGCTTGTCGCCCGCGCCGATCGCCATGATCATGCCCTGCGGCGGGTTGATGACAGCTTCGAACTGCTTGATGCCGAACATGCCCATGTTGGACAGCGATGCGGTGCCGCCCTGATATTCCTCCGGCTTCAGCTTGCCGTCCTTGGCGCGGCTGGCCAGATCCTTCATCGCGTTCGAAATCGCAGCAACGCCCTTGCCGGCGGCATCGGTCACGATCGGGGTGATCAGGCCACCGGGGATCGACACGGCGACGCTGATATCCGCACGCTTGAACTGGAGCATCTGGTCGCCGGCGAACTGCACATTGCATTCCGGCACTTCGATCAGCGCCACGCCCAGTGCCTTGATCAGCAGGTCGTTGACCGACAGCTTCACGTTGCGGTTGGCGAGGCCGGCGTTGAGTTCGCCGCGCAGCTTCAGCAGCTTGTCGAGCTGGACGTCGACGGTGAGGTAGATGTGCGGCACCTGCTGCTTGGATTCGGTCAGGCGACGCGCGATCGTCTTGCGCATACCGCTCAGCTTGATGACCTCGTGCGGAATGCCGAAGTCCTGCGCCGCGGCAGCGACCGGAGCAGGCGCGGCGGCAGGCGTCGGGGCAGCCACAGGGGCAGCAGCGGGCGCAGCCGCACCCGGCTTCGCGCCGTCGATATCCGCCTTGACGATACGGCCATTGGTGCCGGTGCCGGTGACGGCGGCGAGGTCGATGCCCTTGGCCTCCGCCAGGCGGCGCGCCAGCGGGCTGGCCTTTACGCGATCGCCCGAAGCGGCGGGAGCAGCCGCCCCGGCCGGAACGGCATCCGCCTTGGGCGCCGGCGCGGCGCCTTCCGCCTTGACCGGAACCGGATCGGCCTTCGGTGCGACGTCTGCCTTAGCACCGCCAGCCGCCGCAATCGCGACGTCTTCACCTTCTTCGGCGATGATGGCGATGACGGTGCCGACCTTGACGCCTTCCGAACCTTCGGCGACCAGGATCTTGGCGACAATGCCTTCATCCACGGCCTCGAATTCCATCGTCGCCTTGTCGGTCTCGATTTCGGCCAGCAGGTCGCCCGACGACACCGTGTCGCCCTCCTTGACCAGCCACTTGGCCAAAGTGCCTTCCTCCATCGTCGGGGAAAGGGCGGGCATCTGGATCGTCTTGCTCATGCGTTCGGGGCCTCTTCTGGTTTATCGGCTCGCGCCATTTGGTGCCCCGTTTCCACCCATTCTCCGGATCGGTCAAGCGACCGCTTGCTTCAAGGGGATTTATGCCCCACATTTCACCGCAATGGTTCGTTGGCTCGTTTCTCGGGACATCAAGGCCATAAGTTCAGTGCGGGGATGATAAGAAGTGCGGACATATCTGGTAGTCGTGGACGAATCGCCGGAGGCCGAAACCGCGTTGCGCTTCGCCGCGCGCCGCGCCGCCAAGACCGGAGGCGCCGTGCGCATCCTGGCGCTGATCCCGCCCGCCGAATTCGTCCAGTGGGGCGGCGTTCAGGCGACGATGGAGGATGAGGCGCTGCAACGCGCCGAAGCGCTGGTGACGAGCGCTGCGGGCACGCTGAGCGACGAATCCGGCATCCGCCCCAGCATCACCGTCCGTCAGGGCGACGCAGTAACGGTCGTGCGCAAGACGTTGGAAGAAATGGACGATGTCGCCGCGCTGGTCCTCGGCGCGGCGGCAAGCGGCAATCCCGGCAAGCTCGTCTCGCACTTCGCCGGCGCGGACGCGGGCAAGCTGCCCTGCCCGATCATGGTCATTCCCGGCGGCCTCGACGCCGACGCGATCGACCGGTTGAGCTGAGTTTAAGCAGAAAATCCGTTCGTTTCGAGCGTGTCGAGAAACAAGGCAGAGCAGTTTCATCCGACTTCGATCGAAACGAATGGAAGTTACTTCCTGTGCTTCCCCCGCTTCGACCCGATATGCCGGACATTCGCCGGCCGCCCGCGCTTGATCCCCGGCCGTGTCCGGTCCCGCTTGATCGGCCCGCCGCGCGGGCTTGGCGCATCCGGCAGTTCGAAGCGCAATGACCCGTTGATCGGGTCGGCTTCCGCCAGCCGCAATTCCAGCCGCTGCCCGACCGTGTAGCGCTCGCCGGTCTCGACCCCCTCCAGCGCCTTGCCCGCCTCGTCATAGAAGAAGCGCTCCCGGCCCAGCGTCGACACCGGCACCAGCCCGTCGCCGCCCAGCCCCTCGACCGTCGCGAAAAAGCCGAAATTCTGCACCCCGGTGATCCGCGCCTTCACGATTTCGCCGACATGGGCCGCCAGATAGGCCGCGACATAGCGATCGATCGTCTCCCGCTCCGCCTCCATCGCGCGCCGTTCATGGCCGGAGATCATCTCGCCGACCCGTCCCATATTCTCATAATCATCCTGGCTGAGCGACGAACGATCCGGAATGTCGCTCCCCTTGGGCGCGGGTAGTTCCAACCCATAAGCCCCCACCAGCGCGCGATGCACCAACAGGTCCGAATAGCGACGGATCGGCGAGGTGAAATGCGCATAGCTGCCCAGCGCCAGCCCGAAATGCCCCATATTCTGCGGGCTGTAATAGGCCTGCGTCTGGCTGCGCAGGATCTGGGTCATGATCTGCTCCTTCTCCTCCGACCCCTCGATCTTCCTGATGAGTTGGTTGAAGGTCGACGGCTTGACCACCTGCCCCAGCGCGAAAGCGATGTCGAAAGTGGCCAGATATTCCTTGAGCGCCACCAGCTTGTCGCGGCTTGGCGCTTCATGGACGCGATACATGACCGGCGCCTTCTTTGCTTCAAGCGCCTTGGCCGCGGCGACATTGGCCGCGATCATATAATCCTCGATCAGCATATGCGCGTCGAGCCGTTCCCGAACGGCCACGCTGACGATCTCCCCAAATTCGTCCAGCACCACCCGCCGCTCCGGCAGGTCCAGCGCCAGCGGATCGCGCGCCTTCCGCGCCTTCTGCAACAGCGCCCAGCAGGCCCAGAGCGGCTTCAGTGCCGGCTCCAGCAGGTCATGATCCTTCTGCCCATCGATCGCCGCCTGCGCATCCTCATAGGCCAGCACCGCGGCCACCCGGATCACCGCGCGGGTGAAGCGCCATGCCGTCACCTTGCCCTGCGCGTTGATGGTAAGATGGCAGGCCATCGCCGCCCGATCCTGCCCCGCGCGCAGCGAGCACATGTCGGACGACAGCTGGTGCGGCAGCATCGGCACGACCAGATCGGGGAAATAGACGCTGTTGCCGCGCTTGCGCGCTTCCTTGTCCAGCCCGCTGCCGGGGCGGACATAATAGCTGACGTCAGCAATGGCGACGATCGCCTTGAAACCGCCGGGATTATTCTCATCCTCGTCCGGTGCGGCCCAGACCGCATCGTCATGGTCGCGCGCATCGACCGGGTCGATCGCCACGATCGGCAGATGGCGCAGATCCTCGCGCTTGTCCTCATGCAGCGGCAGGGCGGACGCCTTCACCGCCTCCTCCTCCACCCGTTCGGGGAAGACATGGGGGATGCCATGTTTGTGGATCGCGATCAGACTGAAGCTGCGCGGGGCAAAGGGATCGCCCAATATGTCCGTGACCCGCGCCGAAATGCGCGGCGGCCGCCCATGCGGCTCTGCCAGCACCAGATCGCCGGGCTTGGCCGTGCCGACATCGCTGATCGGCGTGTCCTTGCGGATGCGCTTGTCGACCGGGCGCAACCACAGCTTGCCGTCGGCCATCTCCTCGATCACGCCCAGCAATTCCTCGCTTGCCTTGGCGAGCTTCTTCATCGGATGGGCGACCCAGCCGCGCCCGGCCTCCTCGGTGCGGGCCAGGATACGGTCGCCGATCGTCAGCGCGCCCCTTTTCCCCCGCTCCACCACGCGCAGCCGCGGCGCGGGTTGCCCCTCCGCCTCCCAGCGCTCGGGCGTGGCGATCAAAGTCGTATCATCCACATCGATGATCCGCAGCACCGTCACCTTGGGCACGCCGCCCATCTTGTGGAAGGCGCGCGCCGGGCCGATGTCGATCAGCCCCTCGTCCGCCATGTCCTTGAGCAGCGCCTTGAGCGCGATCTTCTCCTGCCCCTTCAGGCCGAACGCCTTGGCGATCTCCCGCTTGCCGGCGGGCGTATCGGACTCGGCGATGAACGCCATGACCTGATCTTTTGAGGGAAAGCCGGCGGGCCGGACCTTGGCGGATTTTTTCTGTTTCTCGGTGGATGCCATGGACCGGGTATAGGGATGCCAATCCGCCAGTGGTAGCCATTATTCGCCAACAGAGTCCCCTTGCGGACGCACGCCGACCGAAGCACTCTCCCGCCATGACACGTCTGCTCACCCCCGGAGAGGTGGCGCCATGGTTCCATGCCGCGGCGCTGGACAGCAATCCCAACTACGCCTTCAACAGCGTAGGCGGGCGATGGATCGTCCTGCTGATGCTTGGCAGCGGAACGACGGCCGGCGGCCAGGATGCGCTCGACCTTCTCGCCCGCCATCGGGATATGTTCGACGACAATCATGCCTGTTTCTTCGGGGTGACGACCGACCCGCAGGACGCCGCGCACGGCAGGATTGCGCAGAGGCTGCCCGGCATGCGTTGGTTCCTGGACTATGATGGCGCGGTTTCGCGGCAATATGGCGCGTTGCGGCGGCAGGCCGGTCAGGACCGCTACCATCCGCACTGGCTGCTGATCGACCCGATGATGCGCGTTCGCCGGGTCGCGCCCCTTGCCGAGGGTGAGGCGCTGTTCGCCATGTTGCGGACCCAGCCTCCGCCGCTGCCCGACATCGATGCGCCCGTCCTCATCGTCCCGGATATTTTTCCGCCCGCCATGTGCCGTCACCTGATCACGCTCCACACGCAAAGTGGCGGGGAGGATTCCGGCTTCATGCGCGAAGAAAATGGCATCACCGTCCTGAAACTCGATCATTCGCACAAGAAGCGGCAGGACCATGTCATTCAGGACAGGCCCCTGATCGATCAGCTCAAGGCTCGCATGGCGCAAACGCTGCGGCCGATGATCCAGCGTGCTTTTCAGTTTGACGTCACACGCGTGGAGCGCTTCCTGATCGCCTGCTATGACGCCGACCAGGGCGGCTATTTCCGTCCCCATCGCGACAATACGACCAAGGGCACCGCGCACCGCCGCTTCGCCTGCACGATCAACCTCAATGCAGAGGATTTCGAAGGCGGAGAATTGCGTTTTCCCGAATTTGGCGCCCGCAGCTACCGCCCCCCCACCGGTGGGGCGCTGATCTTCTCCTGCTCGCTTCTGCACGAAGCTCTGCCCGTCACCAGCGGCCGGCGCTACGCCTTCCTGCCCTTCTTCTATGATGACGCCGCCGCCCGCATTCGCGAGCAGAATGTCGGCTATCTGGCGCCGGACATTGGCGGCTATATGTCGGGGTTGCAGGAGGAGGCGGCCGAGTAAGCGATCCGGCACCTTGCCAATGTTCCTATTTTGTTCTAATGATGCGCGATGACTGCGCACAAGGGCAGAGGAGCGACACTGAACGGCGAAAGCCGGCGCTTCAACATGCCCGAGCGACAGGCCGATGGCGATTGGCTGGACGTACTGGAAGCCATTGACGGGGAAGCGCCCCGGCTCCGCACTGAAGTCACGGTCGAACATCCCCGCACCATCATCGCGCGCAACAATTCCCCCGACATCGCCTTCAGCCAATCGATCAATGCCTATCGCGGTTGCGAGCATGGCTGCATCTATTGTTTTGCCCGACCCACGCACGCCTATCACGACCTGTCGCCAGGTCTTGATTTCGAAACAAAGCTCTTCGCCAAGCCCGACGCCGCAAAACTGCTGCGCGCCGAACTGATGAAAAAGGGCCATGTCGCCAGCCCCATCGCCATGGGGACCAACACCGATCCCTACCAGCCGATCGAAAAGGACTGGCGCATCACACGGCAGGTGCTGGAAGTGCTGGCCGAAACCCGTCATCCGATCTTCATCACCACCAAGTCCGACCGCATCCTGCGCGATATCGACCTGCTCGCCGATCTGGCGCGCGACAATCTGGTGGCGGTGATGATATCCGTCACCTCCCTCGATCCGAAGATCGCCCGCACCCTCGAACCGCGCGCGCCGCACCCCGACCGCCGCATCGCCGCGATCGCACGCCTTGCGGAGGCGGGGGTGCCGGTATCGGCGAACATGTCCCCGATCATCCCCGCCATTAACGATCATGAAATCGAAAGCGTCGTCGCCCGCGTGGCTGCCGCAGGCGCGCGCGACGTCAACTATATCCTCGTCCGTCTGCCGCACGAGGTCGCCCCGCTCTTCCGCGCCTGGCTGGACGAACATTATCCCGATCGCGCCGGCAAGGTCATGGCCATGATCCGCGACCTGCGCGGCGGCCGCGACAATGATCCCGATTTCGGCAGCCGGATGAAGGGCCGGGGCGTCTGGGCCGACCTGATCCGCGCCCGCTTCGTCAAGGCCCGTCGCCGCGCCGGACTGGGCGGCGAGCGGCTGGTGCTACGCTCGGACCTGTTCCGCCCGCCTGAAGGTGCGCAAATGCGGTTGTTTTGAGGTGGATGGGAGAAGTCTGCAAGGGCCGAGAAAATCATCGGCCATCTCAATTTTCACGGTCATTTTCGCACGGGCGGGAATGACGGAAACAGGGTGGTTTGCGGACGGACTGATATTGGATCAGCATCACTCAAGTCAGACGTTGCAGAGCGGGGCCGATCTGGCCATCATCGCACCATGCAATGCCGCTTTCTGAACCTCGCTCCTTTGATACTGTTGGTGACGCAAGGGTGTGAACAGCAACCACAGCGGCTCTCGGATAACGCTATTCAAGAGTTTCGAGAAGGAATGCCGGGCATCACCGAGGGATGCCTTAACAAGATTAAATATGGTGGTCTCGAAGCGATGCCGTCGAGCACAGATGAATGCTTCGAAATGACACCAGCCCGTCAGTGGGAAGGCCTATGGAGAAGAGAATTCGAGAATTCCCGCTTTTGTCCATCGCCCGCTGGTTCCTGCTCCTATCAAACTGCTGGCGACCGCATCTGGTTGTCGGGGCAGGCTCTAACCTCTTCGACTAGCGACGAAGGCCTCTACGAAGTTGCGTTTGTGGGACGGCAGACGGCTCACAAGGGAAGCTACGGGCACATGAGCGCCTTCGACTATGAGATAATCGTCGATAAGGTAATCAACTTACGTCCGGTTTCAGATGCCGCGACTTTAACCGAGTAAGGCTGCGAATGGTCGTAAGCCGTCACCCAACCTTACCCCACCAACCTCATCCCTGACCGCCGCGTGCGTGTCTTGTACCCATCCGCCTTCACATCCATCCGCTCGAACCGATGGATGCTCAGCCCCGCGATCGTCGCGATCGCATCCACCTGATCCGCGCCCAGACTATAGCGGTCGCCCAGGAAAATCCGCGCCGCCTGCCCGTCACCCAGCGGCGCACGCAGGAACACCTCGCTCCGTCCGCCGCCAGCGCCCGCCAGCAGCGCGGCCAGCGCCTCGACCGCCTGTACCGTCTCGATATCGACCGTCAGTTCCATTCGCGACGCGCTCGCGATCGCGCGGAACGGCTCTACACCGCGCACGGTGACGCGCGGCGTTTCCTCGCCGGGCAACCGGTCCAGCTCCACGACCAGTAGCGCGCAATCGCCGTCTGCCGCCAGCAGCTCGATCGCCTTGCATGCCTCCTCATCGAAGCAGCTCGCCTGAAACTGCCCGCTCTGGTCGGAGAAGGTCGCATTGGCGTAGCGCGCCCCGCGCTTCGTCTCGCGCCAGCGCACATCCTCGACCATCGCCGCCATGATGGTCATGGCGCGCCCTTCGGCATTGGGCGCGGGCATGGGCGACTGGCAGACAAGGCCGTAGCTTTTCGCCCCGCGCGCGTCGGCCAGATGCCGGTAGCGATCGACCGGGTGGGCCGAGAAATAGAAGCCGAACGCCTCCTTTTCCTGCGCCATGCGATCCGCCACGGTCCAGGCCTGATGCGGCGGGATGCGCACGTCGGCATGGGGCGTTTCGACATCGCCGAACAGGCCGCCCTGCCCGCTCTCGCGCGCCTCCGCATTGCTGGACGCGACCGAAAGGATGACCTCCGCCGCAGCATGGACGCCCGCCCGATCAGCATGGATGCCGTCGAACGCGCCCGCCGCCGCGAGGCTTTCCAGTTGTCGCCGGTTGAGCAATCGCGGCTCGATCCGGTCGGCGAAATCGTCCAATGACTTGAACGGCCCGCCCTTGTCGCGCTCCTCGACAAGCTGCTCCATCGCCTTCTCGCCCACGCCTTTCAGGCCGCCCAGAGCATAGCGCACGGCAAAACCCAGCCGCTTGTCCTCGCCCTCATGCGGTACAGCCTCGACGGTGAAGTCCGCCTCGCTGCGGTTCAGGTCTGTCGGCAGGCAGGTCAGCCCCATGCGCCGCATATCGTCGACGAAGACAGTCAGCTTTTCGGTCAGATGGATATCGAAGGCCATCGACCCGGCATAGAATTCCGCCGGATAATGCGCCTTCAGCCAAGCCGTCTGATAGGCGAGCAGCGCATAGGCAGCTGCGTGCGATTTATTGAAACCATAGCCAGCGAACTTGTCGATCAAATCGAACAGTTCGTTCGCCTTGGCCGGCTTGATATCGCTCTGCGCGCAGCCCTCGACGAAGCGCGAGCGCTGCGCATCCATCTCCGCCTTCACCTTCTTGCCCATCGCGCGGCGCAGAAGGTCGGCGTCTCCCAGCGAATAGCCCGCCAGGATCTGCGCGGCCTGCATCACCTGTTCCTGATAGACGAAGATGCCATAGGTCTCTTCGAGGATCGGCTTCAGGAGAATATGGGGATATTCAATATCTTCCTGGCCATTCTTGCGACGCCCGAACATCGGGATATTGTCCATCGGGCCGGGGCGGTAGAGCGACACCAGCGCGATGATGTCGCCGAAATTGGTGGGGCGCACCGCGGCCAGCGTCTTGCGCATGCCTTCGGATTCCAGCTGGAACACGCCAACAGTATCGCCGCGCTGGAGCAGTTCGTAAACCGCCGGATCGTCCCAGGCGAGCGTATCGAGATCGACCGTCACGCCCCGCGCCGCCAGCAGCTGCACCGCCTTCTGCAACACCGACAGCGTCTTGAGGCCGAGGAAGTCGAACTTCACCAGCCCCGCACCCTCGACATATTTCATGTCGAACTGCGTCACCGGCATGTCGGACCGCGGATCGCGATAGAGCGGCACCAGTTGCTGCAACGGCCGGTCGCCGATCACCACGCCCGCCGCATGGGTGGAACTGTGGCGCGGAAAGCCTTCCAGCTTCATCGCATAGTCGATCAGGCGCTTGACCTGATTGTCATTGTCATATTCCGCCTTGAACTCGCTGACGCCGTTCAGCGATCGTTCCAGCGTCCAGGGATCGGTAGGATGGTTGGGCACCAGCTTGGCGAGCCGGTCCACCTGGCCATAGCTCATCTGGAGCACGCGGCCGGTATCTTTCAGCACCGCGCGCGCCTTCAGCTTACCGAAGGTGATGATCTGCGCCACATGGTCCGCACCATATTTCTGCTGGACGTAGCGGATCACCTCGCCGCGCCGCGTTTCGCAAAAGTCGATATCGAAGTCGGGCATCGACACGCGTTCCGGGTTCAGGAAGCGCTCGAACAGCAGGCCCAGTTGCAGTGGATCGAGATCAGTGATGGTCAGCGCCCAGGCGACCAGCGACCCCGCGCCCGAACCACGGCCTGGTCCAACCGGAATATCATGATCCTTGGCCCATTTGATGAAGTCGGCCACGATCAGGAAATAACCGGGGAACCCCATCTGGATGATGATATCCGTCTCGAACTTCAGCCGGTCGAAATAGGGCTGGCGCGCTTCCGGGCCGATGATCCCCGCCTTCTCCAGCCGCGCCTCCAGCCCCGCCGCCGCCTGCTCGCGCAACATCACGCCTTCGCCCTCGATATCGCCGGCCAGGCTCGGCAGGATGGGCTTGCGCTTGGGCGCCGCAATGGCGCAGCGCTGCGCGACAACCAGCGTGTTCGCCAACGCCTCGGGCAGATCTTCGAACAGCCGCTTCATCTCGCCCACCGGTTTCATCCAGGCGTCGGGCGAGCTGGTGCGGCGATCAGGCGTCTCGACATAGGCGCTGTCGGCGATGCAGAGCATCACGTCATGCGCCTCATGGAAATGCGGCTCGGCAAAGCAGGTCGGGTTGGTCGCGACCAGCGGCAGGTTGCGGTCATAGGCAAGGTCGAGCAGTTGCGGCTCCGCCTTACCCTCGACCGGGTCCAGCCGTCGGCAGATTTCGACATAGAGCCGGTCCGGGAACAGCGCCTCCAGCCGCTTCACATAGGCGATCGCAGCGTCGGGCTGATCCTCCGCAAAGAGCCGCGCCAGCGCGCCCTCGCCGCCCGCCGTCAGCGCGATGACGCCGTCGGTCCGCCCTTCCAGCATGTCGAGCGTCACATGCGGCACTTCCTCGACCGGCCGGTCGAGATGCGCCATCGACACCAGCGCGCAGATATTGTCGTAACCGCCCGCGTCCTGCGCATAGAGCGCGATCCAGTCATGCACCGGCGCCGCATTGGCCGGCCGTCCCGGCCGCTGCACGCCCAGCATCGCACCGATGACCGGCTGCACGCCTTCACCCTTGCACGCATCGGAAAAAGCCATCGATCCATAAAGGCCGTTGCGGTCCGTGATCGCCGCGGCCGGAAAGCCCAGCGCCCTGGCCTGCTTGGCGATCATCTTGGGATCGATCGCTCCTTCGAGCATCGTAAAGGAGGAGAAAACGCGAAGAGGTACGAAAGCGGCGTGAGGCATCCCGCCAATCTAGGCATCGCAATCGATTCGGCACACCCCCCCGACGAGGAAATCTGTGGACCAAATTCGAAACCAGCCGCTTCGGCGCCATCCTTAAGAGATTGCCAACCAGTGGCGGCTATCCTGCGCCGATCATGCGTCTGTCCACGATCACCAACTGGGCCTATGGGGCCACCGTCGCCCTGACCCTCGCCTCGGGCGCCACGATGCTGATGGCATCGGGCGCGGAGGAGCGCGAACGCGCTGCCGTGACGCAGCGCTCGACCTTCGATCAGGCGACCGCCACGCTGGAGGAGGACGTCTATCGCCTCACCGAACAGGCGCGCGGCTTCGTCGTCAGCGGCGACCCCAGCCATCTGATCGCCTATCGCCGCGAAAAGGAAGCTCTCCGGTCGGTCGAGCAGCGTGTCACCCATCTGCGCGACGTCGGCGCCAATGAAAGCGAACTCGGGGCGCTGCGTCAGGCGCTGCACTGGTCGGACGCTCTTTCCGACGAGCAGGATGCCGCCATCCGCGCCGCTCAGGCAGGGGATGACAAGACCGGCCGCACGATCCTGTTCGGGGATGAATATGGCCGGGAACTGGACCGTGTCGCGGCGCAAGTCGGCAAGTTCCAATATATGCTGGATCAGCGCACCGAACATGCCGTCGCCAGCGCGACAGACACGGCCCGGCAATGGCGCACCATGTCGGAAATCATGCTGGGCATGACCGCCTTCCTGTTCCTGTGCGTCCTCTATTTCGTACTGAAACAGCGTATCCTGCGCCCAGTCGTGCGCCTCAGCGATGTCGTGACGCGCCTCGCCGCGCAGGATTGGGACGCCATCCCACCGGACTCCGCCCATGTCGATGAGATTGGCGACATGGCGCAGGCCATCCGCATCTTCCGCGAGAACGGGCTGGAACGGCAGCGGCTAGAGCAGGAACGCGACGCCGACCGGACGATGCGCGATCTTCTCTCGCGCCTGACCCAGCGCCTGCAGGGTTGCGACAACACGTCCGACCTGGTGGAGGTCGTCCGCCGGTTCGCCCCCGAAATCGCGCCGGCTTTCCCCGGCCGCCTCTACATTCATGACAATCGCCGCAATGTGATGGTGCAGGCCTGCGACTGGCTTTCCCCGACCCACTCCCGGACCGAATTTCCCGCTTCCGCCTGTTGGGCACTGCGTCGTGGCCAGACCCACCGGCCCATAGGAGAGATGGTCGACATTCCATGCGAGCATCTGGACGCGACCGCGCCGATCAGCACGATCTGTATTCCGCTGGCGGCACAGGGCGAAAGCATCGGCATGCTCTATTATGAGGAACCGGTGGACGTCCCGGCAGACCAACTGGAACGGACAGGCAAATATCTGGAAATGCTGGCGGAGAATATCGGACTCGCCCTCGCCAATCTGCGCCTGCGCGACGTGCTGCGCGAAATGGCGATGGCCGACGCGCTGACCGGACTGCCCAATCGCCGCCAGTTCGACGTCATGCTACAGACCCTGGTGGGGGAAGCCGAGCGCAACGCCACGCCGCTCACCTGCCTGATGGTCGATATCGACCATTTCAAGCGATTCAACGACAGTTTCGGCCATGATGCCGGCGACGCGGTGCTGCGTGCGGTCGGCACTGTGCTGGCCGACTCCCTGCGTGAGAACGGCCATGCCTTCCGCCTGGGCGGGGAGGAGTTCGTCGTGCTGATGCCCGGCTTCAGCCTCGACCAGGCGCTCGGCCGCGCGATGCAGATCCAGCGCCGCATCCAGGATCTGCGGATCGAACATCGCGGCAAGGAACTGGGCGCGATTACCGCCAGCTTCGGCCTCGCCACATTCCCCGACCATGGCCGCGCAGACCGGCTGCTCCAGACCGCCGACGCCGCCCTGCTGCGCGCCAAGACCGAAGGCCGCGACCGCATATTGGTCGCGACCGTGCGGGACGGCGCTTCGGCAGCGGCCTAAACCCTTTCCAGCTTGCCTTCATGCAGGCGGACCACCCGGTCCATCTTCTCAGCCAGCCGCTCATTATGGGTGGCGACCAGCGCAGCGGAACCTTCGCCGCGCACCAGCCTCAGGAACTCGGCCAGCACCACGTCGGCCGTCCGCTCGTCCAGATTGCCGGTCGGCTCGTCCGCCAGCACCAGCGCCGGCCGATTGGCCAGCGCGCGGGCGACCGCTACGCGCTGCTGCTCGCCGCCCGACAATTGGCTCGGCCGATGGTCCAGCCGGTGCCCCAGACCCAGCGACGTCAGCAGCGATTCAGCCCGCTTGCGCGCCGCATCCATTCCCACGTCGCGGATCACCTGCGGCAGCACCACATTCTCGGTCGCGTTGAAGTCGGGCAGCAGATGGTGGAACTGGTAGACGAAGCCCAGCGCATCGCGCCGCAGCCGCGTCCGCCCGTCATTATCCAGCTTCGCGGCTTCCTCGCCATCGATGCGGATCGATCCCTCGAAACCACCCTCCAGCAGACCTACCGCCTGCAACAGGGTCGACTTGCCCGACCCCGACGGCCCCAGCAGCGCAACGATCTCGCCCGGCCCAACCGACAGGTCGACGCCGCGCAACACCTCGATCGTCACCTCGCCCTGGGTGAAGCTGCGGGTCAGGCCGCTGACTTTCAGAACATCATTCATAGCGCAGCACCTGCACGGGATCGGTATTGGCGGCCTTGAAGGCCGGATAGAGGGTGGCGAGGAAGCTGAACAGCAACGCCATGACGCAGATGACCGTCACCTCGATCGGGTCCGACTTGGACGGCAATTCGCTCAGGAATCGCACGGATGGATCCCAGAGATTCTGGCCGGTCACGAACTGGATCGCATCGACCATCCCCTGGCGGAAGAAAAGAAACACGAAGCCCAGCACCATGCCGGCCCCCGTCCCCAGCGCGCCGATGGTCACGCCCACGGTCATGAAGATCTTGACCAGTCCGACCCGGCTCGCCCCCATCGTCCGCAATATCGCGATGTCGCGCGTCTTGGCGCGCACCAGCATGATGAGCGAGGAGAGGATGTTGAACACCGCGACCAGCACGATGATCGACAGTACGACGAACATCGCCACGCGCTCGACCGCCAGCGCCTCGAACAGCGACGCGTTCATCTGCCGCCAGTCGGTGATAACCGCCCGACCCGCCACCTTCGCGGCGAGCGGCTCCAATATCTGCCCCACCTTGTCGGCATTGATCGTCTGCACTTCGATCATGCTCACGACATCGCCCAGCAGCAGCAGGGTCTGCGCATCCTGGATCGGCATGATCACGAACGCCTTGTCATAGTCATAGACGCCGATCTCGACGATCGCCGCCACCCGATAGGCGATCTGGCGGGGTACGGTGCCGAAGGGCGTGGTCCGGCCCGCTGGATTGAAGATGGTGATCGTGTCGCCGACCTGAATGCCCAGATTTTCGGCCAGCCGCGACCCGATCGCCACATTGCCGCTGTCGGGCTTCAGGTCGCTCAGGCTGCCGGCCTTCACATTCTTGCTGAGGGTCGGGCTGGACCGAATGTCCTCCACCGTCATGCCGCGTACCAGCGCGAACTCGAACCGCCCCTGATAGATGGCGCCCAAAGGCTGCTCGATCATCGGCGTCGCGCTGGTGACGCCCGGCGTCGCCTTGGCCTGCTTCAGCACCGACTGCCAGTCGGGCAGCCGCCCGCCATAGCCCTGCACCACGGCATGGCCGTTAAGGCCGACGATCTTGTCGAACAGCTCCGCACGGAAACCATTCATCACGCTCATGACGATGATGAGCGCGGCAACGCCCAGCATGACCGCGACCAGGCTGATGCCGGCGACAAGGAAGATGAAGCCTTCTCCCTTGCCCGGCAGCAGGTAGCGCTTGGCGATCATGCGTTCGTAACGGGATAGAATCATGTGGCGCGAACGGCCCTTCGAATATGGATCTGGATGATGGCTTAGGCATCGACATGCTTAACGGCAAGCATTGCCGGATTGTTGCATTGCCGCCACAGGGGCGGACCGAAAATCACAGCAGCCCGATTTAGCCCGTGACTCCGGCCTGCGCCAGTCATAGCAAGACAATCGAAGCACAGGTGAAAGGCCGTGGTTCAGGGATACTGCATCCCGCTTCGAGCTTAGGGGGCTAAGAAGCGGTTGAGGCAGGCCAAGGGGGAGACGAGCAATCGTCCATTAAACACCCGGATCGTGAAAACATGATCCGGGTGTTTTTTATTCGAACGATTTCATGCCGATGACTTTCATCCCGTTGCGTCCGTCCAGTATCGGCGCACGGCATTCTCGATCGCTTCGGCCTTGTCAGGTGAAGCTGCCATCAACTGCGCCAATGCCGCCGCGTCGCGACCGGGGCTTCCGCTTTTACTATCGGGCAAGATCCGCTTCAGCGCGTCGATCTGCTGCCGGTCGACCTGTGCCATGATCGACGCGATGCTCGACCAATTGCCCTGTCCGTCATCCGTTTCAGGCGGTTCCGCAGGGGCTGCCATGCCGGTAAGACCATAGCGGTCGGACAATGCCTGCATGATGTCGCGATTGTTCCGAAGGACGAGCGCGGCTGCCCGCGCTTTCAGCACCGGCCGCGTCCCCACCAACCCATCCCGGTTCATTCGTTCGAAGCAATCGATCAACGCTACGCTGCCGGCCGTTTCCTTCCCTTGCTCCTGCAGGCAATGATGGTGGCGATAATGTTGCAGCGCGACCATCTGCTCAGCTGAAAGGGACTGGTTTTCCCGCACCGGGGCCAACGGGATCGTCCGCTCCGTCAAGCGTTCCAGTATCGCCTGAAAGTCCGGCACGACGTCGCCACCAACCATAGCTGCCCTGTCAAACAGCCTGACAGTCAGGGACTCGACGCCGGAGCAGGATTCCCATCGCACTAGCGCCTCGTCCAATGGCCGCCGATAGGAGGCAGGCGAAGTGAAGCGCGTGCTTGCCTTGATCGCCTGCTGCGCCAGCGACAGGTACATCGCGACCGGATGCCGCACATAGGCGATCACGTCGATCCCGCTGATATCCGGCGTGATCATATGCAGGATGGCCATGATGTTCGCCGGTGACTGGCGCAGAAAGGATTCCGAGGACAGGATCACATGGTCGGCCGTCGCGAGGCCCGCCCGGATCGCCGCGACGGTGTCGGTCGCAATGCGCCTCTGACCGGCATCGTCTCCGCGCGTGGTTCCGCCGACAAGCGTGCTTAGGCAGAAATTGCCGCTCGATGAATGGTGCGATTCATAGATGATGCCCTGCGCCCGCAAATCGGCGCGGGCGTGGAACAGAGCGGTCTGGATGGAAGAACTGCCGCATTTGCCGTCACCGACATGCAGGATGAATCGGGTCAATGCCACCTCCGCCAAACGCCGCCGCATATCTAGGCAGCATGCTTATATCGCATCTTGAAAGCCAGAAGACGCGAACCATATCAAACCTGTTCAGCCGCCTGATGGGGCCGGACATCATATCGCCGGATGCCAGTTGACGGGTCCGGCATGTTCATATTGCTCGTTGGAGATTATGACAAATGCGTGGTTTTGACCTTACCCCCTATCGTCGCTCGACCGTGGGCTTTGATCGTCTGTTCGACCTGATCGAAAATAACGCCCGCCTTGCTCAGGGCGACAATTATCCCCCCTTCAATATCGAACGCCTGTCGGAAGATCGCTATCGCGTGACGCTCGCCGTCGCCGGCTTCCGCCCCGAAGAGATCGACATCACCGCACAGCAGAATCTGCTCCAGGTGATCGGTCGCAAGGATGAAGCATCGGCTGCCGACCGCTCCAAATTCCTGCATGTCGGTATCGCCAACCGCAGCTTCGAGCGCCGCTTCGAACTCGCCGACTTCGTCCGCGTCGAAAAGGCCGATCTGACCGACGGCCTGCTGGTGATCGAACTGGTCCGCGAAGTTCCCGAAGCGATGAAGCCCAAGAAGATCGCCATCAATGGCGGTCAGTTGGTGGACATCAGCGTCAAGGACCGCGACGCCGCCTGATCCCGATCGATGAAAAAGACGAGGGCGCGACCGCAAGGCCGCGCCCTTTTTGCTGTCCTATCTGGAAACGATCAGAGATGATCGTATTTGTCTGAACGGTGTGAACTTCCACATATGAAAAGCGGAAATCAGATTTCTACCTGGCTGCCCAGTTCCACGACCCGGTTGGTGGGCAGGCGGAAGAACTCCATCGCGCTTTCCGCGTTGCGCAGCATCCAAGCGAAGATCTTCTCCCGCCACAGCGGCATGCCCGGCTTGGCCGACGGCAGCAGCGTCTGGCGGGCAAGGAAGAAGCTGGTGTCCATCATCTTGAACGCCTGCCCGCAGCCGCTGATATTCTTGAGCGCGGCCGGCACGTCCGGCTCCTGCATGAAGCCATAATGGAGCACCACGCGGAAGAAGCCCCGGCCCAGATCCTCCAGCTTGCACCGACCGTCATCCTCGACGACCGGCACATCCTTGATCTTCACCGTCAGCAGGATCACCCGCTCGTGCAGCACCTTGTTGTGCTTCAAATTATGCAGCAGCGCATGGGGCACGCCATCGGGCGTCGATGTCATGAAGACCGCCGTGCCGGGCACCCGTACCGCACTGTTGGCGGCGGACGCCACGAACACCGGGATCGGCATGGCCGCTTCGCGCAGACGATCCTGCACCAGCCGCCGACCGCGCGACCATGTGGTCAGCAGCGTGAAGACGACGAAGCCGATCAGCAGCGGGAACCAGCCGCCGTCCGGCACCTTGGTCAGGTTGGCCGCCAGATAGGCGCCGTCGACCAGGAAGAAGACCGACAGCAGCGGCGCGGAATAATACCATTTCCAGTGCCACAGACGGTAGAGCAACACGGTCAGCAACAAATTGTCGATGAACATCGCGCCCGTGACCGCGATGCCATAGGCCGCCGTCAGGTTGGACGATGTCTGGAATACCAGCACCAGCAGGATGACCATCGTCATCAGCCCCCAGTTGATCAGGGGAATGTAAATCTGCCCGGCGGCGGACGCGCTGGTGTGCGAAATCCGCAGGCGCGGCATGAAGCCAAGCTGGATAGCCTGCTGCGTGACGGAGAAGGCGCCCGAAATCACCGCCTGCGACGCGATGATCGCTGCCAGCGTGGCCAGCACCACCAGCGGCAACTGTCCCCATTGCGGCGCAAGATTGTAGAAGGGGCTGTGCAGCGCCGCCGCGCCTTCGCGGAACAGCAGCGCGCCCTGCCCCATATAGTTGAGCATCAGCGCGGGCAGCACGAAGAAGAGCCAGGACACGCGGATCGGGCTGCGGCCAAAATGCCCCATATCGGCATAGAGCGCCTCCGCGCCGGTCACGGCCAGCACGACGGACCCCAGCGCGAGGAAGGCCGGCAACGGGTCGGTGACGAAGAACATCACCGCCCAATAGGGGTTGAAGGCGTAGAGAATGCCCGGCGTCTTCACGATCGAAAGAACGCCCAGGGTCGCGATGGTGACGAAATAGAGCAACATTATCGGACCGAACAGCGTCGCCACGCGGTTCGTGCCCAGCCCCTGAATCCAAAACAATCCCAGCAGGATCAGGATCGCGACCGGCAGGATCGCCGGCGCCAGTTCGGGATTATAGACCGCCAGACCTTCGACCGCCGACAGCACCGACACCGCCGGCGTGATCATCGAGTCGCCGTAAAAGAGCGCCGTTGCGAAGACACCCAGCAGGATGATGCCGCGCGACCAGCGCTGGGTTTTCGTCTGACCGTTGATCAGCGCCAGCAGCGCCAGGCTACCGCCCTCGCCCTTATTGTCGGCGCGCATGATGATGCTGACATATTTCAGCGTCACCACCAGCATCATCGACCAGAACATCAGGCTGATGACGCCCAGGATATGGTCCGGGTCGAGATCGAGATGATGATGGCCGGCGAAGGTTTCGCGAAAGGCGTAGAGCGGACTCGTACCGATGTCGCCGAACACAATGCCGATCGCACCGACGACCAGCTTCAGCGTGGCCTTCTGCCGGGCATGGCCGTGGCCGCCCTGCTCATCATCGGCCGTCGCCGGCGCGGTGTTGGGAAGGGAATCAGCCATGAATGGAAAGCCGAGCGGTCATCGAGCAACGGTCTCAAAAGGATATGTCATACCCTGCATGGGGCCGCGCCCTATCACGCCTCCTGACGGGGCGCAATCATCCGCGCTGCGGCGCGTCATTGCGGGACAGGGGCACCATTGGCGAGCATGGAATCGATACGCGCGATATTGGCTTCCAGTTCCGCCTTCACCTGGCTACCGGCCGGGGCACGGGCCGCAAGCGGCGCCCAAAGGTCGCGCGCGGCCTGAAACTGCCCGGCGCGGGCCAGCGCAAGACCATAGAAATAACGCGGCGCCGGCCCATCCGGATCGAGCGTCAGAGCGCGGCGATAGGCGAACTCAGCGCCGGGGGAGATCACGCCGCCGGCATGATTGATCAGCGCATTGCCCAGCCCCAACCAGAGATTCGCGTCGTCCGGCGTATCACGCAGGCCCGACAGCAGGACATTTGCCGCCTCCCTGGTCTTGCCCTGCCGCGCGAGTCCGTCGGACAGCATCATCCATTGAGCCGCCGGCCCGAACCGCTCGGCAAGGCCACGGCGTTTTTCGGCCAGTTTCTCGTCGAACGCCTCACCCCTGGTTTCAGCCAGTTTGCGCGGGGCGCCAGCGAGGCCCGGATGCCCCTGCCAGGCATAGCCGGCAAGCCCCAGGAGCAATGCCGCTGCCGAGATTTCCCGCGCCGATCGCGGAATGCGGCCGGCAAAGAGCAAGGCAAGGAATACCAGTGCCGCCAGACCGAAAGCAATTATCCAGCCCGTCATCGGCCCTTCCTCCGTTTTATCTGTCCGCGCATCAGCAACAGGCCGAGTGCCAGCAGGAACAGCGGCGCAGCCCAGAGCGGCCAGAGGATCGGCGCGGCGGTCGGTTCATAGCTGACCCAATCGCCATAGCGCGACACCAGCCAGGCGCGAATCGCTTCGGGCTGCTCTCCCGCCATGATCCGCTCGCGGATCTGCGATCGCATATCGCCCGCCATGCTGGCATTCGAGTCGGCAATCGACTGGCTCTGGCAAGTGAGGCAGCGGATGGTTTCCATCAGCGCTTTGGCCTTTCGCTCCTGCGCCGCATTCGGGATCTGCCGGTCCGCCCAGGGCGCGGGCGGCAAGGCGGTCTGGGCAGCGAGCGGCGTGGCGAACAACGCGAGCAGCAGGGCGAACACCATCCTCATCGCGCGTGCCTCAGCAGATCGAGAATCATCGGCACGTCGTCAGCACGGATATCACCGATATGCTGATAGGCGATCCGCCCCTTGCCATCGATCACGAAGGTTTCCGGCACGCCTGACGATCCAAGCGCGATCTGAACGCCGCTCCGCGCATCGAGGCCGATCCGGGCATAAGGATTGCCATAGCGCTTGAGGAAAGCGTCGACATCGGGGCGGGCATCACGAATGGCGATGGCGTCGATCTCCACGCCCGCCTGCTTGAGCGCCATCAGTTGCGGCGCTTCAGCCGCGCAGGGGACGCACCAGCTGGCGAAGATGTTGAGCAGGCGCGGCTTCCCGCTAGCCAATTGGGCGCTGGCCAGCGCGGCCCGGTCGCTTGCCCCCGCCGGCAAGGTGAAGGCCGGGAGCGGCTGCCCCACCAGACGCGAATGGATGATCCGGTCGTCGGGCTGGAACAGGCCGCTCGCGAACAGGCCGACAAAGGCCAGAAACAGCACAAACGGCAGCCAGATCAGCCGCTTCCTCATGCGAAGGCCCTCCGCGCCCGCCACTTCATCAGCCAACCGCGCCGTTCCCGCCCGACCAGCGCCAACGCGCCGCCCAGAGCGATCAATATGCCGCCCAGCCAGATTAATGTGACGAAAGGCTTCCACCAGATACGAAGTTGCCAACGCCCGCCTTCAACCTCTTCACCCAGCACGACATAGAGCTGGCCATTCCAGCGGGTCAGCAATGCCGCCTCGCTAGTCGTGGTCGGCGGCGAGGCGAAGAAACGCGACTGCGGATGGATCAGTACCGGCGCGCCGCCGCGATCCACCTGCACATCGGCCTGGAGCGCCGTCCAGTTATCGCCAGCGATGGGCTTGATCTGAACGAAACGGAGCGACCATCCGGCGGTCTGGATCGTATCACCGGGACGGGCCGCCACCAGCTTCTCGACGGTGAAGGCCGAATTGCAGGCCATGCCTGCCAGACTGACCGCACAGCCCAGATGGGCGATGACCATGCCCCAGGTGAAGAGCGGCGTGCGCAGCAGATTTCGCTTCCACAGCGGCGCGATGCTCGCCGCCCCGACCGCGAACGCGATGACCAGGCCGCAAAAGGGCAGGATACCGATCCGTCCCCAAGCAAGGATCGCCACCGAAACAGTGGCCAGGATCGCCACGGCGAATGGCACCATCAACCGCTTCCCAACGGCAGCAGCCCGATCGCGCCGCCAGCGAACGAGCGGTCCTGTCGCCAGCGCAATCATCAGCGTCAGAGCGATCGGTCCCGCGATCCTGTCGAAATAGGGCGCGCCGACCGACACCTTGTGGCCAAAGGCTTCGGTCATCAGCGGATAGAGGGTGCCGATCAACACAATGCCGAGAATGACGGACAGAAGCAGATTGTTGACGACCAGCAGCGTCTCGCGACTAACCAGTTCGAACGGCGCGCCTTCCCGCACCGATCCGATCCGCCAGCCGAACAAGGCAAGCGCACCGCCGATATAGATAGCGAGCAACGCGAGAATGAAGCTCCCTCGCTCAGGATCGACGGCGAAGGCGTGGACGCTGGTCAGGATGCCGGAACGAACAAGGAAGGTGCCGACCATCGACATGGAGAAGGCGATCACCGCCAGCATGACCGTCCAGGCGCGCAACGCATCGCGGGTCGCCAGCACGGTGACGCTATGCAGCAATGCGGTCGCTGCCAGCCATGGCATCAGCGAGGCGTTCTCGACCGGATCCCAGAACCACCAGCCGCCCCAGCCCAATTCATAATAGGCCCAATAGCTGCCGGCTGTGATACCAAGCGTCAGCAATATCCACGCCGCCAGCACCCAAGGCCGCATGGCGCGTGCGAAGGCCGCATCCACCTGCCGTGTCAGCAGCGCGCCGATCGCAAAGGAAAAGGCGACCGATAAACCGACATAACCCAAATAAAGGGTCGGCGGATGGAAGGCGAGGCCCGGATCCTGCAACAGCGGGTTCAGCCCCTGCCCATCCGGCGGCGGCGGATCGATCCGCGCGAAGGGATTGGAGGAGAAGAGCAGGAAGGCATAGAAGCCAAGGCTGATAGCCGCCTGCCCGCCCAGCGTTGCCATATGCGTATCACGTCGCAAGGCCCGCTCGAACAGAGCCACCGCGGCCCCGGCGACTCCCATGACCGTCACCCAGAGCAGCATCGACCCTTCATGATTGCCCCAGGTTCCGGCAAATTTGTAGAGCCAGGGCTTCATCGAATGGCTGTTGGTGACGACCAGCAGCACCGACATGTCGGACCGTATGAAAAGCGTGATGAGCAGGCCAAAGGCGATCGCAGTCAACACGCCCTGCGCCACGGCGGCAGGACGAACGGCGGCCAGCAGTTCCGACTTGCCGCCCTTAAGGCCAGCAAAGGCAAGAAATAGCTGAAGCAGCGCTAGCGCAGCGGCGAGCCAGAGCGCGGCCAGACCAGCTTCGGCGATCACGCGCGAAAAGCCCTGAACAGAGGAAGAGCGGACATCATTTGCATCACCGCTCCGCCTTCATCTCATGCGTGGTTTCGTTATAGCTCATTCCCTCCAGTTCGCGGGGCATGTAGCGTTCGTCATGCTTTGCGAGCAGGTTGGTGGCGACGAACGTGCCTTTGCCGTCGAACGCGCCCTCCGCGACGACCCCGCTGCCCTCCTTGAACAGGTCCGGCGCGATGCCGCTGAAAGTCGCAGGCACGGTCGCCTTGCCGTCGGTCACGTCGAATCGGATCGTCACGCCATTGGCCGCGCGCTTCAGGCTGCCCTTCACGACCATGCCCCCCAGACGAATGGCCTTGCCCGGTTCCACGCCCTTGGTCTTCACATCATTGGGGGCATAGAAATAGGCCGCCTCATCCTTGAGCGCGGAAACGGCGAGCAGGCCCGCACCGATGATCGCCGCCAGCGCAGCCAGCGCCAGGATCAGCCGTTGATGCTTCGCCTTCATGCTACAGCCGCTCGGCAGTCGCCTCGGCATTGCGCATCGCACGCCAGCTCAACAGACTGACGATCGCCGTCCCGATCGCCGTCACCGCATAGGCGGCCATCACGAAAGCCCACTGATTCATCCTACCCTCTCGCCCTCATCCCCGGGCCAACCGCTGCATTCGCGCCTCGACCTTGTTTTGTGCCAATATCGCCCGCATCCGTATCAGGACGATCGCCCCGAACCAGAGGGAAAAACCGAGCAGGGTCAAACCCAGCGGCCAGAGCAGCGATCCATCGATGCTCGACCCGCGCAGCGTGATGCTCGGTCCCTGGTGCAGGCTGTTCCACCACACGACGGACCGGTTGATGATCGGAATATTGACCGCCCCGACCAGACCGAAAATGGCGGTGACGTTGCTCACCCCGCCCTGCCCGACCGTCTGCCCCTGCCGTGCGCTGGCATTGGCGAGCGCGATATAGCCGAGATAGAGGAACAAGAGCACGAGCATGGAGGTCATGCGTCCATCCCACTCCCACCAGGTGCCCCAGGTCGGCCGCCCCCAGATGGAACCGGTCATCAGACAGATGGCGGTAAAAAGCGCACCGGGCGCAGCGATAGCGCGTCCTGCAACCGCTGCGAGCGGATGGCGCCAGACCAGTTGCATTAGCGCGGCGATGGCGATGCCGGTCCAGCCGCCCATGCCCAGCCAGGCGGCAGGCACATGTATATAGAGTATCCGCACGGTTTCGCCTTGCAGATAATCCGCCGGCGTCACGAACAATCCGCACGCGGCGCCGATCAGCAGCAGCGCCAGCCCCGGCCAGAACAGCCAGCCGGTGAGCGGACGCGCGATCTTCAGGAAGCGGGCAGGATTGGCGAAACGGTGCATCAGGCCTGTGTGTGTAGCCGTGCAGGATGCGCTACGCCAGTAGGGCATTTTGCCGATAGTGGAGCAGCTAATTAGACTTTTTACGGTTCGGCAAAGTCATGGAAACGGAGCGTTTGCACGGCAGGTTCTGCTTTTTTGTGACAAGGAGGCGACAAACGAGGCTCAAGCGACTATATGCGCGCGGAAAGGCGGCCCATTGGGGAGCGCCAAAGAACGGCAACGGAACCGGTTCGCACCCATGTTTACGACCAATCCCTTCGACGACGACAAGTTGCGCGAGGAATGTGGCATTTTCGGCGTTTCCCGCGGGGAAACGGCGTCGGCCATAGTCGCGCTCGGCCTTCATGCGCTCCAGCATCGCGGGCAGGAAGCCGCTGGCATCACCAGCTGGGATGGGCATGATTTCCATACCCATAGGGCGATGGGCCATGTGGCGGGCAATTTCGACCGAGACGAGGTGATTCGTGCCTTGCCCGGCGAAAGCGCCTGTGGCCATGTGCGCTATTCGACGACCGGCGAAACCTCGTTGCGCAACGTCCAGCCGCTTTACGCGGAACTGAACTCAGGCGGATTCGCCGTTGCCCATAATGGCAATATCTCCAACGCGATGAAGGTGCGTCGCGAACTGATTCGCCGCGGCTCGATTTTCCAGTCGACGTCGGATACGGAAGTCATCATCCATCTGGTGGCGACATCCAGCTATCGCACCCTGCTCGACAAGTTCATCGATGCGCTGAAGCAGATCGAGGGCGCCTACTCCCTGATTGTCATGACGCCAGAAGGCATGATCGCCTGCCGCGACCCGCTGGGCATCCGGCCGCTGGTCATGGGCAAGCTGGGCGACGCGACGATCTTCGCTTCCGAAACCGTTGCGTTCGACGTCGTCGGTGCGGATTATGTCCGCTCGATCGATCCGGGCGAACTGGTGATCGTCACCAATGACGGCCAGATCCGATCGCACCGCCCGTTCGGCGAGACGCACGCGCGCCCGTGCATCTTCGAACATGTCTATTTCAGCCGGCCCGATTCGATCATCGACAATTCCAGCGTCTATTCGGTCCGCAAGGCGATCGGCGCGCAACTGGCGATCGAAAATCCGGTCGAGGCCGACTATGTCATCCCGGTGCCCGACAGCGGCGTGCCAGCGGCGATCGGCTATGCCCAGGAATCGGGCATTCCGTTCGAACTGGGGATCATTCGGTCGCATTATATCGGCCGTACCTTCATCCAGCCGGGCGACAAGGTCCGTCACCTCGGCGTCAAGCTGAAGCACAACGCCAACCGCGCCCTGATCGAGGGCAAGCGGATCGTGCTGATCGACGATTCGATCGTGCGCGGCACCACCTCGCTCAAGATCGTGCAAATGATGCGTGAAGCCGGCGCCGCCGAAGTGCATATGCGCATCGCATCACCCCCGACCAAGCATAGCTGCTTCTACGGCGTCGACACGCCCGAACGCACCAAGCTGCTGGCGCACAAGCTGGACGTCGGCGGCATGCAGGATTTCATCCACGCCGACAGCCTGGCCTTCATCTCGATCGACGGCCTCTACAAGGCATTGGGCGAGGCGAAGCGCGCGGACATCCGTCCGCAATATTGCGACGCCTGCTTTACCGGCGACTATCCCACTACCTTGACCGACCAGGATGATGTGGTCGTGACCAATCAGTTGGAACTGCTCGCCGAGCGCGTGGTCTGACATTTTCAGGGCGGCCCATCGCGGCCGCCCTATCCTTCTGTAGGATCACCGATTTGCCGCATCGGCTAATCGGTCTTATGCCCTTCTTCCTTTCATAGAAACGGCCCGTCTGTCGGGCGAATGGAGCATGGATGTCCGACCTTCCCCTTTCCGGCAAACTGGCTCTGGTCACGGGCGCGAGCCGCGGCATCGGCGCGGCTACGGCGCAGGCTCTAGCCGCCGCCGGCGCGCATGTCGTGCTGACCGCGCGGACCAGCGGCGGCCTGGAGGAAGTGGAAGACCGCATCCATCAGGCTGGCGGTCATGCGACCATCGCGCCGCTGGACCTGACCGATGGCGAAAGCATCGGCCGCCTCGCCCAGGCGATTGGAGGACGCTGGCAGGCGCTGGACATCATGGTGCTCAACGCTGCCACCCTGGGATCGCTGGCAGCGGTGCAGGCGATCGACAGCAAGGAGTTCGCGCGCGTGCTGACGCTCAATGTCGGCGCGCAGCAGGCGCTGATCGCCGCGTTCGACGGCATGCTGCGCGCGAGCAGCGACGCACGGATCGTGGCGCTGACGTCGTCGGTCGTCGCACCGCGCGCCTATTGGGGCGCCTATGGCGCGTCCAAGGCAGCGCTGGAAACGCTGGTCGGCGCCTATAGTGAGGAGGTGAAGAATATCTCCGCCATCCGCACCCATATCGTCGATCCGGGCGCGACTCGCACCGCCATGCGCGCCCGCGCTTTCCCCGGCGAAGACCCGGCCAGCCTCAAGGGACCGGAGGTGGTCGCGGAGGCTATCCTGCAACTGGTCACGACCGATACGCCGACCGGGCACAGGATGCGGGTGGAGGGCTGAGCGTCAGGCGGGCTTGACCAGCGTAACCTGCGCCACATCGATCCCACCACCGCGAAATCCGCCTTCGCAATACATCAGATAATAACGCCACAAGGCCACGAAATGCTGGTCGAAACTGGCCGGCAACTGGCCTTCTTCGATCGCCCGATCGAAGCGATCCCGCCAACGGCGCAATGTCTCCGCATAATGGAGGCCGAAACGACGCACATTGCGCCATTCAAGCCCTTGCGCCTCCACCAGCGCGCGAAATCGGCTTTCGGAAATCAGCATCCCGCCCGGGAAGACATAGGTCTGGATGAAATCCGCGCTGCGTGCATAGCCTTCGAAAATAGCGTCATCGATCAATATATATTGGATCGCCGCCTTGCCACCGGGCTTCAGCAGGCGGTGGATCGCCTGCAGATAGGTGGGCCAATAGCGTTGGCCCACCGCCTCGACCATTTCGACACTGGCAATGGCGTCATATTGCCCCTGCGCGTCGCGATAATCGGTCAGTGATATCCGGGCGCCTGATCCCAGCCGGTCGCGGGCATAATCCACCTGCTCGGTCGACAGCGTCAGGCCGGTATAGCTGATCGCCTGTCGTTCCATCGCCTGTTCGGCAAGACCGCCCCAGCCGCAGCCGATTTCAAGCAAAGTGCTCCCTTCGCTTAGATCCAGGCGATCGAGGATTGCATCCACCTTGCGCCGCTGCGCCAGTTCCAGACTTTCGATTCGGCTATCAGGATCAAGGAACAAACCACTGGAATAATGCATATTCCGGTCAAGCCAGAGTCGGTAAAAATCATTCCCGAGATCATAATGATAGGCGATATTGTTGCGCGATCCGGCCCGGCTGTTGCGACGTATCCAGTGCGCCATGCGGCCGATCCACCGCGCCGGCCCTTGGGCACGCGCGACTTGCCCAAGCAGCTGGGCATTCCGCATGAAAAGCGCGAACAGGGGCACCGGGTCGGGGCTGGACCATTCTCCCGCCGCCCACGCACGATACCAACCCGCCGATCCACCGCTGGCCAGCCGGATCAACGCGCGCCAGTCATGGACTTCGACTATGCAAGACGGCCCATCCGCCCGGCCGCCAAGCAGACGACGGGTTCCGTCCGGCAAGCTTGCTTCGAGCGCGCCGCTCTCCAGGCCAAGGTCGATCCGATCCAGCAGGCGATGAAAAAGAGGCCCCAGCCATCGCGCAATCCGGCCAGGCGCGCCGGTGCGAGGCGGATGCCGGACAGACAAGGCGCGCCGGCCGCGCCGGGGATCGATAGCGTTCATACAGATAATCCTGCAACAAGGTGAACGCGGCTGCAATCACCCCTTCATGCGGCGATAGGCAGCCAGTGCGCGTTCCCGCCCTTCCCTGTGCCCGATGATCTTGGCCGGATAGTCGGTGGGACGAACATCATGCGCGTCGGGATCATGGATCGCCTCATCGGAAAGCTCCGCCAGTTCAGGCACCCATTCGCGAATATAACCCGCCGCATCGAACTTTTCCGATTGGGTGAGGGGCGCCATGATCCGGGTGAAGAGATTGGCGTCTACCCCGCTGCCCGCCACCCACTGCCAGTTGACGCTGTTGTTCGCATAATCCGCGTCAACCAGCGTGTCCCAGAACCAGCGCGCGCCATGCCGCCAATCGATCAGAAGATGCTTCATGAGGAAACTGGCCGCAATCATGCGCACGCGATTATGCATCCATCCTGTCGCCCAGAGCTGCCGCATACCGGCATCGACGATGGGATAGCCGGTCAGCCCCCTCTTCCAGGCGGTGAAATCTGCCCCCGCCTCCCGCAAATCGCGCCAGCCCAGCGCGTCGAACGGATCGCGGGCATTGGCCGATCCGTAAGCCGGAAACTCGCAAATCTGCACATGCGCATAATCACGCCAGATCAATTCCTTGAGGAAGATTGTTGCGTCATGACGAGAAGAGATGATCCGATGCCAGACATAGGCAGGCGACACTTCCCCAAAATGGAGATGTGGCGAAAGGCGCGACGTCCCTTCCACCGAGGGCAGATTGCGCGCTGTCGGATAATCGCCCACTTCGTCGATGAAGTTCGCGACATTGTGCCGAGCCGCCGGCTCCCCCGGGGTCCAGTCCGCAGCGATGCCATTGGCCCAGTCGGGTTCGGTCGGCAGCAACGCCCAATCGGCGAGCGAATCGCTGACAGGCCATTTGGGCGGCGCATCGATCGCGCCCGGCGCGGGATGCGGCGCGGCGGGTGGCATATGCTCCATGACGGCACGCGCGAACGGCGTGTAGATGCGATACAGACTGCCCGCTCCGGTACGGACCGCGCCCGGCGGCAACAACAGGCCGCCGTCATGCAGGATCAGATCGATCTGTTTCGCCACGGCTTTTTCGGCATTGCGCCACCAGGGCTCATAATGGTGAAGCGCATGTACGCATTTCGCGCCGACCTCTCTTGCGAGTTGTTCCAGCACGTCCGCGCTCCTGCCGCGGCGCAGGATGAGCCTTGATCCCTTGGCCCGAAGGCTTTCGTCCAAGCGGGAAAGGCTATGATGCAGCCACCAGCGCGAAGCTCCACCCATTGCCCATTGGCGAGGACCGTGGTCGTCCAGGATATAGACGGGCACGACTGGTCCCTGATCCACTGCTGCGGCAAGGGCAGCCTGATCGGAAAGGCGGAGATCCTGGCGGAACCAGAGCAGGACGGGATCGGTCATACCCCCGCAATGCCCGTCCCGTCGGCAAATTCCAACCGACCAATGGGACATATGGCCGAACATCCACAGCAAATCGGACGAGTTGCGATTCGATCAATGGACGTGGCGATCACCGCCGCTTATTCTGTCCTTCGTCAGCGCTAGGCACCAGCCGTTTCCAGGGGTGGGGACCGGCCTACAGCAAATATCAGGGGACCCATGGCTTCAATGCCGAACGATCAGGAATTGGGATACCGGCCATGCGTCGGCATCATGCTTGTCAACATGGATGGCAAGGTTTTCGTGGGCCAGCGGCTCGATAACAAGGTCGAGGCCTGGCAGATGCCGCAGGGTGGGATTGACGAAGGTGAAGATCCCAAGGCTGCGGCTTTCCGCGAGCTATCCGAAGAGACGGGCATCGTCCGCGACCATGTCGAAATCATCGCCACGTCCAAGGAAGAGCATTTCTACGACCTGCCAACCGAACTGATCGGTAAGCTGTGGGGCGGGAAATATCGTGGCCAGAAGCAGATCTGGTATCTGGCCCGGTTCCTCGGCCAGGATAGCGACATCGATATCCAGACCAACGATCCCGAATTTCGCGAATGGAAATGGGCTGCGCCGGAAACGCTGCCGGAACTGATCGTCCCCTTCAAGCGCAAGCTCTACCGTGACATTTTGCAGGAGTTCAGGGCGCTTATCTGAAGCCCCCTTTGAAAAGGGGGGTTAAAATCCCCGGCGGGGTGGGTAGAAGGGCGACATGCGCGCCTTTCTTGCCTTATTGCCCATCCTCATTATTCCTGCTCCGGCCTTTGCCGATGACGTCCTGCTGCCGCCAGCCGTGCGTGAAATGCTCGAAGCGGCGATTGCCAATGGCAACGAGACGGAGATCGCAACCGTTGCCAAGATCGCCCGCCAGACCAATCCCGAATCAGCCGGCGAGATCCAGCGGATGGTCACAAGCTGGAAGGAACGGACACAGGCGACGCACGACACATTGATACGCGAGGCCCGCTTTACCGAGTTGTGGACGGGGCGGATCGAAGCCGGCGGTTTCCGATCAACCGGTTCGACCAGCGAAATCGGCATCAGCGCCAATGCGACGGTGTCTCGTACCGGGTTGCAATGGAACCACAAGCTGACCGCAAGCGCCGATTACCGCCGCGCCAACGGCGTGACGTCGCGCGAACGCTATTTCGGCAGCTACGAACCGCGCTACGAATTCGATCCGCGCGGTTTCGCCTATGGCCTGGCTCAGTTCGAGCGAGATACGTCGATCGGCTATGACGAACGCTATACCGGATCGGTGGGCGTCGGCTACAAGTTGGTCATGAGCAAGCCTCTCGACCTGTCGGTGGATATCGGTCCGTCGGTGCGTCACGCCAAATATCTGACCGGAGAGCGCGAAACCAAATTGGGCGCGCGCGGATCAATGGCGCTGGCATGGCGGGCCACCCCCACATTGACCTTCAAGCAGACCGCTGCCGGCTATGCCGAAAGCGACGTCTATACGCTCAATTCTCTGACATCAGTGGAAACAAAGGTTGCAACCCGTTGGTCGGCTGCCCTTTCCTATAATGTCCAATATGAATCGGAAACCATGCTGTCGGCGCGGGACTTCGATACGCTCAGCCGCCTGACCCTGACATATGATTTCTGACCGACGCAATTTTCGTGCGGGGGTGGAGACGCGCATCGGGGTCTGATAGACCTTTGCCATGACCCATCTGTCTCTGGCTGAACACAGGCTTCTGGACCACGCAGCGGCGGCCCCCATGCTGCATCAAGTGCAGGATTGGGCGTCGATCAACAGCGGATCGCGCAATCTGGATGGCTTGACCCACATGGCCGATCGGTTGGCTGACGCCTTCTCCAACTTGCCGGGGCAGTTGAAGCTTGTGGACGCCCTGCCAGTCGAGAGCGTTGCGCCTGACGGCAAGGTACAGACGATATCGCATGGCCGGCACCTGCATCTGTCCGTGCGCCCCGACGCGCCAATCCGGTTGCTGCTGACCGGCCATATGGACACGGTATTCCCTGCGGATCATGCGTTTCAGCATCAAAGCTGGCTGGAGCCGGGTATCCTCAATGGGCCTGGCGTCGCTGACATGAAGGGCGGCATTGCCGTCATGCTGGCGGCGCTCGCCGCCATCGAGACAACGGAAGCCGTCGCGACGCTCGGCTATGATGTCGTCATCAATAGCGACGAGGAGGTCGGCAGTCCCTCCTCCGCCGTCCTTCTGCGTGAAACGGCGCAAGGGAAAATCGCGGCTTTCACTTATGAACCGGCCCTCCCCGACGGCACACTCGCCGGGGCGCGAGCGGGCAGCGGCAATTTCTCGATCGTCGTGACGGGCCTCAGTGCACATGCCGGGCGCAATCCGGATGATGGACGTAACGCCCTGCTTGCGGCGGCGGACCTTGCATTGCGGTTAAAGGCAGGAAGCGGCGGCGGCTTTTCCTGCAACCCGGCGAAGATCGATGGCGGTGGCCCCAACAATGTTGTGCCCGATCATGCCGTGCTGCGCGTCAATTTCCGTCCCAGGACGCCGGAAGATGAACTGGCGGCGCGCGCCCTGATCGACACCGCGATGGCGGCCGTCGCGCGGGAGCATGGTGTCAGCCTGCATCTGCACGGCGGCTTCGGGCGCCCGCCAAAGCCGATGGACGAGAAGGCTGAACGACTGTTCGGACTGGTCCGGCAATGTGGCGCTGATCTCGGCCTGAGCATCGGCTGGCGTGACACTGGCGGCGTATGCGACGGCAACAATATCGCCGCCTGCGGCGTGCCCGTGGTCGACACGATGGGCGTGCGCGGCGGCAGCATCCATAGCGATGCCGAATTTCTGCTGGTCGACAGCCTGGGCGAACGCGCGCGGCTGTCGGCGCTGGCCCTGTGGCGGATCGCGCAGGGACGATTTCAGCCGGGACAGGATATAAGAAAGGGGATGACCGCTTGAGCTTCATCATGCGCATCGCGCGCGCGGACGATTTGCAGACGCTGTATGAAATGGCGAAGCTGACAGGCGGGGGCTTCACCAACCTCCCGCCCGACCGCACGGCGCTCGCCGCAAAGCTGGACCGCACCGAAAAGGCGCTGGCGCGGCAGGACGAAGGTCCGGGCGAAGGCATTGAAGACGAACTGATCGTCATGGTGCTGGAGAATGTCGAAACCGGGCAAGTGCGCGGCACCTGCCAGATTTTCTCGACCGTGGGGCAAAGCTGGCCCTTCTATTCCTATCGCCTCGGCGTGCTGACCCAGCATAGCCGGGAACTGGGACGGACCTTCCGTGCGCAGATGCTGTCGCTTACCACCGACCTGGAAGGGTCGGTGGAGGTCGGCGGGCTGTTCCTCCACCCGCGCGAGCGGGCCGAAGGACTGGGCCTGCTGCTGGCGCGCAGTCGCTATCTCTATATCCGCAATCATCGCGCGCGCTTCGGCGACCGGGTGATTGCGGAATTGCGCGGCGTCATCGACGAAGCGGGCGGATCACCCTTCTGGGACGGGCTTGCCGGGCGCTTCTTCGGCATGAGCTTTCAGGAGGCAGACGAGTTCAATGCGGTGAACGGCAACCAGTTCATCGCCGACCTGATGCCCAAGACGCCCATCTACACCGCGATGCTGACCGACAGCGCGCGCGCCGTCATCGGCCTGCCCCATCCCAACGGCCGTGCGGCGATGCGGATGCTCGAGACGGAGGGCTTCGACAATGCCGGCTATGTCGATATTTTCGACGGCGGACCTACCATGGTCGGGCAAATCGACCAGTTGAAGACGATCGCAGCGGCGCGCGATGTCGCCCTGTCCGCCACGCATGACAAGGGCGGCGATCGGATGCTGATCGCCATCGGCCGCCTCGCCGATTATCGCTGCACCTGGGGCCACGTGCAGGAAAGTGCGGACGGCGCAATCTCTCTGGACGCGGCCAGCGCCAAGCGGTTGGGACTGGAGATTGGCGACATTTTCACGATGGCGGGTCGGGCATGAACGTTACCGAGATCAATTTCGACGGGCTGATCGGGCCGAGCCATAATTATGCGGGCCTCAGCCTGGGTAATCTGGCGTCGGCTCGCAATGCGGGGGCGGTGTCACAGCCACGCGCAGCTGCCTTGCAGGGCATCGAGAAGATGCGCGGCAATATCCGGCTGGGGCTGAAGCAAGGCATCTTCCTGCCGCAATGGCGCCCCGATGGCGCATGGCTGACGCGACTGGGCACGGATGTCGGCGCAGCCGAGCCGCATATCCGCGCCGCCGCCATGTCCGCCTCCTCCATGTGGGCCGCCAATGCGGCCACCGTATCGCCGGCCGCCGATACGCAGGATGGGCGGACGCACCTGACCGTCGCGAACCTCGTCACTATGGCGCATCGCAGCCATGAATGGCCCCAGACGCTGGCGCAGTTGCGGATTGCCTTTTCGGACGAGCGCGCCTTTGCGGTGCATGATCCTGTGCCCCCGCCCTTCGGTGACGAAGGCGCGGCCAACCATATGCGCCTGACCGAACGGCACGACTTGCCCGGCGTCGAGGTGTTCGTCTACGGCCAGTCCGGCGGCCCCTTCCCCGCCCGCCAGCATGTCGAGGCGAGCAAGGCGGTCGCGCGCATCCATGGCCTCGATCCGGCCAAGGCTCTGTTCGTGCAGCAGTCGGAAGAAGCGATCGCGGCCGGCGCCTTCCACAATGACGTGGTCGCCGTGGCCAATGAACGGGTGCTCTTCACCCATGAACTTGCCTTTGCCGACAAGGCCCGTTTCTACGCCGATCTGCGGGCCGCCCTGCCCTGCGTCGAGATCGTCGAAGTCCCGGCGAGCGCAGTCAGCCTGTCCGATGCGATCAAGAGCTATCTGTTCAACGCGCAACTGGTGACGTTGCCCGATGGCGGCATGGCGCTGATTCTGCCGACGGAAGCGCAGGACACGCCGTCGGTCTGGACCTGGCTGCAACAGATGGTCGCGGGCAATGGTCCGATCCGTCGGCTGGTGCCGGTCGATGTGCGCCAGTCCATGGCCAATGGCGGCGGCCCCGCCTGCCTGCGCCTGCGAATCGTGGCCGATCCCGCCACCATCGACCCGCGCTTCCTGGTCGATGAGGCGAAGCTGGATGCCATTGCGGGCATAGTGTCCAATTATTGGCCAGAATCCATCGCGCCGGACGATTTGAGCGACACCCGCCTGATTGCGCGGATCGAGCAATCATGGTTAGCACTTGTTGACCATTTGCAGCTTTCAGGCGACCTTGCCCCCTGAGCGTAAGGGGACCGGAGCCGGACGGGATGACCATGGAACGGATCAAGAGCCTCTTCATCATCAAGACCAAATTCGAGGCGTTTCTGGTCATCTATGCCCTGGCTCTGGGCGCTGCGGAGCGCGGGGTCGCCTATATGCAGCAATATCCCGGTACCGGCGGCCAGTTACTGGCGCTCGCCTGTTCGGGAGCCGTGTTCATGGCGGGCGGGATGATCATCGACGCGCTGGAATATAAACGGGGCATCTGAACCGCATCGACGCCCTTGCCCTGCCTGCCGCCTGACGGCAGGAGGGAGCCATGGGCGCTATCATGTTGCAGGGAACCGGGTCGGACGTCGGCAAGTCGGTGCTGGTCGCCGGATTGTGCCGGGCGCTGGTGCGGCGGGGCTATCGGGTCAGGCCATTCAAGCCGCAGAATATGTCCAACAATGCCGCCGTGACGACCGACGGAGGCGAGATCGGGAGGGCGCAGGCCTTGCAAGCGATCGCTTGCGGCGTGCCGCTCCATACCGACATGAACCCGGTACTGCTGAAACCGCAGGCCGACCGGACCTCGCAGCTCATCGTCCATGGAAAGGTACGCGGCACGCTCGGTTCGGGCAATTATCGCACGGCGCGGGCGCAATTGCTGGATGCCGTGCTGGAAAGCTATGAGCGGCTCAAAGCGCAGTGCGACATCGTCGTCGTCGAAGGCGCAGGGTCGCCCGCCGAAATTAACCTGCGCGCGGGCGACATTGCCAATATGGGCTTTGCCCGCGCCGCCAATGTCCCAGTGATACTGGTCGGCGATATCGATCGTGGCGGCGTGATCGCGGCCGTAGTCGGCACGCGGGCGGTGATCGATCCGGAGGATGCCGCGATGATCCAGGGCTTCCTCATCAACAAATTCCGCGGCGATCCCACGCTGTTCGCGGATGGCTACGCCCAGATCGAATCGCTGTCCGGCTGGCGCGGCATGGGCGTGGTGCCGTGGCTTGACGCCGTGGCGCGGCTGCCGAGCGAGGATGCGGTGGTGCTGGAGCGGCGTTCTTTCTCCGCCGAGGCGCCACTTGTGATCGCCTGCCCGGTGCTGCCGCGCATCTCCAACTTCGATGATCTCGACCCGCTGAAGCTGGAACCGACCGTCGACCTGCGCATGATCGGGCCGGGCCAGCCGATCCCGGCCGAAGCCTTACTGGTCATTCTGCCCGGCTCCAAGGCGACGATCGCCGACATGCGGGCGATGGTGGCGCAGGGATGGGACATCGACATCCGCGCGCATCACCGGCGTGGCGGCGCGGTGCTGGGCATTTGCGGTGGTTATCAGATGCTTGGAAAGACGATTAGCGACCCGGATGGGGTGGAAGGGCCGGTCGGTGCAATTGACGGCCTGGGCCTGCTGGACGTGGACACGGTCCTGAGCGGAGCCAAGACGCTGGAGGCCGTGCGCGGGCAAGCGCTGGAGACGGCTTTCAGGGGCTATGAGATGCATATGGGGCGCACCCATGGCCCGGACTGTGATCGCCCCTTCGCGCTGCTGGATGGGCGGCCCGACGGCGCCATCAGCCGGGATGACCGGGTCATTGGCAGTTATGTCCATGGGTTGCTCTCCAGCACCGAGTTGCGCGACGCGCTGCTGCGGCGGCTGGGTGGGCAATCGGCGGGTGAAGATTATGATCGGTCGGTGGAGGATGCGCTCGACGAGATCGCGGCGCTGCTGGAAACCCATGCCGACATCGACGCCATGATCGCGCTGACCACGGGTTGAAGGCAAAGAAAAAGGCGACTGAAAAGCCGCCTGTTTCTGAAAAATGGTGCACCCGGAACGATTCGAACGTCCGACCCTCAGATTCGTAGTCTGATGCTCTATCCAGCTGAGCTACGGGTGCTTGTTTCCTGCAAGAGCAACGGCTTGAAGCCTGACCCTGCAATATTTTTCCAATGGTGCACCCGGAACGATTCGAACGTCCGACCCTCAGATTCGTAGTCTGATGCTCTATCCAGCTGAGCTACGGGTGCGTTGGAGTGGCGCTGATAGAAGCGACCGGAGGATTGGGCAAGCCCCTTTTTACACTTTTCGTACGGTTAATTTGACCACCCCGTCCGCACGGCAACTTTTGCCCCTTTCCTCCGTTCAGAACGCAGGAAAGGATGCCAAATATGAGCTTCACCATGAACGAACTGGCGCTGCTGCTGATTGCGCTGGCCGTAGGCTGGCTGCTCGGCCTGATGATGAGCGGGCGCGGCAAATATCGGCAACTCTGGCGCGACGAGCAGATTGCCCATCGCACCGCCATAAAGGAACGCGATGCGCGAATCGAGGCGGCCAACACGCGGATCACAGAACTGGAGCGGCAGTCGGCCGGTCCGATCGGCCCCGGCACCGCCACGGCGGTTGCGGGCGCGGTGCATGGCCGGGACGACCTCAGCCGGATCAGAGGAGTCAGTCAGGCGCAGGAAGTCGCGCTCAACGAGGCAGGCTATCATCGCTTCGGGCAGATCGCCGCGATCAATGCCGAGCAGGAGGCGACCCTGGAGGCGCGGTTGGGGCTGAAGCCGGGTACCATCGCACATGAGGACTGGCGCGGGCAGGCGGTGGAACTGGATCGCGGCGAAAAGCCCGGCCTGTTCAGCCGCCTGACCGGATCGAACTGAATCCCGGATCGGCCTAAACCTCGAAACACCCCTAAACGAAGAAGGGCGGGAGTTGCCTCCCGCCCTTTCCTTTTATTTGTTTGCCAACGCGGCCTGCGCCGCAGCGAGACGCGCGATCGGCACGCGATAGGGCGAGGCCGAGACATAATCGAGGCCAGTCTGCTCGCAGAAGGCGATCGAGGCCGGATCGCCACCATGCTCACCGCAAATCCCGAGTTTGATGCCGGGACGGCTCGCACGGCCACGTTCGGCAGCCAGTTCGATGAGCTGGCCGACGCCCTCCACATCGATGCTGACGAACGGGTCGCGGGCGAAGATGCCCTTGTCGACATATTGCGTCAGGAAGCGACCGGCGTCGTCGCGGCTGATGCCGATCGTGGTCTGGGTCAGGTCATTGGTGCCGAAGGAGAAGAATTCGCCGACTTCGGCGATCTCGCCCGCCTTCAGCGCCGCGCGGGGCAGTTCGATCATGGTGCCGACCAGATAGTCGACCGATGCGCCCTTCTCCGCAAAGACGTCCTTGGCGACCTGATCGACGATCGCCTTCATCAGTTCCAGTTCCTTCTTCGTGGCAACGAGCGGGATCATGACTTCGGGGATCGGCGCTTCACCGCTCCGCTCTTTCACGATCAGCGCGGCTTCGAAGATGGCGCGGGCCTGCATCTCGTAGATTTCGGGATAGGTGACGCCCAGACGGCAACCGCGATGGCCGAGCATCGGGTTGAATTCATGTAGCTCAGCGGCGCGACGCTTGAGCGTGTCGACACTGACGCCCGCGCCCTTGGCCACTTCCTCGAACTCCGCTTCGCCATGCGGCAGGAATTCGTGAAGCGGGGGATCGAGCAAGCGGATGGTCACGGGCAGGCCGGCCATCACCATGAAGATCTGCGCGAAATCGTCACGCTGTTCGGGCAGGAGCTTGTCGAGCGCCGCGCGGCGGCCCTTCTCGCTGTCGGCCAAGATCATTTCGCGCACGGCGGTGATGCGGGCAGCGTCGAAGAACATATGTTCGGTGCGGCAGAGACCCACGCCCTCGGCGCCGAATTCGCGCGCGACCTTGCAGTCCTGTGGCGTTTCGGCATTGGCACGGACCTTGAGGCGACGAACCTTGTCGGCCCAGGCCATCAGGATGCCGAAGTCGCCGGCCAGTTCAGGCTGCACGGTCGGAACCTCGCCTGCCATGACTTCGCCGGTGGCGCCGTCGATGGTCAGGATATCACCTTCCTTCAGTTCGCGGCTGCCGATGCGCAGGATCTTGTTGGCATTGTCGATCGACAGGCTACCCGCGCCGGAGACGCAGGGACGGCCCATGCCGCGCGCCACCACGGCGGCGTGGCTGGTCATGCCACCCCTCGCGGTCAGGATGCCCTTGGCCGCGTGCATGCCGTGAATGTCTTCGGGGCTGGTTTCGACACGAACGAGGATGACGGCATCGCCCAGTTCGTTGCGACGCTCGGCCGTGTCGGCATCGAAGACGATGAGGCCGCTGGCCGCGCCCGGCGAGGCGGGCAGGCCCTTGGTCAGCACGTCGCGCGGCGCCTTGGGATCGAGGGTCGGGTGGAGCAGCTGATCGAGCGCGGCGGGATCGACGCGGGCGACGGCTTCTTCTTCCGAGATCAGGCCTTCGCTCGCCATTTCGACCGCGATCTTGAGCGCGGCCTTGGCGGTGCGCTTGCCCGATCGCGTCTGGAGCATCCAGAGCTTGCCCTGCTGCACAGTGAACTCGATGTCCTGCATGTCGCGATAATGTTTTTCGAGGATTTCGAACACCCGCGCCAGTTCGGCATAGGTTTCAGGCATCGCCTCTTCCATCGACAGCGGCTTGGCCCCTGCCCGCTCGCGCGCCTGCTTGGTCAGATATTGCGGCGTGCGGATGCCCGCGACCACGTCCTCGCCCTGGGCGTTGATCAGATATTCGCCATAATAGGCATTCTCGCCGGTGGCGGGATCGCGGGTGAAGGCGACGCCCGTGGCCGAGGTGTCGCCCATATTGCCGAACACCATCGCCTGCACGTTGACGGCAGTGCCCCAGTCGCCCGGGATCGAGTTCAGGCGACGATAGACCTTGGCGCGATCAGCCTGCCAGGAACCGAACACGGCGCTGATCGCACCCCAGAGCTGGTCATGGACGTCCTGCGGGAAAGGCTTGTTCCAGAGCTTCTGGACGAGCGCCTTATATTCGCCGACCAGCGCCTTCCAGTCGTCGGCGCTCAGTTCGGTGTCGAGCGTGTAGCCATTATCTTCCTTGGCGATTTCAAGGGCTTCCTCGAACGCGCCATGGTCGAGTTCCAGAACAACGTCCGAATACATCTGGATGAAGCGGCGATAGCTGTCCCAGGCGAAACGCTCGTCACCGCTCGCGGCGGCAAGGCCGAGCACGGTTTCGTCGTTGAGGCCGAGGTTGAGGACGGTGTCCATCATGCCCGGCATGGAGATGCGCGCGCCAGACCGGACCGACACCAGCAGCGGGTCGGCCTTGTCACCGAATTTTTTGCCGGTGACGCCCTCGATATGGGCGATGCCGTTCGCAACCTGCGCCTTCAGGCTTTCGGGATAGACGCCGCCATCGGTATAATAGCGGGTGCACATTTCGGTGGTGATGGTGAAACCCGGAGGCACCGGCAGGCCGATCGCGGCCATGCCATCGAGGTTGGCGCCCTTGCCGCCCAGCAAGTTCTTGTCGCCCTTCCCCCCGTCATTCACGCCACCGCCAAAACGATAGACATAGCGGGTCGAAGTGCTGCTCATCTGGGCCTCTTCCGTCATTACCATAGTACCGGCTCTCCCTGCACTGATTGCCGAGTTGTGCGTTGCAACAATGTTGTCGCAATTAGCGTCTTAATGCTTGATGGGATAGGAAATATCCCGCTTAGCTTCGCATATTTTCCGTAAATTTTGGAATATCGTTTCCCTATCCCGTAATTTTCGAAAAGTCGGCGACATTGTGCACTGCGTCACGCACCCGCGCCAGCAGCGCGAGGCGAGTCGTGCGTTTGGCCGGATCGGCATCATTGACCGTGACGGCATCAAAGAAGGCATCGATCGGCGCGCGGAGCGTCGCGAGCGCGGCCATGGCCCCCTCGAAATCCTCCGCCGCCACAGCCTGCGCCGCCCGCGGTTCCGCCGCATCTAGCGCGACGAGGAGGTCAGATTCCGCCTTTTCCGGTTCGTAGGAAAGCGAAATCTTCTCAGCCTTTTCGACGCCTTCCTTCTTGAGGATGTTGGCGGCGCGCTTGTAGCCGGCGAGCAGGTTGGCGCCATCGTCGGTAGCGACGAAGGACTGAAGCGCTTTCACGCGAGCGAGCAGGCGGACGAGATCATCCTCGCCACCGAGAGCGAACACCGCATCGATCAGGTCGTGACGGACGCCAGCTTCCTTCTGCTGGACCTTGAGGCGGTCGGCGAAGAAGTCGAGAAAGGGGCGATCAGAGGAAGCAAATCCTCCAACAAAATCCTTAATGACAGGACGAACTAAGTTGGCTTTGTGCCACTCAATTTCCGTAACCTTCTTAGAATCCAATCCAAACTTTGTCAGCGTTTGCGCATCCACGTCAGCCAACGGCTTTGTATTGGCGAATACATGGCGATAGACGTGATCACCCACAGCAAATGCATGGAGTTTCAACAAATTCAGTCTCGATCCATTTGCGTCCAATAAACGCAAAATAGCTAATGCTGCCCTACGTAAGGCAAACGGATCTTTGGAGCCAGTTGGCCCCTGCTCAATTCCGAAAAAGCCAACCAGCGTATCCAGCTTATCTGCCAACGAAACGGCAACCGTCACCGGCGCTGTCGGCACGTCATCGCCCTGCCCGACAGGCCTGTAATGGTCGCGAATGGCGTCGGCGACAGCATCGGGTAAACCTTCGGCGCGGGCATAATAGCCGCCCATCACGCCCTGCAATTCGGGGAACTCGCCGACCATTTCGGTGACGAGGTCGGCCTTGGCAAGGCGCGCGGACTGTTCGGCTAGATCGGCCAGTTCTTCCTTCGTCATGCCAGCGAAGGCTGGCATCTCAGGCGTTGGCGCACTGCCGCCTGAGACCCCAGCCTTCGCTGGGGTGACGGTTGTGGCAGAGCCAACGATTCCCTCTTCCACCAGCCAACGCGCCAGCTTCGCGACGCGATCGACCTTGTCGGCGACGGTACCCAGCTTTTCGTGGAAGGTGATGCGTTCCAGCTTCTGCGCGTGGTCCGCTAGGCTGGTCTTGCGGTCCTGTTCCCAGAAGAAACGGGCGTCGCTGAGGCGCGCGGCCAGCACCTTGCGGTTGCCCGCGATGATCGCCGCGCCGCCATCCTTCGCCTCGATATTGGCGGTACAGATGAAAGCGGGGGCCAGCTTTCCGGCCGCGTCGCGCAGCACGAAATATTTCTGGTTGATGCGCAGCGTCAGCTGGATGACTTCGGGGGGCACTTCCAGGAAGGCCGGGTCGAAATCGCCGAGCAGCGGCACCGGCCATTCGGTGAGGCCCGCATTCTCCGCCACCAGCCCCTTGTCCTCGATCACGCTATAGCCCTGCGCGGCGGCGGCCTGCGCGGCCTTCGCCTCGATGATCGACTGGCGTTCGTGATGGCTGGCGATAACATGGCAGGCGCGCAGCTTTTCGACATAGTCGTGTGCGCTGCCGATGGTGATCTCACCCGGATGATGGAAGCGGTGGCCGAGCGTGGCATAACCCGACCGGATACCCTCAATCTCAAGGTCTACCAGATCTTCGCCCAGGATCGCGACGATGCCCTGCAACGGACGGACCCAGCGCAGGCTTTCGGTCGTCTGGCTGGCGACGCCCCAACGCATCGACTTGGGCCAGGGGAAGGCGCGGACCACGGCGGGAACGGCTTCGGCCAGCACGTCTGCGGTGGCGCGGCCGGGCTTGTTCACGACGGCGAACCACACGCCGTCGCGGTCTTCCAGCTGGTCCTGCGTCAGGCCGGTCTTGCGCAAAAAACCGTCAAGCGCCTGCGCGGGGGCGCTGGTGCGCGGGCCTTTAAACTCCTCGCTCACCGCCGCCGTTTCGAGCGGCAGGTTGCGGGCGATCAGCGCCAGACGGCGCGGCGTGACGAAGCTGTCGATGGCTTCGGGCTTGAGGCCAGCCTTCGCCAGTTCCTCGGTGAAGAGGCGGGCGAGGTCGTCGGAGGCCTTGAGCTGCATCCGGGCCGGAATTTCTTCACAGCGCAGTTCGAGGAGGAAATCGGTCATGCTCAAATATTCCGTTCGTCTCGAGCGAAGTCGAGAGACGTGAAGGACAGGTGGTGCGAACGTGTCTCGACTTCGCTCGACACGAAAGGCGGTGGGGAGACGGCCGGTTGCATCACGCGGCCCACCCGTTCACTTCCATCCACTTTTCACACGCGCCCTTAGCAAGGTCGCGGACGCGGCCGATATAGCTGGCGCGTTCCTGCACCGAGATGACGCCACGCGCCTGGAGCAGGTTGAACACATGGCTGGCCTTGATCGCCTGGTCATAGGCGGCGAGCGGGACGCCCGCTTCCAGCGACGCCTTGCACTCGGCCTCGGCATCCCTGAACCAGCGGAACAGCTTTTCGGTATCGGCGATCTCGAAATTCCATTTCGACATCTGCTTCTCGTTTTCGAGGAAGACGTCGCCATAGGTGACACCGGCATCGTTGAACTTCAGGTCGTAGACGCTGTCGACGCCCTGAATATACATGGCGAGGCGTTCGAGGCCGTAGGTCAGCTCGCCCGAGACAGGCTTGCAGTCGAAGCCGCCCATCTGCTGGAAATAGGTGAACTGGGTGACTTCCATGCCGTCGCACCAGACTTCCCAGCCAAGCCCCCAGGCGCCCAGCGTCGGGCTTTCCCAGTCATCCTCGACGAAGCGGATGTCATGGACCAGCGGATCGATGCCGATTTCCTTGAGCGACCCCAGATAGAGTTCCTGCAGGTTCGCTGGGCTGGGCTTCATGATTACCTGATACTGGTAATAATGCTGGAGCCGGTTGGGGTTCTCGCCATAGCGGCCATCGGTCGGGCGGCGGCTGGGCTGCACATAGGCGGCGTTCCAGGCGTTGGGACCAAGGCTGCGCAGCGTGGTCGCCGGGTGGAAGGTGCCCGCGCCGACTTCCATGTCATAGGGTTGGAGAATGACGCAGCCCTGTTTCCCCCAATAGGCATGGAGGGTCAGGATCAGGTCCTGGAAGGAAAGCACTTTGCCTTCGGCCACGGATGGTCCCTTGTCGAATAGCTGGAAACAGCTGTTTTACGTGGTCCGCGCCTTGGCGCATGGGGCCGGAACGGTCAAGGAAAAGCGGCGGCAAACAGGGTTAAGCGGCTTGCCCTTGCGCCGCGCGCTCCCCATGGAGGGAGGCATGAAGATGATCCCTGCCCTGCTCCGCACATTGTCCGCCGCGCTGCTGCTGATCGGAGGGGCCGCGCAGGCCCGCAACGCCCAGCCTGCCCGCACCACCGCCACCCCTGCCCTCTGGCAGGTGAAGGATGAGGACACGACCATCTATCTGTTCGGCACGGTCCATGTAATGAAGCCGGGGATCGACTGGTTCAACGGCGGCGTGAAGAAGGCGTTCGATAAGTCCGACCAGCTGGTGCTGGAGATTATCGAGCCGGACGATCCCAGCCAGCTGGGCGCGACCATGGCGGGCATGGCGATGGCGAAGGACGGGGTGAAGCTGTCCGACCGGCTCAGCCCCGATGCGCGCACGACCTATCAGGCGGCGATGGAGGCCAACGGCATGCCATGGCGGGCCTTCGACATGTTCAACCCGTGGATGGCGGGCATGGCCCTGTCGGTCGCGCCACTGGAGCGGCTGGGCTACAAGAATGATCTGGGCGCGGAGAAGATCCTGCGCAGCGCGGCGACGGCCGCGGGCAAGAAGGTCGACGCGCTGGAGACGGTGGAGCAGCAGGTGGGCTTCTTCGCCAGCCTGCCGATGGCGCAGCAGGTGCAGTTCCTGAACGCGACCGTCAACGGCCTGCCGGAGATGGAGAAGGAATTTGGCGACCTGCTGACCTATTGGAAGGCGGGTCAGCCGGACAAGCTGGCCAAATCCATGAACGAATCGCTGGAGGCGACGCTGGAGCTGGCGCAGGTGCTGCTGAGCGGGCGCAACGCCAATTGGGCCAAGTGGATCAAGGCGCGGCTGGACCAGCCGGGCACCGTCTTCGTCGCGGTGGGCGCGGGACATCTGGCGGGCAAGGGCAGCGTGCAGGATCAGTTGAAGGCGCTGGGCGTCGCGTCGCGCCGGGTGAAGGAGTGACGCGATGCGGTTGATGACGCGCTTCCTCGCCTTCTTCGCGCTTACTCTGGTCGCGGCCTGTAGCAAAGCGCCTGAACAGCCGCCGGCGCAGGGCGGCCCGGCCCTGTGGCAGGTGCAGCGCGGCGAGTTGAACGGCTGGCTGTTCGGGACGATCCATGTCCTGCCGAGCGGCATCGCCTGGGACACGCCGGCGATCAAGGACGCCATGGGACAGGCCGACCGGCTGGTATTGGAGGCGGCGGACTTGCAGGACGAGCAGAAGACGCTGGGCCTGTTCGAGCAGATGGGTCGCAGCCCGGACCTGCCGCCGCTGGAAGCGCGCGTGCCGGAGGCGGAGAAGGCCCCGCTGCTCAAGGCGTTGAGTGACGGCGGGACCAGTTCGCAACTGCTGTCGGGCTATGAAAGCTGGGCGGCGGCGATGCTCCTGTCCGCTGCGAACCAGCAGGGTCTGGGCGTCAGCCAGGATGACGGCGTGGAACCGGTACTGATCTCGACCTTCAAGAAGGCAGGCAAGCCGATCGAAGGGCTGGAGACGGTGGAGCGGCAATTCAGTGCCTTCGACACCCTGCCCGAGGCGGCGCAAGCCAAGCTGCTGGTGCAGACGGTGCATGAGGCCAAGGATATGAAGGCGCTGTATGACCGCATCCTCAAGGCCTGGGTCCATGGCGACATGGACGCGATCGCGAAGGAAGACCAGAATGGCGAACAGCCCGACCCTGTGGTCGAGGAAGCCGTGCTGGTCGCGCGCAACCGCGATTGGGCGAAGGCGATCGAGCCGATGAAGGGACGGCCCTTCATCGCTGTGGGCGCGGGCCATCTGACCGGGCGGCAGAATCTGATCGACCTGCTGAAGGCGCAGGGATTCACGATCACGCGGGTGCAGTGAACAGCCTGCCCCTTGCCTTTCCGTCCTTTTCTGGTAAAGGGCCGCCTTCCCGCGATGGTCATCCCTGGAGGCGTGGCGGGAAACTTGTATCAATTTGCTTTTGGAGACACGCAATGAGCGAGCAGCTTACGCTGTCGGCCGAGGCACGCGATCGGGCAGGCAAGGGAGCCTCCCGCGCTCTCCGCCGCGAGGGCCGCGTACCCGCCGTCATCTACGGTAACAATGAAGAACCCCTGTCGATCCACGTCGAGGAAAAGCTCCTCAACAAGCAGCTCGGCACCGGCCACTTCTTCAATTCGGTCATCATGGTCGAAGTCGGCGGCAAGACCGTCCGCACTCTGGCCAAGGACGTGGCGTTCCACCCCGTCTCCGACCGTCCGCTGCACGCCGACTTCCTGCGCGTTTCGGAACATGCCACCGTGACCGTCGCGGTCCCCGTGCGCTTCGAGAATGAAGACGCTTCGCCGGGCCTGAAGAAGGGTGGCGTGCTGAACGTCGTCCGTCACGACATCGAACTGGTCGTCGACGCCGCCAAGATTCCCGAAGACGTCGTTGTCGACCTGTCGGGCTTCGAAGTGGGCGATTCGATCCACATCAGCGCGGTGACGCTGCCCAAGGGCGCGAAGACCGCGATCGACGATCGCGACTTCACCATCGCCACCATCGTTGCTCCCTCGGCTCTCAAGAGCGCCGAAGGCGACACCGAAACCCCGGCCGAAGGCGAATAAGCCTTTTCCAGCCGCAAGGTTTTTGCTCAACCCCGTTCGAGCCACGCTCGGGCGGGGTTTTGCGTTTCTGGAGGATGTTCATGCAGATCTGGGCCGGCCTGGGCAATCCGGGGCAGCAATATGCGATGCACCGGCACAATGTCGGCTTCATGGTCGCGGACCTGATCGCCGACATGTATCGCTTCTCCCCGCCGAAGAAGCAGTTTCAGGGCTGGGTGCAGGAAGGCCGGATTGGGCCGGAGAAAATCCTGCTGGTGAAGCCAGCGACCTTCATGAACGAAAGCGGCCGATCGATCGGCGAAGCCATGCGCTTCTACAAGCTGACGCCGCAGGATGTGACCGTCTTCCACGACGAACTCGACCTCGCGCCGATGAAGGTGAAGGTGAAGCGCGGCGGGGGCAATGCGGGGCACAATGGACTGCGATCGACCGACGCACATATCGGCGCGGCCTTCCGTCGGGTGCGGATCGGCATCGGTCATCCGGGGCACAAGGATAAGGTCCATGGCTATGTGCTGGGCAATTACGCCAAAGCCGAAATGGACGCACTGGCCGACATGCTGGGCGCAATCGGCGCGGAGGCGGAATGGCTGGCGAAGAATGACGACGCCCGCTTCATGAACGAGGTCGCATTGCGGCTGGCATGAAAAGGACGCCCGGCGGGTACCGGGCGCCTTCTCCTGGACGGAAACCGCCCTTCCCCTTTTAGACGATCACAAATTCCGCATTGGTCATCGCAAGACCCGTCGAGATGCTTGCGAACTGCACAGCGGCCGTGGCGCCTGTACCGTCCGCATCGAACAGCAGTGCGCCGGTCGCGCTATTGTAGATGATGCGGTCGCTAGCATCCGCCGCGGCCGCGCCGATCTGGAAAGCCGCGGCGGCAAGCGTACCTACCGGCAATCCACCAAATGCAGCCGAGGCCAGTTCGATCACGTCGTTGGCGACAGCATAATCAACGATGGTGTCGACGTTCGTCGCTCCCAATCCATTAAAGAAAGCGAAAATATCATTACCCAGACCACCGGTTAGAGTGTCTGATCCCGATCCGCCATTCAGGAAGTCGTTACCGCCTCCAGCATCAAGCGTATCGTCACCACCACCGCCATTCAGATTGTCGTTGCCAGCGCCGCTTTTCATCACATTGTTCGCAGAACTGCCGGTAAACACGTCGTTGAAGCCAGACCCAGTTACATTTTCAATGCCGCTGAGCGTATCGCTACCCGAGCCTCCGGTCGCCTGCGCGCCAGAGGCTGACAGACTGACGGTCACGCCGGCTGTCGCGTCTGTATAATCCGCCGTATCAACGCCTGCCCCCCCGTTCAACGTATCGTTGCCAGCACCACCTTGCAGAATATCCGCTCCATCGTTGCCGTTGAGCACATCATTACCTTGAAGACCGACCAGTTTGTTATTGCCGCTATTGCCATTCAAAGTCTGCGCCACACCATTGCCAGTCGCAGAGGAGTTCGACGTACCCGTTAGCGTCAGGGTTTCGACGTTACGGCCGCCCAAGCCATAGGTCACGGACGAATAGACCGTGTCATTGCCGCCGGTGGAGGAACTCTCCACAACATTGTCACTTTGTGTATTAACGTAATAGACGTCGTTACCGTTGCCGCCGTTCATGATGTCGACGCCTTCGCCGCCATCCAGCACGTCATTGCCTTCTCCGCCGAACAGAGAATCATTTCCGGCAAGGCCGTAAAGGGCATCATTGCCGTTGTTACCGTTAATAACGTTGACCTCACCGGAGCCGGTAATGCTGTCGGCCCCGGCACCAGCCGTCACATTTTCCACGCTGGCCAGCGAAATGCCATAGCCTGGAAAGTTGCTGTCCTCGAACAGTCCATCAGCAAGGTTCACCGTGGCATTCAGTCCAGACGTACCCGTGAAATCAAACGTATCGATGCCGGCGCCACCAATGAACACCTCGCCATATCCGCCATTCCAGCCGTTGACGATCTTCAGCGTGTCATTGCCATCCTCCCCATAAAAGAGATCCTGGCCGCTGCCGCCGTCGAAGACATCATTGCCGGCGCCGCCACGCAACTGGTCATTGCCGTCGCCGCCGTTGATCGTGTCGTTGCCGGCCCCGCCGAGAATCAGATCGTCGCCGCTATTGCCATTCAGCACATTATTGGCGTTGCTGCCGGTGATGACGTCCGCAAGCTGGGTACCATCGACATTCTCGACCGCCGTGATCGTCCACGGGCCACCATAGAGGGGGTTATACTGCCAGGTTCCGGCAGCCAGATCGACGATCGCGCCATAGGTGGTAGCGATCAGGCTGAGGTCGAGCCGGTCCGTCCCGCTGCCACCATCTGTATTGTCGCCAAATTCCGTGCCCGAACCATCCTGGCGGATGACGAACACATCATTGCCGCCCTCGCCATAGACGGTATCCGTCGTCCAGCTGCCATAGATGATGTCGTTTCCGTTGCCGCCATAAATGGTGTCGGTCCCGTAGCCGCCGTCCAGCACGTCATTGCCGTCACCGCCATACAGCGTGTCGTCGCCGTAGCCGCCGTTGATGAGGTCACTGCCGCCGTTGCCGCGCAGCACATTGTTCGCGTCATTGCCGGTGATCGTGTCGCTACCCGTGCCACCCGTGGCATTTTCGATCAGCGATGCGCTATCGCCGCCGAACAGCAGCGCATTGAAAATATTGCCCCGGGCATAGACATCGCTGCCATTGTTGCCGAGATAGGCCAACTGAGCGGTGCTGAAGACCGAATAGCCGCCGGGGTTGAGATCCAGCGTCAGATTGCTCGTATAGTTGGACAGGTCATAGGTATCGACGCCGCCGCCGTCCCAGATGGTCGCGAAGATGCGGTTGCCACCCGGATCGATCGCCAGCGCTCCGTCGATATAGGTCTCGCCGCTTGTCGGACTCCACATATAGGTGGTGTCGCCGGCATTGACCGAATAATCAGCGCCATACATGGTCTGCAGCGCCGCTATGTCGAGCATCATGAAGCTCTGCGGACCGCCCCATTCTTCATAGCTGTAGCCGCTCAGCGGCGCACCGACATAGCTGCGATAGGTCATGACCGAAAATTCGATCGAATCCCAGGCCGTGGGTAGCGCGACATTGCTGGGGCCACCGGTTTCCTGGCCATGCTTCAGGCCGAGCGAATGGCCCAGTTCATGAAACATCGTGTGCCAGGCATAGTTGCCGGCCACCGGCGTCTTCAGCGAGTAGAGACCGCCCAGGACGGTATCATAATAATTGCCGAAGAAGGTGTCGCCGCCATAGATGCTGTTGTCGGGATAATAGGCGTAGGCCGTACCGGGATCGTCCGAATTGGCGCCGCGAATGGTCGCCGTACTCACGCCCGCGCCGGCATAGGTAATGTCGAGATTGGTGAACGCCTCGATCGAAAAGGCCGTCGCTGCCAAGGGCTGCGTGTAAGCCGCCTGATTGAGCGCCGTGTGCATGGCCAGCATCTGCAACGCGGAAAACTGCGAAAAACCTTCATTCTGCGCACTGACGCCGTCGCCGTCGCCGTCGGAGAAATAGCCGGCCTGATAATCAGCGGGGGAGTCGGTGTCGGCATAGGTGATGGCGCCGGCCCATTTTACGCCGCTCAAAATGCCATCGATCTTCGCATCGCCGGTGCCACCCTGCGCCGCGGTGGTCGAGGCGCTGCCATTGTCCTGCGGCAGGCTCGCGCTCGCCCCCGTCGTCGGCGGTGTCATCACGTCCTGCGGATAAAGCAATAATATGTCGCTGCGAACCTGGGCATTGCCGACGAGCGACCAAAGATCGGACGCGGTGCCGAGCGAATAGGCAAGCGAGTTGTTGGATTGGGAATTGTCGTCCTGATTCAACAGAACCTTAGTCGGTCCAGCCCCTGTGACCTTGAGCATACATCCTCCTGCTTTAAGCTTGGGATGACACGTTCATTGTGCCTTTGGCGACCGCTATGGGCGATGTAATGGCATCATTTCATCAGGCTGCCAAGCGCCACATGCGGCAATATTTTCAATATCGCAGAAAATTCTATGTCGCCATATATTTGAAAACGTTCGTTTAAATTAAAATTATAAACCAGTTTATATTCGATCAGTTCATGGATCACTCACCATATACTCGGAATATATGATTGCCTCCCCTAACGATTCGACAGAGCCAGAGGCAATATTCGCCATCGACATGACGAAAACTATGATCCTGCCGGGCATCTATTCCCGGAACGCCGTCTCGCTCAGGCGAGTCAAGGGCGTCAGGATATAGGCGAGGATCGACCGCTTATCGCCTAGCAGGCTGACATCGGCGCCCATGCCGGGACCGATCGCCAATCGTCGTCCCGAATCGTCCGTGATGGCATCGGCCTTCGTGCGTACCCGGACGAGATAATGACTGTCGCCGGTACGCTCGTTCACGACTGCGTCGGGTGAGATGGCTACGACATTGCCTTCCATCGAACCATAGATTGCACTGTCATAGGCGGAGATCTGCACCTTCGCCTTCTGCCCCAGCTTGACCGAGGCGATGTCCTTGGCGGCGACGGCCGCTTCGATCAACAGGCTGTCGCGACCGGGCACCATTTCGAGCAGCGGATCACCGGGACGCACACTGCCGCCCACGGTCGTCACGAATACGCGGTTGATGCGCCCATCGACCGGCGCACGCACCACGGTTCGGGTGAGCTTATATTCATAGGCGGGCATCGTCGCCTGACGCACCGACATGTCGGCGCGCGCGGCGGTCAGGTCATCGGCGGCGCGCGCCAGCCAGTCGCGCTTCTGCTGCTGCGCGCTGGCCTGCGATTCTGCGAGTACCGAACGTGCCCGACCAAGCGCCGCCGCAGCGCCCGCCGCCTCACTGCTCGACACGGCGAAGCTGTTCTGTGCCTGGAGGAGCGATCGACGCGGCTCGATCCCCTCCTGCACCAATGGTCGGATGAGGTCGAGGTCGGCGCGTGCGGTTTCGCGGGCCGAAATGCGCGCGTCTTCGGCCGCACTTGCCTCTGCGATGGCGCGCTGGGCCTGGGCAACGCGAGCCGCAGCGACATTGTTGATGCTCGCCAGTTCGGCCATGCGCGATCGGTAAAGGCTCTGCTCCACCGCAATCTGGCTGGCCATCAGGGGATTGCGCGCCTGCGTGAAAATGGGCGTGCGGCCAGCGATCTCCGCCTCCAGCCGGGCGATCTTGAACTGAAGCGCATCGCTACCGGCGCGGTTGCTTTCCAGTTCGGCGCCGGGTTGGACCGGACTGAGGCGGACCAGAGGCGCATTGCGCTTCACCTCCTGCCCGGTGCGGACCAGGATCGACTCGACCACCCCGCCCTCCAGATTGGAAATGACCTGGAGTTGCGAACTGGGGATGACCTTGCCGACGGCACGGACGGTCCGGTCAATCTCGGTCAGCCAGGCCCAGACCAGGAAGATCAGGAAGAATGCGGCGATGATCCAGAGGATGATATTGGCCGGCACGCGCGGCTTGATCGTCGTCTCGGGCAGAAACGGCAGTTCGGCGCTCATGCCGCTTTCCCCCGGGTAAGACGCTGCAACACCGCATCGCGCGGGCCGTCGGCGACGATCTTGCCCCGATCGAGCACGACGATGCGGTCGACCATGGTGAGCAGCGAGGTCCGATGCGTGATGAGCAACAGGGTGCGCCCCTTCACTTCGGGCTGGAGCCGGGCAATGAGATCGGTTTCGGTCTGCGCGTCCATCGAACTGCTAGGCTCGTCGAAGATCAGGATCGGCGGACGCCCCGCAATGGCGCGGGCGATGGCGATCGACTGGCGCTGACCGCCCGACAGGCCGTCGCCGCGATCGGCGAGGCGCAGATCATAGCCGTTGGCGATCTGCCCCATGAAGCGATGGGTGCCGCTGATCTCGGCCGCGCGGATCATCTCCTCCTGCTCGACGCCGGCGCGGTCGAGGCAGATATTCTGACGCACCGATCCCGCGATCAGCACATTGTCCTGCATCCCCGCGCCTATCAGCTTGCGCAATTCGATCGGGTCATATTGGCGCACATCGACGCCATCGATCAGCACCACGCCTTCCTCGGGCTCATAGAGACCGAGGACCAGCCGCGCCAGGGTCGACTTACCCGATCCGACCCGGCCCAGAAAGCCGACCCGCTCGCCCGGCTTGATGGCGAGACTGACCCCTTCCAGCGCTTTTTCGGGCGCGCCGGGATAACGGAAGGAAACATTGCGCAATTCTATCCCGCCCTCCAGTCGGGCCGGATGCAACGCATCGCCCTGCGGCCCCTCGGTCGGGGTCTCCATCAGCGCGTTGATCTGACGATAGGCCACGCGCGTGGCCGACAGGCGGGAAAGCAGGGTCGCGATCTGCGCCAGCGGGGCGAGCGCACGGCCGCACAGGATCGAGCAGGCAAGCAGCGCGCCGGTGGTGATCTCATGATTGCGCAACTGGCTGACGCCGGCGATGACGATACCGCAATAGGCGATGGTCGATGCGCTGCTGGCGACGGTCATCGGTATGGCGGCGGCGAGGCGCTGGCCCAGCGAGCTTTCCGAATGGCTGATGAGCGCGGCCTGCCAGCGGCGGGTCAGCATCGGTCCGGCGCCGATCGCCTTCACCGTCTCCAGGCTGCCGATCGCCTCCACCAGCACCGATTGTTTGGTGAGGCCGTCCCCCAGGCTGCGCGCGGAAAGCCGGTCTAGCGCCGGCGTGGCGAGCAGCCCTGCGCCAATCACCAGCGGGACCATCGCCAACGGCAGCAGAACGAGCACACCGCCCAGCAGCGCGATCACCGACAGGGTGACGATGATGAAGGGCACGTCGATGATCGCAGTGAGCGTGACAGACGCGAAGAAATCGCGCAGCGTTTCCAGTTCGCGCATCAGGCCGGTCAGCGTGCCGGTCGATCCGCGCCTCTTGTCCAGTCGCAGCGCCAGCAGGCGCGCAAACAGGGTTTCACCGACATCATGGTCGATATTGGCGCCGGCGATGTCGACGAAATAGACGCGCAGCAACCGTAGCACGAAATCGAAGATGATGACGAAGACCAGACCGATGCTGAGGCCGATCAGCGAGGATGACCCGTCATTGGGCACGATGCGGTCATAGACGGTCATGGTGAAGAGCGAGGAGACGAGGCCGAAGATATTGATCAGCGCCGCCGCGATCGCGACCTTCAGGTAGATCGCCCTGTTGCGGAGCATCGGTTCGATCAGCCAGGGGGCGAAGCGGGCCTTGGTGGTGGCGAGCAACGGTTCTTCGGTCATGGCATGGGGTTCCCGTCATTGCGCCCGTCGGCCGGGTCCACCCGAATCGACAGATCGTCCAGCAACCGTCCGGCCCTGGCCAGCAGGATGAAGCGCGACAGGTCGCGTTCCGCCAGCGTCTGGACATAGGTCGCGATGGAATAGAAATAATTATCTTCGGAATTGATCAGGTCGAACAGGGTGCCACCCGACGTCGCGAACCTGGTAGCGTAGACGTCGCGATTGGTGCGGCTGGCCAGATAGGCGGCCTCCGCAGCGGTAAATTGTTCGTCCAGCCCCTTCACGTCCGACCAGGCCATTTCCGCGTCGCGTAACGCCTCGCGCCGTATCCGCGAAGCATAGGCATCCGCACCGTCGGCACGTGCCGTCGCCTGATCCGCCCTGGCGTTGATACCTGCCCCGATCTGCGCGCGCAGGATCAGGCGGCCGCGCACATCATAGTCGCCGCTATTTTCGAACACGCCATAGCGCCCGGCATCAACGCCCGCAGCAATGGTCGGCAGGCGTTCCGCCCGGACGGCACGGGATTCCTGCCGGGCGGCGCGTGCTTCGGCATCGGCCTTTTCGACAGCCGGTGAACGCAGGACCAGTGCCTCCAGCGTCTCATGATCCAAGGCGTCGACAGAGGGCAAAGGCACGCGCATCAGATTGTCGGGCACATCATGCCCGGCGATCGCGCGATATTGCGCCTCCGCACTGGCGCGGTCGCGGCGGAAGTTGGCGAGGCGGGTCTGGATAGTCGCGATCGAGCTGTCGATCCGGGGCAAGTCGCCCCTGGCGGAAAAGCCCTGCGTGATGCGCCGTTCGACCGCAGCACGCAATTGCGTCTGGCGCTGGGCATATTCGATCGCCGCCTGCTCCATCAGCCGCTGCGCGAGGATGGAATACCAGGCGGTCACGAGCCGGAGCGCTACGTCCGTGCCATAGCCCAGCGTCGCCGTCCGGGCCGCCTCGACCCGCGCATTACCAGCATTGATACGGCTGGAGGTCGCACCGAAATCCAGCAGTCGCTGGCGGACGGATGCCGAAGCGTCGGTTCGTCCCGCCGGCCGGGATCGTTCGATGATATTGCCGGGATCATTGGCGAAATTGCGAGCGAAGGAGCGATTCGCATCCACTGTCAGGTCGACGCTGGGGAACAGGGCCGATCGGGCCTGCACGCGCGCGGCCTCCGCCTCACGCTCGCCCGCGCGCGCTTCGTCGAGCAGGGCATTGGTCTGAACGGCAGCCTGCACTTCTTCGCGGAAGGGCGCGACGGGCCCGACCTGCCTTGCAAGATCCAGCAGCGGATCGGAGCGGACAGGATTGGAAAAAGGCTCGGGATTAGGCGGAAGTAACAGATTTGGTTGAGCCTCCGCAGCGAGACCAGATCCAGACCACGTCAGGACAGCTGCCATGGCACCTATCGCCGGCATCCATCCAGCACCTATGGCCAGCCTTCCCCAAGGCCGTGTTTCCTTCGACAAAAGCCTGACACCCCAACACCACGCAAATTCCCTCCCCCACATGGTCGTTCCTTGTCGGAAGAGACATCATGTGCGAGCGCGGCCCGCCATCTATATGCCTGATGTCAGAATGGCGCGCAACGTGGTTCGCGGACAAGCCGAAGCCAATGGTCATTCAAATCGGGCATGTCATCCCGGCTTTACCGGCGGGAAACGGCGACCTGCATTGTCGCGTCACTATGATGGTGCGGGTGGTCGGGCTCGAACCGACACTCCTTGCGGAACCGGATTTTGAGTCCGGCGCGTCTACCAATTTCACCACACCCGCACGAAACACAATGGGGCCACGGATGGGAGAAATGAATCCCGTCCACCGGCCTGGAGCCGCCAAATGGCAAAATCCATCGCAGGCGTCCAGCCGAAAATCGGATCGGTGGACGAAAGCCATGACGGCCCGGTTGACAGCCCGCGCATCGAAACCCATTTGCGTCATGAATGTAACATTATATCATTTTGGATCGATGATGATTTCCTTTGACGAAGATCAGCCAGCGGCAAGCGGGCAAAAGTCGGCAAACCAATGGCTGGATGGTTTTGCGCTTTGCGCCTCCTCGCTCTGCACCCTGCACTGCCTTGGCCTGCCCCTGCTCTTCGCCCTGCTCCCCGCTTTTGCAAGCCGGATCGATCCCGGCGAATCCTTTCATGGCATTATGCTGGCGCTGGCCGCGCCGACCAGCCTGTTCGCGCTGCTCCAGGGATGGCGCGTCCATGGATGGCGGCGCCCACTGTGGCTGGGCCTTTCGGGCCTTATCCTGATGAGCGTCGGCGCTTTGCTGGTGGAGGGCGCGTTGAACGAGGTGGCTTGGACGGTTGCGGGAAGTACGCTGCTGGCGCTGGCCAATATCCTCAACTGGCGACGCAGCAGGGCAGGACATCAGCCGTCGACCTGATCCGGGTCCAGGCGTGGCGGGATGAAGCTGACCTGCGCCAATCGCCATAGCCGCTCTTCCTCGGCGGGCCAGTGCGCATTGGCGTCGACCGGCTCGCGCGGCCCGACATGGCCATGCACCTCGGCGAACCATCGACCAGTTCCTCCGTGGAAGACCGTAGCGCCTTTATTCCATCGTTGATGATGTCGATCGAGATGAGTGCGGCCGCAACCGAATCCGCCCACCACCAGCCCAGCCCTAGCGGCAAGCGCCAGGAGAAAGGCGAAGGTTCGAAGGATCGACAGGATCGCCGGAGCATTATGTTGCGGCAGACCAGCATGCTCGATAGCCTTCTTGCGTAACGATCCGCGCTCGCTATAAGGGCCGCATCGTGCAGACATAGACAACTTCAAAAACGGAGAAGGATCTTCCTTTGACCGAGCCGTCTGCCACGTTTCTGTTATTCGGCGCCACGGGCGACCTTGCCCGCCGCATGATTTTTCCGTCGCTCTACAATCTCCTGTCCGACGGGCTGTTGCCCGACGACTTCCTGATCATTGCTTCCGGCCGGTCGGACATGTCCGACGAGGATTTCCGGGGCGATGTCTGCGCTGCCTTGCAGCAGTTCCTGCCCGCCGACCGCTATGAGGCGGAGGTGGCGGAGCGATTCCGTACCATGATCCAGTATCAGCCGGTCGAGGCCGGTAACGCCGCGCAGTTCGCCGCGCTGGCCGAACGGGTCGATGGCAGGCTGGAGCGCGGCCTGTCGGTCTATCTGTCGACGCCGCCATCCCTGTTCGCGCCGACCGCGCAGGGGCTGGCCGATGCAGGCCTGATCACGCCCAGGACGCGGATCGCGATGGAAAAGCCGATCGGCAAGGATCTCGCTTCGTCCCGGCAGGTCAATGACGGCATCGGCGCCCTGTTCGCCGAAGACCAGATTTTCCGCGTCGATCATTATCTGGGCAAGGAAACGGTCCAGAATCTGCTCGCCCTGCGATTCGGCAATGTCATGTTCGAACCGCTGTGGAACGCCACGGCGATCGACCATGTGCAGATCACCGTCGGTGAGACGGTCGGCCTGGAAGGCCGCGTCTCCTATTATGACGGTGTCGGTGCGCTGCGTGACATGGTGCAGAATCACATGCTCCAGATCCTGTCGATCATCGCCATGGAGCCACCCGCCCGCATGGACCCGACCTCCGTGCGCGACGAGAAGGTGAAGGCGCTGCGGTCGCTCCGCCCGATGACCGACGAGACGGTCAAGACCCACAGCGTGCGCGGCCAATATACGCCGGGCGCGGTGCAGGGACAGATCGTGACCGGCTATGCCGATGAACTGGGCAAGCCGTCCGACACCGAAACCTTCGTCGCGCTGAAGGCCTATGTCGACAATTGGCGCTGGCAGGGCGTGCCCTTCTACCTGCGCACCGGCAAGCGGATGCCCGCCCGCCAGTCCGAGATCGTGATCCAGTTCAAGCCGGTGCGCCACAGCATCTTCGGCCGTGACGGACAGAATGCCGGTGGGGGGACGGGACTGGAGCCGAACACGCTGGTCATCCGCCTGCAACCGGAGGAATATATCCGCCTCCAGATCATGAGCAAAAGGCCTGGACTGGAACAGCAGGTGCGGCTGGAGGAGGTGACGTTGGACGTGTCGCTGACCGCCGCCTTTGCCGGCCAGCGCCGCCGTATCGCCTATGAACGACTGATCCTGGACCTTCTCGCCGGTAACGCGACCCTGTTCGTGCGCCGCGACGAGGTGGAGGCGCAGTGGACATGGATCGATTCGATCATCGACGGGTGGAAAGAGGCCAATGTGAAGCCCGCCGCCTATTCTTCGGGGAACTGGGGTCCGTCTTCGGCCATTGCCCTTATCGAACGTGACGGAGCCAGCTGGCATGAATAATCTACATCCGGTGATCGCGAAGGTCACTGACCGCATCGTGGAGCGGAGCGCGGCTTCGCGCCTCAAATATCTCGACCTGATCGAACGAGGCCGCGACGCCGGCACCAATCGTGCGCAATTATCCTGTGGCAACCTCGCCCATGGCTTTGCCGCTAGTGGCGAGGACAAGCCCGTCATCCGCACCGGCGCGGCGATGAATATCGGCATCGTGACGTCCTACAATGACATGCTCTCGGCGCATCAGCCCTATGGCCGCTATCCCGAGCAGATCAAGATCGCGGCCCGCGAAGTGGGCGCGACGGCGCAGGTTGCGGGCGGCGTACCGGCCATGTGCGACGGCGTGACCCAGGGTCAGTCCGGCATGGACCTGTCGCTGTTCAGCCGCGACACCATCGCCCTATCGACCGCCGTATCGCTCAGCCACGCGATGTTCGAAGGCACGCTGCTGCTCGGCATCTGCGACAAGATCGTGCCGGGCCTGCTGATCGGTGCACTGCGCTTTGGTCATCTGCCGACAATCCTGATCCCGGCTGGTCCAATGCCTTCGGGCCTCGCCAACAAGGAAAAGGTCCGCATCCGCCAGCTCTATGCCGAGGGCAAGGTCGGCAAGGATGAACTGCTGGAGTCCGAAAGCGCCTCCTATCATGGCGCGGGCACCTGCACTTTCTATGGCACCGCCAACTCCAACCAGATGATGATGGAGATGATGGGCCTGCACATGCCCGGCGCTGCCTTCGTCAATCCGGGCACGAAGCTGCGCACCGAACTGACGCGAGCTGCAACCCACCGGATCGCGGATATCGGCTGGGCCAAAGACGGCAAGCCAAATGACGATTATCGCCCGCTCGGCCATTGCGTGAACGAGAAGGCGATCGTCAACGCGATCATCGGCCTGATGGCGACGGGCGGTTCGACCAACCATGCCATCCATCTGCCCGCCATCGCGCGGGCAGCGGGCATCCATATCGACTGGACCGACTTCGCAGAGATTTCGGACGTGGTGCCACTGCTGGCGCGCGTCTATCCCAATGGCTCGGGCGACGTGAACCATTTCCACGCGGCGGGCGGCATGGCGGTCATCATCCGCGAACTGCTCGACGCAGGTTTGCTCCATCGCGACATTCCAACCGTCGCGCGACAGGATCTGACCGATTACGGTAAGGAACCAGTGCTGGAGAATGAGGCGCTGGTGTGGAACGACGTTCCCGCCTCGCGCGATGAAGCCATGCTGCGCCCGGCGTCCAACCCATTCCAGGCCGATGGCGGGATGAAGCTGCTCCAGGGCAATCTGGGCCGCTGCGTCATGAAGGTGAGCGCGGTCGATAAGGAACGCTGGACGATCGAGGCGCCCGTCGCCGTCTTCCAGGATCAGGACGATGTGCTGCGCGCCTTCAAGGCTGGCGAACTGGAACGCGATGTCGTGGTCGTCGTCCGCTTCCAGGGACCGCGCGCCAACGGCATGCCCGAGCTGCACAAGCTGACCCCGGCGCTCGGCGTGTTGCAGGATCGCGGGTTCAAGGTGGCGCTGCTGACCGACGGGCGCATGTCCGGCGCAAGCGGAAAGGTGCCTGCGGCCATCCACCTCTCGCCCGAAGCGCTGGGCGGCGGCGCCATCGGCAAGCTGCGCGACGGCGACATGGTGAGGGTCTGCGCGGAGACCGGCGCGGTCGATGCGCTGGTCGATGCGGCGACGTGGGAGGCGCGGGACATCCCCGCCGCCCCGCCCCCGCCCTATGACACCGGCCGCGAATTATTCGCCCTGTTCCGCCATCATAGCGACCTCGCCGAGCAAGGCGCGTCGCCGATCCTGGCGGCGATGGAAAGCGAACTGTAATTTCCACCCGTCATGCCAGCGAAGGCTGGCATCTCTGGCGAAAGGGCACGGCCCAGCCTCATGAGATCCCAGCCTTCGCTGGGATGACGGTCAGAAAAGAATTGGATGCCCTGATGACCGACATCATCGCCGCCGACATTGGCGGGACCAATGCCCGCTTTGCACGTGCTTCGCTGGACGAGCGTGGCGTGCCGACGCTCGGCGCCGTGCGCAAGTACAAGGTGGCCGACTATCCCAGCCTTCAGGCCTGCTGGGCTGCCTTTTCAGAGGATGAGCAGAAGGACGGGAATGGCCCCCTGCCCGACGCCGTCTCGATCGCCTTCGCCACCGCGATCGGGCGGGAGATCATCAAGCTGACCAACAGCAACTGGATGATCCGCGCCGATACGCTGGCGGAGGATCTGGGCGTGCGCGCCGTGCGGCTGGTCAATGATTTCGAGGCGGTAGCCCACGCCGTGTCGCGCCTGCCGCAAGAGAACCTGCCGCTGCTGTTCGGCGAGGACCGCCCCTTCCCCCGCGACGGCGGCGTGACGGTGCTTGGCCCGGGCACGGGCCTTGGCGTCGCGATGATCGCCTATGACAATGGCCACCCCCATGTCATCGCGACCGAGGGCGGCCATCTGGACTTCGCGCCGCTCGATCCGCTGGAGGAAAAGATCCTCGCCTATCTGCGCGACAAGTTCCTGCGCGTATCCACCGAACGGATCGTGTCCGGCCCCGGCCTCAACAATATCTACAAGGCAATGGCGACGATCGGCCATGACCGCGTCGTCCTGATGGAAGATCCGGAACTGTGGCAGGCGGCGCTGGAGGACAGCGACGATTTCGCCCGTCGGGCGCTGGAGCGTTTTTGCCTGAGCTACGGGTCGGTGGCAGGCGACCTGGCGCTGGCGCATGGCCCGCACAGCGTCGTGCTGGCCGGCGGCCTGACCCAGCGGATGCGCGACTTCCTGTCGCAGAGCGGATTCCACAGCCGATTCAAGGCCAAGGGCCGCTTCGAAAGCCTGATGGCGACCGTGCCGATACGCTGCGCCATCCATGATGAAATCGGCCTGTTCGGGGCCGCAGCCGCGTTTCGGGAAAGCTGATCGCGATCCCCCCCCCAACCATATTGTTTCCAGTGGATGCGAGCATCCGCTTCGAAAACGCTCATAAGGAGAGTTAAGAATGAGCCTGACCGTAGCCCAGGTAATGGAACTGGCCCCGGTTATCCCGGTGCTGGTGGTCGAGAATGTCGAAGATGCGCTGCCGATCGCGAAAGCGCTGGTTGCGGGCGGCCTGCCGGCGCTCGAAGTGACGCTGCGCACACCCGCCGCGCTGGATGTGATCCGCGAAATGGCGAAGGTCGAAGGCGCGGTCGTGGGCGCGGGTACGGTGCTGAACCCGAAGCAACTTGAAGCCGCCATGAAAGCGGGCGCCCGCTTCGCCGTCAGCCCCGGCCTGACCGAACCGCTCGGCAAGGCGGCGATCGAGGCGGGGATGCCCTTCCTGCCGGGCACGGCGACCGCCGGCGACATCATGCGCGGGCTGGACATGGGGCTGACCCATTTCAAATTCTTCCCGGCCGAAACCTCCGGCGGCCTGCCTGCACTCAAGGCGCTGGCCGCGCCGCTCTACGAAGCTCGTTTCTGCCCGACCGGCGGCATCACCGCACAGAGCGCGCCCGAATGGCTCGCCCAGCCCTTCATCAAGTGCGTCGGCGGCAGCTGGATCGTGCCCAAGGGACCGGTCGACCCGGTGAAGATCGAAGCGCTCGCGCGCGAAGCGGCGGCGCTCCCGCGCTGATCCGGTGACGGGACAGGGGCCATTGCGCCCTATGCCCCGCTCGCCGAGAGCATTTGTTTTCCGTGATTTCCCAGCCATGAAATGTTCCATTTCATTCGAAATCACTCGTTTGTTTTCCGTGATTTCCGAGCCGTGAAATGTTCCATTTCACTCAAAATCACTCTAGATGCAGATCATGACTCCGCGCCGCCTTTTCGCCGCCCTGGCCCTGATGCTCTTCGGCTGTGCCGGAGCGCCGCAAACCTATCCCTCGCTCGCCAAGCGTGCGGTGGAGGGCGCACCCATGGCGGAGGTCAGTCCAGCCGCCGCGCCGGTGGCCGCCGATCCGCAGCTATCGGCCGAAATCGCCCGCCATGTCGCGCAGGCGGACAAGGGCGCGACCGCGTTCGACACCGCCTATGCCAGGGCGGACAAGGCGGTAAAGGCCGCATCGGGCTCCGCGGTATCCAGCGACGCATGGGTAACGGCGCAGGTCGCGATCAGCGAACTGGAATCGGCGCGCAACGACAGCGTGTCAGCGCTCGCCAGCCTCGACACCCTCTATGTCGAACGCAGCAATCAGGTCGCCGACGGCAAGGCGCGCGGCGGGCTGGAGGATATCGACGCCGCCCGCAGCGCCACGCTGGCGCTGGTCGACCAGCAGAATGACCGGATTGACGCGATGAAGGGCCGCCTGCCGCAGCCCTGATCCCCCCGGATTATTTCTCCGCGACGGCCTTGACTGCACCCTTGTGCGCCTTGGCATTGTGGACATAATGTTCGACGCCTTCGCGCATGTCGATCAGCGCAGCGTCGCTCAGATCGCGCATATGTTTCGCGGGGCGGCCAGCCCAAAGCTGGCGGTGCAGCAGCCGCTTGCCCGGCGACAGCAGCGCGCCCGCGGCGAGCATCGCATCGCTTTCCACGACGCAGCCGCTCATGACGATCGCGCCAAGGCCGACGAAGGCGCGATCCTCCAGCACGCAGCCATGGATCATCGCCATATGACCGATGAGCACATCTTCCCCGATTATCGCCGCCCAACCTTCGGCCGGGCGCCCGTCGGCGCGATCGCCGGGGCTGTCGCAATGGATGACGGTGCCGTCCTGCACATTGGTCCGCGCGCCGATCCGCACCCGGTTCACGTCGCCCCGGATCACACAATTATACCAGATGCTGGCATCCTCACCGATCTCCACATCGCCGATGATCCGGCACCCCGGCGCGATGAAGGCGCTGGGATGGATGACGGGTGTCTTGCCGCCAAAGGGAATGATGCTGACGTCGGGATGTGCTTCGGGGGGATAAGCTTCAGGGGACATGGGACTCTCCTCTTATGGTCTGATCTTCAGGATCGGCAGGATGCTGGCATGGTCATCCGACCAGGCCGTAAAGCCTGATCTGACAGGCAAGGCTTTCCACCCTTGCGCACCGGTCAATGCGGTCAGTCGGCCCAGTTGCGCCCGATCGCGCGACAAGACAACCCAGACCGACGCCGTATAGTGGCGACCATCATCCCGCTTGTTCGGCATATAATTGCGCAACTGCGCCTGCCAGCCCCCCGCCTTCGCCCCGGCCGCCAGCACCGGGCGCAGATCGAGATAGCGGTTGGAAATATGGATCAGCAGCAGCCCATCGGGCGCCAGCCGACGGGCATAGATGTCCAGCGCTTCGCGCGTCAGCAGGTGCATCGGGATGGCATCGGAAGAAAAGGCATCGATCACCAGCAGGTCGGCGCCACCCGCCGGTTGCCGCGCCAGCGTCATGCGCGCGTCACCGATCACGATGTCAGCATGGGGCTGGCACCGCGACAAGAAGGTGAAGTCGGCCGGATTGCGCGCAATCGCCGCCATGGCTGGATCGATCTCATAAAAGCGCCACGTCTGGCCGGGACGGATATAGCAGGCGAGCGTTCCAGCGCCGAGACCGACCACGTCGATACGCGCGCGGCCACCGAACAGGTCCGGTGCATGGCGCAAAGCCAGCCCGACGCCCGACTCCGGCGCATAATAGCTTGTGGGATTGCGCTCTCGTCCGGGCCTGCGATCCTGGATGCCGTGCAGCGTCGTGCCGTGGAACAGGATACGTTCCGACATATTCCGGTCGGCCACGCCATAGACGCCGAAATAGCTGCGCGTAAGCAAACCCGACACCGACTGCGACAATTTGTCCCAACCGCTAAGGCAGAGCATCAGATAGAGCAGCATCCCCGCCGTCAGCAACCGATGGCCGAGCGCCATGACCCCCATGGCAATGATCGCCAGGAAGCTGATCGTCTTGAGCATAGGCGACTTCCATTCGGGCACCAGGACCCCGCCGCCGATCACCGACAGCAGCAGACCGGCGATCAGCATCAGCGCGCCCAGCCAGGCACGGTGGCGCGGATCCTCCCACAACAGGCGCGGCAGGCGCAGGAACGGCTCGCGCGGCGGGAGCAGCAACACGGCAGCGACCAGAAGGATCGGATACTCGTAGGTCCAGTCGAAGATCAGCGGCGCGATCAGAGCGCAAAACAGACCGCCGATCATGCCACCGACCGACATCACCAGATAAAAGCGCGTCAGATGGACAGGAGCCGGACGCAGATCGTAAAGACGGGCATGGAGCGCGGTCGCCGTTACAAACAGCACCGCCAATATGCCCAGCGCAACGAAGACCGGGAAATATACGCCTCCGGTGAATGCGATGCAGGCGCCGATCAACAGCAGGATCGGCGCGATCAAGGTGCAAAGCCTCGCCGCTCCGCGTCTGCTGGCAAAGGCGATGCTGAAGCTGAGCAGATACAGCCCTAGCGGCAGCACCCAGAGTAGCGGCATCGCAACGATATCGGTGGTGAGATATAGGCTCGTCGCCAGCATCAGGCCGGACGGCACCGCCGCCAGCACGGTCCAGTGCAGCATTCTCCGCAAGTTTGGCGGCGGCGATGCATCTTCCGCTTTCACCGTTGCCGCACCGTCCGGTGGCAGGCGGCGGGCGCTGGCATAAACGAGAAAGAAAAGTGCGCCGTAGCTGAGCGACCAGAGAATGCTCTGTACCTTGAGCGTCAGAAGTGGCTCCACCAGCATCGGATAGGCGATCAGCCCGGCGAAGCTGCCGAGGTTGGACGCGGCATAGAGCGGATAGGGATCGCCGCCGTCGGCTATGGCGAACCAGCGCTGGAGCAGCGGCGCCTGTGCAGCCACCACGAAAAAGAGCGGGCCGATCGACGCGCCCAGCAGCCAGAGTACCCAGAAGGCCGGCTCGATATTCGGCGGCGGCTGCCAACCGGCCAGACCGATCGGCAGGAATATGGCGGAAAACAGGAACAGACCCAGATGGATCATCGCCTGTCGACGCGCAGGCAAGCGCCCCAGCAGATGGGCATAAGCGTAGCCGGCAAGCAGCAGCGCCTGATAGACGAGCATCGCCGAGTTCCATACCGATGGCGCACCGCCCAGGCGCGGCAGCGCCATGCGGGCGATCATCGGCTGGACAAGGAAAAGGAGGAATGAGCCCGCGCAGATCGTGAGGACGAAGCGTGGGCGCGTTTTCAAGTGGATTTGGCCTATCCGCATCAAGCTCCGAGCAGCCTTGCCGCGTGGAGGGCGTGATAGGTCAGCACGCCCGAACAGCCTGCGCGCTTGAAGGCCATCAGCGTTTCGAGGACGAGCGCGTCGCGATCTCCGGCGCCCGCTGCTGCCGCATGTTCCAGCATCGCATATTCGCCCGACACCTGATAGGCGAAGACCGGCACGGCGAAGCGGTCGCGCACGCGCGCCACGATGTCGAGATAGGGCAGCCCCGGCTTTACCATCACGCTGTCGGCGCCTTCAGCGAGATCGAGGGCGACCTCCCGCAGCGCTTCCTCGCCATTGGCGGGGTCCATCTGGTAATTTTTCTTGTCGCCCTTCAGCAGCCCGCGTGAACTGACCGCATCGCGGAACGGTCCGTAGAAGGCGCTCGCATATTTGGCGGCATAGGCCATGATCTGCACATTGGCGTGGCCGGTTTCCTCCAGCGCCTCGCGGATCGCACCGACGCGGCCGTCCATCATGTCACTCGGCGCGATGATGTCCGCGCCGGCCGCCGCCTGGTTGAGCGATTGGCCGATCAGCACGTCGATCGTGGCGTCATTGACGACATAGCCCGTCTCGTCGAGCAGTCCGTCCTGTCCATGGGCGGTATAAGGGTCGAGTGCCACATCGGTCAGGATGCCGATATCGGGAACGGCATCCTTGATCGCCCGGATCGCCCGGCACATCAGATTGTCGGGATTGAGCGCTTCGGCACCGTCGTCGCTGCGCCGGTCGGCCTGGGTGTTGGGGAAGAGGGCGAGACAAGGGATACCCGCGTCGCGTGCTTCCTTCGCCCGCGCGGCCATCAGGTCCACCGACCAGCGCGACACGTCGGGAAGCGCGGCGATCGGCTCCTCGACACCATCGCCTTCGGTAACGAAGAGCGGCCAGATCAGGTCACTGGGCGACAGGCGGTTTTCGGCGTGCATCGCCCGGCTCCAGGCCGCGGCGCGAGTGCGGCGCATGCGCAGCGCCGGATAGGGGGCATAGGTCATGCGCAGGGTGTAGGCCGGAGGATCGAGAGGATCAAGCGGGGCACATTGTCCCAACCGGCTGAAACAACGCGCCCTTCGCCCGCCGTTATTCCGCAAATCGGCGGAAGAAGCTGTCATCATTCCAGCGCGGGCGCGCGGGGCTGTTGGCGACGCGCAGTGTCACCGCCGTCACATAATCGTTCAGCTTAGCCGTCTCGGCCGGCATCACCGGCTGGTTCAAATCGTCGAAGGGCGAGTGGTAGAGGTTCGCCCGCCAGGCCTTTTCCGTTTCGGCTTCGGGCGTGCCGGCCTTGAATCCATATTTGAAGAAGAGTGCGGGAATGCCTTCGCGGATGAAGGCATATTGATCGGAACGGATGAAGACGTTGCGATCCGGGAAGGGATCGGGCGTGATCGGCAGGTTCATGGCCGCGCTCACCGCCGCCGCATCCTGCCCCAGCGAACTCTGGTCATAGCCGATCGGGGTGACGGCGGTCAGCGGGAAGATGGGCAGCGCCATATCGAAATTGAGGTCGGCGACGATCGCCTTTTGCGGCACGGTCGGCCGGCGGGCGAAATAGCGGGCGCCCAGCAGCCCCTTTTCCTCCGCCGTGACGAAAGTGAAAAGGATCGACCTTTTCGGCTTGTCCTTTCCGGTCGTCAGCGTGCGGGCGATTTCCAGCAGGCTGGCGACGCCCGAGGCATTGTCGAACGCGCCATTATAAATGGCGTCGCCCTTGATCGGCGTGCCGATGCCATAGCCGTCGAGATGGGCGGACAGGACGACATATTCGCCACGCAGCTTCGGGTCGCTGCCGGGCATCATGCCGACAAGGTTCGGCGACGACAGATCACGGCGGCGCGCGGCGACCTTCGCCCTGAGCCGCAGTGCGAGCGGGAAACTGGCGACGGGCGCGGACGCGTCGGCAGCAGCGGCGATCGCGTTGAAATCCTTGCCTGTGCCTTCAAAGAACATCGCCGATTTGGCCGGATCGAGTTGCGCGCCCAGGAACGGCGCCTGCGTTTCGCGCAGGCTGTTGTCCGCATAATAGAGGGCCGGCGCGCTGGCGAGCGCCACCCGACGACCCCAGGGAATTTCCACCTGCTTGGGCGTCACCAGCGTGATGAGGCCGAGCGCCCCCTGCTCCGCCAGCCAGTGGGCGCGTTCCGAACGCGCATGCGACTTGAGGGCGCCGGAAATGGTGGCCGGCCCACCCGACAGCACGACGACGATCTTACCCTTGAGGTCGAGGCCGGCAAAATCGTCATGCCCCGCTTCAGGCAGATGCAGGCCATAGCCGGCAAAGACCATGGGTGCATCGATCGCTTCGGGCGCCGGGCCGCCGCTGCCGGAAAAGATCAGGTCGCCCGGCACGGACAGCGCCGTTTCCCCCTTGGCGCCGACCAGCGCGGCGCTGCTCTGGTCGGACAGCACGACCTGCTCGACGAAAGCGACCGGCTGCTTGTAGCCGTCCACGCCCATCGGCTTGAGGCCCAACGCCTTCATTTGGCCGATCACATAGTCCGCCGCGCGGTCATAGCCCGGCGTACCGGTGCCGCGCCCTTCCATCCCGTCATTGGCGATCGCCTGCACATGCGCCCACCAGCGTGCGCCCTTCTCCTGGTTCGTCTCCGCCCGAACGGCGGTGGCAGCGATCAGCGACAAAAGCGGAAGAGCGATGTGGGACAGGCGCATTGGTGGGGAGACTCCGCGATTTCAACATATTATCTTGTTCAGAATGTTGCGACGAACAAGAGGCTTGGAACCGCCATCTTGTTGTGTATTATAAAGACAATACAGTATGGAGATTGCGATGCCTCGTCCCCTTCCCCTTTTCGCGCTGGTCCTGACCGGCATGGCCCTGTCGACATCGGCCTGCTCGCGCAGCAGCGAATCGCCCGCTGCCGATGAAGTCGCGCGCACCGCGCAGGATTGGTCCACGCTCAAGGATTTCGACGCGATCGAGGCGACCGGGCCGGACAATGTCGCCGTCACCATCGCCAAGGACTTCTCGGTCAAGGCGGAAGGCGATCCGAAGTCGGTCGCCGACCTCGATATCCAGGTGAAGGGCGGCAAGCTTGTGATCGGCCGCAAATCCAAGGGCGACTGGAGTTGGGGCCGCAAGGATGGCGACAAGGGTGCGACCGTCCATGTCACCATGCCCGCGATCAAATCCGCAGATCTGACCGGCGCGGGCGATTTCGATCTGGACAAGGCGGAAGGCGACAGTCTCGACCTGTCGCTGACCGGTGCGGGCGATTTCCGCATCGGCACGGTGAAGCTCAAGACGCTGACCACCGACATTACTGGCGCAGGGTCGATCAAGATCGCCGGCACGGCCGATACGGCGAAACTGTCCATCACCGGCGCAGGCGATATCGATGGCGAAGCGCTGAAGGTCGGCGACGCCGATGTATCGATCTTGGGTGCGGGCGACATCGACTTTGCCTCCGACGGGAAGGTCGCTATCAGCATCATGGGGCCGGGCGACGTGACGGTGAAGGGTAAGGCGCAATGCACGACCAAGGGTGTTGGACCGGGCGAGGCGCGCTGCGCGCCCTGATCGCCGCAGGCCTAATCTCGGCAGTACTGGCCGTGGCTGCGCCCGCGAGCGCGGCCACGCGCGGCTTCACCATCACCAGCTTCGACGCGATCCGCGTGGACGCGCCCGTGACTGTGGTGCTGACCACGGGCGGGGGTACGTCCGCGCGGGCGGAAGGCGATCAGGGCGCGCTCGACCGGTTGAAGGTCGACGTATCCGGCCGGCTTCTGATCGTCAGCATGGAGAGGCCCCGCGCCGGTGAGAAAAGCGCCGGAGCGGCGACATTGCGCCTGTCGACCGAAATGGTCGGCCGCGTCGTCCTGAACGGCGGCGGCTCGATCGCCATCAATCGGATGAAGGGGCTGCAAGGCGAACTAGCGCTCGCCGGCAATGGCGATGTCAGCGTGAACGATGTGCAACTCGACCGGCTGGACCTGACCTTGTCCGGCGGCGGGCGGGTGACGCTGACCGGCCGCGCAGGCATCGCCAATGTGCGGGTCAGCGGTCCCGGCGCGGTGGCCGCAGAACCGCTTCGCGCGCGACAGGCGAATGTGGTCAATGACGGGCCGGGTAGCGTCGTCCTGACCGCCGACGTGAATGCGAAGATCGTTGCGACCGGATCAGGCGACGTCACGGTCGGCGGCAAGCCTGCCTGCACCGTGGACAATCGCGGCACCGGCAATATCCTGTGCGGTGGGGCGAATTATTAATCCCGCTTCGACGCTGAAGCCGCGTTGACCGTTTCGATGCGCACGCGGACCTCGGCCAGCAATTCGTCAAAGGACGACACCTGTTTTGCGCCATAGCGCTGCGCGGTGATGTCGACATTGCCCTTCCGCCAGAAGCCTTCCGGGCAGAAGATGATGAGCTTGCCCGACCGGGCGTGCAGTCCCATTTCGAGCAGGCTGACCGGGCTTTGCGATCCCGGCGCGAAATAAAGGATGATGATGTCCGCGCTGTCGAGCGCGGCCAGTTCCCATTCTACCTGCTCGCGGAAATTGGGGTCGCTCGCCTCGGGTTTCCACGCGGGGTTCCAGTCGGGACGGCGGGGATTGAGGATCGCAACCCGCTCGCCGGCCAGCGCGGCGATCATGTCCCGCTGCCAGTCGGTCGCCTTGCCCATGTCGATGCTGCCGCCCAGAAACAGGCGTGCGCGATCATGGGCGGCGGGCAAAGGCTCGGGAGATGTGATCGTGACGGCGCTCGGTGCGTCAGCCGCCATGGCTGATTCCGCAGCGAAGAGCAGGACGAGAACCGCCAGAAACAGGGACCGGATCATGGAAGGACGAAGGGAGGCGCGTGGTCGATGCGCCTCCTATCCCATTCAGGCCGGGACGCTGGCGAGCGCGGCCTTGACCGCGTCGATCGCGGCCCGCGCCTTGTCGCCGTCGGGGCCGCCGCCCTGCGCCATGTCGGGACGACCGCCGCCGCCCTTGCCGCCCAGCGCTTCCACGCCGGCCCGGACGAGATCGACCGCGCTGAATGTACCGGTCAGGTCGTCGGTGACGCCCACCGCGATGGTGGCGCGGCCATCGACCACGGCGAGCACGGCGGACACGCCGCTGCCCAGCGTCTTCTTGTTACCATCGACGATGCCGCGCAGTTCCTTGGGATCAAGGCCGTCGATGACCTGGCCAAGGAAGTCGATGCTGCCGACCTTCTCCGGGCCAGCCGCCTGCGCCGCGCCACCGCCGCCAAGGGCCAGCGCCTTCTTCGCTTCGGCCAGTTCGCGTTCCAGCTTGCGGCTCTGTTCGACCAGCGCGGCGATGCGCGCGGGCACGTCTTCCGGCGTGGTCTTGAGCGCGGCGGCGGTCTGGCGCAGCTTGTCGTCGCGTTCGGTGAGCCAGAGACGCGCAGCCTCGCCGGTCAACGCCTCGATCCGGCGCACGCCCGAGGAAACGGCGCTTTCCGACACGATCTTGAGCAAGGCGATATCGCCCAGCGCGCGGACATGGGTGCCGCCGCACAGTTCAACGGAATAGCTATGCTCGTCTCCCTTGCCCATCGAAAGGACGCGGACTTCGTCGCCATATTTCTCGCCGAACAGCGCCATGGCGCCCGCCGCGATCGCGTCGTCCGGGGTCATCAGGCGGGTCGTAACTTCGTCATTATGACGGATCTGCGCGTTCACATCCGCTTCGATGCGGGCAATCTGCGCATGGGTCAGCGCTTCGGGGTGCGAGAAGTCGAAGCGCAGGCGGTCCGGCGCGACAAGGCTGCCCTTCTGCGTGACATGTGCGCCCAGTTCGTTGCGCAGGGCGGCGTGCAGCAGGTGGGTGGCGCTGTGGTTGGCGCGGACGCGGTCGCGACGCTCGACATCGACGACCAAGTGAACCGTATCGCCGATCTTGACGCTGCCCGCCTCGATCTTCGCGCGATGGGCATGCAGGCGGCCGAGCGGCTTGGACGTATCCTCAACCTTGGCGGACAGGCCGCCCTGCGAGGAGATGACACCGGCGTCGCCCATCTGGCCGCCGCTTTCGCCGTAGAACGGCGTCTGGTTGGTGACGATGGTGACAGTCTCGCCAGCAGTCGCGCTGTCGAAGTTCACACCGTCCTTGACGATCGCCAGCACCTCGCCCTCGCCCTCGGTCGAGGAATAGCCGATGAACTCGGTATTGCCCGCCTTTTCGGCGATATCGAACCAGATTTCGTCCGACGCCTTTTCGCCCGACCCCTTCCAGGCGGCGCGCGCGGCGGCTTTCTGTTCCGCCATCGCGCTGTCGAAACCGCTGCGGTCGACGGTCAGGCCGCGCGAACGCAGCGCATCCTCGGTCAGGTCATAGGGGAAGCCATAGGTGTCGTAGAGCTTGAACGCGGTCTCGCCGGGCAGCGTGCCGCCTTCGCTCAGATCCACGGTCGCTTCGTCGAGCAGGCGCAGGCCATTTTCCAGCGTCTTGCGGAAGCGGGTTTCCTCGCGGAGCAGCGTTTCCTCGATCAGCGGCTGGGCGCGGACCAGTTCGGGATAGGCGCCGCCCATTTCCGACACGAGGCTGGAAACGAGACGATACATCAGCGGCTCCTTCGCGCCGATGATGTGGGCGTGGCGCATGGCGCGGCGCATGATGCGGCGCAGGACGTAGCCACGGCCTTCGTTCGCGGGCAGCACGCCGTCCGCGATCAGGAAGCTGGTCGAGCGGAGATGATCGGCGATGACGCGGTGGCTGGCCTTGTGCTCGCCGGTTGTAGCGGTCTTCGACAGCGCGCCGCTCTCGGCGATCAGCGCCTTGAACGTGTCGGTGTCATAATTGTCGGTCACGCCCTGCATGACGGCGGCGATGCGCTCCAGACCCATGCCGGTGTCGATCGAGGGCTTGGGCAGTTCCGAAACGATCTCGTTCGCTTCCTGCTCATATTGCATGAAGACGAGGTTCCAGATCTCGACAAAGCGATCGCCATCCTCTTCCGGCGATCCCGGCGGGCCGCCCCAGATATGGTCGCCATGGTCGTAGAAGATTTCCGAGCAGGGACCGCAGGGACCGCTGTCGCCCATCGCCCAGAAATTATCCTTGGTCGGGATGCGGATGATGCGATGTTCGGGCAGGCCCGCGATCTTCTTCCACAGCTCGAACGCCTCGTCGTCCGTGTGGTAGACGGTCGCGGTCAGCTTGTCGGGCGACAGACCCCATTCCTTGGTCAGCAGGGTCCAGGCATGGGTGATCGCCTGTTCCTTGAAATAGTCGCCGAAGCTGAAATTGCCCAGCATTTCGAAGAAGGTATGGTGGCGCGCGGTATAGCCGACATTGTCGAGATCGTTATGCTTGCCACCGGCGCGGACCGACTTCTGGCTCGACGTCGCGGTCTTGTAGGGGCGCGTTTCCAGACCCGTGAAGACATTCTTGAACGGCACCATGCCGGCGTTCACGAACATCAGCGTCGGGTCGTTGTGCGGCACCAATGGCGCCGACGGAACGATGGTGTGGCCGTTGGCCCCGAAATAGTCGAGGAAAGAGCGGCGAATGTCGTTGGTCGAGGTCATGCGCGCGATTTAGTGAGATTGTGCCTTTTGCTCAAGCGCCTCGCGCGAATGATATTGACGAATTGTTGCCCGTCGCTCCCCCGATAGGGCAGCAGGTTTCGCGGTAGGTCGCCTAGGGCGCATAAACCCGTCGCCAAAAGGACCGCCGACGATGGTGAAAAACCGGTAATGCGAACTATGACGAAGGACAAAAGAGCGACGAGGGAATTGGCGATACTGCCTCCAGCAGTAACCCATCCCCAATGATTTCCGTGTCTTCGTTCAAACTGATATTCCGCTCGGCCGGCTCCCGGCACAATATTCCGAAGGCGGCGCCATCCGATCATTTCAAATTTGAACGGCGCGACGCGAAGACAAAATGGCCTGACCGCTAAAAACGTCACACGCCCTCCACAAAGTAGCGCGGCAAAGGCGTGGCCGACCTCATGGACTACCGTGTTAAGCCAAATAGCAAATATCCAGAGGAAGGGCACGATCATGATCGCGGCACTTCCGTCGAAAACTCGAATCAAAATAACCAGCGCGCTCAGCCGGCCACACCATTGAATGAAGCGTACCAGTTCGCGCATCTACCCCATCGGCTCTTCAATCGACACAGGCGGTTTCGAGAACCATACCGCCCCCTGCGCGGTCATGTGGAAGCAGTCTTCCATGCGGACGCCCATGGTGCCGGGGAGATAGAGGCCGGGTTCGTTGGAGAAGCACATGCCGACGTCCAGCTTCGTCGCCTCGCCATGGACGAGGTTGACCGGCTCATGTCCTTCCATGCCGATGCCATGGCCGGTGCGGTGGGAGAGGCCCGGCAGCGCGTAGCCGGGTCCGTAACCTTGGCGCTGATAATAGCCGCGCACCGCATCATCGACCGAACCAGCGGGCGCACCGAGCTTCGCGGCGGCGAAGGCGATCTTCTGGCCCTGCGACACGTCGTTCCAGACCTTGCGCTGCTGGGTGCTGGGGGCGGCTCCATAGACGAAGGTGCGGCTGATGTCGGACTGATAATCCTCGATCGTGCAGCCGCAGTCCATCAGCACCACCTCGCCCGCGCGCACCGCCTGCGGCTTGCCAGAGCCATGCGGATAGGCGGCGGCCTCGCCGAGTAGAATGAGGTTGAACTCCACCTGCCCACCCAGTTGCTTCGTGGCCGCGCTCATCAGCGCGCCGATGTCGGTGGGGGTCATGCCGACCTTCACCTGCGCGTAAGTCCAGCGATAGGCGGCCATGGTGACGTCGGCCGCCTTCCGCATCAGGGCGATTTCGGCCGCCGTCTTGCGCATGCGGATGGCGCGGGTGACGGGGTCTTTGACGAGGGTCGCAGCGGGCAGCGCGGCCTTGATGCCGTCGACCGCGAAATAGCGGACGGTTTCCTCGATGCCGATGCGGCCTTTGGCCAATCCCTTCGCGGTCAGAAAGTCGGCGATCGGGGCATAGGGGCTTTCATCCTCCTGCCAGACGCGGACCTCTGCGGGGATGGCGAGCGATTCGTCGATCGAGGGTTTTTCGAAAAAGGGGCAGACGACCAGAGGCGCGCCGCTGGCGGGAATGACCAGCGCGGTGAGGCGCTCAGAGCGATGCCAGCGGATGCCGCTATAATAGATGAGGCTGGCGCCCGGTTCGACCAGAAGGGCGTCGATACCCTGCGCCTGCATCATCTTCTGCGCGCGGGCGAGGCGATCGGCGCGCTCCGCCTTGCCGATCGGAGCGACGGTGCCGGTAAGGGATTGCAGCGCCTCACCCGCCTTTTCCTGCGCGAAGAGGCGCGGACTGAAAGCCGCGCCAGCAAGGCTGACGGCCGCGGTACGCAGCAGGGTGCGGCGATCTGGATGAAAGGACGATCTGGTCATGAGGTTCCCCCGGCTGCGTAGTCCGAATGGCTAACGTAGCGAGAGGGCCATAACAACAGCCGTTCGTTTCGAGCGTGTCGAGAAGCGGTTAGCGTTGCGCTTCTCAACGCGCTCGAAACGAACGGAGGTTAGTGCTTCACGCGACCTCCAGCGCAGCCTCCGCCTTCTTCTTCGCGCGGAAGGCGTGGAGGAGCGGTTCGGTGTAGCCGCTGGGCTGCTCGACGCCCTCGAACACCAGCGCGCGAGCGGCCTGCCAAGCGAGGCTCTCCGTTTCCCGGCCGCTCATCGGCTGGTAGAGCGAGTCGCCTGCATTCTGGGCGTCGACCTTGGCGGCCATGCGCCGGAGCGCGGCGTCGATCTGATCGGGCGTGCAGACGCCGTGCAGCAGCCAGTTGGCCATATGCTGCGAGGAGATGCGCAGCGTCGCGCGGTCCTCCATCAGGCCGATATCGTGGATGTCGGGAACCTTGGAACAGCCGACGCCCTGATCGACCCAACGAACGACATAGCCCAATATGCCCTGCGCATTATTGTCCAGTTCCTGCGCGATCTCCTCGTCCGAGAAGTTCCGGCCGACCGCGACCGGGATGGTCAGCAGCTTGCCGAGCGGCGCGATGCCCTCTGCCGCGCGCTCCGCCTGACGGGCAAAGACGTCGATGCGGTGATAATGGGTCGCATGCAGTGTCGCGGCGGTGGGCGACGGAACCCAGGCGGTGTTGGCGCCGCTCTTGGGGTGGCCGGCCTTCTGATCCAGCATGTCGGCCATGCGATCGGGCGCGGCCCACATGCCCTTTCCGATCTGCGCCCGGCCGGACAGGCCGCAGGCAAGGCCGATCTGGACGTTGCGATCCTCATAGGCGGTGATCCAGTCGCTCGCCTTCATCTCGCCCTTGCGGATCATCGGGCCGGCCTGCATCGACGTGTGCATCTCGTCCCCGGTGCGGTCGAGGAAGCCGGTGTTGATGAAGACGATCCGGTCGCGGACGGCATGAATACAGGCGGCGAGGTTTGCCGAGGTCCGGCGCTCTTCGTCCATGACGCCGACCTTGATCGTATGGCGCGGCATGCCCAGCATATCCTCGATCGCGTCGAACAGACGGTTGGTGAAGCCGGCTTCCTCCGGCCCGTGCATCTTGGGCTTGACGATATAGACACTGCCCGCGCGGCTGTTGCCGCCATCCCGCTTCAGGTCGTGGAGCGCGATCAGGCTGGTGACGATGCCGTCGATTATGCCTTCGGGCGCTTCCGCGCCATCAGGCAGGCGGATCGCCGGGTTGGTCATCAGATGGCCGACATTGCGGACGAACAGCAAGCTGCGACCGGCCAAGGTGAAGGCGCTGCCGTCCGGCGCGCTGTAGGCGCGGTCGGGGTTGAGCGCGCGGGTCATCTGCCGCCCGCCCTTCTCGAACGTGTCGGTCAGGTCGCCCTGCATCAGGCCGAGCCAGTTGGCATAGGCGACGACCTTGTCCGCCGCATCGACGGCGGCGACCGAGTCCTCCAGATCGCAGATGGTGGTCAGCGCGGATTCGAGAATGACATCGGCGATACCGGCCGGATCATCCTTGCCGATCGGGTGGGCGCGGTCGAAGACGACTTCGATGTGCAGGCCGTTGTGGCGATACAAACGGCCCTTTTCGCTGGTGCCGACGAACTGGGCGGGATCGGCGAGGTCGATCTCATCGCCGGTGAGGTCGGCCCACTTGCCGTTCGCCAGCGGGATCGCATCGTCGAGGAACGCCTTGGCCCAGCCAATGACCTGCGCCCCGCGAGCGGCGTCATAGCCCTTCCCCGCCGCCGCGCCGGGAATGGCGTCGGTGCCATAGAGCGCGTCATAGAGGCTGCCCCAGCGGGCATTGGCGGCGTTCAGCAGGAAGCGGGCGTTGAGGATTGGAACGACCAGTTGCGGGCCAGCCATGCGGGCGACTTCGTCATCGACATTCTGGCTGCCGATGGTGAAGGCCGCGGGTTCGGGGACCAGATAGCCGATCTCGCGCAGGAAAGCCTGATAGGCGTCCGCGTCGTGCGGCTGGCCCCGGCGCTGTTCGTGCCAGCTGTCGATCTGTGCCTGAAGCGTGTCGCGCTTGCGCAGCAGGGCGGCGTTGTCCGGTGCGAAGCGGGCGAAGATATCGGCGGCGCCGGTCCAGAAGGCGTCGGGCGCGATGCCGGTGCCGGGCAGAGCGCGGCTGTCGATGAAATCGGCCAGTTGCTGGGCGACCTGAAGGCCTGCCTTGTCGGTCATGCGGTCAATCATGCGGTCGGTCATGGGGTCCACTCCTTGGTTGCGCCCTTCATAATCTCTTCGCATTATGCTGTGTAGACGCTATTATTCGAAGACAGTCATTCCTGTGGTGAACGAATATGATGGACCCGGATCATGAATTGTTCGTGACCGTCGTGGATGAAGGCGGGCTGGCGGCGGCCGGGCGACGGCTGCATATCTCGCCTGCCATGATGTCCAAGCGGCTGGCGCGGCTGGAGGAAAGGCTGGGCGCGAAGCTCATCCATCGCACCACGCGGCGGTTGGCGCTGACCCCGGCCGGCGAGCGGCTTCATGCCGACCTGCGCGGCATATTGGCGGCGCTGGACGAAGCGGAACGACGCGTGTCGGGCGCGTCGGCGGTGGCGAGCGGGTCGCTGCGCATCACCGCACCGACTTCCTTCGGGCGGATGCACCTCGCCCCCTATCTCCAGCGCTTCATCGACGCGCATCCGAAGGTGGAACTGGCCGTCGATCTGTCCGACGATTTCGCCGATCTGATCGAAAGCCGCGCCGACCTCGCCATCCGCATCACCGCCGATCCGGGGCCGGGACTGACAGCGAAGAGGCTGGCAACCAACCGGCGCATCCTCTGCGCCTCGCCCGACTATCTGGCGCGGCATGGCACGCCGCAGACGATCGCCGACCTCAAGAACCATCGCCTGCTCGCCGCCGAAGGTCAGATGCCGTGGCGACTGGTCGGGCCGATGGGTCCGGTGAGCGTCGAGGGACGCAGCGATGTGCGCACCAACAGCAGCGAACTGGTCCGCGAACTGACGCTGACGGGCGGCGGCATCGCGCTGCGATCGCTGTGGGATATCAGTGGCGCGATCGGCCGTGGCGATGTTCGGCAGATCCTACCGAATTTCGAAGGTTCGGCGGACGTCGGCTTGTTCGCCGTGCAACTGCCGCAGCATAATCCGCCCGCCGCGATCACCGCCTTCATCGATTTTCTTGTTACACTTTATGTCCCGACGCCGCCCTGGGAACGCACCGTCTTGCCCTAGCGGAACGCAGTCACTAAGGCCCATCGCATGGACGATAACACACGCCGCGCCGCCCTAGACTATCACCGCTATCCCCAGCCCGGTAAGCTCCGTATCGAGCCGACCAAGCGCATGGTGAACCAGCGCGACCTCGCGCTGGCCTATTCGCCGGGGGTCGCCGCACCCTGCGTCGAGATCGCCGAAGATCCCGACAAGGCGATGGACTATACCGCGCGCGGCAATCTGGTCGCCGTCATTTCCAACGGCACCGCCGTGCTGGGCCTGGGCGCGATCGGCGCGCTAGCGTCCAAGCCGGTGATGGAAGGCAAGGCCGTCCTCTTCAAGAAATTTGCCGACATCGACGTGTTCGACATCGAAGTCGACACTACCGACCCGGACAAGTTCGTCGAGGCGGTGGCGCTGATGGAGCCGACCTTCGGCGGCATCAATCTGGAAGACATCAAGGCGCCCGAATGCTTCGCCATCGAGCAGCGCCTGAAGGAACGGATGAACATTCCGGTCTTCCATGACGACCAGCATGGCACCGCCATCGTCGTCGCCGCGGCAGTGCGCAATGCTCTGGTGCTACAGGGCAAGACGCTGGCCGATGCGAAGCTGGTGACGTCGGGCGCGGGCGCGGCGGCGCTCGCCTGCGTCGACCTGCTCGTGTCGATGGGCCTGCCGGTCGAAAATGTGACGATGACCGACAAGGACGGCGTCATCCATTCGGGCCGCGAGGGCATGTTGCCCAACATGGCGCGCTATGCCCGCAACACCAATGCGCGCACCCTGCCCGACGTGCTGCCAGGCGCGAACCTGTTCCTGGGCCTGTCCGCGCCCGGCGTGCTGAAGCCGGAATGGCTGCCGCTGATGGCGCCCAATCCGCTGATCTTCGCGCTGGCCAATCCGGAGCCGGAAATCCGCCCCGAAGCCGCGCGCGAGGTGCGCCCCGACGCAATCATCGCCACCGGCCGGTCGGACTATCCCAATCAGGTCAACAACGTCCTGTGCTTCCCCTATATCTTCCGTGGCGCGCTGGATTGCGGCGCGACGCAGATCAACGAGGCGATGAAGGTCGCAGCGGCCGACGCCATTGCCGGCCTCGCCCGCAAGCCTGCGCATGACAGCGTGGCGCAAGCCTATGGCGGTCGCAAGCTGGTGTTCGGCGCCGACTATATCATCCCGACGCCGTTCGACCCGCGCCTGATCGGCGAGATCGCGGTCGCCGTCGCCAAGGCGGCGATGGACAGCGGCGTCGCGAAGAAGGCGCTGGACCTTGACGAGTACAAGCGCAGCCTGACTCACAAGGCGACCCGGTCGGGACAGTTGATGCTGCCCGTGTTCGAAGCCGCCCGCGGCAGCCAGACCCGCATCGCCTATGGCGAGGGCGAGGACGACCGCGTGCTGCGCGCCGTGCGCGACGCGCTGGACGAAGGCATCGTGCGCCCGACGCTGGTCGGTCGCCGTCGCATTCTGGAACAGAAGCTGCCGGAACTGGGCCTCACCCTCGACCTCGACAAGGATGTCGATCTGGTCGATCCGGAGACGGATCACCTCGTCATGGGCGAACTGGTGGAGGCTTATCGCGCCGTCGCCTCGCGCCGGGGCGTACCGGCGGACGAAATTCTTCGCCATGTCTATCGCCGCCCGACCATCACAGCCGCCATGCTGCTGCGCACCGGCCGGGTCGATGCCGCGCTGGTCGGCGGCCGCTCCGAATATTGGGGCCAGGTCGAACATGTGCTGCGCATCATCGACCGGGTACCCGGCCATAGCCGCGTCTACGCGCTGTCGGGCCTGATCCTCGACGCGGGCGCGCTGTTCATCACCGACACGCATATGGTGCCGGACCCGACTCCCGAGCAGATTGCGGAAATGACGCTGGCGGCTTCGGCCGAGTTGCAGCATTTCGGACTGCCACCGCGCGTGGCGCTGCTGTCGCACTCCAATTTCGGCGCGTCGCACACCGACAGCGCGCGCAAGATGCGCCGGGCGCTCAAGCTGGTGCGCGAAGCCGCGCCCGAACTGGCGGTGGACGGCGAAATGCACGCCGACGCCGCGCTCAGCCAGTCGCTGCGCGACCGGTTGATCCCCGATTCCCGCTTCGAGGGGCCGGCCAACCTGCTGGTGATGCCGAACCTCGACGCGGCGAACATCACGCTGACCGCCCTGTCAGCCGCCTCCAGCTCGCCGACGGTCGGACCGATGCTCATGGGCCTGACCAAGCCGATCCATGTGCTGACGCCCGGCGTCACGTCGCGCGGCATCCTGAACCTGACCGCGATCGCGGCGGCGGAAGTAGCGCGCGAAGGCTGAGCTTAACCTTTCATCCCTATCCTTGAGCTTGAACGGAGGCATGAGGAACGAGATGACGGGTTGGTTCAAGGCATTGGCGAAAAGCACCGGACCCAAGCTGGCGATAGGCCTGGGGCTGGGCGGCGCTGCGCTGCTGGCGATGCAATGGATCGACCGGCCCGCAGCGCAGGATGCCGCATCGGCGGACGTGGCGGAGGGCCGACCCGCCGCCGCCCCAGCCCCTGCCCCCACCAAGCCGATGGAGCGGCGCAGCGACCAGCCGATGGACATCGATCCGCGCGCATTGCTGGTGAAGCGCGTGCTGAAGATCGACGGGCCTTTCCGCCATGGCGACTATGTCTGGGACGAAAAGGGCGCACCGACGACCGGGCCGGTCATCATCACCATCGACCTGAAGGCCGAAACGCTGTCCGTCTTCCGCGCGGGCTATGAGATCGGCGCGGCGGTCATCCTCTATGGCGCGACCGACAAGCCCAGTCCGCAGGGTGCTTTCCCGATCACGCAGAAGGATGCGGACCATGTGTCCAACCTCTATGACGCGCCCATGCCCTATGCGCAGCGCCTGACCAGCGACGGCGTCTTCATCCATGGCAGCGACGTCGAATATGGTCGCGGCACCCATGGCTGCATTGGCGTGCCGGTGGAATTCGCGAAAAAATTGTTCGCCGTCACCAAATTGGGCGACGTGGCCGTCATCACCAACGGCAAGATGCTGGACGTGAGCAAGGCGCAGGTTGGCGGGTGAAATTCCTCTCTCCGTTCGTTTCGAGCGAAGTCGAGAAACGATATGGATGACCTACCCTCTTCTCGACACGCTCGAAGCGAACGGAACTACCTCATTGCGGCGCATCCTCGATCGCCGGCTTGTGCCCGGCGGTGAGCGCGCTGCCGCCTGATGCGGCGACGATACAGGCGATCGCGATCCATTGCATGCCCGTCAACCGCTCGCCCAGCACGATGAAGCCCGCCAGCGCGCCGATGGCGGGCGCTGAACTCAGCATCAGCCCGAACACCGGCGCAGACAGACGCCGCATTGCTTCCATCTCCAGCGAATAGGGCAAGGCGCTCGACAGCAACGCGATAGCGATGCCGATCAACAGCACCCAGGGCGAAAAAAGCGCCGCACCGGCATGCGCCAGACCGACGGGCATGACGAGAATCGCGGCGACCAGCATCCCCCAGGCGACCGCATCGCCGCCTAGCGCGCCCGACAATCGCTTGCCCGTCAGAATATAGAGCGCCCAGCATGCCGCCGCGGCGGCCGCGAAGGCGACGCCCAGCGGATCGAGCGGCGCGTCGGCGCGGAGCGGCAGGAGCAGCAGCAACCCGGCCACCGCAGCGCCCAGCCAGAGGAAATCGCGCGGCCGGCGCGATCCGAACAGCACGATCGCCAGCGGTCCCGTCACCTCGATCGCCATGGCGATGCCGAGCGGAATGCGCGCGAACGCCTGATAGATGGTCAGATTCATGAGGCCCAGCGTCGCGCCATAGGCCAGCAGGTGCCAGCGCACATCGCGCGGGATGGGACGACGCCAGGGCCGGCGAAAGAGCAGCAGCAGGATCGCCGCAAGATCGATGCGCAGCGCGGCAATGCCATAGGCGCCGACCAGCGGGAACAGCGTCTTGGCGAAGGCCGCGCCCAGATTCATCGATGTGAGCGACAGCAGCACTGCTCCCGCACCGGCCCCAATTCCTGCGAGGGCGAAGCCGCGCCCCTTCTTGTCGCCATTCCCTGTCATCACGGCCGCCCTATAGCCGATCCCACCGCCAGGGCGAATGTTTCCCGATTGCGTGATGCGCGTGCGCAGTTGCAGGAATCTCATACGAATGCAGGGTTGACCAACGCTGTCATCAGGCCCATTTGCGGGGCTTCCATATATTTTGCATTGCAGCATGGAGCTTGCCATGGGCGCCCCTACCCAGAACGCGCATCCCGCGCTCGTCCTGTTCGCGCTCTCGGTCGGCGCCTTCGCGATCGGCACCACCGAGTTCGCCTCGATGAGCCTTTTGCCCTTTTTCGCACGCGACCTGGGTATCGACGCCCCGACTGCCGGCCATGCCATCAGCGCCTATGCGCTGGGCGTGGTCGCGGGCGCGCCAGTGATCGCCGCCTTTGCCGCGCGCCTGCCGCGCCGGACGCTGCTAATCGGCCTGATGGCGATGTTCGCCGTCGCCAATGCCCTGTCGGCGTTGTCGCCAAGCTATCCCTGGATGTTGCTGTTCCGTTTCTTGTCGGGCGTGCCGCATGGCGCCTATTTCGGCGTCGCCGCACTGGTCGCCGCCAGCCTGGTCCCGATCGAGAAAAGGACGCTGGCCATCGCCAAGGTCATGTCCGGCCTGACCGTCGCGACCGTGCTGGGCGTGCCGGTCGCCAACTGGATGGGACAGGTTCTGGGCTGGCGCTCGGGCTTCTTCGTGGTCGCCGCGCTGGCGGTCGCGACGGTGACTCTGGTCGCGCTCTACGCCCCGCGCGACGCCGGCGATCCCAAGGCCAGCCCGATGCGCGAACTGACCGCGCTCGGCAAAGGGCAGGTCTGGCTGACGCTGCTGACGGGCGCGATCGGCTTTGGCGGAATGTTCGCGGTCTACACCTATGTCGCCTCGACCATGATCGAGGTGACACGCGTGCCCGAAACCTATGTGCCGCTGATCCTCATCATCTTCGGCATCGGCATGACGCTGGGCAATCTGGTCGCCGCCTGGCTGGCGGACCGCGCGCAGAGCCGCACCGTCATCGGCGTGCTGCTGTGGAGCGCGGCGTCGCTGGCGCTGTTCCCGCTGATGGCCGGCAATATCTGGACGCTCAGCCTGGTTGTCTTCCTGATCGGCATTGGCGGCGGCCTTGGCACACCCTTGCAGGCGCGCCTGATGGACGTGGCCGGCGACGCGCAGACGCTGGCGGCGGCGCTGCATCACAGCGCCTTCAACGTCGCCAATGCGATCGGGCCGTGGCTGGGCGGCGTGTCGATCGCTGCGGGCTATGGGCTGGTGTCGACTGGCTGGATCGGCGCCGCACTGGCGCTGGGCGGGCTGGCCGTCTTCCTGCTCGCCATCACGCTGGAGCGGCGTCAGGCCGATCTGGTTCCCGCCGCCGCCGAATAAGCCGCTTTCGTCCCGCCTTGTCGCCCGATAAGGCAGAGGCATGAACGATCATGCAAGAGAGACGATGCTGGCCGAGGCGGTGGTGGCCGCCCTGCGCCGAGGCGATGCGGTAGTGGCGCTGGCGACCCTGCGGGAAATGACCGATCCGCCGGCGATGCTGATGGCGCAGGCCTGCAATCGCAACGGCGATCTGGATGGCGAAGCGGCAGCGCTCCGCAGCATGCTCGACAAGGATATGCGCAACCTGCCCGCCCTGCTCGGCATGGGTCAGAATGCGCTGCGCCGGGGTGACGAACGCGGGTCGACCAGTTGGTTCCGCGCGGCGCTGGCGCAGGCGGCCGCAACCGGCGCGCCGCCCCAGATCCAACCGCTGCTCCAGCAAGCGCAAGCCAGCATCGCGCGGTCGAGTCAGCGCTTCGAGGATCATCTGACCGCCGCGATTCGCGGTCTGCCACCCCTGCCCCGCATCGCCCACGCCACCGACCTGCTGCTCGGCAAGCGCGACGTCTATCTCCAGCAACCAAGCATGTTCTATTTCCCCGACCTGCCCCAGCGCGCCTTCTACGAGCGCGAGGCGTTCGACTGGGTCGCGCCGATGGAGGCAATGACCGACTCCATAGTGGCGGAACTGACGGCGGTGCGTGCGGAGGAAGCGGAGTTCGCGCCCTATGTCCAGACTCCGGCCGACCGGCCTGCGCCCAATAATCCCCTGCGCGACGATCCCAGCTGGGGGGCGCTCTATTTCTGGCAGAATGGCGCGCCGGTCGAGGAAAATGCCCGCCGTTGCCCTTCCGTTATGGCGGCGCTCGCCCATGCGCCCATGCCGGTGATCGAAAGCCGGTCGCCGATCGCGCTCTGGTCGCTGCTCAAGCCAGGCACGCATATCCAGCCGCACCACGGCCTCCTCAACACGCGCCTCATCTGTCACCTGCCGTTGCTGGCGCCCGGCGATTGCGCGCTTCGGGTCGGCGCGGAGACGCGGGCCTGGCGCAAGGGCGAGATGCTGATCTTCGACGACAGCATCGAGCATGAAGCCTGGAACCGCAGCCAGGAAACCCGCGTGGTGCTGCTGTTCGAAGTGTGGCGGCCGGAAATAGGCGCGGAGGAACGCGAGGCGCTGACCCGGCTGTTCCAGGCGATCGACACTTTCGGACCGGCGCAGGTCGATACCGGCGGCTGAACCTCTTCCCACACGCTCGTAATGTTGTTATAAGCGAACGTAACAAAATAACAGGAGGATGGCCAAGGCGCTCCCGCTCTACGGACTTCGCCCATGCCTCCTGTCATCCCGTCACAGACGACGCCGTCTGCCCGTCCCCACAGCCTTGCCGAGGATGGCTATTCCATCGCCATCGGCTGCGCCTTCATCGCCATGGGGATCATGTTGCTGAAACAGGCGAGTCTGGTGACGGGCGGTATGGCGGGCATCGCGCTGCTGCTATCCTATTTCATTCCTTGGTCGCCCGCCGCGCTGTTCATCCTGATCAACATCCCCTTCTTCCTGTTCGCAGGCAAGGCGATGGGACCGGCCTTCGGCCTCAAGACGCTGTTCGCCAATGTCGCGATCATGGCGCTGGGCCTCACCATGCCCTGGGCGATGCAGATCGCGAAGATCAGCCCGCTCTTCGCCGCCCTGTTCGGCGGGTCGATTATCGGCTTCGGCATCCTTGCCATCGCCCGCCATGGCGCGGGCGTCGGCGGCGTGGGCGTCGTCGCGCTGGCGCTGCAAAAGTCGCGCGGCTGGAATGCCGGCCGCACGCAGATGTTGTGCGACATCATAATCCTGCTGCTGTCGCTGCCGGTGCTCAGCCTCGACCGGTTCGGCCTGTCTATCCTGTCCGCTGCCGCGATGAACGCCGTGCTGGTCGTGAACCATCGGCCGGGGCGCTATATCGGTTATTAAGTCTCACAAAGCGGATCATTGCCCCGATCGCGCGCGCGCAGGGCACTGGCGGCGTCGTTGGCGATGCGTGGGAAAGTGACGCCCTCCAGCGACCCGCGCCCTTCGCAAAGGTCCGCGCAGGCCATGTCGACCACGCCGGGCAGCGCGACCTGATCGCCATCATATTGAGCGACGATGATGCAGCGGTCCCCACCCTTGAAGCTGAGGATCAGTTTATCGCCTGCGCGGCGCGCGCTGCCGTGGCCGCGACAATTGGGTTCCTCGCCGAACACCGCCTCCAGCCCGAAACGATATTGGCCGTCCTTGCCGGGAATGACGCAGAGCGCATCCCGCCCCGCTTCATGACTGCGCTGAAACAGGCCGACCGGCGAGATCTTGCTGGCGTCGGCGATCGCACCGCTTGCGATCGCTGCGCGCTCTAGCCCGGATACGGACGCGCCGCCGCTGTCCGGAGCAGCAACACTGCGCTCCGGCGGTTGCTGACAGGCGGCCAGCAGAGCGAGGAGCGCAACGCTAGTTCGCCGCATCGACGCTGCTGAGACCCTCCGGGCCGATCCGGCGGAAGAAGCAGGAGCGCGCGCCGGTGTGGCAAGTGGGACCAGCCGGCACCGCCTTCACCCAGACCGCATCCTGATCGCAGTCGATGCGCAGGTCGCGCACCTGGAGCATATGCCCCGACGTCTCGCCCTTCTTCCAGAGCGACTGGCGGCTGCGCGACCAGAAATGGGCCAGCCCCGTCTCCACCGTCAGCGCCAAAGCCTGCGCATTCATATGCGCGACCATCAGCACTTCGCCAGTGGCATCGTCGGTCACAACGGCTGTGATCAGCCCGTCCCCGTCATATTTCGGATTGAGGGTCAGCCCCATGTCGCGTGCATCGTCCATCGCGGCGATATAGAGCATTCTGAAGCCGGCTGAAACAGCCGAAGGCTCCCAGAAAGCGGTAATCAAAACAGAAATAACCATGCGCGATTCAATCTGATCGTTCACGCCTCCAATGGGCCGGACGCGCGTTGCGAAGCCCTTTTGCGACCCGCGCCCTCGATCCCTGACCAGGCGCCAATATGTCACTTTTTGGCAAGACCGTTGCCAATTTGCGACAAAATGGCGTCAGCTTTTCTTGCCCCTCACGGAAAGCGCGCATAGCGTCGCGCCAACGATCCGAACAATGGGACTCCGCAGGGAGCGGGATGCAGGGCCAGGGAAAAAGGGGCCTCCACCATGTCATATATGCCGATCTTCACCACCATTTCGCGCGGCGCGCTTGCGATTTCGCTCGCCGCTGCTCTGGCGCCCGTCGGCGCCGCCCATGCCCAGACCGATCCGGCCGCAGCTAACGAAGAAGGCCTGAGTGAAATCGTCGTCACCGCCTCGCGCCGTGCGGAAAACGCCAAGGACGTGCCCGTTGCCGTCACCGCGATCGGCGGCGAGAAGCTGGACGCGCTCAACAGCAGCGGCCTCGACATCCGCTTCCTGTCGGCGCGCACGCCCAGCCTTCAGGTCGAAAGCTCGTTCGGCCGTACCTTCCCGCGCTTCTATATTCGCGGCCTCGGCAATACCGACTTCGATCCCAACGCCGCCCAGCCGGTATCGGTCGTCTATGACGATGTCGCGCTCGAAAATCCGATGCTCAAGAGCTTCCCGGTGTTCGACCTCGCCAGCGTCGAAGTGCTGCGCGGGCCGCAGGGCACGCTGTTCGGCCGCAACACCCCCGCTGGCGTGGTCAAGCTCAGCTCCGCCGCGCCGACCGACCATTATACCGGCTATGCGACCGCATCCTGGGCGACCTACAACACGGTCAATGCCGAAGGGGCGATCAGCGGCCCGATCGCCGACGGCCTGAGCTTCCGCCTGTCGGGTCTGCTCCAGCGCCGCGACGACTGGGTGAAGAATGACAATCAGGGCGGCAATGCCGACGCCGAGCTGGAAGGCTATCGCGACGTCGCCGGCCGCCTGCAGGTCGCCTATGAATCGGGCGACTTCAAGGCGGTGCTGAGCGGCCATTATCGCGACCTCAAGGGCAGCCCGCGCGTGTTCCGCGCCAATATCTTCCAGCCGGGCAGCAATCATTTCGTCGACGGCTTCGACAAGGACCATGTGAACCTCGACGGCCGCACCAGCCAGTCGATGAAGCAGGGCGGCGGCAATCTGCGCATGCAGGTCCATCTGGACGGCGTCGGCACCATCTTCTCCACCACCGGCTTTGAAAAGGCGTCGGTGGAAAGCACCGGGGACATCGATGGCGGCGGCTGCTACCCCTATACCGGCTGCACCTTCGGCGACCTGGGCGTCGGCACCTTCGATTCCAACACCGGCAATGGCGTCAAGCCGGAGGAGTTCAGCCAGGAATTCCGCTTCGCTACCGACGACATGAACGGCATCCGCCTTCAGGCCGGCACCTATTTCTTCCACCAGCGCCTGAAATATACCGAATATAGCTATGATCTGGCGGGCACGAAGATCAGCAACATCCTGCACAACAACACGAACGAGAATATCGGTGTGTTCGCGTCGGGTGAAGCCAAGCTGACGGATGCGCTGACGGTGCGCGGCGGCGTGCGCTACACGCGCGACAACAAGCGCGACACGATCACGCTCGATCCGGCGCTGGCGGCCAGCACCATCTCCAGCCAGCTGATCGCCGTCGACCTGCCGCTCAGCAACACCGCGCGTGGAAAGAACCTGTCCTGGGACGTCAGCGCCACCTATGCGCTCAGCCCCGACGTCAACCTCTATGCCCGTGTCGCCACCGGCTATCAGGGTCCGGCGATCCAGGACCGCGTCACCTTCTTCAGCGTGCCTTCGGTGGCCAAGAAGCAGACCACCATTTCCTATGAAGGCGGCGTGAAGGGCGCAATCGGCAACAGCCTGCGCTTCGACCTGTCGGCCTATTATTGGAACACGGACGATCTTCAGCTGACCGCGGTCGGCGGCGTCGGCAATTCGGCGCGCCTGATCAACGTCAACAAGGCGGTCGGCTATGGCGTCGAGGCGAATGTCGAGGCGCAGCCCATCCCGAACCTGACTTTGACGGCGGGCGGCAGCTACAACTTCACCGAGATCCGCGACAATGCGGCCTTCGTGGCGGTCTGTGGTTCCGGCATGTGCACGCCCACGGGCAGTATCTTCGTCGATGGCGGCACGACCTACAGCTATCTGGACGGCAACGATCTGCCCCAGGCGCCGCGCTACATCGCCAATGCGACGCTGCGCTACGGCATCCCCGTCGGCGCTGGCGAGGTCTTCGCCTTCACCGACTGGGCCTATCGCAGCAGCGTGAACTATTTCCTCTACTCGGCGGCAGAGTTCCGGGGGCGTTCGCTGCTCGAAGGCGGCCTGAAGATCGGCTACAAGTCGGATCATGGCTATGAGGTCGCGGCCTTCGCTCGCAACATCACCAACCAGATCCGCGCCGTCAGCGCGATCGACTTCAACAACCTGACCGGCATGATCAACGAGCCACGCATCATCGGCGGCATGATCAAGGCCAGCTTCTGATCGATCGCACGACTGGTAGAAACAGAGGGCGTCCCGCAAGGGGCGCCCTTTGCCGTTGGGCGCATTTTTGACGCGCTGCTGGCAAGAGCGCACACGACAAAAAGGCCTGCGAGCTGCTGCTCTACAGGTCTGTCCAATTTCCCGATTTTGGGAGAAATGGGGCGATCGACGGGATCCGAACCCGCGACCTCTGGTACCACAAACCAGCGCTCTAACCAACTGAGCTACGACCGCCACAGGGGCCGTTGACCCCGCGAGAAGGGCCACATATGCGGCCCATCCTCCCTCGTCAAGCGCCCAATGACGACTTTATTGCAAAGGCGTGGATTCCTGTGCCGGGCGAATGGCGTGATGCCACGGCAAGATGGTAAGATCGGGCCAGCACGCCGCCCAGCGCCGTGCCTTGGCTTCATAATAAGCCTGATCGATCTGAGCCGCATTGGCTCGCACGACGGGATCAAGCAGGTCGGTCAGACCAAAGGGAGCCGACAGCGCCTCCGGCGTGATCGCCACCGCCGAAGCCGTCGTCGGAAAGGTGAGCGTCGCATCGATGGCAGATCGATAGACGTCGATAGGCGTGCCGAAGCGATCCGGATACCAAAGATGGACCCGCGCCTGGTTCTTCACATCGATCCGAACCGGCAGGTCGGCAAAAACGTCGCTCAATCGCGCCGCTGCGGTCCGCTCCGCTGCTTCGGACAGGTCCGCGGCATCGAAATAGATGATGTCGGCGTCTGCAATTCCATGAAACGGGGGAAAGCCGAACGCCTCATTCCAGCGCGTCTGCGCCAGAAGACTGCCCGACAGCCAGACATCAGGCAGTTGGACGGCGTCCCATCGATGCAGGATCATACCTGTCACGGGATGCCGGGCGGCAAGGTGGCGCACCGCTTGTTCCACCACCGATCGCTCGGTCAAAGCCCCGTCGCCTCCAACTGCGCACGCAGATTGGCGAGCGTGCCTTCCGATACTCTGGGCCGTTCCCGCGCGGGCTTGCCCTTGCGCAGCCGGGCGCGGTCCTTTTCCGACGCGTCGACCACGCGCACTCGCACGGCTGCATGGCCAAGCGCCCGGATGCCCAGTTCCTCCGCCGCGCCGCGCGACAGGTCGATAATCCGCCCGCGCCCGGCGAACGGTCCGCGATCATTGACCCGCACCAATATCGTCCGCCCGGTCTGAAGCGACGTCACCTCGACATAGCTCGGCAGCGGCAGGCTGGTATGGGCGGCGGTGATCCACTTGGCGCGGAAGCGTTCGCCATTGGCGGTGCGATTGCCCGATTCCGATCCATACCAGCTGGCATAGCCGAGCATGTCATAGCTGGGGTCGGCGACAGGGACATAGGTGGTGCCGCGTACCTTGTAGGGCGGGCCGATGCGGACGGGGCTGTCGCTGACGGGGCGGTAATTGCCGCCTGCGCAAGCCGCCAGAGCGAGCGCCGGAGCCAGTACGGGCGCGATCCGGGCCAATCGTTTCCAGAGCGTCATGCCCCTTTCCTATCGTCCCCTCCGTGGCGCGTCGAGGGCGGTAAAACGGAAAAAGGGGCGAAGATGCGCTGACATCTTCACCCCTTCCCTAACGGCAAATCGCGCTTCCGGGGTTGCCCCTCAAAATCGCGTCACTCTCCTGAAAACTTTCCGGCCGCGATGCCGGTAAACTGGTCAGAGCGAGCGCCTGCCGGAAGCAGGCGCTCAATCCCTTAGTTGACCGAATCCTTCAGGCCCTTGCCGGCCTTGAACTTCGGCTGAGCCGAAGCCTTGATGGTCATGGTTTCGCCGGTGCGCGGGTTGCGACCGGTCGAAGCCTTGCGCTGCGAAACGGAGAAAGTACCGAAACCGACCAGGCGAACTTCGTCGCCCTTCTTCAGAGCGCCGGTGATGGCGTCGAACACGCCTTCGACGGCCTTGGTCGCGTCATTCTTGCTAAGGCCGCTGCTTTCAGCAACCGCGCTGATCAAATCCTGCTTGTTCATGCCTTGGGAACCCCCTTGTGCTGTTTGGTTGTTAGGAATCGCGGCGTAGGGGCGGCAATAAGGCGTGGATTCAAGCGCCTGTCAAAGGGAAAGCGACGTTTTCCCCGGCCCTGACCCCATTTTGCACATTGGGATGCGTATCAGGCCAAAGCCAAGGAGTTCCGCCATTTACATCAGCCTCAGTGACGAAGCGTGGGATCGCTATCACGTCCCGCCGCTGCGGGCGGCTGGGCAGCGAGGTCGTCCTCCTCCGTCCAGGCGATCGCCTCAGGCTTCGACACCAGTGCGCGGGCCAGCACTTCATCGACATGCGACACCGGAATGATGTCCAGCCCCTCGCGGATGTTAGACGGAATTTCCGCTAGGTCTTTCTCGTTTTCCTGTGGGATCAGCACCGTCTTGATGCCACCGCGCAGGGCGGCCAGAAGCTTCTCCTTGAGTCCGCCGATCGGCAGCACGCGACCGCGCAGCGTGACCTCGCCGGTCATCGCCACATCCTTGTGGACGGGGATGCCGGTCAGGGTCGACACGATGGTCGTGACCATGCCGATACCCGCCGAAGGACCATCCTTGGGCACCGCACCCTCAGGCAGGTGAATGTGGATGTCCTTGCGGTTGAAGAGGCTCGGTTTGATGCCATAGCCGGGCGAACGCGCCTTCACATAGGAATAGGCGGCCTGCACCGATTCGTTCATCACTTCGCCGAGCTTGCCGGTGGTCTTGATCGCGCCCTTGCCGGGCACGGTCACGGCCTCGATCGTCAGCAGCTCGCCGCCGACCTCGGTCCAGGCCAGGCCGGTGACGGCGCCGATCTGATTCTCTTCCTCGCCCACGCCGTGGCGAAATTTCTGCACGCCGGCATAGTCGGCCAGATTGTCGGGCGTGATGACGACCTTTTCATATTCGCCTTCCAGGATCTTGCGCAGCGCCTTGCGCGCAAGGCGCGCCATCTCGCGCTCCAGCGTGCGGACGCCGGCTTCGCGGGTGTAATAGCGGATCAGGTCGCGGATCGCCGGCACGGTCACTTCGACCTCGCCATCCTTAAGGCCATGGGCGTCGATCTGCTTGGGCAGCAGATGCCGCTCCGCAATCTCCACCTTCTCGTCCTCGGTATAGCCCTCCAGCCGGATGATCTCCATGCGGTCGAGCAAAGGCTGCGGCAAATTCAACGAGTTAGCGGTAGTTACGAACATGATGTCTGAAAGATCGACATCGATCTCCAGATAATGATCCTGGAACTTGCTATTCTGTTCGGGGTCGAGCACCTCCAGCAGCGCCGACGCCGGATCGCCGCGGAAATCCTGGCCCAGCTTGTCGATCTCGTCGAGCAGGAAGAGCGGGTTCATCGTCCCGGCCTTCTTCAGGTTCGACACGATCTTGCCCGGCAGCGAACCGATATAGGTGCGGCGGTGGCCGCGAATCTCGGCCTCGTCGCGCACGCCGCCCAGCGACTGGCGCACGAACTCGCGCCCGGTCGCCTTTGCGATCGAACGGCCGAGCGAGGTCTTACCGACGCCCGGCGGGCCGACGAGGCACAGGATCGGCCCCTTCAGCTTGTTGGTGCGCGCCTGCACGGCCAGATATTCGATGATCCGGTCCTTGACCTTCTCCAGTGCGAAATGATCCTCGTCGAGGATGTCCTGCGCCTTTTTGAGGTCGGTCTTGACCTTGCCCTTCTTGCCCCAGGGCAGGCCCAGCAGCACGTCGAGATAGTTGCGCACGACGGTGGCCTCGGCCGACATGGGCTGCATGCCCTTGAGCTTCTTCAGCTCCGCCGTCGCCTTGGCGCGCGCTTCCTTGCTCAGCTTGGTCTTGGCGATCTTCTCGGTCAGCTCGGCGAGTTCGTCGCCTTCCTCACCCTCGCCATTGCCCAGCTCGCGCTGGATCGCCTTGAGCTGCTCGTTCAGATAATATTCGCGCTGGGTCTTTTCCATCTGCCGCTTCACGCGGCCGCGAATCTTCTTCTCGACCTGGAGCACGCCCAGCTCGCCTTCCATGAAGGCAAAGACCATTTCGAGGCGCTTGACCGGGTCGGCCTCGACCAGCAGCGACTGCTTGTCGGACACCTTGACGTTGATGTTCGCCGACACGGCGTCGGCAAGACGGCCCGCATCCTCGATCTCGCGCAGCTGCACCGGCGTTTCGGCCGGCAACTTCTTGTTGAGCTTCGCGTAATTCTCGAACTGCTCAGCAACCGAGCGCATGAGCGCGGCGGCTTCCGGCCCTTCGGCGGCAATTTCCTCGACGTCGGCGACATCGGCGACCAGATAGGCATCGCGCGCCTCCATCTGTTCAAGCCGCGCGCGATGCTTGCCCTCGACCAGCACGCGGACCGTGCCGTCGGGCAGCTTCAGCAGCTGAAGCACCACGGCGACGACGCCAGTGTCATAGAGCGAGTCGCGACCTGGATCATCCTCGGCCGGGTCGAGCTGCGAGACGAGGAAGATTTCCTTATTGCCTTCCATCGCTGCTTCGAGCGCCGCAACGCTCTTGTCGCGACCGACGAACAGCGGGACGATCATCTGCGGGAAGACGACAATGTCGCGCAGCGGCAGAAGGGGATATTGCGTAGTCATTCACTCTCCGGGGCCAGAACAAGCGGCCCTTCCTTGCGGTTCATCGCCTTTATGGTGATGCCCGGCGCGTCAATCAATCAGCCTATGGTCATATCATAGCAACAATGAACCGCGAGTGATCGCAAATCTACGATCAAAAAGGCAGCTTGAAGCCGGGCGGCAGCGGCAGACCGGCCGTCATCTTGCCCATTTCGGCGTTGCTAACTTCGTCTGCCTTCTTGCGCGCATCATTGAGCGCGGCGGTGATCAGATCTTCCAGCATCTGCTTTTCCGACGGGGCAAGCAGGCTGTCGTCGATCGACACGCCAAGGATGCGGCCCTTGGCCGATGCGCGTATCTTGACCAGGCCGCCGCCCGCCGCGCCTTCGACTTCCAGCTTGTCCAGATTGTCCTGCGCCCGTTGCAACTCTTCCTGAACACGGCTCGCCATACCCAGGATTTCATTCAGATCTTTCATGTTTCAAGCACTCCATTGTTCGAGCCTGTCATCCAGCTCGGCATCGGGGAAGGCCGCCATCGCCGCCTTGACCACCGGGGTCTCCAAAATCTCCGCGCGGGCGTCCGCCGCCTTGCGCTGTTCCTGCTCCAACAGGGTCGGCTCACCACCCTCGGCCTGCGCCACCTGCCAGACCGTTCCCGTCACCTCGCGCAGCGCCGGCAGCAGACGCGCGGTGAAGTCGGCGGGCAGTTGCGGCGTCGCGCGATAATCGAACTGCGGCGGTGCAAAATGGACGACGCCCACGCAGTCATGAAGTTCCTGCGCCAGTTGGCCCTTGCCCTTCTGCCAGAAGGCCTCGATCAGATCGGCGAAGGTCGCGGGCAGCCGTGCCACGGGCGCAGCAGACGGTACAGCCGCCGCACCATTGGTCGCAGACGGCGCGGCGGCCGGAACGCCTCCGTCACGCAGCATCCGCGCCAGTTCGCCCGGATCGGGCATGGTCGCCGCGTGCATGACGCGCAGCAGCGCCATTTCGCAGCTTTCGATCGGCAGCACCGCGCTCGCCACCTCGTCATGCCCCTTGAGTAGCAATTGCCAGAGGCGATGGAGCGGCGCGAAACCCAGTTGCGATGCCCATTCGGCCAGGGCCTCCCGCTCCTCGGCCGACTGGCCGGGGCTGGAAATGTCGCGCCCGGCCTTCACCAGCGTCACCGCATGGGTAAGTTCCAGCAGGCCGCGCATCAGCGCCAGCGGTTCTACGCCCAGCGCATATTGATCGCGCACCGCGCCCAGCAGCGCCCCCGTATCACCCTCCAGCAACAGGCCGAGCAGCCGGCGCGTGGAGCCACGATCGGACAGGCCCAGCATCTCGCGCACCTGCGCGGCGGTGACGAGCGGCGCGCTGTCCTCGCTGTCCGGTCCCATCTCCGCATGGGCGATCGCCTGGTCGAGGATGGACAAGCCGTCGCGCGCGGAACCTTCGGCCGCCTGCGCGATCAGCGACAGCGCATCGGGTTCGGCCGCGACGCTTTCCGCCTCCACCACATGGGCGAAATGGGCGGCGAGCAGCTCGGCCGGGATGCGGCGCAAGTCGAAACGCTGGCAGCGCGACAGCACCGTCACCGGCACCTTGTTCACCTCGGTCGTGGCGAACAGGAATTTCACATGGGCGGGCGGCTCCTCCAGCGTCTTCAACAGCGCGTTGAAGGCGTTCTTGGAGAGCATATGGACTTCGTCGATGATGTAGATCTTGTAGCGCGCCGACACGGCGGCATAGCGCACCGCCTCGATAATCTCGCGCACATCGTCGACGCCGGTATGGCTGGCGGCGTCCATTTCGACCACATCGATATGGCGCCCCTCGGCAATCGCCAGACAGGGTTCGCACACGCCGCAGGGATCGATGGTCGGGCCGCCCTGCCCGTCCGGCCCGATGCAGTTCAGCGCCTTGGCGATCAGGCGCGCGGTGGAGGTCTTCCCCACCCCGCGCACGCCGGTCATCAGGAAAGCATGGGCCAGCCGCCCGCGCTTGATCGCGTTGCCCAGCGTCTGGACCATCGCGTCCTGGCCGATCAGCTCATGAAAGCTGCGCGGTCGATATTTGCGCGCAAGGACGCGGTAGGGCTGCGGGGAATCGGACATGGGGATCGGTTCTAGAGCGTTTTCACATTGAGCGAAAACGCTCTATTCCTTTGATGCCGCATTTTAGCTTCGCTGGCCTCCGGCTCCGAGACGTTGACCGTAAACGGTCAACTTGAAAATGCTCCAGCCATTCGGGCGGGGCTTGTCGAAGCCTGTCCAGACGCAAGTCTATGGACATGGCCTGGCCCGGCACATGGGGCGGAACGACGATGTTGGAAAAGTAGGAGCCGGAACGACCCGTGACGAAATCACTGTGGCTGCTTCCGTCAGGACCTGACCCGGTTCGCGACGATCACGTCCGCCCGACTCCCGGCGCGGCATATGGCGAAGTGATGACGGGTTGGCAAGAGGGATCGGATTTCTTCGGTGCGTTCAGGATGTTCGAGGGCCGGGCGATGGGGGTGGGTTGATTGAAAGGGGTGACTATGTTGCCCACCTCCGTCATCCCGGACTTGATCCGGGATCCACGAGCCTCAACCTTTCATGAATGTTCAAGCGTCGAACAAATGGATTTCGAGCCAAGCCCAGCATGACGGCGAGGGTGGAAAGCAGCCATAAAACTAAATCAAATATGCAGCATCGCTTCGATAATTTTCCAAATAATCAGCGCTACAATCCCACTTCCCAAAGCTATAGAACACGCCCAATTCGAGCGCTTTACCTGCATACATATTGAAGTTAAGAACAAAATCACAAAGCAAGATATGAAAATATAAATATCCCGGCGCTTAGCAATTTCGCAAGCCTGCATCTTTATATTATTATCTCGGGGCAAACACTCGCCCACAGCCAAAATTCCGAGAAGAATTATTGCCACTGCTACGCCAACCAAAGCGTTTACGGTGAAAATTCCCCATCCAGGTCGGCGCATATCAGATTTCATAAGTGATGCATTGGACATGCGAAGCACGTCGGCAAATGGCTCCTTCCCGCCCCAACCAGAAAGCCCCTACTCCAACCCGCTCTTCTGCGCCTTGGCAACGAAGGCCAACGCCGCCTGGGCAGTCTCCGCAATCGCCGCTTCCGCCTTTTTCGCGTCCACGGTCGGCCGGTCGAGATAGATGGCGAGGATATATTCGTCACCCACCGGGGACTTGACCAGCGCCACGTCATTATAGGCGGTGCCGCAGGTGCCGGTCTTGCTGCCAGAGGTCCAGCCTTCGGGCAGGCCTGCCTTGATGCGGTGGTCGCCGGTGCTGCTGGCGTTGAACCAGGCGCGCAGCTTGTCGGCGCTTTCCTGCTTCATGTCCTTGAAGAAGAGCCGCCCCATCAGCCCGGCCATGGCAGCCGGCGTGGTGGTGTCGCGCTCATCCCCTTCCGCATTTTCATTAAGCGTAGGCTCGTTGCGGTCGAGCCGCGTCATGCTGTCGCCATGGGCGCGCATGAAGGCGGTGAGGCCCGCCGGCCCGCCCAGCATCGGCAGCAGCAGGTTGGCGGCGCTGTTGTCGCTCACCTCCACCGCCGCCTGCGCCAGTTCGCCCATGCTCATGCGGCCGCGCTTCCTGTTCTTCTTCACCACCGGTGCGTAGTCGAGAATATCGTCGCCGCTGAAGGGTATCTCCCCCTCCAGCCCGAACTTGCCGCCCTCCGCGCCCAGCAGCACGGCGGCGGCCATCGGCGCCTTGAAGGTCGAGCACAGGGCGAACCGCTCGTCCCGGTTGAAGCCAAGCAGCAGCGCACCGCTCCGGTCGATCAGCGCCACGCCCAGCCGGCCGCCGGTCTCCTTTTCGATCTCTGCCGGGTTGCGCGCCGATGTCAGTGCCGACTGCGGCACCAGATAGCGCGGCGCGGCGGGCATCAGCGAATCGAGCCGGCCGGTCGGCTCCGGCGCCTTGGGCGGTGCCTTCTTTCTATCGGCGGCAATCGAAGGGGCGGCCAATAGCGCGAGTGCGGCCAGGGCGGTCAATGTCTTCATGGGTGGGATCACATGCCCTGCATATTATAGGATTCGCTTGGAATACGGACGGTGAGGCTATCGAGTGCGGCGTCCAGCACGATCTGACATGACAGGCGGCTGGTGCGGGTCGCGGCGGCGGCGAGGTCGAGCATATCCTCCTCATCCTCACTGGCGCCCGGCAGCCTGGCGAAATCGTCAGCGTCGACAATGACATGGCAGGTCGAACAGGCCATCTGCCCCTCGCACGTCCCCTCCAGCGGCTGGCCCGCAGCCTGCGCGATCTCCAGCAGAATCGATCCGGCAGGCGCATCGACCTCCTGCCGCCGTTCGCCGTCAGCGCTGATGAAGATGACCCTGGTCATTGGTGCGACGCTCCCTTGTCACGGCGCCGCTTGTGCGGCTGCCGCTTCGTTCACTTCCCTTGCAGCCTTCTCCAGTTCCGCCGGCGTCGTGTAGCGGCCAAAGCCGATCCGCACCGATCCGCGCGCCTGGCCATCGGTCAGACCCAGCGCGCGCAGCACATGGCTAGGCCGCCCGGACCCGCTTGCGCAAGCACTTCCCAACGAAAAAGCAATATTGCGGCAATGGGACAACAGGCGCGCACCGTCGATTCCGTCGCGCCGCAGGTTGAGATTGCCGGAATAACGTTCCGTCGCGGAGCCGTTCAGCGTCCAGTCGGCAAACAGATCGCGCGCGAGGACGGCCAGTTCCTCGACATGCGCGCGGTCGGCCTCCGCCCGCTCGCGCATCAGCCGCGCCGCAACGCCGAACCCGGCGCAAAGTGCGGGCGAGAGCGTACCGGATCGCAAGCCACCCTCCTGCCCGCCGCCATGGATCAGCGGCGCAGGCTTCACCCCATCGCGCAGCCAGAGCGCGCCGATACCCTTGGGACCATGGATCTTGTGCGCGCTGATCGCGATCATGTCGCAGCCTTGCGGCACCGGCACGCGACCATATCCCTGCACCGCATCGCAGAGGAACAGCGCGCCTGCCTCCCGCGCCAGACCCGCCAGCGCCGCGACCGGCTGGATCACACCGATCTCGTTATTGACCAGCATCGCCGCGACCAGCGCCACGCCGGGGTGGATCGCTTCACGCGCGGCCTTCATATCGACCAGCCCGTCCGGCCCGACCGGCAGGATGGTGACGTCGCGCCCGACCCGCCGCATCGCCTCCACCGTGTCCAGCACAGCGGCATGTTCGGTCGCAATGGTAACGATGTCGCCCACCGGTGCGCCCTGAATCGCGATGTTGAGCGCCTCGGTCGCGCCGGAGGTGAAAAGCAGCCTGCCCCCCGAAGGCAGCAGCCGGCCGATCTCGTCGCGCGCCAGTTCGACCTGCGCAGCGGCGGCGCGGCCAAGGCGATGGGCGCTGTGCGGATTGGCGAACTGGTCGCGCAACAACGGCACCATGGCGTCGAAGGCTTCGGGGGCGAGCGGCGTCGTCGCCTGATAGTCGAGATAGATCATCGCCGCGCCTGCGCAGAAAGTTTCTGGGCCATACCCACCCAGGCGTCGAGGAAGCGATCCACATCCGCCTCCGTTGTCTGCGGCCCGAAACTCACGCGCACCACTTCGGATGCAGCGACATCGTCCCAGCCCATCGCGCCCAGCACATGGCTGGTCTTGAGAGAGCCGGACGAACAGGCGCTACCCGCCGACACCGATATGCCCTTTAGGTCGAACTGGATCAGCTGCGCGCGGGCGGACAGGCCCGGCATCCGATAGCTGGCGATGGCGGGCAGGCGCGGCGCATCGCGCGCGACGATGGCGCCGCCCGCCGCCTCTATGCCCGCGTCCAGCCGGGCGCGCAGCGCCGCCGCTGCCTCCAGCCAGTCGCCGCGCGCCTCCAGCGCTGCGGCCATGGCGAGGATGGCGGGAAGATTCTCGGTGCCGGCGCGATAGCCCTGCTCCTGCCCGCCGCTCGGCTCGATCAGGGCGAGGTCGCGGATAAGGAGCGCGCCGATGCCAGGCGGGCCGCCAAACTTGTGCGCGCTGATCGCGATCATGTCGGCATCCGGCAGCGGCAGCTTGCCCGCGCTCTGGGCGCAATCGGCGAAGAGGATCGCACCGTCGCGTTCGATCAGGTCGAGCGGCTGGATGACGCCGGTCTCGTTGTTGACATGCTGGATGGCCAAAACAGAAGAAGGGAGATCCCAGCCTTCGCTGCGATGACGGGAGGAGACAAGTCCATCCCCATCCACCGCCAGCCGCTCCGCGCCCTTGGTCACGCGCAGCACGGCGTCATGCTCGACCGGCGAGGTGACGACTTGCCCGGCCTTCGCCTGGGTCAGCGCGATGGCAATCGCCTCGCTCGCGCCGGAGGTGAAGAGGACATGCCCGGTCCACCCCAGCGCCGCCGCGATGCGCCTGCGCGCATCCTCAAGGCGAGCGCGAGCGGCGCGGCCGTCGGCATGCGGGCTGGACGGATTGGCCCAACTGGCCAACGCCGCCACCATCGCCGCCTGCGCCTGCGGCAGCATCGGGGTGGTTGCGGCATGATCGAGATAAAGGCGGTCGGCGGCCAAGCGGGCGTTACTCATTGATTGCGGAAATGGCGGCGGCATCTATATAGGCGGTTTGCCGCGCCGCGCCAGCGCAAGCCTTGGCGTGCGCACCGATCCTATCCCCGCCGCCCCAAAAGGCGGCCCAGAACCATAACAGGTGCCATGCCCGACGTAATCTTCCCCGGACCCGAAGGCCGCCTCGAAGGCCGCTTCAGCCCCCCGCCCCGCCCGCGCGCGCCGGTCGCCATGATCCTGCACCCGCATCCGCAGGGCGGCGGCACGATGAACGACCGCATCACCCAGGCACTCTACAAGACCTTCGTGAAGCGTGGCTTTGCCGTGCTGCGCTTCAACTTCCGGGGCGTCGGTCGCAGCCAGGGCACGTTCGACAATGGCATTGGCGAGCTGTCCGATGCCGCAGCGGCACTCGACTGGGTGCAGAGCTTCCATCCCGAAGCGCAGACCACCTGGATCGCGGGCTTCTCCTTCGGCGCGTGGATCGGCATGCAGCTACTGATGCGCCGCCCGGAAATTCGCGGCTTCATCTCGGTCGCGCCGCCAGCCAACATGTACGACTTCTCCTTCCTTGCCCCTTGCCCCTCGTCGGGCATCATCGTTCAGGGCACGTCGGACGAGGTGGTGACTGCGAGTGCCGTCCAGAAGCTGGTCGACAAGCTGCGCACCCAGAAGGGCATCACCATCCATCATGACGAGATCAAGGGCGCGAACCATTTCTTCGAGCACGAACTCGACCAGCTGATGAAGTCGGTCGATAATTATCTCGACATGCGCCTGTCACCCGACTCGCCGATCCGCTGAGGATCAGAATCGTATCGACTATCAGGGGGCTGCCCGGCGGGCGGCCCCTTTTTATTTGTCTGGACAACAAAAGCAAAAAGGGCGCGACCGGCCAATGCCGTCGCGCCCCTTCTTGCCCGCCATTCCTCCCCCCGGATGGAATGGCCCCTTGAATCAGTTGGCCTTGCTCATATCGACCTTCTCGACCCATTCGGGATAGAAGGTCGGCTCGCGATTGGACCAGCCCACTGCCGTCGCCGCCGCCTCGCTGATCGACTGGAGCAGCGCGCGCCGCTTGTCGGGATGGAGGTGCGGCAGGCTCGCCGCAGCGCAGAAGGCGCCCGGCAGCCAGGGCCGCGCCCCCGCGCCCAGCAACCGCTCGTAAAGGAAACGATAGGCGGAAAAGCTGCAGAGCCGGTCCTGCCCCAGGTCGAAGGCGGAAATCGTCACCAGCGGCGCCATGAACGGCTCCACCAGTTCCAGTCCGCTGTCGTCGGGCACGCGCGTCTTGATATCGTCAAGGCGACCGTAGATCCGTGCCTGTGCGCGGATCGAAGCCTCCTCCACCATGTCGCGCGACCAGAGCTTCATCGCGTCGCGGCGATGCAGCCCTATGTCCAGCGATCTGCGGATATAGCGTTGCGTGGCAGACGGGAAGCTCGCGAATTCACGCAACTCCGCTAGGGTTACTGCCCCATCCGCCGGTCTTGCACTCGTGCTCATGTCCTTGCCCTCCGACTTCAAGTCGTACGATAGAACATGCGCTCCTCATGGTTACTGAAGGCTTAAGCGCCTGTTCCACCGTCGTTCACAAGGGATCAGATTTCTTTGTGCAGCGCAACATGAAAATCATCCTTGTGCGACAGGATGATGACAGAAATCAGGCGGGAACGCACCTGTCTTCCAACAGCCATTGCAGTGCTCCATCGGCGGTACCGAATATGCGCATATAGGGCTGGGTCATCTCCCGACGCACCTGCATCCGGGCAATCGCGCTGGAAGTGACGACGGCGATACGACGTGCGCGCGGAAAGCCATCGAAATGTGTGCGGAACATCGCAACTGCATCCTGCGGCTGAACGGCGCTATCGCTCATGTCCATGCGCAGGAGATAGCCGGGCTGAAAGGCTTCGGCGACGAATCGCGCTTTGCATTCATCGGCATAGGGGCCGACATCGTCGGCAGCGAAAAAGCGGTGCCAAGCGACATCCATCAGGCCGATATCGTGGCGAAAATTTATCGTGTAATGCGCGTTGGGCATGGGATGGATCTCCGGCCCATCCCAATGCCTTCCAATAGTTAGCAAAAGGCTTACGCGCCGGGACGCCGGTCCAGCACCGCGCCAATCATGCTGCGCCACACCGTCACATCACCGGCCTGCGCCATCTGGGCGTCCGGTTCGCGCAGCGTGCTCAGGATGGCATAGGCATCATCCACATGGTCGCGCCATGCTGCGTCCACGGCGCCGGCTGCATGGGGATCGCTACCCCCGCCATTCAGGCTCAGATGCCGTCCGGCGAGTACCCGCGCAATACGTTCGACGGCTGGGGTGCAGGATGTTGGCATTGATCATTCGCTCCTCTCGCAAGCGGCGGCCATTTCGCTCTTCCGCCTCAACAGACTAACATAAAATCATGGCTCGGCCATCAATCCTGTGGCGTATATCCCGACGAGGGTACCGGATCGCCATGATCGCCCGGCTTGGTCGTCGATGGCGGATCGGACGCATCCATCGAATCCTTCAGTCCCTCTTCCAACTTCTCCTCCCGGCTGACGGCATGGTCCTGTCGGTCTGTGTCACGCTCATCGCCGACCTCCTCTCGACTATGGGGACGAATGTCGCTCTTGTTGCCCATTACACTCTCCTTTCGCGCCGTGCTTGCATGCGCTTTGCATCAACGGACAGGCGCAGAAGGCGGTTCCTCCCTAGCCGTTCGACCAACATGCAAAGCGGTTCGACCAGCTACCGCCAGACAGGGCGACAAGCGCCACGGGGGCGCGTAGACAGGATGGATGACATATGTTTCCGAAGACGGCGAACGCGGCGTCTCTCCTGCGGTCGCTCTTTATTCCATATTGGGTTTCTGGCTGTTCTACACATTGATTGTGAGCCTGCGCGCCATCGTCATCGGCTTCGATGCGCAGATGGAACTGGCCGCGCGCCGGATGGTGGTCGCGATCATCGGCATCATCGTCACCTGGATCCTCTATCTGGTGTTGCGCCGCTTCGACCAGCGCCCGCTGATGGTCCGGGTGATCGCCGCCTTCTCGCTCGCCGCTCCCTTCGCGCTCGCGATGGCGGCGGCCAACTATTATATGTTCAATGTCTACGATCCCATCTCCCTCTTCTCCGATGCGGACATGCAGAAGAAGGCGGCGGAGGAGAATTATGTCCTGATCAGCATCGTCGAAGATGCGATCAGCCGCTTCTTCTTCCTGTCCGCCTGGGCCGGCCTCTATCTGGCCTTGTCCTATGCGGCGCAGGCGCGGAGCACAGAGCGGAGAGCCGCAAGGCTGGAACAGGCGGCGCAGCAGGCCGAGCTACGCTCGCTGCGCTATCAGGTGAACCCGCATTTCCTTTTCAACACGCTCAATTCCCTGTCGACCCTTGTCATGCGCAATCGCCCCGACGAAGCGGAGCAGATGATCATGTCTCTATCCAACTTCTACCGCACCAGCCTGACCGGCGATCCGTTGGACGATGTGCCGCTGGAAGAGGAAGTGCATCTCCAGAAACTCTATCTGGATATCGAGGCGGTGCGCTTCCCCGAACGGCTCACCACCGTCATCGACATCCCGCCATACTTGCTGAGCGCCTGCGTCCCCGGCCTGATCCTCCAGCCCGTGGTGGAAAATGCTATCAAATATGGCGTGTCCCGCACCTCCAGCCCGGTGGAGATCCGCATCACCGCGCGCGAGGATGGCGACCTCATGCATATCAACGTCACCGACAATGGCGACAATCCGCCCAGCGATGGGGATCGCGGCAGCGGCATCGGCCTCGCCAATGTGCGCGACCGGCTGACCGCACGCTTTGGCGATCAGGGCCGCATCGTCTATGGTCCGCGCGAGACGGCGGGCTTCGCCGTTCTCCTCACCCTTCCCATCATCCGTCGGGGTTGCTGACCGCCCATGTCCATCCGCACCATGATCGTCGATGACGAGCCGCTCGCGATCGAGCGCCTCCAGATGCTCTGCGCCCGCGAACCGCGCATCGCGCTGGTCGGCACCGCCACCGATGGCGAAGCGGCGCTGCGCCTGATCGAGGGGCTGAAGCCCGACCTCGTCATGCTCGACATTGCCATGCCGCTGCTCGACGGAATCGGCGTGGCGCGCGCGGTGGGGCGGCTCGGCATCCGTCCGGCGGTGATCTTCGTCACCGCGTTCGAGGGGTTTGCGGTCGAGGCCTTCGATCTGGCTGCCGTCGACTATATGCTGAAGCCCGTCGCCCATGACCGGCTGACCCGCGCCATCGACCGGGTGGAAATCGCACTGCGCAACCAGTTGCCCGAAGCCGCCGCGACGACCCGCGAGCCGCAGCCCGAATGGGCCGAGGAATTCTGGGTGCCGCACCGTTCCGAACTGATCCGCATCGCCACCGACCAGATCGACCGGATCGAGGCGGAGCGCGACTATATGCGCCTTCATGTTGGCCAGCACAGCTATCTGCTCCACCAGACGATCAGTTCGCTGGAGGAACGGCTCGACCCGCAGCAGTTCGTTCGCCTGCACCGGTCGCATATCGTCCGGCGCGACCACATTGCGCGGCTGCGACATGACGGCAGCGGCGTCTGGTTCGCCTCGCTCGCCGATGGCGGCGAAATCCGCATCGGACGCACCTTCCTCGCCAATGCGCGGGCGATGACCGGGCGATAGCGGCGCTTGAGCGGGTCGAGGATTTTCCCGCTTGGCCCGACGCCCGCACACCTTTAGCGAGACGCTATGTCCGACGCCCCGCAAAAAGAAGGCCGCCTGATCTGGAGCCGCTATTACAGCGCCTTCATCCCCGCCGGTCCGGCCTGTCCCAGCCTGTTCGACCGCCTCAAGGCTGCAAGCGGCGCGATCGGCGGCATTGCCGTAACCGGCCTGCTCTGCGGCCTGATGCTGGGCAATGGCCTCGCCCATCCATTGCTGGTCGCGCCGATGGGCGCAACGGCCGTACTCCTGTTCGCGGTGCCCGCCAGTCCGCTCGCCCAACCCTGGCCAGTGCTGGGCGGCAATGTCATTTCCGCGCTTGTCGGCATCGCCGTGGCTAAGGCTGTGCCCGATCCGACGCTCGCCGCGGCGCTGGCGGTCGGCGCGGCGATCACGATCATGTCGCTCCTGCGCTGCCTCCATCCTCCCGGTGGCGCGGTCGCGCTGTCCGCCGCACTGGGCGTGAAGGGCGTGGCCAGCAGCTACCTGTTCGCGCTGGTGCCGGTGGGCGTGAACACCTTGCTGCTGCTCGTCGTCGCCATCCTCTTCCATCGGATCGCCGGCCATAATTATCCCCATGTCGCGCCCAAGGCGCCAACGCCCCACGGCACGGCCGACCCGGCCCCGCTGCTGCGCGCCGGCCCGTCCGACCAGGATGTCGCGGACGCCTTGCATGGCTTCGGCGACGCGCTCGACGTCGATGAAGCCGATCTGCGCCAGCTTCTCGCCGACGCCGAACTGCGCGCGGCCGAGCGGCTGCACGGCACCGTGCCCTGCGCCGAGATCATGTCGCGCGACGTGATCCACGTGTCCTCGCACCAGCCGATCGCGCAGGTCCGCACGCTGATGCAGGAACGCAGCCTTCTCTCCCTGCCGGTGCTCGACGATGCCGGGCGGGTGCAAGGGATCATCGGCGCGCTCGACCTTGGCAAGGACGGTGCGCAGGCCGGCGACATCGCCCACCGACCATTGCTGGTCCACGCCGACACGCCCGTCGCCCGTCTGATCGGTCCCCTGAGCAGCGGCGCCCGCCGCGCGGCCATCGTGGTCGACGCCGACCAGCGGCTGAAGGGCCTCATCACCCAGACCGACCTGCTTGCGTCGCTGGCGTTGCGGGCAAATGCCATGGTGGCGGTGCAACCGTCCTGAAATTGCTCGTCCAATTTTTTTGGGGATTGCATGCCGGATGGCGCATGACAGGATCGCTCCATGCCTGAAGACATGCCGGACCTGTCGCAACTGAACGATGGCGAGCGTGAAGTGCTGCGCCTTTTCGCGCAGGGTCACACCGCCAAGAGCGTCGCCGCGCTGACCGGGAAGTCGGTCGGATCGATCAACGAGAGGTTACGCGACGCTCGGCGCAAGACAGGCGTCACCAGCAGCCGCGCCCTGTCCCGTCATCTCGCCGACCAAGAAAATCGGGACATGATTATCGGGGTCGAGGAAAGCCCTCCAGGCGATGCAGATGCTCTCCAGGCGGCCGCAAAACCCCGATCCGCCCTGATTCGAGGAGTTGTCATGATCGCCATCATCGCCACCATTCTGACCGGCGCAGCCCTTTTCATGCAGGCGTCCACCCCTGCCGCGCAGGACATCACCAACCCCGCCAAAGATGATCCATTGTTGGCCGAGACGCTAAGTGGCCCCTATCCTTCGCAGCTATATGCCATGCTTCGCGGTGAAACGCGCGATCCAGCCTGGGCCGGGGGAGCGGAAGTGGCTCTGCATGCGCAATATGTCAAACTGCTGAAGCGCTACGGGAGCAACCAGCCTGTCCGTGTCCTGTGCGGCCGGACCTTGTGCGAGGTCGCCTTTCAGGCTGACGTACCAAGTGGTTCGATAAACAAGCTGATGGAAGAGTTGCAAGACTCCACGCTAACGGAGGCAATGGCCAAGGACAGACTGAAGCCCTCAGTCCGCAGTTTCGGCGGGCCTGGAAAGAGCCTCGTCCATTCCGCCTATTGGACCCGAGCCGACGCGCCCAAAAATTAGCGCTGCTCCAGCATCGGAAGGTCCGGCCCCGGGATCGCCGTGATCGCGACATTGGCGAACATCACCAGCCCCGCGAAGATCATCAGCGCGCCGCGCTTGCGGTCGCGCTTCTTCGCGATGGTGTAAATGCCGCCGCCGGTGAGCAATACGCCCGCAAGCATCAGGATGGATAAAATGGTGCCAGCCATGAGGATGCCATAGGGACCAAGCTGGACTGTGGCAATTGGCGTTCCTTGCCCCTATGAGGCGCGCAGAAACGAATCACCCTTTCGGTGAAGGGACGCTTCTCACATGAAAATCGCTATCGCTTCCGATCATGCCGCCGTCGACCTGAAGGCGGAACTCGCCCAGTGGCTGCGCGATGAAGGCCATGACGTCGACGATCTGGGTCCGGCGACCGCCGATCGCGTCGATTATCCCGACTTTGGTTACAAGCTCGCGACGGCCGTCGCATCCGGCGATGCCGAGCGCGGCATCGCGCTTTGCGGTTCGGGCATCGGAATCTCGATCGCGGTCAACCGCAATCCCGCCTGCCGCTGCGCGCTGGTCGGCGAGCCGCTGTCGGCCGCCCTGTCGCGCGAGCATAATGACGCCAACGTCCTCGCCCTGGGCGCACGCCTGACCGGGATCGACATGGCCAAGGCCTGCGTCACCGCCTTCCTCACCACCGATTTCGGCGGTGGCCGCCATGCCGGCCGCGTCGAGAAACTATCCCAGCCCGCGCTCTGAAAGGACTTGAGATGAGCACCGAAACCCTCACCCAGCCCACCCTGTCGGACATCCGTTCCGAAGGCTATTTCACGCGCAGCCTGGCCGAAGCCGATCCCGCCGTGTTCGGCGGCGTCGCCCAGGAACTGAAGCGCGAGCAGAACCAGATCGAACTGATCGCGTCGGAAAACATCGTCTCCAAGGCGGTGCTGGAAGCGCAGGGCAGCGTCTTCACCAACAAATATGCCGAAGGCTATCCGGGCAAGCGTTACTATCAGGGCTGCGCGCCGTCGGACGTGGTGGAACAGCTCGCCATCGACCGTGCGAAGCAACTGTTCGGCTGCAACTTCGTCAACGTCCAGCCCCATTCGGGCGCGCAGGCCAATGGCGGCGTGATGCTGGCGCTGGTCAAGCCCGGCGAAACGATCATGGGCCTGTCGCTGGATGCCGGCGGCCACCTGACCCATGGTTCCAAGCCCAGCATGTCGGGCAAGTGGTTCAACGCCGTGCAATATGGCGTACGCGAAGACACGCACCTGATCGACTATGACGCGGTCGAGGCGCAGGCCGTCGAATGCCAGCCCAAGCTGATCATCGCGGGCGGCAGCGCCTATCCGCGCCAGATCGACTTCGCCCGCTTCCGCGCCATCGCGGACAAGGTCGGCGCGCTGTTCATGGTCGACATGGCGCATTTCGCCGGTCTAGTCGCAGGCGGCGCGCACCCCTCGCCCTTCGACTATGCCGACGTCGTGACCACCACCACGCACAAGACCCTGCGCGGTCCGCGCGGCGGCATGATCATGACCAATGACGAGGCGATCGCGAAGAAGATCAACTCGGCCATCTTCCCCGGCCTTCAGGGCGGCCCGCTGATGCATGTCATCGCCGCCAAGGCGGTGGCTTTCGGCGAAGCGCTCCAGCCGGAGTTCAAGACCTACGCCCAGGCGATCGTCACCAATGCCAAGGCGCTGGCCGGCAAGCTGGAGCAGCGCGGCCTTGCCGTCATCTCCGGCGGCACCGACACGCATCTGGCGCTGATCGACCTGCGTCCCTACGGCATTTCGGGCAAGGATGCCGACGAGGCGCTGGAGCGCAGCTTCATCACCTGCAACAAGAATGGCGTGCCGGGCGACCCGCTGCCCCCGACCAAGACCAGCGGTATCCGCGTCGGATCGCCCGCCGGCACCACCCGCGGCTTCGGCGTGGCGGAGTTCGAGGCGATTGGCGACATGATCGCCGACGTGCTGGAAGGTCTGCGCGATAAGGGCGAACATGGCGACGCCGCCGTGGAAGCCAATGTCCGCGAACGCGTCACCGCGCTCTGCGCCCGCTTCCCCATCTACGAAGGGTAAGCCCGCTTGCGCTGCCCCTTCTGCGCCCATGAAGACAGCCAGGTGAAAGACAGCCGGCCGACGGAGGATGGCGCCGCCATCCGCCGTCGTCGCCAGTGCGAAGCCTGCGGCGCGCGCTTCACCACCTTCGAGCGCATCCAGTTGCGCGACATCTGGGTGGTGAAGAGCGAAGGGCGCAAGGAAGCCTTCGACCGCGACAAGCTGGCCCGCTCCATCGGCATCGCCTGCCGCAAGCGGCCGATCGATCCCAGCCGGATCGAAAAGCTGATCTCCGGCATCCAGCGCCAGCTGGAAACGAGCGGCGATGGCGAAGTCCCCGCTCGCTCGATCGGCGAAATGGTGATGGAGGGGCTGAAGCGCCTCGACAGCGTAGCCTATATCCGCTTCGCCAGCGTCTACAAGGACTTCACCGACGCGAAGGATTTCGAGGAATTTGCCGGCACGGTGAAAGAAGTCGGACGGGAGTGAACGAGAGCTTATTCCCTCCAACCCGTTCGGCCTGAGCGAAACTATCCCGCCGCACCCGCTCTTCCCACAGCCGTTCGTCCTGAGTAGCCATTGAGCGAAGTCGAAATGGCGTATCGAAGGACCGAGCGATGAGCTTTCATGCCTATATGCTGCATTGTGCGGACGGCAGCTATTATCTGGGCCATACCGACGATGTGGAGGCACGCATTGCGCAGCACCAGTCGGGTGAAATCGCAGGATATACGCAAAACCGAAGGCCCATCGCACTGGTATGGAGCGAAGAGTTCGGCACACGCGATGAAGCGCTTTCGGCTGAACAGCAGATCAAGGGCTGGTCCCGCAGGAAAAAGGAAGCGCTGATCGCCGGCGATTGGGACGCCATCCGGTTGGCGGCGCGCAAATCCTTCGATACGGGACTTCGACAGGCTCAGCCCCTACTCAGGACGAACGGTGACATGAATAACGAAAATCCCTCCCTCCCCCCCGTCATCGTCCTCGTCCGCCCGCAGTTGGGCGAGAATATCGGCAAGGCCGCGCGCGCGATGCTGAATTTCGGACTGACCGAAATGCGGCTGGTGTCGCCGCGCGACGGCTGGCCCAATCCCGATGCCGGCCCGGCAGCCGCTGGCGCCGACGTCGTTCTGGACGGCGCGCAGGTTTATGAATCGCTGGCCGACGCCGTCGCCGATTGCGCCCATGTCTATGCCACGACCGTGCGCAAGCGCGGCGTCACCAAGCCCGTCGTCACCCCCGAAGAGGCCGCCCGCGAAATCCACACCGCCGAAGGGCGCAGCGCCTTCGTCTTCGGCCCCGAACGCTCCGGCCTGGAAACCGACGACGTCGCGCTCGCCCGCAAGATCCTGACCGTGCCGATCAACCCGGAGTTCGGGTCGCTGAACCTCGCCCAGGCGGTGATCCTGTGCGCCTATGAATGGTCGAAGCAGGCAGACCTGGAACAGCCGACCGTCACGGAATTGGGCGAACCCGCGCCGCAGGAGGAACTGGAGGGCATGATCGTCCAGCTAGAGACGCTGCTGGAAAATGTCGGTTATTTCTTCCCGCCCGACCGCGCGCCCGCGACCAAGCGCACGCTGCGCAACCTGCTGACCAAGCCGGGCTGGAACCATCTGGAAGTGCGGACGCTGCGCGGGGTGCTGTCGCACCTTAACCGACCACGCGAGCGCTGACGGTTAAATCCCGCCGGGGTGGACTGTCCAGCCGCCCTGTTCCAATCCGGTGGACAGGGCCGTGACGCACGCATCCAGTGTTTCCTGGCTGGTCGACCGCACCACGAAATTCGCGCCGGTGCGCCCTTCGCGGAAAAAGGGATAGCTGCCGATCTGGCAGCCTTCATGCGCACGCTCGGTAGCGCCCAGCAGGTCCGCGATCTCGCTCTCCGCCACCCAGCAACCGATCGTTGCCGACAGTAGCGGCAAGCCGCCCTCCAGCGTGCCGGTCAGGCTCTCCAGCATGCCTGCGGTGATATGGGGCACGCCCGCCATGATGAAGATATTGCCATGGCGGATACCCGGCGCGCCGGACATGCGGTTCTCGATCAAACTGGCGCCCGCCGGCACCCGCGCCATGCGCAGCCGCGCCTCGGTCAGCCCGCCGCGCGTCTTATAATAGGCCGACAGGATCGCCCGTGCGCCTTCATGGATTTCCACGCCGACGCCCAGCGCCGCCGCGATCGCATCGACGGTGATGTCGTCATGGGTTGGCCCGATGCCGCCGGTGGTGAAGAGATAATCGTTGCCGACGCGCAGGATATTGACCGCCTCGATGATGGCTTGCCTGTCGTCCGCCACGACGCGAACCTCGCGCAGGCGGATACCCTGCACGTTCAGCCAGGTCGCGACCTGGGAAACATTCTTGTCCTGCGTCCTGCCGGAAAGAATTTCGTCGCCGATCACGATCAGCGCTGCGGTCCAGGTACGGGTCGGATCGGCCATGAAGCGTCCATAGCGCGCACCGCCAACCCTGCCTAGCCGCCCCCTCGCATTATGCTGAGCAAGCGCCTATAAATGCCGCATGACCGAATATATGACGATGACGGCTGATACGCCGATGTCCCGCTCGACCGCGATCAAGCTCTATGACGAATCCGGCTTTGCCGGCATGCGTAAGGCTGGCCGCCTCGCCGCCGAAATCCTCGACGCGCTGGTGCCCCATGTGGTACCCGGCGTCACCACCGGTGAACTGGACGATATCGTCCGCCGAATGACGCTGGAGGGCGGCGGCGTTCCCGCGACGCTCGGCTATCGCGGCTACACGCATAGCTGCTGCATCAGCCTCAACCATGTCATCTGCCATGGCATTCCGGGCGATTATCGCCTGAAGGACGGCGACATCCTCAACATCGACGTCACGCCGCAGGTCGATGGCTGGCATGGTGACACGAGCCGCATGTTCATCGTCGGCGAAGCGGCCATCAAGGCCCGCCGTCTGGTCGAAGTCACTTATGAATGCCTGATGCTCGGCATCGAACAGGCGAAGCCCGGCAATCACCTGGGCGACATCGGCTATGTGATCCAGCGTCACGCCGAAAAGCATCGCTATGGTGTGGTCCGCGATTTCTGCGGCCATGGCCTGGGCCAGGTTTTCCACGACAGTCCCGAAGTGGTCCATGTCGGCCGCCCCGGCACCGGCCCGGAACTCAAGCCCGGCATGTTTTTCACGATCGAGCCGATGATCAACATCGGCAAGCCCGGCGTGAAGATGATGGACGACGGCTGGACCGCCGTCACCCGCGACCGCACCCTGTCCGCGCAGTTCGAGCACAGCATCGGCATCACCGAGACCGGATGCGAGATTTTCACGAAAAGCCCCGCTGGTTTCGACTGTCCGCCTTATAAGCTCTGATCATCGGAACACTGCCCAAAAAAGAGGCAATGAGTCATGATATTGCCCGGAATCCGGGCAATATGGACAAAGATTGCTGCATCGCCGAAAGCAGTCCTAGCGATTCGCCATTTGGCACGGTAATTGATTGCCAAGAGAGACGGCGCGTGCTTCGGGGGGCATGATATCGTCGCTTGAGGATTGAGGCATGCAGGCCACCGCCCGCATGTCGGCGTGCGTCATGGGTTGGGACTATAGTGATGAAGAAGATCGAAGCGATCATCAAACCGTTCAAGCTGGATGAGGTGAAGGAAGCGCTGCACGAAGTAGGCGTTTCAGGCATCACCGTCACCGAAGCCAAGGGCTTCGGCCGGCAGAAGGGCCATACCGAGCTTTATCGCGGCGCCGAATATGTGGTCGATTTCCTGCCGAAGGTGAAGCTGGAGGTCGTCGTCGATGATTCGCTCGCCGACCGCGTGGTCGAAGCGATCTGCGCCGCCGCGCAGACCGGTCGGATCGGCGACGGCAAGATCTTCATCTCCAATATCGAGGGTGCGGTGCGCATCCGCACCGGCGAGCGCGACAGCGACGCCATCTGATCCGTTTTTTTTCCTGCCGCCCATCGGCCGGCAGGATTTTTGGCATCCACGACCCCTTCGGGGGGGTATTTCTGAAAGAAGGGCAATTGCACATGGCCAATACGCCAAAAGACATCCTGAAGATGATCGAGGAAAAGGAGATCGAGTGGGTCGATGTCCGCTTCACCGATCCCAAGGGCAAGTGGCAGCACCTGACCATGGTGTCGAGCGTGCTTGGCGAAGATGAGTTGACCCAGGGCCTGATGTTCGACGGTTCGTCGATCGAAGGCTGGAAGGCGATCAACGAGTCGGACATGATCCTGAAGCCTGACCTGGATGCCGTCTATGTCGATCCGTTCAGCGCCACCCCGATGCTGATCATCTTCTGCGACATCGTGGAACCGGACACCGGCGAACTGTACAGCCGCGACCCGCGCTCCTGCGCGAAGCGCGCCGAGGCCTTCGTCAAGTCGGCTGGTTTCGGCGACACCATCTATGTCGGCCCGGAAGCCGAATTCTTCATGTTCGACGATGTGCGCTTCGAAAATGACTATTCGCAGAGCTACTTCAAGATCGACGACATCGAACTGCCGACCAACACCGGCAAGGAATATGAAGGCGGCAACCTGGGCCACCGTCCGCGCGCCAAGGGCGGCTATTTCCCCGTCGCGCCGGTCGATCCCTGCACCGACATCCGCGCCGAGATGGTCACGACCATGCTCGAAATGGGTCTGCCCTGCGACAAGCATCACCATGAAGTCGCCGCTGCCCAGCACGAACTCGGCCTGACCTTCGGTACGCTGGTCCAGACCGCCGACCGCATGCAGATCTATAAGTATGTCGTGCAGATGGTCGCGCAGGCCTATGGCAAGACCGCGACCTTCATGCCGAAGCCGATCGCGCAGGATAACGGTTCGGGCATGCACACCCACATGTCGATCTGGGACGCGGGCAAGCCGCTGTTCGCGGGCGAAGGCTATGCCGGCCTGTCGGACATGTGCCTCTACTTCATCGGCGGCGTCATCAAGCACGCCAAGGCCCTGAACGCCTTCACCAACCCGACCACCAACAGCTACAAGCGTCTGGTGCCCGGCTTCGAAGCGCCGGTTCTGCTGGCCTATTCGGCTCGCAACCGTTCGGCCTCCTGCCGTATCCCTTACGGCGCGGGCGCCAAGGCGAAGCGCGTGGAATTCCGCTTCCCCGACGCGATGGCCAACCCCTATCTCTGCTACGCCGCGCTGCTGATGGCCGGCCTCGACGGCATCGAGAACAAGATCCATCCGGGCGCCGCAATGGACAAGAATCTCTATGACCTGCCGCCTGAAGAGCTGAGCCAGGTGCCGACCGTCTGCGCCTCGCTCCGCGAAGCGCTGAACAGCCTGGAAGCCGACTATGAGTTCCTGCTGAAGGGCGACGTCTTCACCAAGGATCAGATCGATGCCTATATCGAACTGAAGTGGCCCGAAGTGTATCGCTGGGAAATGGCCCCGTCGCCGGTCGAATTCGACATGTATTACAGCGCATGATTTTTTGGACCTGATCTTTTCAGGACTGGTTATCGGGAAGGCCCGGTCGCAACGATGCGGCCGGGCCTTTTCCTTTTTGGGCGGGTTGCGATGACGAACTGCACCGATCACATTGCCCGGCATGAACCCGCTCGACTCGCTCGGCCTCGCCCATCCCATCATTCAGGCGCCGATGGCCGGCGTATCCACGCCCGACATGGCGGCCGCCGTCAGCGAGGCAGGAGCGCTCGGATCGATCGGCGTCGGGGCGGTCGATGCGGAGGGCGCGCTGGAGATGATCGCCGCCGTCCGCGCGCGCACGGAGCGCCCGTTCAACGTCAATCTTTTCGTCCACGCCCCGGCGCAGAGCAAACCCGAAGTGGAGGCGCAATGGCTCGCCGCGCTGGAGCCACTTTTTGCCCAGTTCGGCGGCGCTCCCCCTGCATCCCTGCGCGAAATCTACCGCAGCTTCGCGGAGGATGACGCGATGCTCGCCATGCTTGCCGAAACCCGGCCGGCAGTAGTCAGCTTCCATTTCGGCTTGCCGGAGCCGTGGCGCGTCGCAACGCTGAAGGCGGCCGGTTGCATCCTGCTCGCCAGCGTCACCAGCCTCGCCGAAGCCCATGCCGCGCGCGCCGTCGGGATCGACATGCTGGTCGCACAAGGCTTCGAGGCTGGCGGGCATCGCGGTGCCTTCGATCCCGACGCGCCTGACGACCGGCTCGGCACCGTGGCGCTCACGCGGTTGCTGGTGGCGCAGGTGGGCCTGCCCGTCATAGCAGCAGGCGGCATCATGGATGGCCGCGGGATAAGGGCCGCGCTGGATCTGGGCGCGGTCGCGGCGCAGCTTGGCACCGCCTTCATCGGTTGCCCGGAAAGCAGCGCCGACGCCGCCTATCGTGCAGCGCTCTTCAGTCCGGCCGCAGCGCATACGGACATGACCCGCGTCATTTCCGGCCGGCCGGCGCGCTGCTTGCCCAACCGCTTCGTCGGCTGGGGCGCGGAAACGGCGTTGACGCCGCCGGACTATCCCATCGCCTATGATGCCGGGAAGGCGCTCAACCAGCTCGCCAAGGCGCATGGCGAGGGCGGCTATGGCGCCCAGTGGGCAGGCCAGGGCGCGCCCCTCGCCCGCGCGCTACGGGCAGCGGACCTAATCGCGAAGCTGGCCGCAGAGATGCGCGCGGCGTGACTCGCCCGGACTATCGCGACGCGCTTGCACGCAGCGGCGTGATGGAGGTACTTGCCCCCTTCTCCCCCCATCTCGTCGGCACGCCGCCGCTCGGCATCGCGATGCCCGACAGCGATCTGGACATAGTTTGCGAAGTCCGCGACGGCGACGCCTTCATCCGCACCCTGACCGACAACTTCAGTGCAATGGCGGGTTTTGCGCTGCGCCGTCACGATGAGCTGGACGCCATCATCTGTGGCTTCGTCGCCCATGGCTGGGCGTTCGAGATTTTCGGCCAGCCCATCCCTGTCACCCGGCAACATGGCTGGCGGCATTATGAGGTCGAACGCCGCCTGCTGACGCTTGGCGGTGGAATATTACGACATGAAATCAATATTTTACGCAATCAGGGACTGAAAACAGAACCGGCATTTGGCAGATTGCTCGGCCTGAACGGCGATCCCTATGCCGCGCTGCTGGAACTGGAGCGGCAGGATGATGATGCCCTGCGCGAACTGATACACCGTCAGCGGAAGAGGCGAGCGGAAATCCTGCCCCCGCCTGATCCCCGGATCAACCCGGAATAACCGCACCGAACAGGAGGGTGGGTTCACCCGGAGGCGAAAGTACGATATCGCCGCCCGTCTGGGCAACCAGTTGTCGCACCATCCAGGCCGCCGCCGTGCGCGACGCCAGCCCCTCTATCGGCAGCGTGCCGGCCAGCGCCCCACGCAGATCCGGGTCGAGGACCACCTTCGGCCCCTCCGCCCGCACCACGATCTCGGTCACGCCAGGCCGGCTTTCCACGCCGATATCCAGTTGCCCGCCGCGCACCAGCGCATCGCCCGCGATCAGCGCAAGGTTGAGCAGAATCTTGGACGCCAGCTTGCCCAGCATCTTTTCCTCGACCATCCAGCCGACCTTGACCCGGCCCGATCCGGCAAACATGCCCTCGATCGCGACCTTGGCCTCATGCGGCGGAACGGCCTCGCCAAAGCCACCGGCGGAGCCGAAGGCCAGACGGAAGAATTTCAGCTTGTTGGCCGACGTCCGGGCACTGTCGCCCAGCAGCTCCAGACAGCGTTCCCGCATTTCCGGATCATTTTCATCCGCCATCAGTTCCAGCCCGTTGTTGAGCGCACCGACCGGGCTGAGCAGGTCATGGCACAGGCGCGAACAGAGCAGGCTGGCAAATTCGATGCTGTCGGTCGGGTTCGTCATGCGGATAAGGATCGCCGAATAAGGGAAATTCAAAGGATGTATTCGGCTAATGCGCCGCCGCGTCGCCCGATGCAAGCCCGGCTCACCGCCTTTCGCTCACCTTATATCGAGCGGCACTTCGACAAATTGCACATTAACCATCCTATCCGGCTCTGCCCGCCAAAGCCGGGCCTCCTTGCCCCCGACAACGAGCCAAAGGCTGCCATCGGGCGAGGCGCAGGCCGTATCCGTTGCCGAGGGAATGGCGACACCGGAGGGATGCGAATGATAATGGCCGATGATCGCCGGCCCGCCCGCCCGCGCCGCCCGATGCGCCGCGATCAGCGCGGCCGGGTCCAGTTCGAAATGACGTGCCGGATCGGGCGCGACATTGGCAGCCGGGAGAATGGCCTCGATCGCCCCCGCTTGTCCCAGCAGCAGGCCGCACACCTCCTCCGCCGGGCGCGCCACGCCCAAGGCCACGATTTGTTCCAGAATCCCTCTTGATATCGCAACCATCATTCCTACATCCCTAGTCCATGGTTCCGGGGGATTCCATCATCGAAGCGGCGATCGGCGAAGCCCAGCATGGGCTGCGGCTGGACCGCGCACTGGCCGATCTGCTGCCTGACCTGTCGCGCGAGCGGCTGAAGGCGTTGATCGGCGAAGGCCAGGTACGCAGCCCCCAGACCGCAAAGATCAATGCCTCGGCAAAGGTCGTCGCCGGGCAACTCTATACCATCACCCTGCCGCCGCCGGTTCCGCTGGACACAGTGGCGCAGGATATTCCGCTCGTCATCATCCATGAGGATGCGGAACTGATCGTCGTCGACAAGCCCGCCGGACTGGTCGTCCATCCGGCGGCCGGCAATCTGGACGGGACATTGGTCAACGCGCTGCTCCATCATTGCGCCGGCCAATTGTCCGGCATCGGGGGGGTGGCGCGCCCCGGCATCGTTCATCGCATCGACAAGGATACTTCCGGCCTGTTGGTCGTTGCCAAGACCGACAGGGCACATGAAGGACTGGCGCGTCAGTTCAAGGACCACAGCATAGACAGGCTTTATGCCGCGATCGTCTACGGCGTTCCGTTGCCGGGCAGCGGCACAGTCGATACATGGATCGGACGATCCGACGCTGATCGAAAGAAGATGGCGGTTCATCGGGAAGGGCGCGGCAAACATGCCGTCACCCATTATCGCACCGTGGAACACCTCAAGGGTGCGGCGATGGTGGAATGCCGGCTTGAAACCGGCCGGACCCACCAGGTCCGCGTCCATATGGCGCATCTCGGGCACCCCTTGATCGGCGACCCGGTTTACGGTAGAGAAAGAAAAGGTTTCAAATCAATACTGGAAACGCTGGGTTTCAAAAGGCAGGCATTGCACGCCAAAACACTGGGGTTCATACATCCGGCAACGGAAAAGCCCCTAATGTTTCAAAGTGTGTTGCCAGCCGACATGCAGGAACTGTTAAGCGAGCTTCACGTATAAAGTAGGACAAGTTTTGCGACGGCGCCTGTGACGCCTCTTCTGGGTCCCGCCGCGCAATGAAAGGGAAAGGTGAAGACATGGCCAGGAGCAATGTCCCCGCGGTTCCGGCGCTGGGCGGTGAAGCCAGCCTCAACCGCTATCTGTCGGAAATTCGCAAGTTTCCGCTGCTCACCCCTGAGCAGGAATATATGCTGGCGAAGCGCTACGAGGAACATCAGGACCCCGAAGCCGCTGCGCAGCTCGTCACGTCGCACCTGCGGCTGGTGGCCAAGATCGCCATGGGCTATCGTGGCTACGGCCTGCCGGTCAGCGAACTGATCAGCGAAGGCAATATCGGCCTGATGCAGGGCGTGAAGAAGTTCGAGGCCGAACGCGGCTTCCGCCTGGCGACCTATGCCATGTGGTGGATTCGTGCATCGATCCAAGAATTCATCCTGCGCAGCTGGTCGCTCGTCAAGATGGGCACCACCGCGTCGCAGAAGAAGCTCTTCTTCAACCTGCGCCGGATGAAGAACAATATCGAGGCGTTCGAGGACGGCGATCTACGCCCGGAGGATGTGACCAAGATCGCGACCGATCTGGGCGTGTCCGAGGATGACGTCGTTTCCATGAACCGTCGCATGGCGATGGGCGGTGACACCTCGCTCAACGTGCCCATGCGCGAGGATGGTGACGGCCAGTGGCAGGACTGGTTGCAGGATAACGACCCGCTCCAGGATGAACGCGTTGCGGACGAACAGGAACGGACCCAGCGTCACGAAATGCTGGTCGAGGCGATGACCGATCTGAATGATCGCGAAAAGCATATCCTCGCCGAACGCCGCCTGGCCGAAGAGCCGAAGACATTGGAGGAACTCTCCCAGGTCTATGGCGTCAGCCGCGAACGCGTCCGCCAGATCGAGGTCCGCGCCTTCGAGAAGCTGCAAAAGGCGATGATGCGCATCGCCGGCGGCAGGCTGGAAAAGATGGCGCGCTTCGCCGCCGCCTGAACGGGCCAAACCCCGCAATGACGAAGCCCCGGAGCGATCCGGGGCTTTTTTGTTGCCGTCCTCGCGGGACAGAGATGGTTAAGGGGGTTGATCCAGGTCAGGGCGCGCGGCAAGGCCTTCGCCCCCTTCCCTTTCTACGGAATAAAAATGCAGAAATTTCTACAGGTTATTACAGTCATTATCGTCGGCGTCATCGTGATGTTCGGTGGCCGCTGGTATATGTATGTCGCGCACGGGGAGACCCCCTATGATGAAGTCGGCATCGCGCTGAACGGCTATATGCCCTCGCCGTTGCGGAGCTGGGGTTGTCACAAGATGCAGGCGCGTTTCGCCAATCAACTACCGCCTTATGGTTGCGCCGGCCCCGACGGTCGTAGCTGGCTTTGATCGCATGGGCAGCCACCCTTCCCTGGGGTGGCTGTCATCCCGTCGTCAGATCAACAGTTCCATGGCGAGACTACCCGCCCCATAGGCGCCCGCCTCCGCCACCGGCCGGAAGCCCTGCCGCCGCCAGAAGATGTCCGCGCCATTGACTGCGGTCAGCGCAACCCGACCGAAACCCGCCGTGCGCGCCTGATCCAGCACGAGGCCGACCGCTGCCTGCGCCGCACCGCTACCACGCGCTTCGGGCAGTAAGGCCAGGTCATGGAGATAATAATGGTCGGCCGGCGCCGGCAAAGACTCCAAAAGCCGGTCCAACGCAGGCTGCTGCGTGCCACGCCAGGGATGGCTGACGAGATAGCCCAGCGCCTCGCCCTCCCCCGCCAACAGGAAGCAACCCGCCGGATAGAGCGCCAGTCGCTCCGCATAGACCTCGGCCCGTTCGGTATAGCTGCCATGTATCGCGTCGGACATAGCGGCCACTGCGGCGACATCCTCCGTGCGCATCGGGCGCCAGCCGTTCATTCGTCTACATCCAGCGCCTTGCGGACCGCAGCCAGTATCTCGTCCGAGAGCGCCATATCCGCGACGCCGCGCGCCATCACCATCGCGCCGACCATTTGCGCCATGCGGGCCAGCGCGTCCTGCCGCGTCATGCCCGATGCGGACTGCTGCAATATCCCGGTCAGTTCCTCGAACCCCTGGCGAAACGCACCGCCCAGATCCCCGCCACGCCGCGCCGCGTCAGGGCCGAGCGCGATCAGCGCGCAACCTGTTTCCGGCGCATCGCGGTTGCGCGCGCTGAGATAATTGGCCGCGAGCGCCTTTGCAGCATCGCCTTCGCCTGCTTCGGCAACGACTTCCCTCCAGCGCGAAACGCTGCGGGCAAGCGATGCGGCGCAAGCTTCGGCAGCCAGTGCCTCCTTCGATTCGAACTGGTTGTAGAAGCCGCCATGGGTGAGGCCGCATTCGCGCATCACCTCACCAATGCCGACGCCCTCGACGCCGCGAGCGCGGAACAGGCGGGAGGCTGTATCCACGACCTTCTCGCGATTGCGCGCGGCTTGCTCGCGACTGACTTTCATAGCCTGCTTTCTAAAATTGGCCTCTTGACCTTATATATGATGACTATCATTTAACGCCAGTCCGATCGTCACCCAGAAGGGAAATTGATGCTGTCGACTGCTTTTGCCAGCCGCCTGTCCGCGCGCAACATCCATTATGGCTGGGCGGTGGTCGGCGCGACCTTCCTTACCATGCTGGTGGTCGCGGGGGCGGTCGGCGCGCCGGGCGTGTTCATCGTGCCGTTGCAGAAGGAGTTTGGCTGGAGCGCGGCCGACATCAGCGGCGCACTCGCCATTCGCTTCCTGCTGTTCGGCGGCATGGGGCCGTTTGCCGCCGCCTTCATGAACCGCTTCGGCGTGCGGCGGATGATGCTGATTTCGCTGTCGATCGTGATAGGCGGAATGCTGCTGTCACTGGGCATGACGCAGCTGTGGCAACTGGTGCTGCTCTGGGGCGTGGTGATCGGGATCGGCACGGGCCTAACCGCCATGGTGCTGGGCGCGACGGTCGCTACGCGCTGGTTCGGGCAGCGGCGCGGCCTCGTCATGGGGCTGCTGTCGGCCAGCACCGCCACGGGTCAGCTTGCCTTCCTGCCGCTACTCGCCGGCCTGACCGAATCGCATGGCTGGCGCACCGCACTGCTGCTGGTGTGTGGCGCGATCCTGCTGGCGGCGGTCGTCGTCATCCTGCTGATGCGCGACCGGCCATCCGATCTGGGCATTGCCCCTTATGGCGAGAATCAGGTGCAGCCCGCTCCGCCCCTGCCCGCGAGCTTCGGCGCGCTGCTTGTCATGCCGCTCGCCGTGTTGCGCGATGCGGCGCGCGTGCCGACCTTCTGGATCCTCTTCCTTTCCTTCTACATCTGCGGCGCCAGCACCAACGGGCTGGTGCAGACCCATTTCATATCGCTGTGCGGGGATTACGGGCTAGCGGCGGTCGGTGCAGCGTCGATGCTGGCGATGATGGGGCTGTTCGATTTCGGCGGCACGCTGGCATCGGGATGGCTGAGCGACCGGTTCGACAATCGCTGGCTCCTCTTCTGGTATTATGGGCTGCGCGGGCTGTCGCTGCTCTATCTGCCGTTCAGCGATTTCTCGCTCTACAGCCTGTCGATCTTCGCGGTCTTCTACGGCCTGGACTGGGTGGCAACGGTGCCGCCGACGGTCAAGCTGACCGCCCAGCGCTTCGGCCCGGAAAGGGCGAACATCGTCTTCGGCTGGATCTTCGCCGGACATCAGTTGGGCGCGGCCAGCGCGGCGCTGGGTGGTGGCCTGTCGCGGACGGTGTGGCAGAGTTATATGCCCGCCTTCATCGGCGCGGGCATACTCTGCCTGATCGGTGCGGGGATGGTGCTGCTCATCAATCGCGGGCAGCAGCAGCAACTCGCGACGGTGTGAAGCGCACGCTTGAACCGGAGAAGGCCGTCGCGCTAGCAGGGAGGCATGAACGCCAGACCTGCTTCGCCCCGCCGCCGATCCCGCTGGATCATGATTCCGATCAAGATCATCCTTGGCTTTGTCGCCTTGTCCTTGCTGATGGTCGCGATCTACCGCTTTGTGCCGCCGCCGGTGACATGGACTATGTTGCTGGACCCCAATGGCATCACCAAGGACTGGACCAGCCTGGACGAGATCGATCCCGACATGGCGCGCGCTGCCATCGCCGGGGAGGATGGCAAATTCTGCAGCCACCATGGCTTCGACGTAGACGCCATCGCCAAGGCGGCGATCCACAATGCCAGCGGCGGGCGCATCCGCGGCGGCTCCACCATCAGCCAGCAGACCGCGAAGAATGTCTTCCTGTTCCAGGGCGGCGGTTTTGTGCGCAAGGGGCTGGAGGCCTGGTTCACCGTGCTGATCGAGGCGATCTGGGGCAAGCGGCGGATCATGGAAGTCTATCTGAACGTCGCGGAGACGGGCATCGGCACCTATGGGGTGCAGGCGGGTGCGATCCGCTATTTCCACCATGGCGCCGGCAAGCTGACCCGCGCCGAAGCCGGCCGCATCGCCGCCGTCCTGCCCCTCCCCAAGAAGCGGGCCGCCGTGGCGCCCAGCGGCTTCACCCGCCGTTACGGCAATACGATCGCCGCGCGGATCGGCGTGGTGCAGCGGGACGGGCTGGACGCCTGCTTGAGATAAGGCGGCCCTTAACTTCGCACATTTCCCGCAGATTTTGACATAAAGTTACGGTCGCCCGATCCTATCGGAAAGTGCCGCAGCAAATATAGGTCGGTCCAAGCGAATAGGACAGTAAGCATGGAAAAAGGGCGGGGATTGCTCCCCGCCCTTTCCTGTTTGCGGTATCGATCGGCCTTAGAGCGTGCTGCGTTAAACCTGACGCGGGTCGCACGCTCTAACCTTTTGTTGTCGCATCGTTTTAAGCGGAAAACCGGTTCCCACTTTTCCGCACGATGCTTTAGAAGCCGATGATCAGCGAGGCGCTGATCGCGCGCGGCGAACCGAAGTTCACGAAAGCCGACGAAGAGCTGGCCAGCGTGTCCAGACCGCCGCTGAACGAGCCGACATAGAATTTGTCGAACAGATTGCTGACGTTCAGCTGGATCGCGCCCTTTTCCATGCCGAGGCTGGCGAGCGAGTAGCGCAGGTCGAGATCGACAACGGTGTAGGCACCGAACTTCGCACCAGGCGCGATCAGCTTGGTGACGCCCGTGCTGGTCGTCGCGGTCTGAACTTCACCGTTGATGTCGTTCATGTAGCGCGAGCTGGTCTTCTTGGCCTGAACACCCAGGGTGAAGTCACCCAGATTGCCCTGCAGACGACCACCGAACAGATATTTTGGAGCGCTACGTTCACGCTTGCCAGCCGTGCGAAGGTAGGCAACGCCATCCTGCACATAGCAAAGGCCGGCGAGCTGGATATCGCTGTCGAGAGCGCAGCTACCCGTCACGGCGTCGTTCTGGATTTCCGACTTGATGTACGATCCGAACAGATAGGCGGTCACTTCCTTGATCGGCGTGTAGGAAATGCTGCCGTCGAGGCCATACTTCTTCACCGGACCCAGGTTGGTGTCAGTGCCGTTGCCGTCAATGTCATAGGCGGTGACAAGGCGGTTCTTATACTTCGAGTACCAGCCGGTCAGAGCAGCCTGAACCGTCGAAGACGTGTAGCGAACGCTGGCGTCGAAGCTGTCCGAGGTCTCCGCGACACGATAAGCCGAGTCACTGTCCGCCGGGAAGACGAACGCATTGTACAGTGCGTCGGTGCTCGGAACCGAGATATTCTTCGCATAGCTACCGGCAATGCTGATTTCCGGCGTGATCTTGAAGGTTGCACCAACGTTAGGCAGGAACTTGTCGTACTTCAGCTTGCGCTCCTGCGGCAGCGCCGATCCGGTCGCACGTCCCGTGGTAGCGTTATAGCTGTAAGGATGCGTCGCGATGTAAGCAGCCTGCTGATCTTCAGGCACGCAATTGACGAAACCGCCCGAACTGGTGGTGAAGCAGTTCTGATCCAATTCGCGCTTGAAGAACGGCAGACGCCCGCCCAGCAGCACGGTCAGCTTGTCTTCGAAGAACTGACCGCGATATTCGCCGGCGATCTGGTTCAGTTCGGCAATCGACTTGCGATCGCGCTTCTGGAGCGCGTTGCCCGCTGCGTCAGTCACTGGATCGTTGATCGGGAACACGTCGAGCGGCGTGCCTCCCAGGTCGAGGAAGCCAGCATAACCGGTCTGGCGGTGACGGGCGCGATCATAGCTGTACGACAGACGGACGCGGTTGCTGTCATTGATCTCGTAAGCAAGGTTCGCGATACCCACCCAGCGACGGGTATTGGTCTGGCTCGGCTGCACCAATGTGACGCGGCCGAGAACACCGTCGCCGTTCAAATCGCGGCCGAAGTAGAAGCTGCCATTATAATTGCCGGTCCCGCGGAAGCCGGTGGAATCCGTGAAGAAAGTTTCATTGGCGCTGGTGGTACCACCACCATTGGCCTTCACCCACTGATAAGCGCCGTCTACCGAGAAGGTCAGACGCTCGGTCAGCGTGAACCTGGAGTTCAGGCGGACATTGCCCGTATTGGAGGGGTTAAAGCGACGCTCAAAATCCGTGCCGCAAGCATTGGGAGTGCTGGTCTGGCTGACATTGCAGGGATAGCCGCCCGCGATGTCATAGAAGCGGCCCTTCTTATCACCGGTGAAAGCGTTGGCGCGCAGCGGCGAACCGCCGAAATTGTTGCGGTTCTGGTTATAGTGACCGGCAAGCGAGATGAAGTCGCCATCGTCGCCGATATCCTGCCAGATCTTGGCATTATATTGTTGCTTCGACACCTTGCCGTAGTTGGCGAAGGCCGCGTCGTTCTTCAGGCGCGAGGCGGAAATCCAGGCCTTGGTGCCATGGCCGGTCAGATCGCCGGTGTTGACGACGCCGAACATGCGGAAGTAGGGGCGATCGCCCGAGCCGTCGGCAATGATGTTGCCGTAGCTGGCGCTTGCAAGCACGCCATATTCGTCGCTCGGTTCCAGGGTCTTGATGTTGACGGTGCCGCCAACCGCAGCAGCGGTCGGGCTGTCGACGTCGGTCGAACCCAGGTTGACGTTGACGTTCTCGATCAGCTCGGCGTCAACTTGCTGGTTGGTGTAAACCGCATAGTTGCCCGAGTCATTGAGCGGAATGCCGTCGAAAGTCTGCGAGATACGATCGGAGCTGAAGCCGCGGATGGTGAAGTTACCGCCCGACGAACCCCAGGGATCGTTATTCGTGAAGCTGACGCCCGGCACCAGGTTGATGATTTCGTTGATCGTCTGACCGGGGCGCTGCGCCTGGATGATTTCCTGACCCAGCACGACTTTCGCCTTCGGCGAATCGGGGATTTTGACGCCGCCGACGCCATTGTCGATCCGCGCACCAGTGACGATGATGCTGTCTTCGAAGTCCGACGAACCGGTCGACTGCGCAAGCGCAGCACTCGGAATGGCGACCGCGAGAATCGCGGCGCTGCCCATTAGAAACTGTTTCATGTGACCCTTGTCCCTTTTCAAAGGTGGCGATCGCGCCCTGAATGTCCTGCTCTTTCAAGCCGGTGCCGCCTGTGGCGGCCTCTGGCGACGCCCCTGTGATGCTCTGATTGCAATTTTGTTACAATGCACCGCAATGATCGGCACATTCCTCGCCTGGCCCCAGCCGAGGCCCGGCCAGGCGCTACCCCTTTGGAGGTAATATATTGAATTTTAATGACGAATTAGGGGTACGCCATCATAGTTTGACAGTGGTGCAATTATGCAACGCAACGGGAATTTTTGTGCGCCGCACCCAAGGCATGACAAAAGGGCCGGCGATTGCTCGCCGGCCCTTTCAAATTCGACTCAAAAACTGATCGGAATCAGGCGGCGTCTTCGGCCCGCTTCTTATTCTCGCTGAACACGCGAATCGGTTCCTTGGTCCCGGCAACGACATCCTTGTCGACCACCACCTCGCCGACGCCTTCCATGGAAGGCAGGTCGAACATGGTGTCGAGCAGGATCGCTTCGAGAATGGACCGCAGCCCGCGTGCGCCGGTCTTGCGCTCGATCGCCTTCTTGGCAATCGCCGTCAGCGCGTCATCGGTGAAGCTGAGTTCGACATTTTCCATGTCGAACAGCTTGCCATATTGCTTCACCAGCGCGTTCTTCGGTTCGACCAGGATCTTGACCAGAGCGGTCACGTCCAGATCCTCCAGCGTCGCGATCACCGGCAGACGGCCAACAAATTCGGGGATCAGGCCGAACTTGAGTAGATCTTCCGGCTCGCTCTGACGCAGCAGTTCGCCGGTCTTGCGCTCTTCGGGCGCCGCGACATGGGCGCCGAAACCGATCGACTTGGCCTCCAAACGGTCGCCGATGATCTTTTCCAGACCCGCGAACGCGCCGCCACAGATGAACAGGATGTTGGTCGTGTCGACCTGAAGAAATTCCTGCTGCGGATGCTTGCGGCCACCCTGCGGCGGAACCGAGGCGGTGGTGCCTTCCATCAGCTTGAGCAGCGCCTGCTGCACGCCTTCTCCCGACACGTCGCGGGTAATGGAGGGATTCTCCGCCTTGCGGCTGATCTTGTCGATTTCGTCGATATAGACGATGCCGCGCTGCGCCTTTTCGACATTATAGTCGGACGCCTGGAGCAGCTTGAGAATGATATTCTCGACATCCTCACCGACATAGCCGGCCTCGGTCAGCGTGGTCGCGTCGGCCATGGTGAAAGGCACGTCGAAGGTCTTGGCGAGCGTCTGCGCCAGCAGCGTCTTGCCGCAGCCGGTCGGGCCAACGAGCAGGATGTTCGACTTGGCCAGTTCGACCTCGCCCGGCTTGGAGCCGTGGTTGAGGCGCTTGTAGTGATTGTGGACCGCGACCGACAAGACGCGCTTGGCGCGGCTCTGGCCGATGACATAATCGTCGAGGACATCGCAGATTTCCTGCGGGGTCGGCACGCCGCCATCCTTCTTGCCGACGAGACCGCCCTTGGTCTCCTCGCGGATGATGTCGTTGCACAGTTCCACGCATTCGTCGCAGATGAACACGGTCGGTCCTGCGATCAGCTTGCGCACCTCATGCTGCGACTTCCCGCAGAAGGAGCAGTAAAGCGTGCTTTTCGAATCCGAACCGGTAAGCTTAGTCATTCGCCATTCTCTCTTCCCCCCCGGCCAATCGATACCAGAACCACGTCCGGCGAGGGATTTTCTGGTCCAAAGGCCATCCTAGCCCGCGGTGCGCCCGTTCCACAAGGGGAGAAAGTGGGGCACCGCGGTAAAGATAGTCTTTAGGCGTCGGTTGTTTCCGCAGCGGCCGGGCGGCGATCGAACACTTCGTCGACCAGACCGAACGCCTTGGCTTCGTCCGCTTCCAGGAAGGTGTCGCGATCCATCGCCTTCTCGACCTCTTCCAGCGACTTGCCGGTGTATTTCACATAAAGATCGTTCAGGCGGCGACGAATCCGAAGAATTTCCTTGGCCTGGATCTCGATGTCGGACGCCATGCCCTGCGCGCCGCCCGACGGCTGATGCACCATGATGCGCGAATTGCTGAGCGCGATGCGCTTGCCCGGCTCGCCTGCGGCCAGCAGGAAACTGCCCATCGACGCAGCCTGGCCGATGCACACGGTGCCGACCTGCGGACGGATATATTTCATCGTGTCATGGATGGCCATGCCGGCCGTCACCACGCCGCCGGGCGAGTTGATGTACATCCAGATGTCCTTCTTCGGATTTTCCGATTCGAGGAACAGGAGCTGGGCAACGATCAGCGAGGCCATATGGTCCTCGACCTGGCCGGTCACGAAGATGATCCGCTCGCGCAGAAGCCGCGAGAAAATGTCGAAGCTGCGCTCGCCGCGGTTCGACTGCTCGATGACGATGGGGACCAGAGCGGCCATGGGATCGGTCATGATATCGGTCATTGTGCTCTTTCAGAGTTGTTGCTTTTGCCCGGCCCCTACATCGGCACAAATGGCGAATGGTTCAAGGGGCTTGCCGATCAGGGGCGCGGATCAGCGGTGAAGGGCGAAATCCGAAGGCGCGCGGAAGGCCAGATAGGCCAGCCGCCGCACCTCCCGCCGACCGCGCACGACCGTATCCAGGATAAGGCCGCACATCATCGACAGGGTGGCGAGGATCATCAGGCCCGTGACCAGGATAGCGGTCGGGAAGCGCGGCACCAGGCCGGTCTGGAGATAGGTGACGATGAGCGGCGCCGCCAGCCCCAGCCCCAGTGCCGTCAGCAAGGCCGCGATGATGCCGAAGAACAGCACCGGCCGCTCGATGCGATACAGGGTGATGATGGTGCGCAGGATGCGGAAGCCGTCGCGATAAGTGCTGAGCTTGCTGACCGATCCTTCGGGCCGGGCGCCATAAGCGGTCATCACTTCGGACACCGGCATGGCCAATTCGAGCGCATGGACGCTGATCTCCGTCTCGATCTCGAACCCGGCGGACAGGACCGGGAAGCTCTTGACGAAGCGGCGGGAAAAGACGCGATAGCCCGAAAGAATGTCGGTGAAGCTGCGGCCGAACAGCTGCTTCAAAAGGCTGGTGAGCGCCCAGTTGCCAAAGCGGTGCCCGCGGCGATAGGCGGCCTCCACCTCGTCGCGGCGGCAACCCACGACCATGTCGAGATTATCCTCCAGCATGGCGGCGACCATCTTCGGCGCGGCGGCGGCCTCATAGGTCGCGTCGCCATCGGCCATGATGTAGATGTCGGCGTCTACGTCGGCGAACATGCGGCGCACGACATGGCCCTTGCCCTGCTGGCGCACGCGGCGGACGATCGCGCCCGCCTTTGCGGCCAGTTCGGGGCTGCCGTCGCTGCTGTTATTGTCGAAGACATAGATGTCGGCGGTCGGCAGCGCGCGACGAAAATCCTCCACCGTCTGCACGATCGCCCCCGCTTCATTATAGCAGGGCAGGATCACCGCGATGCGCGGCCCCGCCAGAGCCGGCTCCCTATCCACGCTATCGCCGGTCACGGGTGGAAATTCCTTCATCGTCGCAAACTCGTCCCTGCCGCTGATGCCGTCTGCATGGGACATCATGATTAACATTCCCTCTGCCATGCCACCTGCATAATGAAAAGCGCCCGCGCTTCCCAAGGAAGCCGGGCGCTCGTCATAGCCGGTCAGGCGGCCTTATTCGGCCTTGGCGGCAGCCTTCTTGGGAGCAGCCTTCTTCTTGGGCTTCTCTTCAGCGGCAGCGTCTTCAGCGACGGCCTCGTCCTTCTTGGCGGCAGCCTTCTTGGCGGCCGGCTTCTTGGCAGGCGCTTCCTCGGCAGCCGGAGCAGCTTCGGCTTCGGCTTCCGCCTCGGCGGGTTCGGCAGCCTTCTTCTTGGGGGCAGCCTTCTTCGCCTTGGGCTTTTCGTCATGATGGTCATGACCGCAGCCCGGACCATGGACGTGGGGCTTCAGGTCACCGTCTTCGGCTTCGATCGCGGCTTCCAGCTCTTCGCGGGTCACGGCGCGGTCGGTGATTTCGGCCTTGTCGAACAGGAAGTCGACGACCTTGTCCTCATAGAGCGGCGCGCGCAGCTGAGCGGCGGCCATCGGATCCTGGCGCACATACTGCACGAAGCGCTCGCGGTCCTGCGGGCTGTACTGCTGCGCAGCCTGCATGATCAGGCGGTTCATTTCCTGATCCGAGACGGTCACGCCGTTGGCCTGGCCGATTTCCGAGAGCAGCAGGCCGAGGCGGACGCGACGCACGGCGATGGCGCGATAGTCTTCCTTCTCGGCTTCCATTTCCTTGAGAGCCGCTTCGGGATCTTCCTCATGGCCGGCTTCATGCTGAAGCTGCGCCCAGATCTGCTCGAATTCGGCTTCCACCATGCTCGGCGGAACGTCGAAGTCGTGCGAGGCAGCGAGCTGGTCGAGCAGCTTGCGCTTCATGTGGGTGCGGGTCAGGCCGTTATGTTCCTGCTCGATCTGCCCCTTGAGCAGCTCGTTCAGCTTTTCCAGGCTTTCCAAACCCAGCGACTTGGCGAAGTCGTCGTCGAGCTTGGGCTTGTCGCCGTCCAGCACAGACTTGACGGTGACGTCGAAGGTCGCGGCCTTGCCGGCCAGATGCTCGGCGCCATAATCTTCGGGGAAAGTGACCTCGATGGTCTTTTCCTCGCCCTTCTTCACGCCGGTCAGCTGTTCTTCGAAACCGGGGATGAACTGGCCCGAACCGATCTTCAGGCGGATGTCCTGGGCGCTGCCGCCCTCGAACGCTTCACCATCGACCTTGCCGACGAAATCGATCACCAGCGTGTCGCCCTCGGCGGCCTTGTGGCTGGCGGCCTGCTCTTCGAGCGCGCCCTGCTGGGTGGCGATGCGACCGGCGGCTTCGGCGACCTTTTCGTCGGCGACTTCCACGGTCAGGCGTTCCAGCTTCAGGCCGTCAACGCTCGGCGCCGCGATTTCGGGCAGCACTTCGAGCGCGACCTTGACTTCCGCGTCCTTGCCGAACTCGAAATTCTCGTCCAGCTCGACCGACGGCTGCATCGCAGGACGCAGCTTCTGGTCGGCGATCAGCTTTTGAATGCTGTCCTGGATCGAATTGTTGAGCGCGTCGCGCTGCAGCGATTCCCCGTGCATCTTCTTCACGAGATTCGCGGGCACCTTACCGGGGCGGAAGCCGGGCATGCGGACCTGCGGTGCGATCGCAGCCACTTCCTTTTCCACGCGGGCGTCGATGTCCTTCGACGTGATGGTCACGGTGTAGGCGCGCTTCAGGCCCTCGTTCAACGTCTCGACAGTCTGCATCTCTTCTCTCAAACGCTTTCTTCAGCTGAATTTCGGTGGCTTGGCCGCAGGCGGCGCTCTGGTGCGGGCGAAGGGACTCGAACCCCCACATCTTACGATACCAGAACCTAAATCTGGCGCGTCTACCAGTTTCGCCACGCCCGCATCGGTCGCCGGTCGGCGCGGCATAGAGAAAAGCGCACGCAGAGGCAAGGGATAGTGGCGTCGAGCGCGGAACCCGTCGTGCAGGCCAAGCGTAGCCTGTCTGTAAGTCAAAGGAGAGACAGTGATGGCCACCCGCCCAGACACAGCGCCCGACGGCGTTCCCCCGCCCGACAGGATCGAGCCGCAATCACCGGATGAGATGCCCGCCCCCGCGCCGCCCGTCGAAACGCCAATGACCGAGCCGGACGAAATCACCCCGGTCGGTCCGGATTATGACCAGCCTGACAACGCGCCCACGGAGCTTCCTCCACCCGTCTGAGCAACGAAGCGTCTGCGGACTGTGGCTTATCCACAATAAATTTGCCCGCCGCAGGAAGATTTTGGTTGATCGCTAAAAATATGACCGCCCGACGGCTGGACAGCCCCCTGCATCCATGATTGAGTATGACAAATATAAGAAATGCAGGGAGAGGCGCGGCTGACAAATAAGGGGGTCAACGTGCTAAGGGTTCGCGCCAAGCTGGAATGGTTCAAGACGGTCATCCTGCCACAGGAAGCAGCCCTGCGCGGCCGGCTTCGCAGGATACTTCCTTCTACCCACGAACTGGACGACATGGTCGCCGAGGTCATGGCCCGCGCCTATGCCACGGATAACTGGGAAAATGTGACCACCGGCCGGGCCTACCTCTTCACGATCGCCCGCAACCTCGTCATCGACACCGCCCGCCGCAACAAGGTGGTGAGCTTCGAGACGATAGCAGACCTCGAATTGCTGGGCGGCGAGAATAATATCGAGGCCCAGCTCCACGCCCGCGAAGCGCTGCGCCAGGTCGAGACGATCGTCGAGTCGCTGCCCCCGCAATGCCGCCGCGTCTTCATTCTTCGCCGCATCCATGAAAAATCGATGTTGGAAATAGCGGAGGAAATGTCGCTGTCCGTTTCTACAGTTGAAAAACATCTGGCCAAAGCAATCGCAATAGTTATGCGAGCCTGGGCGGAACGTGAGGAAACGGACTTCGAACGTGCAGGCGTCGGGACCAGAGTCAAGCAGCGGGAACAGGGACGCGATAGAAGCGGAAGCCGCGCGCCTGCTGGCCAGGCTTAACAGCGCCCCTACCCCCCAAGACGAAGCCGACATCTGCGAATGGATCGAGGCCGATCCACGCCACGCCGTAGCCTTCGCCCGCGCCGAAGCCGCATGGGAAGCCGCCGAGCGCCTCAAGAGCGCCGCCGCGGACATCACGCTGCCGCCGCTTCAGGCAATCGTCAGCGAAGAGCAGCAGCGCCGCCTGTCGCGCAACATCATGGTGGCCGCTGCCGTCGCGGTGATGCTGTTCGTCGTTGCAGCGATCGTCACCGTCCGCACTTTCAGCGGCGTTGAACGCTACCAGACGGAGATCGGCCAGATGCGCGACATCGCGCTGGACGACGGCTCCACCCTGCATCTCAACAGCGACAGCGAGGCGGAAGTCCGCTTCACCGACAATGGCCGGAAGGTACGCATCCTGAAGGGCGAAGCGTCCTTCGATGTCGCCCATGACCCCGAACGCCCCTTCGATGTCGAGGCGCGCGCCGCGCTTATCCGGGCGGTCGGCACGGCCTTCAACGTGCGGATGCGCCCATCGATGATCGAACTGACCGTCACCCACGGCACCGTCACGGTCCATTCGGGCAACAGCGTTCAGCAGCGAGTCAGCGCAGGCAGCGGCGCCGTTATCCAGCCGCGCAGCATCGCCCTGACCCATCTTGGCCCCAAGCTGATCGACCAGCGCACCGCATGGCGCGAGCAGATGGTCGAACTGGACGGCGAAACGATAGAGCAGGCAGCGGGCGAGTTCAATCGCTACCGCGCCACGCCGATCCTGATCGGGGATACGCGGGTGTCGTCGCTGCGGATCGGCGGCCGCTTCCGCACTACCGACAGCCAAGAATTCCTGTCCGCGCTGCAACTCAGCCTGCCGATCCGCGTGGTGAATGGAGAAGATGGGTCGGTCATGTTGCTGTACCGCGATGAAGTGCCGTCCGAAGCAAGCAACGGCGCAGCAAACTGAATCAGCCCAGCAACTCGCGCACCAGTTCGGGGACCAGTTTGCTGGCCGGTCCCATCCGGCTTTCCTCGAAATAGAAGCTGCCGGCCGACGGATCGAGATTGAGTTCCAGCGTGCGCGCGCCGACATGGCGGGCGGTCTGAACGAAGCCCGCCGCCGGATAGACCGCGCCGGATGTGCCAATCGACACGAACAGGTCGGCGTCGCGCAACGCAGCGTCGATCCGGTCCATCTCATAGGGCATTTCGCCGAAGAAGACGATGTCGGGCCGAAGCGACGGGCGCGCGCAGCCACCACATACCGACTGCGGCGGCAGCGGATCGGCCCAGGCAACCGCCTTGCCGCAGTCCGCGCACAGCGCCGACCTGAGTTCCCCATGCATGTGCAGCAATCGCCTTGCCCCGGCGCGTTCATGCAGATCATCGACATTCTGCGTGACGATCAGCAGATCGCCATCCCATGCTCGATCGAGCGCCGCCAGCGCTTCATGCGCGGCGTTCGGATGAACCTCAGCCAGTTTTGCGCGACGCTCATCATAGAAGCGATGAACCAGTTCCGCGTGTCGTGCGAGGGCTTCGGGCGTGCAGACATCCTCCACCCGATGCCCTTCCCATAGCCCGTCGGGACCGCGAAAGGTGGCGAGGCCGGATTCGGCGGAAATGCCGGCGCCGGTCAGCATGACGATGTTGCGGATATCCTTGATCATGCGCTTACCGTAACGGCGGCGCCGATGCTTCGCCAGCCTCAGGCCGCGAGTTTGCGCGCCCGTTCCCGCCATGCTTCGGCAAGCGCATCCATGGCGGCGAGCGCCCGCACGGCGTCCGGGTCCGCCTTGTGCCCGCCGCCGATCAGCAGACGGAACACCCGCGCGATCGGCCATCCGGGCAACGGGCGGTCCAGCAATTCCATGCACATCCCGGCCTCCGCCTCCCCTTCGCGGATGACGCGGAAATAGATGCCGCAGCGCCCCGTCTTCACGATCGTCGCCATGATGTCGCGCGCGCCGAAGCGGTGGTCGAGCTTCCAGCAAGGCTGGCGACCATGGCTGACCTCGACGATCGCGCTACCCAGAGAAAAGCGGTCGCCCAGGCAAAGATCGTCCTCGGTCATGCCGCGCGTGGCGATATTCTCGCCAAAGGCGCCGGGCGCGTCAAGCAAGGGCTGGCCGGGCTTGCGCTCTTTCCACCAGTCATAATGATCCTGCGGATAGAGATGGATAGCCTTGTCCCAGCCGCCATGATGAATGCGATCGGCCACGGCATTGCCTTCAAACCCGTCCCATGTGATCCGCACCGGTCCCTGGACCGGCGCCTTTGCAATGGCGCTGTAGTCGTCGCCGCAAAACGGTACCGGCGTGCCGACCAGCAGCGCGTCGATGGTCATATGAGGTCTGTTCATGCCTCCTCATGCCATGACTGCGTCCGCGACGCGATGGCCGATCCGCCGACAATGGCGTCAGGCGTTGCTGAGTTCTGACCCCAGCTTCAGCACTTCGCCGCCAGTGTCGGCCCTGATGAGATAGGCAGGGTCCTGCGGCGACCCGTTGCGACGAATCAGTGATCCTTCGATCGTGCGCTCGACACGGCGATCGAATCGTTCGGCAACACGTCCTCGGCCGACGCCCTGCCCCCAATTCCACTTGACCCGTGTTCCCTTACGGAATGTATCGGTCATCAGGGCGTCCTCTCCTCGCTGGGGCAACCGCGCCGGCCGTTCCTCGACCATGCGAAGGCAGAATTCCCAAGCCCCTGACTGGTTCCCTTGGGTTTTTACTCCTCTTGGGCTAAGGGGCGCCGATGGATGCATCCGGCCTTCGTATCGCCCTGTTCAGCGGCAATTATAATTATGTTCGGGATGGCGCGAACCAGGCGCTCAATCGTTTCGTCTCCTATCTGCTGAAGCAGGGAGCGACGGTGCGGGTTTATTCGCCGACCACCGACACCCCGGCCTTCGAACCCGCCGGCGAGTTAGTCAGCGCCCCTTCCTTCGCCGTTCCGGGGCGCAAGGAATATCGGGTTCCCTATAGCCTGTCGCCGACTTTGCGCCGCGATCTCAAAACCTTCCAGCCCAATCTCGTCCATGTCGCCAGTCCGGACCCGCTTGGCCACCGCGCCGTTAGCTGGGCGCGCGCCCATGGCCTGCCGACAGTCGCATCGGTGCACACACGGTTCGAAACCTATCCGCGCTATTATGGCCTCGCCTTTCTGGAACCGCTGATCGAATCGCTGCTCCGCCGCTTCTATCGCCGCTGCGACGCGATCGTCGCGCCGTCCGAATCGATGGCGCAGCTGCTGCGCGAACAGCGGATGAGCTATGATGTGGGCATCTGGACCCGTGGCATCGACAGGGAGATATTCAATCCCGATCGTCGCGACCTTGGCTGGCGCCAGTCCCTTGGCATCGAAGACGACGTGCCCGCCATAGGCTTTATCGGACGGCTGGTCATGGAAAAGGGGCTGGACGTCTTTTCCGATACGATCGACCGGCTCGCCGAACGCGGCGTGCAGCACAAGGTGCTGGTGGTGGGCGAAGGCCCGGCGCGCGAATGGTTCCAGAACCGCCTGCCGCAGGCGGTCTTCACCGGCTTCCAGAAAGGGCCGGACCTCGGCCGCGCGGTCGCCAGCATGGACATGCTGTTCAATCCTTCGGTTACGGAAACCTTTGGCAATGTGACGCTGGAGGCGATGGCCTGCGGCCTGCCGACCGTCGCGGCGCGCGCCACCGGAAGCGAGAGCCTGGTCACGCAGGGCGTCACCGGCCGCCTGATCCGCCCCGGCGCGATCGGCGACTTTGCCGACGCGCTGCAATATTATTGCGAGGATTCGGTGGCCCGGACAGCCGCCGGCCAGGCAGCTCAGGCGCGCGCCGAACGCAATGGCTGGGACCAGGTCAACCAGGCGCTGGTCGACACCTATTTGCGCGTCATCCGCCAGCGAGCGCAGGGACTGTCGCCACGGTCCAGCCCTGTTCCCTGATCGACCATCTCTCCCTATATCGGTCGCAATGGCCGACCTTTTCGCTTCCGATGACATTGCCGCCGACACGGCGGACACCGCCCCCCTCGCCGACCAGTTGCGCCCCCGCACGCTGAGCGATGTCGTGGGGCAGGAACATCTGACCGGCCCGGATGGCGCGATCGGGCGAATGGTGGCGGCCGGGCGCCTGTCCTCGATCATCTTCTGGGGGCCGCCGGGCACCGGCAAGACCACGATTTCGCGCCTGCTCGCCGATGCGGTGGGGATGCGGTTCGAGCCGATTTCCGCCGTCTTTTCCGGCGTCGCCGACCTCAAGAAAGTCTTTGCCGCCGCCAGTGAGCATGGCCGTCGAGGCGAGAAGACGCTGCTTTTCGTGGACGAGATCCATCGCTTCAACCGCGCGCAGCAGGACAGTTTCCTGCCGTTCGTCGAGGATGGCACCGTCACGCTGGTCGGTGCGACCACGGAAAATCCGAGTTTCGAGCTTAACGCGGCGCTGCTGTCGCGGGCGCAGGTGCTGATCCTGCGGCGCCTGGATGCCACCGCGCTGGAGCAGTTGCTGGAACGGGCCGAACAGTTGATGGACCGCCCCCTGCCCCTCGACGCTGCCGCGCGCGAGGCGTTGCTGGCGAGCGCGGACGGCGATGGCCGCTTTCTGCTCAATCAGGTAGAGACGCTCTATTCGATCGATATCCCCGAGCCGCTCGATCCGGCGGGCCTGTCGGCGCTGCTGCATCGCCGTGTCGCGGTTTATGACAAGGACCGGGAGGGGCATTACAACCTCATTTCCGCCCTGCACAAATCGCTGCGCGGGTCCGACCCGCAGGCAGCGCTCTATTATATGGCGCGGATGCTGACGGCGGGCGAGGAGCCGCTCTATGTGCTGCGCCGCCTCGTCCGCTTTGCCACCGAGGATATCGGGCTGGCCGATCCACAGGCGGTGGTCCAGTGCCTCGCCGCCAAGGACGCCTATGAGTTTCTGGGATCGCCGGAGGGCGAACTGGCGATCGTGCAGGCCTGCCTCTATTGCGCGACCGCGCCCAAGTCGAACGCCGGCTATATGGCGATGAAGGCGTCGTTCAAATCGGCGCGCGACACCGGGTCGCTGATGCCGCCTATGAACATCGTCAACGCCCCCACCAAGCTGATGAAGCAGGTCGGCTACGGCAAGGGCTATCAATATGACCACGATGCGGATCAGGGCTTTTCCGGCGCCAATTACTGGCCAGAGGAGATGACGCCGCAGACCTTCTACAGCCCCACCGATCGCGGGTTCGAGGCACGGATCGCCGAACGCATCGCCTATTGGGACAAGTTGCGGGCGGAGCGCGGCCCGGCGTGACGCCCCGTTTCGCGCGCTTCGCCGCGATCGACTGGTCGGGGGCCAAGGGCGCGCGGCACAAGGGGATCGCCGTCGCCCTGTGCGAGGCTGGCGAGGCGGCGCCGCAATTGATCCCGGCGCCCGATGGCATCTGGTCGCGGCAGGCGGTGGCGGACTGGTTGCTGGACAAGGCAGCGGAAGCACCGACGCTGTTCGGTTTCGATTTCAGCTTTGCGCCGCCCTTCGTGGCGCGGGGCGCGTATCTGCCCGGCGATGCCGTGCCGGAGGACGCCCCCGCCTTCTGGGCCTATGTCGATACGATCTGCGCGGATATCGACCTGGGCGCGGCCAGCCTGCTGGAGGTCGCCCATCGCCGCCATTTCTACTTCGGCAAGGCCGATGGAGAGAAGGCCGACTTCATGCACAATCGCGCCTGCGAAGCCCATTATAATGCGGTCGGCGGTGGAAAACCATCCACCGTCTATGACGCGATCGGCGCGGCGCAGGTCGCCAAGGCCAGCTTTGCGGGAATGCGCCTGCTGCACCATGTGCGACGCCATGTGCCGGTCTGGCCTTTCGATCCGTTGCCTTCCGCGGGCTCGCTGGTGGTCGAAATCTACACGAGCATCGCCGCCCGCGCCGCCGGCCGCCCCAAGGGCCGCACCAAGATGCGCGATCCGGTCGCTCTCAATGATGCCTTGACGAATCTGGGATCCGAAAGGCACGTCGATACCATGCCGGACGACCATGGCGCGGACGCCATCGTGACCGCCGCCTGGATGCGAAACGCCGCGCTTTGCCCGGACCTGTGGGCACCCACGGACCTGACACCGCAAATAGCGCGAACTGAGGGCTGGACCTTCGGCGTGATCTGATAGTAAGGGCGTCGCACTCGAAACGGTGCGCCGGATTAGCACAGCGGTAGTGCAGCGGTTTTGTAAACCGAAGGTCGGGGGTTCGATCCCCTCATCCGGCACCATTTCCAGCCAGAAATGCCTGCCCCAAATGCAAAATGGGGGCCGGCATTTCTGCCGGTCCCCACTTCCGTCAGGTCTATCGATCCGCTTCCTTTTCAGGATGCGATCATCGGCCCGGCGTATCCTTCGCACCATCCTCTGAAAGAGGCGTTGCTCCGGCTTGCATCGGGTTTTGGCCAAGGGCCGCCATCCCGTTGCTTGTCGTCTGTCCCCGATCCCCGACGTTCACTTTCGCGCGTACCCGGTAGCGGCTTCAAACGATCCATTCGTCAGCTCCAGCTCCGTTCTTGCGAACATTGCCTGCCGGCGAACTAGCGATACGATTTAAATGCCTGATTTCTCATCCATTTGCAGAAGCGGATTGCTCCGTTTCCATCGTCTCGATAATGAGATCGTCTCACCATCTGCGAGTCGTTCCAAGCGAAATCGGACAGTTTCGTGACAGATTTTTTCGCAAATCTGTGGATAACTTTGTGGATAAGGTTCAGGCGCCGGGTTCCCAGTCCGGCGGCGCCAGCGTAAATCCTGCAAAATCAAAGCCCGGCGTGACCGTGCAACTGACCAGCGCCCATCCCCCCTGCGGTACGGCAGCCTGCCAGTGATGCGCGGGCACCCAACCCTGCGGCATCTGCCCGGCCAATATGTCCGGCCCCAGCAGCAAATCCCGTGACTCCACCCCTCCTTGCGCTGCGATCGACAGGATCAGCGGCGCGCCCGCGTGCCAGAACCAATGTTCGTCGGCATCCACCCTGTGCCAGTGCGATCGTTCATGCGTTTCCAGCAGGAAAAGGATCGCCGTCCCGCCTGCCCGCTCACCCGGTGCAGCGGCGGCGCGCCACGTCTCCCTGTACCAGCCGCCTTCGGGATGGGGCGCCAGTTCCAGCGCCGCGATCAGCGCCTTCGCATCCCGCTCATCGTTCGCGCGCATCATTTCGCCTCAAATTTTATTTCTCCGGAAACAACGACTTAGATTGTTGCCGTAGGTTCATGCAACTTCGATCAATAAGTGCGGGTTCTAGCGACAAATCACGCTATCTGGAGGAGAAATTCATGCGTAAAGCCCTGCTCGCCCTGGCCGCCGTTTCGCTGGCCATTCCGGTATCGCTGGCCGTGCCGACCGACGGCGCCCAGGCCCGCAAACATTATCGTTACAAGGAATGGCGTGGCCGCGACGGCCGCACCTATTGCCGCAAGTCGAACGGCACCACCGGCATGATCGTCGGCGGCGTCGGCGGTGCGCTGGCTGGCCGTGCGATAGACACGCGCGGCGACCGCGCCACCGGCACCATCCTGGGTGCGGCGGGCGGCGCGCTGCTCGGCAAGGCGATCGACAGCAAGCGCACCTGCCGCTGATCGGTCTAGCCGTCGCCGCCCCTTGCGCGGCGTCGGCTCCCTAACCAACGGATCTTATGCCCGCGGGGCATGAAAAAGGGACGGCATCCCGTCGGATGCCGTCCCTAAATCCTGTCAGCGCCGAAAGCTTATTCCGAAGCGGCGCCGCGCGCGTCTTCGACCTTGAACGCGACCGGCTGGCCACCCGACACGCCCGAAACCTTGCCGTTCTTGACGGCCAGGTTGAAGGCGACGGCGTCGGGGAAACGACGGCCCGAAATCAGCTTGCCGTTCTTCGTGTCCTTCACCTGATAGACATAGGTGTAGCCTTCATGGGTGAAACGCTCCTTGGGAGCGGCTTCCTCGGCCTGGACGGCGGTGGCGGCGATGGCGCTCAGGGCGCCGGCGACAATGAACTTGGACAGCATTCGCATGGGTAAACTCCTTGTGAATGCCGATCAAACACCTCTGTTCTTTATTCTTGTTCTGTTGCCGCCGTCATATGGGGCACTGCGACAAAGCGACAATCGCAAAAAATGACCGCCCGATTGCATCATGTGCAACCGCGTCCCACTGATCCAATTAAGCCTTTGACATAGCGACGATATGGTCGAACTGCGCCTTGGTCAGTGGGGCGACGGAAAGACGTGACTGGCGCAACATGACCATGTCGGCGAGCGCCGAATCGGCCTTCATGGCCTTCAGCGTCACCGGCTTTTCGAGCCTTTCGTGCGGCGCGACATGGACCGCGATCCACTTGCTGCTGTCGTCCGTGCTGTCGGGCGCGGCTTCCTCGACGATCTTCATGATGCCGACCGCCTCGACGCCGATATTGCTGTGATAGAAGAACGCAAGGTCGCCCTTGCGCATCGCTTTCATATGCCCCTGCGCCGCATGGTTCCGCACACCGTCCCATTCGGCCTTCCCCTTTTTGACCAGGTCGTCATAGGAAAAGACGTCGGGTTCCGATTTCATCAGCCAATAGTTCATTTTGCCTTCTTGCAACAGCGGTCTGGCGCGATCAAGGATGCGGCTATGCGCGGGCGGCCGCATATGGGTGGCGCCCCCTTTTTCGAGATCTGGAGAATAAAAGTGTCGCAAACGATACTGGAACAGGTGCCCGTCCTGTCCATGGCGGAGATGCCCAAGGCAGACTTCGCTCAGGCTTTCGGCGAATCCTTCCAGCGCTTCGGCTTCGCCATGGTGAAGGACCATGGCATGGATCAGACGCTGGTCGACAATGGCTGGGCGCTGGCGCGCGATTTCTTCGCCCTGCCGGACGATGTGAAGCGCGCCTATGACGCCAAGTTCAACGGCGGCCAGCGCGGCTACACCGCCTTCGGCGTCGAGATCGCCAAGGGCGCGAGCGAGAATGACCTAAAGGAATTCTGGCATGTCGGCCGCGACCTGCCCGAAGGCGATCCGCTCGCCGACACCATGCCGCCCAATATCTGGCCTGCCGAAATGCCGGAGTTCAAGCCGGTCTTCGCGAAACTGTATCGCGAATTCGATCGCGTCGGCGCGGAATTGCTGTCGGCGATCGCCCTCTATCTCGGCCTGCCCGAGCGCTGGTTCGACGGTCCGGTCGAGAATGGCAATTCGATCCTGCGCCTGCTCCACTATCCGCCAGTGTCACCGCAAGCACCCGGCATCCGCGCAGGCGCGCATGAGGATATCAACCTGATCACCCTGCTGCTGGGCGCGGAGGAAGGCGGGCTGGAACTGAAGGACCGGAACGGCAACTGGCTGCCGGTCGTGCCGCCGCCGGGCGCGCTGGCGATCAATGTCGGCGATATGTTGCAGCGGCTGACCAACCATGTGCTGCCCTCGACCAGCCATCGCGTGGTCAATCCGCCGCCGGAACGGCGCGGCCATTCGCGCTATTCGATGCCGTTTTTCCTGCATCTGCGCCCCGATTTCATGATCGACGCGCTGCCGCAATGCGTGACCGACGAGAACCCGCGTCGCGAAGCGCCGATCAGCGCGCACGACTATCTGACCGAGCGGCTGATCGAGATCGGGCTGATCAAGAAGGGATGAGGTTGGGGTTCGAGCGAAGTCGGGACGCGTTTCTCGACTTCGCTTGAAACGAACGGGGCGGAATTTACTTCCGCCCGCGGCCAAGGGTGATGCCGATTTCCTCGCCGCGCTCGCTGAGCGCCAGCTTGACGATCTTCACCTCGACATGGCTGACCTTGTCGTCCTGAAGGAAGATGGTGTCGATGATATGGTCGGCCACCGCTTCGATCAGGGTGAAATGGACGCCTTCGGGCAGCGCGGTCGAGGCGGCGTGCTTCAAGTCCATATAGTTTTTCGACTGGGTTAGCGGCGTCGACGGATCGTAATGGTCGGCGATTCGCAGGCGCGCGCGGATGGAAATGCGCAGCGGTTGGGGGAGATGCGTCTCCTCCGAGTAGATGCCGGTCAGCACGTCGACATGGAGATTGTTGACCTCCAGCGTCAGAAAATCGTCAAATCCTGTCTGCATAGCCTTGCCACATATGGCCCATATCCTGCGGTCAGGCGGGGCCTATTTAGTCTTTCATTTTGCGGCGCGGACGCTAAAGCCCGCCGCTCCGGCGCTGCCCCATGCGCCATTGATGGCGGAACGGCAAGTCGTGTCTCACATTCTTCCCCTGGACAGTCAGCCCGAAGAGGCGATCGAGCAGCTGCTCGACGCGGCTTTCGGTCCTGATCGCCATGGCCGCACCGCTTACAAGATCCGCGACGGAATGCCCTGGCTCCCTGCCCTCTCCTTCGCCGTCGTGAATGCGGACGGCGCGCTGATCGGCACGCTGCAAAGCTGGCCGGTGGCGCTGACCCAGGCCGATGGCAGCCAGTCGCCGCTGATCATGGTAGGTCCGGTCGCCGTCGATCCCGCGCACCAGCATGGCGGCCATGGCCGGGCGATGATGGACGCGGTGGTCGCGGCCGCCAGGACGCTGCGGACCGAGCCACTGATGATGATCGGCGACCCCGAATATTATGGCCGCTTCTGGGGCTTCACCGACGAAGGCACGAGCGGATGGGACGCGCCCGGTCCGTTCGAGAAACGCCGCTTGCTGGCGCTGCCGGTGGATGGTGGACGCGTGGCCGGAACCGGCATGTTGGCGCCGCGCATCGCGGTCGCGGCCTGAATTAGTTCTTTGCCTTCGAGCGAGGACGCTCCTATCTCCGCCTCATGCCGATGGAGCCATTGCCCGACCTGTCCACCCTATCGCTGGCCGACATAGCGCGCCTGCTGGCGGAAAAGCGCCTGCCGCCGGTCGAGAAATGGAATCCCGATCATTGCGGCGACAGCGAAATGCGCATCGCCCGCGACGGCACCTGGTATCATCAGGGATCGCCGATCGGCCGCGAGACGATGGTGCGGCTGTTCTCCAGCATATTGCGGCGTGAACCGGATGGCAGCCATGTGCTGGTCACGCCGGTCGAGAAGCTGGATATCGCTGTGGACGATGCCCCTTTCGTCGCGGTGGAACTGAAGACAGAGGGCGAAAGGCGAGAGCGCACGCTGATCTTCCGGCTGAACAGCGGCGATCTGGTCACTGCTGGCGCGGACAATGGCCTGACCCTGCGCGAGACGCCGGACGGCCCGCACCCCTATCTGCATGTGCGCGGCGGGTTGGAAGCTCTGGTCGCGCGCAGCGTCTATTATGATTTGATGAACCTGGCGCTGGAGGAAGGCGGCGACCGTGTCGGCTTGTGGAGCGATGGCGCATTCTTTCCGCTGGACGGCGCGGAATGAGCCTGGCGGAACGGTTGCGCGCCGCACTGGAGGAAGGGCATCGGCGCGAAATGCTGCCTTTGTCGGACGTCCGCGACCCGCGGATCGTCGATGATGTCGCACTCGCCCCTGCCGCCGTGCTGGTCGCGATCACTGACCGGTCGGAGCCGGGCCTGATCCTGACCGAACGGGCGACCACATTGCGCAAACATGCCGGCCAGATCGCCTTCCCCGGCGGCCGGGTTGATGAAAGCGACGCCGACGAAGTTGCCGGTGCGCTGCGCGAGGCGCAGGAGGAAATCGCTCTGCCGCCTGACGAGGTACAGATCATCGGTACGTCCGACCGCTATCATACCTTCACCGGCTTCGACATCATTCCGGTGCTGGGGGTCATCCCGCCAGACCTGCCGCTGCATGCGCAGGAGGGGGAGGTCGCCAGTTGGTTCGAACTGCCGCTCGCCTTTGCGCTCGACCCCGCCAACCGGGTAAAGCGCGAGGTCGAGTTCGCCGGCGCAATGCGCCATTATTATGAAATTTTCTGGCAGGATCGGCGCATCTGGGGGATCACCGCCGCCATCCTGGCCAATCTTTCCCGAAGGCTGGGTCATGACCGTCTTGCTGCCTGACGCCCAATGGCGTCATCGTTCCGGCCTGGACGGCCTGCTTGCCGCGCTAGATGCCGGCGGCGGCAAGGCCCGCTATGTGGGCGGCGCGGTGCGCGATGGGCTACTGGGCCTGCCCGTCAACGATCTCGACATAGCGACGACGCTGGACCCGCAGGATGTGGTCGACCGGCTGAAGGCGGCGGGGATCAAGGCGGTGCCGACCGGCATCGACCATGGCACCATCACCGCCGTCCTGCCCGACGGTCCGGTAGAGATTACCACGCTGCGCCGCGACGTCAGCACCGACGGCCGCCGCGCCACCATCGCCTATACAGACAATTGGCGCGAGGATGCGGCGCGACGCGACTTCACCATCAACGCCCTCTATGCCGATCCGCTGACCGGCGCGATCAGCGACTATTTCGGTGGCCTGCCCGATCTGGAGGCGCGGCGGCTGCGCTTCATCGGTGACGCATCCGCCCGGATCGCCGAGGATCATCTGCGCATCCTGCGCTATTTCCGCTTCCTGGCGCGCTATGGCGACAACGAACTGGACAATCTCGCCTATGATGCGTGCGTTGCCGCCGCCAACAGCCTGATGGCGCTGTCGCGCGAGCGGATCTCCGACGAGATGCTGAAGTTGCTGGGCGTCGCCGCGCCGATCCACGCGCTGCGGCTGATGGTGGAAGGGGGCATATTGATGCCGGTCCTCCCCGAAGTGACGATGGCGGGCGTCGACCGGGTCGAGGCATTGATGACGCGCGAGGCTGAAAGCGGTGTTGGTCCGTCCGCCCTGCGCCGGCTCGCCGCGCTGCTGCCCGCCGATCCGGCATTGGCCGATCAGGTCGGGGCGCGGCTCAAGCTCTCCAACAAGGCGCGCAAGCGGCTGATCGTAGCGCTGGAGCCGGGCATCGAAGGCGAAGCGCCGCGTGCGCTCGCCTATCGGGTCGGCGTGGAGGGCGCGATCGACCGGTTGTTGCTCGATCCTGCCCAATCAGTGTCGGCGCTTGCGCCGCTGGAAGGATGGACCCCGCCTACCCTGCCGATCGGCGGCGGCGCTTTGATCGCGCGCGGGCTGGAACCTGGTCCCAATATCGCCAAGGCCTTGCAGGAAGTGCAGCGGCTGTGGGTCGCGGAGGATTTTCCCGACGCCGCCCGCGTCGCGGAACTGACGGATCAGACCGTCTCGAAATTCCAGCGCGCGCGCCAATAGTCGAAGGCGTCGGCCTCGCTCATCGGGCGCGCGAAATAATAGCCCTGCCCCTGCCAGCATCCCATTTTCTGAAGCGCATGGGCCAGATCCTGCGTCTCGATCCCCTCGGCCGTGACCCTGAGATTCAGTGATTCGGCGAGCGACAATATGGTGCGCACGATGACGGCCTTGTCGCGATCCTCCAGCATGGAGGAGACGAAGCTGCGGTCGATCTTCAATATGTCGATCGGCAGGCTGTGCAGGCTGGCGAGGTTGGAAAAGCCGGTGCCGAAATCGTCCATCGCGATCGGCATCTGCAAATCCTTGAGCGCGAACAACAGCTTGCGCGCCTTGTCTGGGTCGGCGACGATGGCGCTTTCGGTGACTTCGGCCGTCAGGCGACTGCCATCGACGCCGGAATAGCGGAGCGCTTCCTCGAACATCGAGGCGACATCGTCCCGCGCCATCTGGATCGGCGAGAGGTTGACGTTCACGCCCACAGGCAGCGGCTGGCCGAATTTCGCGTCCCAGCGCGACAAGGCCTGCGCGGCTTCATAGGCCGCCCAGCGCCCTAGAGAGGTGATGAGACCGCTTTCCTCGGCAACCGCGATGAATTCGACTGGCGAAACCCGGCCCAGTTCCTCGTCATCCCAGCGGGCCAGCGCCTCGAACCCGGTGATTTCGCCGGTCTGGAGATGGATGAGCGGCTGATAGGCGAGCGCCAGCCCGCCCTGCGCCAGCGCGTCGCGCAGGCGGCTTTCGATCGAAAAGCGACGTTGCGCCTCCTTGAGGACGCCATTGCGATAGATTTCGACCTTGCCGCTGCGCTTGGCGATCTTCACTGCCGCCTGCGCCTTGCGCACCACATCGTCGGGATCTTCCTGAAGATTGATCGACAGCGCGCAGCCGATCGCGCAATCGACGCGGATTTGCAGGCCGCTGAGACGGATCGGCGAACTCATCGCTTCCTTGATCCGCTGCACGATATGCAGGGAATCAGATAAGCCATTGTTAAGACGGGCAAAAATCGCAAAGTCATTGCCGCCGATCCGCGCCAGCACGTCGCCCTGCCGCAGGCTGGACTTGAGCCGCTTGGCAACCGTGATCAGCAACTCGTCACCCGCCATCGGACCCAGCGATTCATTGACCCGGCTGAAGCGGCTGAGGTCGATCGCGATGATGCCGAACTGAGCATGCTCCGGCCAGGCATTATTCTTCAGCCGGTCGTCAATCTCCTCGCCGAAGCCGGTGCGGTTGGGCAAGGCGGTGAGGCCGTCCGACAATAATTCCCGCCGCAGATTTTTCTCGATCGCCCGCTCGGTCGTGCGATCCGTCACCGTCAGCAGAATCAGGGGTGCATCCGTCTCCCCTGACGGCAGGCGACCAAGGGTGCACATGAAATATTCCGGGCCGAGGTTGCCGTCCCGGCGGGTTTCGAAGCCAATCGACTCCTGCCCCGAATCGATAAAGGCGGCGACACGGTCGAACCAGCCCTGGTCATTCCCCTCATTGCCGCTCGTCCGCTCGCGATAGAGGTCGAGCCGCTTCATGAAGCGATCATTGCCGGCGACGACGGACAAGCCGTCGGGTTCGTAGGATAAAATCCCGGCCGACTGCGGCAGCGCCGCCAGCCAATGATCTACCTCCAGTCCCTGACCCGGATGCGCGCCATCCTCCCCGCAACGAGGCTCAACGCTGGTCTTTTTGACCGGCCAGTTGCGCACGGACATGGATTTCATGCGTCCGACCTATCGGGAAGCGGTAAATTTTCTGGAAACGTCGTTTGGATTTGCGATGAATCAAAAGCGGTTATCGCGCGGAAAACCAGTCGGCGGCATGCGTCCGGCGGCGCCACGCGCGACTTTCCACGGAGACATGTCCGTTTCGGTGCGAGTGCGACCCGATTCGCCGCCCATGGTCCAGCTCAGGCCATCGGATAGGCGGAAGGCGATGGCGTCGGACAGGCCACCGTCACGATAGCGCTGCAACTGGACACCCTGCCCGCGCGCCATCCGCGGCATTTCGGCGATCGCGAAGACCAGCAATTTGCGATTCTCGCCGATGACCGCGATGCTGTCCGCCTCCGGCGCAACAGGGTGCACGACGCTCAACTTGCTGCCGGCGCGAACATTGACCACCTGCTTGCCCTTGCGCGTCTCGGCGGTGATGTCGGCCACGGCCGCGATGAAGCCACGGCCGTCGGAGGAAGCGAACAGCAGTTCACTGCCAGTCTTCGCCGGCATCAGCGCAACGATCGCGCCTTCATTGTCCATGTCGACCAGTGAGCGCACCGGATCACCGAAGCCGCGCCCGCCCGGCAGCTTGTCCGATGCCAGCGTGTAGATGCGCCCGGTGGAGGTCGCCATCAGCAGCTTGTCGGTGGTATAGGCGTGGAAGGCATATTGCGGGCCATCGCCTTCCTTGAACTTGAGCGTATCGGCGCTGGCCAGGTCGCGATGCCCGCTCATCGCCCGAATCCAGCCGCGTTCAGACAGGATGACGGTGATCGGCTCGCGTTCGATCATCGCCTCCAGCGGGATTTCGCGCGCGGGCGCGGCCTCCTCGACCAGCGAACGACGGCGGCCAAGGTCGGTTTCCGGGCCGTAGCGCTTGCGCAGCGCAGCCAGATCCTTCTTGAGGCGGGTGCGCTGGCGGGCCGGGCTTTCGACCAGCTTCTCCAGTTCGTCCTTTTCCTTGAGCAGTTCGCTATGCTCGCGGCGCAGTTCCATTTCCTCCAGCTTGCGCAAGGAACGCAGCCGCATGTTGAGGATCGCCTCGGCCTGACGATCGGTCAGGCCGAATTCGGCCATCATCACTTCTTTCGGCTCATCCTCCGTGCGGATGATCTCGATCACGCGGTCGAGATTGAGATAGGCGATGATATAGCCGTCGAGCAGTTCGAGGCGATTGGCGATCTTCTCCAGCCGATGCTGGGCGCGGCGGACCAACACATCGATCTGGTGCCGCAGCCATTCGATCAGCAGAGGCTTGAGGCCCAAAACGCGCGGGGTTCGGGTCGAATCCAGCACGTTGAGATTCAGCGGGAAGCGGTTTTCGAGATCGGTCAGGCGGAACAGGCTGTCCATCAGCACCTGTTCGTCGACCGTGCGGGCGCGCGGTTCGATGACGATGCGGATTTCCGTGTCGGATTCATCGCGCACATCGGCCAGGATCGGCAGCTTCTTATCGTTGATGAGCGCCGCGATCTGCTCGATCAGCTTCGATTTCTGGACCTGATAGGGAATTTGCGTGACGACCGCGATCCAGGTGCCGCGCCCCTCATCCTCCCGGTGCCAGCGCGCCCGCGTGCGAAAGGCGCCGCGCCCGGTGGCATAGGCTTCGGCAATGATCGAGGGGCTATCGACCAGCACGCCGCCGGTCGGGAAGTCCGGCCCGCGCACGATCTGCATTAGGGCCGCATGATCGGCGTCGGGATCGTCGATCAGCAGGTTGGCGGCATCGATCAGTTCGCTGACATTGTGCGGCGGGATGCTGGTCGCCATGCCAACCGCGATGCCGCTGGCGCCATTGGCGAGCAGGTTCGGGAAGAGGCCGGGGAATACCTCAGGCTCCTCATCCTCGCCATTATAAGTGGGGCGAAAATCGACCGTGCCTTCATCCAGCCCCGCCATCAAGTCAGCGGCGGCCTGCGTCAGGCGCGCTTCGGTGTAGCGCATCGCCGCCGCATTATCGCCGTCGATATTGCCGAAATTGCCCTGTCCGTCGACCAGCGGCGTGCGCAGCGAGAAGTCCTGCGCCAGGCGGACCATCGCGTCGTAGACGGAGCTGTCGCCATGGGGGTGATATTTACCGATGACGTCGCCGACGACGCGGGCGCATTTTTTGTACGCGGTGGTGTTGCGCGCGGGATTGGCGACCAGCACGTCCGGGTTAGCCCCACCCGGCTCCATACGCAACAGCCGCATCGCCCAGAGCAGACGGCGATGCACTGGCTTCAGCCCGTCGCGCAGGTCCGGCAGCGAGCGCGCCGTGATGGTCGAAAGGGCATAGACGAGATAGCGCTCGGACAGCGCATCATCGAACGGGTGATCCTTGATGGCGTCGAACGGGTCACGATAATCAGTCATCGCGGACGGCTTAGCAGGACGGGCACGAAACGGAAACGGATTTGGTCAATAGCCCGCGATGAGCATGTCGAGCGCGGTAGAGATGGCATAGCGTTCGTCATGGAGGGGCTTCACGATCTTGCCGAGCGCACGCGCCGGAATCGCGCTGGCGAACTGGGTCATCATCACAAGCTGCCGGCCATCAATCTCGAAGCGCGGATTAAGCCGCGCCATTGGTGTTTCGATATGCTCGATCGGCACCAGCGGCACGACGAAGCGCGTGGTCAGATGATCCAACAGGTCGGATTGACAGTCGAGAACATAAGTTCCGTCAGGCAGGCGATGCGCGCAGAGACGCGCCATCAGAACATCCGGTATTTTTCGAGCGGCAACCCATATTTTTCGACATAGGCGTTGGAGGCCGCGATCCCTGCCGCATTTTCTTCCTTCCAGCGCTTGCCGCGTTCCGCCGCGATTTCCCTGCGCAACCCTTCCTCGCAGACGCGGGACAGGTTGATGCCCAATTCCCTGGCTTCTTCAACCAATGCACTGTCCAGCGACAGGTTCGTCGGCTTGCGCGTTCCGATCCGCTCCTGTTTCGTCACGGCGACCTCCTGCATTCTACATGCGCATGAATATACGCATGCCATATCAACGCGGCAAGTAGCGCCCATCAGGATCGGCCGCGATCTCGGCGGCGAATTCGGCGCTGATCCAGTCGCGAAAGGCCTTGATCTTGGGCGCGTTGCGGACGTGGGGCGGGTAGACGATCCAGTAGCTGGCGATTTCCCGGACATAGGAAGGCACAGCCTCGACCAGCAGGCCGGCCTCCACCTCTGACTTCCAGAGGAAATGATTGAGGATCGCGATGCCCTGCCCCGCGATCGCCGCGCGGCCTTCCATCACCTGGCTGTCGAGCGCGATGCCGGGCGGGCCGTCCGCCGGATCGGCCTCCACGCCCATGGCGGCGAACCATTCATGCCACCACATGTCGTCGGGCGACAGGCGCGGGCGGGCATGGAGCGCCTGCGCATCGGCGATGGTCCCGTTGCGCTCCAGCCAGCCCGGGCTGCACATCGGCACGAGACGGTTATGGGTCAGCAGCTTCGCCTCCAGCCCCGGCCAGTCGCCCTTGCCACCGCGCACCGCCAGATCGACGCCATCGCGGGCAAGGTCCACGACGGTGTCCTCCGCCTGGATGCGCACGGCGAGATGCGGGTGGCGCATCTGGAACGCGCCGATCTTCGGCGCCAGCCAGAGATGGGCGAAGCTGTTGGTGCAACTGATCGTCAGCACCGCCGAATGATCCTGCGTCAGCGCAGCAAAGCCGTCGCGCATCAGGTCGAAGGCGCGGGTCAATATGGGCGCGATCTCCCGCCCCTTGTCGGTCAATGCGACCTTGCGCCCGACGCGCTGGAACAGACTGAGACCCAGCCGCTCCTCCAATAGCTTCACCTGATAACTGACCGCCGCCTGGGTCATGCCCAGTTCCTGCGCGGCAGCGGTGAAATTTTCCAGCCTGGCGGCGGCCTCGAAGACGCGAATGGCGGAGAGCGGCGGCATAACGGACATGGCTATTCAATAAGGCCAGCTTATCTGAACGGTCCAGCCTTTTGTTGGCATCCGCCGCGCCGAAAGCGCATTGCCGTGCCTGCGGACATCGCACCGCCCCTTACCACCGACTCATAGAAAAGGAGCGCATCATGCGTGACGAATATGACGACCGGCTGTGGAATGACGGCCGCGAACATGCCAATCGCGGCATCGACCAGTTGATCGCCGCCATCATGCAGGCATTCCGCGCGCTGCACCGCGTGCAATGGGCGTCGCCCTGGACGGAAACGCCGCATCGCGATCGCCGCTGCCGGTCCTGAAACTGCTGCAATGCGAGATGAGGGGTTGCGGTTTCGTCTGGAGACGCCACTCTTAAAGGCGTGACCGACACTCTTCTCTCCCTGCCCGACCTTCCTGCGCCGCCCACTGCATTGCTGGCGGGCGCTGCCCTTTTCCTCGATTTCGACGGGACGTTGGCACCGCTGGCCGATAGGCCCGATGCGGTGGATGTGGACGCACAGTTGCTCGCCACGCTTGCCGGATTGCGCGATGCGCTCGGCGGGCGGCTCGCGATCGTCAGCGGCCGGTCGGTCGCTACGCTGCGCGAGCTGGGCTTCGGCGACTTCCTGCTGTCCGGCACCCATGGGCTGGAATTTGCCCGGCCCGGCGAGGCGGTCGACGCCCCAGCCCGGATGTCCGCAATCGACGCGGTCGAAGCCGCCTTCCACACCTTTGCCGATGACAGGCCCGGCGTACTGGTCGAGCGCAAGTCGATCAGCGTCGGGCTGCATTTCCGTGGCGCCCCGGCCTGGGGAGAGGAAGCCGGCACGCTCGCGGCGCAACTGGCCGAACAGCATGGCCTTGCGGTTCAGCATGGCAAGATGCTCTACGAACTGCGTCCTGGCGGCGCAGACAAGGGCAGTGCGGTACGGCGACTGATGCAGGAAACACCCATGATCGGCGGCACGCCCCTCTTCATCGGCGACGATGTCACCGACGAGGAAGGCTTTGCCGTGGCCGCCGAACTGGGCGGCGCCGGCATATTGGTCGGGATGCCCCGAGCCACTTTTGCGGCCTTCCGATTGGAACAGGTTGCCGCCGTCAGGCATTATCTGTCGCAGGGGGTCGCCGGATAGGATTTTCGGCGCCTCTGATCCTGAGCACCAAAAGGGGCGGAAAAATCCAAGAGCCAAGTCCTTCTATTCACGCCGGAAACGAGCGCAATCTCGATCTCTGGCCCATCGGCAATTGCCAGGCTTCCGCGCTGATCGATCGTGCGGGCCGCATGGTGTGGGGTTGCGTGCCCCGCGTCGATGGCGACCCTGTGTTTTCCGCGCTGCTGGATCACAAGGACTGGGATGATCCCCAGGCCCGCGGCTTCTGGGCGATCGAGCTGGAAAATTGCGTCGCGGTCGAACAACATTATATCCGCAACACGCCCATATTGGTCACGCGCCAGAGCGACGCGCAGGGCAATGCGATCGAAACCTATGATTTTTGCCCGCGCCACAAGCATAAGGGGCGCATATATCGGCCGGTCGCCTTCATCCGCATCGTGCGGCCGGTGGCGGGCAGCCCCCGGATTCGCGTGAAGTTTCGCCCCACCACCAACTGGAACGGCGACAGGGTGCCAATCAGCTACGGCTCGAACCATATCCGCATCGTGCTGTCCTACATGGCGATGCGCGTGTCGACCAATGCACCCATTGGCCTCATTTCCCAGGAAAGCTGGTTCCGGCTGGAACAGGACATGCATTTCTTCATGGGGCCGGATGAAGGCTTTTCCGACGCGCTGCGCCCGGCGATCGAACGAATGCTGGACGACACCATCCATGAATGGCAGCTCTGGGTGCGCGGCCTCGCCATCCCGGCCGAATGGCAGGAGGCGGTGATCCGATCCGCCATTACCCTGAAGCTCTGCCAGCATGAGGAAACCGGCGCGATTGTCGCCGCGCTGACCACCTCCATTCCTGAACATGCCGACAGCGGGCGGAACTGGGACTATCGTTATTGCTGGGTGCGCGACGCCTATTATACGGTCGAGGCGCTGAACCGGCTAGGCGCGCTCGACGTGCTCGAAACCTATCTCGTCTATCTGCGCAACATCGTCGATGGCGCGAAAGGCGGGCATATCCAGCCGCTCTACGACGTGCGCGGCAATGCGACGCTGACCGAATGGGAGGCGGAAAGCCTGCCGGGCTATCGCGGCATGGGTCCGGTGCGCGTCGGCAACGCCGCCTATGAACAGATACAGCATGACGCCTATGGCCAGATCGTGCTGTCGTCGGTGCAGGGTTTCATCGACCAGCGCCTGCTGCGCATGGCGGGCCATGCCGATTTCGAGGCGCTGGAAGTGGTCGGCGAGCGCGCCTGGCAGGTCTATGACCAGCCCGATGCGGGCCTGTGGGAATTGCGCACCCGCGCCCATGTCCATAGCTACAGCGCCGTCATGTGCTGGGCCGCGTGCGATCGGCTGGCCCATGCCGCGACGGCGCTCGACCTGCCGGTGCGCGCCATCCACTGGCAGAACCGCGCCGACACGATGCGGGACAAGATCATCGAGGCCGCCTGGCGGAAGGACAGCAAGGCGATCTCGGCCAATTTCGAGGATGATGCACGCGACGCATCGCTGCTGCAATTGCTCGACCTGCGTTTCCTGACCGCCGACGATCCGATGTTCGTCGGCACGCTCGCCGCGCTGGAGGCGGATCTGCGCCGGGGCAACGACATGCTCCGTTACAGCGCGCCCGACGATTTCGGCGAGCCTGTGACGGCCTTCAACGTCTGCACCTTCTGGTTGATCGAGGCGTTGCATCGCACGGGCCGCACGGACGAAGCGCGCACCCTGTTCGAGGAAATGCTGTCCCGTCGCACCGCGGCCGGGCTGCTGTCCGAAGATATCGACCCGGCTACCGGGGAATTATGGGGCAATTATCCCCAGACCTACTCATTGGTCGGCATCATCAACTGCGCCGTCTTGCTGAGCAAACCGTGGAGCGCGATGCGATGAGCCGCCTGATCGTCATTTCCAACAGGGTCAGCCGCCCCAGCAAGACCGGCAACCAGGGCGGCCTTGCGGTCGCGCTGTCGCAAGCCTTGCGCGAAAGCCGCGGCATCTGGGTCGGCTGGTCGGGCGAAGTGACCGACAATTTCACCGGCCATATCGGCTTTGCCGAGGATGAAGGCGTGAAGACCGCGACGATCGACCTGGAGGAGCAGGACGTCGACGAATATTATAACGGCTATGCTAACAAGACGCTCTGGCCGCTGTTTCACTTCCGCATCGACCTGGCCGAATATGCCCGCGATTTCGAGGGCGGCTATAACCGCGTCAACCAGCGATTTGCCGACACCGCCACCCCGCTGATCGAGCCGGAAGACGTCATCTGGGTCCATGACTATCACATGATCCCGCTGGGCCAGATGCTGCGCGACAAGGGGTTGAAGAACCGGATGGGTTTCTTCCTCCACATCCCCTGGCCGCCCACCCGCCTGCTGGTGTCGCTGCCCCATCATACCAAGCTGGTCAGCACGCTCTTCGCCTATGATGTCATTGGCTTCCATACGGAAGAATGGCTCGAATCCTTCCGCCACTATGTGGAAAAGGAAATGGGCGGCACCGTGGACGGCGATTATGTGACCGTGGGCGATCGCACCATTCAGGCCGTCGCCTGCCCGATCGGGATCAACGCCAGGGAATTTGCCGAGGCGGCCGAAAGCGAGGACGCGCGCGACATGCTGAGCCAGGTTCGCGCTTCCTTGCAGGATCGGGCCATGATCGTCGGCGTCGACCGGCTGGATTACAGCAAGGGACTGGAAGAGCGCTTCAACGGCTATGCCCGGTTCCTGAAGGATCATCCCGAACATCATCGCAAGGTGCTGCTGACCCAGATCGCGCCGCCCTCACGCGGGGAAGTGGAGAGCTATCAGCAGATCCGTGCGACGCTGGACTCCCTCGCCGGGCGCCTCAATGGCGAATATAGCGATGTCGACTGGACCCCGATCCGCTACGTCAACCAGGGCTATCCGCGCGACAAGCTGGCCGGCATCTACCGCGCGGCGCGGATCGGCCTCGTCACGCCGCTGCGCGACGGCATGAACCTGGTGGCGAAGGAATATGTCGCGGCGCAGGATCCCGATGATCCCGGCGTGCTGATCCTGTCCCGCTTCGCCGGTGCGGCGATGCAGCTCAAGGATGCGCTGCTCATCAACCCCTATAGCCCGGAGGAAATGTCCGACGCCATCAACCGCGCGCTCGCCATGCCACTGGACGAGCGCAAGCGCCGCTGGCGCGCGATGATGGACAGCGTGGAAGGTCAGGATATCAGTTGGTGGCGGCAATGCTTCACCGGGCGACTGATGGCCGTGGGCCGCGCCGATACTGCCATCGAAACCGAGGAGGCAACCGGCTGATGCCACTGCGGCAGGCACGGCATCTGGGCATCGGCATCGCCGTGCCGTTCGCCCGTGCCTATGATTTTACCCATCGTCCGGAAAATTTCCCGCGCTGGGCGGCAGGCCTTTCAACCTCGCTACATCGCACCGCGCAAGGCTGGATAGCAGATACGCCGCAAGGTCCGGCCTTGGTCGAATTTTCGCCGCCCAACGCATATGGCGTCCTGGACCATCGGGTCCGTATCGCGGGCAAGCCCGAAATCCATATTCCGCTGCGCATGATCGGCAATGACGGCGGCACGGAGGTGATTTTCACCTTGCTGCGACAGCCGGACATGGACGACGCTGCGTTCGATCATGACGCGGATATGGTGAAGAAGGATCTCCAGACGCTCAAGGCGCTGCTGGAAGCCATGCCCCCGGCTTGAGCGCGACCGCATCCGACGCTACGCGGGGCGGATGGAGATAGAAGACGAAGACGAATCCCGCGGCCTCTGGCCTGCGATCCGCGCCCGGTCAGGGGTGATCTTGGGCGCGGTGGGCCTTGTTGCATGGCTTGCGCTTATCTGGTTCATGTTCGGGGACGTGCTCTAAGCAGGCTTTACCAGCGTAACAAAGGCTTCGGGAGGGGAAGCGTCGCTCACCCGCCCCGGTGATAGTCATATTCCAGCGCACGGCCCTGTTGCTTGGTCAGGATGGCGCCGATGATGACGCCGCCGGCCCGGCGCAGCCGCTCGACCGACACGCGCAGGCCGCCATGATGGTTGCGGCCCCATTCGACGACCATCAGGCTCGCCTGCACCCGCGCGCCAAGCAGAGGCGTGTCGCCCAGCCCCAGGATCGGCGGCGCGTCGATCAGGATCGTGTCATAGTCGTCGGACACAACCGCCAGCAGCGCATCGAGCGCCGGGGTCGCCAGCAACTCGGTCGGATTGGGCGGCACCGCACCACAAGGCAACAGCGACACACCGTCGACGCCGGTCGGAATGATCGCGTCCGCCGCCTTGGACTGACCGGTCAGCACTTCACTGATGCCCCTGGCGGGAGCGACGCGGAACAGCGCATGCTGGACCGGGCGGCGCATGTCGCCGTCGATGACCAGCACCTTTTTGCCAAGCCCCGCCAGCGCCCGCGACAGAGCGTTGAGAGTCAGCGACTTGCCCTCCCCCTCCTGCGCGCTGGTGACGAGGATGGAACGCGGCAGACCGCTGGTAGACGCCAGCAACAGGGAACGCGCGATCGGGGTGAAGATTTCTGGAGGCTGGGGATTGTCTCCCGTCACCGGCACCGAACCCAGCAGTGGCAGTCCAACCCGCTCCGCCAGCGTATCGGCCGACGTCACAGCGTCGTCGAACACATGACGCGCGCCGACCAGCAGCAATCCCAGCGCCAGCCCACCCAACGCCGCGAACAGCAACGTCTCGCCGACCTTGGGCGAGAAGGGCCGCGCCGGCACCGCCGCCCGGTCAAGCGGCTGGATGCGTCCAGCCTGGAAGCCAGCCTGCGACGCCATGTCGCGATAGCGCTGCAACAGGCTGTCATGCAGCATCCGATAGGTGTCGACGGTACGTTCGTAGATGCCCATCTGGACATCGCGACCGCGCGCGGTCTGGGCGTCGCGCTCCAGCTCCGAAATCTCGGACGCGATCTGCTTTTCGCCATGGACGGCGACGTCATATTGCTCCCTGAGCGACGCGCGGATGCGGTTCGCCATATCCTGCGTCTGATCGTCCAGCGCCGCCAGCTTTGCCCGCGCCTCGCGCATTTCGGGATGCGCATCCTTGCGGAACTGCCGTTCCTCGACAAGCGACGCGCGCAGTTTCGCCCGCTCCGCCATCAACGCCTGCATCGCGCCATTATTCAACACTTCAGGCAGCGTCTCGGCGCTGGCGCGTCGAGCGCTTTCCCAGCGCTTCTGTGCGGCGATCCGGTCCGACACCGCCTGCGCGCGATAGCCGTTGAGTTGCGCCAGCCGTGTTTCGATCGATCCCTCGGAGGGCGCGAATTTGGGTTCGGCCGGCTGGGCCTTCGCCTTGTCGGCCGCCTTTTCAGCATCACCCTGCGAGGGATCTACTGGCGCACCGCCAGCGCGCGCGGCGTAGACGGCCAGGTCGCGTTCCGCGCGCGACAGATCCTTGCGCGCGCTGTCCAGTTCACCCAGCAGGAAACGGCGCGCCTGCACGCCCGATTCAAAGCCCCGCTTGAGGTCCGACCGGATCAGGCTGTCGGCATAGCCATTGGCAACGCGCGCCGACAGGGTCGGATCGGCGCTGACGAAGCTGATGCGGATGATGCGCGACTTGCCCGGCAGGCCGACTTCCAGATTCTGGCGCAGCAGGGCGATGACCTGCTCCTGCTCCACCTGTCGCTGGCTGAGGCCGCCCGATCCTTCCTTGGGCCGGCGGACGCCCATGCCCTCGAAGAAAGTCGGCGTGCCGACCAGCGCCAGGCTGCGCGCCACTTCCTCTGCCAGCGCACGGCTGCGCAGAACCTCCAGTTCGGTCTGCATCACCGTTTCAGTGTCGTCGGTGTTGGGACGGGGCGTTCCCGCGCCCGCTGCGCCCGCCGGCAGATCCTCGACCTCGACCGAAGCGGTCGCGCGATAGTCCGGGGTCGAGAGCAGGATATAGAGCAACGCCGCCAGCAGGCAGAGCGCCATGGTGACGAACAGGATCACGCGATGCCGGCGCAGCACCGTCCAGTAGACATGGGCGCCGCGCGACAGACGCGCACCCGCGCCCTCCACTTCGGCGCTGTCAGGCGTTTCGGTCAGGGGCGCGGCCATCAATTCCCTCCGTCCAGCGCGATGAAGCCCGCCGCGAGGACCGGCACCGCGATCAGCGCACCGCCCAATATCGCCTTGGCGCGCGAGAGGCCGACGATCACCTGATCGCCGGGCAAGATTTCGGGATCGGGCGCTTCGCCCTTGCGGATGGCGCCCAGATCGAACATCGCCGCCTGCCGCTGGCCGTCCATCCGGCGCACGACGACGATCTGCTTCAGGCCCGCGAGCCGCGTCGGCCCCTTGCCCAGCGCCAGCGCCTGCGACAGGGTCAATCGCCCATCGAACGGATAGAGGCCCGGTTCGCGCACCTCGCCGTCCAGCGTGATGCGACGACCCACTGCCTTCTTCACGAACAGCGTCACCTGCGGCGACACGAGATAACGTTCGCCGAGGCGTCCGGCGATGACGTCCGCAGCCTCCCCTGACGTCAGCCCGCCGATCGATACATCACCGATCAGCGGCATGCGGACCATGCCGGTGGCGCTGACCTGCGCATCTTCCAGCGACAGGTCCGGCTCATGATAGACGCTGATGCGCAGCACATCGTCGGGCGCAATACGATAATCCATGCCGACGGCAGGCGGCGAGGGAACGACCGCATAGGCGGCCTCGCCCTCCGGCGCCTTCTCTACCGTAGAGCAGCCTGCCAGTCCCGGCAGAGCCAGGGCAGCCATCCAAAGTCGCGGCGAGCGCCTGCGCTTCATGCCTCATGTCCCCCTCTGGCGATTGATCCGGGGCGCAGACAAGCGCCGTTGGAACCGGGGGTTAGCGACGGGGCGGGGGTATGGCAACCGTTGGCGCGACGGGGCGCGCCGGCCTGATGACGATCAGACGGCGATGCGCCCTGTTGCGGCAGCAGAAATCCGGCGGGGCTGGTCGGGCCAGATTCCCCGCGTGTCATACACTGCCTTGCCGGCGCGTTCGTCGACGGGGACCGATTTGAACATATCATGATCGACCAGAATGACGAACAGGCCGCATTGTTCCAGAGCCGTATCGAGATCGATCAATTCGGCACCCGTTCCGGCGAAGTCCATGGGCAGTTCCTGCGCATAGGGTTCGACCAGCTTGATGCGGCGGCCATAGCGGCGCGCGAGCCGTGCGGCGACCTTCACCGCCGGGCTTTCGCGAAAATCATCGATATTCGCCTTGAAGGCGAGGCCGAGGCAGGCGACGTCCTCGCCGACGAAATCGTCGATCATGTCGGATGCCTTTGCCACCACATGATCTGTCTTGCCGTCATTCACCTCACGCGCGGTGCGGATGATGCGGGCGTTCTCGGGGTCGCCATGGACGATGAACCAGGGATCGACGGCGATGCAATGGCCGCCGACGCCGGGGCCGGGATTGAGGATATTGACGCGCGGGTGCCGGTTGGCGAGGCGGATCACCTCCCACACGTCGATGTCCATATTCTCCGCGATCACCGACAGTTCGTTGGCGAAGGCGATGTTGACGTCGCGGAAGCTGTTTTCGACCAGCTTCACCATCTCGGCCGCGCGGGCGGTGGTGGTGATGCAGGCGCCACGCACGAACTGGCGATAGAAGCCCAGCGCCTTGCGCGCGCAGCGCGGCGTGATGCCGCCGATGCAGCGATCATTGTCGATCAGTTCGACCAGGATGCGGCCGGGCAGAACCCGCTCCGGGCAATAGGCGATGGCGATGTCGCCCGCGCCGCTGGCGCTCGGCATCTTCAGGTCAGGCCGGATCGATCCGATCACGTCGCGCATCGCCTCGGTCGTGCCGACAGGCGATGTCGATTCCAGAATGACGGTGTCACCCACCTTCAGCACTGGCGCGATCGTCCGCGCGGCCTTGAGGACATAGGAAATGTCGGGTGCGCGATCTTCCGCTACCGGAGTGGGGACGGCGATAATGAAGACGTCGCTTTCCTCGACCTCAAGGCTGGCGCGCAGATTGCCGCGCGCGACCACGCCCTGCACCAGGCCGTCCAGATCGACCTCCTCGATATGAACGCGACCCGAATTGACCGTTTCCACCACATGCGCGGACACGTCCACGCCCACCACCTGGCATCCCCCGCGCGCGATCAGCGCCGCGGTCGGCAGGCCGATATAGCCAAGGCCGATGACGGAAACCTTCTGCTTGGTGTCGACGGGCATGAGGCGGGCAATCCTTTGGGCCGTTGCAAATTGGCGGCCTTTCTGCCCGGAAATGCTGAAGATTTCGGTAACGCTTGCCCCGTGCCCGTCGCGCGCCTGGTTGGAGCGCGATGCTCCAGCCCTTAGAGCCGGGAACGTTTGGATCATATCGTTCACGGCTCTTTTTGCCTTTTTGATTACCGCGTTCTGCGAGCCGTCGGCTGTGCCAGTGGACTTCAGAATGCTCTAGCGATAACGCGGCAGGGGCTGACGCGCCATGTGCATCGGCGATCGCACCACCGCCGTCGTGATGATCTTCGCCTTCATCAGGGTGCGGATGCGATCCGCGCCATCGGGATTGAGCAGGACGACACGCGTGCCGCCCGATGTCAGCGGTTCAATCGTCGAAATGGCGATGGCATGGCGTTCGCACAGCGCTTTCACATCGTCCAGCGACGCGTCGAGGTTGATGGCGCGGCTCATGTGGACAGCCCCTTCAGGCCGGCAATCGGGGCACAGGAAATCAGAATGATCATGGAACACGCTCCTTGCGATGCAAGCGGGAGCGCGAATTGTCTCTCGGTCGTGGCGAATGCTTGCGGGCAGGGTTCGCGGCGATGCTGTCCGGTAGCAGATAGTGGCCGCACCGTCGCCGCCTTTATTGCGGCACGCTCCCTCCCGCCGCGATTATATCGGCAATCTGCTCCGCCGCCCGCCCGTCGCCGAAGGGATTATGCGCCAGCGCCATGGCCTGATAAGCGTTTTCGTCATCCAGCAGTGCCAGCACTTCGCGCACGATCCTCGTCCGATCCGCCCCGACCAGCTTCGCTGTCCCCGCTTCCACACCTTCGGGGCGTTCGGTCGTTTCGCGCATCACCAGCACCGGCTTGCCAAGCGAGGGCGCTTCCTCCTGCACGCCGCCGCTGTCGGTCAGCACGAGATGGCTCATGTCGAGCAGCCGCACGAAATGGGGATAGTCGAGCGGCTCTATCATCGCGACGTTGGGCAGATCGCCCAGCACCGCGTCCATGACGGGCCGCACATTGGGGTTGGGATGGACGGGGAAGATGACCGCCACGTCCGGCCGGGCGGCGATGTCCGCGATCGATCGGGCGATCGCCTCCATGCCGCCGCCGAAATTCTCGCGCCGGTGGCTGGTCACGGCGACGATCCGCTTGCCCGCGAAACGCGCGGCCAGATCGTCCAGCCCGCTCGCCAGCGACGGCTGCGCCAGCACCCGCGCCCGGGTCGCCAGCAGCGCGTCGATCACGGTGTTGCCGGTGATGTGGATGCTGGCGGGATCGCGATTCTCGGCCAGCAGCGCGTCAGCCGCGGCCCGGGTCGGCGCGAAGTTCATGTCGGCGATGCAGGCGACGACGCGCCTGTTCACTTCCTCCGGCCAGGGATGATGGATGTCGCCGCTGCGCAGGCCCGCCTCGACATGGGCGACCGGAATCTTGCGATAATAGGCGGCGAGGCTGGCGACCATGGTGGTCAGCGTATCGCCATGCACGACCACCCGGTCGGGCTTTTCAGCGTCGAACGCCTTGCCCAGTTCGACGATCAGCTTCGCCGTCAATCCGTCCAGCGTCTGGTTGGGCACCATCACGTCCAGATCGATGTCGGGGGCGATGCCGGCAATTTCCAGCACCTGATCCAGCAGGCCGCGATGCTGCGCCGTCACGATGACGCGCACGTCCACGCCCGCCCTTGCCTGCAAGGCGTGGACCACCGGGAACATCTTGATCGCTTCGGGACGGGTGCCAAAAACCAGCGCTATCTTCACATCGTCTTCCTAATCAGTCGTTTGGTCTCCCCATCGCAGAAATTGGTATACAGGCCCTGAACGCCATGCCAGTTCCACGCTGCAATGCAGCGAACGCCATCCGTAACGATTTACGGCGCCGGCGCGCGATGCACCGTTTCATATTATGTGGAGCCATAGCACCTCATGAAAATCACGATGATCGGCACGGGTTATGTAGGCCTTGTGTCGGGAGCCTGTTTTGCGGATTTCGGGCATGACGTCGTTTGCGTCGACAAGGACGCGGGCAAGATCGCGGCGATCGAAGCCGGTCGGATGCCGATCTTCGAGCCGGGCCTCGACCAGCTGGTGGGCAGCAATGCGGCGGCCGGCCGCCTGACCTTCACCACCGATCTGGCAACCGGCGTCAAGGGCGCGGACGCGATCTTCATCGCCGTCGGCACGCCCTCGCGCCGGGGCGATGGCCATGCCGATCTGTCCTACGTCTATGCTGCAGCGCGGGAGATCGTCGAGGCGCTCGACGGCCCGGCGGTGATCGTCACCAAGTCGACCGTGCCCGTGGGCACTGGCGACGAGGTCGAGCGGATCGCCCGCGACCTGCGCCCCGATCTCGACATCCAGTGCGTGTCGAACCCTGAATTCCTGCGCGAAGGCGCGGCGATCGGCGACTTCAAGCGGCCCGACCGCGTCGTCGTGGGCACCACCGGCTCGGAACGCGCGATCGCGGTGATGAGCCAGGTCTACCGGCCGCTCAACCTCAACCAGGCGCCGCTCATGTTCACCGGCCGTCGCACCGCCGAGCTGATCAAATATGCCGCCAACGCCTTCCTGGCGACCAAGATCACCTTCATCAACGAGATGGCCGACCTGTGCGAAGCGGTCGGCGCCGAGGTGCAGGACGTGTCGCGCGGCATCGGCCTCGACAATCGCATCGGCTCCAAATTCCTGCACGCAGGGCCGGGCTATGGCGGCTCCTGCTTCCCCAAGGACACGCTGGCGCTGGTCAAGACCGGCCAGGATCATGACGCCCCCAGCCGCATCGTCGAGACGGTGGTGCAGGTCAACGACCTGCGCAAGCGGGCCATGGGCCGCAAGATCGTCAAGGCGCTGGGCGGCGACGCCCGCGGCAAGACGGTCGCGCTGCTCGGCCTCACCTTCAAGCCCAACACCGACGACATGCGCGACGCGCCCAGCATCGCCATCGTCCAGGCGCTCGAGGATGCCGGCGCGAAGATCGTCGCCTATGATCCCGAAGGCATGGAGGTCGCCGCGCCGATGATGCCCGGCGTCACCATGGCGAAGGACGCCTATGAGGCCGCCAGGGATGCCGACGCCCTCGTCCTCGTCACCGAATGGGATATCTTCCGCGCCCTCGATCTGAAGCGCCTCGCCGGTTCGATGAACGGCAACGCCCTCGTCGACCTGCGCAACATCTACCCCGTCGCCGAAGCCGCAGAGGCCGGCTTCTCCCTCTCCCGCGTCGGTGGCGCGGG
>NZ_QJQX01000034.1 GCF_013393185.1 Sphingobium lactosutens | reverse complement strand
CTCCATTCAGTGTTACCTGAACTTCACCCTGGACATGGGTAGATCACCTGGTTTCGGGTCTACAACCACATACTAAACGCCCTATTCAGACTCGCTTTCGCTACGGCTCCGCCTTATCAGCTTAACCTTGCATGGGATCGTAACTCGCCGGTTCATTCTACAAAAGGCACGCCATCACCCGTTAACGGGCTCTGACTACTTGTAGGCACACGGTTTCAGGATCTCTTTCACTCCCCTTCCGGGGTGCTTTTCACCTTTCCCTCACGGTACTGGTTCACTATCGGTCACTAGGTAGTATTTAGCCTTGGGAGATGGTCCTCCCAGCTTCCGACGGAATTTCACGTGTTCCGCCGTACTCAGGATCCACTCAAGAGGGAACGAAGTTTCAACTACAGGGTTGTTACCTTCTTCGACGGACCTTTCCAGGTCGCTTCATTTACTTCGTTCCTTTGTAACTCCGTATAGAGTGTCCTACAACCCCAAGAGGCAAGCCTCTTGGTTTGGGCTAATTCCGTTTCGCTCGCCGCTACTCAGGAAATCGCATTTGCTTTCTCTTCCTCCGGGTACTTAGATGTTTCAGTTCCCCGGGTCTGCCTTCAATATCCTATGTATTCAGATAAA
>NZ_QJQX01000033.1 GCF_013393185.1 Sphingobium lactosutens | reverse complement strand
CGTACGCATCCGGTGAGGACCGCGGCTACTGACGGTTTGCTGGGGGATTTGGCATCTTACTTGCCGAGGAAGGCCTCGACGCCTTCTTGAGCGAGCACATCGCGGAATGCAGCATCGGCATCGCGGTCGGTGGGGAATAGATTGTCCCAGACCGTCGAGGTGCCGTGCTCGTTGACGACCTCGAGGGACCAGCCACGTTCGGTGGCGAGCCGCACGATGTTGATGGTCAGCCGTACGCCCGCCTGTTCGATGGACCGGCAGAGAGAGGATTCAATCAGTTCGGGTTGCGGGTCAAATTCCATGCCGTGATGCTATGAGATCACGGCTCCAGCTTCAACGCTGTTGGTTTCCAATTCCATGGGAGCAGATCGCCAAGCCGATTAGCCGGATGACCGGCGATGCGGGCAAGGACGTCGGCGAGCCAAGCCTGGGGATCGAGGTCGTTGAGGCGACAGCTTTGAATGAGTGAAAACATGATGGCGGCGCGCTGACCGCCGCGATCGGAGCCGCAAAATAGCCATGCTTTCCGCCCGAGTGGCACACAGCGTAGCGCCCGTTCCGCTGCGTTGTTCGTGAGGCATACCCTGCCATCGACGAGGAAGCGGGTGAAGGAGTCCCAGCGCCGAAGCATATAGTTGATAGCCTTGGCGAGATCATGGTTACGCGACAGCTTGGCGAGTTGGGCGTTCAACCAGTCGTGCAGTTCGGCGATCAGTGGCGCGCTCAACTCCTGACGGGCGGCAAGCCGCTCCGCTGGTGTCTTGCCGTTGATACCGCGCTCAACGTCGAACAGGGCGTCCAGCTTCTGCACCGCCTCCAGCGCAATCGGATAGATCGGGCCAGTCCGCTCGCCGCGGCTCTTCTTGCGCGCAGCGCCCTCGACGTCAGCAAGTTCGAAGAACTTCCTGCGCGCGTGAGCAAAGCATCCTGCCTCCAGGATGAGACCAGGCTGGCGGTTGGGAGCGTACAGCTCAAAATAGCCCGCATAGGCATCAGCCTGCAGAATCCCGGACCAGGACGCGAGGTGCGCCTGGGGATGTTCCCCGCGCCGGTCGCGCGAATAATAGAAAACCACCGCCGGCGGATCGGCGCCGCCGAACGGGCGGTCATCCCGGACATAATCCCATAATCTACCGGTATCGGTCTTGCCCTTGGCCATGACCGGCACGGTGGTATCGTCGCCATGCACGCGCTCGGCGGCAAAGACATGGGCCTCGATCAGCCGAAAGATGGGCATCAAGGCGAAGGACGCCGCACCAACCTGATCGGCAAGCGTGGAGACGCTCAGCGGCACGCCTTCGCGAGCGAAGCGCTCCGCCTGGCGGTTGAGCGGCTGGTGCTGCCCATACTTCTCGAACAGCAGCATGGCGAGGAAGCTTGGCCCTGCCCAGCCACGCGGCACGACATGGAATGGCGCGGGCGGCTGCGTGATCTTCTCGCAGTCACGGCAGGAGAATTTCTCGCGTACGGTCTGGATGACCTTCCAGGCACGCGGGATTACCTCCAGCGTCTCGGTTACATCCTCGCCCAGCTTCGACAGGCGCATGCCGCCACAGGCCGGACAGGAACAGGGCGCCGGAACGACGACGCGGTCGCGGGGCAAATGGACGGGGAACGGTTTTTTAACTGGCCTCTTGCGCTCAAAGGCGGTGACGTTCGTCGCCTTTGTCGCGGCGGCCTCGGCGGCCAGATCATCTTCGGCGGCGTCGGCCTCCAAATCTTCGAGCTCAAACTCCATCTGCGCAAGAAGCCGGCGGGTGCGTTCGGCGCTGGGGCCGTACTGCTCGCGCCTGAGCTTGGCGATCTGCAACTTGTAGTGCGAGATCAACGCCTCGGTGGCGCTCTCCCGGGCACGGGCATTGGCCAGTTCGGCTTCAGCGCTCGTGGCCCGCTGTTCGGCTTCATCGGCGCGCTGCGCACTGAGCCGTACCAACGCCTTGAGCGCTTCGATATCGTCAGGCAGGGGCGAAACGGCGGCGTCCACAACTTGGATGGAATCATAGAAAACCTCCCGGATGAAGCGGAAAATGCAGCCTCCGCCGAGAAAATCTGCGCCTATCCTGCGCTCTGTGGGCGCCAGCTATATTGCGGGTTCCGCCAGTCCACTCCGTCGAGCAGGCAGGCCAGCTGTGAGCTCGTCAGCGACACCACGCCGTCCTTCGCGGCGGGCCAAATGAACTTCCCTCGTTCCAATCGCTTCGAATATAACGACATCCCGAGGCCGTCGTGCCAGATTATCTTCACAAGCGCCCCGCTGCGCCCGCGAAAGACCCAAAGATCGCCGGCAAATGGGTCTCGCGAGAAGCTCTGCTGCACCATTGCTGCCAAGCTCTGCATGCCGCGCCGCATATCTGTGTGGCCCATCGCAATCCACACCCGCGCGCCAGCTGGGATCATCGCAGGGCCTTGAGCGCTGCCGACACCAAGGCAGCTGGTGCCGACGCAGATATGCTCACGCGCCCTTTGCCACCCAGATCCACGATGATCACCGGCATTGCGGCCTGGTGCGCATTCTGCTGTTCGCCATCGTCAACCACCGCCTCGGCGAACTCCGTCAGGGCGGGCGGCTGCCGCAGCTTGTTGCGCCACGTGTAAATGCGCGCCGTGGAAATATCGTGCCGACGCGCCACAGCCAAAACGCTGGCCCCAGGCGCAAAGGCTTCTGCCAAAATCTGGAGCCGTTCCTCGTCGCTCCAGCGCCGCCGCCGTTCCGGCCCGGTCATCACCGTGATCTGCCGCATCCACTGCTCCTAAGCGTGCTCTCGAGAGCGTTCTTAAGAGCAGGCCCCTACCTCACGACAAGGCGCGTCTCGCCGGATGCATACCGACTGGCGGCTTGCTGCTGTTCCTGTCAAGCCGACTGTTTCTGGGTGTCGCGATCGACGGCAAGCGGCTGATTACCTATGCGGGCGGACGCATCCATCATTGGCGAGAGCCAGCGCCAGCGGTTCGGACGATGTATTTGCGGATCGAAAATCGCGAACACATTATCACCTTTTACTACAGCGTCGATGGCAAGACATGGACACGCCATGGCTTGCGCATGGAAAGCTCGGGCTACAACGCAAATACCATCATGCCGGGTGAAGGGGAAAAGCGTGCGACCTGCCATATTCAGCAGCGGCGAAGGCGTGACCTTCTCCCGCGACTATCGTTACTAGGCCTTGTAAGAGTGATCGGGGCGTATCGTTTCGTCCGGTCATTCCGCATCGACACGAACAATATGCCCTGCGGTGATGTGCGGGGCGCGTAAAAAGGCTGCGCACATGATCGCGAGGTCTTCCTTAAGTTCCTCCCAATTTCCTTGATTTGCAGCCTCCGGTGACGATCCCAGTCCGAGATAGCGCGCCAGAGTGCAATAGATCATGCGGAAGGCATTTTCGACGAGCCTGACATGATCGTCCCGCCTAAAGTCTTTGGTGAACTGGAGAAAGAGCCGTCTTACGTCCAGACTAAGGCTTTCGGCAAAACTGCGCCCTGTCTGCGAAATGGAATCGTCGTTTATCGCCCGGAACATCAGGGGGCGCAGCACCGGACTGTGCGTGCGAAGAAGCTCGGCATACTGATCCACGAAATAATAGCTGAATTCGTCGAGCGAGGACGATTTTTCATTTACCTCGTTAAGCATGGTGGTCTGATCATGTCCGATCCTTGCCAACACGCGGGCCTGTACGGCGCGGATCAGATCGTCCTTGCTGTCAAATCGCAGGTAGATGGAGCCGATGGAAACCTTTCCGGCTTTGCTGACTTCGATCAGCGTAAAATCCTCGCTGCCCCGCTTGACCATCAGTTTTTCCGCAGCCGTCAGCATCCGCTCATAGGAAGCCTTGCTACGGCCCTGCTGCGGTTCACGGCTGGCTTCGCTCGGCAATAAAATAGAGTTGTTCTTCGCTTTTGCAGTCGACGCGCGGGCCATGAGCTTCCTATCAAAAAAGAATATCTGTTCTGGTTATCATTCTATTTTGGCCTACCATCGACAGAATGTAAACAGGTGGATGCCTCATTCCAATTTGATCGGGAATATGGCAATGAAATTTTCCAATTTTTTCAACGATTTTTCTTCCGTTGTAACGGAATGATATTGGAACTGGGTCGAAACGAATGTGTTTCAGCGCATCGCACTCTGATATGCAAATAGGCTAAGCCCCGCTGACTCCATAATTGGAAAGGGCAAAGGAGCAAAGGGTGTCGCGCGATGACGTCGGCGGCACGCCGATGCTTATTCGTGCAACTGCTATTTTTATTATAGCGCCTTATAGCGAAAGTCTTCGAAACGGACGGAGCCTTCGCCCGCCGCGAAAAGCGCCGGACGCAGGCTGGCGAGGTCATCCAACACATTGGTGTGGCAGCCTGACGTCTCGATCCGCGAGCCATGGCGCGTCCAGTCCCTGCCATCTTCACTGTAGAAAAAGGTGACGATGTGATGATCGTTGACAATCTTGAGGAAGATGTTCTGTGTCGCCGGAGTCGGCTCCTGCCAATGGCCTTCCTTGCCGCCGCGATAGGTTCTCATTCGCGTGCCGTCATGGCCCATGCCGAAGAACAGGCGATCCTTGTAGAACAGCAGAAGACCGCCAGTGACGTCGCCCATCAATTCCATCCTGACACTGATTTTATAGGCCTGATCGCCCACCATCTGGGACAGGGGAGAAGAGTCCCGCGGTCCTGTGCCCTTGAGGACAAGCCCGCCCTTGCTCACGACGGCGCGTGCGGCCTCGTCGGGCGAAGCGCCATAGAAGGTCCATCGCGAACCGAAAGCCGGGGTAATGAAGGCGTCGGACCGCGCGATCCCGTGCGCGCCCGTGCTTTTTGCAATCGGCTTGGGGAGGGGGCGTGACAGGTCTCCGCCCATGGCCCATCAGCTGTCCACTCGATCGGCTCCAGCAGGGTCTGGCGCCCCAGCATCCGATAGCCATTTTCATAGCCAGGATAGACCATGTACCAGCGCCCGCCCGGTCCCTCGAACATTGTGGTTTGGCCGCGCGACCACCATTGCTCGCTGTCGTTCTGCGTTCGCACGATAGAGTTATGCGGGCAGTTTTCCCAAGGCCCGTTCACCGATCGCGATCGTGCCGCGAATCAGCATATGGCCGGTCGCAGGACCGGCGGTGCCACCGACCGCGCTAATGAGGTAGAACCAGTCGCCCCGCCGCGTCAGTTTCGGTCCTTCCAGCGCATAGGCCTCTGTCACCCAGTCGTCGGGATAAAGCCAACCGTCGTAAACATTCTCGATCGGGCCAGCCGCCGACAGTCCGTCGCGCGACAGTTTCACGCGGTTTATGCCGGACAGGAACAGATAGCGTTCGCCATCCTCGCCCACCAGATGCCCGGATCGATCAATGTCCTGATGTCCATGTCGACCGGTTCGCTCCACGGGCCATGCATGCTGTCGGCATGAATGACGTAGATGTTGGCGAAGCTCTTCACCCCCTAGGACCAGAGGGCTGCCATGAACGGGATATAGATATAATAACGGCCGTCATGCTTGACCAGATCGACGGCAAAGACCACGCCCAGCGGCTTTCGCAGCGCGGGGCCGATCGGCATCCAGTTCACCAGATCGCGCTAATGCCAGATCATCAGCGACCGAGAGGCGTAGAAGCTGCTATGCGTCATATAATAGTCGTCGCCATCCTTCAGGATGGTCGGGTCGGGATAATCGCCTGAAAGAATGGGATTGAGATAGGTGCTGTCGCCAAGGTCGGCCCGCCGCTGCCCTTCCATTCCACGACGCCACGATTGCTTCTTCCCGGGAACGTTGCGGCGACGTTTCCGCTTGCCATCGCTGCGGCGCTGCCCCTAATCGCCGCCGCCATAGCTTCCCGACGCGATTGCATGGACTATCCTCTTCCGATCTTATGCTGACAGGCCTTAGCGGCTATGTCCCACCTTCTGGTCGATGATGCCGAACGGTGATCCCCGGTCGCCCAGCACCTCCATATGGATATGGTCGCCGAAATGCAGAAATGGGGTTTTGGGCTTTCCATCCGCGATCATTTCGATGGCGCGTCGTTCGGATATGCAGCTTGATCCGACCGTGGCATAATCGGCATTGGACACCGTGCCCGATCCGATGACGGTGCCTGCAACCAGATCGCGGGTGCGGGCGGCATGGCCGATAAGCTCGTGGAAGCCGAACTGCATTTCGCGCCCGTGGGGATGGCCGAACCACTGGCCATTGATCTGTACCTCCAGCGGAAGATGGACGCGACCATCCACCCAGGCTTCTCCTAGCTCGTCGGGCGTCACCGCGAAGGGCGCAACCGAGCAGGCGGGCTTGGCCTGCACCCATCCGAAGCCGGTCTTCATCTCGATCGGCGCAATGGCGCGCAGCGACCAGTCGTTGATGAGCACGACCAATCTGACATGATTCAATGCCTCGCTGGCGGGCGTCCCCATCGGCACCGTGCCGGTGATGACGCCATATTCCCCCTCGAAATCGATGCCGTCGGCTTCGCTGGGGAAGGGTACGTTTTGCGTTCCGGACAAGAACCGGTCGGACAGGCCCTGATACATCAGCGGCCTGTCCGTTTCGATCGGCGGCAGGTTGAACGCTTTCTGCATCAGGTCGGCATGTTGGGGAAAGGCCGACCCGTCGAGCCATTGCCACGCGCGGGGCAGGGGAGCGAGCAGGCGGGCGTGGTCGAGCGCTTCGCCATCTTCTGCATCCAGCCGTGCCGTAAGATCGCGCAAAGCCTGTTCCACAGCATCCCACCGCTCGATCGCCTGTTGCAGCGTGTCGGCTATACCCGTTGCGGGCAGGGCGCGTGCGGCATCGCGCGAGACGACGATCAACTGGCCGTCCGGCGTGCCATTATCCAGTGTCGCAAGGCGCATGGATTATTCCTCGATGATGGCGACGGCGCGGGTCCAGCCTGCGGACGCGCCCTTGATCTTGTGGGGGAAGCAGCTGACAGTGAAGCCGTTGCCGGGCAGCACTTCAAGATTGTGCAGCTTTTCCAGATGGCAATAGCCGATGTCGCGGCCCGCCTTATGCCCTTCCCAGATGAGCGAGGTGTCGCCCGTTTCCTTCACCTTCTCCGCCGTATAGGCGAAGGGCGCGTCCCAGCTCCACGCGTCGGTGCCGGTCACGCGAACGCCGCGGGTGGTGAGGTACATGGTCGCCTCATAGCCCATCCCGCAGCCGACATTGACGAAATCCGGTCGCCCCAGCGCCTTGCCCGCCGCCGTGTTGACCAGCACGATGTCGAGCGGTTGCAGGTCATGGCCGATCCGTTCGAGTTCCGCCTCGACATCGGCGGCGGTCACGACATAGCCGTCGGGGAAATGGCGGAAGTCCAGCTTCACGCCCGGGCGGAAGCACCAGTCGAGCGGCACCTCGTCGATCGTGATCGCCCGCTGGGGTTCACCGTCTTTGGCATCCATCGTCGGATGATAATGATAGGGCGCATCCAGATGCGTGCCGTTGTGCGTGGTCAGCGTCACCCATTCCGCCGCCGCGAAGCCCTCGCCGCCAGGCGTCTGTTCAGCCGTCACGCCGGGGAAGAAGTGCTGCAACTCCTTCACCGTTTCCTGATGCGTTTCATAGGTGATCTTGGGCCGCATGAAGGGCGGGTCCGACACCACGTCATTTTCCAGCGTGATCGACAGGTCGATAAATTGACGGGCCATGCCACATCCTCTCCAGCTTATAGGGCATGCCGACACCCGCTAAAAGCAGATGTCAGCATGGAGTGGCCGTGCAGCGCCACCTATTTGAACTATGGTTTCAGGCAGTCCTGCCGCCCAGCGTCTCTGCAAACCAGTCGGCGATGACATCCCGGCCATAGGCCATGTTGTCCGCGCCGACATGCTCCACGCCGCCTTCGCGCGGTGTGAAGATCACCTTTTCGCGCCGCGGCGCGTTGACGAGCTGGTCGTAGAGATCGTCGGCATAGCTGACGCTGATCTGCCGGTCATTCGCACCATGCGTGACTAGGAACGGCACGGTGATACGGTCCATATGGCCGTTGAGGTTCATGTCGGCGGATTTCGCATGGAAATCCTCCATGTCGCTGGCGCCGAACGCCCACATGACATGCGCCCAATAATGCGGCACCGGATTTTCGCCCTCGCGCTTCAGCCGCTTCTGTTGCACTTCGGCCCAATTATGGTTTGCGCCCCACACCGCGCCGCTGGCGAAGCGCGGTTCGTAAGCGACCGCGCGCGGGGCGAAATGGCCCCCCAGCGAAATGCCGGTCATGCCAATGCGGGCGGGGTCGACATCCTCCTGTCGCTCCAGCCAGTCAACCGCCTTGCTCGCCCAGCTCTCGCTATGCGGATCGACGGGAAGATCTTGCAGCCGCAGCGCCTCGCCCGATCCCGGCTGGTCGACGCACAGGGTCGAGATGCCGCGCCGTGCAAGAGCTTCGGGCAGGCGCGACCAGTAGAGCAGTTCTTTGCAGCTATCGAGGCCGTTGCAATAGACCACCACCGGCTTGCGGCCTTCACCGGGCGCCCGGGTGTAGAGCGCAGGCATCGTTCCGGTGCAAAGCGGTATTTCCACGCGCTCACGATCGATCTCGCCCAGCGCGGTTGACTTTTCGAACGCGGCGAGCGCCTTGGCGTAAGTTTCCTTGCGCCCCGGATGGCCGTGACCCTGCATCCGTTCAGCGGTGATCAGGTAAAGCGAGGCGCGCTCCAGCTTGCTGGATGCGGAAAAGGCGCGGCCCTTTGCCTCATCTTCCGCCGCCAGTGCGATCAGCTTGTCGCCCATCGCCGCCCATTGCGCCATGAAAGCAGGCGTGCCCGCATCCGCGCCGCTAGCCGCAGCGTCCTTGATCGGCTGGCACATGTCGATGATCTCGCCGAGCTGCGCCCCGCTCTCCATCGCGATCGCGACCGACAGGTTCCAGATATAGTTAGGGAAATATTCGAACAGCGCCACGGATCAGGCCTCCGCCGCCTGGAACAGTCCCTTGTCGGGTTCTGGGTGAGGCATGGTTTGCGGACCGCCCACGCCGATGCCCCACTGGTCCATCAGTTTCGGGCCGGGGATGTGCACCTTATGCGCGTGCGTTTCGAAGTCCACATGCTCCAGTTCGGACGTATATTCAACGGCGAAACCGGCGGGCGTGGTGAAATAGCTGAAGGTGTTGTTGCCTGCCGTATGCCGACCCGGACCCCAGCGCAGATCGGTGCCCTTCTGCTTCAAACGGTTGATGCCGACCATCATGTCGTCGACGCTTAACATGTCATAGGCGACATGGTTGAGGCAGGGCGGTCCGGGCAGGATGGCAATGCGATGGTGCGCCGAATTGCAGCGCAGGAAGCACATGAAATCGCCCAGCCAGTCGCTGATCTTGAAGCCCAGCACGTCGCAGAACCATTGCACCAGCGCCTGATGGTCGGGCGAATGCAGCACGATATGGCTGATCTTCTGCGGCACGCCTTCCCAGCGGGCGAGTTTGCGCGCATCGCGCCGGGCGACATCGCTTGAAATCTCGAAGCTCAACCCATCGGGCGAAAAGAAACGGAAGCCATAGCCACCGCCCAGCGTGTCCAGATGCTTGGGTGCGAAGATGATCCGACAGCCGGACGCCGCAACCTTGTCATGCAGCGCGTCGACATCGGCGCGGCTGTCGGCCGCCAGCGCGATCACGTCGACCCGCTTCTCCTCCGCACCGCGGAGGCGTACGACATAGCCTTCGTCGCCACCATCGGCGGCGAAGTAAACCATCCCATCCTTCTCGCCCGCGTCGACCAGCTTCCACTGGTCGGTATAAAAGGCGCGCTCGCCCTCCAGATCAGGGACGGCATAGCCGACATAACGTATCTCGGTGACACGGCTCATCGAAAACTCCTTCGAAAAATGCACAGCTGTTGAGCCTTCCGTCGGGCGGAAGGCAAAAGAATCGATAAAAGGTAGGATAACTCGCCAGGGGTTCGATGCATCCTCACATTTTATAAACTATAACCCTAATTCTATCATGCTCGTCATAATCGATCAAGCGTCGGTAGGGGGGGGGGAGGCAATATCGGCCAGCTTTTTCTCTGCCGGGTCAGTCCTCTTCGATACCGATCAGAGTGACTGGTCCCATCAGGCCGGACGATCACAGCCGGCAATGTCATGCACTATGTCCACCCAATGTCTCGGCGAACCAATCGGCAATGGTGTCACGGCCATAGGCCATGCGGTGATGCGCTGAATTGCAACGCAGAAAGCACATGAAATCGCCCAACCAGTCGCTGACTTTGAACCCCAGCACGTCGCAGAACCACTGCGCCATCGCCTTGTGATCGGGGGAATGGAGCACGATATGGCTGATCTTCTGGGGAACGCCCTCCCAGCGGCTGAGCGCGCGGGCGGTGCGCGCGGCGACATCGCTGGAAATCTCGAAGGGCAGGCCGTCGGGCGAGAAGAAGCGAAATCCATAGCCTCCGCCCAGCGTATCGAGATCCTTCGGCGCGAAGATGATGCGCGCGCCCGATGCCATCACCTTGTCGTACAGGGCATCCACATTCGCCCGGCTGCCCGCCGCCAGCGCGATCACGTCGATGCGCTTATCTGTAGCGGCGCGCAGGCGAACGACATAGCCCTCTTCCCAGCAGTCAGCAGCGAAATAGGTCATGCCGTCTTTCTCTCCGGCATCGACCAGTTTCCACTGATCGGCATAGAAGGCGCGTTCAGCCTCCAGGTCGGGAACGGCATAGCCGACATAACGAATTTCAGTGATACGGCTCATGACATAAACTCTAGGAAAAATGATGCGCGCCTCAGATCGGCTGCGCGACGATCTCGAACATGGCATGGGTGGCCTTGGCATTGTCGACCGGCGGACCCCGGCCGATCTGGCCGTGGCAGATGGCCAGGCTTTCGCGCACGATATAGGCGCAGCGATTGAAACGCCGGTCGCGATAGGCGGTGAAGGCTGTATCCAGATCGTCATGACGCGACAGTTCGTCGGCCAGCACCAGGCTGTCCTCGATCGCCATGCCGGCGCCTTGCCCCAAATGCGGCGTCGTCGCGTGTATGGCGTCGCCTAGAAGGACAACCCGGCCCTTGTGCCATGGACCCTCGACCAGCAGCCCTTCGAGCGGGCGATAGACCACACCTTCATCATCTATGATCTGCTCGGCAAGCGCGCGGATGGCAGGCGCGGTCTCTGCCAGTTTGCCACGCATGGTGGCGGCCAGGCCTTCCCTTGGATAGCGCGGATTGTCCGGCTCCGGCGTTGTCACATACATGTACATAAGGGTGCTCGAGATCGGGACAAGCCCCACCCCGGTTCGCCCATTATAGACCTGAAGCGCATCCAGCCCCGCGGGTCGCGGGAAATTGTAGCGCCACACGGCCTGGCCGGTAAATTGTGGTTGGGGCGCCTCGGGAAACAGCGCCGATCTGGTCTGCGAATAGACGCCGTCGGCACCGATAACCAGATCGTAGCGCTCCGCAGTGGCGTCTGAAAACCGCACGTCCACGCCATCGCCATCGTCGACGATCATGTCGGCTGTTATGCCAAGCCTTACGGTGGCGCCGCTCGCCAACGTACGGTCGCCCAGCACCTTGTGCAGCGCGGGGCGACCAATGCCGACATTTGCGGGTTTCCCTTCCACCAGTCGGGGCGAAGGCACCCGCGCGATCATTGTGCCGTCGGGGAGGAATATCTCCACCGCGTCGAAGCCAACGCCCGCCGACAGATAATCGTCCAAAAGGCCGAGCGCACTCATGGCCCGCACGACATTCGACTGCTGGATGATACCAACGCCATAAACCGACCAGTCAGGGTCACGTTCGATGACGTCAACCTCATGGCCTTTCGCGCGAAGCGCGATTGCGGCGGTCAGTCCGCCTATGCCACCGCCGACGACCAGAATGCGCTGCGCGTCCAAACTTCGCTCTCCACCATTATCCCGTGGAGGCAAGTCTAGCGCCGAAAAAAAATCCCAAAATTCGATTGTTTGGATTATCTTCTATCCATAAAATTTATGGATCGCGGCAGCGCGCAACTGTGATCGTAGCCAGCGCAGTCCTTCATCTGCTGCGCGGGTTTGATGAAACTGGACCAGTTCTTCCATCACCGGGAAGGGGAATGGCAAGGGCTGATAGACGATCGGAAACATCTGGGCCGCTGCAAGCGCTAGCCGCTCGTGCATGATTGCGAGTCGCTGGGTTCCGACCAGCAGCCAGGGCACCGTCGTGAAGGAAGATGCAGACACTTCGATCCGCCGATGCTTGCCCATTAGGGTCAACTGTCGGTCGGCAAAAGCCGCGTTGGAGAGCGTGCCGATCGCGATGGCGACATGACCGGCCGCCAGAAAGCGCTTCTCGTCCAGTGGCGTCGCCAGCAGATCATTGCCGCTCCACCCTGCCACCACATGCTGCTCTTCAAACAGCAATTCCGATGGATGATCCTGCGAGAGGAATTCACGCGGGCTGATCATGAGGTCAGCCTTGCCTGCGGCGATCAGTGGCGTACTTTGTTCGCCTGGAGACATGAGCTGGACGGTGATCGCCGGTGCCTCGACGACAAGGCGCGTCAGCAAAGGCGCGATAACGGCGGCGACGACATAGTCGGACGCGATCACCTTGAAGAGCCGTTGAGACGATCGCGGATCGAACGACGCCGATGTTGCGAGCAGCGTTTCAATCCCTCCCAGGCATTCGCGCACGAGGGGCGAGAGGCTCTCGGCAAATGCGGTCGGATACATACGTTTGCCATGACTGACGAGCAGAGGATCGCCGAAATAATCACGGAGCCGCGATAATGCAGCGCTCATGGCGGGCTGGCTCAGGTGCATCTGGCGCGCTGTTTCAGAAACCGAGTGGGTCTGCATCAGCCCTTCAAATACAGCAAGAAGGTTGAGATCGAGGCCGCGAAATCGCATGATCCATCCATTCCGTGATTGGATAATGATAAGTTCAAACGATTTAACCTATGCAGCATATCTGTCTAGTGTTTCCATACAGACGCGCTGGATCAGGCGCGCGGAAAGGGAGACGATCATGAAGGCAGCTCTGCTAGCAACCGCCGCAATCCTGCTGGTTCCCATTACAACGGCTCATGCCCAGACAGATGCAGAAATTGATCAGTCGCATGCCGGTGGTATCTCGGACATCATAGTCACCGCACAGCGGCGCAGTGAAAATCTTCAGAAGGCGGCGATCGCCGTAAGCGCTGTTACAGGCGACACGCTGGTGCAGCAGAGCATTACCCAGGCCAATGACCTGACCCGCGTCGTACCGGCCTTGCAGGTCGCGCCTGCGGCATCCTTCACCCAGATTTATCTGCGCGGCGTTGGGACCTTCGGTGCGAACGCCTTCGCGGAGCAGGGCGTCGCTTTCAATGTCGACGGGGTCTATCTGTCGCGACCCGCCGCGCCGGCCGGTCTTTTCTACGACCTTGAACGGGTCGAAGTGCTCAAGGGGCCGCAGGGCACGTTATATGGACGTAATGCGACGGGCGGCGCGGTCAACGTCATCACCGCCAAGCCCAAGCTGGGCGAGACGAGCGGCTATATCAATGCAGAATATGGCAATTACGATGCCATGAAGGGTTCAGCAGCGCTCAATCTGCCGTTGGGCGACAAGGTGGCGTTCCGGGTTGCGGGCCAATATGTGAAGCGCGATGGTTATTATAGCGATGGATATGACGATGAGGACACGCAGGCGATCCGCGCGCAGGTCAGCGGCGAAACCGGCACGGGTCTCGATGCCACGCTATCGGTCGATTATGCCCATGTTGGCGGCATGGGGTCGGGCGGCACGATCATGCCGCTGCTCGACGGAAAGAAGCGTCTTGGGCCAAGCGATCCCCGCGTCATCGCGGCCTATGTCGCCCGCTCCCCCACGCGTCCTGTGCCGCAGGCGATCGCGAACGGTGACGGCTACCAGGATAACGGCTTCTTCGGCGCAGCGCTGACGGTCAATGCAGATTTAGGCTTCGCCACGCTGACAGTGGTCCCAGCCTACCGAAGGACCAACCTTGATTTCCGCTCCTATGCATCGAGCTTCCTGATCGACATTCAGGAAAAGTCGAGCCAGATGTCGCTGGAGACCCGTCTCGCAAGTCAGTCAGGTCCGCTGCAATGGGTGATTGGCGGCTATTATTTCGCTGAAGATGTCAGTGCGCAGCAGAGGTTTGACCAGGCGAGCAACGGCACGCGCATCAATTCGCAGCTCCAGACCGAAAGTCTTGCAGCTTTTGGTCAGGCGACTTTTTCGCTGACAGACCGGTTCCGCGTCACTGGCGGCCTGCGCTATACGACCGATAACAAGCGCCAGGCGACCGAGGCCCATAGCTTGCCATTTGTGGGGTTCGTCAATCCTTCTCAGGGTAATTTCACGCCGATCATCCTGGATATCGTCAGCAACCCGCGCACCAATGTCGACTTCAACAAGCTGACCTGGAAGGCAGGTGTCGAGTTCGATGTCGGGCCAAGGTCGCTGCTTTACGCATCGGCCGCCACGGGCTTTAAATCCGGGGCGCTTTTTGCGGCGACCGGCCGCAATTATTCCGCGCCGGAAAATATGAGAGCTTACACGATAGGCTCTAAGAACCGCTTTTTCGACAATAAGGTCCAGCTCAACGCCGAGGCCTTCTACTGGAAATATAAGGACCAGCAGATATCCCATCTGGGCCCCGTTCAGGTCGCGAGCACGCCGGACGGCCCGATCTATAGCCCGGTCTTCACGACAGAGAATGCCGGCAGATCGACAATTTACGGGCTTGAGCTGGAAGCGCTCTTCCAGCCGTCGGCGAACGACCAGTTCTCCGCCAATATTCAGTATCTTCACAGCAAATATGACGTGCTCAATTATCAGGCCTATTCGACCACCGGCATCGCCCCTGTGATCGGTTGCGCTGTCACGCCGACCAGCCAGACCGGTGCCTCGCCTGCCGCGCGTATCTACAATGTTGATTGCTCGGGCCAGCCGCTCGTCAATGCGCCCAAATGGGTGTTCAACCTTGGCTATGAACACAGCTTCGCGCTGGGCGATCATGGCACGGTGACCGCTGCGGCTGATACACGGATCGAAACATCCCGCTATCTCTCGCTCGATTTTCTCGATCTGGGCAGACAGGGCGGCTATATGATGTCCAACGCGCGTCTCACCTACGATACGCCATCGGGTAATTTCTCGCTCACCGGCTTCATCAATAATATCGAGAATAAGCTGGTGTTCGCCAATTCGCTGCAAAGCCCGGCCAAGCCTGGTGTCATCTACAATCAGCTTCGCCCGCCGCGAACCTACGGCGTGCGCGCCGGCTTTCGCTTCTAATTTTTCACAATCATGACGGAGGTTGCATGTCAGCAGCTTTTTCCCGCCGCACCATGTTGCAGCTTGCGGGCAGCGGAGCGATATCGTTCGCCGCTGGTGCGAGCGGTGCCACCACACGCTCGATGCGCGCCGACTTTTTATGGGGTGCAGCAACCGCGGGGCACCAGGTCGAGGGCGGCAATGTCAACAGTGACAGCTGGGTCCTCGAACATGTCGAACCTAAATCCTTTGCCGCGCCCTCGGGCGATGCGTGCGACAGCTATCATCGCTGGCGCGAGGACATGGATATCGTCAAGCAACTCGGACTCAACACCTACCGGTTCGGTGTGGAATGGTCGCGTATCGAACCTGCTCAAGGGGAATATTCGCAGGCCGCGCTCGATCATTATCGCGCAATGGTCGAAGGCTGTGTCGATCGGGGCCTGAAGCCGCTCATCACCTTTTCCCATTTCACGGTGCCACGCTGGTTCGCGGGTCTGGGGGGCTGGGAGGAAATGGCCAATATCGACCATTTCCTGCGCTATTGCGAGCGAACGGCGAGGGGCCTTGGGCGCAATTATCGCCACGGCCTCACCTTTAATGAGCCGAACCTCGGCGCGCTGTTGTCATGGCAGCCCGATTTCCGCGGCGCGATGCCCTTCTTCGCAACGGCCAACGCTGCGGCCGCAGCGGCGATAGGATCAAGCCGTTTTTCGTCGACCCCGACCTTCGATACCCGGCGAGCGACCCCCGTTCAGCTCGCTGCCCATCAGCGAGCCACCGAGGCCATCAAGGCGATCCGTCCCGACCTGCAACTCGGTCTCAGCCTCGCAGTCGCGGACGAACAGGCAGGACCGGACAAGACGGCCATTCGCGAGAAGATCGCGCAGGTCTACACGCCATGGTTCGACGTCGTTTCCAAAGATGATTTCGTAGGTGTCCAGACTTATGGGCGCGCCGTGGTGGGGGAAGCTGCAGACCTTCCCCCACCGCCTGGCGTTGAAGTCACCCAAACGGGCATGGAATTTTATCCCGAAGCTCTTGAAGCAACGGTAAAATGGGTGGCCAGAGAAACCGGGCGCCCTGTCATCGTGACCGAGAACGGGGTGGCTTGCGCTGACGACAGCCGCCGTGTCGCCTATATCGATCGCGCATTGGCCGCTCTGGCGCGCGCCATTGCCAGCGGAACGGACGTTCGCGGCTATATCCACTGGTCCCTGCTCGATAATTTCGAATGGAACCGCGCCTACACCGCCCAATTTGGACTGGTGTCGGTCGACCCGAAGACCTTCAGGCGCACGATCAAACCCAGCGCCTTCCATCTGGGTGGCTATGCCCGCGCCAACCGGATCTGAACGCACCCACCTATCTTCACTCAACATTTCAGGACCGATCCCCCATGCCTATCCTTAACCGTCGCTCGTTTCTCGCTTCGGGCGCCGTGTTGGGGTTAGGCGCGGCGCCAGTCATTGCCGCCCCGACATCAAATGACAGATTGGGCGTGAAGAGGCTCCGTTGCGCCATGCGGGAGGCGCCCCTCGGGCTTGGTGACGAGCGACCCACATTGTCCTGGCAGTTGGAGGGACCAGCGGGCACATTTCAGCAGGCCTATCGGATACTCGTCGCCTCCTCGGGAACACTCCTTGCAAGTGGGCATGGAGATTTGTGGGACAGCGGGCGTATCGAGGGCGCGCATTGCACAGGCATTGCCTATGCCGGTCAGCCACTGCGATCGCGCCAGACATGTCATTGGAAAGTCGCGGTCTGGGACCGAAACGATAAGCAAGCCTGGAGCGCGGCTGCCCAGTGGGAGATGGGGCTACTCGCCACAGCGGACTGGGAGGGCAAGTGGCTTGCCGTCGAGGACGCCGTGGAGCGGGATGATCGGCTGGCAGGCGCCCAATGGGTCGATGCTCCGGCCTCCGGCCCGAAGGATGCCAGGCCATTCAGGCTGACATTCCCAAGCGGGGAGGGTGAGGCAACCCTGTTCATCATTGCCGATGGTGTCATGTCCGACCTGATGATCGATGGATCGCCGCTTGCGTTGCCCGTGCGCGATCCCAACGGCTTTGGCGGCGCGCCCGCGTTGAAGATTCCATTGCAGCTGGCCGCCGGAAACCATGCCATCACACTCAGGGTCGCGCCCGCGCCGGGCTACTTCATGAAGCCGACTGTCGCCCTGGCGGCGCAACTTCGTCAGGTCGGCCCGGCAGGCGCGACAGAGCGGATCACCCAAGGGTGGGAGGTTCGAACAGGCAAGGAGGGTGCGTGGGCGCGTGCAGATGTGGCGGCTGACCAACCGCACTTTCCCTGGCCGCCCACGCCTGCACGGCTTCTGTGCCGAACATTCAGTCATGGAGCCAAGCATGACAAGGCGCGACTGCATGTAGCAGCTTTGGGCGGTTATCGCATCTGGTTGAACGGCAGGCGGGTCAATGACGACGAGCTTCAGGCGCAGCCGAGCGACTATAATAATAGCATCCCCTATCGCACCTATGACGTCAGTAATCTCCTGCTCGAAGGCGAAAATAGTCTGGGTGTCATGGCAGGCGACGGATTTTACGCCAGCTATCAAGCGCCCGATGGGCGTTATTCCTATGGTGCGGCGCCACGACGCCTGAAACTGTGCCTCGACATCACACAGACGAACGGAGCGATCGTCCGGGTCGCGAGCGATGATCATTGGCGCCATGCACCAGCGCCGGTCCAGATGTCGGAAATCTACGCAGGCGAGGATCAGGACTTGCGGTTGTGGCCGCGAGATTGGCATCGGCCCCACTTCGTGCCAGCGGGCTGGGCGCCGGTCTGGGAAGCCCCCGAACCCGGCGCAGCCATTGTCGCTGCCTGCTGCGAGCCCATCAGGGTGATCCGCACGCTGGAGCCGATCACCGTGAGGAAGATGGATATCGCACGGCATATTGTCGATTTCGGCCAGAATTTCGCTGGGCGTGTTCGTCTGCGCGTCCACGGGCGTGAGGGGCAGGAAATCCGTGTCCGCCACGCCGAGCTGCTGACCGCCCAGGGCGAACTTGATCGGCGTAATTTGCGCGCCGCGCGTGCGGCCGACCACTACTGGCTGCGCGGGGATGGCCGTGAGGAGGTGCTGGAGCCGGTCTTTACCTATCAGGGCTTCCGCTACGCGGAGATTGAGGGCGTGTCGGACCTTGACGCGAAGATGATCTCGGCACTGGTCCTCTCAACGGCGCTCGAAGAGACGGGGACGTTCAGGATCGACCAGCCCGACCTCCAGAAGCTCTGGCTGAACATGTTATGGAGCCAGCGTTCAAACTTCATGGGCATTCCCACTGACTGCCCGCAACGCGATGAGCGGCTGGGCTGGACAGGGGACGCCCAGCTATTCTGGGATACCGCGAGCTTCACGATGGATACAGGCGCCTTCACCCGCAGCTATACCCGCATCCTGCGCGATGCCCAGAACGACAGGGGCGCCTATCCGCTCTGGGCGCCAGGTTCGGGCGGGAGCAATTGGGGGGATGGCACGGCGACACCGGGATGGTCGGACGCAGGGGTCATGTTGCCCTATGTCGCTTTCCTTCACAGCGGCGACCGGTCGATCGTCGATGAGAATTGGTCAGCCATGACTGCATATCTCGATGGCATCATTGCCAATAATCCGGACGGTCTGTGGAGTAAGGGCAGAGGCGCGGACCTAGGCGACTGGCTGGCGCTCGATGCCAAGGCGCCCGGTGACGAGACGACACCCAAAGCGCTCATTGGCACGGCGATGCTGGCGCGCTCCATCGAGCAGGTCACAAAAATGGCGGAGTGGACCGGTCGCACGGCGGACGCTTCAAGATGGCGTGCCCGCCATGCGATCGTCGCGCAAGCCTTTGCCAGAGCCTTCATCAAGTCGGACGGATATGTCGGTAATGGCAGTCATTGCAGCTATATATTGGCGCTTGGCCTTGATCTGGTGCCAAAGTCCCTTCGTAAACAGGCTGCCACCTTGTTGGCAGCAGATATTCGCCGCCGGGGGACATTGCTCAGCACCGGATTCCTGGGCACGCCGATGGCGCTCGATGCTCTCGCCGACGTCGGCGAACATAGACTGGTCTGGGATCTCCTGCTGCGCACGGCGTACCCGTCCTGGGGCTATATGGTGCGCCATGGCGCGACCACAATCTGGGAGCGCTGGGACGGCGATACAGGCGATGTCGCGATGAATTCCTTTAATCACTATGCGCTCGGCGCGGTGTGTGGCTTCCTTCATCGCCGGGTCGCGGCAATCGAGCCGACACAGCCGGGTTATGCCCGCTTCCGCGTGGCGCCGGTGCTGGACAAGCGGAACACCGGTTTTTCTGCCACGCTCGATTCTGTGAGGGGACGCATCCAGGTGGAGATGAGAATGAACCGGGGCTTGCCGTCGCTCCGTCTTGTCGTGCCGGCTAATAGCGTCGCCGACGTCTATCTGCACGACCAGGTGATGGAGGTCGGTCCCGGCGCGCACAATATCTCCATGCCGTCCCACCTCTTCGTTTGAACATATCGGCGACCCGGCGAGCAATCACATTTGGTTCGATCATAATCCATAAATATTTTGGATTATGATCGAACCAAACAATCGATTTTATTGCCTGCCAAAATTGGCCTAGCCAGATGGCCAACCATAACGGGGAGGATCAAATGCGCCGCACTTTTTCGGTCTCAATTCTTGCGATTGCCACAGCGACGTCGCTGGCGGCGTCCGCGCAGGATCAAGTGCCACCCGCTCAGGGTAACGCTGTGGATGTCCCGGTGGCAGGGGAAATCATCGTTACCGCGCAGCGCCGTGCCGAGAGCCTTCAAAAGGTGCCGGTCAGTGTTACAGCGCTCAGCAGCGACACGCTTACCTCGCGCAATCTTAATGACCTGACGCAGGTCGCTCGCGCAGCGCCCACCTTGCAGGTCGGCGTGGACAACTCGTTCGCGGTGCGCGGCGTCGGCACGCTCGCTTTTGCAGGAACGGTCGATAGCAGCGTTGCGCTGGCGATTGATGAGGTGAATCTGGGCCGGCCGTTGCTCAATAGCCCGCTGCTCAACGATCTGGAACGGGTCGAGGTTTTGAATGGCCCTCAAGGCCTGTTGTTCGGTAAGAATGCCTCGGCGGGCCTCCTCAACATCGTGACGAGCAAGCCGGTGATCGGGGAATATTCGAGCACCACCAATATCGAAGTGGGGATGCGCGATACGCCGTCGGCAAAGGGAAGCGCGGCAACGCTGATCGCCCGCGAAACCCTCAACATTCCTGTGTCATCCAACTCGGCGCTGCGCGTTTCGGGACTCTACTCCTATCAGGAGCCCGCGACCACCTACGTAGGTACGCCCAATCCCGGCACGCGTCATGATTTCAACGCCAAAAGCTACTCCTTCAAGGCCAAATATCTGCTGGAGGCAACGCCCGATCTGACCTTCTACCTGATCGGAGACTATAATGAAAATTACGGTATTGCAGGTATATTCGACAATACATATCGGCGGGTCGATGCGACCAGCACCAATCTTGGGGCGCTTGCGGGCGACGGCATAACGCCGGGACGCGACAATTTCGAATTTGGTGGCGATGCAAGCCAGTTCCGCGATATCAAGACCGGCGGCGCCCAGGGCAAGATCAGCTATGCATTCGGGTCAGGCTGGGAGCTGAGCAACCTGTTCGCGTGGCGCTTCTATGATCAGGATCAGGCGCTCGATGCCGACTATCTGACCGGAAACGGGTTCAACACGAACCGCACAGACGGGAATTATGATCAATATTCCAATGAATTGCGCCTGGCCCTGCCTTCCGGCAACCGGCTAAGCGGGCAGGTCGGCCTCTATTATTTCAAGTCGAAACTGGATCTCGCCCGCCAGCTTGGTGGCAACAGCTTCTTGCCGGGCTTTGTTGCGTCAGCTTATCCCTTTTGCGTCGGGGCAACGGCTGTTCCTGGTGCCTTCCCTCCCACATGCTCGGTCAGCAATGTCGCGCAGATCGGCAGCGATGCGTCCTATACGCTCAAAACCGAAAGCTATGCCGGCTTTGGACAGCTCACCTACGACCTCACCGATGCGCTGAAGATCATCGCGGGCGGGCGCATCACGCATGACAAGATCGACATCGACCTGGCGCAGAACCAGCTCAATTATTTCTCCGCGCTGGCAGGTCCACGCGGACGGTTTGCGCAGGAATATTCGAACACCGATTTCAGCTGGAAGCTCGGCGCACAGTATCAATTTTCCCCGACAGTCATGGCCTATGGCTTCTACGGTCGCGGTTATAAAGGCCCTGGTTTCAATGATAGCTTTCCAACCGCAACCGCTAATGTGGTGGTGCGCGAAGAGCATTCGAACACCGCCGAGGTTGGCATCAAGAGCGCCTTCTTCAATCGTCGTCTGACGCTCAATCTTGCCGCCTTCCATACGAAATTCAGCAATTTCCAGGTTCAGGCCTTCAATCCCACGACCGTATCCTTCCAGGTTCAAAATGCCGCGAAGGTCACGTCCAAGGGGATCGAAGCCTCCTTGTTCGCATCGCTGGTCGAGGGTCTGTCGATCAATGGCAATGTGGCGGTTCTCTCGTCCAAGTTCGATGACTTTCCGGGCGCTCAATGCTACCCGACCCAGACCACGATGGGCTGTTCAGCGACCGTTTCGACCTTCAATGCTGGTGGCCTGACCTTACCAGTGTCGCCCAAATTCACATCCAGCCTCCAGGCGACCTATGAATTCCCCACCTCTGGTGCGGTCCAGCCGTTCATCGAGGGCAATTGGTATCACCGGTCTTCGGTAAATTACCTGGTCAATCGGGCGCCTGGAGCAAGAGTCGGCGCTGTGGATATATTGGGTGCGAGCCTGGGCGCTAAAATCGGGACGCTGCGTGTCGCGCTCTTCTGCAAGAATTGCACGAACAAGTTGGTGCCAACCGCGATTGGTGTTGACTCCGGGGACGCCAATGCCCGCAACTCCCGCGGCCAGGCGACGCCGAAGCTGTCCTACGCGCAGCAATTTGGCCTGGATTCCGTTCGCACGATAGGCCTCTCGGTCGGTTTCAAATTCTGATAGTCAAATGTGGCCATGTCCGGCGAAAAGCACGCCGGACATGGCTGTCACGACTGCCCAATAATCAGGTGGAGAGGTCTTTGTTCACGCGCTCGCTCTCAAGCATCTTCCTCCTCGCCATGGCTGCTCCGGCTGTCGCCAAGCCAGTATCGTCAAAGACGCAGTCTGCTTCAGCAGGAGATATTGATCCGCGATCCGTCACGCTCTTATCGGCAGGATGGCGGTTCGATTTCGGGGAGCATCCTGGCGCTGAACAACCCGGATTTGACGATGCAAACTGGGCGGAAGTCACCGTACCTCACAGCTGGAACCGGGTGGGATATTATTTGAGGCCCGCCAGCGCCTCGGCCAATCGCCCCGAAACCGTCAACAAGGCGCAGGGTATAGGATGGTATCGGCTTGCTTTCCAAGCTGATCCCATGTTGCGGGGCAAGCATATATGGCTGGAATTCGATGCCGCCAGTCGCATCGCAAGCATTTGGCTGAACGGCCAGTTTCTGGGCGAGCATAAGGGCGGCTATTCCCGCTTCCGCCTTGATGCCACAAAGGCGCTGAAGCCCGGCGGCGCCAACATTCTTGCCGTGCGGGTGGACAACAGCAAGCCCGCACCCGGCTCATCCACTGCCGACATTTTGCCGCTGACGGGCGATTTCTTCGTACCCGGAGGCCTCTATCGTCCCGTGCGGATTGTCGGCACGCAGGATGTCCACTTTGATATGATGGACCATGGCGGCTCGGGCATTCGAGCAATCACGAGGTCCTTAGACATTGGCGCAGCGCTCCTCGACGTTGAGGCAGCGCTGCGCAGTGAAAAAGGGAAAGTGAGGGGGCTACGACTAGAGACGCGCCTTCTCGATGTAGACGGCCGCGTCGCTGCGCAGCAGTTGCAAAGCCTATCCTTCGCTTCGGGCAAGGCCCGAGCATTGGCCACTTTGCAGGTCCCTTCCGCCCGTTTGTGGCAGGGTACGGAAGATCCCTATCTCTATCGCCTGTCTACCCGAGTGCTGGATTCAAAAGGTCGGGTGCTCGACAGCGTCGAACAGAGTTTTGGTATAAGGCGCATGCAATTTGATGCCAAGCAGGGCTTCCTTCTCAATGGAAAGCCCTATCGCCTGCGCGGCGTTGGCTATCACCAGGATCGCGAAGACAAGGGCTGGGCGATCACGCCCGCCGATGTCGAACAGGATGTCGCGACGATGCGCGAAATGGGCGTGAACAGCATTCGTCTGACGCATTATCAGCACGGCCAGACAATCCATGATCTTGCCGACCGCTACGGGATCGTCTTGTGGGATGAGGTGCCTTTGGTTTCGGCCTGGACGTGGGGCGACACGAAGGAAGCAACTGCCGGGCTTGTCGCAAATGCGCGCCAGCAACTGTCTGAACTCATCAGGCAGAATGGGAACCACGCTTCTGTCGCTTCCTGGGGCATTGCCAACGAGGTGGATTTCGGAAACTCACTGCCCGCGTTCTTGGCCAGCTTTAAAGGCGCGCCGCCCGACCCCCTGCCGCTGCTCAAGGAACTGAACGCTGCCGCCAAGGCGTTGGACCCCAGTCGCCCTACAGCGCTTGCCACCTGCTGCGAAGGGCGCCTGTTCGCGCCCGGCGTCGAGGTGCCGGTTACAGCGCCGGAAGCAGATCTGGGCGGCGCAAACCGTTACTTTGGTTGGTATTATGGCAAGCCCGAGGAAATCGGGTCCAGCCTCGATACGTTGCACGCCCAGCGGCCCGACCAGCCTCTAGCCGTTACCGAATATGGCGCCGGCGGTGCGACGACGATCCATACCGACAATGTGCTCGGCGGACCGGTCGATTCCCGTGGTCGCGCGCAGCCTGAAGAATATGAAAGCTACGTCCATGAACGCAATTGGGCGCAACTTGTCGACCGCAAATATCTTTGGGCGACGTGGCTCTGGGTCGGGTTCGATTTTGCAAGTACGGTCCGCAGTGAGGGCGACGCGCAGGATGTCAATACCAAAGGCTTAGTGAACTTCGACCATAAGCTGCGCAAGGACGCCTATTATTTCTACAAGGCCAATTGGTCCAACGAGCCGACCGTCTACATTACGGGCCGTCGTTACGTTGATCGTGCCTATGTCGTTACCGACGTGCGGGTTTACAGCAATGCCCCCTCGACAGAGCTTTTGCTGAACGGGAAAAGCCTCGGCTCCGTTTCTAATTGTGAGCAGAATGTCTGCATTTGGAGAAACGTCCGACTGACAGTGGGAGCTAACGCCCTGATCGCAAAGGGCAGCATCGATGGTGCCGCAGTAGAGGATCGCGTCGAATGGCGACTTTCGGATGAGGTGGCGCGGACCATTCGTATCGACGCTGGCGCATTAGTCGCCGCGAAAAGTGCCACCGGCACCTATGGCTCGGACAATTTCTTTGACGGCGGCGCGGCTGGCTCGATCGTTGAGCCGGCTGACTATGGCAAACCCATAAAGCCGGTGTCGATTGCCGGCACGTTGGACAGTGCCATCGCCGCAACCTACCGGGAAGGGAATTTCCACTATCGTATTCCGCTCGAAAATGGGCGGTACCGGGTGAAGCTGACCTTCGTCGAACCCTCTGAAGCGCCGAAGCCATATCATTTCTCGGTTCTAGCCGACGAGAATATTGTTATTGCCGATTTGGATCTCGCCAAAACCTCTCCGGCCGCCAGGACGGCTGTGGAACGCAACTTCCTCGTCGCAGTCAAAAATGGCATGCTGGATCTTCATTTCCGACCGATTGTCGGCAAAGCAATTGTTTCTGCAATCGAGATCGTTCGCTGACTGTTGCTTTTGTCCAACGAAAATGGCTGCGGTTCGTAAGTTGAAGGGGTGCGGGATTTTGGATCCCGACTTAGGCTCAGGACCTATTAAATTGGTTGCGAGGATGGCGATCGGTTGATTCAATGGCGGCGTGAGGAGGCGTCGTCATGAGTGATCTGATCTGGCTGTCGGAGGCGCAGA